>NZ_CP083954.1:1557500-2946088 GCF_006442975.2 Mesorhizobium sp. B2-1-1 | reverse complement strand
TCGAATGGAACCAGTCCTTCACCTACGCGCTGACCGCGGCCAATCTTGCCGCGCGGCTTGCCGGCGCGCCACCGATCGACCCGCGCAATCCTGAACCAGGCCTCAACAACGAGCAGATGAAGGCTTTGCAGACCAAACTGGAGGCCAAGGGCTATGATGTTGGCACGGTCGACGGGATCCTGGGCACCAACACCCGCGAAGCGATCCGCAAGGAGCAGACGCGGCTGGGATTGCCCGTGGACGGCTGGCCGACGCCGGAGCTTTTAGCGAAGCTGTGAGTAGTAAGTAGTGACGGAGCCATTTCCCTACTCCCTACTCCCTACTCCCTACTCCCTACTCCCTACTCCCTACTCCCTACTCCCTACTCCCTACTTAATCCGCCATCGTCTCCAGACTCGCCAATCCCACCGGCGCGTCGCCTTCGTCGAAGGACGTCGCCACCTCGACGAAAGTGTCGGGATAGAAGCCGTTGAAACGGGTTCTCAGCGACAGCGAATAGGCGCCGATATGGCCGATCTCGATCCAGTCGCCGGTGTCGACGGTTTCCGGCAGCCAGAACGGCCGCGACAATATGTCGACGGAATCGCAGGTCGCGCCGCAGACCTTGAACGGCACGATGGTTTTCTCGTCGCCATTGCGCGTGCGGATCGCCGGATCGGGAATGAAGCGCGCCGGCAGCGTGATCTTGCCGGTCCATGAATCCGACAGCGACGCCCAGATGCCGTCATTGATGTAGAGCCGCTTGCCCTTGCGCAAAAGCACCCGCACGATCAGCGACAGGCAGCGCGCCACGATCACCCGGCCGGGCTCGGCCACCAGCGGCATCTGGTCGAACTGGTATTCCTTGAGGTCTCCAGAAAGCCGCGACATGATCTGGCCGAGCGACGGCATCGCGACTTGCTTGCGGTTGGGATCATGCCCGTATTCGGCCGGAAAACCGCCGCCGACATCGAGACCGGCCAGGTCGAAGGTCAGCCGGTTGCGCACCCAATCGGCGGAAGCCAATGCCCTTTCGTAGGTGTCGGGGTCCTCGATCTGGCTGCCGACATGGAAGCACAGGCCGACCTTGTAGCCGGTACGGTTCAGCCGCTCGGCGAGCTCGACCGCATAGGCAGGCCCGGCGCCGAACTTCTTCGACAGCTCGTAAGCCGCATGGCCCTTGGTCTGCACTCGAACGAACACGCTGATTGCGCCCGGGTCAATGTCGAGTGCCCTGACCACCCGCGTCAGTTTGGTGATCTCGTCCTCGTGGTCGAGCGCAATGACGCGGATGCCGTATTTCTCCAGCGCCAGCTTGATGTCCGACTGCGCCTTGACGGGATGCATGTAGAGCATCTCGGCATCGGCCGAGACCGCGCGCACGGCGGCGAACTCGCCGGGCGAGGCCACGTCGAAGGCGGAGACACCGGCCTCGACCAGCGTCTTCAGCACGATCTGCTCGCCATTGGTCTTGACCGCATAGGCCGTCTTGCCGGGGAACATGCCCATGAACTGCAAGGCATCGGCCTTCAGCACCTGCGGGCGGAAGCAGTAGACCGGATCGTCCGGGCGAAGCGCCAGTGCCGCCTCGCGGGCATTCTCGAATCGCTGCATGGACGAATCCTTGACCTAGCCTGCGCACAATTAATCCAAGCTAGCGACCAATGAAAACAATTCTGTGTCTCGTGCGCCTGACGGCAGGGCGCTAGGCTTTGTCAGGGGAGACAGGCCATCGGGCAGGTTTCGGGTGGTTCTTGCCTGCGAACCCGATATGGCTTCTGTCTGGCTGCTTGCATTCGGCCGTCCGGGGAGGACGCATCACATGGCAATAGCCGCGACATCAGCACCGCGCCGACCGATGGCGCTCAAGGACTGGGCGCAGCTTCTGCTGCTCGGCGCGATCTGGGGCGGCTCCTTTTTCTTCGCCCGCATTGCCGTGGCGGAGCTTAACCCGCTGGTGCTGGTATTGTTTCGCGTCGCCATCGCGGCACTCGCTTTACAGCTCTATCTCTTCCTGCGCGGCCCATCCTTCCGCCTTGCCCTTCCTCATGCCGGCCTGTTCTTCCTGCTCGCGGTCACCAACAACGTCGTACCTTTTTCGCTGATCTTCGCCGGCCAGACCGAGCTTGGCGCCGGCGTCGCCTCGGTGCTCAATGCGACCACGCCGTTCTGGACGCTGATCCTCGCCAACGCCCTGACATCGGACGAGAAGCTCTCCTGGAACAAGCTGGCCGGCATTGCGCTTGGCGTCGCCGGCACGGCTGTGATGATCGGCCCCGGCCTGGTTGCCGGCCTCGGCGGCCCGGTCTGGGCCAAATTCGCGCTGATCGGGGCATCGTTGTCCTACGGCGTCGCACTGATGGTCGCCCGCCGCTTCAAGGGCGTGCCCTCGCCGGTCATTGCCACCGGGCAGCTGACCGCCTCGACCGTCATCATGATCCCGGTCGTGCTGCTTGCGCACGGTCCCGCCGGCCTGCTCTCGGCCTCGGCGCCGGTCTGGGCGGCGGTGCTGGCGCTCGCGCTGCTGTCCACCGCCTTCGCCTATATCCTCTATTTCAATCTCGTCGCCTCGGCCGGCGCCACCAACGCCTCCCTGGTGACGCTGATCGTGCCGGTGAGTGCCATGCTGCTCGGTTTCCTGTTCCTCGGCGAGCGGCTGGAATTGTTCGAAATCGGCGGCATGATGCTGATCGGTTTCGGCCTGGTGACGATAGACGGGCGCCTGTTCATCCGCAGGGTAGCGCTGCCATGACATGCCAACGACACGAAGCCGCCATAATTTATTCACAGGTTCGTATCTGATTTTTGCCTAGAAGTTTCAACGCCTAACGGCGAAAACGAGGTCGCAAACTCCACAATCGCGTCGCAATGCAGCACATTTTCCGCTTGCCTGTGGCACAAATGACCCTAGACTCCGGCCATAGCTCTTTAAGAGGAGGCTATGTCATGGGACTTACGAGGCCAATCAACGCATTGATGATCTGTGCTGCGTTTGCATTCATCGGCGCCCTCATTATAGGCGTTCTTCCCTGAACCCGCCAAAAACGGGGAAGACCAGCACCCAATAATCAACCAGTTTGAAAGGCCGGGTTTTTACCCGGCCTTTCTGCATCTCAAGCCCGGTTCAGGCGGCTGCGGAGCCAGCCACTTCCGCCTCATGCGAGCGGATGCCGATCATGTGGCAGACGGCAAAGACGAGGTCGGCCCGGTTCATCGTATAGAAGTGGAAATCGCCCACGCCCCGCTCGACCAGATCCAGCACCTGCTCGGCCGCCACCGCCGACGCGACCAACGCATGCGTCTGCGGATCATTCTGCAGGCCGTCGAAACGTTCGGCCAGCCATGCCGGCACCAGCGCGCCGCAACGTGCCGAGAAATTGGCGACCTGGGTGAAATTGTGCACCGGCAGGATGCCCGGCACGATCGGAATGTAGATGCCGGCTCGACGCGCGCGCTCGACATAGCGCTCGTAGAGATCGTTGTCGAAGAAGAACTGGGTGATCGCCCGCGTCGCGCCATTATCGACCTTGCGCTTCAGCATGTCGATGTCGGTGGCGAAGTCGGGGCTTTCCGGATGCTTTTCCGGATAGGCCGAGACCGAGATGTCGAAATCGCCGGCGCTCTTCAGCGCACCGACCAGCTCGGCGCCATTGGCATAGCCGTCCGGGTGCGGACGATAGGCGGTGCCGACGCCCGCGGCCGGATCACCGCGCAGAGCGACGAACCGCTTCACACCCATCTCGGCGAATTCCTGGATCACCGCATCGACCTGAGGGCGCGGGGCGTCGACGCAGGTCATGTGCGCTGCCGGCGTCAGGCTGGTCTCCTTCAGGATGCGGCCTACGGTGCGTGCCGTGCGCTCCCGAGTCGAACCGCCGGCGCCATAGGTCACCGAGACGAATTTCGGCTTCAGCGGTTCCAGTCGGGTGACCGTGTCCCACAGCCTCGCTTCCATCTCGTCGGACTTTGGCGGGAAGAATTCGAAGGAAACCCTGACCTTGTCGCCAATGTCGGGGCGGCGGGAAAAGCGGAACTGGTTCATCAGGCGATTTCCCCTATCGAACTCACTTTGGTCTGCTGGCTGTCATTGGCAGGATCGGCGATCAGCAGGCGCCGGTCGCGGCCAAGCCAGAGCTTGACCGTGAGCCTGGCCTCGGTGCCGCCGCGCGGCTCGAACTCCTGGGCATCTTCGAGATCAAGGCCCGCTTCGGAGAACCACTCGCCGATCTGCCGGTCGGAAAAGCCGAGGCGCATATGCGCGTGCTCGTCGCGCAGGAATTCCAGGGTATGCGGCGCGAAATCGACGATCACCAGCCGTCCGGAAGGGCGCAGCAGCCGCGCCGCCTCATGGACGGCGCGCGCAGGATCGTCGAGATAATGCAGCACCTGATGGATGGTGACGAGATCGAAGGTGTCGCGCTCGACCGGCGGCGAGAAGATGTCGCCCTGCCGCACCTGAGCATTGGAGACGCCGGCCTTGTCGAGGTTGGCGCGCGCGACGGTCAGCATCTCGCGCGACATGTCGATGCCGATGCCGCGCCGGTAGAGCGGCGAGAATATCTCCAAGAGGCGTCCGGTGCCGGTGCCGAGATCGAGCATCGACTGGAACGGCCGCTTGCCGACGAGCTTCATGAGCGCTGCCTCGACCGCACGGTCAGGCACGTGCAGGGAGCGGATATGGTCCCAGCTTGCCGCGTTCTGCGAAAAATACTCCGCCGCGCGGTCCTGCCGCTTGCGCTTGACCGAGGCCAGCCGCTCGAGATCGCGCTCGACCTGCGGATCGGCGCCGCGAATGCCGGCGACCAGCCGCAGCACGAAGTCGCGCGCGGAATCCGTATCCGACAGCCGGAAGAAAGCCCACGACCCCTCCTGGTAACGGCCGATCAGCCCGGCCTCCAGGAGCAGCTTCAGGTGCCGCGACACGCGCGGCTGCGACTGGCCGAGAATCTCGGTAAGATCGGACACGGTGAGATCACCGCGCGACAGCAGCGCCAGTATGCGCAAGCGGCTCGATTCGGCCGCCGCCTTCAATGTGTCCACCATGGTGTCGAGCGCGACATGCATAAGCGTATTCTCTTTGAAAAAGATATAAACATATGTTTATGTCGATTTTCACAGCCTTGCAAGCGCTATGTCGCTTCCGGACAAGAAAATGCCGCAGGCGTGATTTCTCGGTGCATGTCGCGCCTAAAAATGTGTAGCGGTTTCAGGGCAAGACATGCGTCAACAAAAAGATGGATAAAATGACCGGGCGGCGTGAGATGTTTGAGGTGCGGGAGGGTGAAAAAAGGCTCGAGATCGATCCGGCGCTGATGCCGGCGGATGGCGGCGTCGTCTTCATCGGCCGTATCGCCTCACCATGGACGACGCGCGAAACCTGCCCCAAGAACATGCGCGCGGCGCGCGAGACCGGGCAGCCGGCAGCACTGACAATCGACCCGCCCTACCGCGCCGGCCTGCAAGGGCTGGAGCGCACCAGCCATCTCGTCATCCTGTCGTGGCTCCACCACGCGCCGCGGACTCTGATCGTGCAGAAACCGCGCCATGCGGCTGAAGCAAAAGGCGTATTCGGCCTGCGCTCCCCTGCCCGACCGAACCCGATCGGCCTGCATGTGGCGAAACTGGTTGCGCTCGACCTCGCCACCGGGCGCATCGAGATCGACGCCATCGACGTGCTCGACGGCACCCCGGTGGTCGACATAAAACCCTATTTCGCATCGACCGATGCCTTTGCCGAGGCGACCATCGAAGGGCGCGACGAATGATGAAGGCGCCGACCGGCCGTCGGCGCGCCGTCGCCAAGGCGTTGACCGCGCTTCTGCCGCTGGCGCCCTATGCCGATATGGAGAAGATCCGAGCGGATGCCGGCTCCGTCCACATGAAGACCTTGCCGCCGACCATTGCCGTGTGGCTGGCGACGGTTGCCCATATCCGCCACGCCCATACCGACTACGAAAAGCTGCTCGCCGAAGGTTATGACCGCGACTCGGCGCGTTTCTTCGTCATCGAGCAGACCAATGTCGTACTTACCCGCTGGCGCGCCACCCGCCTGCTCGACGCCGACGACGAGGATGATTGAAGCTGTTGCCAGTCCGGCACGGCGCTCGGTAGCATGGCTGGCAGCTTTTCACTTCGAGGACGAACGACGCCGGATGACTGGCTCTATGCCCTCTGCCTGACACCGATAGCCTGTGATGCAAGGAGGTGCCGATGAGCCAGACCGCACAGGATACACGGCCGCTGCCTGTGGTGAGCGACCGCCACGTCGACCCGCATGCTTATCCCGACGGCATCGCCTTCCTCGACGGCCAGTACCTGCCGATGTCGCAGGCCAAGATCTCGGTGCTGGATTGGGGATTCCTGCATTCCGATGCCACTTACGACACGGTGCATGTCTGGAACGGCTGTTTCTTCCGGCTTGACCTGCATCTCGACCGCTTCTTCGGCGGACTGGAGAAATTGCGCATGACGATCCCGTTCGACCGCGATGGCGTGACGGAGATCCTGCACAATTGCGTGGCACTGTCGGGACACAGCGCCCCCTATGTCGAAATGTTGTGCACGCGCGGCGCTTCCCCTACTTTCAGCCGCGATCCGCGCCAGGCGATCAACCGCTTCATGGCGTTTGCCGTGCCGTTCGGCTCGGTCGCCAATCCCGAGCAGTTACAGCGCGGCCTCAATGTCGCCATCAGCGACAAGGTGCGCATTCCGCCGGCCTCGATCGACCCGGCGATCAAGAACTACCACTGGCTCGACCTGGTGCGCGGCCTTTACGATGCCTATGACCGCGGCGCCGAGACAGCGCTCATTCTCGACTTCAACGGCAATGTCGCCGAAGGTCCGGGCTTCAACGTCTTCTGTATCAAGGACAACAAGCTCTCGACGCCAGCGATCGGAGTGCTACCCGGCATAACCCGCCGCACTGTCTTCGATCTCTGTGCGCTGGAAGGCCTCTTCGCCACCCCGGCGGACGTCAGTGTCGCGGCATTGCGCGAGGCCGACGAGGTCTTCATCACCTCTACCGCCGGCGGCATCATGCCGGTCACGATGATCGACGGCAGCCCAGTCGCGGACGGCAGGCCCGGCGCGATTACCGGCCGACTGATGGCGCTCTATTGGGACAAGCATAAGGATCCGGCCTGGTCGAGCGCTGTACGCTACCCCTGACCGGTCGCCGCTCGCGTCCAAATAATTCCGCCACCGCCTCTGGAAAGTCGCGGGACGCACCGTATATGGCACAAAGCGGAGAGGCCTCCACTTATCTCTGAAAAAATTCCAGCTTGCACGGGCAAGGACTTCATCATGACAAACAAGGTTTGGTTCATCACCGGATCGTCGAAAGGTTTTGGCCGCGTCTGGGCCGAGGCCGCGCTCGCCCGCGGCGACCGCGTCGCGGCAACCGCCCGCGATGCCGGCGTACTCGCCGATCTCGTCGAGAAGTATGGCGACAACATCGCGGCGATAAAGCTCGACGTCACCGACAAGAAAGCCGTCGATGCCGCAATCACCGGGGCGCACAAGCGCTTTGGCCGGCTCGACGTCGTCGTCAACAATGCCGGCTATGGCCATTTCGGCGCCATCGAGGAGGTCAGCGAGCAGGAAGCCCGCGACCAGATCGAAACCAATGTGTTCGGCGCGCTGTGGGTCACCCAGGCCGCCTTGCCGATCATGCGGGCGCAGCGCTCCGGCCACATCATCCAGATCTCGTCGATCGGCGGCGTCAATGCGTTCGCCTCGCTTGGCCTCTACCACGCCTCGAAATGGGCGCTGGAAGCCTTCAGCCAGTCGCTGAGCCTCGAGGTCGCGGAGTTCGGCATCCATGTCACGCTGGTCGAGCCCGGCGGCTTCTCCACCGACTGGGCCGGTCCGTCGGCCAAGGTCTCCAAAGCGCTGGACGCCTATGCGCCCGTCCGCGCTGCCATGGCGGAGCGCCGCAGTCGCGCCGTGGCCGGCGATCCCGAGGCCACCGGACCGGCGATGCTGGCGATCGTCGACGCGGCCGAGCCACCTCTCAGAGTATTCTTCGGCGACGGCGGGCTGCCGATGATCAAGCAGGAATACGCCAATCGCATCGCCACCTGGGAAAAGTGGGACCATGTTTCGGTCATGGCGCAAGGCGCCAACAAGAACCGCAAGGCCTAGTCCGGGTCGCTCAGCCACGCCGTTTCGAGCGGCGTGGCTACCTCGTCAGGCGCGATAAATCCACTGCTCGGGCACCCGCACGGAGATTTCCTCGCCGGACCTGACGATTCCGGGCTTCTCGACCCAGCCTACAAGGCCCCGCAGCCGCTTGGCCACTTTCGGAAAGAGCAGCGCGGTGGCGTCATGGTCCGCCGCCCGGACATGCTCGGCGATCGATTGCCCGGCGACGCGGCATGGTTTGTTCTGGGCATCGATCTTGATCGTCACGCCGCCCTTGAAGAACAGCAGCGAGCCGGATGGCAGCATCGAAAGATGCGGTATCCCTTCGATCAGCAAATTGGCGCCGATCCACTCAGGCTTGATCTCCTTGAGGCCCATGCGTTCGGCGACCAGCGCGAGTTCGTCCGCCGACACCAGCGACAATTGTCTCTCGTTGCGCATCTCGGTGCCGCGCTGATACCAGGGTTCGCGCCCGCCGGAGCGTCGCGTTATCCCGGTATGAAAATCGCCCGCTATGCCGTCGAAGCCCAACTGCAATTTCTCGACCGCCTTGGTTTCGAAATGGTCGAACGGAGCGGCATAGAGCGCCACCGCCCTTGCCGCCAGCCTGCGGCCCGGCACGATGTCGACCGTCAGGTCCGCCGGAAAAAGCTCGAAGTTGGTTTCCTGCATCAGTCTCGTCTAGAGGCCCTGCGCAATGCGGTCCAGTCGAAAGCGCTGATGATCCGATCACGCCGTTTGATGCCGATCACGACTTTCTTACCGGAAACGCCGTTGCGGTCCTCAGCGCGCCGCATTGCCGCCGCGCCGCCGGCATAGACGATGGCGCCAGATCGGGAGGAGGTTCGGGTCATGCAGGTGGGACACGCCGTTGCCGCGCTCTGGTTGTTCTGGCTGGTATCGTGGATCCTTGCCGCTTCATGGGCGGATCCCGTGCGCAAGCGGGCGGATTTCAGGGCGGAGGCGCGATATCGGGTTATCTGGCTCGCCGGTACCGTCCTGCTGTTCGTTCCGGCGCACGGCTATGTGGGTCGGCTTCGGCTCTGGACGCCGACGCTCACCCAAGCCTGGATTTGCGTCGCCCTGATCGCCATCGGCATCGCCTTTGCATGGTGGGCCCGCCTGCATCTCGGCCGGCTGTGGTCCAGCACGGTAACGGCCAAGGCCGATCATCGCATCATCGACACCGGCCCTTACGCGCTTGTCCGTCATCCGATCTATACGGGCCTGCTGCTTTCGGTCCTCGCCACTATGGCCGTCAAGGGCACGGTATGGGGCGTCGCGGGCGCCGCCCTGCTGCTTGTCGGGATCGTCATCAAGGCGAGGCTGGAGGAAAGTTTCCTGCGCGGCGAGCTTGGGCCCGCCTATGACGACTACGCGCGCCGCGTGCCGATGCTCGTTCCCTTTTCGCCGGCCTGAAGCGGCAAGCGCGTCCTACAGCATCCGCAGCAGCGCGCCGCCGATCGAATACCCCGCGCCGAAAGCGCAGATCAGCCCGAAGTCGCCCGCCTTCATGTCGGCATGGTTCTCCGACAGCGCGACGATGGCGCCGGCGCCCGCCGTGTTGCCGAGACGCTCCAGCACCATGGGCGCGCGGTCATGATCGACCTCGTGGCCGAATGAGAGTTTCAGGATCATGGCGTTCATGCGCGCATTGGCCTGGTGCAGCCAGAAGCGTCGCACCGCCTGCGGCGTCAGGCCGTGCTCGGCCAGGAACTCCACGATGAATTTGTGCCCGGCGACGGTGACTTCCTTGAACACCTTGTTGCCGACCTGCTTGATCAGATTGCCCTCCAGATCGATCCTGTAGGGATCGTCCTGTGCGGTGCGGGTGTGGTAGCCGAGATTGGTGCGGATGTTGTTCGACATCTGCGTCCAGATGCGCGTGTCGAGCACTTCGAAACGTCCCGGCCGTTTCTCGCCGAGTGCCAGCCCTTCGACCACCATCGACACCGAGGCGTCGCCGAAGATGAAATGCGTCTGCCGGTCGCGGAAATTGAGATGGCCGGTGATGATCTCGGGCGTCGTCACCAGGATGCGCTTGTGGGCGCCCGCACGCACGAGATTGACCGCCATGTGAAGTGCCGCCGCGGCGGATGAGCAGCCGAGCCCCATGTCGAAGCCCGCCCCCTTGGTGCCCAGGGCCTGCTGCATCTCGATGGCGATCGCCGGATAGGGCCGCTGGTGGTGCGAGGCCGAGCAGATCACCAAATCGATATCGGACGGCTTCAGCCCGGCATGATCGAGGGCCTTGCGGGCCGAAGCTATGCCGAACTCGGCCTCCAGCGACAGCGCATCGTCCGGCCGCGCCGGAATGCGCGGTGCCATACGGGTCGGGTCGAGTATGCCTTCGCGCTCGATCACATGACGGCTGCGCACGCCCGAGGCGTGGACGATGAAGTCGCTGTCCGATTTCTGCAGCAGCGGCTGGTCCGTGCCCGACCGGCGCGCGTTTTCCGTGTCGACCCAGCTGTTGAAACTGGCGACCAGTTCCTCATTGCTGATCTCAGGCTCGGGGATTTCGACGCCGATACCGCTGATGATGACGCGATGCATGTCCAGTCCGTCCCATCCGCAGGCGTTCAGGGGCTTTGATGTGGGCGTAAGGGAGGCCCGGCGCAACCCTTGTCGCATTGAGCCGGTTTATGCCAGCTTAAACCGGTTCCCGCGTCCCCTCACCATGCGCACAGTTTGGTGTTAGTCTGTGAGTTGTTCCAGCATGCGCCGTCGTCGCGGCTGCACATGAACTGCCCCGGCTCCTCATCGACGTTGGTCGTTCAAGCCCGCTTGGCGACAATGAAAATGCGCGGGAAACGCAACAGCACCTTGCCATTTGCGGTCTTCTTATAGGCCTTGGCGATCTTGGCCGTGTAGCTTTCGAGGAACAGCATCTTCTCGTCCGCATCGAGCGGGTCGACAAAAGGCTTCAAGCCCGTCGACTTCACCCATTCCACGATCGCCCCGGCGTCGGCCAGCGGATGGTTATAGACCGTGTGCCAGATGTCGAGCCGGTCCGAGAGCGGCGACAACAGATCATAATAGAACGACACCGGCGGCAGCGGCGCGCGCGCCGCCCCTTTCAGCTTGGCTGCGAACGGCATTTCGGCGGCAGTCTCGCGCATCAGCCTGTGGGAATCCTCGCCCATATTGTCTGGCATCTGCACGGCGAGCGCGCCGCCGGGCGCAAGAAAACCCATCAGCCGCTGGAAGACATCAGGATGTTCCGGCAGCCACTGGAACACGGCATTGGCGAAGATCACATCGACCGGTTGAGCCGGCGCCCATGTCGAGGCATCGGCAAGGTCGAAGCTGACATTGGGCAGGCGTGCCCTAGCCTTCTCGATCATGTCGGGAGACGTGTCGAAGCCGCTCACCTGTGCATCCGGCCAGCGCGCGACCAGAAGCTCCGTCGAATTGCCCGGCCCGCAGCCTATGTCGACAACCCTGCGGGGGAAGTCGACCGGCACCTGCGCCACCAAGTCGCGCGCAGGACGCGTGCGCTCGTCCTCGAACTTCAAATATTGGGCGGCGGACCAATCGGGCTTTGCTGGGCTGTTCAACGGTAAGACCTCGCGGCGGTTGCCACCTTCCATGACCGGCGCGACAAGCCGGCTATCCCAATTGGATGACGATCCCGTCGTCGCCGACCCGGAACCGCCACTGCAATAACGGCCCTTACCGCGTCAGCCTCTTATGCGTCATGCGGTGCGGGGCCGCCGCCTCCGCGCCCAGGCGGCGAAGCTTGTCCTTCTCATACTCCTCGAAATTGCCTTCGAACCATTCGACATGCGCGTCGCCCTCGAAGGCGAGCATGTGGGTCGCCATGCGATCGAGGAACATGCGGTCGTGGCTGATGATGACAGCGCAGCCGGCATAGGCTTCCAGCGCGTCTTCGAGCGCGCTCAGCGTCTCGGTGTCGAGGTCGTTGGTCGGTTCGTCGAGCAAAAGCACATTGCCGCCGCCTTTGAGCATCTTGGCCAGATGCACTCGGTTGCGTTGGCCGCCCGAAAGGTTGCCGACCTTCTGCTGCTGATCGCCGCCACGGAAGTTGAAGGACGAGCAATAGGCTCGGCTGTTGACCTCGTGCTTGCCAAGCTTGATGACTTCGGCGCCACCGGAGATTTCTTCCCACACCGTCTTGTTCGGGTCCAGCGCGTCACGGCTCTGGTCGACATAGCCGAGCTTGACCGTCTCGCCGATGCGGATCGACCCCGCATCAGGCTTTTCCTGGCCAGTGAAGGTCTTGAACAGCGTCGTCTTGCCGGCGCCGTTCGGGCCGATGACGCCGACAATGCCGCCCGGCGGCAGCCTGAACGACAGATCCTCGATCAAAAGCTCATCGCCGAAGCCCTTGGTGAGCCCTTCAACCTCGATGACGACATTGCCGAGGCGCTCGCCCGACGGAATGACGATCTGCGTGTCGGTCGGCTTGCGATTCTGCGACTGCTCGACCAGTTCCTCATAGGCCTTGATACGGGCCTTGGACTTGGTCTGGCGCGCCTTCGGCGAGGATTGGATCCACTCACGCTCGCGCCAGATCGACTTCTGGCGGGCGTCGTCCTCTCGGCCTTCCTGGATCAGGCGCTTGGCCTTGGCGTCGAGATATTTGGTGTAGTTGCCCTCGTAAGGGATGCCACGGCCGCGATCGAGCTCGAGGATCCATCCCGTGACGTTGTCGAGGAAGTAGCGGTCGTGGGTGATGATCAGCACCGAGCCCGGATAGTCGCGCAGGTGCTTTTCCAGCCACGCCGTGGTCTCGGCGTCGAGATGGTTGGTCGGCTCGTCGAGCAAAAGCAGGTCGGGCTGTTCCAGGAGCAGCCGGCACAGCGCCACGCGGCGGCGCTCGCCGCCCGACAGATTGGTCACCTCGGAATCGGCCGGCGGGCACTGCAGCGCGTCCATCGCCATCTCGACCTGCTGCTCGAGGTCCCAAAGGTTGAGCCGATCCATCTCGTCCTGGAGCTTGGCCGACTCGTCCGCCGTCTCGTCGGAATAGTTCATCATCAATTCGTTGTAGCGCTCGATGATGGCGGTCTTCCTGCCGACGCCGTCCATGACGTTTTCACGCACGGTCTTGCTGTTGTCGAGCTGCGGCTCCTGCGCCAGGTAGCCGACCGTGGCGCCTTCGGCCAGCCACGCCTCGCCCTGGAACTCCTTGTCGAGCCCGGCCATGATGCGCAGGATGGTCGACTTACCCGAACCGTTAGGACCGAGAATGCCGATCTTGGCGTCCGGGTAGAAGGACAGATGAACGTTATCGAGCACCTTCTTGGTGCCGTAGGCCTTTGACAGGCCTGACATGTGATAGATGAACTGGCGTGCCACGCGCGCTTTCCCTGAAAAACTGACTGATTTGTCGATCTGAATGGAGGTTGGCCGCTATGTAGGCGATGCGGAGCCGAACGGCAATCGCTTTCGCCGCATCGAACCGATCACAGGCCGCACAACAACGGGCGTTGGCGCCCCGGCCTGCCTGCCGGCTGGAATGAAGCTCAGGACCTACTGGAACCCGATCGCGTCGACGGTTCCGGTCGGGCAACCGGCCTTGTTGGTCGGCACCGAGGCCAGCAGCAGGTCCTTGAGCGAGCTGTTTGGGCCGATCGGACCGGCAAGGCCAAGCGTCAACTCTCCGATCAGCCGCCGGCCGCTCGACGGATCGATGACGCAGGAGACGCGCACGCGATCGCCGGCGCCGGCGCCAAAGGCCTGGTCGAAGGCGCCGCGGATCTGATCCGCCGTCAGCTTGCCGCCGATGTTCTTGGCGAAGAGATCGCGCACCGCTGAGCCGTTCACCGCACGCATCAGGCTGAGTGCGTCGGAAAAGTACTCCTGCTGGTTCTTGCCGTAGCAGGTGCCGTGCTTGATCCATTCATGCCGCTCCAACTGCGAAGCAGTGCCCGGCATCACCTTGTCGAGTTCCGTGCGCGTGCCGGCGTCCAAATTGACAGGCGGAAGATCCTTCCAGTGCGCCGGACTGTCGTTGGCCTTGTCGCTGGCCGGTACCTGGCAATAGAAGTTCCCGTTCGGCTGCGGCCACAGGCCGTGCAAGGTGAAGTTGCTGGCATCGAATTCATTCGGGTTTTGTGCCTTGCATTCGCTCTTGCTGGACTTGGTCTCGCAAAAAGCCGGCTGCCAGCTCAGCGCGAAGACATATTCGGGTTTTCCTGACGCCGCAGGCTTGCCCTGCCCGCCGGGGGTCGCCGGCAGCGTTGCTGCGCTGCTGCCGGAGAGATGTCCGCAACTGACCTTCACCCAGCGCCGATCCGGATCTGCGCTCGGCACCAGGATGAGATAGTGCGTCGGCGCATCCTTGTTGCCCGCCAGCAGCTGATAGCTCTGTCCGGCATCAGTCGAGACATTGCCGGGATTCTTGCCGTTCTTGATGGCTTGCGTCGCTGGACAGGAGGCGTCGGCAACGAAGGTGCCACTCATCCTGACGTCGGCATGGGCCGCACCCGTTAACGATGCCGCCAACATGGCCAATCCGAAAACAACAGCAATGCGCATGGGAATCCCTGGATGAAAAAGGTGGGCGACAGACTGAAGCTGTCTCCATGTCAGAATTGCGATATTCCACCGGCCAGACGCAAGAAACATCATCGCGAGAAATCCGGAATGGCGGATTGACGCTGAACCGGCCCCGGCGCAAACAAGGCCGGCGCCACCGAGGCGGGCCAGGGTGGAAATCACTGAATGTCATTCAGCCAGCAGCGCATGGTCCGTTCGCCGACCGGCGCCGACCTCAATCTTCTGGTCCGGCAGGCCGACGGCCATCCGCGCGCCGTCATCCAGATCAATCACGGTCTGGCAGAACATGCGGCGCGCTATGATCGTTTTGCCGATTTCCTGGGCGCGCGCGGCTTTAGCGTCTATGTTCACGATCATCGCGGCCATGGCGCAACGAAGGCGCCCGACGCACCGCTGGGCAGGTTCGCGCATGAGGACGGCCCCGCCAAGGTCATCGCCGATGTCGGCGCCATCCATGATCTCATCGCCAGGGAGCAGCCGGGCCTGCCCGTCATCCTGTTCGGCCATTCGATGGGCGCGTCCGTGGCGCTGAACTTTCTCCTGGCCCATTCGAACCGCGTTCACGCCGCCGCCATCTGGAATGGCAATTTTTCAGCTGGCCTGCTCGGGCAGGTGGCGCTCGGCATCCTTGCATGGGAAAGGATGCGGCTCGGCTCGGACGTCCCATCGCGCCTGCTGCCGAAACTCACCTTCCAGGCCTGGGGCAAGGCGGTGCCCAACCACCGCACCTTGTTCGACTGGCTGTCACGCGATCCCGCCGAGGTCGACAAATACATCGCCGACCCGCTATGCGGCTGGGACGCCTCGGTGTCGATGTGGCGCGATGTCGTGCAGATGGCGCTCAATGGCGGCAGGGACGCCGGTTTCGTCGGCGTTCGGCGCGACCTCCCCGTCAGCGTCGTGGGGGGCGAAAAAGACCCTGCCTCGGATTATGGCAAAGGGATCATCCAGCTTGCCGGACGCATGCGCAAAATGGGCTTTTCGAATCTCGTTTCAAAGGTTTACAGCGAGACCCGCCACGAAAGCCTGAACGAGGTGAATCGCGACATCGTCATGGACGATTTCGCGGCATGGGCCGAGACGATCCTGACGCGATGAAGCGTTGGCCCATTGCAAGAGCCGTGACAGCGGCAATCTCTGTTGATAGAGGCTTCGGTTCCGACCAATTCTGGTGATTTATGGCTGAGCCCCCGCTGAAAGGCGTCCGCGTCGTCGAACTCGCCCGCATCCTTGCCGGGCCCTGGGCCGGGCAGTTGCTTGCCGATCTCGGCGCCGACGTCATCAAGGTCGAAAGCCCGGACGGCGGCGACGACACCCGCAAATGGGGCCCGCCCTTCGTCATGGGCAAGGATGGCGAGAACCTGTCGGCCGCCTATTACCATTCCTGCAATCGCGGCAAGCGCTCCATCGCCATCGATTTTTCGACACCGGAGGGCGCCGAAACCGTGCGCCGGCTGGTGGCAACGTCTGACGTGCTGATCGAAAACTTCAAGCTTGGCGGTTTGAAGAAATACGGACTCGACTATGACAGCCTGCGCAAGATCAATCCGCGCCTCGTTTATTGCTCGATCACCGGATTCGGCCAGGACGGTCCGTACGCGCCGCGCGCCGGCTACGATTTCATCATCCAGGGCATGGCCGGCATGATGTCGATCACCGGCGAGGCGGGACGCGAGCCGCAGAAGGCCGGCGTCGCCATCTCCGACATCTTCACTGGCCTCTATTCCGTCATCGCCATCCAGGCGGCACTTCGCCACGCCGAAAAAACCGGCGAAGGCCAGCACATCGACATGGCATTGTTCGACACCCAAATCTCGGCGCTCGGCAACCAGAACCTCAACTATCTCGTCTCCGGCAAGTCGCCTGTGCAGATGGGCAACGCGCATATGAACATCGCGCCCTACGAGGTGCTGCCGGTCCGGGACGGTCACATCATCCTGGCGGTCGGCAATGACGGCCAGTTCGCCAGGTTCTGCGCGGTGGTCGGGCTGGACGAATTGCCCGGCAATCCCGATTTCGCCACCAATCCGGCCCGCGTCGCCAACCGGGCGGCGCTACGCGAGCGGATCGTCGAGGCGCTGAAGACCAAGGATCGCGACCCGCTGCTGGCCAAGCTGGAAGCGGCCAGCGTGCCGGCGAGCCCGATCAACACGATCGGACAGATGTTCGCCGACCCGCAGGCGATCGCGCGCGGCATGCGGCTCGATCTCGACGACGGCCATGGCAATCTTCTGCCCTCGGTTCGCGCACCGATGATCATGTCCGAAACACCGCTCGTCTATGAGCGCCCCTCGCCCCGCCTGGGCGAACATACTGACGAAATCCTTGCCGAACTGGAGAGAGCAAAATGAAAACCGGCGGACAATTGATCGTCGACGCGCTCGAGGCCAACGGCACCGACCGTATCTTCTGCGTGCCAGGCGAATCCTACCTCGCGGTGCTCGACGCGCTGCACGATTCGGCGATCCGCACCATCGTCTGCCGCCAGGAGGGTGGCGCCGCCATGATGGCCGACTGCCAAGGCCGCCTGACCGGCAAACCCGGTATCTGCTTCGTCACCCGCGGCCCCGGCGCCACCAATGCCTCCGCCGGCATCCATATCGCCATGCAGGATTCAGTTCCCGTGATCCTGTTCATCGGCCAGGTCGCCAGCCACGCCAAGCAGCGCGAGGCCTTCCAGGAAGTGGACTATGTCAGGTTCTTTGGCGACATCGCAAAATGGGTGGTAGAGATCGACGATGCGTCGCGTATTCCCGAATTCGTCACCCGCGCCTTTGCCGTGGCGACCTCCGGACGCCCAGGTCCCGTCGTCATCTCGCTGCCGGAAGACATGCTGACCAGTGTCGTCGATGCACCGGCCGCGATCGCCTACACCCCGGTCGAGACCAGCCCCGCCGAAGCCGAACTCGACCGGCTCGAGGCGCTGCTCAATGCCGCCAAACGACCGATCGCGATCCTGGGCGGCACACGTTGGGATTTCCAGGCTGTTCAGGAAATCACCCGCATCGCCGAGGCGTGGTCGCTACCGGTCGGCTGCTCCTTCCGCCGCCAGATGCTGTTCGATCATCTGCACCCGAACTATGCCGGCGATGTCGGCATCGGCATCAACCCGAAGCTGGCGACAGCAATCAAGCAGGCCGATCTGGTGCTGCTGATCGGCGGCCGCATGGGCGAGATGCCGTCCTCGGACTATACGCTGCTGAAGAGCCCCTACCCTGACCAGACGCTGGTCCATGTCCACCCCGATGCCGGCGAACTAGGCCGCGTCTACCGTCCAACGCTGGCGATAAATGCCTCGCCCGCCGCCTTCGTGCGCGCCTTCGCCAAACGGAAGGGACCGGCATCGCCGGGCTGGGCGGCGGAGACGGCAAAGCTGCATGCCGCCTATCTCGACTGGTCGACGCCGCCGGAAAGCGGTCCGGGCGCCGTCCAGATGGGGCCGATCATGACCTATCTCGAAACGGTGCTGCCCGACGATGCCATCCTGACGAACGGCGCCGGCAACTACGCCACGTGGGTGCACCGCTTCCATCGCTTCCGCCGCTTTGCCACACAGGGCGCGCCGACCTCAGGCTCGATGGGTTACGGAACGCCGGCGGCGGTAGCGGCCAAGGCGCTTTATCCGGATCGCACCGTAGTCGCTTTCGCCGGCGACGGCTGCTTCCTGATGAACGGGCAGGAATTCGCCACCGCCGTGCAATACGGGTTGCCGATCATCGTCATCGTCGTCAATAATGGCATCTACGGCACCATCCGCATGCACCAGGAGCGTGAATACCCCGGGCGGGTGGTGGCCACGGACCTCAAGAATCCGGACTTCGCCGCCCTGGCGCGTGCCTATGGTGGCCATGGCGAAACGGTGGAGAAAACCGCCGACTTCGCCCCTGCCTTCGAGCGTGCTCGCGCCAGCGGCAAGCCGGCAATCGTCGAGATCCGGCTCGATCCGGAGGCAATCACCCCGACCCGAACGATGACGCAGATAAGAGACAAGGCCTGAAAGTCGGTTTCCGGCAGGAGAAAGGGCGGCGCTGTCCCGCAAAGCTTTCGCAAGCAAATACGGGCGCGCGCCCCGAGCGACGTCGCGTTACATCGCCGCCGCCGCCTTTTCGATCTGACCGCGGATCTCGCCGTCCTTGTTGGCCGCGGTGTGTATGTTGACGTAATATTTGCCGGCCTCCAGATCGGTCACCTGCGTATCGGTCAATGTCGCCGATCCCTTGATCGGGCTCTTGAGTTTTTTGAACGGGATTACGGGGTCCGCATTTTCCCCCTTCGCGGCCGGGCCATGAATATGTGCGGCCGTCGCCGGCCCGCTGAGGCCGGAGTATTTGACGTTCCAACTGAGTTTCTTCTTGGCGGTGTCAAAGGTGAATGTGGCGGTTCCCTTGCCCTTGGTAGTGACGGGTGGGCTCTGCTGGCTGCCATCGAGCGTCGCCTTGAACTTCATCATGTCGGCCAGGGCCGGCGACGCGAACAGGAAAGCGGTCGAAATGGCCAGCGCCGAAAGCGTCGGCAAGACGGTCTGTGTGCGCATGAAGAACCTCCGATTGGCTGTAGCATCCGCCGTGGCTCCCCGCACGCGCATGCCTCCGACGCAACGCTCGGCCGCCCCAATGTATCCAGGCACACGCTTTTGTGATTTGGCCGCATGAAAAAGGGGCGGTCGCCCGCCCCTCCAACATCGTCCATCAAGCCCCGTCACGAGGCCGCTTTGAGGCCTACTTGATCGCCTTGTCGGTGATCGCGGTGGTATAGGCGCCCTTCGGCTCCTTGGTGATGATCTTCTGGTCGAGCAACGCCTTGGCGGTACGCTCATAGGTCGCTGGGTCGAGCTTGCCGTCGGCATTGTCGATGAGCTTGGCGACTTCGCTCATCATACGCTTCTGGTGGTTCTCGTCCTGGCCGCCACCGTCCATGACGATCTCGGCCGCTTCGTCATTGTTGTCGACGGCGTATTTCCAACCCTTCATCGAGGCGCGCACGAAACGCACCATCTTGTCCTCGAAGGCCGGATCCTTGAGCTTATCCTCCGAGGCATAAAGCCCGTCCTCGAGCAGGTCGTTGCCCATCGCCGAGTAGTTGAACACGGTGAGCTGCTCCGGCTTGTAGCCGGCGTCGATCAGCTGCCAAAATTCATTGTAGGTCATGACCGAGATGCAATCCGCCTGCTTCTGAATCAGCGGCTGCACGTCAAAGCTCTGCTTGAGAACGGTGACACCATCCGGGCCGCCATCGGTCTTGAGGCCAAGCTTGTTCATCCAGGCGTAGAACGGATATTCGTTGCCGAAGAACCAGACGCCGAGCGTGTGGCCCTTGAAGTCGGCTTCGGTCTTGATCGGGCCGTCTTTCGGGCAGACCAGTTCCATGCCGGCCTTCTTGAACGGCTGGGCGATGTTGACCAGCGGCACGCCCTTTTCGCGGGCTGCCAGCGCGCCGCCCATCCAGTCGACGATGACATCGGCGCCGCCGCCGGCGATCACCTGCTCGGGCGCAATGTCGGGACCGCCCGGCTTGATGTCGACGTCGAGACCCTCGGCCTCGTAGAAGCCCTTCGCCTTGGCGACGTAATAACCGGCAAACTGGGCCTGCGTGACCCATTTCAGCTGCAACGTCACCTTGTCGGCAGCCATTGCCTGGAACGCGGCCAGCGACATCGCGCCGGCCAGTACAGGAATAATCAGTCTTTTCATTTTTTTCCCTCTGGAGTTAGTGCCCAAACCCACCGCCCCTATCCACCACGGACAGAGGGATGCCAAAACGTGACGGCTCTTTCGACAAGAGCGACCACCCCATAAAAGACCGAACCCGCAAGGGCTGCAACTGCGATTTCGGCCCAGACCATGTCGATGTTCATCCGTCCGACTTCGGTCGAGATGCGGAAGCCCATGCCGACGACGGGCGTGCCGAAGAACTCGGCGACGATGGCGCCGATCAGCGCCAGCGTCGAGTTGATCTTCAGCGCGTTGAAGATGAAGGGAGCGGCGGCCGGCAGCCTGAGCTTGATAAGCGTCGGCCAGTAGCCCGACGCATAGGTGCGCATCAGGTCGCGCTCCATATGGCCGGACGCGGCCAGACCGGCGACGGTGTTCACCAGCATCGGGAAGAAGGTCATGATGATGACGACAGCCGCCTTGGACTGCCAGTCGAAGCCGAACCACATCACCATGATCGGCGCCACGCCGATGATCGGCAGCGCCGAGACCATGTTGCCGATGGGCAGCAGGCCGCGCCGCAGGAACGGCACCCGGTCGGCGAGAATGGCCGTGACAAAGCCGGCGCCGCTGCCCACGATATAGCCGAAGATAACAGCCTTGAAGATGGTCTGCCGGACATCGGCGCCAAGGATCGGCAGCGAACTGGCGATGCGCGCGCCGATGGCGCTCGGCGGCGGCAACAGGATGAACGGGATGCCGGCGCCACGCGTCACCGCTTCCCAGATGATCAGGATCCAGGCGCCGAAGATGGCGGGGATGATCAGGCGCAGCGCCGTGCGCATCCAGCTTGCGGTGGGGTGCAGTCCCGATAGCGCCGCGACGCAGCGCCAGCCAAGCAGCCAGGCGGCCGTGAGCAGCACGAAATACGGCGCCAGTGCCGTGCCTTCGAAACCAGCGATACCTGAGATCAGCAGCCAGGCGACGAGGTGGGCGCCGACAAACAGTACGACCGCTTCCACAAAGGGCGAAATCCTGATGATCGAGACCAGGGCCGTCAGCATGGCAAGGCCAAACATCAGGCCCTTCGTTCCGAGATAGGGATAGTTGGCGCTGGTTGTCGGGTCCGCTAGCGCCGCCGCTTCCGGCTTCGACATGGCGCCGAGTGCGACCGCCATCAGGCACAGCACGATGGCCAGCACAGCCTGCCAGGAAGGCTTCAGCCGGTTCATGCCGGCCTCCCGCCCATGGCGCGGTCGACGAGGCGCCCGGCAATGCCGACCACCATGACCAGCAGCGCGGCCACGATCGAGCCCGCGACAAGCGCCGACCAGATGTCGATGGACTGGCTGTAATAGGCGCCAGCGAGCAGCTTGGCGCCGATGCCGGCGACGGCGCCCGTCGGCAGTTCGCCGACAATGGCGCCGACCAGACTGGCAGCCACCGCCACCTTCATCGAGGTGAACAGGAACGGCACCGAGGCCGGCACGCGCAGCTTCCAGAAGGTCTGCGCACGGCTGGCATTGTAGGTGTGCATCAGGTCGAGATGCATGATCTCGGGCGAGCGCAGGCCTTTCACCATGCCAACCGTCACCGGGAAGAACGACAGATAGGTCGAAATCATCGCCTTCGGGATCAGGCCGGTGATGCCGATCGCCGCCAGCACCACGATGATCATCGGCGCCACCGCCAGGATCGGGATGGTCTGCGAGGCGATGATCCATGGCATCAGGCTGCGGTCGAGCGTCGCCACATGTACGATGCCCACCGCGATGATGATGCCGAGCGCCGTGCCGAAGGCAAAGCCCAGCAGCGTCGAGGACAGCGTCACCCAGGCATTGTAGACCAGGCTGCGGTTCGAAGTGACGTTGCGCAGGAACGTGTTCTCGAAAAAGTTCACCGCCACCTGGTGCGGCGCCGGCAGCGTCGGCTTCGGCTGCGAGAGCGTCTTGCCGATGAACTCGACGGTGCCGGGCGTTTCGTTGGCACGTTGGTCGAGATCGCGCTGGAACGGCGTGTTGAGTATGACGGCGAAGACGTACCAGAGTACGACCACGCCGGCGAGGATGGAGGTTACCGGGATGACCTTTGAGCGGAAGGTGTCCATCTAGCGCCGCCCTTCTCCTCTCCCCACCGGGGAGAGGGTGGCCGGAGCGAAGCGGAGGTCGGGGGCCCTTGCCTTCGTCATCCTAGGGCGAAGCAAGGAGCGAAGCGACGCGGCGCAGACCCTAGAATTCATGCCGTTACCTCTCCGCTCCGCGACCATTCGGAATATGGCTCCCTCCGCGCCGCTTAGCCTGCCGAATATTCTCGACTGTTTGCGCCTTTCGGCAGGCGTCACGGCATGGATCCTAGGGTCTACGTATGCCGCTTCGCGGCTACTCCGCCCTAGAATGACGAAGGCGTAGGTGGCCGCTCCTTCGTGAGGTGGAGGCGCCTTTCGGGGCGCTGCCGCCAGTCCATCCTGCCCCCGCTCAATCATCATAGCTGTGCCCTGCCCTTAAGCCGTCTCGCACCCGTGCGGCGATCGCCAGGAACTCCGGCGTCTCGCGGATGTCGAGTGGCCGCTCCTTCGGCAGCGTCGATTCGATGACGTCGCTGACGCGGCCCGGACGCGGCGACATGACGACGATGCGCGTCGATAAATACACCGCCTCGGGAATGGAGTGCGTGACGAAGCAGATGGTCTTGTTGGTGCGCGCCCACAATTGCAGCAATTGCCCGTTGAGATGGTCGCGCACGATCTCGTCCAGCGCGCCGAACGGCTCGTCCATCAACAGAAGGTCGGCATCGAAGGCGAGCGCGCGAGCGATCGAGGCGCGCTGCTGCATGCCGCCGGAAAGCTGCCAAGGATACTTCTTCTCGAAGCCGGAAAGGTTGACGAGATCGAGCGTGCGCCTGATCCGCTCTCCCTGCTCCGCCCCGGACAGACCCATGATCTCCAGCGGCAGCGCGACGTTGCGCTCGATGGTGCGCCAGGGAAACAGGGCGGCGGCCTGGAAGACATAGCCGTAGGCGCGTTTCTCGCGCGCCTGTTCTGCTGTCATGCCGTTGACCGAAATGGTCCCCGAGGTCGGCTTCTCAAGATCGGCGATGACCCGCAGCAAGGTCGTCTTGCCGCAGCCCGACGGCCCGATGAAGGAAACGAACTCACCCTTGCCGATGGTCAGGTCGACATTGGACAGCGCCTGTACCGGCCCGTCATTGGTCTGGAAGGTCAGGCCAAGCTTGCTTGCCGCGACGACGGCTGGCGAAATCCCCGTCATCGGCCGCGGCCTGCCTGTTCCTGCCCCTTTAGTGCCGGCCCGATTCCGATTGCTTTTATCGCGATGTTGTTTTCCACTCGCCCAGTCCCATTGGTCTTGTTCCACTCATTCGACGCCCGGAGTTTCCCCGATGTCGCCTCAACCCACTTGCCATCTTATCCGCCCTGAAAGCTCTTATGAAGGCAAGCAGGGATTGACCTATTTCGCCGGTATCGCCACCGAGTCGGTCGGCTCATCTGGTATCTGCATGCATGTGCTCACCATGCCGCCCGGCGCCCGCGCTAAGGCGCATCTGCATGAGGACCATGAAACGGCGATCTACGTGCTCTCCGGCGAGGTCCATACCTGGTACGGCGACCGGCTTGAGAACCACATCGTCGCCAAAGCCGGCGACCTCTTCTACATTCCGGCCGGCGTGCCGCATCTGCCCGCCAATCTGAGTGGGGCCCCGTCTTCGGCCGTCATTGCCCGCACCGATCCCAAAGAGCAGGAAAGCGTCGTCCTGCTGCCGGAACTGGATGCATTGGTCGCCTGAAGCCGGCCTTGCGGGGCTAAGCGCCCATCGGCCAATTGCTTGAGGTTTGCGCTGCCCCTCATCGCCCTGCCGGGCACTTCTTCCCGTATAGGGACGAGGAGAAGGACGATTTCGCGAAGGATTTCGCCGATTTCCAGCGTTGCCGGAAAGGGCGCCAAGATTGCGTTCAGTTCCCTTCTCCCCGTCCCTATACGGGGAGAAGGTGCCGGCAGGGCGATGAGGGGCAGCACCAACTTCGGCAATCATCAGCACCCGGAAACTTCCCCGCAGACGGTGCCGTCCTTGTCGGCGATCATCAGTTTCTTGGCGCTTTTCGAGCTGCGCAAGCTCAAACCCCAGTCGCCGGAATGCCTGTCCGCTCCACCTTGCGCGGCGCGGTGATCTCCTTCCAGGTCGACAGTGCCCGGTTAACCGCCGCGTTCGGCTCGCGGCCAACGAACTGGCCATGGCCAGGCTTGGCCTTCACCTCGGTCTCCTCGATCGACAATTCGCCACGCGAGAAGACATAGCGCGGCAGGCCTGTCACTTCGACGCCTTCGAAGACATTGTAGTCGATGACCGACTGCTGCTTCTTCGAAGAAATGATCTTCTTGCGCTTGGGATCCCACACGATGATGTCGGCATCCGCGCCTTCGACAATGGCGCCCTTTTTCGGGTACATGTTGAGGATCTTGGCTATGTTGGTCGAGGTTACGGCGACGAATTCGTTCATCGTCAGCCGCCCGGTGTTGACGCCCCTGGTCCACAGCACCGGCATGCGATCCTCGAGGCCGCCCGTGCCGTTCGGGATCTTGGTGAAATTGCCGACGCCGAAGCGCTTCTGGTCCGTGGTGAAGGCGCAGTGGTCGGTCGCCACCACCTGCAACGATCCCGCCTGCAGGCCGGCCCACAGCGAATCCTGGTGTAATTTGTTGCGGAAGGGCGGGCTCATCACGCGGCGCGCCGCATGGTCCCAGTCCTTGTCGAAATACTCACTCTCGTCCAGCGTCAGGTGCTGGATCAGTGGCTCGCCGAACACCCGCATGCCTTTCTGACGCGCCCGGCGGATGGCCTCGTGCGCCTGCTCGCAGGAAACATGCACGACGTAGAGCGGCACGCCGGCCATGTCGGCGATCATGATGGCGCGGTTGGTCGCCTCGCCTTCCACTTCCGGCGGGCGCGAATAGGCGTGCCCCTCCGGGCCATTGTTGCCGGCGGCAAGCAGCTTCTGCGAGAGCGCCGCGACCACGTCGCCATTCTCGGCATGCACCAGCGGCAGCGCGCCGAGCTCGGCGCAGCGCTGGAACGACGCATACATCTCGTCGTCGTCCACCATCAGCGCGCCCTTGTAGGCCATGAAATGCTTGAACGAGGTGATGCCCTTGTCGACGACGGTGGCCATCTCGTCGAACACCTGCTTGCCCCACCAGGTGATCGCCATGTGGAAGGAATAATCGCAGGACGCCTTCGAGGTCTTGTTGTCCCACATCTGCAAGGCCTCGAGCAGCGACTGCTGCGGCGACGGCAGGCAGAAATCGACCACCATCGTCGTGCCGCCGGCTAGTGCCGCGCGCGTGCCGGACTCGAAATCGTCGGCCGAATAGGTGCCCATGAACGGCATTTCGAGATGAGTATGCGGATCGATACCACCTGGCATGACATAACAGCCGGTGGCGTCGAACTCATGGTCGCCGTGTAGGTCGGAGCCAATGGCGACGATCTTGCCGTGCTGCATCAGCACGTCGGCCTTCCATGTGCGGTCGGCGGTAACGATGGTGCCGTTTCTGATGACTTTGGTCATTTTTCTCGTTCCCTTGTTCCTTCGCGCTTCTTGCGAGCAGCGTTTGGAAATCCAGCTTTCCAGCTTACTCCACGATGACCGCTGTCTCCACCACGGCATGGAACAGCACGTCGGCTCCTGCCGCCGCCCATTCCTTGGAGATCTCCTCGGCCTCGTTGTGGCTGAGACCGTCGACGCAGGGGCACATCACCATGGCGGTCGGCGCGACGCGGTTGATCCAGCAGGCGTCGTGGCCCGCGCCCGAGACGATGTTGCGGTGCGTGTAGCCGAGCCGGTCGGCGGCATCACGGATCGCCTTGACGCAGCCCTTGTCAAAGGTGACCGGATCGAAATGGCCGACCTGCTCGATCTTGTACTGGATGTCGAGCGCCTCGCATATCGTGTCGATGCCTTCGCGGATGCGCCCATCCATGGCGTCGAGCACTTCCTTCTCCGGCGAGCGGATGTCGATGGTGAAGACCGTGCGCCCGGCGATGATGTTGCGCGAGTTCGGATAGACTTCCATGTGGCCGACCGCGCCGACGGCGTCCGGCTGGTAGTCCATGGCAATCTCGTGCACCAGTTCGATCACGCGCGCCATGCCGAGCCCGGCATTGCGGCGCTTGGGCATCGGCGTCGAGCCGGTATGCGCCTCCTTGCCGGTCAGCGTCACCTGCAGCCATTTCAGCCCCTGTCCATGGGTGACGACGCCGATGTCGATGCCTTCGTCCTCGAGGATAGGCCCTTGCTCGATATGCAGTTCGAAAAAGGCGTGGATCTTGCGATCGCCGACCTTCTCCGTGCCCTTCCAGCCGATACGCTCCAGTTCCTCGCCGAATTTCTTGCCGTTCTTGTCCGTATGCTCGTAGACGTCGGCCTGGTCGAGCACACCGGCGAACACGCCGGACGCCATCATCGCCGGGGCAAAACGCGAGCCCTCCTCGTTGGTCCAGTTCGTGACCACGATCGGATGTTTGGTCTTGATGCCGAGATCATTGAGCGAGCGGACGATCTCCAGGCCGCCGAGCACGCCGAGCACGCCGTCATACTTGCCGCCGGTCGGCTGCGTGTCGAGATGGCTGCCGACATAGACCGGCGGCAGGCTGGGATCGGCGCCTTCGCGCCTGGCAAACATGGTGCCCATCTCGTCGACGCCCATTTCGAGCCCGGCCGCGTCGCACCAGCGCTTGAACAGATGCCGGCCCTCGCCGTCCTCGTCGGTCACGGTCTGGCGATTGTTGCCACCGGCAATGCCGGGGCCGATCTTCGCCATCTCCATGATGGAATCCCACAAACGGTCTGAATTGATTCGCAGATTCTCGCCGGGTGCGGCCATTCAAAACCTCTCCAATTGCGTGGCGTTCCCCTCCCCCTCGAGGGGAGGGTGGCCGCGAAGCGGTCGGGTGGGGTCGCCGGACATGCGCTCGACCTTCCCTTTGACCACCTGCGCAACATGCCAAGGGTTGTTTATGACATCGGGCTCATCGACGCGAAAGACATCAAAGCCGAGCGAGCGCAGATAGGCATCACGAACGGCATCATGCCGCTTGCCCTTCTCGTGTTCGTGCAGATCGCCATCAACTTCAACGATCAGCTTCACGGCGAGGCAGGCAAAGTCAACGATATAAGGCCCGATCGGACACTGACGACGAAACTTGATGCCGGCCGATTTCAGCTCGCGCAGTTCATACCAGAGCAAGGATTCACCCCTGGTTGCGTGAACTCGAAGCGCGCGCGCCTTTTGGCGCATTTCGTAGCTCACGCGAGTGCGGGGCATCAACGGCAGCCTCGCGGCAACAGATCAGGTCGGCACCCCGTCGCACCGACCCCACCCGACCGCTTCGCGGCCACCCTCCCCTCGAGGGGGAGGGATATCCGCGCCCAGTTCTTCAATCGATCGACCTCAGTACCTCACGCACATGATCGATCAGTTCGTTGATCTGGCCCTTGGTGATGATCAGCGGCGGCGACAGCGCGATGATGTCGCCGGTGGTGCGGATCAGCGCGCCGCGCTCGAACGCCTTGACGAAGGCCGAGAAGGCCCGCTTGGTCGGGCTGCCGGCAATCGGCGCCAGCTCGATCGCACCGATCAGGCCGATGTTCCTGATATCGATGACATGCGGCTCGCCCTTCAGCGAATGCAGCGCGTCTTCCCAATAGGGCGCCAGTTCCTCGCCGCGGGTGAGCAGGCCCTCTTCCTTGTAGGTGTCGAGCGTGCCGAGCGCCGCGGCGCAGGCGATCGGATTGCCCGAATAGGTGTAGCCGTGGAAGAACTCGATCATGTGCTCGGGGCCGGTCATGAAGGCGTCGTGGATTTCCTTCTTCACGAACACCGCGCCCATCGGGATGACGCCGTTGGAGACGCCCTTGGCGGTGGTCATGATATCAGGCGTGACGCCGAAATAATCGGCAGCGAACGGCGCGCCAAGACGGCCGAAACCGGTGATGACCTCGTCGAAAATCAACAGAATGCCGTGCTTGGTGCAGATTTCGCGCAGCTTCTGCAAATAGCCCTTGGGCGGCAGGATGACGCCGGTGGAGCCGGCGACCGGCTCGACGATAACGGCCGCGATGGTCGAGGCGTCATGCAGCGCAACGATGCGCTCCAGCTCGTTGGCCAGCTCCGCGCCATGTTCCGGCACGCCCTTGGAGAAGGCGTTCTTCTCCGGCAGGTGTGTGTGCGGCATATGGTCGACGCCGCCGAGCAGCGTGCCGAACATCTTGCGGTTGGTGACGATGCCGCCGACCGAAATGCCGCCGAAATTGACGCCGTGATAGCCGCGCTCGCGTCCGATCAGGCGGGTGCGCGAGCCCTCGCCCTTCACGCGGTGATAGGCGATCGCCATCTTCAACGCGGTCTCGACCGATTCCGAACCGGAATTGGTGAAGAACACGTGATCCATGCCCTTCGGCGCGACGTCGACCAGGCGGTTGGCCAGTTCGAACACGATCGGGTGGCCCATCTGGAAGGCCGGAGCGTAGTCGAGCTCGGCGGCCTGCTGCTGGATCGCCTCGGTGATCTTGGGCCGGCAATGGCCGGCATTGACGCACCAGAGGCCGGCGGTGCCGTCCAGCACCTTGCGGCCGTCGCTGGTCGTGTAGTGCATGTCCTTGGCGGACACGAACATGCGCGGCGCCTGCTTGAACTGCCGGTTTGCCGTGAACGGCATCCAGAATGCACTGAGATCGTTCGGCGTGACTTTCAGCCGGTTGGACATGACCAAGACTTCCCCTTGTAACCTGTTTCGGTACGTCCAACGCTTGGTCTTTGCCGCGCTTTCGTGCTACGCAAATTTTTGACCGATTGGACAAACGTTAGCACCGCCCTGTCGGCGGTCAAGGGATTACTAGCGGAAATGCGGCTCCTGAAGTGCGTTCCACAGGCCGGGGAAAAACTGGTCCAGAGAATTGGGCCAGACCGCTTTCAACACGAGGGCGCGCAACGGTGAACACCAGCACGGAAGCCCCTCGCCGCACCCGCATCCAGCAGGAGAAGCGCGAACTCATTCTCGAAGCCGCGCTCGAGGTGTTCTCCACCAATGGCTTCCGCGGCTCGACCATCGACCAGATCGCCGAAGCCGCTGGGATGTCGAAGCCCAACCTGCTCTATTACTTTCGCCGCAAGGAAGACATTCACGAGACGCTGATGCAGCGCCTGCTCGACACATGGCTGGCGCCGCTCAGGGAACTCGACGACATCGGCGATCCCCTGACCGAGCTCAGGAGCTACATCAGGCGCAAGCTTGAAATGGCGCGCGATTTTCCGCGCGAGAGCCGGCTGTTCGCCAACGAGATTCTGCAGGGCGCACCACGCATCATGCCCTTGCTGACCGGCGAACTGAAGACGCTGGTCGACGAGAAGGCAACCGTCATCAAGGGCTGGATGCGCGCCGGCAAGATCGCCAGGACGGATCCTTGGCACCTGATCTTCTCGATCTGGGCGACGACCCAGCACTATGCCGATTTCGACGTCCAGGTCCGCGCCGTGCTCGGCCCGAACCGTGGCGGCGACGGCCGCTTCGAGGACGCAGCGAGGTTCCTGGAGCAATTATTTCTCGACGGGTTGAAGCCGAAGGCCTGACCCTGCCCTGAAGGCTCACGCGCTGCGCCGCTCGGCCGGCAGCGCATCAAGCAAGCTCTGCAGCTTGGCGATCGAGTTCTGCTCGGCCAGCGGCGTGTAGACGACCAGCCGCATGTCGGATCCATCGTCGATCGACAGGCTCATGTGCTCGAAGGCCATGGCGCCGGCCGTCGGATGGCGGACGTGCTTCAGACCCGTCAGCTTTCGCGCCACGTCACGTCGGGGCCACCAATCGCGGAACTCGGGGCTCGAGCGCATCATCAGCGCGATCAGCCGGTCGAAATCGGGATCACCGACATATTTGGCGCTTTCGGCGCGAAACGAAGCGAGCACCACGCGGGCAAGCTCTTCCCAGTCGACAAGCAGGCGGCGATGGTGCGGGTTGGTAAATACCATGTGGACGATGTTGCGGGCGTCGCCTTCCAGCAAGCCATAATCGCCGAACACCGCGGCGGCTGCCGGGTTCCAGGCGAGCACGTCCCAGCGCCGGCCAACCACATAGGCAGGCTGCAGCACAAGGCTTTGCAGCATGTGCAGCAACGGCCCGTCGACCTTTTCGGGCGTTGCCCCACGACGCTCCGGCTGCTGGCGGCCGGCGAGGATGAACAAATGCCGCTTCTCGACAGCGTCGAGGCGCAGCGCCTCGCAGAGCGCCGCCAGCACCTCTACGGAGGGCCTGACATCCCTGCCTTGTTCCAGCCAGGTGTACCAGGTGGTGCCGACACCGGCGATCATCGCCACCTCCTCGCGCCGCAGGCCCGGCGTGCGCCGCCGCGCGCCGCAGGCAATGCCGGCGGCCTGTGGCGAAAGCCTCTCGCGGCGCGAGCGCAGGAAGGCGCCGAGCTCGCGCCGGCGGCTGTCTTCAGCGGAATGAGAAGGAGCATCCATGACCCTATTATAGCAGTACCGATACCAGGATAAAGTTTGAACTGTTTGGCGCGCACCCGCTGCCCCATCTTCTGTCGAGAGCAACGAATGGAGGCTCAAACATGGACCTGAAAGACAAGACAATCCTGATCACCGGCTCGACCGACGGTGTCGGCCGGGTCGTCGCGCAACGGCTGGGCGCAGGTGGCGCCCGGGTGCTGGTGCACGGACGCGACGCGGCGCGCGGCAAGGCCACGGTCGCGGACATCGAGGCGGCCGGCGGCAAGGCCGAGTTCTTCGCAGCCGACCTCGCCTCGCTGGCCCAGGTGCGCCGGCTCGCCGAGGCCGTGCGTGAAAAAACCGCTCGGCTCGACATCCTCATCAACAATGCCGGTGTCGGCACGGTTGGCCAAAACGCCAAAAGGCAGGTCAGCGCCGACGGCTATGAACTGCGCTTCGCCGTCAACTATCTCGCCGGCTTCCTGCTTACGGAGGGATTGCTGCCCCTGCTGAAGGCCAGCGCGCCGGCGCGTATCGTCAACGTCGCCTCGGCGGGCCAGCAGGCCATCGACTTTAGCGACGTCATGCTTACCCATGGCTACAGCAGCGTGCGCGCCTACTGCCAGAGCAAGCTGGCGCAGATCCTGTTCACCATCGATCTCGCCGAGCAGCTCAAGGGCAGCGGGGTTACTGTGAACGCCCTGCACCCGGCGAGCTACATGAACACCACGATGGTCCGCCAGGCAGGCGTCACGCCATGGAGCTCGGTGGAGACCGGCGCCGAGGCCATTGTCAATCTCGCCACCTCCCCCGCGCTCGAAGCGCGCAGCGGCCTCTATTTCGACGGCCTGCGCGAATCCCGCGCCGACGCCCAGGCTTACGACGCCAGAGCAAGACAACAATTGCGCGACTTGAGCCTCGACCTAGTCGGGCAGGCTACAGTGAAGAAGGAAGAGCGTTCATGACCAGCAAGATCGAACATACAGTCGTCATCGGTGGCTCGTCCGGGATCGGCCTGGCGACCGCGCGCAAACTGCTCGGCCCCGGCATGAAGGTGACCATCACCGGGCGCAATCAGGACAAGCTCGTCAGCGCATGGAAAAGTCTCGGTGGCGCCGTCGACAAGGCGGCGTTCGATGCCGCCAAGCCCGACGAGGTGCGCCAATTCTTCGAGCGCATCGGCCCGTTCGACCATCTCGTTTTGGCGGCGAGCGGCGGCAAGGGCCTTGGCCCGTTCGAAACACTCGACCTTGCCGATATCGCTGGCGGCGTCGACGAAAAGGTGCGGCCGCAATTATCCTGCTTGCAGGCGGCCTTGCCAACGCTGGACAAATCAGGATCGGTCACCTTCATCTCGGCGGTATCCGCCCAGCTCGCCACGCCGGGCGTCGCCGGCATCGGCGCCGTCAATGGCATGCTCCTGACGGTGGCACCGATCCTGGCCGTCGAGCTGAAGCCACTGCGCGTCAACGTCGTGGCGCCCGGCGTCATCGACACGCCCTGGTGGGACTTTCTGCCGGACGAGCAGCGGCAGGCGATCTTTGCCGACTATGCCGGCAAGACACCGGTCGGCCGCATCGGCCGCGCCGAGGACGTCGCCTCGGCCATAGCCTTCCTCGTCTCCAACGGCTTCATGACCGGCCAGGTATTAACCTGCGATGGTGGTTTGCGGTTCGCGGCCTAGCTGCAACTGTCAAAGCGACTGGGCGATCAGTGTCAGGAAGCCGCCGCTCAGCGCGACATTGCCAACAAAACCATTGATACGCGACGCACGCTCCTGTCCCTGATGATCCCAGAAATTGTGGAACATCGGCGTGGCGACGATCAGGAACAGCACCAGCACCGCACAGGCAGTGGCGGTCCAGAAGCCCGTCACCACCAGCACGCCGGCGACGATCTGCAACACGATGCCGGCCCAAAGTGCCAGCCGCGCCTGCGGCACACCGCGCGCGACCATCAGCCCCGTCAAGAAGCCCGCGTTCTGGATGTTGCGCAAGCCGGCGAAGACAAACCCGCCGCCAAGCAACAGCCGGCCGAGAACCAACAAGGCGGCGGGTAAATCGGCAAGCATCAAACGCTCTCCCTTTGAAATAATGGGAGCGCCGCCTCCCTTGGCGGCGCTCCGATCGTGATCGAACAATCAGGCGGCCTTGGCGGCAGGCATCGGATGAATGGCGTGGAACGGAATGCAAAGCCGGTTCCAGGTATTGATCATGCCCAGCGCCACGGAGAGCTTGACCAACTCCTCTTCCGAGAAATGTTCCAGCGTGCGGGCATAGAGTTCGTCCGAAACACCATTGTTGGCGATCAGCGTCACGGCCTCGGTCCAGGCCAAAGCGGCGCGCTCGCGCTCCGAAAACAGCGGCGATTCCTTCCAGGCCGAAACCAGATAAAGCCGCTGTTCGGTCTCGCCGTCGCGCCTCGCCTCACGGCTGTGCATCTCGACACAGAAGGAGCAGCCATTGATCTGTGAGGCCCTGAGCTTGATCAGGTGCAGCAGGCTTTCCTCGAGCCCGCATTCGTCGACCGCCTTATTGAGCGCCGACACCGCTTTCATGATCTCGGGCGCCTTGGCGAAGAACTGGAGCCTCTGTCTCATCATCTTTCCTTTCATGCTTGCTTGGTTGAACTGGATTTCTGCTGCCGCTGGTGGCGCTCGGTGAAAGCGCAGCTTGCCGCGACCGACCGCGGATCGGCGCCTTTCATGAAGTCCGACACGATGTCGGACAGCCTGACCTCGGCCAGCGCCGCGCGATAGGCGCGCTCCGCCTTCAGCATCGCAGCATTGATGCCGCACGGCCTGACATAGGCCGATGCATCGAGTTTCGTCGGGCCGCGCTGGCGGATTTCGCCGCATCGGAAAGCCGGCTCGCGCCCTTCGACCGCCAGCACGATGTCCAGCAGCGTGATGCGTTCGGCCGGTTTCGCCAACCGGTAGCCGCCCGCCGGCCCAGGAACGGATTCCAGGATGCGCGCAGCGGTGAGCATGTTGAGATGTTTCAGGAGATAGCTCGGCGACAGGCCAAACGCCTCCGCCAGGGCCGCACCTGGCATGGTGCTGTCGCCATCGACGCCAGCCAGCGTCGCCGCGCAGTGGATGGCCGCTTCGACGCCATCGCCGAGTTTCATGATACCAATCTCCAATACATGGATAACTTATATCCTGGATATTTTGTATCTGCAATAGCAAAATGAAAACGGCGCCCGAGGACGCCGCTTTTTCCTTGATTGTTCCGCCCTACTCCGCCGCCACCTTGGCCATTGGGTTGTTCGGGTGCGTGGTCCAGTTGGCGTAGACCGGCGACACAGGCATGCCGGTGCGCTGGTCCATCACCCCGGCGGCCAGCGGCTCCATGGTGATGCAGTTGTCAACCGGGCAGACATTGACGCAAAGATTGCAGCCGACGCATTCGGCCTCGATCACCTCGAAATGCCTGACGCCGTCGACCATGCTGGTGATCGCCTGATGCGAGGTGTCCTCGCAGGCGATGTGGCAGCGGCCGCATTTGATGCAGGCATCCTGGTCGATATGCGCCTTGGCGACATAGTTGAGGTTGAGATACTGCCAGTCCGTGACATTGGGCGTGGCACGGCTGATGATGTCGTCGAGCGAGCGATGGCCCTTCTCGTCCATCCAGTTTTCGAGACCGGCGATCATCTCCTGCACGATCTTGAAACCGTAGGTCATCGCGGCCGTGCACACCTGCACGTTTCCGGCGCCGAGCGCCATGAACTCGGCAGCGTCGCGCCAGGTGGTGATACCGCCAATGCCGGAGATCGGCAGCCCCTGCGTTTCGGGGTCGCGCGCGATCTCGGCCACCATGTTCATGGCGATCGGCTTCACCGCAGGGCCGCAATAACCGCCATGCGAGCCCTTGCCGTCGATGGTCGGCATCGGCGCGAAGCTGTCGAGATCGACGCCGGTGATCGAGTTGATGGTGTTGATCAGCGACACCGCGTCGGTGCCGCCGGCATGTGCTGCTCGCGCCGGCTTGCGGATATCGGTGACGTTGGGCGTCAGCTTGGTGATGACGGGCATGCGCGTGTACTGCTTGCACCAGCGCACAACCATTTCGATATATTCCGGCACCTGGCCGACGGCGGCGCCCATGCCGCGCTCCGACATGCCGTGCGGGCAGCCGAAATTGAGCTCGATGCCGTCGGCGCCGGTTTCCTCGACAAGCGGCAGGATCGCCTTCCAGCTTTCCTCGACGCAAGGCACCATGATCGAGGCGATCAGCGCCCGGTCGGGCCACTCCATCTTGACCTGCTTCATCTCACGCAGATTGGTCTGCAAGTCGCGGTCGGTGATCAGCTCGATGTTGTTGAGGCCGAGCAGACGGCGGTCGGCGCCCCAGATCGCGCCGTAGCGTGGGCCATTGACGTTGACCACCGGCGGGCCCTCTTCGCCCAGCGTCTTCCAGACGACACCGCCCCAACCGGCCTTGAAGGCGCGCACGACATTGTAGGCCTTGTCGGTCGGCGGCGCCGAGGCCAGCCAGAACGGATTGGGCGATTTGATGCCGACGAAATTATTCCTGATATCTGCCATGCTCATGCCCTCCCGTTCGAGGTCAGTGCCCGGTGAATGGATTCCGCCGCATCACGCCCTTGCGCCACGGCCGAGACGGTCAGGTCGTCGCCACCGAATATGCAGTCGCCGCCGGCCCAGACCTTGGCCAGCGAGGTGCGCCCTTCCGCATCGACCTTGATGCGCCCGGCCTCGAGCTCGATCGCAGCACCGCTGCCGTTGAGCGCAGCGGGGACGAAACTCTGTCCGATCGCCTTGAACACCTGGTCGGCAACGAGGGTCAGCGTCTCGCCGGTGCCGGCAAGACTGTCGCCGTTCATGGCGGTGTATTCAAGCTCGATGGCATTGACCTTGCCGCCTTCGGCAATCACCCGCTTCGGCTGTAGCCAGTGTCGGATGACGACGCCGTTGGCGGCCGCCAGGTCCTGCTCGAATTCGGAAGCATTCATATGTTCCTGGCCGCGCCGGTAGCAGATCGTCACCTCCTCGGCGCCAAGCAGCTTCGACTGCACCGCGGCATCGATCGCCGTCATGCCGCCGCCGATGACGACGACGCGGCGGCCGACCGGCAGGCCGGAGAGATCGCTGGCTTGGCGCAGCTCGGAGATGAACTCGACGGCGTTGGTGACGCCCACGGCGGCCTCGCCATCGGCGCGCAGCGCATTGACGCCGCCGAGCCCCATGCCCAGAAACACCGCGTCATAATTGCGGATCAGGTCGGAGAGCTGATAGTCGCGGCCGAGCGCCTTACCGTTCTGGATATCAATCCCGCCAATCGAGGTGACGTACTCGACCTCGGCTTGGGCGAAATTGTCGACGCTCTTATAAGCGGCGATGCCGTATTCGTTGAGCCCGCCCGCCTTCGCGCGCGCTTCCAGGATTGTGACGTCGTGGCCATGGCGGGCGAGCCGATGTGCGGCGGCAAGGCCGGCCGGCCCGGCGCCCACCACGGCGACCGCCTTGCCTGTCGGTGCGGCACGTGGATAAAATTGCCTGTTCTCGCTCATCGCGATATCGGTGGCATAGCGCTGCAGCCGACCGATCTGCACCGGCTTGCCTTCCGCCACTTCGCGCACGCAGACCTCCTCGCACAGCGTTTCGGTCGGGCACACGCGGGCGCACATGCCGCCCAGAATGTTCTGGTCGAAAATGGTCTTGGCCGAGCCGATCGGATTGCCCGTGGAGATCTGGCGGATGAACAGTGGAATGTCGATCGAGGTCGGGCATGCGTTCATGCACGGCGCGTCGTAGCAGAAATAGCAGCGGTCGGCTTCGACCAGCGCCTCGTGGTGGTCGAGCGGCGGATGCAGGTCGGAAAAATTGTCCGCATACTGATCGGCAGGCAGCCGGCCGCCTGCAATGCCTTCCCTGAACTGGCCTTCTGCCATCGTCAGTTCCCCTTGTTTTCGTTTTAGGGAAGGCTAGCACGTTTTATTTTTTTATCAATTGGTCAATTTTCTACATAAGCCTCTGAAAAGGCTCGAATAAAACATGATAATTTAGTTCACGTTTAATATCGTAATGCGCGAATGTCGAACCTTCGAGGAAGGACGGTCCGCTAAGCGGCAGGCCGTAATCATGGCATGCCTGTCGAGCCGCAATTTTTCCTCCGCTGTCGGATTTCCGTCTCGAGGATCGTCCTATGATGGATCGAAGGACGATCGACGCAAAAGGTGAGGAGACCGACGATGCCGAAATCCCCAATGCCCTTCTTCTGGTACGAATTGATGACATCAGACCTCGACGCCGCCGAGGCGTTCTATACCAAGGTGGTCGGCTGGACCGCGCAAGCCTTCGACAAGGCTCCCGGCATGCCGCGCTACATCGTCATGAATGTCGGCGAGCGTGGCGTCGGCGGGCTGATGACGATGCCTGAGGATGCCGCCAAGATGGGCATGCCTCCCGCCTGGCTTGGCTACATCCACACCAGGGATGTCGATGCTGCCGCGGCGTCGCTGCAGAAGGCCGGCGGCGCCGTTCATCGCCAGCCCGACGACATTCCGGGCGTCGGCCGCTTCGCCGTCGTCGCCGATCCGCAAGGCGCGACCTTCATGTTCCTGCAGCCGAACGGGCCCGACCAGCCGGTCGTGCCGGCCAGCACGCCGGGCCATATCGGCTGGCACGAGCTTTACACAACCGACTGGAAGGCCGCGTTCGACTTCTATTCCAGCCAGTTCGGATGGACCAATGCCGGCGATTTCGACATGGGGCCGATGGGAACCTATCAAACCTTCGCGGCCGGCCCCGAATCCGGTGGCGGCATCATGAACAAACCCGAACAGATCCCGGTGCCGGTCTGGCAGTTCTATTTCAACGTAACCGCCATCGACGCGGCGGCAAAACAGGTGACCGACAATGGCGGCAAGATCCTAATGGGCCCGATGGAGGTCCCCGGCGGCAGCTGGATCGTGCAGTGCCAGGATCCGCAAGGCGCCCATTTCGCCTTGATGGCGCCCGGACGGTAAGGGGCTCAACGTCGCACAGGAGGACGGCCTTTGATCGTAAGATTGAGGGCCGTGTCCTCGCTTGGCGCCGAGCTATTCCGGCGTCAGCACCGCGACTTTCAGGCCTGCCTTTTTTGCACCGCTGAACTGGACGGTGGCCGGGCCGGGCGCAAGCTTGAACCGAACGCTTTTGCGAATGTCCGGACAGGTCTTGACCCCGCTGTAGCCGGCCAATTTCACGGTATGGCCGTCTTGAATGACATCGATCCAGGCTTCGCCCGACAGGCTTATCTGGATGCCCCCTTCCGGCGGCACAACCATGCTGGCGACAGCGCCGAACGTGCCAGGCGCCGGGGCACGTTCCGGCGGGAGGGCGAATTCCGCTGTCTCGGCCGGCACCAGAACCAGATCGGCGGCAGCGCCGACCGCCAGCGTCGTCCCCGACGCAGCAGAAGGAGGCGCGGCGAACAGCGCCTGCTCGCGCGTTACCGGCCATTTGAAAGCCTCGCAGCCGGCATCCTCGGCCATCGCGAAGCTGGTACCGGCAAGGATTGCGAAAAAGCTGATGACGACTTTTTTCATAGCGAGAGACCCCCAAACGATTTCAACTATCTACAGATCGATACAACCAGAGGGATAATAATGCAACCTTAGGGAGAAAATATCGACGCGTTGCGGAACATCTCGCATCACCGATTGTTGATGTCCGGTAGCGGGAAGTGAATGGTCCATCTCGGGGCGATAATCTAGGCCGGACCTGGGGGGTGAAAACGGAGTTTCAGATGGCGCTTTTTGAAGGCTTGGCCCGATACCAGCCACAGGCGCTCGGCGTTCTGCGCATCATAACCGCGCTGCAATTCATCGAGCATGGCAGCCAGAAGCTGTTCAATTTCCCGGCAAGCGCCGAACCCCACGCCCTCAGCGGGTTGACGCTGACAGCCGGCATTCTCGAGTTCGCCGGCGGCATCCTGCTCGCGCTGGGGCTGTTTACCCGCCCAGTCGCCTTCCTTCTGGCGGGCGAGATGGCGATCGCCTATTTCATGGCGCACATGCCGCGCGGCTTCTTCCCGGTCAACAATGGCGGCGATTTGGCGATCTCGTTCTGCTTCATCTTCCTCTATCTGTTCTTCGCCGGTCCTGGCGCCTTTGCGCTCGACAATCGCCGCGCTGCCTGATGCGAGCCGGATGCGGATTGTTCACGCCCGCATCCGCTCCAAATTGGCGTCGAACAGCGGCACCGGCTGCATGCGTGCGGCGTGGCGCTTGCCGAGGATTTCGATCTCGAAGCCTTCGCTCTCCTCGGCGATCTCCTTCGGCACGTAGCCCATGGCCACCGATTTCCTTGAATGATGCGCATAGCCGCCTGACGTCACCCAGCCACGCACCGTGCCGCCGAACCAGATCGGCTCGTCGGCGATGACATCGGCGTCGGCAGCCTCGACGATGAAGGCGCGCAGCCTGAGCTTGCCGCCCTGCCTGCGCTCTGCCAACGCCCCGGTCTTGCCTATGAAATCGGCTTCCTTGCCATAGGCGACAAAGCGATCGAGCCCTGCCTCCAGCGGTCCGTAGATCGGCCGGTATTCGCGCGCCCACGAGCCATAGTTCTTTTCCAGCCGCAGTGCGTTCAGCGCACGGGAGCCGAACAGACCAATGCCGAACTCCTCGCCCGCCGCCATCAGCGCCTGGAACGCCGCGCGCTGATATTCCGGCGCCACCCAGATTTCATAGCCGAGATCACCGGTGTAGCTGACGCGGCCTACCAGGCACGGCGCCATGCCGATATCCATCTTGCCGATGGCCATGAAGGGAAAGGCGGCGTTCGAGACATCCGTCCGCGTGACCTTGGCCAGCACGTCCCGCGCCTTCGGCCCGGCGACGGCAAGGCCGGTGAGTTTCGCGCCCGAAGCCTCGATGCGGACAGAACCATCAGCGGGCAGATGCTCTTCGAACCAGCGCATATGGTACTGCTCGGCAATGCCGGAACCGGCGATGAACCACTCCTCGCCGCCGAGATTGGCCAGCGTGAAATCGCCGATGAGCTTGCCGTCCTCCTTCAGCATAGGCGCCAGCGTCATGCGGCCTGGCCTCGGCAGCTTGCAGGCGAGCAGCCGGTCGAGCCATGCGGCAGCACCCTCGCCTGTCACGCCGTATTTGGCGAAATTCGAAATCTCGGCGAGGCCGACGCCCCCGCGAACGTTTGCAACCTCCCTGCCGACATGCGCGAAATCGCTCGAGCGACGCCACGAGAACTCGTCCTTGACGCCTTCGGGCGCGTACCAGAGCGGGACTTCCAGCCCATAGGACACGCCCCATTGCGCGCCCTTGGCCGACAGCAGGTCATAGACCGGCGTGGTCTTCAGCGGCCGTCCGGCGGGCAATTCCTCATTGGGGAAGCGTATCGAAAAGCGCCTGGAATAGTTCTCGCGCACCTTAGCGTTGGTGTAGGCCATCGTCGCCCAGTCGCCATAGCGCGACACGTCCATGGCCCAGATGTCGGCGCCGGGATCGCCCTCGATCATCCAGTTGGACAGCGCGAGCCCAACGCCGCCGCCCTGGCTGAAACCGGCCATGACGCCGCAGGCCACCCAGAAGCCCGGCAAACCGCGCACCGGCCCGACCAGCGGGTTGCCGTCAGGCGCGAAGGTGAAGGGTCCGTTGATGATCTGCTTGATGCCGGTGTTCTGAAAGGCCGGGAAATGCCGGAAGCCGACTTCCAGCGACGGCGCGATGCGGTCGATGTCCGGCTCCAGCAATTCATGGCCGAAATTCCACGGCGTCTGGTGCTCGGACCATGCCTTGTTGGCCTTCTCATAGGTGCCCATCAGCATGCCGCCGCGCTCCTGGCGCAGATAGAGCTCGCCGTCGAAATCGACGGCGTGGATGATCTCGGTGCCGGTCTTGGCGTTCCAGGCGGCGACCTCCGGCATGTCCTCGGTGATCAGGTACATGTGCTCCATGGCCAGCACCGGCAGTTCGAGCCCGACCATGCGGCCGACCTCGCGCGCCCAAAGGCCACCGGCGTTGACGACATGCTCGGCCACGACCTCGCCCTTGTTTGTGATGACGCGCCACAGCCCGTCGGGACGCCGCACGATGTCCTCGACCTTGGTGAAGCGCTCGACCTCGGCGCCCAGCTTACGCGCAGCCTTGGCATAGGCATGGGTGACGCCGGAGGGATCGAGATGGCCGTCCTCCTTGTTGCGGACAGCGCCGACGAACTGCTTGGGGTCGAGCAGAGGCATCAGTTCGGCCGCTTCTTTCGGCGAGATTTCTTCGAGATCGATGCCGAGATAGCGACCCTTGGCGACGACGCCACGCAGCCAGTCGAGCCGTGCCTCGGTCGCCGCCAGCAGCACGCCGCCGGTCAGATGCACGCCGGTCGCCTGGCCGGAAAGCTCCTCGATCTCCTTGTAGAGGTTGATCGTGTATTTCTGCAGCTTGGCGACGTTGGGATCGCCATTGATCGTGTGCATGCCGCCGGCCGCGTGCCACGTCGAGCCTGAAGTCAGCTCGTCTCGCTCCAGAAGCACGACGTCGGTCCAGCTATGGCGGGCGAGATGGAACAGCACGGAACACCCGACAACCCCGCCGCCAATGACCACGACCTTTGCATGCGATTTCATGGGTTCTTCTCTGATATCAGTGAGTTGGATGGGCTAGATGATTCAAAACGGGACGTTCGTGGCGCATCACGGCTCGCCCGCCCCAATCGCTTCCTTGCGCTTGGTCACGTAGGCCTCCAGCGCTTCGCGCACGGTGACGTCCATCGGCGGCTCGACATAGTCTTCGAGCGCCTTCTTCCACAACCGCGTGGCGCGCGCGGTTGCGTCGAGGCCGCCGGCTTCCTGCCAGGCTTCAAAATTCTGCCAGTTCGAAAGCATCGGCTGATAGAAGGCCGTCGCATAACGTTCCAGCGTGTGCGGCTCGCCGAAGAAATGGCCGCCGGTCGGCACCGCGCCCAGCGCCTCGACGGCAAGCTCGGCCTCGTCGACCACGATCGGGCGCAAAAACTCCATCATGTGCTGGATCATTTCGACGTCGATGATGAATTTCTCGAACGACGCCGTCAGCCCGCCCTCCTGCCAGCCGGCGGCGTGATAGACGAGGTTGCCGTGGCCGAGCACAGCGCCCCACAGCGCCATCAACGTCTCGTAAGCGCCTTGCGCATCGGCGGCGTTGGAGGCCGAGCCCGGCGTTGTCCGGTAGGGCAGCCCGTAACGCCGTGCCAATTGCCCCGACGCGATGTTGGCCTTGGTGTTTTCAGGCGTGCCGAAGGCCGGCGCGCCCGACTTCATGTCGACATTGGAGGTAAAGGCGCCATACATGACCGGCGCGCCCGGACGTACAAGTTGCGTCAGGACTACGCCGAACAGTGCTTCCGCATTCTGCTGCGCGAGCGCACCGGCCAGCGTCACCGGGCTCATCGCGCCCATCAGCGTGAACGGCGTCACTGCCACAGACTGGCCGAATTCGGCCATCGTCATCAGCCCCTCGGCCATCATCTCGTCGAAACGGCGCGGCGAGTTGACCGAGATGATGGTGGCGATGCCGGGATCGTCGCGCAACTGGTCCAGCGTCAGCCCGCGCGCGATCGCCATCATCTCGATCCCGTCCAGCGCCCTGCCCCGGCCGATCGCCGAGACATGGAAGCTTTTGTCGGTCAGCGTCAGATTGGTGAAATAGGTGTCGAGATGGCGCGAATTGGCCGGCAATTCGACCGGCGCGCAGACCTGGTTGCCGAGCATGTGCACGCAGTTGAAATGCTGTGCCAGCCGGGTCAGGTCCGCATAGTCGCGCAAATTGCCGGGGCGGCGGCCCCGCGCCATGTCGTGCACATTGGGCGGCCCCGCAACGAGCGTGAAATTGATTGTGTTGCCGCCGAGATGAACGGCGTTGGCCGGATTGCGCGGTGTAAGGGAATAATTGGACCGCGTCGTCTTCAGCGCCTCGTCGACCATGCCGCGGTCAATGCGCACGTTCGCGGACGCGTGGTCCACGCTGGCACCGGCCTGCTCGAACAGCGAGAGCGCCCGCGGGCTCATCACCTCGATGCCGAAATTCTCCAATATGTGGATCGACGCCTGGTGGATCGCCTCGATCTGGTCGGGCGACAGCAAGGCCATCGGCGGATAAGGATTGGTCACCCGCCTCGCCGGCAGCTGCGGGATAGGCCCTGGTCCCCGGTTGCTGGTGCGCTCGGCGCCGCGCTTGCGTCTTGGTTCGTTCATGCCAGGCATCAAAGCCTCGGCAAACCGCGCCAGCTGTCAGAAATACGCCGTTTGCGGGCGCGATTTTAACCGAGGCGGCATTTTCGAAACATCGATTTATGAAAAGCGACAAGATATGTCGGGTGATCAATATGGCATTTTTCTGAAGCGCCCGCATCGGCGGCCCGTTAACGAGGGCAGCAAGATTCCCTTTATGATTTGAGCCTATTGCTCTGCCGATGCGTAGGTCGAGTTTTAGTAAAATTGTAGCGGTTGGTATGCTGCTGGCACTTTCGGCCTGTGCGACGGCCCCCAGCCACATCAACAATGTCTGCGCCGTCTTCGACCAGAATGACGGCTGGTTCGACAATTGGCAGTCGGCCGCCGAACGCGCCGAGCAGAAATACGGCGTGCCCGTCCCCGTGCTGATGGCGACCGTGCGCAAGGAATCGGGATTCAAGAGCAACGCCCGGCCGCCACGCACCAAACTGCTCGGTTTCATCCCATGGAAGCACGTCTCGTCGGCCACCGGCTTCTCGCAGGCGCTGGACGGCACCTGGTCGCAATATCAGAGCGAAACCGGCAACTGGGCGGCGCGCCGGACCAAATTCGCCGACGCCGTCGATTTCGTCGGCTGGTACCATTCCAAGACAGCGGATACCTACGGCGTCGCCCGCAACGACACCTACAATCTCTACCTTGCCTACTATCTCGGCTGGACCGCCTATGGCCGCGGCAATCGTGGCGATTCCGGCGTCCAGAGCTATGCCCGGGCCACCGACAAGATGGCCCGCGACTATGCCGAACAGCTAAGGCAGTGCGGCAGCTAAAGGGCTCCCGCTACAACGACAGCGCCTGTCAGCGCGGCTTCCTGCCGAACACCTTGATGTATTCCGCCTCGCCGCCCTTGGCGAGCGCCTTCGCCTGCTTGACCCAGTCCTCGCGCTCGATGCGGCCCTGGAATCTCAAATGGTCGTCGACCCACTCCCGTTCGGCCTTCTTCCACGAGGCAATTTGAGCGTAGGTGAAGATACCGAGGCCATTGAGGATGGCTTCCGTCTTCGGACCCACGCCGGATATCAATTTCAAGTCGTCCGGCTTGGCAGGCTTGGAGATGCCGGCGGGTCGGTTCCTGTCGGCCGCGCCATCACGCGCCGCGCCTGGTCTGGCCGCACGGCCGCTAATTGGTGCGACACGCGCATTCTCTGCCTGGCGGCCCTCGCCGAGCGTTCTCGGCGTGAAAGGCGCGGAGGTCGCGTTGGCATCGGTCGCCGGTGCACCTGTTTCGGAGACCTCGTCGCGCACCTCGTGGCGGCGGGCTCGCCACACGGCTTCTGTCTCCTCGGCGTCCTCTCCCACCGCGCTGGCTTCCGCACTGGCGGTCTTGCCATGTGGTCGGTTGGGTGGCTGACCGGCAAAGCCCGGGCCGGCCCCATGCGGCGCGTCGTCCGGCACGCCCTCATGGTCGGCATGCTGCTTGTCGAACTTGATCACTGGCTCCATCGTCGCCAGAACGTCGTCCGAGAGCCAGCACAGGCTCATGTGCCCGCCGCCCAGGTTCTTTACCGGCGGCACCTTGGTTTCGCAGAGATTATCCGGCACCAGTCTCTTGTAGCCGCAGCGCGTCTGGAACGGGCAGCCTGTCGGCGGGTTCATCGCCGAGGGTATGTCGCCCTCCAGCACGATGTGCTTCTTGACCACGCTGGTGTCGGCGATCGGGATCGCCGAAAGCAGTGCCTCGGTGTAGGGATGATAGGGCGGCGCGAAGATCTGGTCGGTCGTACCTTGCTCGACGATATAGCCGAGATACATGACGACGACCCGGTCGGCGATATAGCGCACGACCGACAAATCGTGGCTGATGAACAGCATCGTCGTCTTGTTCTTGCGCTGGATGTCCATCAGCAGCTCGGTCACCGCCGCCTGCACCGACACGTCGAGCGCCGAGACCGGCTCGTCGGCCACCACCACCTTGGCATCGCCGGCAAAGGCGCGCGCCACGCCGATGCGCTGCTTCTGGCCACCCGAAAGCTGGCGCGGCTTGCGGCTCTCGAAGGCGCGCGGCAGCTTCACCAGGTCAAGCAATTCCAGCATGCGCTTGCGCCGGTCGGCGACGGTCTTGCCGACGTTGAATTTTTCCAGTGTGCGGATGATCTGCGAGCCGACCGAATGGCTGGGGTTGAGCGTATCGAACGGGTTCTGGAACACCATCTGGATCGACGACACCGTGTCGACGCTGCGGCTCTCGATGCCGGTCGACTGGATTTCCTTGTTGGCGAGCGTGACCTTGCCGGAGCTCGCCGTCTCGAGCCCGAGCAGTACTTTGGCCAGCGTCGATTTTCCGCACCCGGATTCGCCGACAATGGCGACGGTTTCGGATTCGCGCGCCGTAAACGAAATCGTCTCGTTGGCCTTGACGACGCGGCCCTCGCTTGAGCCGAACACCTCGCTGCCGCCAACCTTGTAGTATTTTCTCAAGTCCTCGATCTTGAGTACCGGTGCGCCAGGCACGACCTTCTCATTGACCTTTTTGGCGCCGGGCGGCAGGGCGTCCCAATCAATTTCGTTGAACCGCACGCAGCGCGAGAAATGACCTTCATGTCCCGCGACTTCGATCATCGGGATTTCGGCGGCGTTGCAGACGCCCTCGACGAAATGGTGGCAGCGTGGACCGAAATTACAGCCCTTCGGCCTTTCATGCGGCAGGGGCAGCTGGCCGGGGATCGAGATCAGCGGCCGCGAGTTCTTGTCGGCGCCCGGCAGCGGAATCGAGCGGAAAAGGCCCTGCGTATAGGGATGGCGCATCCGGTCGAACACGTCCTTGATCTTGCCGGTCTCGACGGCCTCGCCCGAATACATCACCGTGATGCGGTCGCAGGTCTCCAGGATCAGGCCAAGATTGTGCGACACGAAGATCATCGAGGTGCCGAACTTCTCGCCCAGCCCCTTGACCAGTTCGACGATGCCCGCCTCCACCGTCACGTCGAGCGCCGTCGTCGGCTCGTCGAGGAGAAGCAACGCCGGCTTCGACAGCAGCGCCATGGCGATGACGATGCGCTGCTGCTGGCCGCCGGAAAGCTGGTGCGGATAGGAGCGCATCATGCGTTCCGGATCGGGAAGCTTCACTGAGCGCACCATTTCGAGCGCACGTTTATAGGCCTCTTCCTTCGACACCTTGTCGTGGATCAGCGGCACTTCCATTAGCTGCTGGCCGATCTTCATCGCCGGGTTCAGGCTCGCCATCGGCTCCTGATAAATCATGGCGATCTTGTTGCCGCGGATGCTGCGCAGCTCCTCCTCGGAGAGCTCGCCCATGTCCTTGCCCTGGAACTTGATCTTGCCGCCGACAATCTTCCCGATGTTGGAGAGGTCGCGCATGATGCCGAGCGACACGGTCGACTTGCCGCAGCCGGATTCGCCGACAATGCCCATCGCCTCGCCGGGCATGACCGTGCAGGAAAAATCCATCACGGCCGGTATCTCGCCTTTGCGGGTGAAGAAGGAGATCGACAGGTTCTCGATCTCGATGATCGGCCCATTGTTCGGCCTGGCCGGATTTCGAACTGCCTCGTTCATGGGTCGCTCCAATCCTTGGTTTTCCGGGCAAGTAGGGTCGAGGACCCCGCCATCAATCCTTCATCGATTGCTCGCGCAGGGAATCGGCGAGCAGGTTTAGCCCCAGCACGAACGACATCAGCGCGATCGTCGGCGGCAGTGCCGGGTGGATAAAGGAACGCAGCAGCCGGCTGGCATCCTTGATCGCCGTGCCCCAGTCGGGACTTTCCGGCGCCAACCCGAGGCCGAAATAGCCCAGCGTGCCGAGCAGGATGGTGGTGTAGCCGATGCGCAGGCAGGCATCGACGATCAGCGGTCCGCGCGCATTGGGCAGGATCTCCCACAGCATGATGTACCATGGCGATTCACCGCGCGTCTGGGCCGCCGCCACATAGTCCCGCGTCTTGATATCCATGGTCAGGCCACGCACGATGCGGAACACGCCCGGGCTGGAGGCGAACACCACCGCCACGAAGATGTTGAGCTGGTTGGGATCGATATGCACGATCTTCAGCGGGTCGGCATCGAACACCAGGCCGGCATAGATCCAGCCGCCGACCACCAGCGTCAGTCCGAGCAGGATGTAGATCCGGTCGGAACGGTTCTTGTAGCGCGTCCAGAACAGCACGCAGAAGAAAATGATCGGGAACAGGAAGAAAACGCCGGCCAGCGCGTAGGGGATCGGCGTGTCCATGATGCCCGGCGTCACTAGGAGGTAGAACAGCAGGATAACCGGGAAGGCCAGCACGAGATTGGCCAGGAACGACAAAACGGTATCGATCTTGCCGCCGTAATAGCCGGCCGGCAGGCCGAGCGTGATGCCGACCATAAGCGCGAAGCCGGTCGCCGCCGGCGCGATGATCAGGACGATCTGGCTGCCATAGACCATGCGTGAAAAGACATCGCGGGCGAGCTTGTCGCCACCGAACAGATAGGCGAGGCCCGATTGCGGTTCGATGGCTCCGGGCAGTGTATCCTTCATGATGGGAATCTGGCCGAGCGGATCGAAAGGCGAGATGGTCGAGGCGAAGATCGCCGTGAACAGCCAGAACAGGCAGATGGCCACCCCCGCTATGCCGACGCCGCTGTCGAACAGTTGGCCGTAGAGAGCCAGCTTCTTCTTGTAGAGGAAGCTCGCGCCCATGACGATGAGAAGCGCGAGCCAGACCGGCCAGAAGCGCCAGAGCACTTCAAGGACGACGGTGGAGGCGCCAATATATTGGGCTTGCATGCGCCGTCTCCCCTACTGGACCCGAATGCGCGGATTGAGGAACGCGTAGCCGACATCGGAAATGAGCTGCGTGATCAGGACGATGAACACCGAGACCAGCGAGCAGCCGAGCAAAAGGTCGATGTCGTTGTTGCCGGCGGCCTCGACCAGTGTGTAGCCGAAGCCCTGATATCGGAACATCACCTCGACGATGACGACGCCGGTGAGCAGCCACGGAAACTGCAGCATGATCACGGTGAAGGGCGCGATCAGAGCGTTGCGCAGCGCGTGCTTGACCACCACGCTTTTGAAGGAAAGACCCTTCAGCCGGGCGGTGCGGATATATTGCTGCGTCATCACCTCGACCATCGAGGCACGCGTCATGCGCGCGATGTAGCCGATGCCGTAGATGGCCAGCGTGATCACCGGCAGCGTGAAGTTATAGAAGGTGATGCCCTGGCTTGCCGATGCGGCGGATCCGTTCAGCCAGCCAAGCCAGGAGGCGAAGATGACGGTAAAGATGACGCCCGATACGTATTCGGGCGTCGCCGTCGAGGCGATCGAGGCGACCGACAGCACCCGGTCGGTGCGCGACCCCTCGCGCATGCCGGCCAGGATGCCGATCAGCAGCGAGACCGGCACCATCACCGCCAGCACACAGAACATCAGGATGCCCGTGGCGCCGAGCGCAGGGAACAGCTTGGCGCCCACCGTGGTCTTGAATTTGGTCGAGCAGCCGAAATCACCCTGGAGCACGCCGGAGAACTTCGGCTCGGCCGGATCATTGCAGAAGGAGAAGCGCTGCGCCGGCTTACCGGTCGCCGGATCGGTTACCGGCTGCTTGGGCACGACGCCCAGCCATTGGCCGTAGCGCACGAAAAAGTTCTGCCGGTAGCCATGATTGACCAGCCAGCTCTCCAGCTGTTCGGCCGAGGTGTGCATCTCGGTCTGGCTGATCGCCAGCTTCTTCAGGTTGGGTTCCAGATTGACGAGGAAGAAGACGACCAGCGTCAGGCACAGCATCGTGAGCAGTATCGTGCCGATGCGTCTGGCGATGAATGAGAACATTGTACCCCCCTGCCGGCCGGGTTGGGGTCAGATAGGTTCAACCCTGTATCAAAAACCTTGTGACGTCACGCCGCCGCTGCATCCAATGCAACGGCGGCGATGCCGCGGGAGCGAAAGGCGCTGGCGCCCCGCTCCCGACAGGCTGTGGGTCACGCCTGATCGAGCCAGACCTTGCCGAAGTCGTGCTCGTAGGTGGGGTGCATCGAGTGGTTCTTCACCTCGGGCTTGATGTTGATGTAGAGCTTGCGCCAGTAAGGCTGGATGATGATGCCGGAATCCTGCAGCATCTGCTCGATGTCCTTCATCACCACCTTGCGCTTCTCCGCGTCGGCGATCCCGAGCGCCTCGTTGACCTTCTTGTCGAAGTCCGGATTGGCGTAGGCCGTCTCGTTCCAGGCTTCACCCGAGCGGTAGGCGATGGCGATGACCTGGATGCCAAGTGGACGCATGTTCCAGTTGGTTTCCGAGAACGGATATTTCGTCCAGTCGTTCCAGAAGGTCGAGCTCGGCAGCACGGTGCGCTTCACCTTGATGCCAGCCTCGCGCAGTTGGGCCGCGATCGCGTCCGTGGTGTTCTTGTGGTAGTCCTCGTCGTTGCTGATCAGCTCGTGTTCGAAATCGATCACGCCGGCTTCCGTCAGCATCTGCTTGGCCTTGGCGATGTCGCGCTTGATTTTGGGCAGCTCGACATATTCGGGATGGATCGGCGCGACATGGTGGTTCTCGGCCGGCGTGCCGGCATTGCCGTAGCCGAGCTGCAGCACCACCGAGTTGTCGACGGCCAGACACATCGCCTGACGCACTTTCTGGTCGCCATAAGGCTTGGCGTTGACGTTGAAGCGCGACACCACGGTGGCGGCGGTCACGACCTCGGAAGGCGGTGCGCCGACGTCTGCGATGATCTTGACGTAGTCGGCGGTCGTCTCATGGTTGGTCTGAACTTCGCCCGATTCGAAGGCCGAAACCGTTGCGGCCGGATCGGTGCCGTAATCGATGAACTCGACGCCATCGAGGAAGGCTTCGCCCTGCCACCACTTGCCGGTCTCGCGGCGCTTGTAGACGACCTTCTGGCCGACGTCGTAGGAGACGAGCTCGAACGGACCCGTACCGATCGGGCAGTTCTTGAAGTTGGCGCCCTTCTCGTCGAAGCTCTTGTGCACCACCAGTGCCGGATAATCGGTCAGGTTGGGGATGATGGCGATATCGGGTTTGGTGAGCTTCAGCTTGACGGTCATGTCGTCGACCTTGATGACCGACCCTTCGCGCAATTTCTTGGTCTTGTCATCGACGAGGCTGCCGAGACGGCCCGGCATGGAGTTGCCTTCCGCGGCCTTGTCGGCCCAGCGGGTGAAATTGTAGATCACGTCGTCGGCGGTGAACTTGTCACCATTGTTCCATTCGACGCCCGGCCGCACATGCAGCGTGTACTCGGTGGCGTCGTCATTGATGTCCCAGCTTTCCAGGAGATAGGGCGCGAATGTGTACTGGTGGGTGTATTTCACCAGCGGCTCGAGCGCCTGCCTCTCGGCATTGGAGATTTCCGACCAGTCGGCCGTGCGCGGATCCTTGGGATCCTTGACCGACATTGCCACCTTGAGCACGCCGCCTTTCTTACCCTGCACGTCCTCGGCCTTGGCCGGCGTCGGGGCGGCGAGCCCCAGAAGGCCATAGGCCATGGCCGTCGAAGCGCCGAAGACGCTGGCAAGCGCGAGGAATTCGCGGCGATCGACCTTACCCGACTTGGCTTCTTCGGCCATGGCCAGGATGTGATCCGGAACGCTATCGCCATTACTCTTGTAGATTGTCATGACTAACTCCCATTGTTGGCTTTCCGCCGATTAACATTCCGCATCCAGGCCATGATGTCAAAGACGGCATGGTTGGGAACATATGACGAATGTGCAACTTTGGAGGGGGAGCGGTTCGCGTGATAGCGACAGTCTTGGCGCAAAATTGCTAGTGCGCGACGGATTTCCACTAAATCTCTTCAGGCGATTAAACTGAGACATTGGCACGGTTTGCGACAGGACCAGCCCTCGCCAGGATGAGGGCCAGCCCAAGTCTCCGCTTCAATATTCCTTCTCGTAGAAGATGCCCCCCTTGGCTTCGCCGGCATCCGTCGCCTCGCCGCGCAGTTTGACGCCGCGTCCGACGTTGAGGTCGATCGTGGCCTTGCCCGAGCCCGGCTTGTCGCCTTTCTGGATCGTCACATAGGTGCGGTCGTTGAGGTACTTGCCGGCAGAAACCGCCGTGCCGCCCTTTTCGTCGGTGGTGACATCGAGATCGTCGACGCCGATCGCGCTGCGCAGGTTTTCCAGCAGCGACGTCGAGCCGCCGACACCGGCGAGTTGCCCGGCGGCTTCGGCCAGTTGCGCGATCTGCAGCGGCGACAGGTTCGACATGGACCGCCCGAAGATCAGTTGCGCCAGCACCTCGTCCTCGGGCAGCGCCGGCACCGAGGTGAAGGTGAATTTCGGATTGGTCGCCTCGCCCGACACCACGATGGTGACGGTGGTGCTGCTCGTGGTCGTTGTCGCGGTCAGGTTGAGATAGGGCACCAGCGAGCCAGAAAAGCCGACCGTGCCCTCGGTGAAGGTCAGCCGCTTGCCGAGAATCGACAGCCGCCCCCGTTGCAGCGTGAAAGTGCCGACCGCTTGCGGCGATGAGGCCGGACCGGTCAGCCTGAGCGAGCCGCCGAGTTCGGCGTCCACGCCCCTGCCCTGGATGAAGATCTGGTTCGGCGCGTTGACCGTGACATCCAGCACAAGACCGCTGCCACCCGTCTTGCCGCTGGTCGTGGCCGGGCGCAGTGCTTTGTCCTGCGCCCTGACCGCGCCGGGCGCGTTCTTGTGTTTGACATCGAGCGCCGAAAGCGAACCCGGCAATTTGTCCGGAACGGTGATCACGGTCTTGGCAAGGTTGACGGTGCCGGCAATCACCGGCGCCGACGTCAGCGGTCCTTTGATCGTCAGGTCGCCGCCAAGATTGGCGGTGACCACCCGCCCATCGGTGTAGCGGCCGTCGGTGAGCTTGATCGACAGATCGGCCGGGAACCCCTGCGCCGGATTGATACCGACCGTGCCGCTGGCCGACAGGCTGCCGCGCGTCGACAGCGTCCCGGTCAGCCGGTTGATCCTGGCGACGCCATTGCCGATGGAAATTTCGGCTGCGATGTCGTTGACCGCAAGCCCGGAACGCGCGTCGAGCAGGCGGGCGCCCGACGTGCTGATGCTGCCGCCGATGACCGGCGATGTAGCGGGGCCGCGTACCTGCACATTGACACTCGCGGTCCCCGTCAGCGACAGGCCTTGCGCGGCGAGCTTCTGACTGAGGATTCCGAACGGCACGGCGCCATTGAAGTCGAGCGCGAGCGCCGGCGTGCCTGATGTCGTCACCGTGCCGCCGCCCTTGAGACCAAGGCCGGCCCCATCGCTGACATTGGCGTTGAAGGTCAGCTTGTTGCCGGCAAAGGTGCCGGAGGAAGAGACACTCACCGCACCGACCCCCGCGCCGCGGGTCTGGGAGGTCTGGACGCCGGCAGCGTCGAGGTTGAACGCCGCACTGGGGCTGGCTGGTGCCCCGGTGACCTTCACCGTGCCCGAAATCGAACCGGCGGCATCGAGACCCCGCGAAAAACTGTTGGCAAGCGAGATCGGCACCCGCGCCAGCGCCGCGTTGATGTCGAGCGCCTGCCCGATCTCGCCGGTCACCGTCGCCGTGCCGCCGCCCAGGTTGAGCACCAGCCTGTCCAGCGTCGTCGTGCCATTGGCGATGGTGACGGTCGAAGCCTGCGCGATGGCAGCCTTTATGCCTTGGACGGTCGCCTCGCCGGAAGCAAGCTCTATGGTCGTCGTGCCGTTTGCCGCCTTCACGCGGCCCGCGGCCCTCGCCGGAATTCCTTTCACCGTCGCGCCGCCGGAAAAGCCGGTCCAGTCGCCGTCACGCTTCAGGTCGACATCGATGCCGCTGATCACCGTGCCGCCCGACGTGACGGTGTCGGCATGGATTTTTCCGGAGATGACCGGAGCGGCGAGGTAATTGGCGATCAATGCGTCGATCGACACGGCCTTCGCCTGAAGATCGCCGCGCGTGACCGAGGCGGTCGTAGCCTTGATGGCGACCTGCGGTGCGGCACCGTTCTTCGAGAACGCAATCGTGCCGCGCACATCGCCTTCCGCTTTTTCCAGCGCCAATGCGGCAAGCGGTCCTATATCGGGCAGGTCGAGAGAGATCGTGCCTTCGGGTATGAACTTGTCGTCCAGCGCCAGGTCGCCGGAAATCCTGTTTTGGCCCAGCGACAAAAGCAGGCCATTGATGGCGCTCTTGCCGTCCGCGGTCGCCAGCACCGCACTGCCTTGCAAGGGTTGGCCCGCGACATTGCCTGTCAGCTGCACATTGGCCGCCGGCTTGGCCGCGTCGGCTTTGCCGGTGGCGGTTAGTCTGAGCCCGGTGATCTCGCGCGACGCCACCGAAAGCTTGTCGCTGTCGACGGTCAGCGACAGATCTGGCGCGGTCGCCGGGCCCTGCGCATTCAGCGCAAAGGCGATGGCGCCTTTGGCATCCTTCGACAGCAGCGAAACATCGCCCAGCACGCCCTTGATGTCGGCGGCCAGCGTATTGTCGGCAAGGCTCGCCTGCCCCTGTGCGGTCAGCGCGCCGGAGGCCAGCGTCAATCCGCCTATGGCGATATTACCGTTGGGCTCGCGCTTCAGCGTGGCGCTCAACTGCGCCCGTTCGCCAAGCATGCCGCGTGCTGCGGCCGGCAGGGCCGACGATGGAGCATCCGCCTTCAGCTTGAGGTCGATGGCGCCGTCACGCAGCGACACCAGGCCGGCGACCTGGCTGTTGAGCGCGTCGCTTTTGAGCGAGCCGCTGTCGATGGCGACAGCGTCGGCTGACAGGCGCCCGCTGAGCGCGGCCGTGACCTTGCCGGCGATCAGCGGCGCGATCGTGGGATTGTCGAGCCCAACCCTATCCACCGAAACTGTGCCCGAAACCGGCCCGGCGCGGTTCTTCAGATCGAACGCATCCGAGTGCAATGCCAGGCTCAGTCCGTCCACCTTCGCCGGTCTCGTCGCGATCGAGGGCAGGATCGCGGACATATCCAATCGGGCCCGCGTGCTCTCGCCCGCCACCTTTGCCGACAGCGACCGGACCTCGATCTTGATGGGACTCTCGGCGCTTCCGACCGTGAGCGGCAGACTTGGACCGGATGAGACGAGGTCAAGGGCGAAATCGCTGGCGCCGTTCGGATTGATCGTGCCGGCAGCTTGACCGGAAACCTTGTCACCGGAGAGCGTCGCGTGATCGAGGACGACGCCGCCGGCCATGGTGTAGCGGCCGGCCGCGTCGACTGCGAGCTGCCCAAGCCCAGTCTGGCGGGTTTGGCTTGTTTCGACACCGGCCAGTTGCACATTGAACCGGACGTCCGGAGCCGACGGCGAGCCCGTTACCTCAGCGCTGCCATCAAGCGTTCCAGCGGCATCGAGGCCGGGCGAAAAGCCGTTGGCAAGGGCAGCCGGCAAGGCGGAGACCTTTGCCGCGAGATCGAGCGTCTGGCCGGCGGTACCGGACAGCGCCACCGAGCCGCCGCCGACATCGAGCGCTAATTTTTCGATGCTGGTGGTGCCATCGGCGATACTGAGCATAGATGGCTCGGCAATTGCCGCCTTGATGCCGCGAATCGTAGCCTCGCCCGAGGCGATCTCGACGCTGGTGACGCCATCGGCGATCTTCACGCGCCCCGCCGCCTTCGCTGGAATGCCGGATACGGTGGCGCCGCCGGAAAAATTCGTCCAGTCTCCGTCGCGCTTCAGATCGACGATGATGCCGCCGACTTGGGTGGTCCCCGACGTCACAGCATCGGCCTTGATCGAGCCTGAAATCGCCGGCGCCTTGAGATAGTTGGCAATCAAGGCATTGACGGCGATTGTGCTGGCCGTCACCTCGCCGCGCGCGATCGACGTGCTCTTCGCGTCAATGGCAACGGAGGGCACGTCGCCACTCTTGGCAAAGCGAATGGTGCCGTTGATGTCGCCGGTCACCGCCTGGCCGGCCAGCGCCGCAAGCTGATCGATTGCAGGCGCAGAAAGAATGAGCGTGCCCAGCGGCATGAACTTGTCATCCAGTGCCAGATCGCCCGACACCTTGTTGTCACCCAGCGACACCGCAAAGCCATTGATCGAGCGCTTGCCTTCGCTCGTCACCAGCGCCGCCTTGATGTCGAGCGGCTGGTCGTTGACGGCGCCGGTCAGCGAAACATTGGCGGAAGGGCTAGCAATGTCGGCCTTGCCGCTCGCGGTCAGCTTGATCGACTTCACCGTGCGGCCCGAGGCCGTCAGGCTATCGCTGTTGGCGGAAACCGTGAAATCCGGCGCGGTCATAGCGCCGCTTGCCGACAGGGCGAAATCGACACCGCCCTCGACCGGGACGCCGACCGTCGGCGACAGCACCGAAACATCCCCCAGCCTGCCTTTGATATCGGCCAGGATGTCGGTACCTTGCATGCTGGCGGTACCGCTGGCGCTGAGCGAACCGGACGTGAGTTCGATCGAGTTGGCGGCGAACGAGCCCTGCGGATCGCGCGACGCTGTGGCCGAGAACTTCACCCGCCCGCCGAGCACCGAGGCGATCTGCTGCGGGAAGGCGGTCGCCACGGCATCGGCATTCATCTTGAGCTGCATCGACAGGTCGGCGAGCGCCACGGTCGCCGTCAGCGAGGCATTGAGCGCATCGGACCGGAGCGTGCCCTGATCGATGACAATGGCGTCCTTGCTGAGGGAACCAGCCAGGCCGACATCGACCTTGCCAGTGACCAGCGGCGCCAGCGTCGCGACGTCGGTTTTCAGGCCACCGGCCCCAAGCTTGACGGTAACCGGCCCGGTGCGGTTCTGGATGTCGAACCCGTCGGAGTGTATCTGCGCCGCCAGGTCGTCTAGCCGCGTCCCGCCGACGACGATCGAAACGAAGGAGGCGCCGATATCGACGACCGGCGCCTTGCCGTCGCCGAACGCCCGGGCGGTGGCATTCTTGATCGCCAGCGTGATCGGCTGCGCCTTGCTGCCGACGCTAACCACCACGGGTGGCCCCTTGGCGGCGAGTTCGACCGAAAGATCGCTGGCTCCGGCGGGATCGACGATACCGGTCGCGGTGCCGTGCACGGCATCACTGTCGATGTTGGCCCGGTCGACACTGATCCCGCCCGCCGTCGTGGCGGTGCCCGCCATATCGAAGCTGGTCTTACCGGCAAACAATGGTTTCAGGTTCTCCGGCAGGAAGCGGGCGAAATCGCCGTCGCCCTTGGCTTCGAGATAGTTACCCTTGTCGGTGAGCTGATGGCGGCCGGTGAGCTGGGTTACGATCCGATGATCGACAAGGAAGGTACCGACGCCACTCCAGTTGGCCAGCGGGCCGGTGCCCGAGACGACGATGTCGACCGGCGGCGTATCCGGCAGATTGAGCAGATTGGCGATGATGCCGCCGGCCGGTTCCGACGCCTTGAGGTTGAGGTCGAGCTTGTTGTCCGCTGGCGCGAAATGGATCTGCGCGTCGACATTGCCCTGTTTGCCGTCATGGCGGGTAATGTTGAGCACCGTCTCGACCGACAGCGGTGCGGCGTCGGCCTTCACCGAGGCCTTGGCGGCGAGTTCGGCGATGCCGCTGCCGGCCAGTTGTTGGCCAAGCGCGACTTCCGGCAAGTCGATCTGCTTGATATCAATGGAAACCGGCAGCGTCGTCGCGCCGCCTTGCGCCGGCTGCTGCGTGCCGGCCACCGGCAGACGCGCAAGTTCGATGCGCTCCGCCGCGATGCGGTCGGCGCTGAAGTTTTTGGACAACAGTGCCAGCGGCGACCAGTCGATGGCCACCTTGCGCGCCACCAGCCAGGCGCCCTCGCGGTCCTCCAGTACGACATGGTCGACACTGAGCGCGCCCGACCAGATACCGTCGATGCCGCTGACGGTGACCTTACGCTCGTCGCTCGAGGCCAGGCGCGAAATGATGCCGGCGAGATTGTCGCGTCCACGCTCGGTCTTGGTCAGCACGAAAAGCGCGCCGATGGCGCCTGCTACCACGATCAGCAGCGTGTAGAGAAAAATGCGAAGGATGCGCCAGACCGTCTTCATGTTCAAAACGCTTGACCAATGCCGGCATAGATGCCGAAATGAGGGTCGCCTGGGTCGCGGTTGAGCGGCACGGCGGCGTCGATACGCAGCGGCCCGAATGGCGTCACATAGCGCAAGCCGACGCCGGCGCCCACCTTGACGTCGGAAAAATCGGGGAACGACTTGGTCGATACCGTGCCGGCATCGACGAACGGCACGATGCCGATCGTGTCGGTGATGGCGATACGCATTTCAACCGAGGTCTCGAAGAAGGACAGGCCGCCGATCGGCTGGCCGGTGAAATCCTTGGGGCCGATGCCCTGATAGGCATAGCCGCGCACCGAGCCGCCGCCGCCGGAATAGAAACGCCGGTCGGCAGGCACGTTCTGCAGGCTGGTGCCGACGATCGAGCCAAGTGCGACACGTTCCGCCAGCACGAATTTCGAAGCGGTATCCAGCGACTGATAGGCCGATCCCTCGCCCTTCAGCTTGAGGAAGGCGGCACCGCTCAATATGTCGTAGCTCGGCTCGGCATAGGCCAGCAACCTGAAACCCTTGGTCGGGTTCAGCCTGACGTCCCTGTTGTCATAGACATATTGCAGCGGGATGCTGGCGATCAGGTATTTATGTTTGCCAAAGGAATCGTGGATGCGTGAATAGTCGAGCGCGACCTCGGCCGACACGGTTTGGTTCTTGGTCAGTTCATAGGACAGGCCGGTGTTGCCCTTGACCGAGAAATGGTCGTAGGCGTCGGGATGTTCGAGCACGGTCTTGATGCCGGCGAAGAATTTAGATGCCGGCCCGATCACGCCGGGTTTCTCGAACATGATGCCGGCATTGTAGTTCAATTCGGACAGGTCATTGCTGCCGATGCCGCTGATGGCTCCGTCGATGCGCAGCTTCTCGGCCCGGCCGAACAGGTTGCGATGGCCCCAATACCCCTCCAGCCCCAGCCCTTCCGTATTCGAGAAGGTGCCGCCCAGCCCGAAATAACGCGGCTTGCGCTCGCTGACCTGGACACCGATCGGAATGTTGCCCTCGGCATCGAGCTTGTCGGCCTCCTTGAAAGTCACGCTGTTGAAGACCTCGAGCGCCAGCAGCCTGTCGCGCGCATCGTCGATCTCCTGAGGCGAGTATTGCCGGCCACGTTTCAGCCCGGTCATGTATTCGGTGAAGTCGCGGTCGACCTTCTCGGTGCCTTCCACCGTGGTCGCGCCATAGCCGGCGACTGGCCCGGCAGCAACCGTCAGCGTCACGTCGAGGGTCGACGTGTCATGGTCGGCGACGATGTGCCTGCTGGTCACCTCGGCCAGCGGCCTGCCCTGCTCCTTCAGCGTGCGCACGATCAGCGCCTCGGCCTTGAGCACCGCGCCAGACCCAGCGTCGCCGCCTGATATCAGGCCGTAATCGGCGCTCATCAGTCCAGCGGCGTCACCCTCCAGCCGGATATCGCCGAGGGTGAATTTGGGACCCGCGGCGATGTTGACGGCCACGGGAATGGGCTGCGGACCCTTGAATTCGGCGTCCGGCGGCAATTCGTCCAGCGGCTTGCCCTCGATGGTGATGGTGACGACGCCTTCGTAGCGGGCATCGGCGTAGAGCGCCGCCACAAGCTGTTCTCGATCGCTGCGCGCCTTGGCCATCAGACCGAGCGAGCCGGAGACGGGATGGTCTTCGTCGCTCTTCAGCGCCGAGGCGTTTTCGAGCTTTTTTACCAGGTCCTTGTCGGCGTCGGGCGCGGAGATGGTCACGGCGTAGCGCATCGGATCGACGATGTCGGCATCCTCATCGCTCGATGAGCCCCACAGCTTGATGCCGAAGATTTCGAAGGCGGCCGCCGGTCCCAGCCCGGCGATCAGCGAGCAGCAGATCACGGCCAGAAGCAGCGCGCGCGAAAGCACGCGCTTTGGCTCGGTACCCCCTGACATCTGCCTTTCATACGCCGGCATTAAGACAACCTACTTTACAAACCTAAAATTGGAATGAAGTTCTGAAGCGCTCGTAAAGGGGCCACAATCCAATTGTCTGAAATAGGACGGGCTTGGAATTCACACCTTTTGCATTGCCGCAAGAATGCGTGATCCCCTGTCCTATGGAGGTACTACCGGCTGTTGGCCGGAAAGGAAACCGTTGGCAGGCGGAACCCTGCCGCGTCCTCATGTTGACAAGCCTGAGTGAAGCTTGAACATGCCCGGACGTCTGCAAATTGTCTGGAGGGTGTTATGGCAATGCGCGCGGCTCGTCGTCTGTCTTTCCTGATCCTTCTCTTCTTCGCCTGGGCCAATGTCTTGGCCTGGGGTAACGTCGCGCAAGCGGCCGAAGCACGGCGAGTCGCAACGACCGACAATTCCGACTATTTCGGTTTCGACCTCCGGTCCGACCAGAACGTCACGCTCGATCAATGCAAGACCACCTGCCTGGGCGATCCCGCCTGCCGCGCCTTCACCTATAACACCAAGGCCAAATGGTGCTTCCTCAAATCCGATTATAACCAGTTGAAGCCCTTCAACGGCGCGGTCGCGGGCAAGGTCGTCAATATCGACGGCGACCCCGACATCGGCGCACCGCCGGAACTCGCCTTCTTCCCCAACTGGATGGCTGACCAGGCCCAGCAATACCGTAACCGGCTGCTCGGCCCGGCCTATGACAGGCCGACCGAGGGCATGGCCGCGCTGACCACGGCGGCCGAGCAGGCGGTGCTCACCGGCGATCATCGCACTGCCGTGCAGAAATACGAGGCCGCGGTCTCTGTCATGCCCGACGATGGCCAGCTCTGGCTCAACCTGGCGCGCGAAACGCTTGCCGTGCAGCCGGCGGCCAACACATCCGAGGCCTCCACCTTGCCGGCAAACGGTACGTCGGCCGCCTTCAATGCCTACAAGCTCCTGCGTACAGCCAGGACGCGGGCGGAGACGCTGGCGCTCATCGGCTCCGGCCTCGACAAGCGCGACCTCTATCGCCCCGCCCTGCAGGCCTATGAAGCCAGCCTTGCCCTGGTACCTTCGCCTGCGGTCCAGGCCGACTATTCCGATCTCAAGGCTCGCAAGGGTTTCCGCGTCATCGACCACACCGTCGATGCCGACACCAGCGCCCCGCGCATCTGCGCCCAATTCTCCGAGGAACTGGTCAAGACCGGCGTCGATTACGCACAATTCGTCACCGTCGACAAGCAGCCGCCCAAAGGCGTTGAAGCCAAGGACAAGCAGATTTGCGTCGAAGGACTGGAACACGGCCAGCATTATGACGTGACCTTCCGCGCCGGCCTGCCGGCCGCCATCGGCGAAGTGACCGCCGCGCCCGTCGTGCTGTCGATCTATGTGCAGGACCGTGCGCCTTCGGCCCGCTTCACCGGCGACAGCTTCGTGCTGCCGGCCGGCGCGCGCCGCGGCATCCCCGTCGTCACTGTCAACATGAACGCCGCCGAGATGAAGCTCTATCGCATCGGCGACCGCTCGCTGGCCCAGCTTCTGTCCGGCTACCAGTTCCTGCATCAGCTCGACAGCTACGACATCTCAAACATTTCCGAGCAGATGGGCGAGCCGGTCTGGGAAGGCCAGCTCGACATCGCCAACGACCTGAACAAGGAGGTCACCACCTCCTTCCCGGTCGACGAGGCGCTGCCGCGGCGCAAGCCCGGCGTCTATGTGCTGACTGCCCAGGCTGTCAGCGAGAAGAGCGACGACTACAACTCGATGGCCACGCAATGGTTCGTCGTTTCCGACATCGGCCTCTCGACCTATACCGGTCAGGACGGGCTCAATGTCTATGCCCGTTCGCTGGGCAGCGCCAAGCCGATAGCGGGCGCCGAACTGACGCTGGTTGCCCGCAACAACGAGATCCTCGGCACCGCGACTTCGGATGCCGATGGTCATGCCGTGTTCAATCCCGGCCTAACACGCGGCGACGGCGGCATGGTGCCGGCCGTGCTGATGGCCAGGCAGGGCGATAACGACTTTGTCTTCCTCGACATGGCCCGCGCCGGTTTCGACCTGTCCGACCGCGGCGTCACTGGACGCGCAGCGCCGGGCGCGCTCGATATCTACGCCTGGACCGAGCGCGGCATCTACCGCGCCGGCGAGGAGGTGCATGTTGCGGCTCTTGCCCGTGACGGCGCCGCCAAGGCGGTCGAGAACCTGCCGCTGACCTTCATCTTCTCGCGCCCGGACGGCGTCGAGGATCGCCGCGTCGTCAGCGATGGCGCGTCAGCCGGCGGGCACGCCGTCGATCTGCCGCTCCAGCCAAACGCCATGCGCGGCACCTGGTCGGTATCGATCTATACCGATCCCAAGCAACCGGCCGTCGCCAGCCAGATGTTCCTGGTCGAGGATTTCGTGCCGGACCGCATCGAATTCGACATGAAGGCCGACAAGCAGGAGATCGCGCAGGGCGAAACCGCCAACATCACCGTCGACGGCCGCTTTCTCTATGGCGCACCGGCTGCTGGCCTCGCGCTCGAAGGCGAACTGACCCTGTCGACCGCGCGTGACTGGGACCGCTTCAACGGCTATTCCTTTGGCCTTGCCGACGAGCAGTCGTCGGAACCGACCGTCATCCCGTTCACCGATCTTCCGGTGGTCGGCGAGGATGGCAAGGCGACCTTCCCGGTCTCCGTCGAGCAACTGCCGTCGACCACGAAGCTCATCGACGCCAAGGTGACGGTCCGTATGCGTGAGACCGGCGGCCGCGCAATCGAGCGCTCGCTTAATATCGGCATCCGCCCGCAAGGCCACATGATCGGCATCCGGCCGGACTTTGCCGATGATGAAGTGCCGCAGGGCGGCACGGCGAAATTCAGCCTGATCGCCGTCGACCCCGACGGCCAGCGCGAGGCGCTGAAAGGTGCGCAATGGTCGCTGGTCAAGGTCGAGCGCAATTACCAGTGGTACCGCTCCAACAACTCATGGAATTACGAACCCGTCACCTTCACCAAATCGATCGCCAATGGCCAAGTCGACCTTGGCGCCGACGGCGAGGCGACAGTGTCGATCCCGGTCGACTGGGGCCGCTACCGGCTCGAGGTCGAGACAGCGGATCCGGAAGGACCCGCGACCAGTTATGAGTTCGATGGCGGCTGGTATGTCTCCTCCACCACTACCGAAACGCCTGATGGTCTCGAGATCGCCCTCGACAAGGACAATTATGCCGCCGGCGAAGTGGCCAGGCTCAAGGTCTCGCCGCACTTTGCCGGCGAACTTCTGGTCAACATCGGTTCCGACAAGCTGTTGAAGACCGTCACGGCGTCGGTGCCGGCCGGCGGCGGCACGGTCGACATCCCGGTCGGCGACGACTGGGGCGCCGGCGCCTATGTTACGGCAACCCTGTTCCGGCCTGGCGACGCGCAGGAAAGCCGCATGCCGGCCCGCGCCATCGGCGTGAAATGGCTGAAGGTCGATCCGGGCTCGAAGAAGCTCGCCGTCACCCTTACCCCGCCGGACAAGACCATGCCGCGCCAGCAGCTGTCGATCCCGGTCGCGGTCGCCGGCGTAGAGCCCGGCAGCAACGCCTATGTCACTGTCGCCGCCGTCGATGTCGGCATCCTCAACCTGACCAACTACAAGGCGCCGGATCCTGAGAATTGGTTTTTCGGCCAGCGCATGCTGGGCATGGAAATCCGTGATCTCTACGGCGGCCTGATCGACGGCTCTCTCGGTACTATGGGCAAGCTCAGGACCGGCGGCGACGGCGCCAACATGCAGGCGCAGGGCAGTCCGCCGACCGAAAAGCTGGTCGCCTTCTTCTCCGGCCCGGTGCAGCTCGATGCCGACGGCAAAGCACGCGTCGACTTCGATATTCCGCAGTTCAACGGCACGGTTCGCGTCATGGCCGTCGCCTGGACCAAGGAAGCGGTCGGCCACGCCCAGTCGGACGTGATCGTGCGCGATCCGGTGGTGATCACCGCCGGCCTGCCGCGCTTCCTGGCGCCCGGCGACGCCGCCGTCATGCGGCTCGACATTGCGGACACCGACGGTCCGGCCGGCGACTATGCGCTGTCGATCGACACGACGGGGGACCTCTCGACGGGCGACAAGCCCCTGCCCCAGAAACTGACGCTGGCGCAGGGCAAGCGCCAGACCCTGACCGTGCCGCTGATCGCACAGACGGCAGGCAATGCCTCGCTCACCATCAAGCTGGCGCACGCCGACGGCACCAAGGTCGAGCAGACGCTCTACGTGCCGGTGCGTCCGGCGCAATTGCCGGTCACCACCCGCTTGGTGGTCGACCTCAAGGGCAATGGCGGCGCGCTGCGCGTCGACAAGGAGCTTTTGGCGGCAAGCCTGCTCGACGGCGCTTCGGTCAGTGTCGGCGTTTCGCAGGCGGCGGCCTTCGATGTGCCTTCGCTCCTGATGACGCTCGACCGCTATCCCTATGGCTGCGCCGAGCAGACCACCAGCCGGGCGATGCCCCTGCTCTATGTCAACGAAATGGCCTCGGGCGTCGGCATGGAGAGCGATCCCGAGCTGCGTGGCCGCATCCAGGACGCGATCTACAAGGTGCTGAGCTACCAGGCTTCGGGCGGCAGCTTCGGCCTGTGGGGCCCGGGCTCCGGCGATCTGTGGCTCGACGCCTATGTCACCGACTTCCTGACCAGGGCGCGCGAGCAGAAATACGACGTGCCGGCGCTCGCCATGAACCAGGCACTGGGCAATCTTCAGAACTCGCTTGGGTACGATCAGGACGTCCAGGACCGCGGCAGCGAGATCGCCTACGCGCTCTATGTGCTCGCCCGCAACAAGAAGGCCTCGATCGGCGATCTGCGCTATTACGCGGACACCCAGCTCGAGGCCTTCACCAGCCCGATGGCTGTCGCCCAGCTGGCGGCGAGCCTGGCGCTCTATGGCGACGCCCAGCGTTCGGAAGCGACCTTCCAGACGGCGCTGCGGCTCGCCAAGTCGAGCACGGACTATGACTATTATCGGTCGGACTATGGCTCGGCGCTGCGGGACGGCGCCGCGATGCTGGCGCTGGCGGCGGAATCAAAACCGGCGCCGACGATCGTGCCGGAATTGATCAAGCTGGTGACCAAACAACGCGCCGAGGTCCGCTGGACCAGCACCCAGGATGAATCCTGGATGCTGCTGGCGGCCCGGGCACTGAAGGAAGGCAATGATTCGATCACGCTTTCCGTCAATGGCGCGCCGCATTCCGGCGGCTATTCCAGCCAGGTCAACGGCAGCGATCTGGCCGACAGCCCGCTCACCATCGCCAACACCGGCAAGACCCCGCTGCAGGCCGTCGTCACCACCGTGGCGTCGCCGGTACAGCCCTTGCCGGCGGGAGGTGACGGCTTCACTATCGAGCGCACCTACTACAAGCTCGACGGCACCGAAGCCAATGTGACGGAGGCAACCCAGAACGAACGCTATGTCGTCGTGCTCAAGGTCAACGAACAGAACAACTGGCCTTCGCGCCTTTTGATTACCGACCTTTTGCCGGCCGGCTTCGAGATCGACAATCCCGGCCTGGTCTCCAGCGCGCAATTGTCGAACTTCTCCTGGCTGGCGCAGACCGACGCCGCGCATCTGGAATTCCGCGACGACCGTTTCGTCGCCGCCTTCAACCCCAGCGACGGCGACCACGACCACAATCTGACGCTCGCCTATGTCGTGCGCGCCGTGACGCCGGGCATCTACGCCCATCCGGCCGCAACGGTGGAGGATATGTACCGGCCGCAATATTCGGCCCGTACCGCCACCGGCATGATGGAGGTCAAGGCGCCGTAAGGTGTCGCGGCGGACATGAACGTGAAGTTTGCGCTGCCCCTCATTGCCCTGCCGGCACCTTCTCCCCGTTTAGTGACGGGGAGAAAGGGGCCTGCACCAAGGCTTTCGCCAATTTTCAACGTTACAGAAAAGGCGCCGACGATTGCGACAGCTCCCTTCTCCCCGCCACTATGCGGGGAGAAGGTGCCGGCAGGCGGATGAGGGGCAGCGCCATGCCCTCAAGAAAATTCCTGCGCCGCGCGGCTATCGCTAGCACCTCCTTGGTGGCTGTTATTGCTGTTTCCGCCGCTACCCTGTGGCAGCTCGACCGCGCCTTCCCGCCTCCGCTTCCTGAAAAGCTTACCGTCTCGACGGAAGTCCAGGACCGCGACGGCCAGCTTTTGCGCGCCTTCGCCACGCCTGACGGCTATTGGCGGCTCGAAACCCGCCTCGACCAGGTCGACAAGCAGTTCGTCGACATGTTGGTCACCTATGAGGACAAGCGCTTCTGGAACCATGAAGGCGTCGATGTGCTGGCGCTTGCCCGCGCCGCCGGCCAGTTCGCCACCAGTGGCCACATCGTGTCCGGCGGCTCGACGCTGTCGATGCAACTCGCCCGCCTGATCGAGCCGCGCGACAGCCGCAGCCTCGGCTCCAAGCTCAAGCAGATGCTGCGCGCCATCCAGATCGAGCGGCGGCTGTCCAAGCACGAGATCCTCGAACGCTATCTGACGCTGGCGCCCTATGGCGGCAATCTCGAAGGCGTGCGCGCCGCTTCGCTCGCCTATTTCGGTAAGGAGCCGAAGCGGCTCACCGTCTCGGAAGCCGCGCTTCTCGTCGCCCTGCCGCAGCTGCCGGAGAAGCGCCGGCCCGACCGCAACCTCGCGATCGCGCACGCCGCCCGCGACCGCGTGCTGTCCCGCATGGCCTCGGCTGGCCTGCTTGGCGAACGCGAGGCCGCGCGCGCCGCGCTCGACGATGTGTCTGGCCTGCGCCGTAGCTTGCCGGCGCTCGCCGCGCACGCCGCCTATGCGATGCTGCCCAAGGCGGTTCCCGGCCAGCCGCTCAAGCTGACGATCCGCAAGAGCGTCCAGGAAGGGCTGGAACAGGTAGCGCGCGACGCCGCCGCCAAGCTTGGGGCGCGTCTCTCCGTCGCCATGGTGCTGGCCGATTCCCGCACCGGCGATATTCTGGGCGAAGTCGGCTCGGCCAATTTCTTCGACGCCAGCCGCTCCGGCTGGATCGACATGACCAAGGTCGTGCGTTCGCCGGGCTCGACGCTGAAGCCATTCATCTACGGTCTTGCCTTCGAACAGGGACTGGTGGCGCAGGAAATGCTGATCGAGGACAGCCCGGCCGATTTCGGCGGCTACCGGCCGAAGAATTTCGATATGGGCTATCAGGGCGACGTCAGCATCCGCGAGGCGCTGCAACTGTCGCTCAACGTGCCGGCGATCCGCGTGCTCGACGCGGTCGGTCCCGCGCGGCTGACGGCCCGATTCCGCCAGGCTGGGGTAAACCCGATCCTGCCGGTCAACGAGGCGCCGGGCCTGGCCATCGGCCTTGGCGGCGTTGGGATTACGCTGCGCGATCTCGTCCAGCTCTATACAGGGCTCGCCAATGGCGGCAAGACGCACACGCTGCATGATGGCACCGAGCCGGTCGATGCCGAGCGCACCACCGCGACCATCCTCGATGACCAGGCGAGCTGGCAAATCATGGACATTCTGTCGGGCGTCAAGCCGCCCGAGGGTGCATTGCAGCGCGGCATCGCCTACAAGACCGGCACCTCCTATGGCTACCGCGATGCCTGGTCGGTCGGCTTCGACGGCCGTTACGTGCTGGGCGTCTGGGTCGGCCGGGCCGATGCAGGCGCGGTGCCTGGCCTGTCCGGCTATGTGTCGGCAGCCCCAATTCTGTTCGAGGGCTTTGTCCGCTCGGGTCTCGCCACCGTGCCGCTGCCGGGAAAGCCCCCCGGCGCCTTCACTCCTCGACGTAACGACCTGCCTGTGACGCTTGCCCGCTTCGGCGCCGGGTCCGACGGCCTGGTTCAGGCCTCGACCCCCACAGAGCCCGCGCCGACCATTATCTTTCCGCCCGACGGCGCCCGCGTCGATCTCGCCACCAACTCGGCCGACGCCTCGCCGCTGGTACTGAAGCTGCAAGGCGGGCGCGCGCCGTTCCGCTGGCTGGCCAACGGCAAGCCGCTGACCGGCATCGACCGCCGGCGCACCGCGACATGGCAACCGGACGGCACCGGCTACTCGACCTTGACCGTAATCGATGCGGCGGGACGCGCGGCAAGTGTGAAGGTGTTTGTTGAATAAGATTGCGCAAGCGATTCAGGGGATTGCGCTTCTTCGCCTGAGGTACGGCGCCTCGCGACAATACTCGCGACGCCAGTTCCTTTACCCGCAATCTCCTCCCAGCCCGCGCCGACGCCCTGCCCGCCGACTTCGTCCGCGTTGCCGGCCCCTCGATCCGCCAGGATATCCGTTACGCCGGAACGGACAATTTTCCTGTACCGCAAGCGAAGCGACGGCAAACCGCAAGCTGCTGCTCGGCGCGATGCACTCGGCCGGATTCAAGAACTATGCACGCGAATGGCGGCACCTTCACGCTGAACCACGATCCCTCCGCCAAGCAGCGCTTCGATTTCCCAGTCCAGCCGGATAGCGTGCCGACCAAATGCCACAGCCTTGCTTCGGCACCGCTTGTTCCTAGATAGGTCGATGGGGATTCGCCAAGGGGACGTTTGAGGGAAAATGTTTCTCCGCACCGCGAAATCAGGTCCAAGATTTTCTCCAAAACGACAAAAAAGGCAACATTTAATGCATCTAAATTCTACCAATTCGGTAGATTTGACGTGGGTTCAACGGAGGCAGAAATGACCAAACCTCGTTTCAGGAGACTGCTCGGCGCACTGGTCGCCACGTCTGTCCAGTTCGGCACGCTCGGTTTCGCGTTCGCCGATACCACCATTCTCAACGTGTCGTACGATCCGACACGCGAGCTCTACAAGGCTTATGACGAGGCCTTCGCCGCTCACTGGAAAGCCGAGACAGGGGAAACGGTCACCATACAGCAGTCGCACGGTGGATCGGGCGCACAGGCCCGGGCCGTGATCGACGGCCTCGACGCCGACGTGGTGACGCTGGCGCTCGAAGGCGATATCAACGCCATCGTCTCCAAGTCGAAAAAGATCAATCCGGACTGGCGCACGAAATTCGAGAACAATTCGGCACCCTACACCTCGACCATCATCTTCCTCGTCCGCAAAGGAAACCCCAAGGGCATCCACGACTGGAACGACCTGGTCAAGGACGGCGTCCAGGTGATTACGCCCAACCCGAAGACATCGGGCGGCGCACGCTGGAACTATCTCGCCGCCTGGGCTTATGCCAACGCCAATGACGGTGGCGACGAGGCCAAGACGAAGGAGTTCGTCGGCAAGCTCTATGCCAACGCTCCGGTGCTCGATACCGGTGCGCGCGGCTCGACGGTGACCTTCGCGCAAAAGGGCCTGGGCGACGTGCTGATTGCCTGGGAAAACGAGGCCTATCTAGCGCTCGACGAGTTCGGTGCCGAAAATTTCGATATCGTCTATCCCCCGACCTCGATCCTAGCCGAGCCGCCGGTCGCTTTGGTCGACGCCAATGTCGATGCCAAGGGCACGCGCAAGGTCGCCGAAGCCTATCTGGGCTGGCTCTATTCCAAGGAAGCGCAGACGATCATCGCCAAGAACCACTATCGTCCGGCCAAGCCCGATCTGGTGTCGGCAGAGGACCTGGCCAAGCTACCGCCGATCAAGCTGGTCACCATCGACGACCCACAATTCGGCGGCTGGAAGAAAGCACAGCCTTACCATTTCGGCGATGGTGGTATATTCGACCAGATCTACAAGCCCCAGTAAGCAGTCGATATTCAGGACGATATGATCACAGCACCCGCTCGGGCGGGTTGGCGGTTTCGACAGCCGAGCGTCATTCCGGGTTTCGGATTGACGCTCGGCTTCTCGCTTGCCTACCTGACCCTCATCATCCTCATTCCGCTGTCGGGGCTGATCTGGCGCTCCGCGGCGCTCGGCTGGACCGATTTCTGGGCGATCGCCACCGACCGGCGCACCATCAACGCGCTCCGCATCAGCTTCGGCACCGCCTTTGTCGCGGCCGCCGTCAATGTCGTCTTCGGCACGCTGGTCGCCTGGGGGTGCTGGTGCGCTACCGCTTTCCCGGCCGCCGCATCGTCGATGCCATGGTCGACCTGCCCTTCGCGCTGCCGACGGCGGTGGCCGGCATCGCGCTGACCACGCTCTACGCGCCCAATGGCTGGATCGGCAAGCTGTTGCTGCCGCTTGGGCTCAAGGTCGCCTACACCCCGCTCGGCATCGTCATCGCGCTGGTCTTCATCGGCCTGCCCTTCGTCGTGCGCACCGTGCAGCCGATCATGGAGGAGATCGACAAGGAGGTGGAGGAGGCCGCCGCCACGCTCGGCGCCAGCCGCTTCCAGATCGTCACCCGGGTGCTGTTCCCGGGCCTGGCGCCGGCCATCGTCACCGGTTTCGCGCTGGCCTTCGCGCGCGGCGTCGGCGAATACGGCTCGGTCATCTTCATCGCCGGCAACCTGCCCTACAAGTCCGAGATCGCGCCGCTTTTGATCGTCATCCGGCTGGAGGAGTACAATTACCCGGCGGCGACCGCCATCGCCGCGATCATGCTGGCGCTGTCGTTCCTGATGCTGCTCATCGTCAACCTGGCGCAGACATGGAGCCGCAAGCGCTATGGCTGATCCGGAGATCAAATCCTACGAGCCGCATCACGACAGCCGCTCGGCGGCGGTGACCGAAAGCCGCCCGGCGCAGGCCGTGCTGATGGCGATCGCGTTCGCCTTCCTCGGCATCTTCCTGCTGTTGCCGCTGATCATCGTCTTCAACGAAGCCTTCGCCAAGGGCGTCGGCGCCTACACCGAGGCGCTCGGCAATCCCGATACGCGCGCTCGGCGATCCGGCTGACGCTGCTGGTGGCGGCGATCTCGGTGCCGCTCAATGTCGTCTTCGGCATCTCGGCCGCCTGGGCGATCGCCAAGTTCGAGTTCAAGGGCAAGGCCTTCCTGACCACGCTGATCGACCTGCCGTTCTCGGTCTCGCCGGTCATCTCGGGCCTGGTCTATGTGCTTCTGTTCGGCGCCCAGGGGCTGCTCGGCGCCTGGCTGAAGGCGCACGGCATCGTCATCCTGTTCGCCGTGCCCGGCATTGTGCTGGCCACCGTCTTCGTCACCTTCCCCTTCGTGGCCCGCGAGCTGATCCCGCTGATGCAGGAGCAGGGCAATGGCGACGAGGAGGCCGCGCTGTCGCTCGGCGCCAATGGCTGGCAGGCCTTCTGGTATGTGACGCTGCCCAACGTCAAATGGGGGCTGCTTTACGGCGTGCTCTTGTGCAATGCGCGCGCCATGGGCGAGTTCGGCGCGGTCTCGGTGGTGTCGGGCCACATACGCGGCCTGACCAACACCATGCCGCTGCATGTCGAGATCCTCTACAATGAATACAACGCCGTCGGCGCCTTTGCCGTCGCCTCGCTGCTGGCCGGCCTGGCGCTGGTGACGCTGGTCCTGAAGACACTGCTCGAGATGCGTTACGGCGCCGAGATCGCCGCGGCGCGTGGACATTGATGCATGTCGCCCAAAAGTGGAAACCGGTTTTGGGATAACGGCATGCATGAAACAAAAGACATGTCGCCCAAAAGCGGGAACCGGTTTTGGGATAACGGCATGCAGCCACTACAAAGGGACTGTTGATGGAAGTTCGCGTTGCCAATGTGCGCAAGGAGTTCGAGCGGTTTCCCGCGCTCCATGACGTGTCGCTCGACATCAAGTCGGGCGAGCTGATCGCGTTGCTGGGGCCGTCGGGCTCGGGCAAGACGACGCTGCTGCGGCTGATTGCCGGGCTGGAGCGGCCGACGCGCGGCAAGATCTTCTTCGGCGACGAGGACGCCTCGCACAAATCGATCCAGGAGCGCAATGTCGGCTTCGTCTTCCAGCACTACGCGCTGTTCCGGCACATGACGGTCTTGGACAATATCGGCTTCGGCCTCAAGGTCCGGCAGGGCTCGACGCGGCCGCCGGCGCAGGAGATCCGCCGCCGCGCCTCCGAACTGCTCGACCTGGTCCAGCTCTCGGGCCTGGAAAAGCGCTATCCGGCGCAGCTATCCGGTGGCCAGCGCCAGCGCGTCGCGCTGGCGCGCGCCATGGCGATCGAACCCAAAGTGCTTCTGCTCGACGAGCCGTTCGGCGCGCTCGATGCGCAGGTGCGCCGGGAACTGCGCCGCTGGCTGCGCGACATCCATGACGCCACCGGCCACACCACCGTCTTCGTCACCCACGACCAGGAAGAGGCGCTGGAGCTTGCCGACCGCGTCGTGGTGATGAGCCAGGGCCGCATCGAGCAGGTCGGCACCGCCGACGACATCTATGACAGGCCGAACTCGCCTTTCGTCTATGGCTTCATCGGCGAATCGAGCTCGCTTCCCGTCAAGGTCGAGAATGGCGAGGTCTGGCTCGCCGATCGCCCGATCGGGCTGTCGGCGCCGGACGCCGCCAGCGGCAATGCCAGGCTGTACTTCCGCCCGCACGATGTCGAATTGCTGAGCGGCTGCTCTGGCTGCATCGCCGGCACGGTGGTCGCCAGCCGCCGCGTCGCCGGCACCCGCCGGGTGGAACTCGAGATCGGCGGCGAACGCCAGCGCGTCGAGATCGAGCTGCCCGTCGACCACCCCGCGGCACAGAAGAGCCGGGTAGCGTTCCGCCCGGGCCGCTGGAAGCTGTTTCCGGCTGCTTGATATTAGACCGAGCACCACTCCAGCCAGTTCTCGATCTTGAGGTTGCGGATTCGCATGAACTCGCCCGTATTGGCCGTTACCAAAGTGATGCCCACAGCGCAGGCGTGCGCAGCAATAAAAAGGTCGTATGGTCAATGGGTTGGCCGGCGGCCTCCAGTTCTGCACGAAGGGCGCCATACTCTGCATCCGCCGGCACATCGAGCGGCAAGACCGGAATCTCGGCCATCAATTGCTCGACTTTTTTGAGCAGCTTGGTTGATCCCTTCCTGGCACAGCCATATCGCAATTCCGAGGCAACCACGATACTTGTGCAAATGGCGTCGTCTCCCTCGCGCTCCACTGCATTGGCCGCTTTGCCAGCCGGATTTCGAATCATGTCACTGATGATGTTGGTGTCCAGCATAAACCGCATCAAAAAATGTCCTCGGATTCGACCGGCGCATCATTGATTTCGGGAAGATCGCCCTCGGGGCCGAGCGGCGGCTCGTTTGCCCATTGGCGAGCAACGCGCCGAGCCCAGCTTTGCGGATCGGCTCAATGACAAGGCGGTCGCTTTCACGGCTGATCAGGACCTTCTCGCCGGGGAGCTCGAACTCGACAGGAATGCGCACCGCCTGGCTGCGGTTATTGCGAAACAGCTTCGCCTCCTTCGACGGCCGCGTTGTTGAATGGCGATGTCGGGGCATGGTTGCCTCCCTTTGTATATGCATATTGTACATGCATGCTGGCTCAGCAATGCAAGGGTAAGGAAGCGTTGGGAGGAACAGAATTCTAATGACAGCGCTCTTGACGACATTTTTTCTTACGGCGGCACCCGCGAAACCATTGCAGGTGCCTCGTCGGGCCAGTGGCGCAGGGCTATGGTCGGGCGATTAAGCACTACACGGAGCCTTATTTCATGAAGCGATTTCTCCTCGGCGTCGCCACCGTCGCCGGCCTGTTCCTCGCATCTTCCCAAGCCTGGTCTGCCGACAAGCTGCTCAACGCCTCCTATGACGTCGGCCGCGAACTGTTCGTCCAGGTCAACAAGGCATTCATCGAGAAGCACCCGGGCGTGAGCATCGACCAGTCGCATGCCGGCACCTCGGCTCAGGCACGCGCCATCGCCGAAGGGCTCGGCGCTGATGTCGTCACCTTCAACCAGGTCACCGACATCGACTTCCTGGTCAAGAAGGGCCTCGTCTCGGCCGACTGGCAGAAGGATTTTCCCGACAACGCCTCGCCCTTCTATTCGCTGCCGTCCTTCCTGGTGCGGGCGGGCAACCCCAAGCACATCAAGGATTGGAACGACCTGGTGCGCGACGACGTGCAGGTGATCTTCCCCAACCCGAAAACCTCGGGCAATGCGCGCTACACCTATCTGGCGGCGACCGCCTACGCCAAGGAGGCCTTCAAGGGCGACGACGCCAAGGTGAAGGAATTCATCACCAAGTTGTTCAACAACGTGCCGATCTTCGACACGGGCGGGCGCGCAGCCACCACCACTTTCGTGCAGCGCGAGATCGGTGACGTGCTGATCACGTTCGAATCCGAAACCCGCGGCATCCGCAAGGAGTATGGCGACGACAAATTCGAGCAGGTCACGCCTTCCGTCAGCCTGCTGGCAGAATTCCCGGTGGCGATCGTCGACAAGGTCGCCGACGAACATGGCACGCGTGATCTGGCCAAAAGCTATCTCGATTTCCTCTATACGCCCGAAGGGCAGGACATCGCCGCTGACAATGGCCTGCGCGCCCGCGACACGGCCGTCGCCGCCAAACACAAGGCCGACTTCCCGGACGTGCGCCTGCTGACGGTGGAAAACGTCTTCGGCGGCTGGGACAACATCCAGAAAGAGCATTTCGCCGCCGGCGGCCTGCTCGACCAGGCCTATGGCAGCCGATAAGGTTTTCGCGGCGCGATAGCACGTTACGATAAGCAAATCAGGAAAGCCGGCGCTTTGCCGGCTTTCGCCGTTTGCGGCAAAATATGGCAAATACGACGCCAGCCGCGCAAAAGGTTACGAAGAATCAACGCGTTTGCGCCTAACGTGCCGACAAATCGGCTTGTTCGCGAAACGGCAGCGCTCCACAAGCCCCGTCATCATTTGCACACAAACAGCCGCCAGATGCGGATTGTTGGGGCTTCATGGGTTGACTCGGGCATGCTGACTAAAAAAGGCAAATACGGCCTCAAGGCCCTCGTGCATCTGTCCGGCTTGCCGGCTGGCCAATTGGCCTTCGTCAACGACATCGCGGTCGCCAACAACATCCCGAAAAAATTCCTCGATGCCATTCTGGGCGAGCTGCGCAATGCCGGCTTCGTCCAGAGCCGCAAAGGCAAGGAAGGCGGCTATCGCCTCGCCCGCCCGGCCTCGGAGATCAAGATCGGCCATGTGGTGCGTGTGCTGGACGGGCCGCTGGCGCCGATCCCATGCGCCAGCCGCACGCAGTATCAGCGCTGCGAGGATTGCGACGAAGCGACGTGCCAGGTCCGGCACATGATGCTCGAGGTGCGCCAGGCAATCGCCGAGGTGCTGGACAACCGCAGCCTTGCCGCCATGCGCGATGCCGACAATGATGATTTTCCGGTCGAGTTGACGTCGCAGATCTAGATCCTGCGCATGCGCCGCACTTGCCGGCGTAAGTCGCATGCCGGTATGGCGCCGATCAAGGTTCAGAACCGCCGCTTCATGCGCACCGCCTCGGCTACGAGGTCGGCGATCAGGCGCGTCGCATCGAGCGTCAGCGCCCGCTCATCCGCCGCCGGCGGCTCGAGAATGGCGAACTGGCTGTCGACCAGGCTTGCCGGCATGAAATGGCCCTTGCGGCTGGCGACCCGCAGCCTCGCCATGGCCGGATCGATCTCCAGATAGAGGAAGACGATGTCTCGGCAAATGCCACGCAGGCGCTCGCGGTAGCTTCGCTTCAACGCCGAGCAGGCAGCGACCACGCTCCGCCCCTCACCGGCCGACGCTGCGATGCGCTCGCCGATTGCATCGAGCCAGCCTTCGCGCAGTTGATCGGTAAGCGGCTGACCGCTTGCCATGCGGGCGACGTTCTCGGGGGGATGAAGACGGTCACCCTCGATGAAGACCGCGCCCAGCGCGGTTGCCAGCGCTGCACCGACGACCGATTTGCCGCATCCGGCGACACCCATAACCACAATGGCTGGGGGTACAGAGCCGGGGGCGGCCTCCGCCATCCGCTGAGCCTTTTCGTCCACTGTCAGCGGCTTGCCGGCGCGCGGCCGTAGAGCAGCAGCATGGCGACGATGACGACGCCGTAGATGATCTGCCTACCCGCCTCCGGCATCTGCATGACCGACAGTATGGATTGCAGGAGCGTGATCAGGATGACGCCGGCGACAGTGCCGAGATAGGAGCCGCGCCCGCCAAGGATCGAGGTGCCGCCCAGCACGACGGCCGCGATCGACGGCAGGAGATAGGCGTCGCCCATCGACTGCGCCGCCTTGGAGGCGTAGCCGGCAAGCAGCACCCCGCCGAAGGCGGAGAGCCCGCCGGAGACGGCAAAGGCGATCATCACCACGCGCCTTGTGTCGATGCCGGAGAGGTAGGCGGCACGCTCGCGGTTGCCGATGCCGTAGACGGTGCGGCCAAAGCCGGTGCGGGTCAGAACGAACACCATCGCGGCGCCGATCAGCGCCCAGATGATGACCGCGTTGGGAACTCCCGGAATGGCAAAGCCGGTAGCCAGGTAGCGCATGGCGCCGGTGGCCGAATCCTGGGGCGAGAAGCCGCCGGTGTAGACCACCATCAGCCCTTGCGCGACGGCGTTGGTGGCGAGCGTGATGATCATGGAGGGAATGCGCAAATAGGCGACGCCGATGCCGTTGACGATGCCGATCAGCACCCCGCACAAGATGCCGAATGGAATGGCCAACGCAACGCCGGCCGGGCCATAGGCGGCCGCAGCGCAAGCCATCATCGCGCCCGCCGCCACCGACCACGGCACCGACAGGTCGATCTGGCCGAGCAGGATGACCAGCATCATGCCGGTGGCGATGACGCCGAGAAACGAGGCCACCTTGAGCTGCTGCAAGAGATATTCAGGCGACAGGAAGCTGCGCGAATAAAGACTGCCCAGCAGGAGCAGGACCACGATGCAGGCAAAGGCCGTCAACACCGCGGGATCGGCGCGGCGAATGAATTTCGGCATGCGGCCGGCGAGGCCACCCAATGTCGTCTCGCTCACAGGAACCACTCCAGCCGGTTGCGGACCCGAAACAGGGCGAAGGCGCCGAGGCTGACGGCGATCAGCAGGATAACGCCCTGGAACAGCGGCTGCCACAGCGGATCGAAATCGAAGACGAACAACAGATCGCCGATAGTGCGGAAGGCGAGCGCGCCGAAGATCGCGCCGATGGCACTCCCCTTGCCGCCGAACAGCGAGACGCCGCCCAGCACCACGGCGGCAATGGAAAACAACGTGTAGGAGTTGCCGCTGGCATAGGCCGCTTCGCCCGTATAGGTGAAGAACGTCAGGAACAGGCCGCCGATCGAGGCCAGCAGCCCCGCCAGCGTATAGGCTGCGAACTTGCCGCGCCGGATGGGCACGCCTGACATGTAGGCCGCCATTTCCGACGACCCTGCCGCATAGGCCGCGCGGCCAAGCACCGAACGGCTGAACGGCACCCAGATCACCAACACGACGGCCAGGAGCACAACCATGCTGGCCGGCACCACGTCAAACACACGGCCCGTCAGCGCGTCGGCCAGATCCTCGTTGACCGATCCGCCCGGGAACGGCCGCAGTAGAAGCCCGATGCCATAATAGACCGCGCCGGTGGCGATCGTGGCGACGATCGGCTGCAGCCGCCCGTAGATGACGATGGCGCCGTTGATCGCCCCGCACAGCAGTCCGACGGCCAGCACCGCCAACACGCCAAGCGCCGTCTGCACCGGCGTGCCCACCACCAGCCACGAGGCCAGGCAGTTGGTCAACAGGAAGATCATGCCGACGGAAAGGTCGATGCCCGCGGTGATCACCACCAGCGTCTGCGCCATGGCGACGAAGGCCAGCAGCACGCCCTTGTTGGCCGCCGTCTGCACGACATTGGCGGTGAAGCCGGCCGGATGGTTCGCGGTGTAGATGACGAACATGACGATGAAGATGCCAAGCGCCAGCAGCGTTCCGCGCTGCTCCGCCAACCAGTAGCGCCAATCCTTCACGCCAAAATCCCTTTCACGCGTTCGCTCCCCGGTTCACCGGGCTATCCCCGCCAGGCATGTTGAGCGCGCTTGATATCAGAGCCCGTTCGGTGATTTCGGCGCCCACCAATTCGCGCTTGACCGCCCCGTCATAGAGCACCAGCACACGGTCGCAGCAGCCGATCAGCTCGTCATAGTCGGTCGAATAGAACAGGATTGCCGCCCCCGCGTCCGCCAGCTTGCGCATCAGCTGATACAGCTCCTGCTTGGTGCCGACATCGATGCCGCGCGTCGGATCGTTGAGCAGGATGATGCGCGGCTGGCGCATCAGCCATTTGGCGATGACGACCTTCTGCTGGTTGCCGCCCGACAACGCGCCGACCGGAATGTCGAGGCCGGCCGTCTTGATCGCCAGCAGGCCGACCATGTCGTCGATAAGCCGCTGCTCGGCGGCGCGGTCTATTATGCCGCCTTTCGACAGCCGGTCGAGCGCGGCGAAAGACAGGTTCTCGCGCACCGTCATCGGCAGCATCAGGCCTTCGGTCTTGCGATCCTCGGGAATGAGCGCCATGCCGATGCCGTTCTCGCGTGCGGCGGCGGGGCTGGCGATGCCCACTGGCTTACCGTCGACCAGGATCTGGCCGGAAAGGCCACGCAGGACGCCGAAGAAAGCGAGCAGCAATTCGCGTTGGCCCTGCCCGTCGAGGCCGCCGAGGCCGACCACCTCGCCTGCCCTGACCGACAGCGAGATGTTGTGCAGGCGATCCGTCCAGGAGAGCTTGCGGGCTTCGAGCACCGGCGCGGTGGTGGCCGGCGCGAATGTCGGCTTGGGCGGGAAGATATGGCTGTATTCGCGCCCGATCATCAGTTCGACGACTTCACTGTCGCTCTTCGAGCCGGCGGGATAGCTGGCGACATTGCGGCCGTTGCGGAACACCGTGCACTGGTCCGCCAATTCGGCGATCTCGTTCATGCGGTGCGAGATGTAGAGCAGCGCCAGCCCTTCCGAACGCAGCCGCTTCAGCACGGCGAAGATCTTCGACACATCCGCCGCCGTCAGTGCCGAGGTCGCCTCGTCGAGGATCAGGATGCGTGGCTTCCTGGCCAATGCCTTGGCGATCTCGACCATCTGCCGGCGTGACAGCGCCAGGTCCTTGACCAGCGCCAGCGGATGAATGTCGGATGCTCCCGCACGCGCCAGCGCGTCCTCGGCGATGCGCCGCTGCGCCTTGCGGTCGATCATGCCGAAGCGTTTCGGCGGATCGGATATGACGATGTTGTCGGCGACGCTGAGTTCGGGAATCAGCGACAACTCCTGGAAGATGCAGACTATGCCGGCCTTGTTCGCGGCGCCCGGCGAGGCGAAGGTCGCCTCTCGCCCGTCCAGCACCATGCGGCCCTCGTCGGGCGCAACGACGCCCGCCATGATCTTGATCAGCGTCGACTTGCCGGCGCCGTTTTCGCCGAGGATGGCGTGGATGCTGCCGGCCTCGACCGACAGGTCGGCCTTCTCCAGCGCCCGCACGCCGCCATAGCGCTTCGATATGCCTTCCATGCGCAAGAGCGGAGCCGCAACGTCCATCAACCCTCCCAGGGCGCTCGAACATTCAAGAACCGGCGCCGCGGCTTAGCCGCGGCGCCGAAACGATATCCACTGGAAACTACTGATTTTCCTTGGTCTGACCCATGATTTCCTGGGCGCTGAAGTTGATGCCGCAGGTCGGGAAGGAGTTGCCGACGAAGAAATTGTCCGACTCTTTCGGGAAGTAATCCGTGCCTTCCTTCATGTTCGGATCTTCGGCGATCGCCAGCGGCAGCTTCACCTCTTGCGGCACCACTTCGCCTTCGAGCGCTGCAATCGCGGTCTTGATGGCGACGGCGACCTGGGCCGGGCCCGAGCCCGCGGAAGAGCACTTCAACCCGTCGGCCGAATGCGCCGCGCAGAACTTGCGGAAGCCGTTTTCGGTTTCACCGCCAAAGGGCACAAACGGATGCTTGGCGTCGATCATCGCCTGCACGATGCCGGTGTCGCCGCCCTGGCCGGTGATGCCGTCGAATGGCCCGTTGGTAGCGATCGCGTCGGCGGTGACCTTCTGTGCCACGCCGTCGTCCCACTTGCCGGCGACTTCGGTGACGTCCCATTTCTTGCCGGAAGCGTCGAGCACCTCGTGGATGCCGTTGTGGCGATCGGTATCGACGGAGGTGCCGGCAACGCCGCGCACTTCGAGAATCTTGCCGCCATTCGGCACCTTCGCGACCAGCCATTTGGCCCACAATTCGCCGAGGCCCTTCTGGTCCACATTGACGTTGATGGCATCCTTGGTGTCGAGGATGTTGTCGAAGGCGACCAGCACGATGCCAGCCTGCTTGGCGCGCTTGATGACCGGGCCGAAGGCAGTCGGGTTCTGCGCGTCGGTGACGATCGCGTCATAGCCGGAATCGATGAAGTTGTTGATCGCCGAGATCTGCGCCGGCACGTCCTCGCCGGTCGAGACGACCTTGAATTCCTTGATCTTGGCTTTGACGTCCGGCTGGGCGGCATAGGCCTTTGCGGTCTGCACCATCTGGATGCGCCAGGTGTTGGCGATATAGCCATTGGCGAAGGCGATGCGGTATGGGCCTTCCTTTTTGGGATATTTGAAGAATTTCGTGTCCGCGCTCCAGGGCGCGAAGCAGTCGGCTTGGGCGGCCGGGCCCGGCACGATCTCGGGGCCGGCGGCCATGGCGGCCGAGTTGAGCATGACGAATGTGCTGGCGGCAACGATGCCACCTACCAGTGACTTGATCATCGATAATCCTCCCATTTTGTAATTCTGACGTGGTTTCGCGATGTGAATTTCGCACGGTCGGCTCCGGCTCCTCCTGCCTTGCCGTACCTGCCTTTCCGATGGCCAATGGTCTAGGCGATGCCTCCTCCCCCGTCGTTCCCAGGTTGCTGGGAAAATAGCATATTATACATAATAAACAAGAATTAGTTGTCGCTTATGTATAATAGACAGGCGCCGTACCGTTGCATTTCTCTTTCCTGTCCGACGACGACGGTAGCGCTACCATGAGCGGTGTGTAAAGCGCCCTTTCTCTTGATCGCGAAAGCGTGTTCAGCGCGCCGTGCTCTCGCGGCGCATGAGTTCGAAACCGAGATCCACGACGCGCTGCTGCGGAGGCTCGCCTCCTATCGCCGCCAGCGCCATGGCCACTGCCCGCCGTCCGATCTCGTAGCGGGGCGTGCGGATGCTGGTGACGGAGGGAAACGCCACCTGCATCATGTCGAGATCGTTGAAGCCGACGATGCCGATCCTCTTGGGCACACCGATCGAAGCGCGATGACACTCGAACAGCGCGCCTAGCGCGATGTCGTCATTGTTGCAGAATACGCCGTCGAGCGTCGGCATCTTGGCCAGCGCGTCGCGGAAAAGTTCGCGTCCCAGCGTCACACTGGACGGCACCGGCGTGGTGGTGATCAGTCGTGGATCGAACAGGCCGGCTTTCTCCACTGCCATGCGGTATCCGGCCAAGCGCCGCTGCGAGCGCGGATCCATGCGCGCGCCGATGAATCCGATGCGGCGGTAACCCGCTTCGAGCAGATGCTCAGTCGCCGCCCTGCCCCCGTCCAGATGCGAGAAGCCGACCATCATATCGACCGGATCCGGGCCGGTTTCCATGACCTGCACCACCGGGCAGCCTGCATTCTCCAGCAGTTTTCGCGAGGCCGGCGTCTGGTCGATGCCGGCCACGATCAGCGCCGCCGGCCTTTGCGGCCCGAACACCTGCAGCAGCCGTTCTTCTTCGAGGCCGGAATAGTGGGTGTTGCCGAGCTGGATGCGGAAGGCGCTATCCGACAGGCTGTCATAGATGCCACGCACCACCTCGGCAAAGACGTTGTTGGTAAGCGACGGCACCAGCACGCCGAACACCTCGGCGCGGGCCGAGGCCAGCGCCCGCGCGTTGGGATCCGGCACATAACCGAGCTCGTCGACGGCGGCCTGGATCTGGCGGCGCAGGTCCTGCGAGACCCGCTCCGGCTCGCGCAAGGCGCGAGATACGGTGATGGCGCCTACGCCAGCCTTGCGCGCGACGTCTGATATGGTCGGGCGGCCGCCGCCTCGGCGCGAGCGCGGCTTGATCAAGGACAGGCTCCATGCGGTGCGTGGCCGCCAAGGCGCTGCCGCAATACGATCGACGTTGCTGTCGCCATTTCACCAGCCTGTGCCGCACCACTCGCCTCTGGCGTCGCGCAGCCCCGGCCCGTTGTCAAGCCGAGGCGCTTGCGGGCGAGTGCTTCCGCTTTGCCTCAGGCCATCGCCGTCGCGCCGCGTCTTGCCTTCCAAAGCACCAGCACCATCACCAGGATGTTCAGCAGGTTCCAGGCGATGCCGTTCAGGAATGCGGCGGCGTAGGAGCCGGTCAGGTCGTAGATCCAGCCCGACATCCAGCCGCCGATCGCCATGCCGAAAATGGTCGCCATGATGACAATGCCGACGCGTTGGCCGGCCTCCCTGGCGGGCATGTATTCCCGCACGATGATAGCATAGCAGGGCACGATGCCACCCTGCGACAGGCCGAAGACCAGCGAAACGACGTAGAGCGAGGCAAGCCCGTCGAAGGGAATGTAAAAGAACAGTGACAGGCATTGCAGCACCGAGCCGATAAGCAGGGTCTTCACCCCGCCGATGCGGTCGGCAACGAAGCCCGAAGCCACGCGGCTGACCACGCCGGCCGCCATCATGATCGACAGCATGTCGGCGCCATGCGCGACGCCGTAGCCGAGATCCATGCAGTAGGCCACGATATGCACCTGCGGCATCGACATCGCCACGCAGCAGCCAAGACCAGCAATGACAAGCAGCACCTGGAGTGCCGTCGGCGACAACGAGATCGGCTGCACCAGCCGGCTGCCCGCGGAACCGGCGGCCGCGATCGGGGCGCCGCGCCGCAGCATCAGCACCAGCGGCACCATGGTCGCCAGGCAGAAGATGCCGATGGCCACATAGGTGAAGCGCCAGCCTTCCGCCTTCATCAGGGGTGGCATGACGGTAGGCCAGATCGTTCCGGCGAGATAGCTGCCGGCCGCGGCCGCCGCCACGGCGACGCCGCGCCGGCGGTTGAACCAATGCGAGATGTCAGCGATCAGCGGCCCGAAGATCGCCGATGTACCGACCCCGATCAGCAAGCCCTGGGCGAGCGTGAACTGCAGGATCGAGGTCGACAGCGCCGCCAGCAGGAAGCCGGCAACCAGCGCCATCGAGGAAACAAGCGCCGGGATCCAGTAGCCGACACGGTCGATGGCGCGCCCGACCAGAACGTTTCCGGCGGCAAAGCCGACCATGGTCGCGGTGTAGGGCAGAGCGGCGTCGGCCCTGTCGACGCCGAACTCGGCCTGCACGGCCGGCAGCACCACGACCACGGCCCACATGCCGACGCCGCCGACTGTTGACAAAAGCATCGACACCGCCAGCCGTATCCATGCATGCGAGCTGTCGACGACCGCATTGCCGGCTGCTGGTGAGGAGAAGATCGAGGCCAAGCTGTTTCCCATTCCGTCATCGACATTGACCATTGTCGCGGTCATGCGGCCTAGCGGCCGACGGTCCTTCCACCACTATCGGCGCATTCGCGGCGCCGAGCAGCGCCACGTGGGAAATTCCATGGTTCCAGGGTTCGCCGGTTCCGGGCTCGCCGGAACGTGCGACGATGAAGGACGTTTTGCAATCGGCTCAACGCGAAGGAGATTGCCATGACCGCGAAACGGAAATGGTCGGCTGAGGTGACCGAGCACAGCAATGCCATGGATCTCGAAGACCATGTCTTCGAATCCCACGACCCGAAGAAGATCGCGGCTTCGCTCAAGCGGTCGGCCGAACACAGCGACCGGCGCAAGGCCGAACCGTTCCAGTCCGCCATGTCGATGCTGAACTTCTACATCAACCGTGCCGGCAGGAACCTGCCGGCGAAGCAGAAGAAGGTGCTCGAGGACGCCAAGGACGAACTGCGCGCGGCGTTCGGACGTGAGAAGGAAGAGTAGGCAGCAAGCCGCGTGACGGGTTCCTGGAACGGCTTATCGTGACCTGATCACGCCGTCTGTGTTGGCGAGCAGCTTGCGCACCGCGGCACGCGCCGCGTCGGGCCGCTGCAGGCGGATGTTCTTCTCGATCGCCTCATGCATCTTCTGTGCGTGCTGCAAATCGTCGAGTTCCCGCGTCGTATAGGTGAAGAGATGGTCGAAGGCGGATTCGATCAGCACCCCGAGCGGCACCAGCAGGTCGTTGCCAGACGCCCGCAGGATCGCGAGATGAAAGCGCGTGTCGGCGCGGGTGCGCTCCTGCAGGCTTGGTGCCTCGCCCATCTCGCGGCAGGCCTGGCTGATTTCGGCCATCTGCTCGTCGGTCCGCCGCATGGCGGCAAAGGCGGATGCCTCCGGCTCGATGATGTGGCGGAATTCCTGCACCGTCTTCAGAAATACCTCGCGGTCCGGCGAGGTCGCGTACCAGGCAAGCACGTCGCGGTCGAGCAGATTCCAACGTTCTTTCGGCTCGACCCAGCTGCCGATCTTCGGGCGCGAGGCGAGCAGGCTTTTGGCCATCAGCATCTTGATCGCCTCGCGTACCGCCGAGCGGCTGACGCTGAAGGTCTCCGACCATTTGGCTTCGTTGGGCAGGATGGTGCCGGGCGGATAGTCGCCGCGCACGATCCTGAGCCCGATTTCGCTGGCCAGCGAGGTGTGCACGCTGGAACCCGGAATGCGCGCCGCATCGGTGCGGCGAACGCCGGCCTGACGCTCGGCCGATGCCGCTTTTGCCGGCGATTTTTCCTTGTTCGGCTTCGCGTCCCGCATAGGCTCCAGAAAGTCCGGATTGAGCAAGCTGTCAAGCACGGCAAGCGGGTTCACCCGCAAAGCCGGCTTCTGTGCACAGCTCAACCCCCGGCGGGGCCTGTTTTCAAGAGATCCTCACGTATTTGCGCCAGCTGTGTTCCGGCCGAAAGCCCAACATGTCGCGCGCCTTGCGGTTGGACAGCAGCGTCTCGAATTCGCCGAGCTCACCCTTGACCGGCACACCGGGATAGAAGCGCTTCAGCAGTTCCGCGGTCGGCAGGTCCGACGACGTGTCGTCATTGGCAGCGTTGAACACCTGGTAGCCGAGCCCATCCTTCTCGATGGCGCGCAGCGTGATCTGGCCGAGGTCGCGCGCATCGACATAGCTCCAGGCGATGCGCTTGCGGAAACCGGGATCGGCGAACCATTTCGGAAACAGGGAATATTCGTGCGGTTCGATGACGTTGCCGATGCGCAATGCATAGATGTCGGTACCGTCGCGCTGCGCAAAGGCCCGTGCCGTCTTCTCGTTGACGACCTTGGAAAGGGCATAGCTGTCCATCGGATCGACGTCGTATTCTTCGTCGAGCGGGAAATATTTCGGCGCGCGCGGCTCGTTGGCGAAGACCAGCCCGTAGGTCGTCTCGCTGGAGGCGATGATCACCTTGCGGATGCCGAGCTTCACCGCCGCCTCGATGACATTGTAGGTACCGAGCGCGTTGATGCGGAACACTTCGTTGTCGGGCGTGATCATGATGCGGGGGATCGCGGCGAAATGCACCACGGCGTCGACGGGCTGGGGACGCAGCGACGGGTCGAATTCATGCAAGCCCGCATAGCTCGACAGCGCGTTGAACACCTGCCCGCTGTCGGTGATGTCGGTGATCAGCGTGCGCACCTTGGGATTGTCGAGCGGCTTGGTGTCGATGTTGAGCACCTGGCAGCCCTGCTCCACCAGATATTGTACGACGTGGCGCCCAGCCTTGCCGCTGCCGCCGGTAAACATGATCCGCTTCATTATTCTGGTCTCCACGAAAGCTCAGGATTATGTGTATTGTCAGACAATATTGCTTTCTGCAACCGCTTGCGGCTAAAACAGCGGCGACATTATCGATAATCGCAACACAGGACAGACAGAATGAACACGACCGCCCCGAGCGAGAAGATCGGCTTCATCGGCCTTGGCCTGATGGGTCATGGCATCGCCAAGAATATCGTCGATAAAGGCTATCACCTGACCTTTCTCGGCCGCAAGAATCGCAAGCCGGCGGAGGATATGGCTAATCGCGGCGCCCACGAAGCCGCGACCTCCCGCGACGTGGCGGCGGCATCGACGATCGTCTTCATCTGCGTCACCGGTTCGCGTGAGGTCGAAGCCATCATTCGAGGCCCCGGCGGTCTCAAGGAAGGATTGAGAAAAGGCTCGGTCGTCGTCGACTGCTCGACCTCCGACCCGGTCTCGACCGTTGCGCTGGCCGCCGAACTCAAGGCGCTCGGCGTCAACTATGTCGATGCACCGCTCAGCCGCACGCCGAAGGAGGCTTGGGAAGGCACGCTCGACGCCATGGTCGGCGCACCCGACGCCGTCTTTGCCAGGGTCAAACCGGTGATCGAAACCTGGGCCGGCCGTATCGTCCATATCGGCGACACCGGCGACGGCCACCGCATGAAATTGCTCAACAATTTCGTCTCGCTGGGCTATGCGGCGATCTATTCCGAGGCATTGGCCTTGGCCGAGAAGGTCGGCATCTCGCCGCAGCGCTTCGACAGCGTCATCCGCAACGGCCGCATGGATTGCGGCTTCTACCAGACCTTCATGCGGTGGACGTTGGAGGGCGACCGCGACGCCCACAAATTCACTATTGCCAACGCCTTCAAGGACTTGACCTACCTCGAATCGATGGCGGGCTCTGCCGGCATTGCCAACCCCCTCGGCAACGCCACCAAGAACGCTTTCGCCGGAGCACACGCCACCGGACCGGCCGAGCAGTACGTGCCGATGCTGGCCACCCATATCGGCAAGGTCAACGGTGTCGATCTGATGCCGATGAAAGATGGAAAGAAACAGACGATTTAAGGGTGAGAAGCGGTCCGCGCACCGGATGAAAAGCCAATAGCTTGGCTTTTCGAGCTTCGAACGCCGGGAGCCTGCGAAAGGCCGCAGAAGGCTACGCATTGTCCATAGAAAGGTGATCACCAAGCGCGAGCGTCGATCACCCTCGCCCTCTTCCGATCCCTTCATCGGTATCGGCGAGTAGCTTGTGCACGGCGTTGCGCGCCGCTGAGGGGCGCTGCAAACGAATATTCTTCTCGATCGCCTCGTGCAGCCTCTGGGCCCGCCGTTGGTCGCCGACTTGCTGAGTCGTGAAGACGAAGAGATGGTCGAGCGCCGACTCGATGAGCACGCCGAGCGGCACCAGCAGATCGTTGCCGGAGGCCCGCAGGATGGCAAGATGAAAGCGCGTGTCGGCCCGGATGCGCTCCTGAAGGCTTGCCGCCTCGCCCATCTCGCGGCAGGCCTGGCTGATCTCGGCCATCTGCTCGTCGCTGCGCCGCACCGCGGCAAAGGCGCTCGCTTCCGGCTCGATGATGTGGCGGAACTCCTGTACCGTCCGCAGGAACACCTCACGGTCCGGCGCGGTCGCGTACCAGGCGAGCACGTCGCGGTCGAGTAGGTTCCAGCGCTCCTTCGGTTCGACCCAACTGCCGATCTTGGGGCGCGAAGCGAGCAGGCTTTTGGCCATCAGCATCTTGATCGCCTCGCGCACCGCCGAGCGGCTGACGTTGAACGTTCGCGACCATTGGGCTTCGTTGGGCAGGATGGTACCTGGCGGATAGTCGCCGCGCACGATCCTGAGCCCGATCTCGCTGGCCAGCGAGGCGTGCACGCTGGCACCGGGAAAGTGCGCCGCATCGGGCCGGCGCATGGCGGCCGGACGGCGGCCGGCCTGTGCCTTGGTCCGAATGGCTCGCTTGTTTGACTTTTCGTCCGGCATCCACGTTCCAATGCGTCGGCCGTACCTGTTCCGGTCAGGAACTGTCGGGTGCGCCGATGCCATTGCCGAAAATTCGAACCACGGGCGCGCCAAAGCCGGAGCCGCTGCCCCTGAAATGCGTGTCCCTGTTCGTCAGCAGAGGTGGCGGGGCGCCCGTTGACGGGCGCCCCGATCGAGACGCCTACTTCTGGATGCAGGTGTCGACCGTATCCTTGGTGCATTCGTCGAGGCCGGTGAACACCGGATCGTCGACCTTCTTGCCTTCGACCAGGTCGATCATCACGGACGGCGCCTTGTAGCCCATCTCGAACGGCCGCTGGCCGACCAGCGCGGTGACAAGGCCATCCCGCGCGATCGCCACCTCGTCGCCGATCGTGTCGGCGGCGCCGATGACGAAGTCGTTGCTGGCCAGCTTGTCCTTCAGCGGTCCAACCAGATCGCGATAGGGCTGCGGCGCGCCGAACAGCGGCCAGCCGCCCATGATGCCGAACGCATCGAGCTTGGGGTTGGCGGCAAGGATGTCGGTCATCGCCTGCACGCCCTTGGCGCCGTCGTCATTGGTGAACACCGGACAGCCCGCCACTTCCGTCCAGCCGCCTTCGCCGGCAAGGGCTGCAAGTCCTTCCTTGCCCGACAGCGCATCACGCATGCCTTGCGCGCGGCGAAGGATGTTGTCGGCCGCCGGATTGCCCTCGATGGTGCAGATCGTGCCGCCCTTCGGCTTGGCCTTCTTTATGTATTCGCCGATCTTCTTGCCCATCAGATAGTTGTCGGTGCCGAGATAAGTCTTGCGAAGTGCTGCGTCTTCCTTGGCAAGATCGGCATCGACGGTCATGATCGGGATCGACGGGTTGGCGCTTTTGATCGTTTGCGCGATCAGCGGCGCGTTGGACGGCGAAATCGCCATCGCCACCGTGTCCGGCTTGCTCAGCATATCCTGCACGATCTGCGCCTCGCCGGCCTCGTCGGAAGTCGACGCCGGACCGGTGTAGAAGCACTCATATTCCGAGCTGGCGTTTTCCTTGTTCCATTTCTCGCAGCCCTGGTGGATCGCCTCGAAGAACGGATTGTCGAGACCTTTCACCACGATGACGAGCTGCTTCTTGGCCAAAGCCGGCCCGGCGCCCAACGCCATGGCGGCGACGGCGGCGAGCAAAACTGTTTTCCTCATGTCAGTCCTCCCTTGGAAACAGACGGACACGGCGTGCCCGCCACACAGATCGGCCGAATGCGAGATGACAGAAGCAAGCGCTCGTGCCGTCAGGCCAGGCCGATAAGTATTTTCAGATGCGACCAGCCCGGCAACGATGCCGGCACGGTCGATAATCCTCTACCGGTTGCGCCGCCAAACAACGTCGTCAAAGCCGGCATATCTTCCTCCGACGCTCAACTAATAACGGCTTGCCGCCAACGTCAATTGCTATTTGTCCTACAAAACGGATTTTTCCCGAAAGGCGGGATCTCATTCGTCCGACAATTGCCCAAATCTTATTCGTCAGACAATTGACGCCCATGCAGGCATTTGCGTAAATGACCGCGTCGCTGCTTCCGGGAGGAGCTGGGGTAGCGAACCGAAGCCGTCGCCCCTTCCGGGACAGACGGCCAGACATGGGAGGCAAAAGGCTGGTGGCGGTTCTCGAACTCACCAACATCTCGAAGCATTTCGGCGCCATCCAGGCGGTGAACGACGTGTCGCTGTCGATCGAGCCCGGCCAGGTCGTCGGCCTGATGGGTGACAACGGCGCCGGCAAGTCGACGCTGGTCAAGATGATCGCCGGCAATTTCCGCCCGAGCCACGGCACCATGCAGATGGACGGCAAGGATCTGATCCTGCACAAGCCGGTCGAGGCCCGCCAGCACGGCATCGAGATCGTCCACCAGGATCTGGCGCTGTGCAATAATTTGACGGCGGCGGCCAATGTCTATCTCGGCCGCGAACTGCGCCGCGGCGTCGGGCCCTTCCGTATCCTCGACTATGCCGCCATGTACAAGCGCGCCGGCCAGATATTCGCCGAGCTCAAATCCGAGACGCGCCCGCGCGACCTCGTCAAACAGATGTCCGGCGGTCAGCGCCAGGCGGTGGCGATCGCCCGCACCATGCTGTCGCAGGCCAAGATAGTGCTGATGGACGAGCCGACGGCGGCGATTTCGGTCCGTCAGGTCGCCGAAGTCCTCAACCTGATCCGCCATTTGCGCGACCAGGGCATCGCCGTGGTGCTGATCAGCCACCGCATGCCCGACGTTTTCGACGTCGCCGACCGCGTCATCGTCATGCGGCGCGGCAGGAAAGTCGCCGACAAGGCGATCGCCTCGAGTTCGCCCGAGGAAGTGACAGGGCTGATCACCGGCGCCATCGAGCAGGTGGCGTGAGAGCGGCAAACCGGATTTCATTGCGCTGGCGCGTTTCGCTGCCGGCAGGAAAGGTCGATAATGGCAGTCACCCTTGATCAGACGATCGCGCAGAAACAGCACAGTTTTCTGTCGCGGCTGCTCTCCAGCCAGACGTTCTGGGTGGTGATCGCCGTCATCCTCGCCTGTATCTTCCTGTCCTTTGCCACGGATGCCTTCGCCACCCCGAAGAACCTCTTCAACATCACCCGCAACGTCACCTTCGTCGCCATTGTCGCGCTGGGCATGACCTTCGTCATCATCACCGGCGGCATCGACCTCTCGGTCGGTTCGGTGCTGTGCCTGTGCTCGATGGTGCTGGCCGTTACCATGCATGCCGGGTTTTCGATCGAAGTCGGCATCCTGGCTTCGATCGTCACCGCACTCGTCATCGGCGGCTTCAACGGCATTCTGATCGCCTATCTCGGCTTTCCGCCCTTCGTGGTGACGCTCGGCATGCTGTCGATCGCCCGCAGCCTCGCCATGGTCGCCTCCAACAACACCGTCGTCTTCCAGTTCGGGCCCGATCACGACAAGCTGCTGGCGCTGGGCGGCGGCGCCTGGCTGTTCGGGATCGCCAATCCGGTGCTCTACATGATCCTTTTGGCGCTGATCACCGGCTTCATCCTGCGCTGGACCAAGTTCGGCCGGCATATCTTCGCCATTGGCGGCAACGAGCATGCGGCGACGCTGACCGGCGTTCCGGTGCGCCAGATCAAGGTCGCCGTCTACATGATCTCGGCGCTGTCGGCGGGAATTGCCGGCATCATCCAGACCGGCTGGCTGGGCGCCGTCACCACCAATCTCGGCAACGGCATGGAGCTGCAGGTCATCGCCGCCACCGTCATCGGCGGCGCCAATCTCGCCGGCGGCTTCGGCACCGCCTTTGGCGCCATCGTGGGTGCCGCCCTCATCGAGGTGATCCGCAACAGCCTCGGCCTGCTCGGTATTAACGCCTTTTGGCAGGGCACCTTCATCGGCGGCGCCATCCTGCTGGCGGTGCTGTTCGACCGCATCCGCAACTTCAGGCGAAGCGATTAAAAGCCTGTCTTCGCCGAACCGCCGTTCATTTCCGTCCTATCGTTCAGTCTGAAAATCGGCTGAGGCGGCCTGCCGCGAATACCGGCCGTGCGGCTATGCCTTGACGGATACGGAAAACCGGCCGCACAATCCCCAAGCAGGCGAAGGGAGGCCAGTCGCCTGCGGGAGGATATACCCATGACGGAAGCGATCAGGCTCTACTGGGGCCGGTTCGGACATGTTTCTGTCCTGAATGTCGCAAGCGACTTCGTCACGCATGCCCATGTCGAGGCACATCTCATCATCTGGCTGGAAGGCACCGCCGGCGAGATGACCATCGGTCGTGAGACGGTCCTGCTTGGGCCTGGCACGGCTGCCGGCATCAACTCGTTGCAGCCGCACAGCCATGTGCTGTCGCAGGACGGCACACCGGGCCTGTTCCTCGCCTTCTACATCGACGCGGATTGGGCACGGCGGCGCCGTGACCTGCCATCGTCCGCGCCGCTTTTCGCGCAGGCGGCAATCACGCTCGAACCCTGGCTGCACCAGGCCGCTGCCGGCCTGCTCGATCATCTGACCGACAATGAGAGCATTGACGATGTCGCCAATTACGAGATCGAGCGCTTCATCGATTCGGTGCTGGATGCCGCCGACGCTTCAGCTCCGCAGGAGCCGCGCGGCCGCGTGAACACCATGCAGGATTTCCGCGTCCGCAAGGCGATCCAGCTGATGAAAGCCAATGTCTGCGAGCGTATCTCCTTCGATGACGTGGCGCGCAGCGTCGGCCTGTCGCGGCCGCATTTCTTCGCCCTGTTCAAAGAACAGACCAGTTTGACGCCCAACGTCTACTGGAACACGCTGCGCATGGAGGAAGCGGTGCGCCAGCTCCAGTGGTCGCATGAGCCGCTGATATCGGTCGCCTGCAATCTCGGCTTCACCACCCAGGGCAATTTCTCGCGTTTCTTCCGCGACCATGTCGGCGTGCCGCCGACGCTCTATCGCGAAGCGGCGCGAGCAGTGTCCTGACGGGCCGGAAACCGGCTATTTTCAGACTGATTGATACGTGCCCAAGACGCATTGATAAGCACCGCGACCACGATCGGCCTACCGTCCCAAGCAGAACGTTTGCAGGGGAAAGAGCATATGGCTGATGTCACCATCTCCACCGTCATCGACGCGCCGGTCGAAAAGGTCTGGGCGCGCATCCGCGACTTCAACGGACTGCCGAATTGGCATCCGCGCATGGTCGAAAGCCATATCGAGGACGGCAAGGACGCCACCACGATCGGCTGCGTGCGCAACTTCCAGCTGGCCAGCGGCGCGCGGCTGCGCGAAAAGCTGCTCGATTTCTCCGATGAGAATTTCCTCGTCAGCTATTCGATCCTGGAAACGCCGCAGCCGCTCACCAACCACAGGGCTACGCTGCAATTGCGGCGCGTCACCGACGGCGACCGCACCTATGCCGAATGGACCGCCAGCTTCGACGCAGCACCCGAAGAAGCCGACAAGCTGGCCGAGGGCATGGGCGCCAATGTCTTCCAGGGCGGCTTCAACGCCCTGAAGAGCCATTTCGCCGGCCAGGGTTGAGGAGCGGGCCGTGGCGCTGGCATTGCAGAGTTTTGCAACGGTGAAAGACGCCAGCGCGGCGCTGAAAGCCGCCGGCACGCGCTATCTCGGCGGTGGCACGCTCGTCTTGCGCGCCGCCAATGAGGGCGACGTTTCGGTCTCCGGCCTTGTCAGGTCGACCGACCCGGCCTTGTCGGTCATCACGGTCTCCGGCGGCACGATCCGCATCGGCGCTTCGGTGACCATGGCGGCGATCGCCCGCCATCCCGAGCTCGGCCAGCTTGCCAAGGCCGCGCGTGCGGTTGGCGGTCCGGCGATCCGCAACATGGCGACCGTCGGCGGCAATCTGTTTGCGCCAAGCCCCTATGGCGATTTCGCAGTCGCCCTGCTGGCGCTGGACGCCATGGTGAGCACCAATGACGGCGAAATGCCGATGGAAGCGTTTCTGGCCAAGCGGGGCGGGAGCCGCGCGATCGTCACCTCGGTCAGCTTCACGCGGCCGGCACAGGGAAGCTTTCGATTCGTGAAGGTCTCGCGGGTAAAGCCCAAGGGCGTCTCGGTGCTCAGTATCGCCGCTATCCTGGAACAAGCCGGCGACGGCACGATATCCTCGGCGCGCATCGCGCTCGGTTGTATGGCCGACCGGCCGATGCGAGCCAAGACAGCCGAAAAAGCGCTGCTCGGCAGGACACTGGACGCGGACGGCATCGCTTCGGCACTGGCCGCCGCGGGCGACGGCACCGCACCAATCACCGACCCGATCGCCAGCGCCTGGTATCGCGCGCAAGTGCTGCCGGTTCATCTCGGTCGGCTGCTGCTCAGCTAGTCACATTCGGGGCGCGCGCTTGCCCTGCGGGGCAGGCGCGCAAGGAGGAAGAATGGCAAAGGTTCCCGTCCAGTTCACGCTCAACGGTTCTGAGAAGGCCGAATTCGTCGAAAGCGGCACCACGCTGCTCAACGCCTTGCGCGACAAGATCGGCGACACTTCGCCGAAGGGCGGCTGCCATCAAGGCACCTGTGGCGCCTGCTCGGTGATCGTCGACGGTGAGCTCCGGCTGTCCTGTCTGACGCTCGCCGAAACCTGCAACGGCGCTGCCATCACCACCACATCGGGTCTTGCCGAAGGCGGCGTCCTGCATCCGCTGCAGCGCGCCTTTCTCGACGCCTTCGCCACCCAATGCGGCTTCTGCACGCCGGGCATGCTCATGGCGGCCAAGGTGTTGCTCGACCACACGCCCGATCCCAGCCGCGACGATGTCGTCGAAGCGCTGTCGGGCAACATATGCCGCTGTACAGGCTACGAGCCTATCATCCAGGCGGTGCTCACCGCCGCTCGCGCCAACTCGCAGAACGCGGCCTGAGGGAAGCAAGATGGAACTGCGCAAAAGCTATTTTTCGGACGTCCGCAAGGATGACCTCAACGAGATCGGCCAGCCGAGGCCCCGCTCGGATTCGCCCGGCCATGTCACCGGCAAAACCGCCTATTTCGCCGACCGCAACTTTCCCGGCATGCTGCATCTGAAGATGGTGCGCAGCCCGCACCATCATGCCCGCATCCGATCGATCGATACGTCCGAAGCGGAAAAACATCCGGGCGTGGTGAAAATTCTCACCGCCAGGGACGTCCCGCACAATGTCTACACCATCCTGATCCTGATCCAGATCGGGCCGGAGGACGAGGCGGTTCTGGCCGACGGCAAGGTGCGCTGGAAGGGCGAGGCCGTGGTGGCGGTGCTGGCCGAGACGGAGCGCGCCGCCCAGGAAGCCGCGGCCAAGGTCAAGGTCGACTACGAGGTGCTGCCGGCCGTCTTCGACATGGAGGAAGCGCTGAAGCCCGGCGCGCCCCTCGTCAACGAGTATCACGGCCAGAACTACTATCTCTATGACAGCGGCGAGTGCCGCAAGGTGCGCTTCGGCGATGTCGAGGCGGGGTTTGCCGAGGCCGACTACGTCCTCGAACAAAGCTACCAGTCCTCGCCGATAGAGCATGCGCCGACCGAGACCACCGGCTGTATCGTGGCACCGGAGGGCAATGACCGCTTCACCTGCTATACCAACACGCAGGCGATGTTCTTCACCCTCGACAACACGTCGATCATTTTGCAGATGCCGGGCAGCAAGCTGCATTTCGTCGGCGGCACGGTCGGCGGCGGCTTTGGCGGCAAGGTCGATGTCATCGTCGAACCGATCGCGATCCTCGGCGCCAAGCTAACAGGGCGACCGGTCTGTTTTACCTACAGCCGCGAGGAGGAGATGCAGATCTCGTCACCTCGCGCGGCCGAAAAGGTCGTCATCAAGGACGGCGTGATGAAGGACGGCCGCATCGTCGCGCGCAAAGTCACCGGCTACACCGACGCCGGCGCCTACTCCCGCCATTCGCCCTATGGCGCCCAGAAGGGCGCGGGGCACTATCCCGGCCCCTACACCATCCCCAATGTCTGGATCGACACGTACTGCGTCTACACCAACCGCACCCCCTCCTCCGCCATGCGCGGCTTCGGCGTCACCATCGGTGACTTCGCGCTGGAGGTGCAGATGGACAAGCTGGCGCGGCTGATCGGCATGGATCCGCTCGAATTCCGCTTCATCAACGCCTATCGCGACGGCGATATGAAGGCGCATCGCCAGCCGACCGAAGGGGCGGCCCTCATAGAGTGCATGCAGGAGGCTTCGCGCGCCGCCAACTGGCCCGTGGCCGAGAAGTACATGGCGATGTCCTCCTACGCGAAGGGAGCTTGAGATGGCGATCAGGCGCGGACGCGGCGTTGCCGCGATCAATTATCCCACGGGCATGAACCTTGGCGGCGATCCCACCCAGGCGCTGGTGCATTCGACCCCAACCGGCAATTTCATGGTGACCCTATCATCGGTCGATCTCGGCCAGGGCATGAAGCAGATCATGGCGCAGATCTGCGCCGAGACAATTGGCGTGCCGACCGACCGCGTCGTCGTCGACACCGCCGATACCGACACCGGCCCGCACTGCATGGGCACTTTCGCCTCGCGCGGCACGCACCGCGCCGGCAACGCCGTCATCCAGGCGGCGAGGGAAGCCCGCCAGGTGATGCTGGAAGTGGCCGCGGAGGAGTTGGAGGTCAACGCCTCCGACCTCGAGACCGACGGTCAGGGCAACATATTGGTGAAGGGCGCGCCGCAGAAATCGATCTCGATCTTCGACGTCGCTCTGTCGGCGCATTTCAAGCGCGGCCGCTCGATCTCGGGACGCGGCATGTTCCTCATCCCGCGCTCCTATCCGGAGAAGGAGACCGGCGCGATGAAGCCGTCGACCTGTTACGCGCATGCCTGCACGGTGGCCGAGGTCGAGGTCGATGACGAGACCGGCGAGGTGACGGTGCTGACGGTGAAGAACGTCTTCGAGATCGGCCGTGCGCTGAATCCCAAGATGGTCGAGCAGCAGCTGGTCGGCGGCTCCTGGATGGGCATCAGCCATGCGCTCTACGAAACGACCGAGCCCTATTATCCTAACCGTGACCACGGCGGCACCGACTTCAACCAGTATCTGATGCCAGGTCCCGGCGACCTGGCCGAAACCGAGATTATCGTGCTGGAGCGGCCCTCGGCAGATGGTCCTTACGGCGCCAAGGGGCCCGGCGAAATGTGCGCCAATCCACAGATTCCGGCGGTCGCCAATGCCGTTTTCGACGCTGTCGGCGTGCGCATCGACACGCTACCGATCACGCCGGAACGCATTTTGCGTGCGCTCAAGGCGCAAGCGACGACCTGAGGACCGACATGCCCGAGGTAAACGCCGAAACGGTCGCGACTTCGCCAGAAGCGGTCGCCGAGCGCCTCGCTGCCTCGCATTATCTGGCTGATGAAAGCCTGGCGACGGCCATCTTCCTGGCGATCCGGCTGGGCAAGCCGCTGCTGCTCGAAGGCGCTCCGGGCGTCGGCAAGACGGAAGCGGCCAAGGCAATCGCCGGGCTGCTCGGCCGCGATCTGGTGCGGTTGCAATGCTATGAAGGCATAGACGCCGCGCATGCGCTCTATGAGTGGAACTACCAGCGCCAGCTGCTCGCCATCCGCCATGCCGGCGAGCAAGAAGTCGATATCTACGACGACCGCTTTCTGATCGCCCGCCCGCTGCTGCAGGTCCTGAAGGCGCCGGAGCAGCGCATCCTGCTGGTCGACGAGATCGACCGTTCCGACCACGAATTCGAGGCGCTGCTGTTGGAGTTTCTTTCCGACTTCCAGATCAGCATTCCCGAGCGCGGCACCATCCGCGCCACCGCACAGCCGATCGTCATCCTGACCTCCAACCGCACCCGCGAACTCGCCGAAGCGCTCCGGCGGCGTTGCGTCTATCACTGGATTGGCTATCCCGATGCCGAGCGTGAGGCGGCCATCATCATGCTGCGCGCCGGCGATGTCGCAGAGGCAACGGCACGCGCCGTGGCCACAGCCGTGCAGACCATCCGCGCGCGTCCACTCGCCAAACCGCCCGGCATCGCCGAGGCGGTCGAATGGGCCAATGCCGCGACCATTCTCGAAAAAGGCGGCAGTCCATGGCCGGAAGCCTTCCGCCGCGCCATCGGCGTGCTGATCAAGGACGAGGAGGATCTGTCCTACATCGCGCCCGAGCTCGGCCGGATCGTCGACGAGGTGCTGGCGTGAGCCGCGACGTCATTCAGCAACGCGGGCGGGACAGCGCCCCCCTCTGTCCTGCCGGACATCTCCCCCGCGCCGCAACGCCCTTGCTCAGCTTCGCTCGCCTGCTGCGCCGCTACGGCTTCGCTATTGCCCCGGAACAAGTCTCCCGTTTCATGCAGGCCGTGACCCTGCTGGGGCCGCGCTCGATGGCGGACATCCGTGAGGCGGCCCTGGCCACACTAGCGCCGCCGCCTGACCGCCGCGACGAATTCGAAGCGCATTTCCAGAGCCATTTCTATGGCAACGCGTCAGCTGTGATCGAAGGCGATGCAGACGAGGAAACGCGCATCAAGGATGATGGCGGTGCCGACGACGAACGGATCGAGGCCGAGCAGAAACAGGAAGGCGGCGAGTTGTCTTCTGCCCTGGAGCAGTTGAGCTCGCGCGACTTCCAGCGCGACGACGACAGTCTGACGGCGTTTCGCCGAAAGCTGTCATCGGCCCTGCCCGCCCGATGTTCCTTCCGCACTGTGCGTACCCATTCGCGCGGCAAGCTCGACCTGCGCCGCTCGCTCAGGGAAATCGTCGGCGCAGATGGCGATGTCCCCTCGCCGCTGCTGCGCCGCCGCCAGACCGTGCCGCGCAAACTGCTGCTCTTGATCGATGTCTCCGGCTCGATGAAGCTGCACACCGCCGACTATCTCAAGCTGGCGCATGCCGCCGTCCAGGGCGCGGACCGCGCCGAGATCTTTACCTTCGGCACGCGGCTCACCCGCATCACCTCGGCATTGCGCATCCGCGACCGCGATCAGGCGCTGGCGCGCGCGGCGGCCCAGGTCGACGATTGGGATGGCGGCACCCGCATGGGACCGACCCTGCTGGCATTCCTCTCGGTGCCGCGCTTTTCGTCGTTCACGCGCGGCGCCGCGGTCGTCATTCTCTCCGACGCGCTGGAGCGCGGCGACCATGCTGAACTGGAGATTGCCATGCGCAGGCTTAGCGCCCGCGCCTTCCGGCTGTCGCTGGCGACCCCGCTGGCCGGCGATCCGCGCTTCCAGCCGGCGACAGCGGCGCTGCGCGCCATCCTGCCCGACCTCGACGATCTGGTCGACGGCTCGTCGCTGGCCGGCCTCACCGATTTCATCCTGTCGCTCGCACGCCCCGCCCCGGCGGCCGCGACCATCTGGAAAAGGGTATCGTGATGCAGAAAGCCATCGACGCGCATTTCCACATCTGGCGCCAGAAGGACCAACCATGGCTGGTCGGCCCGATGGTGCCGCGCATCTTCGGCCCTTACGAACCGATCCGCCGCGACTATCCGATCGATGAATTTTTGGCCGACCAAAAAGGTTCGGGCGTCGAAAAAGCCGTTTATGTCCAGACCAATTGGGCCAAGGAGGATTTCGAGAAGGAGGTCGCCTTCCTGCAGAAGACCGCTGACGAGACCGGCTGGCCGCACGCCATCGTCGGCTATGCCGACATGACGGTGGACGATGTCAGGCCGCAGATCGACCGGTTGATGAAATACAGGCTGCTGCGCGGCGTGCGCATGCAACTGCACTGGCACGAGACCCCGGCCTTCCGCTTCGCCGCCTCGGCCGACCAGGTGATCGACCCCAAGGTCCGCGCCAACGTCGCGCGGCTGAAGGATTACGGCCTGTCCTTCGACCTGCAGCTCTTCCCCGCCCAGATGAAGGACGGGCTGACGCTGGTCGGCGAAAACCCGGAGACGAATTTCATCCTGACCCACGCCGGCATGCTGACCGGCATGGAACCGGAAACCACCGAAGCCTGGAAGGCCGGCCTGCGCACGCTGTCGGCGGCGCCCAATCTCTACGCCAAGCTGTCTGGCCTCGGCACCTTCGTTCACCGCAACGACCCGGCGCTGATCGCCTACATCATCGACAATGCGATCGATATTCTTGGCAGCGACCATCTGATGTTCGGCTCGAACTTCCCGATCGAGAAGCTCTGGACCGGCCACGCCGAACTGATCAAGGCGCACCGCGATGCGGTGGAGAAGCATGGCACGGCGGCGGAAGCCGACATTTTCTGGAACGCGGCGGAGAAGGTTTACAGGCCGGTGTAGCGCGTTTTTCCTCACTTCACCTCGAACTGTGGATCGACCGGGATCTGCATTGCCGTCACCAGATGGTTGGTCTGTCCCGCCAACCCGATGATCGACACCAGTTCGCCATGCTGTGCGTCTGTCATGCCCTTGGCGCGCGCCGCCGCGGTGTGCGAATGGACGCAATAGGAGCAGCCATTGGCGGTCGACACCGCGATGTAGATCATCTCCTTGGTCAACGGATCGATCGCACTGTCTGCAACCATCACCGCCTTGAGCTGTTCCCAGATACGCTTCAGCGCCGCAGGATCATTGGCCAGCCCGCGCCAGAAATTATTGACGAAATCGGATTTGCGCGTCGCGCGGATGTCGTCGAACACCGCCTTTAAGGCCGGGATTTTCTCCACCTCGGCATCGCTCAGGAGTCTGGTGGTGGCCATGGTGTTTCCTTTCGTTTTTTCAATGCCGGACGTTTGAATCGGACGCTGAACAGCCGCCGCCAATCCATTCACTTCATTCGCCTATTCGCCTTTTGCGACGCAAACAGCACCGCGAGGGTGTGTCGAGATTCAGGTCAGGCCGAGTCGAAAACGACGGGTTCCGAGAACCGGAGCGGAGCGTACTTGAAGTACGTGAGCACCGGGAGCGCAGGAAGCCGGCGTTTGCAGGCCGGCCTCACCTGAATACCGACACACCCTCTAATGCACCGCCGCATACATAATCTTCTCCTCCGTCGCCTCCGCCGGCGAAAACTCTTCGACGATGCGGCCTTGGCGGCAGACCAGGATCCGGTCGGACAGGTTCATGATCTCCGGCAGGTAGGACGAGATGACGACGACGGCCAGACCCTCGTCGGCCAGCCGGTTGATGATCTGGTGGATCTCGGCGATGGCGCCGACATCGACGCCGCGCGTCGGCTCGTCGAAGATGACCACGCGCGGCTTCTGCACCAGCCCCTTGCCGATCACCACCTTCTGCTGGTTGCCGCCGGAAAGCTCGACCACGCGCGCATTGTCGTTGATCGCCCTGATGTTCAGCGTCTTGGTCCATTCGGCCGAGAGCGCGCGCATCTCCTGCTGATTGATCACCCAGCCTTTTTCGCGGCCGGCCGCCAGCAGCCCGCCGAACAGGTTCTCGGCAATGCCCATCGTCTCGAAAATGCCTTCGCTCTTGCGATCCTCCGTGACGTAGACGATGCCGTCGGCCACCGCTTCGCTCGGCACGAGATAGCGCACCGGCCTGTCGTCCAGTTCGATCGCCCCGCCGCGCAGGAAATCGCGTTTGTAGATGCCGGACACGATTTTGAACGTCTCGGTACGGCCGGAGCCGATCAGCCCGAAGACGCCGGTGATCTGGCCTTCGAAGATCGAGAACGAATTGTTGCGCACGACATTGCTCATTGAGATGTCCTGCACCGACAGAACTTTCTTGCCCGCCTTGCGCAGCTTGGCCTCGTCGCGCTGGCGATAGATCTGCCCCGATAGCGTGCGCCCGACCATGGCGGCAACGATCCGGTCGCGATCGAAGGCCGACGTGTCGTCGGTGATGACCAACTCGCCATCGCGCAGGATGGTGATGCGGTCGGCAATCAGCAGCGCCTCCTCCAACGCATGGCTGATGAAGACGATGGAGACGCCGCGCGCCTTGAGCCGCCGAATCAGCGCGAAGAAGTGCCGCTTCTCCTCCGGCGTCAACGTCGCGGTCGGCTCGTCGAAGATAATGATCTCGGCATTGTGGTGCACGGCGCGCGCGATCTCGACCATCTGGCGCTTGGCCGCGCCAAGCGTCGCCACCATGGCGTTCGGGTCGACCGGAAAATTCAGCGACTGCAGGAACTGCTGCGCCGAAATGTAGGTGCCGCGCAGCCGGTTGAGGAATTTCTCGGTGCCGAGATAGAGGTTCTGCGCCACCGTCATCGACGGCACCAGGCTGGTCTCCTGGAACACCATTGCGATGCCCGCCTCGAGCGCCGCATGCGGCGAGGCGTAAGCGATCTCGCGTCCCTTGTGGAACATCTTGCCCGAACTGGCGTCGACCACTCCGGCGATGATCTTGGTCAGCGTCGACTTGCCGGCGCCGTTTTCGCCGAGCAGCGCGTGGATCTCGCCCTTGCGCAATTCGAAGCTGACATTCTTGACCGCGGGCACGCCGCGATAATTTTTGGTGACATTCTCCAGGCGCACGATTGGTTCCATCAAAACCCCCCGGCATCGACAGCCAACACGCAGTCGCCGCCCTTCGAGGCGACGAACAGTTCGCCATCTTTTTCAACCACGCTGCAAATGCCGTGACGTATGCCGTTGGCGCGGCTGTGCAGGCTGAACCGAGGCTGCATCTTCTGGTCGAGCCTGACCACCAGACCGTAGGAGCGGCTCGGCGACCAGGGCTTGTGGATGCCCATCGTGCGGATGCCGCCGCATTGCAGCGGTTCGAGGAAGCTGCGGCTTGAGGCCAGAGCCGGTGCGATCCAATAGGCCGGCGGCACCTGCTCGATCATGTCCTGACGGTAATGCGTCTCCTGCAGCACGAATTCGATCAGCCGGTTGCGCGGCGCAAACAGGGTCAGCCACGCGCCGCCATCGGCTGCCGGCGACAGCCGCGCGGGATAGCCGGGCAGATGGGTCAATACCGTCGAGCGGCTGGCGCTTGCCGCATCGAAGCGGATGAGCTGATGGCGCCAGCTCTCGCTGACCAGCACATCCCCGCCGACGGGATGGAGCCCATAGGGAAAGGCGATGGCGCCGGCCACCTTGCGGAAGGTCCCGCCTGCCGCATCCTGCTTCCAAAGCGATCCGGACGCGCCTTTCTTCATCAGGTCGGCCGTCCATTGTGATGGTGCGAATTCGGCCGAACCATTGGCCAGCCACAGAGCGCCGTCATCGGCATAGGCGAGCGCGTTGATGCAGCTGACACCGGCCGGTAGCGAAACATCCCTGCCGCCGACCAGCAGCTTGCCGCTCTCCAATCCGACCGTCAGCTCGCCCGATGGCGAGAGCGCCAGCGCGGAAATGGTGGACGAAAAGGTCTCGACCAGCTTGGGCGCGGTTCCGGCGGCAATCGAATAGACTGCGTTGCCGCTGGAAACGAGCAGCTTGTCGCCAGAGATCAGCAGATTGTCCGGTTCGGTCAGTTCGGCAAACGCCGGCGCATCGTCAAGCTGCGTGTTGGGTCGGAAAGCGCCATCCAGCGGCGGGATCGTCACCGCCTTGCCGCGAAATAAATCCAGGATGGGATCGAGGATCATCGCTTTGCTCCCCAATAGGAAGCCGGGCTGGTCCAGTTCGGATCGGCACCCGAGATCTTGTAGCGGCCGATGCGGTTGTTGAGGATGCCGCCGACGAACAGAAAACCCTTGTGCTCGCGCATCGAGGTGACCATCGGATGCGCGCCGCCCGAGAGGTCGCCCATCGCTTCGACGATGTCGCCCTCCTCCGTGAATTTCACCACGCCCCCGGTGTTGATGTTGGGGAACAGCCATTCGTCCTGCGGCAGCCGGCGTGTCATGCGCTTGCGCATGTCGGGATGGCGCAGCGACAGGTCGAAGCTCGGGGTGCGCATGCCGAGCCACGCCATCCAGTAATTGCCGTCGGAAGCGCGGTTGATGTTGTCGGGGTAGCCCGGCATGTCCCGGATGACGCATTCGGCGGTGCCGGCCTTCGGCCCTTCCAGCCAGTAGCGATGCACACGGCAGGCCCAGCTCTCGGCGAAGAACAGCGACTTGCCATCATGCGCCATGCACACGCCGTTGGTGTAGCGGTAGCCGTCGAGCAGCGTCCTGGTCGATCCGTCCTTCGGATCATAGACCAGCAGGCGGCCGGTGGCGCGGTTCTCGATCGAATCCAGCGCCCAGTCATGCGCGTCGTAGCGCTTGGTCGAGTCGGTGAAATAGATGCGGCCGTCCGGTGCTATGTCGCAGTCGTTGGGATCGCGCAGCCGTGCGTCGTCGACGACCGATGTCCAGGAGCGCGACGTTTCGGCCGACAGGCGTTTGACCTCACGATCGGGCGAGACGGAATAGAGCCCCATGGCGCCGACACAACTGATCAGATTGCCTGATTTGTCGAAGGCAAGGCCGAGCGGAAAGCCGCCGATATGAGCGAACACTTCCGACTTCACATAGTCCGGTGCGAAGAAGCGGACGATCTCGCCATGGCGCGTGCCGCAATAGAGGTGGTCGTCACGGTCGAGGATGACATCTTCCGGTCCCTCCAGTTCGCCGAGCCCGATATGGTCGGCGCCCGACAGCCTGTCGTCGAGTTCGTATGATGTGCCGGAGCCGGGCGCCGCCGACTGCGTCTCGCCCATCCTGAGATAGACCGGCGCGACATAGACCTCGTTCAGCACCTTGTGGCGGTTCTTCAGCCAGCGGATGTCGATCGTCACCGCCACCGCCAGCATCATGCCCAGCACCATCTGGTTGGTGCCGGTGCCGTAGCCCAGCCTGATCAGACCGTTGGTCATGCTGAGCACGATGATGGCGCCCATCAGCCCCTTGATCACCGAGCCGCGCCCGCCGCCGAGGCTGACGCCGCCGACCACCGCCGCGGTCAGCGCCATGATCTCAAGGTTGAGGCCGGTGCCCGGCCCTGCTCCGCTCAGCCGGCAAGCTATGAGGAAGCCGCCGATCGAGGCGCAGAAGCCTGAGAAGACATAAGTCATGAACACGGTGCGGCGCACACGGATGCCGGCATTGTGGGCAGAGCGCCGGGAGCCGCCAACCGCCAGCACATGCCAGCCGGGCCGCGAGCGCGTCAGCGCGATATGAGTGACGATGGCGAGGATAATGGCCAACCACACCGAGACCGACAGGCCCCAGAAGGTGCCGTCGCCGATGAAGTCGAGCACATCGGAGGTGGCTTGGGACAGCTGCACATCGGCGGCATAGGTGGTGACCAGGATGTCGAACAGCGCCCGCCCGAAAATGAAGGTCACCAGCGTGGTGAGGAAGGCGCGCAGCCTGAGGTATCCGACGAGATAGCCGTTGACGGCGCCGAAGACGAGGCCGGCGGCAAGCGAAGCGGCCAGCGCCAGCCAGATCGACTGTTCGAGGATGAAGAAGACATAGACGGCCGAAAAGCAGGACAGCGCAAAGATCGAGCCGACCGACAGGTCGATGCCGCCGCCAAGCATCACCACCGTCATGCCGGTGACGACCATCGAGAATTCACCGAGCTGGCGGGTCGATTCCTGCAGCGAGGTCAGTTTGAAGAAGCCCGGAATGATTGAACCGAACACGCCGAGTGTTGCCACCAGTGCCAGGAAGGGAATGGCATTGTCGGTCCAGCGCTTGGTCAGTATCTCGCCGACCAGATGGTCGGGCACGAGATTGTAGCGCCAGGCCTGGAGGCGTTCGCGAAAGGACATCAGGTCACTGCTATTGCGAGAGAAGAGAAAAAGGTGGCCGGGTAATCGCTCCGGAGCAATTCTCAACTTCGCCGCTGCCCCTCATCCGCCTGCCGGCACCTTCTCCCCGTGAAGACGCCCCCTCTCCCCGTTTTCACGAAGAGAGGGTAAGGTGAGGGGCAGCGCCGAGGTTGGAGATTGTCCACGTACAACCCGGCCGCCATGTTGATATCAGGCGTAAACTCGCGACCTACTTCGCCGCAGCTTCCGCTTGCAGCGCCTTCAGGTCCCAGCAGCTGTCGGGCTTGAGGTCGGCCTTGGTCGTCGCCTTCTCCAGCGTGTAGATGTAGGTGTGCGACGTGCCGGCCGGCTGGCCGCTCTGCAGCAGGAACTTTATGATGGCGTTCATGTCCCCCGACTGCCGGGCAAGGTCGGTCATGACAACCGCGCCATAAGTGCCGTCCTGCAGCTTGTCGCAGTCGGCCGCCTTTTCGCCGCCTCCGGTGGTGACCAGGAAAACCTTGCCCTCGAGCTTGGCATCACGGATCGCGGCCGACGCGCCAGTAGCATCACCATCCCAGAAGTCGATGATCGAGCAGATGTCGGGGTTCTGCTGCAGCATCGTCGTCGTGACATTGCGCGAGGTGGTCGCATCCCAGTTGGAGTCGGGCTTGGCCACGACCTGAAACTCGGGATGCTTTTCCAGTACCTTCATGATGCCGGCGTACTGATAAAGGCTGGAGGAGTTCGCTTGATCGCCCTGCACAAGGCCGATCTTTTTGGACGAGTTCTCGCCGCAGCCCTTGATCGCGGCTTCCGCCTCGAGTTGGCCGAGCCGGTCCCAATCGCTGCCGACAAAGGCATCGGCCGGGAAATTGGCGGGATTGTCGACCAGGATCACGTAGGTGCCGGCTGCCTGCGCCTTCTTCATCAGCTTGGAGTAGGAATTGAGGTCGGGCGCGTGGATGATCAGCACGTCAGGCCTGGTGTCGGAGGAGATGGCATCGGTGATCGCCTGCGCGCCGGCATCGACGACCCAGTTCGGATCGCGCGTCTCGAACGTGCCGCCCCAGGCCTCGACTTCGGTCTTCAGATAGTGCGCCCAGCCCTGCGCCAGGTCGAAGCCCATCGCCAGCGGCACCAGCATGACGCGTTTGCCCTTGAGTGCCTGCGCATAGGCAGCGGGGCCCGGATCGTCGGCAGCGAAGCTCGGCGCCACGAACGCGGTGACCGCAAGCGCCGTCGCGGCGGCCATCAATGTTTTGATCAGTTTCATGTCACATCCTCTGGTTGGTCGTTGTTATTTACGGCCGGCCCCAACCGTCCGCTTTGGTTTAGTCTTCCTGTTTGAGCATGATCTTTTCCGAAAAGTTCCCACTTTTCGGGATCATGCTCTAGATGTCGCCCTGCTGCGCGGTCTGTTCGTCACGCGGATTGATGATGCCGTCGACGATGATGGCACCGAGCAGGATCGCCGCCTTGATCAGGTTTTGGTAGAGCAGCGGAATGTCGATGATGGTCATCGCATTGAGCAGGATGCCGATCAGCGCCGCTCCGACCAGCACGTTTCGCACCCCGCCTCGTCCGCCCGAAAGCCCGATGCCGCCGATCACCGCCACCAGCACGATGTCGTAGAGCAGCGTCGAGTTGACGACGCGGGTGTTGATCGAATGCAGGCTGGCCGCCGTCAGCAGGCCGGCGATCAGCGCGACGAGGGCGGAAAGCACATAGCGCAGGACCAGCATCGGCCGCACTGGGATACCGATGTTGCGCGCGGCGACCGGATTATCACCGGCGAAATAGATGTAGCGGCCCCATTTGGTGTAGCGCAGGAACAGGAAGAACAGGAAAGCCAGTGCAGCGAAGACGAACACCTCGATGGGAATGTCGAGGAAGCGCAGGCCGCCAAGCAGTTCCACCCAATGGCCCTGCGGCACCGGAACCGCATCCTGCGTGATCAGTTGCGAGCGCACATAGCCGAAGACGAAGGAGCCGGTGGCAAGCGTCACGAAGATCGCCGGCACGTCGGCGTAAGCGACGAGAAAGCCGTTGAGCAGGCCGATGGCGAGCACGCCGGCCAGCACATAGGCGAAGGCGAGCCCGTCAGGCGTTCCTGAATTCATCAACTGCAGATACCAGGCGACCGACATCGCCATGATCGCCACCGCCGAGAGGTCGATGCCACGGCCAATGATGACGACCGCCATGCCCAATGCCAATATGCCCAGTACCGAGACCGAACGAACGATGGCAACGAGATTGTTCGGAGCGATGAAGCCCGGCAGGCCTATGGCCGCGGCAATGAACAGCATCACCGCTATGGCAAAGACAATACCTTCCTGGTTCAGGCTCTTGAAACTCGGCCGACCGATCGCGTTCATTGTCTGTCTTCACCCCGGCGGCAGCGCTGCCGCCCCTGGGAAGAAAGCTAATCGGCTCAACGTCGGTTCGTCAAATGAATCCGCGTTCAAAACACGGACTGCCGACGAGACTCGCGATGTGGACGCATTGATTGCTGATGCTGGCGCAATGCCTGGAAACTTCAGCACTTTTAGCAATTGTTTGCGCCATCCCTGCGTCTTGCGCAAGCACGACACCAAGGCGCAAGGCGAAGATGGAATTTAACCCTGCGGTGGATGGGAAAATTCAATTTTCGGTTCCCGGCCATGTGGCCGGAAACCTCGGCGCCGGCGGTCCTCGGCAACACCAGGAAACGGAACGACGCCACCAGCCCGATGACGCCGATCACCAGGAAGGTGACTCGAAAATCGACGAGGTCCAGCGCCGGCTGGGCCCTGGCGATCTGCGACAGGTTGAGGATCGCCGCAGCTATCGCCACACCGAACAGCATTGCCACCTGCTGCAGCATCGAGGACAGCGTCGCCGCCGAGCTGCGCTGCGCCGCGGCGACATCGGCGAAGGCCAGCGTGTTCAGCGCCGTGAACTGCATGGAACGCGACAGGCCGGCGATCAGCATCAGCCCCACCACGAGCGCCTGCGGCGTCTGCGGCGAGATCGCCGCGCAGGCCATGATCGATGCGGACGCAATGACGCCGTTGACGACCATCACCGAACGAAAGCCGAAGTGGCGCAGCATCGGCGTCGTCACCGTCTTCATCCCGAGATTGCCGAGGAAATAGGCCAGGATCATCATGCCGGCATCGACCGGGCTCATGCCAAAGCCGACCTGGAACAAAAGCGGCAGCAGGAACGGCGTGGCGTTGATCGCGACGCGGAATATGGTGCCGGCCGCAAGCGTCGAGATGGCGAAGGTCAGCACCTTGAACGAGGACAGGTCGAGCAGCGGATGGGGCGCGCGCCGGAGATGCCGCACCGCCAACCAGCCGATGACGATCCCTGCCGCGACCAGCAGCACCGTCGGCAGCACGCCGTCGTCGGGATGCGCGATACGCTCGAGGCCGCAGAGAAGGCAAGCAAGTCCCGCCGATGTCAGGAAGAAACCCGGCCAGTCGAGTGGCTTGGGATCGGCTTCACGGTCACCGGGGATGAAGCGGGCGACCAGCGCCAGCCCGATCAGCCCAAGCGGGATGTTGATGAAGAAATTCCAGTGCCAGGAGAGATAGGTGGTGATGAAACCGCCAAGCACCGGACCAACGACAGGCGCGAACAGCGCCGGCCAGGTGATGAGCGCGGTTGCGTTGAGCAGTTCCGATTTTGACGCGTTGCGCAGCACCAGGATGCGGCCGACCGGCGTCATCAATGCGCTGCCCAGCCCTTGCGCGGCGCGCGCCGCGACGAACTCGGTGAGATTCTCGGAGAAGCCGCAGGCGAGCGAAGCCAGCGTGAACAGTGCGATCGCCACCAGGAAGATGTTGCGCGCGCCGAACCGGTCGGCGAGCCAGCCCGACAGGGGCACGAACACAGCCATGGTCAGCATATAGATGGTGATGCCGATGCTCATCGCCACCGCCGGCACGCCGAAGGAGGCACCCATCTGCGGCAGCGACGTCGAGATGATCGTCGAATCCAAGAGCTGCATGAAGAAGGCAATGGCGACGATCAGCGCCACACGCCGCGAATTGCTGGCTGGGTCGGCTAAAACTTCAGTCTCGGGGATGGCAGTCATGACGGACCGCTTTGAACAGCATTTGGCCGGCGACGTCCAGATCCGTGTCCATTCGCGCCGGCCGGAAAAGCCGCGACGGCTTTGCCGCCAGGCTCTCCACCGATCTCGGCAACCCGGTCAAGGCTGTGGCCGACTGGCAAAGTTGCGTCGAGGCGCCGACATCGTCGTCGAGGCCTCGCGGCTGCCGGAACCGCAGCCGCTGCTGAAGACCGAGTGGATCAAGCGTGGCACGCTGGTCGTGCCCTATGGCACGATGAGCGCGGTCCGAAATACCTGTCGCCGGTCGGCGGCGCATCGGCCGGCTTCGTGCCGCTGCAGAAGGCGGTAACATCGATCCTGGCCGCCATCCGCCACAAAGCCAATCCGGTGATGCTCGATTTCCTGCCCGTCTCCGAGGGCGTCGAGGACCATGCCACGCAGACGCCGCTGGCCGTTTCGAAATGCGCCGCCATGATCGCACTGTGGCGCCGGTTGATCGCCTTCGAACTGATGGCGGCCGCCCAGGCCGTCGACCTGCGCGACGGGCAGACGCTGGCGCCGCGCATGGCCGCTATCCATAAGGCGACACGCGCGCTGGTGCCGGCGCTGAAGGAGGATCGGCCGCTCGGCATCGAAGCCGAAGCGCTTCATGCCGCGCTTGTCGATGGGAATTGGCAGCCGATCTTAGCCCCGGCCGACCTTGTCGAGGAACAGACGTAGCTCGGCCGGGTCCATGTGCACCACATGCCTGTCCTCGGGATAGACGCCGCTGTTGACGTCGGCGACATATTCGGAGAATGCGGCCACCCGCTCCGCCTGCAACCGATCATATTCAGCGGCGAAGTTGCGATAGACCTTGGAGTGTCGTGGCATGTGGCCCCGATTCTGCCCGAGGATATCTTCGGCGAACAGATATTGCGCGTCGCAACCGGTGCCCGCGCCCATCGACAGCATGATCAGCGAGGTACGCTCGGAGATCGCCTTGGCGACCTCGACCGGCACCACTTCGATTTCGGCGCCGATCGCGCCGGCGGCCTCGAGCTGTTTCACCGCTTCGAACACCTGCATGGCGGTGTCGGCGGTCTTGCCGACCGCCTTGAAGCCGCCGGTCCATGTCGCGCGGGATGGAATGAGGCCGACATGGCCGATGACGGGGATGGCATCGTCCGCCATGCGTTTGATGGTGGCGTAGCCCGCGCTGCAATAGACCGCGTCGGCGCCGGCCTTGTAGAGCCGGAAAGCCCAACGCAGGAAATCATCCGATATGCCGATTTCGTAGAAATTGTCTCCCGGCATGGTGAACAGGCTCGGTGCCGCATCGCGGTATTGCGGGTTGAGCACGAGTTCCGGCGGCACGGAGACGATATCGACCCCTGCCCGCTCGGCAGCTTCCGCCTCGTCCAGGGTCAGCACGCGCAGCATGGTCAGCTGACGCTTGCCTTTCATGGCGCGCAGGTCGGCGACGGTCGGTCTCTTTCGGCTCATTAAACGTTCCTCTTTTGCTTGCCGCGGTGCCGGATCGGTGTGCCGCGCTTTAGATCTCGATCATCACCTTCCCAGCTTCGATCTTCACCGGATAGGTCGCAAGATTGACGCAGACCGGCGCGCCCTTGGCCTGGCCGGTCTTATAGTTGAAGCGGCCATTGTGCTTGGGACATTCGATGATGTCGTCCATCACCAGCCCGTCGGCGAGATGTGCCTTCTCATGCGTGCAGAAACCGTCGGTGGCGAAGAATTCATTGTCCGGGGAGCGATAGATCGCGAAGGTTCGGCCACCGTGGTCGAAGCGGATGACATCCTCTTCCTCGACATCGTCCACCGCACACGCTTCAATCCAATCGACCATCTCTGTCTCCCGCAACCATTCGCGATCCTTATTCAGCCGCCGCCGACATGTCGAACTCATGGAATTCGCCGCGATAGGGCCTGGCCGTCGGCGGCAGCTCGCGCTTGAGGTAGTAGTCCTCGTATTTCAGCTGCCTGAGCAGGACCGGCCAGACCTCGCGATAGGCATGCCACATCGACGGGTTCGGCACGGGCAGGTCGTGCTTGATCAGCTCATGCAGCCTGGGCAGCGCATGATAGGGCACCATCGGGAACATGTGGTGCTCCACATGATAGTTCATGTTCCAGTAGATGAACCGGCTGATCGGGTTCATGTAGACGGTGCGCGTGTTGAGCCGGTGGTCGACGACATTGTCGGCCAGCCCGATATGCTGCAGCAGGCCGGTGGTCACCATGTGCCAGGTGCCGTAGAGGCGCGGCAAACCAATCAGCACCACCGGTATCCATGACCTGAGGACGACCGCGACAGCGATCGTCGCAATGTACACGGCAACATGCCACCGCGCGGCCGTCACGGCCTTTGCCCATTCCATTTCCGGAACATAGCTCTTTTCCTCGTCGGACAGCTTGCCGAAAGCCTGGCGCACGAGCGTCGGCAGCGAATAGCGGAAATCGAGAATGCCGGTGAAGGCCAGCGCCGCCTTCAACAGGTCCGGCGGCCGCATGACGGCGATCTCGGCATCGCGGCCGACGATGATGGTGTCGGTGTGGTGGCGGGCATGGCTCCAGCGCCACTGCACTGGATTGCGCATCAGCATGAAGGAGGCGATGTGGTACACGACATCGTTCATCCAGCGCGTGCGGAAGGCCGTGCCATGGCCGCATTCGTGCCAGCGCGAGTCGCTAGACGAGCCGTAGAGCACGCCGTAGATGAATAGGAACGGCACCACCCACCATGAGCCCCAGAACCATATGATGCCGGCGGCCGAGGCCAGGATCGCAACAATCCAGATGATGGTGTCGCGGATCGCCGGCCCGTCGGAACGCTGCATCAGCTCCTTCATCACCTTGCGGGGGACATCGGTGTGGTACCATTCGGCGGAGGCCAGGCCGGTCTCGATCGCGGCCCTGGTGCTTTCACCGACCAGGCTGTAATCCCGCTTTTTTGCCATCGTCTTCACACGGGCCTCCAAACTTCTCGCACCGCTCGCAATCCGGTCCGCCGGCCGGAGGGCTTGCTTTGAATACATGTCGCGCTCATGCCGGGCCCGCCAGTCTCCGGAAATTGCCGGAAGGCCGAGGATAATCCTGTTCGGGCTGGCGGGCGATCGCCGCAATCCTGGCTTCGGCGCCGGCGATCGCTTCCCTGCCGTCCAGGACCCGGAACACGGCATCGTAGGCGCGGCCTTCGTCATGCTCCAGCCAGATCATTTCGCCGCGTTCGCGCGCGGCGAGATCGCCGAGCACATGATGCGTCGATGGCTCGATGCCCAGCGCATAGTGTCCGGCCTGGAAATTCTGCCATTGATAGGCGCAAGGCAGCTGGTCTTTCCGCGTCACCATTTCGAAGCCGAGGCCGAGCCGGTCGTTGACCACCGCCACTGGTACCTCGCCCTTTCCATCGGCGTCCATTTCATGCTGCCAGACCTGTTCGCTGAACCCCATTCGCGGTTCCGGCACGGTGCGGTAGCCGACCTTCTGCGCCTCATAGCGCTCGCCGGCATGGCCGGCCCACACCACGTCGCGGATTGGCGCGAGGTAGCGTGAGCCCTCGTCAAGCAGGGGATGACTGACATTCACATGGTAGAAATACATATGCGGCGTGCGATTGAAGCCATGGTTCACGACGCGGTCGGACAGCCGGATCTCGTTGCCGCCGACATCCGCCTCGATCCGCCGGATCAGATGCAGATCCTCGCCGAATACCGCCGATTGCTGGACGATGCCTTCGGCCCACAGCACGCAGCGGTCGCCGTCCCACGCCTCACCGTAGCCGGTCAGCCGCGCCGGGATGGTGCCGACACGGCCATGCAGCGAATGGATCACGGTCTTCTTGCCGGGATAGTTGTAGTTCTCGGCCGGCACCTCTTCCCGACCCAGTATATGGTCGAGGCCGCAGGTGACCAGCAAACCGGAAAAGGAGCGCGCCCAGGCCAGCCCCCCTTCCCCCTCATAGTCGTGAAGACCGGGGTTGCGAAAACCGCCCGGCGAGTGCCAGCCGATCGCCTGGCCCTTGAAGTCGCAATCGGCGATGTCGAGCGCGCGGTCGACGAGTGCGGTGAAGCGCAGGCCGGAGCCGGTGCGGAACTCCAGCATGCGGACACCGCGCTCCACCCCGTCGCCGAGCGTCATCAGCCGCACGCCGGCGAACTGCGACAGCATGCCGGAGCGTTCCGAGACCTGCCGGCGCGAGAGCGTCTTGCCATAAAGCTCTACCATGCCGTCACTGCGCCCTCTTCATCAGAGCCGACAGGTCGGCGCCGGTGATGATGCTTTCCACGGTCAGCAGATCGGTATCGGCGACCGTCTGCTCGGCAACGATCTCGCCGCGGCGCATGACGATGATGCGGTCGGCAACCTCGAACACGTGATGGATGTTGTGGGTGATGAGCAGCACCGAATGGCCGGCCTGACGCATCTCCTTGACGAAGCGCAGCACGCCATGGGTTTCCTCGACGCCGAGATTGTTGGTCGGCTCGTCGAGGATGATCACCTTGGCGGCGAACTGCATGGCCCGCGAAATGGCGATCGACTGGCGCTCGCCGCCCGACAGCGTTGAGACCAGCGCGTCGGCGTCGAGTTTCTTCGAGATGCCGACGCGCTTCAGCAGGGAGGAGGCAGCATCGCGCAGCTTGGCGAGATCGAGCGGCGCAAACACGCCCAACCATTTGAAATTGACCGGTTCGCGGCCGAGGAAGAGGTTGCGCGCGATACTGAGATCCGGCGCCAGCGACGTATCCTGGTGGATGGTCTCGATGCCGAGATCCATCGCGTCGCGCGTCGAGCGGATCGAAACCTTCTGCCCGCGCACATAGATGTCACCGCGATCGACCGGGAAGACGCCGGAGATCGCCTTGATCAGCGTCGATTTGCCGGCGCCATTGTCGCCGAGCAGGGCCACTATCTCGCCTTCTCTCAGCGTCAGCGAGGCATTCTTCAGCGCGCGCACGCTGCCGAAGGATTTTTGCAGGTTCTGCAGCCGAAGCACTTCTTGCATCATAGTCAGCTCCTTGCCGCGTTTTTCTGCAGCAAAGCATGCAGGATGAGCATGGCGAGGATGATCACGCCGACGAAGATGTTGTAGGCGAGGCCGGGCACGCCGACGAGCACGATGCCGTTACGGATGGCGCGCAGCATCAGCGCGCCGACGATGGTGCCCAGGATGGTGCCGCGTCCGCCGGTCAGCGCCGTGCCGCCAACCACCACCATGGCGATCACTTCGAGCTCATAGCCTGTGCCGGCCACCGGCGAAGCGGCCGAAATACGAAAGGCGCTGATCATGCCGGCAAGCCCGGCCAGCACCGAGGTGGCGATGAACAGCCATATCTTGACGGCGTCCGCCGGCACGCCGCGGGCCACTGCCGCGTTGCGGTTGGAACCGATGGCGCTGATCCAGTTGCCGAGCTTGGCATAGCGCAGGACGTAGATTGCCAGCAGCGACAGGCCGACGAACCACCACAGCGAGGTGTAGAAGCGGAACGAGCCGATATTGAAGCTGCCGGCAAGCAGCGTCACGAAGAAGCCAGGCTGGTCCCACGACTTCAGCGGGAAACCCTGCGTGATGTAGAGGGCCGCGCCACGCACGATCAGCAGCATGGACAGGGTCACCAGGAATGACGAGATGCCGATCTTGGTGACGATCACCCCATTGATCGCCCCGATCGCGATGCACAGTAAAAGTCCAGCCAGAAGGGCGACGCCGATATCCACCCCGCCGTTCTGCACCAGAAGCATCACGACCACTGGCGCCAGGCCGAATACGGCACCGACCGACAGGTCGAACTCGCCGGCCGTCAGAAGCAGCGTCATGCCGAGCGCGATGATGCCGAGCTCGGGCAGGAACGCCATCATGTTGGAGATGTTGAGCGGCGACAGGAAATTGCCGTCCGCGATCGCGAATACCACGAGAAGGACGACGAGGATGATGAACGAGGAAAATTGCGGCGAGCGCATCAGCCTCGACCTGCTCCTGGCGCTTGCTGCGCCCTCTTCCGCGGTGACTGCCATGACGTTCTGAACCATGCTGTTTGCAGGCGCCCGCCGCCGGCGCGGCGGGCGTCCATTTTCACTTCTTGTCGTAGAGTTTGAGGATCGGCTCGACGCTCGACGCGTCGTAGAGACCGAAAGTGTGGATGTCGTAGCCGATTGGCTCGCCCGAGGCGGCAAGCCCGAGCAGTGCTACCGGCATGAAGCCCTGCGCCGATGGGTACTGCCAGGCCGCAGCGTTGACGAAACCGTCCTGGACGGCTTGCGCCGTCTCCTTCGAATTGCCCCAGCCGACGACCGGGATTTTGCCTGCCGGCACGCCGGCGCCGTCGAAGACCCGCTTGACGCTGGCCGCCACGGAATCGCCGAGCGCGATGATCGCCGGCGGATTGTTGGCAACCATATAGTCGGTCATCTTGGCGATGATGCCGGCCGGATCGGTGCCGCAATCGACCACGTCATATTTGATGCCGAGCGGATCGAAGACGCTGGCGATGCCTTCGGTCTCGAGCTGCTGGTAGCTTGCGCCGGGGACTTCGACCGGCAGAAAGACCTTGTCACCCTGCTTCACCATTTTGTGGTCGACAAGATACTTTGCCCAGATCGTGCCGGCCTCCTTCAGGTCGGCGCCGACATAGGCCTGCCGCCCCGTCGCCGGATCGTCGGTGTTGAAGAACACGATCGGGATGCCGGCGGCCTTCGCCGCCTTGACCTCCTCGGTCCACAGGCCAGGCTGCGCCGAGGTGGTGGCGATGCCATCGGGCTTGGCGGCAAGCGCGGAATTGAAGGCTTCCTTCTGCGCCGCCATGTCGCCGCCGCTGAAGGAGATCTTGCAGGTCACCTTGAGCTGGTCGCAGGCCTTTGTGGCGCCGGCGTTCCAGTCGATCCAGAACGCATCCGACGGGCCGCCATGCGACAGTAGATAAAAGGTCTTCTGGCCGTCCTGTGCCTGCGCGGCCGACCCGAACGCGATGCCGGCAAGCACAGTCGCGGCGGCCGCCAATTTCAATGCAAATTTCAACATTGCTTTCCTCCTTGTTTGGAGCCGTGCCGCCATGCACAGGCGGCGCGGCCGGCCGTCACAGGCCGTTGGCGCGGAACTTCCCGTCGAGGAATGTCTTGGCGCGCGGCACGTCGTCTTCCGACAGGTGCTCGATGATGACCGGAATGTTCGGGTGCTTCTCGGCAAGCCGCTGAAGATAAAGGTCGTAGTTGAGCGAGCCGAGGCCGGGCGCCGGCAGTTCGATCTCGCCGACGCCGCGGAAGGTGTGGCTTTCCATGGCATCCTCATCGCCGATGTCGGCGTGCTTTTCCGACTTGTCGCTGCCCGAGCGCTTGACGTCCTTGGCATGCGCTATCCTGATCTTGTCCGTCAACGTGTCGAACACCTGGTTCAGGATCTGGTCCATCCGGTCGATGTTGTGCGTCTCGAAATAGTTGGTCGGGTCCATCAGCAGGCCAAGGCCCGGGTGATCGACCTGCGCGAACATCTTGACCGTCTCCTCGACCGAGCCGACGACGTTGTTGACATAGGTTTCGAGCAGGAAGACCGCGCCATGGTCATAGGCCGTCTGGGCAAGATCTGATATCACCTTGCGGCATTCCTCGAACCCCTCCTCGGTCTTGTTCTTGGGGTGGTGCACCCAGTCGGATTCGGTGTTGTAGGTGCCGGTTTCCGAGATCACGTAGGGCGAGCCGAAATGGCGGGCGTTGCGGATGATCTCCTTGAGGTAGCCGACGCGCTTGTCGCGCTCTGCCTTGTCGGGATGGATGATGTTGGTGTAGCCCGACACGCAGCAGACCGGCAGGTTGTGGTCGCGGAAGACATCGCGCACGGTCTTGGCCTTGTCCTTGGTGATCTGCCCGGCGGACAGGTCGATATCCCTGAAATGCAGGTCGAGCTGCACCGTGTTGAAACCGAGCCCGCGGATCTTCTTCGCCGTCTCTTCGAGGCCGTACGGGAAATAGCCCGTGAAAATACCTGCCTGCATCATGGTGTGAATTCCTCCCTGTAAGCGATTCAGTTACCAGTGATTTCAATTGATCGGGTTTGTCGAGATTTCGGAAAGCTTGACCGTGCGGCCCGAAGCGATCGAGCGATAGCCCGCCTCTACCAGCGCCATGGTCTTGACGTTGTCGGCGACGGAAAGCGCCGGTGGCGTGCCTGTCTTCACGGCGTGCTGGAGTTGTTCCATCACGCCGATGAAAGCATGCGGGAACCACATCGTGTCCCAGCTTGGGCTGACCCACTCGCCATCCGTTGTCTCGGCCGAGGCATAGGTGAGCGTCGAGGCCGCACCGGTCGGCCAGCCGATCGTGCCCTTGGCGACGCCCTTGGTGCCGTCGACGCGCCAGTTGATGTGCTGGTCGTCCTTGTAGCCTTCTTGCCGCGGACCGGACCAGACATCCTCCAGCGACACGGCGAGCACGCCGGACGGGAAGCGCAGCGTCGAGACGGTGATGCCGTCGGTGTGTTCGAAAGTCGTGCGCGGATCCTTGCGCGTCAGCGTGGTGATCTCATCGGGATCGCCGAACAGGAAACGCAGCACGTCGAGATGATGCACGCTCATGTTGGCAAGCGTCAGCCGGTCGTACTCCTCGAGGAAGCCTTGCCAGTGCGGGATCGCATGCATGTCGATCTGCGCGAAGACGACGTCGCCGAGCGCGCCGCTGTCGATGATCTGCTTCAGCACGCGCATCGACTGGTCGTAGCGCATGTTCTGGTTGACCGAGAGGATCTTGCCCGCCTTCGCCGCCTCGTCGCGCAGCTTCACCGCTTCCTCGACCGACAGCGCCAGCGGCTTCTGCGCCAGGATCGCCTTGATGTGCTTCTGCTTCAGCGCGTGGCGGATCAGCGCCGGCTGCTGGTCCGGCGGGAAAGCCAGGTCGATGATCTCGACTTGCGGATCCTCGATCAGTCGTTCCGGCGTGTCGTGGACGGTCGGAATGCCCCAGCGCATGGCGACCTTCTGCGCATTCGCCCTTGTACGCGAAGCGATCGCCACGACAGGAAAGCCTGCTTCCTTATAGGCCGCGAGATGGCATTCAGCCATGATCATGCCGGCGCCGACGCAGCCGATCTTGAATTCGCTGGTGCGAACCTTCACGTCCGGCTCGAAGCCTTTGCCTGCCATGTCTTCCTCCCAGAATTCTGTCTTCGCGGCCGTCGTCATCTCGCCAACGCGCCTCCAGATGCTGGCAACCGGAGCCGCGGCATGCGGATCGGATCAGGCATTGGAATTCCCTCCCTCGGGGCCAATGTTTCCTCCACGAGCCCATGAGGGATATTGACGGCAGTCACGGAAGGCTGTCAACATCATGAATAATCAAAACACCTCACAATCTAGCAGAAAGGCGAAGGAATGCGTCATACCGGAATCCATACACCGCTCCTGATGCCTCGATTTGATGGGAAATCTATCTTCCCACGGCGATGCGATCCTGCCGGGCGATCTGATTTAGCCCGGCGGCTTGCGCATCGGCCAAGGCCGGATACATCATTTCCCATCAGAATCGCGGATGGCGAAGAGCAGTCGCCACCCGGCCGGCGGTCGGCATTGCGTGATCCTGATGCATTGAGGAGATGAAAGACGGTGCGTTCCACCCTGACTGACATAGCCCGGGAAGCCGGCGTTTCCGCCGCCACCGTCGACCGTGTTCTCAACAACCGTCCGGGGGTGCGGGCGCGCACGCGCGAAATCGTGCTCGAAATGGCGCAGCGTCTTGGCTACATCGCCGAAGGCGCGAACGGGGCACCTCTCAAGCCCTTGTCCGGCGATGTCATCCGGCTCGACTTCGCGCTGCCGGCCGGCACCAATTCCTTCATCAAGATGCTGCATCGCCACATCGAAGCCCAAGCCTTGGCGCGGCCGGATCTCGATGTCCATATCACCACCATTGAGGGTTTCAATCCCGACCGGCTCGCACGCCTTTTGCAGGATCTGCGCGGCCAGACGCAGGGCGTTGGGGTCATCGCGCTCGACCATCCAACGGTGCGCGAGGCCATCCGCTCGCTGTCGGCCAACGACGTCAAGGTGGTGACAATCGCCTCCGACATCCTGCATGTGCCAAGGGTCGCGTATATCGGCATCGACAACCGCGCCGCCGGGCGGCTGGCCGGCTACCTGCTCAACCGTTTCATGGGCTCGGAACGTCCTGGCAAGGTGGCGCTGTTCGCCGGCTCGCTCTCCTATCGCGGCCATGAGGAACGCGAGATGGGATTCCGGCACATATTGGCCGAGGAATCGCCCAATCTGGAGATCGTCGAAATGCGCGAGATGCTTGACGACCGCGAAAAGGCCTATTCGGAGGCATCAGCCCTTCTGGAGCGGCACCCCGACCTGGCCGCGATCTACAATGTCGGCGCGGGCAACACCGGCATTGCCCGCGCGCTCAAGGAGCGCGGCCGTGCGATCTCGATGGTTTTCCTCGGCCATGAGGTAACCGAAGGCACCAAGGAGCTTCTGCTCGACGGCACGCTCGACGCGGTCATCGACCAGAACCCGCGCGTCGAAGCGCGCGAAGCGCTCAACACCTTGACCCATGCGGTCCGGAGACTGCCTTACGAATTGCACCAGCCGAGGCTCCAGGTGATCTTCAAGGAGAACATCCCAGAGATCTGACACTCTCTGAAATGGAGCGGCGCCGGAACCCCTGCCCGTTCAGCACGCCCGCTACTGGACGGCCGCGACTTCCGCGCCGGCCGCGTCGACAAAGCTCTTGTCGATCCATTTGCCGTAGTCGATCGAGCCCTTCAAAAGCCCGGCACCGGCCATGAATTTCTCTTCGCCCTTGAGCGCCTCGATCGCATCGTCGGGCAGCCTCGGATCCTGGTGAAAGACGCCGTCGGCATAGGTCTTGCGCACCGATTTCTCCGACGACTTGGTCGCCTCGACGAATGTCTTGATCGTCTCGTCGGGATGGGCATCGGCCCAGCGCGAAATCTCGATGTCGACCTTCAGCAGCCGCTTGACCAGGTCGGGATATTTCGCCGCGAAGGCACCGTTGACCGAAATAACGTTCGGCACGTTCCATTCCGGATGGGTGCTGGTGTCGAAGAGCACCCGTGCCTCGCCGGTGTCGACCAGCTTGGCCGCGGTCGAATCCGTTTCGACGAGGGCGTCGATGTCGCCGCGCAGCAGTGCCGGGCCGGATGCCTCGAAAGGCAGGTTCAATCCCTCGACATCACCGGTCGTCAGGCCGACGCTGTTCAGCGCCTTGCTGAAATTCGAGTGCCGCACCGTACCGGTGAGATAGGCGACCTTCTTGCCTTTGAGGTCCTGCAGCGTCTTCAGTGGAGAGTCGGATTTGACCACGATATACGAGCCGCCCGACCGCACATAGCTCGACAGGCCAATCAGCTTGACATCGGCGCCGGAGGCGGCGACGCGCAACGCGGGATTGTTGCCGGTATAGGTGAATTCGATGGCGCCTGTCGCAAGCGCCGTCGTCGCCTCGGAGCCGCCATTGAAGGTGACAAGTTCGACCTTGATGCCGTCCTTGGCGAACTCCTTTTCCCACCAGCCGTCCTTCTGTGCGAGGACGAATTTGAGGTGCCCCGGCGCGGTGCTGCCGATGCGGATGAATTCGGGCTTGTCCTGCGCGAAGGCGGGCATGCCGCCAAGGCCGATGACGACGGCAATGGCGCCCTTCAGGAACAGCCGGCGAAATCCGTCGAATGCAATGTTGGACATGAGGAACATCCTTGCTGATTGGAATGAGTGAACGGCTCAGATGAGCGAGGACTCGGACTGGCCTTTCCAGGCGGTCGCCCAGCGCTCGAACCAGACGAGCAAATAGTTGACGGTGAGCCCGATGACGGTCAGCGTCAGGATGCCGGCATACATGTCCGCCGTTTCCATCATCAACTGCGAGTTCTGAATAAGGAAACCGAGGCCGGATTTGGCCGCCAGCATCTCGGCGCCGATCACCGCGAACAGCGACGACTTCACCGCCAGCCTTGCGCCGGCGACAACAGAGGGGATGCTGGCCGGCAGGATAACCTTCCGGAACAGGTCGAAGTCGGACGTACCCATCGAGCGCGCCGCCTTGATCAGCAGCGGATCGACCGACTTGACGCCGCTGATCGTGTTGACCAGCAGAAAGAAGACCGAGGAGTAGAAGGTGATCGCCACCTTCGATTCCTCGCCGATGCCGAGCAAAAGGATGAACACCGGAAGCAGCGCGAATTGCGAGGTGTTGCGCAGCGTCTGCACAAGCAGGTCAGAGACCTTCTCGAACAGCGAGTAGCGCCCCATCAGCAGGCCGAGCGGAATGGCCACCACCACGCCGAGAGCGAAGCCGATCACAGCGCGCTGCAGGCTGATGCCGATATGTTCGACCAGAACGCCCGAGGCGAGCAGGTTCCACCAAGCGACCAGCACCTCGCTCAGCGGCGGAAAGAAGATGCGGTTCAACCAGCCGAGCCGTGGCGCGATTTCCCACACGAGAAAGAACAGGCCGAGCAGCGGCAAGCCGTAAAGGAAAGTCCCGTGGCTCGTCCCTTTGCGCCGGACCTTGGCACTGTGGGCGGTGATGGCCGGGACTCTTGCGGCGGCCGCCGTCTCGCCGGCGCCGGCAAACAGATGAAGAGCGCCGGCAGGGCCGAACTTTTCGGTAAGATAAGCCATGGCTCTACCTCCTCAATGACTGAAGGCTGGCGACAGCGTCCAGTCCTTTTGCGCCTTGTTGACCTCATCGCGCAGCGCGTCCCAGACGCGGCCGCGATATCCGTTGAATCCGGCGCTGGCGCGGATGTCCCCGTCGCGCGGCCGTGGCAGGTCGATGTCTATGATCTCCTTCACCGCGCCCGGCCGCGCCGTCATCACCACCACGCGGTCAGCGAGGAAGATTGCCTCGTCGATCGAATGGGTAACGAAGATCACTGTTGTCTTGATCTTGCCCCAGATCCGCAGCAACTCGCCCTGCAGGAGCTCGCGCGTCTGCTGGTCGAGTGCGGCGAAGGGTTCATCCATCAAAAGCACTTCCGGGTTGCTCGCCAAGGCGCGGGCGATCGCCACGCGCTGCTGCATGCCCCCGGAGAGCTGGTTGGGGAAACGGTCCTCAAAACCGGCAAGACCGAACAACGATAACAAATGGCGCGCCGTCACCGTGCGCTCGGCCTTGGCGACGCCACGCACCTCCAGCGCGTATTCGATGTTGGCCAGCGCCGTGCGCCAGGGAAACAGCGCATATTGTTGGAAGACATAGCCGGTCTTAGGATCCGGCCTGGTGATGCGCCGGCCGTCGAGCTGGACATCGCCGCCGCTCGCCTGCGTCAGCCCGCCGATGATGTCGAGCAGCACAGATTTGCCCGAGCCGCTCGGGCCGACCAAAGTGATGAACTCGCCTTTGCGGATCGAAAGATCGACGCCGTCGAGCACGGTGACGCGGTCGGTCTCCTCGCCGTCGACGGTGACGAACTGCCCCGGCTTGAGCAGAAAGGTCTTCTTGATATCGCTGACGACGATGCGGTCCATGTCCTGTCGCTTCCTATTGCGCCACGCGGATGCGGTGCGTCGGGTCGAATTCAGAGCCGCCGGCCTTGCCGCGCTTCCAGCCGAGCGCGCGGGCGTAGCCGCCGAACAGTTGACGTGCCTCGACCTGCGCTTCCGTGATGCCGGTCGGCCCCTCGGCGAACTCGGCCACGTAAAGCGCGTCGGTCGGGCAGTAGATTTCACAGAGAAAGCAGGTCTGGCAGTCGTCCTGACGGGCGATCACAGGCGCGCCGTCCTTGGTAGCGTCGAACACATTGGTCGGGCACACCTTGACGCAGATGTCGCATTCGACGCAGCGCGCGGCCGAGACGATCTCGATCATGACGCCAGCTCCGCCAGGCGCTCCGGCGCCCCGGCAATGCGGAAGTCGTCGACGCCGGTGATGACCAGCCGATGCGCGAGGGCCGGGTTCTTGCCCTGCAGATCGGTGCGCCGATGCATGCCGCGGCTTTCTGTCCGATGCAGCGCGGCCGCCACCGACCAGCGCCCCGCGGCGGCGATCGACGCCGCCTCGCGCGCGCGGACCCGGTCCACCCCTTCGCCCCGCAGATGGTCGCGCACGTCGCGCCAGACACTCTCCAGCCGCCCCCGGCTTTTCTCCAAGCTCTCGCCGTTGCGGAAGAAATTTTTGTCGAGCGGCGTCACCTCGTTGCGCACAGCCTCGATGACCTCGGCTGCCGCGATGTCGGCGCGCGCCGCTGCCGCCGGGCGCAGGCCGGCCTGGCCGAGCGGTTCCGCGGTGCCGCGGAATGCCTTGCCGCCGCGACGCCTTGCATGGGCTGAGGCGCCCTTGCCCGCCCACCAGCCGCTGGCCAGCGCCCAGGAGGAGTTGACGGCGCCGCCGCCCGATACCGCTCCGGTCATGATCTCGCGGCTGGCGGCGTCGCCTGCGACATAGAGGCCGGACACGCCGGTGGCGCAGTCGTCGGAGACGATGTCGATGCCGCCGGTGCCGCGCACCGTGCCTTCGGCGCGAAGGGTGATGCGGAACAGCTCGGTGAATGGATCGACACCGGCGCGGTCATAAGGCACGAAGCAGTTCGGCTGCCCTTGGCGCAACCAGCCTTGCAGCGCTGGTTCCGCTTGATCGAGGCGCGCATAGACCGGTCCCCCGATCAATGCGCGCGCCACCTCGTCCTCGCGGTCGCCGATGCCGTTGCGCAGCGGCTCACCGGCAGGGCCCAGGATCGGCGATCCATCCTCGCGATGGAACGAGGCCCAGCGGAACGGCAGCCCCTTGTTCAGCGAAGATCCAAAGGGCGCCAACGTGTATTTGCCGGTAAACTCCATGCCCGACAGGCTGGCGCCGGCCTCCGCCGCCATCAGATAGCCGTCGCCGGTCAGTCCAGTCCCGCCGAGGATGCGCTCACGGAAAGCGCAGCCGCCGGTCGCCAGCACCACTGCGTTGGCGTCGACGCGCCAGTCCTGGCCGGCCTGCCGGCCGATACCGGCCGCGCCTACGACGGCATCGCCATCCGACAGGAGTTCCAGCGCCGGATGATGGTCGAGCACGGTAACGCCAGCCAGAAGCACACGGCGGCGCATGAAGCGCATGTAGTCGGGCCCGCGCAGATTGGCGATGTAGAGCCGGCCGTCATCCTCGCTCGGGAACGGATAGCCCCACTCGGAAAGCCTGAGCAGGTTGCGATAGGCCGTGTCTACGCAGCGCAGCATCCAGCGCTGGTCCGCAAGCTCGCCGGTGCGCTGCCAGCGTCGCTCGACCACCGCATGCCTGTTGTCGCCCGGCGGTACGCACCAGGTACCCGTATTGGACGGCGCGGTGGCGCCGCTGGTGCCGAGATAGCCCTTGTCGGCCAGCACCACCTGCGCGCCGCTTTCGGCAGCGGCGACCGCCGCCCAGGCTGCGGACGGGCCTCCGCCCAGCACGAGCACGTCGGTCTGGAGTTGCAGCCTGTCGGACGCGGATTTTTGAGGCATGGACATGGATGCTCTGCGAAGGAGTGCGAGGCGCTAAGCAGCGCGCGCAGCGCCCGAGAACCACGCCGGCTCATTGCCGGCGCTCCATTTGATGTTGCAGCCGATCGACGGCACCTGGCCGGCGGCGGGCCTGCCGCCCTCCAGCACCGCGTCGACCGCCGCGCGCAGGTCGTTACCCGTCACCGCCTTGCCATTGCCCGGCCGCGCATCGTCGAACTGGCCATGATAGGCAAGCCGCCGGTCGGCGCCGAACAGGAAGAAGTCGGGTGTACAGGCCGCGCCATAGGCTTTCGCCGTCTGCTGCAAGGCATCCTTGAGATAGGGGAAGGAATAGCCGAATTTCTCCACTTCCTCGCCGATGCGGGCCAGCGTCTCTTCGGGATGCGCCTCATGGTCGTTGGCATTGATGGCCACCACTTGCAGCCCCTTGCCCGCATATTCCCTGGCGAAAGCGGCAAGCTGCTCGCGGATCAGCACGACGAAAGGGCAGCGGTTGGAGATGAAGGCGACGAGCAAGGCGGGCTTTGCATCGAAATCGCCGAGCCGGTGCAGCACGCCTTGTGCGTCGGGCAGCAGGAAATCGGCCGCTTTGGTGCCAAGCTCGATCGAGTTGGATTCTGTCTTCGGCATCGATGCGCTCCCTTCTTGCTGCCGCTCAGACGGACCATGCCGTGCAGCGCCGGACGAAGTTAGTCTATGAATTTAGTAGAATTATAGGCTAGACAACCCGCCTCCGGTCAACCGCGCCGCTTGGAATATCCTGCCAATGTTTCGGGCCGGGCGAAAAGTTTGTTCGAACGGAAGGCCGTTTTGAAAGAAATGAGATTTGGCGGGGAGCGAAGCGCCAACTGCCTTCGTCGTCCGCGTCGAGCTTGGTCAGGAAACGGTTTCCTTGCGGACAATTGCCCTGTCCCCGCCGACATCGATCGCGATCCGCTCGCCGGAAACAATGCCGTCAATCTCGCAGACCACCAGCGGCATGCTGATCCCGTAGAGAAATTCCGCGACGATGGCGCCCACTGCCAGGATCGGGTCAGGCCGTTCCAGGAGGATGCCGGCCGGCGCCGTGCCCCTGCGGATTGCCTCGGCCAGCACCGAGGATGAGGACGAGGAGCCGCGCCCGCTCGGCATGATCAGGATTTTCCCGGCGACGTTCTGGCCGAGGCCAGGATGCGAGTGATCCGTTATGTCGCCTGTCGTGGCATCAACGCCGCCCCAGAAGCTCAGCGGTTGCGAGAATACCAACGCCCGACCCTCGGCACTCCCGGCCAGTTGGAAGGTGCCGGATCGCTGGACGACGCCCGGTTCCACCGGCGCGGTCATGACGCGCCCCGCACGACATGCCCCACCGCGGCGGAGCGGATGCAATCCGCCATATCCGCGAACGCAACCGTCACGCCGATATTGCCCGGAGCGTAATGCGCCCATTTGCCGGAATTGGTCATCACCACGCCGTCGAGCCGTTCCCGAATCGCAGTGACATAGGTGCAGGTGTCGGCGACGGGGATCAGGCCGAACGCCTGTGTGCCATCAAGCGCGCCCTCCTCCTGCAATCGCGTCAGCGTCGCGCGACCGGTGTTGACATAGATCGGGATGCCCCTGCCCGGCGCGATGGCACGCAGCAAGGGCAGCAGGCGCATCCATTCCGCATGCGAGAAATGCGGAGTGCCCAGCGACACGGCCGCCAGCGGCGCCCCGTCGGGTACGCGCGACAGCTTGGCCAGTGCATGATCGATATCGGCGCGCGTGATGCGGATCGTCTCTTCCGGCGCTTGACCATGGAACGCCTCGTCGAGCGTTCCCGCTTCGGGCGTGATGCCGACCGCATGGAACAGCGCCACGGCGCCGGTAGTCGCTGCTGCCGCGCCCAGCGCCTTCAGCTGGTCCTCGTCGCGCGGCCGTGGCAGACCTGTGACAACCGGAACGCGATCGCCGCTGGGTTGCCCGATGATCAGTCCGACGCCGACGAACAGGGCGTCGCTCGGCTCTGGCTCAGCAAAGTCCAGCTCGAACAGGATGCGGCCGCGCCGGTTCTCGCTCAGATGCAGGCCCCAGGCCGGCGCGCGGCCCGTCATGGCGCAGCACAGGTCGATGAAATCGCCATAGCGGTTGGTGCGCGCGCCGATCACCGAATTTGCAAACACGATGGCGTTGGATTCGCCCCAGGCGATCTGCTGCCCGAAATCTGGCCGGAACCGCGTCTGGTAGGGCGCGCAGGTGAAGGTCGCCTGGCAGCCGAGCTCGATATGCGCCTTCATCAGCCGCCGCGCCGGCGCTTCCTCCGCCGCGGGCATCTTCACCATGCCGGGATGGATGAGATCGAATGAGCCGACATTGAGCGTCGTCGGCACCTGCACGCGGCCGCCGCCCTCGACCAGCCGTTCGACGAAATCGAGCCCTGCCGTGCCATGGTAGAGGCAGCCATCGATATGGGCGCCGGCAATGTCGAGGAGGCTGTCCGCTCCGACGGCTTTGGAAAAGGCGACGAGGATCTTCATGGCCGCGGCCGCCGACGGCCCTTGCTCGCCGTCGAGCATGGATTGGTCCTCGGCAGTCAATTCCAACGTCATTGCCGCTCTGGCCCCTACTCGATCTTATGGCGCGAAGGAACGCCAGCAGTTCAGTGAACTACCCCGCAGGGATCAACACCGTGCTCTGCGGGGACCAGCGTAGTACGACATGCTGACCTTCCGCCAGCCTGTCAGCGCCGGTGTTCTGGACGATGACCTTCAGCGTCTGGCCGGCACGCTCGACAAAGTAGGTGCTGTTGTTGCCGGCGAAGATGCGTTTGCAAACCTGGCCCTTCAGTATGTTGGCATCGCCGCCCGAAGTTCCGGCATCCAGGGCAATCCGAATACGCTCCGGACGCACGGCGCAGCTTGCCTTTGCGCCGGCGGCAAGCCTGGCGCCGGCCCCGGCGGCGATCGTCGTGCCGTCCGCCAAGCGGATGCCGTTGCCGGTGGTATCGCCGCGAAAGATGTTGGCATCCCCGAGGAAGATGGCGGCGAATTCGCTTTTCGGCCTGTCGTAGATCTCCTCCGGCGGCCCTTCCTGCACCAGCCGGCCATCGCGCAAGATACCGATGCGGTCGCTCATCGTCAGCGCCTCTTCCTGGTCGTGGGTGACGAAAATGGTTGTGATGCCGATCTCGCGCTGGATGCGCTTGAGCTCGATTTGCATGTCGACGCGCAGCGCCTTGTCGAGCGCGCCGAGCGGCTCGTCGAGCAAAAGCACGCGTGGCTTGGTGACGATGGCGCGCGCCAGCGCGACCCGCTGGCGCTGGCCGCCGGAGAGCTGATGCGGCTTGCGACCGCCGAGCGAGCCGAGCTGAACGAGGTCGAGCGCGCGTTGCACCTCGGTGGCAATCACCGCCTTGGCCTCGCCGCGCACCGACAGGCCGAAGGCGACATTGTCGGCGACGCTCATATTGGGGAACAGCGCGTAGTTCTGGAACACCATGCCGATGCGCCGCTTCTCGACCGGTACCCGCTCGACGCTCTCGCCGCCGATGGCGATGCGGCCGCTGTCGGGAAAATCGAAGCCGGCGATTTGCCTGAGCAGCGTGGTCTTGCCGCTGCCTGATGGCCCAAGCAGCGCGTAGAAGCCGCCATCTACGAAATCGATCGAGACGTCGTCCAACGCCTTGTGCGCGCCGAAGCTGCGCGAGACGTTTGATACCTGGACGCCCGCCATTATTTCTCTCCGCCGAATTTGAAGAAGCGCGCTGTGAGCAGCATCAGCGCCATTGACACCACGATTATGATGGTGGAGACCGCGTTGATCTCGGGCGTGAAACCCTTGCGGATCGCGGCGTAGATCTCGACCGGCAGCGTCGTCTGCCCCGGCGTCGCCAGGAAGTAGGACACCACGAACTGATCGAACGACACGGCGAACGCAAACAAGCCGCCCGCGATCACACCCGGCATGATCCACGGCAGCGTAACCCGGTTCGTCACCTGCCACTGATTGGCCCCGAGCGAGCGTGCCGCCTCTTCCAACTCCGGCGCGAAGGTTTGCAGCCGGGCCGAGACGACGACGATGACATAGGGCAGCGCCAGCGCGACATGGCCGAGCAGGATGGCGAACAGGCCGCGTCCAATGCCGATGCCGAAGAAGAAGATCAGCATCGCCGTGCCGGTGATCAGCCAGGGAATGGCGATCGGTGGGAACAACAGCGCCTGCAGGAATTTCTTGCCGCGGAATTCATTGCGGTAGAGCGCCAGGGACGCCGCCGAGCCGAGCACGGTCGAGATGACCGTGGTGATGACGGCGATCTCGATGCTGTTCCAGGTGGCGGCGATGAGCTGGTCGTTCTGCCACAGCGAGGCGTACCATTCCGTCGTCCACTCGAACGGCAGCTGGTAGAATGGCGAGACGTTGAACGACATCAGCGCCATGATAATGATGGGCAAATACAGGAAGGCGAGCAGCACCGCGATATAGAAGCGGCCGAGCCACTCCAGGATACGCGTCGTCGCCATCACGCCACCCTCCGCAGCACCGGTGCGGCCAGCGCCAGAATGATCAGCACGACGGCCAGCAGAATGAAGGAGAGTGCGGCCCCCAGCGGCCAGTTGAACACGGCGACGAACTGGTCCTCGATCACCGTGCCGTAAAAGGTGCCGCTGCGGCCGCCGAGGATCCGCGGCTCCATGAAGGAGCCGACGACGGGCACGAATATGAGGGCCGCGCCCGCCACCAGGCCCGGCATCGACAGCGGGATGATGACCCGCTTCAGCACCTGCAGCCGCGAGGCGCCGAGCGAGCGTCCGGCCTCGAGCAATGAATCGTCGATCGCCTGCAAAGTGAGATAACAGGTCAGCACCATGTAGGGCACATAGGAGTGCACCAGTCCGATGATGATCGCCGGATAGGAATACATGAGGTCGATGTTGATCTTGAACGGCAGCACAGCGTTGAGCGCGGTGTCGAGAATGCCACCTTCGCGCAGAACCATCGCCCAGGAGAAGATGCGCACCAGCCCGTTCGACCAGAACGGCAGGATGACGAGCAGGAAGATCGCCTCGCGGCTGCGCCCCTTCAGCACCTTGGCCAGTACATAAGCCGCGGGATAGCCGATGACGATGCACCACAAGGTCACCTCGAGGCCGAGGCGCAGCGAGGCGAGCAGCAGCGTCAGGTAAAGGTTCTGCGAGAAGAAGGCGGCGTAGTTGCCAAGCGTGAACGCCCACGGCTTTCCCGTCAGCGGCAGGTCGGTCATGAACGAGAAGAACACCATGGCCGACAACGGCAGGAAGATCGCCACCGTCAGCCAGAGATAGGCGGGCGCCAGCAGCGGCAGTGCCGACCTCAGCCCGCCGCGCACTGCGACCGCACCCTCTGCTGCCATGCTATCCTCCTCCCCGGATTGGAAGGACCAACCGGCGCGAACGCCGGCTGGCCCTGGCGCGGGTTTTACTTCACGTCGACCTTGAGCTGCTGCCAGAGCGTAAGATAAGCTTCGCGCTGCGCATCGGTGATCGGAGCCTGGAACTGGATGCGCTTGGCGACTGTGGGATCACCCATCACCTTGCGGTTGAACGAATCCTCGGGCAACGCTTCCACCGCCTTGGTGTTGGCCGACACCGGTGCACCGACCTTGGTGACCCATTCGACATAGAATTTCGGATCGATCATGTAATTGATGAAGGCTTCGGCGCCCGCGACATTCTTGGAGCCGACCGGGATGGAGAAGGCGTCCAGCCAGGCGACGGCGCCTTCCTGCGGGATCACGAGCGAGACCGGCAGCTTGAAATGCGTCTTGGCGCGGTCGGCCGAACCGCTCCAATAGGTGCCGATGTCGATCTGGTTGGAAGCCACCATCTGGTTCCAGTCGTTCTCCGAGCTCCAGAAGGTCTTGATCTGCGGCATCAGCGAGGTGAGCTTCGTCTTGACCGCGTCCATATCCTTGATGTCGTTGATGTTCTGGCCCGTCGCGATGGCGCCGAACTGCACCGCCTCGACGGCGTCGTCGCGGATGACGACGCGGCCCTTGTGGGCGGGATTCCACATTTCGGCGATCGACGTCGGCGGCTTGTCGAAGGACTTTTCGTTGATGGCAAGGGCGGTCAGGCCCCACACCCACGGCACGCCATAGACCTTGCCGTCATGGTCGAGCATCGGCGAGTTCGCCTTGTCCTTGCTGATATCGGCATAGTTGGGCAGCTTGGAGGTGTCGATCGGCTGGATCAGCTTTTCAGCCATCGCCTGGTCGTTGAAGGCGGCGTTGATCATGACGACGTCATAGAGGCCGGGATTGGTGCGGATCTTGGTCAGCATTTCCTGTTCGGAATTGAAGAAGTCGTTGACCACCTTATGGCCGGTCGCCTTCTCGAAGGCGGCGATCGCCCATGGCTCGTCGGCGCCGTAGCCCTTCCAGTTGAGCACGTGCACTTCATCGGCCTTGGCGGCAAAAGTAAGTGCGGAGGTGAAGACGGCCGTCGCCGTCAGCAGGGCAGTAAAGTCAGGCATGCGCATGTTCGTTCCTCTCTTTTGTTTGCCCGCTTCCCGGGCTTAATCAGGCTGTCTGATGGGCCTTCCGGTTCTGGCCTCGCGCGCCGGTCGAGCCACCGTCGGCATGGCTCAGGAAAGTCCGGATCTCCGCGTCTGTGGGCGCGGATGAACCGCCATGGCGAGTGACCGAAATGGCCGCCGCCGCATTGGCGTAGCGCGCCGCCTCGAAAGGCAGCATGCCGCGCGCGAGCGCACTTACGAAGGCGCCAATATGAGTGTCGCCGGCGCCGTTGGTATCGACCGCCGCCACCTTGAAACCGGGAATGGTCCCGGCGGAACCGTCCGCCAGTCGGATATGGCAGCCCCTGGCGCCGCAGCGGATGACGACGCCGTCGGCCTTGGGACAATGATCGGCAAGCAATCGCGCCGCAAGGGCGTCGGCATCGCCCGGGCCGGCAATGTCGGCGGCTTCCGTCGTATTGCAGCTCAGCCAGGTCGTGCGGGCGAGCACCCGCGACAGGGTGGCGCGCGAAATGTCCGAAACGACCGGCGTCGGGTCGAAGACAAGTGGAATGTCCGCCGGCAGCGTCTCGATCCAGTCGGTGAGCGCGTCGCGGCTGCCGGGATAGCTCAGCGTATAGCCTGACGTGAACACCCAATCCTCGGTCGAGACCAGCACCGGAGCCATCATGTCGAGGCTGAGCACGCTCTCCGCCCCCGGCCACGACACGAAGGTGCGTTCGGCATCGCTGGAGATCATGGCGACGCAGTTGCCGCTATCCATCAGAGGCGAAGGCTGCGTCAGAATGTTGATATCTTCGACGGCGAAGGCGGCGCGCAGGAAGTCGCCATTGGGTCCGCTGCCGAGTTGGCCTGCGAATACCACCTTCATCCCGGTGCGGATTGCCGCGACCATCATGTTGAAACCGCCACCGGCGACCTGCGCATAGCTCGAAGCCGTCTTCTCCGTGCCCGGCGCCGGCAAGGCATCGATACGGTAGACATAGTCGACCACCGCGCTGCCGATATGGACGAGACGCGCGCTCATGCCGCCGCGTCCTTGCCGGGGCCGGCCTGCTCCAGGCGACTGTGCGAGGTCCGCGCCGCGACGAGATCGGCGGCGAGCGCACGAACGCCCGCCATGTCAAAGCCTTTGAGGCGGGCGATGCGGTCCTGCGGCAATCGTGAAAGGCCGGTGCAGGCGCCGGCCATGCCTGCGGCGATGGCGCCGATCGTGTCGGTGTCGCCGCCGAGATTGGCGCTGATGACCGCCGCTTGCCAAGCATCGCCGCCGGCGACCTCCAGCACAGCAAAAGCGGCCGGAACGGACTCCTGGCTGGCAACGCCGGTGCCGACCAGATCGGTGATCAGCCGGACCGCGTCTCGTGGCGCCTTGCCGCGGATCAGATCCTGCGCCCAGGCGACGCGCGCGGCGATGTCGCCGCCGGTCACCCAGTGGCCGTGTGTCGCCCCCCGCCTCGCCGCCGCGACGGCGCTGTCGGACGCGGCGCGCCAGTCGCCGCCGGCGATGCCGCGGCTGACGGCGGCCGCGACCGCCGCGGCGGAGGCAATGGCGATCGAGGTGTTGTGTGTCGCCCGGCAGGTTTCGGCCACCTTGTCGACGAGCGCATCCAGCGGCTCCGGCTGCATCATGATGCCGAGCGGCGCGATGCGCATGGCCGCGCCATTGGTGTCGCCGCCGCGCCCAGCCTCCTCGGCTGGCACGCCCTTGTTGATGGCGTCGATGGCGCGCTTGGTCGACGGTCCCAAAAGGTCGTAGCTGCCGCGCGCCTTGACCTCGCGCTCCCAGTCGAGCAGCGCGTTGACCCAGCGCGCATGGTCGAAGCGGTCGCCTGAGGCAACCAGGATGCGGCCGAGCAGCAGCGCCTGCTCGGTATCGTCGGTGATAGTCCCGGCCGGCAGCCCTTTCGACACCGGATGATCGGCAAAGGGCGAGACGAAATCCTCGACATGGCCGTAGAGTTCGGCGATGCGCTGAGGCGACAGAAGCTGCGTCGGCATGCCGAGCGCGTCGCCCAGCGCCCCGCCGACGAGCGCACCCATGGCGCGGTCCATCTCAAGCTCGTTCTCCGGCATCGCTCAGAACCTCATATGCAGCGCGAAATGGGCGGGATTGAGCAGGCTGGTGACATATTCGACCGGCCGCTCATCGGCCGCACGCGTCAGGCGACGGCCGCGCAGGAAGGGTGTGCCTTGCGGGCACCCGAGGATAGCGGCGTCATGGGCGTTCAACATCTCGATGTCGACCCACTCCTCGCCATGGTCGGGTACAAGCCCCGCTTCGCGTAGCGTCTGGTGCAGCGAGCCTTCGCGCAAGCCCCGCAGAGGCACGTCCTCCAGCTCTGGCGACAGCGGCAGGCGGCTGCGTTCGATGGAGATGGCATGGCCGTCGCTGGCATTGGTGCGGACCCGGTCGACGGCGATGAAGAGCGGACTTTCGACGCCTAACAGCACGGCAAGGTCGTGGTCTTCGATCACCTCCAGCCGCAGCGTCCGCGTTTCGGCGTTGGCGCCGGCATTGGCCAGCGCGCGCGACCAGCCGATCGCATCATCGACCGGCTTGCCGTCAAAGGTGACGAAGGAGCCGATACCGACCTTTGTGGTGATCAATCCGCGGCTGGAAAGTTCCTCCAAGCCTTTGCGCACCGTGTTGCGGCTGACGGAGAAACGCTGCACGAGTTCGTTTTCGCTTTGCAGACGGTCGCCGAAACCCAGCACGCCGGAGCGGATCTCGTATTCCAGAACGGTGGCGATCTGCTCGGGCTTGCCCGTGCCGGGAGACAGTTTGATCGCGCTCCGCTTCATATTCGTACCTGTATAATGAACCTGTCTAGTCCTGTTTAATCTCTCCTCGTATAGCGGCTTTGTCAATGGGACGGGTCATGTGCCCCGATGCACTGCTTTCGACGATCCGCCGGCCGCAGGCGGCAACGAAGAAGGAATTTCCCCAGTGCTGGACGCGTCGCACCGTGTCGCGATCCTGCTGCGGTGACCCTACCGGCAGAAGAACGAAAGCCCGCTCCGGGAACCGGGGCGGGCCTTGGAGGAGGACAAGGGGTGGGACCTCTCCTCTTGCTTTCCACGCGGGGTGTGGACCGAAATCCCCTTACGGGAGTTTCGCCAGAGGCCCGATCACAAGCCTGTTTGCCCGCATCACGATCCGGTGCGCACCGGCATCGACATTGGTCACGGGATCGCGATCAGCGACCAATGCATGTCGCCCAAACAATGCATGTCGCCCAAAAGCGGCTCTCGCCTTGTGAGAACGACGTGCACGACGCGCTTTAGATGCGTCCGAGCACGACCAGAATAATGACGATCAGCAACACAAGCCCCAGCCCGCCGCCACCATAATAACCGGTTCCGTAGAACGGACCGCCGCCGAGGCCACTGAAGCCGCCGAGCAGGGCGAGGATAAGGATGATGATAAGGATGGTTCCAAGACTCATGGCTTCCACTCCCGCAGGCACTTGCGCGCCGGTTCGGCACTTCTGGGTTGAGAATGTTGCTCACAGACAACGCTTTGAACGCGTTCGCGTTCCACCTAATGCATGACGTCGAGAAGGCGACGGCGCAATTCGTGCAGCAGTCCTGCCGCAATGGCGGGGCTTTCCGACCGGCCGACGCGCAGGATACGATAAAGCTGAAGGAACGTGACTACGGCGTAAACGGCGAGATTGTAGAAGGATAAAGCCGACAGCAAAAACAGGCGGTTGAGCGTCAAGATCGGATCCACTTCGACTTATCTCGATCTTGCATCGTCAGATCTGTGAGAGCGGATTTGCAATTCATGCTTGCATTTCTGGAACAAATAAGGAACAGTAGGGAACCTAGCTGCCAAGGCGGATTAAAGTTTTGGGGGGACCAGCGATATGATGAGGTGGAAGGATGCGGGGCTCCTCGCCGCCGCGATCGCGCTGACAAGCCTTGCGCCCGACCGGTGGCCCTCAGCCGGGCTTGGCGCCGCTCTCGCCCGGAACACGCCTGCGCTCGCAGCCGAGAAGGATTATGCAACCTGCTTCGGCGAGGACATCGAGTCGGACAAGCGCATTGTTGCCTGCTCCGCGATTGCGGAGGACGCCGCAGAGCCAGCGCGCAGCCGCGCCACAGCCTATTTCCAAAGGGGCGTCGCTCTCGGCGACCAGAAGCAATACGACCGATCGATCGCCGACTACAGCGAGGCGATCGCGCTCGATCCGAACGACGCTTCCGCGTATCTCAACCGCGGCGCCGACTGGTTCAGCAATGGAGACGACGACCGTGCGATCGCGGACTTCAACATCGCCATCAGCCTGGAGCCGTCCTCCAGCGATGCCTACAGCAACCGTGGCCTCGCCTTCCTGCACAAGGGCAAGACCGACGCGGCCATCATCGATTTCCAACAGGCAATCGAGGCGGACCCTCAGAATGGCAAGGCGCATGCGGGCCTGGGCATCGCCTGGGACAGGATGGGCGACCCGAAACAGGCCCTGGCCGAGTATGACGAGGCGGTCCGTATCGATCCCAACAACATATTGGCCAATGTCAAACGCGGTATCGCCCGCGCCGCCGAGAGTGAGTTCGATCCCACTGTCACCGATGACGATGCTGAACAGGCGCCCGGCGAGGACTTATCCGCCGCCAAGGATACGACCAGCAATCGCGCAGCCGCAAAGACCTTGATCGAGCGTGCGCGGATGCGGCTGTCGAAGTATGGCCTCGAGGGCGCGCTTCTCGATTTCGACAAGGCGATCAGCCTCGATCCCGACAATGTGGACGCCTATCTCGGGCGCAGCCGCGCAAGGACACTCAAGGGAGACAGCGCCGGAGCGGCGGCGGATTGCCTGCGCGCCATCGAGCTTGATCCGACGCGGGCAGGAAGCTGCGGCGCTCAGCTTGCCGCCGACCAAAGCAAGCCGGCACCGTTGCCGGACACCCAACAGCAAAAGCAGCGAGCCGTCGTTCCGGATATCACTGCCACCCAAGACACGCTGGCCGCAAGGGTTCTGGAGGCGACCGATCCCCGCGCCCTCGAAGCGATCCTTGGCGGCGATGCCTTCCTGGACATGGGCAAGTACGATCAGGCGATCGGCGCCTACAACAAAGCGATTGCGCTCGATCCGAACAACCGGTTCGCCTATTACGGCCGCGGCAAGGCCCAGGCCGCCAAACGCGTTTACGAGCAAGCGATCGCCGATTACGACACGGTCATCCAGCTCGCCCCCAATTTTGCTGCGGCTCATTCTCGCCGGGGCCTCGCCAAGATCACGTCAGGCGATGCCGAAGGCGCTCTTGCCGATTGCAGCCGGGCTTCAACACTCGATCCAAAAGCGCGCGACGCCTACTTCTGCATGGGCATGGCCTGGCACGCCAAGGGCGACGCGGGGCGCGCGATTGCCGCCTATTCGGTAGCCATCGAGATCGATCCGAAAGACGACGCCAGCCATTACGGGCGCGGCATGGCGCGTGCTGACAGGAAGGACTATGACGAGGCAATCGCCGACTTCGGCCAGGCGATCAAGCTCGATCCCGACAATCGCGATTACGCGGTCGCCCGCAAGGCGGCTGTGGCTGCGAAGGGACAGGGCGATATGGCGGCCGCCACGCTCGGCGCCGTCAGCTCGGCGGCGGCCACCGCCAGTTCAGCCGCCGGTTCGGCCGCACCGAGCGATACTGATTCGGCCGCCAAGGCGCTTTTCGCCAAGGGTCGGAGGCTGCATGAGAAAAATGACTATGACGGCGCCATAGCCCTGTATGGCAAGGCGATCGCACTGGTCCCGGCATTTCATGACGCCTATCTGGCCCGGGCCATGGCTTGGGAGGCCAAGAACGATTATGCTCATGCTGTTGCCGATTACACGCAGGCGATCGCGATCAATCCGAATATAGCCGAGACCTACTACAGTCGCGGCCAGAACCTCAGTTTCCAGGAAAACTACGACGGGGCGTTTGCCGACTTCGAAAAGGCCATCAATCTCAACCCCGCGGACGCAAGGGTCTATGCCGATCGAGGCCTCCTATGGATGGGAGGGCACGAGGACGTCGCCGCGCTGCACGATTTCGAAAAGGCCATCAGCCTCGATCACAAGAACCCCTTTGGCTATTTCGGTCGAGGCGTGCTCCGAACCAGCAGAGCGGACTATGAAGGGGCCATCGCGGATTTCAGCCAGGCGATAAGGCTTAAGCCGGATTTCGCAACCGCCTACGAGGCGCGGAGCCGGGCGTGGGAAGCCAAGGGCAACCGCAAGCGTGCTCAGGCCGATCGCAAGAAGGCACTGAGCCTTGGGGTAGATTAGACGGGCTTTTCGGGAGGGCGCGGATTTTGCGTTGGAGTGGTTTGGGCGTAATGGCAGTCGCCGCTCTGTGCTTTATTGCGGTAAAGGTTTTGCCTTGGGCGCAGCTCTGACGAGGCTGACGAAAGGCAATCAGCTTGAGCAGCGCTGGCGCCCGATGCGGTTTGATCCCTACCCCAAATAGAAGTTACTGAAATAGTTGCCAAAATCCGGTTGCCGGGCAACGGGCTCGCCGTCCCCGTTCCGGAGGATGCCGGCGGCGAAGAGATAGGAACCGATCGCTTCCATCTTGGCCGGGTCCATGCTGCCTATGGCGCCGTTTCGCCGGCGCAGATAGTGCCCGTCGATCAGCGTCTTCAGCGAGGCGTGGATCAATGCCGGATTGGTCAGGGCGTCCTTGTTGGCGGCGATCAGCAGTGTGGCCGCTTCTTCGGGATGATCGACGGTGAACTGGTAGCCGCGCCGCGTTGCCCGTATGAAGCCCGACGCCAATTCCGGATTTGCACGCAGATACGCATCGCTAGAGGAGATCAGCGTGGTGTGCTCGTCGGGCACGCCGTAGTCGGCATAGACGAAGCTTCGCTGTTTGACGCCTTTCAGTTCTGCCTCGACGCCTTCCCAGGTCGAGACCTCCAACGTGAAGTCGACCGAACCGTTGGCCAGCGCCTCATAGGCGGACGTGCCGAGCGTCACCGTTTCGAAAGCCCCCTTACCGCCATCGTGACGGATGATGGTCGAGATCAGCGCGTTTTCCCAGGCACTGCCGAAACCGCCATAGGTCAGGCCGTCAAGATCCCTGGGGGTTTTGATCTCGTCACGCGCTGCATTGAACACCAGCCGTCCGGTTTCGGACTGCACCACGGCATAGACCGCCTTGAGATCGGCGCCGGCGGTTTTCTGGGTGAAGAGGCCGATGGAGCCGTTGATGCCGAAATCGGCAACGCGGTTGGCAACCAGCGTGCCTGCACCGGTATCGCTGTAGGGCAGGATGTCGACCTCGAGGCCGGCCTCGCTGTAAAACCCTTTGTCGCGAGCGACGAACAGGCCGATATGGTTGGTGTTGACCGTCCAGTCCAGCGCCACCGTTACTTTCCGGGCGGCCGCCTGGGCAAGAGATCGGCCTGGCCGGGCTACAAGGGGAAGGCCGGCAGCGGCAGTGAGCAGCAAGGCTTGCCGGCGCGTCAGGTCAGTCATGGTCCGTGTCCTTCTGGTGGCTCGGGTTGAGGAGGATGTCGAGGATCTCGGCTTCGAGGGTGCCGGCCTGCCGTGCAGCGCCGCCGGCCAGTTCGCGTGGACGCGGCAGCGGCACGGTGATCTCAGCGACGACGCGCGCCGGCCGCGCCGAAAGCACATAGATGCGGTCGGACAGGAACACAGCTTCGCGCACGTCGTGGGTGATCAGCAGCGCCGTCCAGCAGTGGCGCCGCCACATCTGTTCCAACCAGCGTTGCATGGCGGCGCGGGTCAGCGCATCGAGTGCGCCGAACGGCTCGTCGAGCAGCAGCATATCGCGTTCCTGCACCACGGTGCGCAGCAAGGCCGCGCGCTGGCGCATGCCGCCGGAAAGCTGCGCCGGAAAATGCCGTTCGAAACCGGCAAGTCCGAATTCCTCGAACAGCGGAGCAACGCGAGCGCGGGCAGCCTTGCGCCTGACACCTTGCACCTCAAGCCCGAGCGTGGCGTTGTCAAGAATGCGCCGCCAAGGCATCAACGCGTCGCGCTGCGGCATGAAAGCGAAATGCCGGCCGTGGTCATCGAGCGGCTTGCCGTCGAAGAATATCTCGCCCTCGCCGTGAAGCGCGCCGGTCAGAAGCTGGAACAGCGTCGACTTGCCGGCGCCGGAGGGGCCCAGAATGGAGACGAATTCGCCGGCGCCGACGCTGAGCGAAATGTCGGCAAGCACGTCGAGTCCTTCGAAGGCCTTGCGCACATGTCGCAGTTCGAGCCGGTTCATCGCCACGGCCCCTTTCCTGCGGCCCGCCCGCCGGCGGTCCGTTCCCATGGCATGGCAAGGCGCTGGACCAGCATCGTCAGCCCGAACAGGACGAGCGTCAGCACGGCGCTGACGGCGACGGCGGCCAGCACCAGGTCCGGGCGGAAGTTGTTCTTGGCGTTGAGCATGTAGATGCCGAGGCCCTTCGCCGCGCCCGCATATTCGGCGAAGATGGCGCCCACGACAGCATAGGTGATCGAGATCCTGACACCGGCGAAGAAGTAGGGCAGCGCCGAGGGCAGCCGCGCCAGGACGAAGACACGCCAGCGCCCTGCCCCCATGGCGCGCAGCATTTGGCCGATCTCAGCCTCCGTCGCCTCATATCCTTCGGCCAAAGCCACCAACATCGGAAAGAAGGTGACCAGCGCCACCAGCATGATCTTGGGCATCAGCCCAAAGCCGAACCACAGCACCACCAGCGGTGCAATCGCCACCAGCGGCAAGGTCTGGCTGACCACGAAGACCGGAAAAAGGGCGCGCCGCAATGGCTGGGAGAAGTCGATCAATATCGACATCGCAAAGGCACCGCCGAGCGAACAGGCAAAGCCTGCGAGCGTGGCACGGAGGGTTGGCACGGCGTTATCGGCCAGCGCGTGCCGGTTGAGCATTGCCTGAGCGAAGACGCGCGATGGCGCCGGGAGGATTGTCGGCTTGATGCCACCAAAGCGCGCATAGAGTTCCCACGCGGCTAGCAGCAGCCCCACCGAAAGCATCGCCGGAGCGGTTCTGGCGATGAGGTCCACGATCGGACGCGAAGGGGCGGACGGGGAGGACACGCAGGTACCCGGAGCGGATGGCGCGGGGCGCGCCGTCAGACGGCGGTGGGGCTGTTGGCCGAGACGGTGACGTCGAGCGTTACGTGACCGGCACCCGGCCCGAAGCGGCAAAAGGCCTCGTTGAGTGCGGTAAAAATGGCGCCTGCGTCGCCGCGCAACTTTGTGCAGAAATGCTTGGAGCGCTCATATACGCCCGACTGCTTCAGGAAGTCGATGCAGCCATAGATCTCGTCCATGTGGTCGTCGGTGCCCATGACGTAAAGCGAGAACTGCGCCGCCGCCGGCTGGCCGGTGACGGCCACGCCGCGCACGGCGGCGATAGCCGCTTCCTTGCGCGGGCCGAGCGGCCCGGCAGGTCCGCCAAACGCGTCGGAGCGGCAGATCGGATCGTCCGGCTCGCCCGGGCAGCCGCGCGAGATGGCGGCCGAAAGCACGCAATGCTTGCCGCTGCGCGCTGCCGCCACGAACAGGTCGCGCATGGCAGGAAACAGCACCTCGGGCGGCCCGACAAGCAAGGTCGAGATATCGTCGGTCTCGATCCGCAGTCGATCACGATAGGGGTCCAGTGCCCCGAGCGCGCCAAGGATGACGCCGACAAAATCGCCGGACATGGGATATAGGGAAATCTGTGCGCCTGAAAACATCGCCCGCCTCGCTCCGCTGGTATTACCCAGATCAGCTTCTAGGGTCTGTGGGCTTGCCGCCCCCGTCTCAGCCCCGACCGTACGGAGCACCCCTGTGGATGGACGCGTTAAAGCACCAATCGGGCGGCTATGAAAGCTGTTTTTTCAGGACCATCGCCGGAAATGCATTGCGCCAGGCCTGATTTATGGGCGGTTCCGTCGGGCCCGGTCTTGAGGGAAATTTGTCCGGAACCTTAGCCACGACGAGTGGTTGTCCCTATAGTCGCAAACGCGACGAACTTCGTGGAAACGAGCGAAGACTTCACAGAAATGGAGACAAACCATGCTCATGAAAATCCTCGCAGCTTCGGCTCTTACCATTGGTCTCGCGACTTCGGCGATGGCGCAAAGTGCTGGCGGAAACGGCGCCAATAATGGGCCCGGCAGCGGCCAGTCGGTCACGGTCGACCCGAACACGCCGGCATCGCCGAACACGGTGGATCCTGGCACGACCGGCAGCACGACCGTCATGCCCGACGGCATGAATTCGAACGCGGACCGGAACTGTCCGGCCAGCCCACAAGGTGCTCAGCCGGATGCCAGCCACACCGCTCCGGGCACCGCTTCGCCGACCGTCAATGACAAGCATTGCGGCAAGTAGCCATTCGCCGAAACTGCTGGAGAATGCCACGGGGCGCCTGTTCCGTGGCGTTTCCGTCTCTTTATGTTTCACCCTCGCCGAACAGGCAGGCGCCTGAGACGTAAACCGCCATCGGCCTTCGTCTCGGTTCGGGGGCGTCTACGAAACAGCCTTTTCGCGAACCGGCAGCTTCCAGCCCGGCCTGACGAAATGACAGGTGTAGCCGTTCGGGTATTTCTGCAGATAGTCCTGATGCTCGGGTTCGGCTTCCCAGAACGCGCCGGCCGGAACCACCTCGGTGACCACCTTGCCGGGCCACAGGCCCGAGGCGTCGACGTCGGCGATGGTGTCTTCGGCGACGCGCTTCTGCTCATCGCTGGTGTAGTAGATCGCCGAACGGTAGCTCATCCCCACATCGTTGCCCTGGCGGTTGCGTGTCGTCGGATCATGAATCTGGAAGAAGAACTCCAGCAGCGTACGGTAGCTCAGCTTGGCGGGATCGAAATTGATCTCGATGGCTTCGGCATGGGTGCCGTGGTTTCGGTAGGTGGCATCAGGCACGTCGCCGCCGCTGTAGCCGACGCGCGTGGACAGGACGCCCGGGATGCGTCGGATCAGATCCTGCATGCCCCAGAAACAGCCGCCGGCAAGCACCGCGCGTTCGCTTGAAGTCGCCATATCAAATCTCCCCAAAGCAACTCCGGGGAAAGGTTGTAGCCGTTTCCGTCCGGAATTGCGCACGATAAAACTGGAGGCCCGGCGCTATGACAGCCGCTCCAGGATTTCCCATAGATGGGCATTGTCGTCGGCTTCGTCCAGTCGACGGGCGCGTCCTGCTGCCGATCACCACGGACGCGCGGCGTCACTCCCCAGGCCTGAACCTGCGCACCACGACCTCGAATACGATATCCGATATCCACATCGCGCAGACGCCGATGAGGAATGCGGCCGCCAGGGTCGTGGTGTCGTCATTGGCCATCGGCAGGCCCATGGCGCGGGAATACTGGACCCCGGGCAGCGTCAGATAGGCGGCGGCTAGCGCGCCGCAGATCGGCGAGGCCACCATCTCGCGCGGTTTGTAGCGGTGGCGCGACAGCGCGCGCAATATGCCGCCGGAAAGGCCGGCGACCACCACCGGCACCTTGATACCGAGCAGGTCGAAAAGATCATGCATCATTTCATTGTCTCGCGATCAGGAAACAGAATGACCGATCCGGCACCGAAGATGAGCGGTCCCAGAGCAGCAGGGCCCGAATCGAGCGGCAACACGATCGTCATGGCTTCCACCCGCACAGTTTCTCGCCCTTGCGGTTGTGCGCCAGCAGCGTCCGGACTTCCGCATCCGACAGTGCTGCGACGGCGGATGCGGACAAGCGCAGCGGGCTCGAGACCGCGCAAAATCCGCCGGTGACGGTGGTGCAGCCGGCTACCGCGACAAGTGCTGCGGCCGCTGCGACAATCAATCCCTTGCCCATGACCTGAGCTCCTTTCGGGCAGTGGCGGCGGGTAGCGCGCCGATATCGTTGTCAACCTGGTTGGCGACGTCCCGCGCCGCCGCCTCGGCCGCGGCCTGCCGGCTGCGTTCGGCGCGCTCGCCGGCAAGCCGCTGGCGAACACCCCAGCCAAACGCAGCGGCGATGGCCGCGCCGATGCCGAGAACGGTCGAATTGCTGAGCAGGAAGGAGAGGAGCGCGCTCATTGGTTTGGCGCGTCCTTGACGAGATAGCCGACGGCAAAGACGGCTAGCGGCAGCAGCGTGGCCCATGTCTCGGCATCGTACCAGGATGGCCAGACATTGCGCACGAAGACGCCGGAAATCGAAACGGCGGCGGCGGCGATGGTCGCGGCCGTCAGTTTGTTGGTCGGGCGGATGGTCGGCTGGGTTGTGGTGGCCATGATCAGAACATTCCTTGCAAGGCGGCGGCGATGTGGTGCCAGGCGGCGTAGGCGACGAGCAGGCACGCGACAATGATCCCGCCCGCCTTGGTGGCAGCTGGGATGTTGGCGCCGGCAGGCGCCGCCGCGACCGGTTCGACGGCATCTACGGCAGCAGCGCCGCCCGGCGCCGCCGCAGCAGCGGCCGGTGCAGGATCTGGCCGCGTGGCCGATGCCTCGCCTGCCCCGACAGCCGTCAGCAGCAGCGCCTGTGCGCGGACGGATCCGACCCGGCTCGACCAGCCTTTGCCGAAAGTCGACCAGGTCGGAAGCCGCTTCAGGAAAGCCAGGCGGGCATCGCAGAGATTGTCGATGACGACGGCGGCCGGTCTGGAACTGACGGCAGCGAGCGTCTCGGGCCCGATGCGGCCGTCCGGGGCGGCGCCGACCACTGCTTGAAGATATTTCGCCGCCCTGCCCGGCCCGCTGTTCACGGCAAAATCGAACACTGCGTAGTCCACGCCATCGGGCAACTCGGCGCCAGCCACCGCATCCCAGTAGAAGCGGCGGTACACCGTGGCGAGTTGGGCATCGCTGATCTTCCTGAGATCCGCCTTGGCGGCATCCGCCTTCACGTAGCGGCGGAAATTGGCGAGAGTGACGCCCTTCATGGTGGCGCCGCCCGGATCGGCCGGATTGTCCGACCAGCCGCCTTCGGATTTGAGGATGAGCGCAAGCGCCCGCGTAAAATTGCGGTCCATGATATCCCTTTCGATTTCTGGTGGATGGGGTGAGTGGGTGATCGCCGGCAGCACAGGGGTGCGGATAGTCGCCGTTGCGCGCGCCTCGGTGCCTACTTGCAGTGCGTCAAAACCGGAGGTCGCCTTGCGCGCCGGCCGGCGCATGGTTAGAAAAAATACAATTTTGGGACGAACAGGTCTGGGATGAGAGACTTTGTTGGCGCCGCGCGGCGCCTGGCCTTCAACAGGCTGTCGGCCGCCATCGATCGCCGCTGGAACGTCGACCCGCTGGGCTCGGCGCCGCGTGCCTCGAAAAAGGAATATCTGAGGCTGTTCGAAGCCACCCGGCGCGTCTCATTCGCTGAGATCGACAGGCTCGAGGCCGAAACCGGCTTTGCCGTCGATCGCGACTGGCTCGACGAACTGGCCCTCCACACCCAGATCACCATCAAGACCAGCGCGCTCGCCTACCCGCACGGGCGGGTGCTCTACAGTCTTCTTCGCCGCCAGCTGGCCGACAGCCCAAGGCCGTTCACCACCGTCGTCGAGACCGGCACCGCGCGTGGTTTCTCCGCGATCTGCATGGCCAAGGCACTCGCCGATGCCGGCGCCTGCGGGCATGTCGTCACGCTCGACGTCCTGCCGCACCATCATCGCTTCTACTGGAATTGCATCGACGACCATGACGGCAGGAAGTCGCGCGCCGAACTGCTTCGGCCTTGGCAGCCGCTGGCCGACCGGATCATTTTCCTGCAAGGCGATTCACTCCTTCAATTGCCCAGGGTCGGCGTGAACCGGATCCACTTCGCCTTCATCGACGCGCAGCACACCAGGAAGAACGTGCTGGCCGAGCATCGCTGCGTTTCGGGCGTTCAGCGCGAGGGCGACATGGTCGTATTCGACGACGTCACGCCAGGGTCCTTCGATGGCGTGGTCGAAGCAGTCGCCGAGATCGAGCGGCAGGGCCGGTACGAGGTGCGCCGTCTGAACGCGTCCAAGCAAAGAACCTATGCCTGGGGCATCAGGCGGTGACGAGACGACAGCCCGGATAAACCATCGGAGGCGAGACCTTGCTCAGAAATATCGCCCGCAGGCTTTATCTCGGCATGCGCCGGAACATCGACACCCCGCCCCATGGCGGCCGATGACTACCTGAAGGTGCCGTACTTCCCGATGGCGACGAAGCATTGCTGATCCTGCAAGAAACCGAACTAGCGCACCACCCAGCGATTGAGCCTGACCGCGCGGCCGGCAGCGGCTGCTGCCGGCAAGGCATTGGTCAGTGTCACCGTGTTAGCCGAAGGTGCGCCGTTCACAGTTGTGTGGTGCCATTGGAGCTCTGCTCCGGTAATCACAGTGTCAAGTTCGATTCCAATACGGTCGCCAGCCGTGATTCCCGCGACGCTTGCTAAGCCAATCGTGGTGGCACCGGAAATGGCGGCGGTGGAGACGGTGGTCTTCAGTAGGAATGTATTTCGATATCCACCAAATTGTGCCCGCTCGATGGTCGCTCCAACGGGAAGATAGCTTTCCATAAGGAAGCTATAGCAAAGCCGGCTGATGTCGGTCTCTTGATCACGCAATCGCAGTATGGGCGCGGCGAAGCCTTGTTCAAAATCGATACTTTCAATGATCGTTGCGCCAATCCATCCGGACGCCCCAACGAAGAATGAGGCAACAGATGGGTGTATCCACAGCCAGTTGGTCGAAAATTCATAAACCGATGCACCGGTTCGAGCGATTGACTGGCCGTTGCTACCTTTTGCATAGTACGGGGCATTGCCTGACAACACGGTGCCAGAGGCGTCGAAACAGATGACGGTAATGGCGCGCGAACCGTTAAGGAAGTTGAGGAACGCGTGCTGTGTGGTGTTGGCTTTTTTGTAGATGTGGCCGACAGCCTGGCCCGAGCTTGACACCACAAGTTGGCCGTCGCCGTTGGCCCGCGACGTGCGCGCCGTGACACCGTTGGTCAGGAAGGGCGATGGAGCTGTATAACCGCCGGTCGCGCTGTCGTACAAAACGACGCCGGGTACCGTGATGCGGCCCTCGGCCTGCACCGGAAAGAACCGCTCGCCCTGAAAGCGCCTCACCAAGTTGGCCCCTCCAGTCGGCCTATTCGACATATCTCGCAGCGAGACAAACAGGCGCTTCAGATCAGGCGAAAGGATGTTCGCGTCATCGATGCCTGACGCGCTCAAAAGATCAATGTTGAAGGAGGCGAAGCCAGTCGCGGATGGCACGTTGACGAGAGCAAGTGTGTTGGTGAAGGCGCTGTAAGTTTCGATGCGCGCATTCTTGAAAAACACGGTGGTCAGGTTGCTGGTGCTGCCTAGCGCGGCGTAGATGAAAGCTGCATGGCTAACGCCGGCCGAGCCACCATCAATGCCGATTTGGGGGCTGTCGATCAACACCTCTTCAACGGCAGCGGTCCCGGCGAGAGTCAGCTTGAAGGTCCCGCGACCCGCCGCCTTCTGGTTGGTGCCGATGTACCAGGTTCCACCGCGGAACTGGTTGTTTACGAAATAGCTCGCGCCAGCCAGATCGCAATGCACATGGGAGCCGTTGTTGTAGAGAGTGATGATGTTGAATTCGTTGCTTACCCAATTTGTATTTGCCGTCAGGCCGTCGAAATAGAGCCCTTCGTCGTAACCACGGGCAGCAAGCCAGAGCTTGCTCTCGGCCATGCCGCCGAAGTGAATGCCTCGCGTGTTGGCGACAACAGATTTGTCTGGTGTATTCTGGACTTCCAACCAGATCTTTGCGCCGCGCAAAACATTCGTTCCGGTCCCACCGATGCGGACCGCCGAAAGGCCGTCGAAAGCACCGCGTATCAGCGCCCCCTTGCCATTGATCTCGCTGATGTCGCGCCAGTCGATAGAAGAGCCAACCGCGTAGTATGTTGCTACGGCAGGCAGGACGAGCACGGCCTTGGTAATCCGGCAATAGGAGCCGAGCGCGTTTAACGCAAGCGCGTTGTCGGCAAGCCCTTCACGGGCGCCAAACATCGTGGCGGTGGCGACGCTTTCATTCAACACCCAAAACCCGCCATTGACCGCATCGGTCGTCCCGTCCGGCATGAAACGGTCGGCGGAGCGGAAATAGGCCAGCGCCGGGTAGCCGCCGGCGGTGATCGCCGCGCGCGACATGCGGGCATAGTTGGCGCCGCCCACCAGGGTTGCCGGGGTCGTGAAGACCGGGGCGTAGAACTGGGTCCTGATGCTCTTGACGCCGGCAGCGATCGTCGAGCCCGATGCCGTCGCCACGGAAGCGTAGATCGGCACGTTGACGCCCGAAACCTGCGCGGCGTCGGCGGCGTATTGCTGGGCCAGGTCGCGCGCGAGTTCCGCGATGTGGATGACTGCCGCCAGCGCTCCGCCGATATCCCCGAGCGGATCATCCGACAGATAGTAGGAGATCACGATGTCGCTCGTGCCGATCACAGGATTGAGGGTCTGGAAAGCGTAGACCAAGCCACCCGAAACAACCCCCTCCTGCACGTGAACGGTCGTTCCCTTCTGCATCGTGCGCGCGGTGCGGGCGTCGGCCGCGCGGTACCAGTAGCCCTCGCTCGCCGTATAGATGCCGTTCAGCCGGGCGTCCGACTGGTTCTTGACCAATACCCGGTCGCCGACGGCGGTCAAAACCCCGTCGATCGTCTTCAGGCCGAGGATCCAGGCAACGCCGTCGACGATGACCGTCTCCAGGTTTGCCGTCGTCGCCAGGCGCACGGGTTCGCGCTCGCCCGTCAGCAGGCGAACGGCGGCAGTTGCGGGTCGGGCCATGAGGCTTGCTCCATAAAAAAAGCCTCGCGAAAGCAAGGCTTGGAATTCGGGTTGGTTGGCGGCTTGGCGATGGGTTCGGAGGGGATAAGCGCTGGCCCGTGCGGCCACGGCGCCACGGTCATTCAGGTTCTTCCTTGAGAAGTTTGGTCACGATCGCTCGGCCAGGCGAGAGACAATTCAGCGGTCGGTTTTCCGTCCTCGGGCACGCACTTCCTGAACAAGCAGCAATGCCGGCTTGCTCCCGGACTGGCTGCCGTGTTAACACCCGCGCACTGCGGTGGCTTGCGCTATGGGAGCGTCAATGTCGCAGCGCTTCCACAAGGTGTGATTTCCGATGAAAAAATCCGCGATTGTCGTCGCTGCAAACGACAACCGCACGGCAGAAGAAAGGCCGTTCGCTTCCCGGTACAAATCCGTTGGAGCGGTGACGGCGCCGGCGGATTCACAGGCAGGAGGCGAAGAGCCGACCGAGGCCCGCGCCCTGACGGCTTTGCAGATGTTCTGTCGCGTAGCGGGCGTCTAGATCGCCTTTGAGGCTTCATCCAGACGGCAAGGACAGGCTCTAAAGTCCCGACCCGCTGTATCTGGTGGCCTCCTTCCACAAGGCGAGCGCAAGGGCGGGTGTCCGCCCCTTCACCGCATAGTCGCGGTCCCGGTAGCTTCCGGCCGCGATCCACACCGTTTTCGAGCGTTGATAGATCGTAATGCCCCGCGCGCTCGCCCGCGCGAACAGTTCTGTGTCATTTCGATACATCGGTTCCAACCCCTGTGGCCCCCTCAAGGGGTAAGGTGCAACGAACATGCCAAAGTTTACGCCTAGCTAAAATTATACATCGCAGAGCTGCCAGCTGCGCCATCGAAGTGCACTGGCAACCCTAAAGCCAAGGTGTTCCGTGGGTGTTTCCGCTGTATTGCACCTGAACTGCCCCCAGGTAACAGAATAGACCAATCCGGAAACATTTGCTTAAAATTGTATTCTTCGGCCATCGGGCGCCGACTGGCCAGAAATTCACCCATCAGGAAATTGGGTGTCGGAACTAGCTCTCCCGGTGGAAGAACGACAACCCACCGTCGATCGAGGAGTTCGTGGAGCGCCGACTACCTGTTCAACAAGCGCTGGCCGGGCGGCTTCACATGCCCATGCTGCGATTCCGGAAAAGCATGGCGCCTCGAGGCTCGGCCGTGGCTTCGGATGCGCAGGCAAAGGGACAGGCCTGGGTGCTGGAAACAGCCTCCATGATCGCTGGGACCGTCATGCAGGGCAGGCACCCACCGCTGCGCAAATGGTTCCTATCTGAGGGCGCCGCACTCCAACTCCATTTCAGCGCTGCAGCTCCAACCTGAGCCGGGTGTCTCCTACAAAACCGCCGGCTGGTGCTCCGCAAGCTCCGGCGGGCAATGGTGAACCGGACACCGCTTTTCGGAACTGTCGACGTGGACGAGTCCGCCATCCCATATCGGCGCAAGGAGAACGCGGTGGAGATGGGTGGCAGCAGCAGCAAAGCCAACCAGATATGGATTGCCGGAGCGGTCGAGACGGTCGGCAACCATGGTTTGGACTACTAGGGAGACGGCGCCGCCACTTCGTCCTCCATGTCGAGCGATTTTTCGACTGCCTCCGGATTCCGGGCGATGGTCCAAAGGAGAGTATTCGCAGCTGCATCCGGTTCCGAGCGGCCTTGCTCCCAGTTTCGAAGCGTTGCCAGATCAAGGCCATACCTCACGGAGAACGCCTCCTGGGACAGCTTCGTGCTATCCCGAACTTCGCGAACGCTTATCGGCCGCGGCGCATGAACCTTCGCGATCACTCCTGCGGACGAGAGTTCGTCCTTCAGTGCTCGCAGGTCGTCGACGCAAGGAACGGTCACGAACGCCTTGCCGTGATCGACCATCTCCGTGAGGACCGCATGGGCCGTCCTCAGCGGCAGATGCCTCCTGACGAGAACCCGAGCAGCTTCAGGAGTATTCGCGCCGTGCAGAAAGCTGAGGCTCAGCCGGACGGGAGAGCCTGACGACACCCGGACGACGTCCCGGGTTCGCACCCGTTGTCCGAACCGCTCCATGAAGTTCGATGTAGTCGACATTAAGCTTCTCCGCGATCACTCGACCGAGCCTGCGCAAGTTGGACCAACCCCATTGGACCTGGGCATCGCCCCCAATATGGAGGTCACGGACGACCAGATGGTTGCTGCCCATTTCCACTTCTCAGCTGAAGCACGCCATCCGGCGTGACGACATCAAAGAGGAGGCATGGGTCCTCCGAGATGTCGGCGTCCAGAATGAGTTTCACGTCATCGGGCTGCAAACGCGATCCCTACGCAATTTGCTTATAGAAAGTATGTCCGGTGCTGGCGAGCGTCAAGGCCTGACCGATCTCCGAGTTGGCGGGATACTGGCAACACCCGATTCCCCGCGCAAACGCGTCGGAGAGTTGGCGGCGTCGGCGAATGTGCCGATAAGGAGCCAGGAGCCGATATCCCTCTCGATTTGTCTTGCTGACTTAGCGCGAGCTCATGGCAGAGTTATCCGCGCCCACCACGTCGCCCAATATGTAGTCCGACAGCCGGCAAGACAGCACAATAGGATCGGCGCCTACCACCGGACTGACTGTTTCGAAGGCATACACCAAATGGGATGAAATCGCGCCCTCCCGGACGTACACCATAGTGCCCCTCTGCAAGGCGCGCGGGCTGCATGTGTCGGCTGGACGACGCCAATGGCCGTCGCTTGCCGTATAGATGCCATTCTGAGTGGCGTTCTTCTGGTCTTTGACAAGCACCCGGTCGCCCACCTGAACCTCCACGGCGTCGATGGTCTGCAAGCCGTAGAGAGCGATGTTAGCAGTTGTCGCCAAGCGCACCGGTTGGCGTTCGCCGGCCAACAAACGAACGGCGGCGGTTGCAGGTTGAGCCATGAGGCTTGCTCCATGAAAAAACCCCGCGAAAGCGGGGCTGTGGGACTTTCAAAACCGTGTGGTCGGTTCAACGCAAAAATCGGCGGATCGCAGAGGGAGAGACCCAAACCCGTCAGTTCCTCGGCAGCTTGTGAATCTCCAACCTTACCGGACCGCCTCGATCGCAGCTCGTGCAGACAAGCGCCCTCTCAACAGTGCTGAACAGCGCACCCTTGCCGTATCGCCGGATAAGCGCGGCCGGCTTCACCTCGGCGTAATGCGAGCAGCGTTTGCACCAAGCTCGCAACATGTGCCATTCGCGCAGATCGCCAAGTGAAACGTCCAACCCGGCATGAATGCTGCCGTTGATGACAGTCTGCGGCGGGATCTTTACCTCGCCCGGAGTGATGATCTTCTCCATGACATGGCGGCTGTTGTAGTGGATCAGCAGCATTCCGGGCCGACGCCGAATGGCCGCCTGCCAAGCTGCCTGGCTGACCATCGCGTCCGGAGATCGGCATATGGTTTCGAGGTGGGTTTTCTCCTCTCGATCCCAGACTTCGATCCGGAAATTGTCTTCTGCCGTCTCGGTCATTGAACGCGCGCCTTGTGCCAGCCGCGAGAATAACCGTTCGAGACTGCGGCCCGGGACAAGCCGAGTTCCCGTTCAAGGTCGTTGTTCCTGGCAAGGACATTCAGCAACGCGACCAAGACATCGCCGCCGGCTGCGGCTATTGCCTGCTCAGCAAGCTTTTCCAGTTCGGACATAGCTTCGCCGGCCGGCGCGTTCTGGCGCTTTCCCATGGCTCTTTCCTGCTCAGATGCCATTCAGGAATAAGGAACAAATTCCTTCCTCGTCAAGAGCAGTCTTGACTCAATGTTCTCTTTTCGTTCACAGTCGGCAGCACAGCCACAGGAGGCGGCTCGCATTGGTTTTGCCGGCAGCGACCGGCGTCGTTAGGAGCAGTCATGTCCGACCACGTCTTACCGGGTCAAAGGAAGCCGAAGCTCATAGTCGTCGTCGCATTTGATCGTGGCGACGAGGGCGATCTGTTTACCGCCTACGGCCCGACAGATCAGCAAAGCGAGGAACGTGCGGTTCGTACGGCTAAGGCGCTGGCTTCCAGACATGTGGGCGTCATCGCATGGAGCCGTGATGCCGACCCCGCGATTGGCGACTACGGCCCGCCTACGACACTTTTCGTCAGCGGCGATGTGCCCGACATGGAATGATCGTCGGACTCTACGAGCTTTCGGGGCGCACCGTCTCCACGGCAAGCGATCCCGCCCGAAGCGGACGCAACAGATCAGCCTCTGGTTTCGTCAAATTGATCCATGCCGCCCAATTCTCCGGTTGGAGCACCACAACCTGCCGATTGTGATACGGCGCGACATCCGGTCCGGGGTCAGTCGTCAACATGGTGAAGGTCGGTGGTTTATTGCCTACGGCTTCACGCCAAAGTCCCGCGATAGCCATAAATGGCGAGCCGTTCAGCGTGAAGCGATGTTTCGCCTTCGGATATTTCGTGCCCGTGAATTCGAAGAACGCGGACGCCGGAATGAGACAACGCTTGCTGCTCCCGAATTGCCGGCCTTCGGAGCGGAAGTTGAACACAGGCCCACCCTTTGGCCCCGACGGCGGAAACCCGAACGTCATAGAAGCGAGCTCAATGCCATCGTCGGCGACGCGCATTAATGGAGCCGGATCGTTAATGCGGATGTCGTCTGCTTGAGGCAAATCGAGTTCGGTCTGGTGGGATGGGATCTTGAGCGCAAGTGATGCCATCATCCGGCAATATTCAGCCCAGAGTACATGCTGCTCGTAGTCATTGCACATGAAAGGCTCCAAACCTGGGCAACCTCAGTTAACATAGAGCAAGCGGACACGTGATGGAAAGCGGAGCGATACAGGTTCTCGCCATTGGTCGGATTCAAATTTGCCCGGTGCAATCCTTTAATTTCCCAATTGACTTTGCTTTATGGTTGCCATTTTCTTGCGCCACTGGGAGGGCGGGCATGAAAGAAGCCGAAGCGATACAAAAGCTCAAGCCGTTTTTGGACAGTAATCCGAAATCGGGAGTGAAGAAGATATCCCTCGCGGGTGAAGAAATTTTGGCTGTAGCGAACCCTTGGGGTGACGCAGCACTTATAATAGCTCTGGACCACGAACCTGACGATATTATTTCGACGCTTAACAAACTTATCTTTCCTGAGCGGCTATCCGCCATATTCCACGTCGAGAGCCGAAGACTTGAAGTTCTCTGGACCGCATACGCACTAAGCCCTAACACTAGTCAGGTATTCGGTCGCGAATTCGATTTTCACTACAATAATAAAGTCCACAAATGCGGGTTTAAAGGCGCGAGCGACGAACTTTTAGCCCTATCGGCAGTCATCAAACCATTCGGCTCATCCGACAATGGCTACCGAAATACACTTTCATTCATCAACTACACGTTATCTACCCATCTAGATGTCGATCTAGATCCAAGATTCGGAAAGCCTGCTTGCTTTTATATCGATGACATCGAATACTCAGAGGACAAAATCATTGAATTTTTAAATTGTTTGAATTTCTTTATGTCTTACTACGATACCCTAACGCCTCGCGTCATTATCCATCCGCCCCAAATACCGAAAGCCCCTAGCGAGGTCGGGACTCGGTACAGATATGACAAATTTCCTTCTGTAATTTCTGCTCGCCCGCTGGACCCGGAGTTGCTTCAATTCTGGGGTGCAACTGATACTGCGGAACCGGCCAGGAAATTTCTGTATGCCTACCGCATCATTGAGCATTCCGCTTTCTTTTTCGTTGAGAACGCCCCAAAAATCGCCGTTAGAAAAGCGTTGATGATGCCGCATGCACTTGATGACATCAGCGGGACAGCAGACCGCGTGCTGGCTGCGGTCAGGTCTTCAACGATAAATGAATACCAGCGCTTCGAATCAGTGATGGCGAAGGCCGTGGATCCTCACGTCCTTTGGAAATTCATCGAGGTCAATGTGGAAATGTTCTCTAAGACGGAGACCTTTGACGGCGGCTTTGAAATCGGAGCCCTTATTGCGGGAACACAGAGCAAAGACGACTTCATGAACAATGGTGTCCGGAACATCTGCAATTCGGCGCGCAAAATACGGAATGCCCTTGCCCACGGTCGCGAAGACAAAAATGCCACGGTCATTCTCCCCACTCGATCGAACTATGAGAAACTTCGTCCTTGGTCCAACCTCATAGTCCGGGCGGCAGGGGAGATTATTCTATACGAACACGCTTAATCGAAATGAGGTTTCAATTTGTTAACCTATTTGCAAAAGGATTTCTTGTATGGCAGAGTGGGAGCCACTACGTTGAGTGCAACTTAGTTCCGCTCCGAAGGGCAACACGGAGAATACGCTAATGACCATCGGTGGTTAATGAAACCCGCCTCTTAAAAGGGGCGGGTTTTGTCTTTGCGGCGCCACACGTCCGAATCCGTTGGCCTCATCTGGTTAGCGCCAGAGCGGGCCTGGGCTGTGTTGCTGCGCCAGGCCACTTCCGCAGCTTGCCGGGCAATCGGATTACCCATGTTGGCGATCAGGTCGAGCCCGCTCTGCTGGATCGCCTCGAAGTTTGCGCCATCGTCTGGGTCGCTCTGCGCGATGGCGCTGAGCGAAGCGTCCTGTACCTTCGCCCACTCCGCCAGCTCATACTCATCGCGCTGCTCCTGCTGCCGCTGCGCCATGCGCGGCGAGCCGGCCGCGCGCATCGGCTCCTTCTGCCTGGCGAAAGCGGCGCGCTGGCTCTCCGGTATCTCAGGCAGAGCCTCGTCGAACAGCGTGTCGAACAGGCCGGGCTTGACCACCTGCCCGCTGCGCGGGTCGACCTCGCCATACATCGCATCGTGCAGGCCGCTGCCGTCGGCCGGCGCATTCGCCGCCACCTCGTCTTCCGCCTGCGCGATGCGCTCGGCGAACCGGCGGCGCGCCAGCTCCGCGTCGAACGCCTCCTGCCGCTCCTTCATCTGCCGGTAGCGCTCGGCGACGGCCGAGAGCTCGTCGCCAAGATCCTGCATCGCCCTGCCGGCCGGCGACCCCTCGGGATAGGAAACGCCATTGCCGGCCTCGAGCCGGCGCTGGGCAAGCTGGAGTGGAATCGTCGCCATCAGTAGAGCCCTCCCGTGAAGGCGCCGCCCGGCGCCGGCGGGAAGGCGCCCTTGCCGAAGGTCACGGCCCTGGTCGGGTCGTAGAGGCGTGAGAGACCGGACACGAGGCCGCCGCCGGCCTTGAAGATCGACGCCGCCGCCGCCTGCCTGCCGGAGTAGCGCGCGAGCGCCGCCTGGCTGTCGAGAGTGTTCCGGCGCAGCGCCGAGCCGTACTGGATCGCCTTCAGGTCGAGCTGGCCCTGCCTGGCATTGGCCGCCAGCACCTCGGCGGGCGAGCCCGACAGGCCGACGCCGGAGGCGCCCGCCCGGGCCCGCGCCTGCGAAAGCAGGAGATCCTGCCTGTGGCGTTCCTGGCTCTGTTCGAAGGCGGCACTTTGCGCATCGGCCTGGGCCTGCTGCCCATAGGCCTTGGCCTGGTAACCGGCCGCCTGGCTCTGCTGCCGGCCTTCGATCAATGCGCCACCCGCCGAGATGGCCGTGCCGAGAAGGGCTAATGTGCACATGGTCAGCCTCGCTGGGATGCGGCAATGGGGTTTTTCCTGGCTGCCCGCGCGCCGAGCGCCGGTCGCGGGTCGAGCGCGCCGCCGGGGTTGGTGAACGACAGAAGCAGCCTGTCGGCCTGGATCGCCGGGCGGCTGAGGCGCGCCGGCGCCGCCGCGCGCGGCCCGGCCATGGCGGCGCGGCGGGCAACGGCCAGGTTCACCTTCAGGTCAGGCATGCCGGCGGCGTCGAAGAGGCCGTTGGCGGTGGCGAGCGCGCGGGCGAGCGCATCGGCCTCGAACAGTTCCTGGCGCAACAGCTCGACCAGGCGGCGCACGGCGCGCCAGCGCTCGGTCAGCACCTCCGCCTTGGCTTTCGCTTGCCCGCCCAGCGCCTCGACGGCGGCGCGCGCCTCTGCCGCGGCGGCCGCGGCACGGCATTTGTCCGCTGCCGCGATGATCTTCTCCAGCAGCGCGACGACGTCGTTGCAGTCGTCCAGCGCGATGCGCGCGGCGGAAAGATCGCCGTCGCCGAAAACGGCGCGGTCCTCGGCCTGTTCGCAGCCGCGCCGGCGGGCGATCGCATCGTTGAGGTCGGCATCGAGCAGGGCGATGACGGCGGCGTAGTCGGCAGCCGTCCGCGCCCTGCCGAGCTGTTCGGCATGGGGGGATGTGGTCACGGGATGGGTTCCTTGTGGGTGGATAGGCGGAGGGCGCAACTGCCAATCCCCCTTGTGGGGGAGATTGGCAGGGCAGAGGGAGGCGCGAAGGATCGCGGCGTTGATTCAGCCTGGGTTCCTCGCCCCACCAAGTGGGGAGAGGTGGCTCGGCGAAGCCGAGACGGAGAGGGGATGGCGCCGAGCTGTGCCGGACTCTCCGGCAGAAGCGCCTGCGCCTTACGAAGGCCCCCTCTCCGACCGCTTCGCGGCCACCTCTCCCCGCCTCGCGGGGGCGAGGAACGCCAGCTCGCCCTACGGCTCGGCGTCGAACACTGGCGTAAATGCCCGTATCGTGCAGGGCGTCGGGTTGACGTGGCGGATCCGCACCCGGCCCTGCCCTTCCCAGCTGTCGTCGATGGGCACCTCAACATTGCCGGTGAACAGGCTTGCCTTGCCGTCGGGCGCGACGAGGGAGGGCATGCGCACGCTTTCCCAGCGGCCGCGGATCAGCGACTGCACCTGAAGCCCTGTCGTGTCGGTTTCGAGCAGCGACAGGATGACACCCGCCACCTTCTTGCGCCGGCCGAGGATCGAGCCGTCCCGGCCGGCGACGTCGAGTTCCAGCGTGTCGGCCTGCGACTGGAACGCAAGCCCGACCTGCCATTTGGCCGCGACGGCGCCGCCGGGCAGCGTCACCTGGCCGGAGGCGACCGGCAGCCCGCGATAGACCTTGCCGCCGGCCAGCACGTCGACCTTTTCGCCGTTGAGATGGGCAAGCCCGGACACGGTGTTGACGGCGGCGCCCGAATAGGTCAGGCCGCAATCGACCTGGAAGGCGTCCTCCAGCGCCCCATATTCGAACGGCGCCGTCATGATCTCGATATAGCGCCTGGTCACGCCGCCGATGGTCCGCCTGACGATCAGCCAGATGTCGTCGACGCCGTCCTGGCCCGGCGTCACCACAGCGCTTTCGACAGCCGCCCAGCCGGAACCGGCGAAGGTTCCGCCGAGGCGGTGACGGTGCATGCCGCGCACCTCCTGCGAGGGCTGGTGGGTGTAGCCGCCGAGCTCGCCACTATCGAGCGGAAACCAGAGCATCGGGTCGGGGTCGGTCTGGAACGCCAGCTCGACCACGCCACGCTTGGCGATATGCTCGGAGATCTGGCCGATATCGTCGGAGGTGAAGCGGCCGGTCGAAGCCTGCGTCAGCTCGGCGATCGAGCGGCGCGAGCGCGTGACATAGAGGAACGACTGGCCGGCATCGACGGGGCGGATGCGGGCACAGCCCGACGTGCGCGAGCGCCGGTTCTTGAACGAGGACGGCGTCAATGCCTCGTCGATGCCGGAGCCGGAGAGTGCGCGGATGCCGCCGAGCGTCCCGATCAGCAGCGCGCCGTCCGATTCCGCGATCCACGTGATGTCGTTCGCCTGGCCGCCGCCGGCCTGGAGGAATTCCAGCGCGTCGTCATCCTTCTCGCCCAATGCGAAATTGTTGAAATCCCCCGTTGCCGAGGCGTAGACGGAAAACTTGCGGCTGAAGGCCAGGCGCTCCTCGTAGAGCGATCCGCTTTCGACATATTTCCCCGGCACGAGCGTGCCCAGGCGCCAGCGGGATATCGGGCTGAGGTCCGGCAGGGCAAATCCATGCAGTTGGACTTTCACCGCCGTGGCGCTGGTGCGGCTGGTGATCTTGGCCCAGCGCCAGCGGCCATCGGACGCTAGCAGGCGAATGGCCCGGCCGACGTCAGAAGCCTGGAAGCCGGCGCCGCCATTGATGCCGGCGGTCGATGACGCCGTGAGGTCGAACGGGGTCTGGCTGGCCGCCGCCCGGTTGAGGTTCAGTTCGGAAAACGCGCTGTCCGAAGCGCCGTTGATCGCCTTCCACGTAAAGCGGTGATACTCGAACGCCAGCTTGTTCAGGAATTCATAGTAGCGGGTTTCGCCGCCCGACCAGCCGGTCTCGCCGGTGCGGCTGTCGAGCGTCACCCATGTCGCGCCGTCATTCGATCCTTCAAGCACCCAGATTGTCGGCGTGCGGTCGACCGTTCCGCCGGTGCGTGCGGTCAGATAGTAGTTTTCGACGATGGCCTGCGCGCCACCGGCAAGCTGGTAGGTGACCGAGCCGTTGGTGGCACCGGCGATGCCGCTGTCCGTCTCTGTCGCCTTGTCGAAAAGCTGGAAGGCGTCCCCTGCCCCGCCCATGCCTGAGACCGTGCCGGAAGGCGCGGTGTTCGACGTCATCTTCGGCGTCAGCGCCCCATAGTCCGCAGGCCTCAGCGTGGTCGGCGTATCGTTGATGTCGTCATAGGGCCCGTCGTCGATCGCGTAGTCGTCGAGCGTCCATGCCGTATGGGCGGTGCGCGTCAGCACCTTGAGCGGATAGTCCCTGTGGGAAATCCACATCTGGTCCGCCGACTGCACATAGTCGAGATCGAACAGGTCGGCTTCAAGATAGGGCGAGGCCACTTCGACCGTGCCGACACGCGCGCCATAGGCGTAGACGCGGATGTAAAGATTGCCGAACTCCAGCATGTAGGCCTGGTCGGCCGAGAAGATGAACGGGATCGCCCGCGTCGCCTTGGCGGACGTCTTGACTTCGCCGACGAAACAGGTGCCGCCGCGCTTGCGGATGCCGCCATGCGGCAGGGTGACGAAGTTTTCGCATTTCGACAGCGCCGCGCGGTAGAGATCAAGCGAGGCGCGCGCGTACAGGCGTGGCGAGATCTCGCCGCGGGTGAAGACGTCCTGGACAGGATAGAGCGTCGCCATCAGCGCATGGCCCCCGCATAAAACCGGCTGTCGCCGCGCTGCCGCGCCCAACTCGATGTCGAAAGCCGTCCGCCGCGCTGGATGGCCTGCGCGGTGAAGGCGGCGTCCAGCGCGCGGTCGTAGGCCGAACGGGCAATGTCGATCATGCCGGCCTTGTGCGTCAGCGGATGCGCGATCTTGATGGCGAGTGCCGCCACCAGCACTTCGGTGAACGGCGCGTCCCAGTCGTTGGGGTCGGTGAGGTTCGCGACATAGCGGATGGTGAGCGGTCCCGCCCGGTCGCTGTAGACCAGCCCCGCCTCCTGCCGCCACGAGATCGCGATGCCGTCCGGCTCGCCATTGTGGGTCAGCGGCAGCGGGCGAAGGCAATCGACGGGGAGTTCATAGACCCAGTTCAGCGTGCAATCGCCGGAACCGGTATCGCTGCCGGCCAGGGATGCCGAAAGGATGGCGAACACCCAGGCGTATTTCGTCAACTCGGCCTCGCGGGTCAGGTCGAAATGCATGTTGAGCAAGCGCGCGGCCTTAATGTCCTCATCAAGGCTGTCGATCGGCGCCTCGTCAAGGACTGCCAGCGCCATATTGGCGATGTCGGTCGGGGTTATGGCCATGGGTAAGGCCTCCGTGGGTTGTGATTGGGGGAAGTGCGTCTTTCTCCCCGTTCACGGGGAGAAATGCCCGGCAGGGCAATGAGGGGCAGCGCCGGCATCGACGGTTGGCGTCAATGTTCAAGCGCCGGCGCTCGCAAGAAGGAGGTGGGCCTGGCCCACCTCCCGGGAGACGAAACCCTATGCCTCGGTCGTCTTCAGAGCGATGAACGTCATGGTCTTGACGCTCGACGCGGTGCGGTCCCAGTTCGCCGCCAGCGCCAGCTCCGCGTCGGTGGCGAATTCGCCGGCGGTGGAGGCGTCGAGGAAGCGGGTGCCCGGCACATGCGGCACGAAATGCCGGCGGCCGACCATTTCCGTCACCCCGCCGCCATGGCCCTGGCGCGGCTTGCGGTCGAACTCGAGCGGCCCGCCTTCGGTGTTCACGGGCAGCTCGTTCCACAGGATCGCCTTGTCCTTGAACATGAACGCGGTGTAGACGCCCGCCGCCTGCGGGATGTCGTCGTCGACCACGCAGCGCAGCCCCATGTAATAGGGGATGAGCGGCCCGCCCTGCTGCGAGGACGGCACATAGTCGATGAGGTCGGCGAGCTTCAGCGCTTTCATCTGCTTGGAATGGATCCAGAGGGTGCGGAACTTGTCGGCGCGGTCGCCCATCAGGTAGGCCGCCTCGATGATGTCGGTGTCGACGATGGAGGCGCCGGTGGCGCGCACCAGGTCGCCGCCGTCATTGGCCAGATTGTCGGCGACGACGCCCTTGAGCATGCCGATGAGGGTCAGCTTGTTGGCGCGCTGCCAGTACTCGGTCTGCCGCTTGACGATCAGCTTCTGCGGATCGTCGCCCGCCAGGATGGAGGTCAGGTCGGGAACGCCCCACGCCTGGGCGCGGACATTGCGGGCGGCGACCTCGCGGCGCGAGCCGATCTTCTTCATCTCGATGGAATCGGCCGGGTCGTCATTGACCGGCTCGGACGGATCGTTGCCGAGGTCCTTCCAGCCGGGCATGTCGACGGAACGGCCGCCCATCGACAGTTTCGAGGAGATGGCCGGATCGGAAAACAGGATGCCGGCCTGGTAGATTTCGAGCGACTGGACGTGCTCCTCGAAAGCGTATTGGGCATAAACGGACGGAACGATCGCGTCCGCGATACGGGTATAGGCGTCTGCCATTTTGTCTTTCCTTTGAGAGATTGATCGGCGGCTGATGCGTCGGGATCAGAGCGGGTTGTTCGGCATCCAGAGATCCGGGTTTTCGCCCGCTTCCCTGGCCAGCCGCCGGGCGCGTTGAGGGTCGCTTTTGACAAGGGCTGAAATGGCCGAAACGTTGCGCTCGCCGGCGGCGTTGCGCCGGAAGGGGTTTTGCCCCCGCGGCGCCGCGTCGGCGTCGATCGTGTCTTCGGGGAACATCGCCTCGCCGATCGCCTGGAAGGCCCTGGCGATCTGCGGATCGGTCAGGGCGCCGTCGGGCAGAAGGATGCCTTTCTGCTTGTAGGCATCGACCAGGCCGAGCTTCTTCATCGCCCGGTTGGCCACCTCCAGCTTCTGGCGAAAGCCATCGCTGTCGGTAGGCCCCCAATCCCTGACAAGATCGTCATGGGTGGCTTCGACCGAGCGGGCGAGCGCTGCCTGCTGGGCCGCCGCCTGCTCGGCCATGTAGCCGACGAACCTGTCATGATAGGCCTGGGCGATCTTCGGCGTGGCGCCGGCTTCGACCGCCCAGGCCTTGGACGCCTGGGCGAGTTCGTCCGAATAGGCGAAGGTTTCCGGCAGGCCGTCGGGCCGCCGGTATTCGACCTTTTCGGGCGATGTCAGCGGACGCATCGCCTCGGGCAGCCGGGCATGGAATTTGTCCCAGTCTTCCTTAGGCGCGTCCCTGGCTGGAACGCGCAGGCTTTCGCCCTGCCGCCGCTCCAGCTCCGCATAGGATGTGAAAACCCGATCGAGGCTTTCAGGCTTGGTCCAGCCCTTGGCTTCAGCAAGCTTGCGGTTGCCTTCGGAAAGACCGTCAAACCAACTTTTGCCGGCAAGCCCGGCGGACCCGTTATCCGCGCCTGCCGGTGGCCGTTCCGGGTTGCCCGCCGGCTGCGACGAGGCAACCACGGACCCGGCATCTGCCAGATCTGTCATGTGATGTTCCTTTTGAGGGTTAGGTTGAAAGTGAGCTTGGTGGCGCCGCCAATCGTCCTTGTGTGAGGGTGAGGAGCGGTCTACGCGGCAGGAAGGGCGGCCAGACACGGCCGGGACCGCTCAGGCTGAATCATTTTGACAGGCATCGGCGCTAGCGCCTTGTTCGAAAGAGGTGTTTCGCCTCCCGGTTCATCAACGCCCGAGAAACCATGTCTTATATCGTGACAGCCTGTGCCGCCGTTCCGCCGCAATGCGGCCGCACGGGACGATCGATAGGGATTTCAAATCTTTAAGGGAGACGTCACATGAACCTTCACAAAACAACTGCCGCCGTTTTGATGATCGCCGCGCTGGCGGGCTGCGCGCAGACGGAAGGCCAGCAGCGGGCCGGAACCGGTGCGCTGATCGGCGGCGCCGGCGGCGCCCTCGTCGGCCAGGCCATCGGCGGCAACACCAAGAGCACGGTCATCGGCGCGGCCAGCGGCGCCTTGCTCGGCGCCGTCGTCGGCTCGGCCACCACCCCGCAGCGCCGCGGCGACCAGCTCTGCCGCTACCAGGACCGCTACGGCCGCATCTACACCGCGCCTTGCGACGACCGGTACTACAACGGCAATTATTGAATCACCGGCGGCCAGACCGCCGATCTCCCCCCTCGTGGGGGAGATGTCCGGCAGGACAGAGGGGGGCGCCGTAGAGCGCCGACCTCGGTCGCTGCCGAACTTTGAACATGGCCATATGTTTGTCGTCTAGGGCCCGGCTTGAGCGACCGCTCGTGATTTGATCGCCGTGCGATGAACACGGCAAGGCCGGCGGGACAGCGCCCCCCTCTGCCCTGCCGGGCATCCCCCCGCAAGGGGGGAGATCGGCGCTTCAGCGCCTCACCTCTCCTCCTCCCGTGCCGCCTTTTCCAGCGCCACGAGCTGCGCCTCGTCCAGCGTCAGGAACCCCATAATGTGCTGCACCACTTCGGCGCGCGCGTTGCTGAGCGCGCTGTGCAGCTCGAAGCCATTGGGGGTTCTGGTCCGCGCCATCCACTCGCCGTATGACGGGCGCCTGAAATAGCCGACCGTCGCCGCGAGATCGGCCAGCACCATTTCGCCGTCCTCGCCGGAGAACACGCGCAGATACGCCTTGACCAGCGCCTCGCGTGCTTTGGCGGGGCCGCCGTTTTGCGACGCGTGGGCGAAGCGTTTGCGGCTCATGCGCGCTGTCCGGCCGGCATCGCGCCCTGGGCGCCGGCATCAGGTGCCGGCCCATCGGCGGTGCCGCCCTGCAGCATGCATTGCAAGCCCTCGAGCAGGCCGCTGTCGCGCGCCTGCACGGCCGCCGGCACCGCGTCCTTGGCCACCTTGCCGGCGGTGGCGATCGCCGCCATGCCGGCCTGCGCCTGGCTGGCCTTGGCCCTCGCGTCGCGCAGGCCCGCCACCTCATCCTTGCGGCGGAAGATGCGCTGCGGGCTGCGGCCGGCGCTCTGCACGATCTTGAGCGCCTCGTCGCTGTCGATATTGTCCATCACATCAGGGTCGAACTGCGCCATCTGCATGGCCGTGGTCACCAGCTGGATGGTGTCGCGCGCTTCCGCCGAGCGGCGCAAGACATCGAGCGGACCGGTGAAGGTCGGCCGCACCGCCTTGCCCGCCAGGCTCGCCGGCGGCAGGAACCGGCTGTCCTCGTCATAGAGGCCCTTGTCCTCCAATATGCCGAGCTCGCGGTCGAGATTGGTGGCAAAACCCGCCTGGATGATCGAGCCCGACGGCCCCAGCAGCGCGCCCTTCTCCTCCTGGCGGATCAGCGCCTCGGTGGCGGTCATCTGCGGGTTCTGCACCAGGGTCTGGAACAGGTTGACGAACATCATGTCGCGGATCTCCTCCGCCCGGCTCGCCGCATAATCGAAGGCGTAGCTCGGGTTCTGCCCGGTGGTGATCGGCGCGATCAGCGGCCTGCCATTGTCGTCGATGAGGCCCGGATAATTCTCGCCCGGATCGAGCACCGGCACGTAGTCGAGCCTGGCCTTCGACGCCGTCGGCGGATCGGTGATTTGTTGCAGCGCGCGCAGGCCCGAGCGGCGGACCGCGTTTTCCTCGCGCACGGTCGTCAAGGCTTCGATGGTCGGCGAGATGCCATAGGCGTCGCCCTCGTAGCGGCGCCAGTTGAAGGCCGACACCGGGAAGGTGCGAAACCCGCTCTCGCGCACGATCTCCTCCTCGTCCTCGATGACGTGGTAGGAGGCAAAGGCGGCGTCGAGATAGCGGTAGCTTCCGCCCGAGCGGTACATGCGGCGCTCGTCACGCGGCTGGATGCACTGGATGAGCGCGATCTTCTCCTCGCATTTGGCGGGATCGTCGACCAGCGTCCTGATGCGCGCCGGCAGTTTTTCGTAGCCGAGCAGCTGCGCCGCCTGGCGCGCGGTGCGTTCGTAGCGGCGGTGGAAGATGTCGACCTGGCCCCAGCGGTTGCGCGAGAGATAGCCTTCCACCACCGGGATCGAGGCGTAGCGGATCAGCGTCGAACCGAACCCTTCCTCGGCATAGAGATAGGCCGGACCGTAGCGCACGACATTGCGCAGGCAGGCTTGCGTCGCCGGCACGAAATTGGAATTGGCGGAGTAGCGCAGCGAAAACAGGAAGTCGCGCAGGTTTTCCGCCCATTCCTTTTCCTCGTCGGTCTCCTCGTCGTCCATCTCGGCGGTGGTCAGCCCGTGCCATTTCTCCGACTGCGGGATGATCAGGCTTTCGAGCCCCGCGGCCAGCCGGTTGGCGGCCGAGTTTATGGTGTTGGCATAGACGCGGGCGCCGCGCCGCTCCTGCCGCTCGGCCTGGCTGTCGCCGCGGCGGGCGCCGCGCCCGGACAGGATATCGGGCGCATCGGGATCGCAGAACTCCGCCACCGCCTCCCACACGGGCTCGTAGGCGGCGCGCTCGCTCTCGAGTTCGGACTGGCGGGAAAGAATATCGCGGGCGCGGGAATCGCTGGTCATGGGGGCCTCGTTAAAACTGGGGGATCTCCCCCCTTGAGGGGGAGATGGCCGCAAAGCGGCCAGAGGGGGTCGGATCGACCGGGTTCGGCCTTCTGCAACAGAAGGAGGTTAGCGCTTCATGCGAGGCGACCCCCTCTGTCGCCTCCGGCGACATCTCCCCCTCAAGGGGGGAGATCGGCAGCTTCAGCCGACGATGTCATTCTTTTGCGCGGTTCTTGGTCTAGGAACGTCTCGCGGCGGGGTTTTGCAGGAGGTCGATGTGACGACGACAAGCCTTGCCGCCCTGAAGAACCAGAGCAAACGTACCGTTAAACGGCTCATCGGCTATGATTCCCGCAACTGGCTGCGCATCCGCCAGATCGAAGCCTTCACCACTTTCCTGACGGCCGCCAACCGCAAATCGCGCGACGTGATCGAGATCTCGCCCGGCTGGAACCGCTACTGGAAGGCGATGTGCCCCAACTATCGCTCGGTCGACTTCCCCGATTTCGACATCTGCAAGGATCGCACCGACGAGCAATATTCCATCGTCATCGCCGACCAGGTGCTGGAACATGTGCAGCGGCCGCAGGCGGCGGCGCGGAACATCCACGCCATGACCCGCGAGGGCGGCTGGGCGATGGTGGCGACGCCCTTCCTGTTTCGCGTACACGCCAGGCCGCACGACTACAACAGGTGGACGCCGGCCGGCCTGAAGCAGCTGATGGTCGATGGCGGCTTCGCCGAGGACAACGTCCAGGCGTTCGGCTGGGGCAACAAGGCCTGCGCCCGCGCCCACATAGGCGGCCCGGTCCGCGCCTACGGCCTGTGGCGGGACCTCAGCAACGACGAGGAATACCCGATGATGGTCTGGGCGTTCGCGAAGAAGGGATGAGCGGTGGAAGCTGCCAATCTCCCCCCTCGTGGGGGAGATTGGCAGCGTTCACCCGCCACGCCGCTTCACCAACCTTGCATGCCGTCTCCAATACCACCAGTCCAGCACGCGCCGGCGAAAACTGCGCTTCATCGCGGTCATGGTTACACCCCCAAAAGCACGCGGCGCTGGCCGGCGAGGCTGCCGGGCGCCAGATCGGTCTTTATGGTGCTGGCCGTGCCCTGGCGTTGTTCGAGCTCAGCCCGAAGTGCTGCTTCGCGCGCCTGCACGTCCTTATCCCCGGCCGTCGGCACTGCCGGCAGCGGCTTCAGTTCCGGTGGTTTTTGAAACAGACACATGGTTCCAGCCTTCTCTTGTCCAGTCGTAGAGGAAAAAATCTTCGCCGTTCCGGCCATATCCGGGCAGCAGGCAACGTTGCGTGGCGCCCAGCCGCGCAAGCCAGCGCAGCGCCAGTTCATTGCCGGCCAGCGCCCGCGCCTCGACCCGCCAGGCACCGCGGGCGGAAACTTGCGGACCGAGCACCGCGTGAAAGAACTCCGTAATCCCGGGCACGCAGCGCCTCATGCGGCGCGTGCCCCAGCTCCAGGCGATCCAAAGCCCGCTCCGCTGTTCGGCCGCGCCGAAGCCGACCTCCGGATTGCCGCCGAGCTCGGCCACATAGGCAAACCCTTGCAGCGCGGTGAGCGCCAGCAGCGCCGGCGACCAGTAGTCGAGCTGGCAATCGATCTCGGCGCGATCCTCGGGCCGCAAATTGGCGGCGATATAGGAGAGATCGCGCAGGGTCGCGGGGATGATGCGGAGGGTCATGCGGATGCCAGAGCCCGGGGGATAAGGTTCATCTGTGTGAGTGCCGCGTGAAAAATTCACGCCCTTGACCGGTCTCCTCTGCGGTGACCTACTTCGACCATAGAATGCGGGAGCAAAACATCGGTCATCCAATTGAAGGGAGACGGGCGAATGGACATTCGATCGGCGCTGACGCAGATATCTGAGGCCTTCAACGCGCACGATCTCGATCGGATCATGGCGTTCTTTTCCGACGACTGCATCCTGGAGATGCCGAGGGGAGGCAATCCTTGGGGCTCTCGTTTCGAGGGCAAGGAAAACGTACGGCAAGCACTGGCGACACGCTTTGAAGGCTTGCCCGATGTCCACTACGGCAACGCCGAGCATTTTGTGGATTCGACCGCCAATACCGGCATCTCGAAATGGATCCTCACAGGTACCACCCGCGAGGGGGAGAAAAAGGAGGTCAGGGGTTGCGACTTCTACACGTTTCGCGACGGCAAGGTGATCCGCAAGGATTCATATTGGAAAATCGTGGAGTAGGCCCCGCAGGGACATCGCAGCGCGGGCTATCGGGCCGGCGCCGGAGCGCCCGTTTCCTCCAGCGGGAATTGCGCTGCCGCGACGCTCCGAAGAGCCCTCCGCCCTCACCTGAACGCCCCCAGCGGATCGCTCTGCCCCTTCGCCCGTCTCGCAGTCCTGAACTCCGCCGGATCGACCACCGCTTCCCTGAGCATCATCACGCCATAACGCGTCGCCGCCATCAAATCGTCGCGAAGTTTGACCACCTGGCCGTCCTTGCGATGATAGAGCCGGAACTCCTCGAACCAGGGGACAAGCGTCGAAAACACCTTGAAGCGGCCGGACTGCATGCGGTCGAGCATCTCCATCAGCCCGGCCTCGACCGAGACCGAACCGTCGGGGAATTGCGCGTGGCGGGTCAGCATGTTCAGCCCATGCGCGGCATATTGCTTGGCGAGCGCGGTGCCCGCCCCTTCCAGCGTCTCGCGGCGGCCGTCGCGCGGCCACGCCCAGGGCAGCCATTCGCCCCAAGGCTTCAGGGTCAGCGCCTGCATGGCGGGAGTCTGCTGCGAGGCGCGCACTGCCTTGGCGACATAGACGACGTCGGCCTCCGTATCCCAGGCGAGCTCGACGGCGGCGGAAGGGTGATCCCAGCCGAAATCGAGCGCTCCGATGCGCGGCCAGTAGCGCGGCAGCCGGAACGGCGCGCAGGCAATCAGCTCCTCCGCCACCGGAAAGATGCGGCCGGACCCCAGCACCGGAATGCCCCGGGCGCGGGCCTCGCGCTCATGCGCGGGATAGGCGGCAACGATCGCCGCGCGCTCCTCGGGCGAATAATGCTCGGCGTCGTCTATGGTCATGAAGGTGACGTGACGGGACATGGGGGATCCTGAATCACTTTCGAGATAATCGATGTAACGTCTTGTGAAGGCTACGTTTTTCGGACCAAACGTCGCGCCGCCCCTCACCTGCCTGCCGGCATCCTCTCCCCGTATAGTGACGGGGAGAGGGGTGCTGTTGTCGACGGTTTCGCCAATCGCGAACGTTCAAGAATCGGCGCCGAGATTGCGGCCAGCTCCCTTCTCCCCGTCATTACGGGGAGAAGGTGGCGGCAGCCGGATGAGGCGCAGCGCCGACGAAGGCGAGCAAGCGCCAAGTGCGATGCCGCTCGTCCCCAATCAGTTTCTTCTCCATCACCCCTTCCCCATCCCTTCCACCTCCGCCGCGCTCAAAAACAGCAGCACCACATCGCTCATGCCGAGCAGCGGCGTGAAGGTGACGATGGTGATGCCGCCGGTGGCGTTGGTGCGGGTGAGGCCCTCGGAATAGATGTCGAGCGGCGGTTCCTCGTCGAACCAGACGCCGTGCAGCGTTTCGCCCTGCCATTTCTCGCGGCCTTTCTCGAAACTCTTGAACGACAGCACGCTCTCGCCGGCCTGAACATCGCCGCCGCCGCCATGGCGCACCACGACGCTGTCGAGCGCGCCCGGCGCGCCACGACCCATCATGGTGTCGACGATGGCATCGGCCGGGATCATGCCGGTGCCCCATTGCGCCTGCTGCTGCGGCGGGCCGACCAGCACGCGCTGCGGATTGTCGCGCGTGCCCTCGCCGGTAACGCCGGCGGCCCACAGCCGCACCGGCGCATCGAAAATTCTGCCTTGCCACCACGCGGGATAGCGGCCCGTCAGGTGCATGGCCCATTCGGCGCCGCCGGCGCGGGTCTTGCCGAGCTGGTTGCCGGCCATGAACAGCCGCTCGCGGTTGGCGGCGCCTGCCGCGTGAAACGCCGCCTGCCTGGCATAGGGCCGGTAGGCGGCAAGCTGGTTGGTACGACGCCTGCGGTCAAGCTCCGCCAGCAGCGCCAGATATTCCGTCCTCGCCGCCACCGGCGATGTCTTCGAGGAACGGTTTGACCGCGGCTTCGAGCGCGCGGATGCGGCTGCGGATCTCTTCATCACTCAGGGCATCCAGATGGTTGACGGCGACATCGAAATCCTTGGGCAGCACCGAAAGCACGATCTTCAAATACTGGTCAGGCTTGTCGGCCCGCACTTCGGCGATGACGCCGGCGCCATGGGCGCGGAAATCTGCGCGCACGGCGGCGAGAAAGTCGTCGCCCAGCGTTTTCTTCGGGCGTTTGCGGCGGGTCTCCGGCGCGGCCTCCGGGCTTGCGCTCCGGCTGGCGGCCGGCTTGCGCCCTTTGCCGCGCGCCGGCACTGCGGCGGTTTCGTCAGCCATGGCCCGTCACCGCCTCGGCATCGCCGGCCTTGGCCTTCGACGGCACGGACTTGACCGACCGGACCCGCTTCTTCTTCGAGCGGGTGGATTTCCTCCTGACGTTCCTGGCGCCCTTCGGCCGCCGGGCAGGTTTTGCGACGCCCGGCAGATCCTTCAGGCCCGCCATGGCGAGGCCGATGGCGCCGCTATGAATTGTCGCCTGCGGGAAAGCGAAGCCGCCGGCCGCGTCCCGAACCATGCCGATCAGCACGCCGGGCGCGACCTGCTCGATCCGGCCGAGCCGCGTCTGCGGTGCCGCACCCTCGAATTCGCCAATGGCGCTGACGACCTCAAGGCCGTCATCCCCGGTGATGATGGTGGCATAGCGTGGCATGGGATTTCTCGCGGACAATCGTCAGGTTCGAAACGTCGCATTCCTTCGCGTCCCCCTCTGTCCTGCCGGACATCTCCCCCACGAGGGGGAAGATCGCAGCTTCGGCGCCTCGCTTTTTTCTACAACGTTGGCGATTGGCGAAAGCCGGGACAACAGCCGATCTCCCCACCCGTGGGGGAGATGGCCGGCAGGCCAGAGGGGGGCGCCGTAGAGCGCCATCGTTCGAAGAGGAAAGCAAAACCAGAAACACAAAACCCGCCTCGGCGGCGGGTCATCGGCGCAACTCAGCACCATAGATAAAAACATAGCATAGTTGCCTTCACCCCGTCAACAGGTTTTAGGAAAAAGTTCCTTATCGGCTTTAGGCATCCCCGCGCAGCGAATGCACGCCTTCACGGCATGGGCGAACAGGATCAGCCCAACTAATGAACCGGGGCTTCGTCACAATCTCGCTGTGAAGGTCGCTAAGCGCGTTGAATGAAGATCCGCTCGAATATCGCGCCAATACCCAGCACGACCGGCGCTCTTGTTTCGGCGCGCCAGAATCAAAAACCCGCCTCGGGGGCGGGTCATCGGCGCAACTCAGCACCATAGATAAAAACATAGCATAGTTGCCTTCACCCCGTCAACAGTCTTTAAGAAAAAAATCCTATCTTGCCCGTCCCAGCGTGATCCTCCCCCGGCCTATCCGCTTTGTCAGTTGGGTGCTGGAGCATTGACCGCGAATTGCGCGGCGAACGCCCTGCCATAGGCGGGCCGGGCTTCGCCGCGGGCCACATAGGCAGCCAGGTTTTGATATTCGTCCAGAATGCCCGACATTCTGAGCCGCAGCAGCACAGATACCATCAACAGATCGCCCGCGCTGAACGCGCCGTCGAGCCAGTCGGCGCCGCCCAGATGGGCCGAGAGCCTGTCCAGCCGGGCGCGAACGCGGTCCTTCACCAATGGCAGGCGCTCCTCGCTCCAGGGCTTGTCGGCCTCGAATATTTTTGCCGTCGTCAGTTCGAGGATCGGCAGCTCGACGGTGTTGAGCGCGGCAAACATCCAGGTGATGGCGCGGGCGCGGGCATCGCGATCCTCCGGCAGCAGCCCCGGATACCGCTCGGCAAGGTGGAAGACGATCGAGCCGGTCTCGAACAGGCAGAGCGAACCGTCCTCGTAGGTGGGGATCTGGCCGAAGGGCTGAATGGCCAGATGGTCGGGCGCCTTCATCTCGGCATGGGAAACAAGACGAACCTCATAGGGCTGGCCCACTTCCTCGAGCGCCCAGCGAACGCGCGTGTCGCGCGCCAGTCCCTTGCCGCCGTCGGGCGACCGTTTGAATGCCGTAATGGTGATTGTCATTGCCTCCGCTTCCTTGCCTGTTTCCTGGGCTTCCTGGCGATGACGAACAAGCCTGCGCTGCAGCCCGACATCGGTCTTGAACTATTTTCCTTGCCGGGGGCGGATCGCGAATGGATGTCCGCGCGTTCTGAACGCCTATGCACGCCGCCTCAAAGTGACCTCGGTTTTGGGCGACATGCGTAGGCCGATACCTGCAAGTGCGTCGCACGGGCCCTGTTCAGCGTGACGCGCCTCACCGATGGGAGCAACCGCCATGAACGTCGCCAACCTGCAACTCGAGGGCCTGCTGATGGCCGTCGCATCGATCAACCACGTCCTGGTCAGGAAGGGCGTGCTGACATCAGAGGAGATCGACATCGCCCTGCGCAAGGCCGAAGCCGGCGAAACCAGCGAGGAGCGGTCCGAGGGCATGTCGGCGTCGAGCCGCGACGCCGTCAATTTCCCGATCCGGCTGCTGGAGCTCGCCAACCAGTGCCAGCCCGAAGCTGACATGCCGTCCTTTTCGAAACTGGCGCGCATGGTCGGCCAGATGAAGGAACCCTACAACGACCAGATGTAGCTACGCCCTGCCCGGCCATCCCGGATTGAGCGAAAGCACGCGGCCCGGCCCGTGCACGGCGGCGAACAGCAGCCCGGCCAGGAAGGAAAAATGGTCGACGAAGAAGCCGAATTCCGCCTGGTTGCCGGCCCAGTGGCTCGGTCCGTGGAAGGCGAAGCCGAGGAACAGCACGTAGACCGCCGCGACCAGCGCGGCCGGCGTGAAGAAGGCGCCGGTGAGGAAAGCGATCACCAGCAGCACCTCCAGTATCGCCGCGCACCAGGCCAGGAACAGCGGAAACGGAAAGCCGGCGGCGGCGATATAGCCGGCGGTGGCGCCCATGCCCATGAACTTGAACGTCACCGCCATTAGGAAGACGGCCGCGAAGATCAGGCGGGCGATGAGCAAGGCGGCGGTCTGCCACGGCGATTGGACGGTTGGCGACGGCATGGTTGTTCTCCCGTTTCGTTTGCTTGTCTTACCCAATTCCGGATGGAAACCGAACTTTCCTGGAATTGCTCCTAGGACGCGCCACGCACCGCGCATCCGACATATCCGCCGAAGTTTTTTCCGGATGTCGCGATCGGCGCCACATGATCGGGCCGCTGTCGCAAAAACCGGAGTCAGTTTTGCCGGCTCCTTGATAGAGGGGGCCGCATCGGCCCTGATGTATCTCTCCGCCATGCGCCTGGAGCCGGCCTGAGGCAGCGGAGCCGATATTCCGGTCCGTGATCGCCAAAGCGCGCAAAAGCCGCTATGGAACCAGCGGCGTCAAATGCTGTTATGTATGACCGCAGGGTCGCGCCGCGACGGCGGCGCGCCGGGGGTGGAAAGTGAGGCTCGGCATGGCGGACGACAAATCGAAGATCAAGCAGGATCGCAAGCTGGTTTCGAGCGAGGAAACCTATGAGGTTGCCGCTTTCGCCCGCAAATACGGCATCCCGCAGAGCGAGGCCCAGACCATCATCAAGCGCTACGGGCCCTCGAGGAAGAAGCTCGACAACCACATGGCCGCGCGCGGATAGCTCTGCGCGACCGGCGTTGGAAGCGTTGCCCGGGCAAGACCCCGGGCGCATTGCGGCACCGAATGGTTGGAGGCCACGGCCATGCCCGACACCGCGCGCAGAACCGGCAGCTGCCTTTGCGGCGGCGTGCAGTTCACCGTCAGCGGTCCGCCCCTGCGGGTGGGTCTCTGCCATTGCAAGGATTGCCGCAAGACCAGCGGCTCCGCCTTTGCCGCCTTCGCCATCTGGCCGCGCCAGGCCTTCGAGACATCGGGCATCCTCGGCACCTATGCCGGCCGCGGCTTCTGCCCGACCTGCGGCGGCCGTGTCGCCTCGCTCAGCGACGACGAAGCCGAGGTGATGATCGGCAGCTTGGACGTGGCGCCGACCGATCTCATGCCGGAGTACGAATTGTGGATCGGCCGGCGCGAATCCTGGCTGCACGCCTTGCCCGATACGCGGCAGTTCGAGCACGACCGGCCCGCCGCGCAGGCTCCCGGCCCGCCGCCGCCGAGGCCGCTGTCGGACGCAGCTCCCGGCGGCTGAAAATTAGTCGAAAAGTTTAGCGGCTGCGACGGAACCCCGGAACGGCGGCCGGCGTTATCGGGCGCCTCAGTTTCAATGGAGATCGCCGTGAACGACAAGTTCTTTCCCCGTCCGGTCAGGCTGAAGGTCGGACCGGCCCGCGAGCGCGTGGTGCGCAGCGCCTGGGAAGGCCTGGAATGCCTGCGCGACTGGCCCGGCAAGCACGGCCGGCGCTACCGCGCCGCATGGCGCAGCTGCCGCGATGCCCTCGATGGCTGGACCCCGGCCGAGAAGGCGATGCGGGCCATGATCGATGCCGGGCGCGAGGCGGAATTTCTGCCCGGCAACGGCAAATCCTGAAAGCCTGCCGCCTCAAGGGGCGGTTCGGAACCCGATAGCTGCATCGCGGCAAGCCGCCGGCTACTGTTTCGGCGGCTGCGGCGGCACTTCACCCGGTTTGATCACCGGCGTCTTGCCTTCGTTGGGCGCCGGCGCGGCCATGCCCTGGTCGCCTGTCGGCGGCGGCTTCAGCACGCCGCCGCAATCGTTCAGCGTCTCGGTCAGCGTGTTGTCGGTCGGCTGCTGGTTGCCGTCGGGCTTGGCCCGGCATTTTTCGCTGGGCGCCTGCTTGTCGGGGTTCTGCTGCTCGGCCTGCGCCAGCGCCGCGGCGGGCGCGGCGAGCATCAGGCTGACGGACATGATGGCGAGAAGTCTCATCTCGGCCTCCTTTCCAGGTTGGGCCGCCCTCACCGGCCGCCCAATAGTCGATGGCGTGCCTTCGATAGGCTTGCCTCAATAACCGCCGACGATCGGCAGGATTTCGCCGGTGATGTAGCTGGAGCATTGCGGCGAAGCCAGGAACACATAGGCCGGCGCGATTTCCTCCGGCTGGGCGGGCCGCTTCATCGGCGTCTTGGCGCCGAACTGCGACACGTCCTGCGCCTCCTTCTCCGACGGATTGAGCGGCGTCCACACCGGCCCCGGCGCCACCGCGTTGACGCGGATGCCCTTGCCGACGAGGTTGCCCGACAGCGCCCGGGTGAAGGCATGGATGCCGCCCTTGGTCATGGAGTAGTCGACCAGGTCCTTCGATCCCTCGATGCCGGTGACCGAACCGGTGTTGATGATGGCCGAACCCGGCTTCATGTGCGCCACCGCCTCTTGCGCCATATGGAAGTAGCCGTAGAGGTTGGTCTTCAGCGTGGTGTCGAAATGCTCCTCGGTCAGGTCGGCGAAATCGGTGGAATGGATCTGGAAGGCGGCGTTGTTGACCAGCACGTCGAGCCGCCCCAGTTCCTTGACGACCCTTGCCACGGCCTTGGCGCAGAAGGCGCGATTGCCGACATCGCCGCGCAAGGCGAGGCAGCGGCGGCCCTCCGCTTCGACCGCTTGCTTGGTCGCCTCCGCGTCACGGTCCTCGCTGAGATAGACGATGGCGATATCGGCACCCTCGCGCGCGAACAGCACGGCCACCGCACGGCCGATCCCGGAATCGCCGCCGGTGATCAACGCCGCCTTGCCTTCCAGCTTTCCCGAACCGCGCCAGAACGGCGCGTCATAGAGCGGCGCCGGCTCGATGGCCCATTCCTCGCCGGGTTTGGGATGATGCTGGGCGGGAAAAGGCGGCGCGGGATATTTTCGCGCGCCGGCCTGCATGGCGCCGTCGCCCTTGGGCTTGGCCTTGGCGCGGTCCTTGGCGTCGACCTTGCGCTGGATGCTGCGCTGCTTGCTGGTTGCTTTCGAACTGTCGCTCTGGGTGCTGGTCGGCATGGTCATCTCCTCTGTGTTTGGACCGGAGACATCCCGAACCTCCTCGCGCAACGCGCGGAACTGTTCGCGATGTCTTCGGTCCAAACGCTCTGCTCGCAGGGACAACGCATGTCGGCGGAAAAAGTTGGCGGCTTTCGCAGGCGCGCATTGCAACCGCTCGCGTCCTGCCGCCGTTTCGCCTGCCGGAGGCAATCATGTTCGAAGGTTTTCAGACCCTCGAGGTCGACTGCGGCGACGCCCGCATCTTCGCCCGGCGCGCCGGCGACGGGCCCGCCGTCCTTCTGCTGCACGGCTTTCCGCAGACGCATCTGATGTGGCGCGACGTGGCGCCACGCCTGGCGGACCGGTTCACCGTCATATGCGCCGACCTGCGCGGCTATGGCGCCAGCTCATGCCCGGCGTCGAGCGCCGATCACGCCCCTTACGCCAAGCGCGCCATGGCCCGCGACATGGTGGCGCTGATGGCCGAGCTCGGCTTTTCCAGCTTCATGGTCGCCGGCCATGATCGCGGCGGGCGTGTCGCCTACCGCCTCGCGCTCGACCATCCCGACCGCGTCGAAAGGCTTGCCGTGCTCGACATCGTGCCCACCGCCGACGCCTGGGACCGGGCCGACGCCAGGCTGGCGCTCGGCTATTGGCCGTGGTCGTTGCTGGCGCAGCCGGAGCCGCTGCCGGAAAAGCTCCTGGCCAGTGCGGCCGACGCGATCGTCGATGATGCCCTGGGCGGCTGGGGCTCGTCGCCAGAGACATTTTCCGCCGGCGTGCGCCAGGCCTATGTCGAGGCCCTGCGCGATCCCGCCCATGCCCATGCGATCTGCGAGGAGTACCGGGCGGCCGCGATGCTCGACCGCGGGCACGACCATGCCGATCGCGCCGGCGGCCGGCGCATAGCCTGCGCGGTGCTGGCGCTGTGGAGCGGGCAAGGCGCGCTCGCCGAATGGTATGCCGGCGAAGGCGGACCGCTGGCCTTGTGGCGCGGCTGGGCCGGCGATCTGCGCGGCCATGCGGTCCAGGGCGGGCATTTCTTTCCCGAAGAAGCACCCGCGCAAACGGCCGCCGAATTGAGCGCTTTCTTCGCCGGCCCCGAAACCGCCGCCCGAGAGGGCAATGTTAGGAAAAGTGCCTAGCGGTTTCCCACCTAGCGCTTTCCCTGGGGAATCGCGTCGAACTAACGCCTGGAGCGGCTCAGCGGGAACCTTCTCAGCCGGCCGCGACCAAGGGAATTGGAACCACATCCTTGGCTGCGCAGTTGCAGGGGCATCGGATGAACCCGGGAGCAGAGCCATGCCACGTGGAGAAAAATCGAAATACACCGACAAGCAGGAGCGCAAGGCAGACCACATCGCCGAGGGCTACGAGCATCGCGGCGTGTCCGAGAAGGAAGCCGAGCGCCGCGCCTGGGCCACCGTCAACAAGGATGATGGCGGCGGCAAGAAGGAGGGCGGCTCCGGCCGCGGCAAGCACACCGGCCATCCCGCCGCGCACAAGGGCGGCGAAAAGGGCGGCAAGGCTTCCGCCTCGCGTTCGGCCGCGAGCCGGTCGGCATCGGCCAGGAAGGCAGCCGCGACCCGCAAGCGCAACGAAGCGCACGCCCATTGATGCGCGGGGCGACCGGATCGCGAAATTCTTATGCGCCTTGCCTGCCCTCGCCCGGGCCGCTCTTGATCAGATCGCCGCCCGGCGGATCATCGAAGTTCGGCTCGGCCGGATTGTCGGACGGCGGTCTTTGCGGACAGTCCTCGTAGCCGTGGTCGCGGCCGCCGCAGAACGAACAGCACATGGCTTCGCGCTCCCTGTTCCCGGGCGGCCATCGCGGGGTCTGGTAAGGCTTCCTGCCGAGCATGCCCAGCAATGCGCGAGGCGCGATTTGGTTGCGCGCCCGCGCCGTCCCTGGCAAGAGAAGACGCCGGCTGTTGCGCAACCGCCAGACAAAGTGCGAATCTCCCCGGTATGCCGCGACCAGGCGCAAACCGCCCGGCGTTGCGGATCATGCCTTGGAGAGACCGCCATGTCCGTTCGAATACTGTTGCCGACCGTGGCTGCCATGCTTGCCGCCACCGGCCTGGCCGAAGCCCGGCCCGACAGCCGCGCCATGAGCTGCGCGCAGATCCGCGCCATGATCCAGAGCCACCGCGCCGTCGTGCTGACCACCGGCCCCAACACCTATGACCGCTATGTCAGGCAGTTCGGCAATGAATGCGATTGGCCCGAAGTGCCGATGTCGGCCTATATCCCGGCCCGTGACGGGCACTGTCCGGTCTACCGCTGCGAGGAGCCGGTCAACAATTTCCCGAATTGACCGGTCGGCCAGGCGCCGGCATCGACGTTCGGGGATTGCCGCATCCCTGCCTGAAACCATTCCGAGGGGCCGGCGTTGACGCGTGGGGTGGCCGCCACAGGAGATGCCCATGACCGTCAACTGCCGCGTATCCATCGACAACCGGCCTCAATCGATCGAGGCCGTTTTCCAGGCCGTGCCCCGGATCGGCGAGAGCGTTTCGCTGTCCGTCGACGGAAACGCCCAGGACCTGCGCGTTTCGCGTGTCGTGCATGTGCCCGACGGCTCGCTCGAAGGGGCTGCGATCATCGTCGAGGTGACGGGCAACATCCTGTAGTCGCCTGAATCCGCAAATGCGGCGCGCCTTGGCCACGGCGGATCGGCAGCGGCAGCTTTCAGATGCCTAAGCCGATCGTCTGGCCGGCGTCTTCCATAGGGTGCTGCGGCACAATGATCGACGCCAGCGGCGCATTCAGCGTCCATCTGAAATAGCCGGGCGAGCGCTCGATCACGGCGGACCCGCCGAGCGACTGCGGCGCCACCCTTTGCAGGACAACGGTGCCGAACCCCTTGCGCGTGGTGTCGTCGCGCTCGTCGCCGCCGCTATAGGGGGGCGACCGCTCCTCCCAGACAAGTTGGAATTCGCGTTCGGCCAGAGCGTCGTCGCTCATGCTCCAGGTCACCTCGACCCGGCCGGAATCGCTGGCGAGCGCTCCATACTTGGACGAATTGGTGCCGAGCTCGTGGAAAGCCATGCCGAGATTCTGCACCGCATTCGACTGCAAGGTCAGCAGCGGTCCCGAAAGCAGTATCTGCTCCTCGCGGCCGAACGGTTTGAGATGTTCCTGGACCAGGTCGAACAGGCTGGCTCCCGCCCAGTTCGAGGTGACCAGCAGATCGTGCGAGCGTGACAGCGCCATGATGCGGGCGCGGATCATCTCCTCGAACTCGCGCGGGTCCTGCGAGCGCTTGCTGGTTTCCCTGACCATCGACAGGATCACCGCGAACTGGTTCTTGACGCGATGGTTGACCTCGCGCATCAGCATCTTGATCCGGCGCTCGTTCTCCCTGCTGGCACTGATGTCGCGGGCGATCTTCGAGGCGCCGACGATCTCGCCGCTGGCGTTCCTGATCGGCGACACCGTCAGCGAGACGGCAATGAAGGTGCCGTCCTTGCGCTTTCGCGTCGTCTCGTAGCTCGCCAGGCGCTCGCCGCGGCGGACCTTGGCGATGATCTCGGTCTCCTCGTTCTTGAGGTGATCGGGGATGAGCATCAGGATCGACTGGCCCACCGCTTCCTGCGCGCTGTAGCCGAACATGCGTTCGGCCGCCTGGTTCCAGCTTTTGATGATGCTGTTCAGGTCCTTGCTGATGATGGCGTCGAAGGAGGAATCGACGATCGCCGCCAGCTGCGCATCGGCCGTTGCGTCCTGTTTTTCACCGCTTGCTATGTCAGCCATTGCCCCGCCAGGTGTCAGCCTATAGCCACTAGATAACGCGTGCGCCGGACAAGGCAATCACGTTGAAGCAGCCTGCTGCTTCAACTTCATCGAAATCGCCTCGCCGGCTGGAGTGATCGAGGGGAAGGTCGTTCCGCAGATCAGGGCGGCCGGCATCGGAGACGCCAGCGACCATACAAACGGTTTTCGAGCACCAGGACAGAGCGGACATTCAAGTCGATGGGCACCGGAAGCGCGGAACCCGTCCTTGCGGGCCGGCATCACCTGAATGTCACCGCGCCTCAGTCAGAATGGCCGTCGCCCACATTGCCGTTGCCGCCTGGGGTGGACAGCAGTCCGAAGTCCTGGGACTTGACGCCCTGCTCCGCCGCCAGGAATCCGTCCGAGGCGAGGCCACGCCGCAAGAGCTCCCTGACCGCGGCCGAGCGGCTCGGCATGCGCTTGTCGAAGCGCCAGTTCTCCAGTGCCGCCAGTTCGTCGGCGGTCAGCATGACCTGCAAGCGTTCAGGACGTTCCAGTTCAGTCACGGCACTTCCTCGCACAACCGAATACGTGAATGAGTATCTGTCTCATTCCACTAATAATTAGGATAGCAATCCTAACACGTCAAGGTCGGCAAATACGCGACCTCCCCATCCTGCTCATGATGGCTATAAAGCGTCGGGCGCGCCTTTGCGTAACCATGCTAACTAACTGATATATATCGAGTATTTTCAGATTTCCGCTTGCCACACACCGATGCGAGGCGCATGCTACAAAGGCAAAACCAGTCCAGGAGGTTTCCATGCGGTATGACTACTCGACGCGGTTGCGCGATGACGTTCAATCCGCGGTCACCACGGCTTTCAGGACGTACGGCATCGTCAACATCACCGCGGTGGCCGAACGGATCAGGCTCAGGAACCTCGACGAAAACGTTGCTCTCGAGGACGTCGAGCACCTGGTCCTGGCGGCCGCCCAACTGCTTGGCGCCGCCATCGAATTCGAGGGCCTGACCATGATCGACCGCCTGCCGGACGCTCATGTCAACGGCCGCCCCGGCGGACCGGCCCCTGCCCTGAAGCGCCTCGTCTGAACGGATTTGAGGCGACGCGCCAAGTCATTTCGGGCGACCTGCATCAGGGCTCCGGTGGCCGGGCGAGCCCGCTGGACGCGGCCTACCTGTGGAAATTGAGCGCGCGCGCTATATGGTGTTGAATTCCCCTCCGGAGAACACGCCATGACGCTCGACACACGCAAGCTCGGCAGCCAGGGGCTGCGGGTTTCTGCCATCGGCCTCGGCTGCATGGGCATGAGCCAGTCCTACGGCCCGGCCGACGAAGCCGAATCCATCGCCACGCTGCACCGCGCCATCGAACTCGGCTGCACCTTCCTCGACACCGCCGAGGTGTATGGCCCTTACGCCAATGAGGCGCTGCTCGGCCGCGCCTTGAAGGGCAAGCGCGACCAGGTGACCATCGCCACCAAATTCGGCTTTCGCATCGAAAATGGCCGGCAGGTCGGCACCGAACGCGACAGCAGGCCGCAAACCATCAGGGCGGCGGTTGAAGGGTCGTTGAAGCGGCTCGCCACCGACCATATCGACCTTCTCTACCAGCACCGTGTCGACCCAGCCGTGCCGGCCGAGGATGTCGCCGGCACGGTCGGCGAACTGGTCAAACAGGGCAAGGTCCGCTTCTTCGGCCTGTCGGAGGCGGGAGCCGCGAACATCCAGCGGGCGCACGCCGTGTTTCCGGTCTCGGCGCTGCAGAGCGAGTACTCGCTGTGGGAGCGCAATCTCGAGCCGGAAATCATTCCCCTGCTGCGGCAAACCGGCATCGGCCTGGTGCCGTTCTCACCGCTCGGCCGCGGCTTCCTGACCGGCGGCGCCAAGCGCGCCGAGGACTATCCGGAAGGCGATTACCGCCGCGGCGACCCGCGCTACCAGGGTGCGAACTATGACGCCAATGTCGAGGCCGCCGCAAAGGTCCGCGACATCGCCGCCGCCAAAGGCGTCAAGCCAGGGCAGATCGCGCTGGCCTGGCTCCTGGAGAAGGGCAACGTCTTCAGTGTCGACATCGTGCCGATCCCCGGCACCAAGCGGATCAAATATCTGGAAGAAAATGTCGCCGCTGCGTCGCTGAAACTGGAGGCCGCCGAGATGGCGGCGCTCGACGACGCGCTGGCCCCGGGGAAGGTCTCCGGCCCGCGCTACGGCGACCGCACCATGATGATGATCGACCGATAGGTTCGCACGTCGCCGGTGAATCGGGCCTATTCCACCGGTGCGGGCTTTTGCCGAGGATCGGGCCGCAACCGCTGGTGAAGTTCCCTGCCGGCGTGCAGGGTCCGGTCCGCCAGCGCGGCGAGTGTTCCGCGCAAGGTCCTTGTTCCCAGCACCGAATCCAGCGTCACCGACTGGGTCGCGAAGCGCCGCTTGAAGTCCTCGCCGCCGCACAGGAAGTCGATCATCGTCAGCCCTCTGTCGATCGACCACTGGATGTAGTCCATCATCAGCACCATGCCGGGAGACGCCCGTTCGACATCCGGATCGTAGGTCGTGACGAAGGCCATCATCGTGTTGCGCTGGACGAAATTGATCGAGACCGCCACCACCATCCCGGCGCATTCCAGCACGAAGACATGCAGGAGCCCTTCCCTGGCCAGCACCGCGACCAGCGCGGCCAGGGCCGGCGACCCCTCATCGAACAGGTTGGATTCGTGTCCGCGCGCGGCGAGCCATTTGCGCTTGAACTCGGCGAGCCTGTCGAGGACGGGCTGCATCGGCTCGTCCGGCGACATGAGGCGGAACCGCACTTCGCCGCCTTCCTCGAGGAATTTGCGGCCACGGCGATAATTCTGGCGCATCTTCTTCGTTTGTTCCCCGAACCAGTCCGCGCCCGTACGCCATGGCCCGGCGACCCGGAAGCTGGTTTCGCTGCGGCGGTTCGGGCGCAGCGCCATCTTGGGCGCCGAAGCGGGAGCAAGCAGCGTGCGCATCGCGGCGTCCGGCAGCAGGCGGTTCAGATAGACGAGATCGAAGCCGCCCGCGGCCGAAATTTCCTGCCATAGCGCCGCGACCGCCGCCGGATCGCAGTCCGGCGCGACCAGCACGTCGCCATAGTCGCTGTGGTCCTTGGCAGCCCATTCCAGGACGTTGACGCCCTTGCGCCGCACCGTCGCCAGCGGGATGACGGAGTCGATCCGGTCACCGTTCCAGACGAGGCCGATCCTGAGACCACGCAGCTCCCGGTCCGGGGCCGTCTGCCACCACGCCGTGACCCAGGCGTGGCTTTGAAAGATCAGCCCCTCCGCCCGGCGCCACAGCTCCGTCCAGGCCGGCCCGACCGACGCGAGGCGCTCCTCGGAGGTGACGATCTCCAAAGCGCCGGCCTTCGGGCCCTCGATCGCGGCGTGAGCGTTCATGGCTGCGGGCTCCGTGTCGGCTCGGACGAAGCGCGGCGGCGAAACCGCCGGGCGATGTGCCCCCACATCTTCTTGAGCGGCAGCACGTAAAGCCCCGACAGGGATTGATAGTCGCGCGCGCCGCGTTCCATCAATCCGAACCTGAAATCCTCATCGGGCTTGGGCACGCACAACGTTCCGAATAGCCGGTCCCAGAACGAGAACAGCAAGCCGAAATTCTTGTCGTAGTGCCTTGGATCGACGCTGTGGTGCAGTTGGTGCCAATGCGGGCACAGCACGATGTTGTTGAGCGGCCCGAACGATATCTTGAAATGGGTGTGCCTGACGAAATCCATCATCAGGATATTGCGCATGACGTAGACGTTGACGCCGAAGATCGTCACTTCGACGAGGTTAAGCGACAAAAGGGTCCAGATGCCGAAGCAGATCCCAGGTATGACGCCGTCCCAGGCGCGGTTCATGAGCTCGTCGAGCGGATGAACCCTATCCTTGGTGATCCCGACCATCACCTCCGCCGAGTGATGCACCTTGTGCAGTTCCCACAGGAACGGGAAGCGGTGCTGGGCCACATGGTACAGGTAATAGGATATGTCGTAGGCGATCAGCATCGTCACCGTGAAGATGACGATCGTCACCGCTCCCGGCGGTCCCGGCAGCAGCGGCGGCTCGATCTGGAGGAGTGCCGCCAGCGTCCGATTCGTCGCGTAACCGACGGCGACGACGAAGGTCACGCCCGCGGGCAGCATCAGGAAGGGCATAATCGCCTTGCGGGTGATCCAGAAAAGCAGGTCCGCCCGCGCCGAGGGGTGCGTGACGATCTCGTTGGGAAAGACGAAATCGAAGAATTCCCTGAAGCTCTTGCGCTCCGCCGTCCGCCAATAGGCGATCAGGGCGCTGCCCAGCGCGGTCAGCAGCAAAAGGCCGGCCGCAATCAGGCTGGAGCCGGACAACTTGTCCAGGATCCTTTCGATGATGCCGGCAATCGACATGGGCCCACTCATTTATGCAACCGAAGCTTGACTTGCAGGAGGCGATTGACCTGACTGGCCGGGCAAGCCGCCACGCCGTCAGGGCTCTCGATCATTTCACCGTCACCCTAGTCGAGAATCCATAGCGAAAGCTTAAGCTAATTAAAAACAATGAATCCGCTAAAAAGCCCGCTATATATTGCCGAATTCTGAATAAAACTCCTAAAATTGACAGCAAAGGACCGGCAGCGCTTGGCGTGGAGATCGCAACTTCGGGGAATCGCCGGGTGATCGTGCCGGTCCCGAGCTCGCCGGCCCGCGGCCGGGCTGCCAAACCCCTCCCAAGCTTATTTCCCGGCGCCCGGCTGCTTGTTGAAGATCGCTAGCAGGTCCATCGGCAGCGGAAACACCACCGTCGACGAGCGCTCGCCGGCGATGTCGTGCAGCGCCTCGAAATAGCGCAGTTGCATGGCCTGTGGCTCCTGCGCCAGCATCTTGCCGGCCTCGACCAGCTTTGCCGCCGCCTGCTGCTCGCCATCGGCGTTGATCACCTTCGCGCGCCGCAGCCTTTCAGCCTCGGCCTGCTTGGCGATGGCGCGGACCATGTTCTCGTTGAGGTCGACATGCTTGATCTCGACATTGGACACCTTGATGCCCCATGCATCGGTCCGCTGGTCCAGGATCTCCTGGATGTCGCTGTTCAACTTGTCGCGCTCGGCCAGCATCTCGTCGAGTTCGTGCTTGCCGAGAACCGAGCGCAACGTGGTCTGCGCGAGCTGGTTTGTCGCGGCCATGAAGTCCTCGACCTGGATGACGGCCCGCTCGGCGTCGACGATGCGGAAATACAGCACCGCGTTCACCTTCACCGAGACATTGTCGCGCGAGATCACGTCCTGCGGCGGCACGTCCTGGACCACCACGCGCAGGTCGACCCGCACCATCTGCTGGACGAAGGGGACGAGGAGGATGAGGCCGGGGCCCTTCACCCCGGTGAAGCGGCCGAGCGTGAAGACCACGCCGCGCTCATATTCCCGCAGGATGCGAATGGCGGCGGACAGGAAGATCAGCACGATGAGGGCGAGCACCAGATAGGCGACGTAACCGATGATCATTGCCTTGCTCCATTGTTCCTGCGCCGGACCGTCAGCACGAGATCCCTGACGTCGGCCACCTCGACGCTGTCGCCGGGGGCGAGCGGTTCATCGGCTTTCGCCCGCCAGCGCTCGCCCTGCGCGAGCACATGGCCCTCGCTTCCCGACCAATCGAGGATCCTGGCCGGCAGCCCGTGCATGGCCTGCGCGCCGACACGCGGCAGGCTCCTGCGCGCCCTCCACAGATAGCTGCCGGCCAGCAGCGCCAGGCCAAGCGTCAGCGCCGCGGCGGTGCCGATGAGCGCCCACGACATCTCGAAGCCGGGGCCCTCGACCTTGAGCAGCATGGCGGCGCCGAGCAGGAAGGCGGCCACGCCTCCGAGCCCGAGCACCACGGTCGGGTTGAAGGCCTCGATGACGAGGAAGGCGATGCCAAGCAGCATCAGGGCGAGGCCGGTATAGCTGATCGGCAGCAAATTGAGGGCATAGAGCCCGAGCAGCAGGCAGATGGTCCCGATCACGCCGGGCGCTACGGCGCCTGGGCTGGTGAACTCGAAGACGAGGCCGTAGACGCCGGCCAGCATCAGGACGACGGCGATGTTGGGATCGGTGATGACGGCGAGAAGCCGGATCAGCCAGCCGGGATCGAGCGTCTCGACCGCCACGCCCTTGGTCGCCAGCACCTGTTGCTTGCCGGCCACCTCGACCGTGCGGCCGTCGGCAAGCTGGAGCAGCTCGGCCGTGTCGCGGGCGACGAGGTCGACTACATGTGCCTGAAGTGCCGCATTGGCGGAAAGGCTGGCCGCTTCGCGCACCGCCTTTTCGCCCCAGTTGGCATTGCGGCCGCGCAGTTCGGCGAGCGAACGGATCAAGGCGACCGCGTCGTTCGTCACCTTGGTCATCATCGCGTCGCCCGCCGGAGGCCCGGTGGCATTCTTCTGGTCGCCCTTGTCCTTCTCGTCGCCACCGGGAAGGGACGGCAGCCCGCCAAGCTCGACCGGCGTGGCGGCGCCCAGATTGGTGCCGGGCGCCATCGCCGCGACATGGGTGGCATAAAGGATATAGGTCCCGGCACTTGCCGCGTGCGCGCCGGCGGGCGCGACATAGCCGATGACGGGAACCGGCGAGGCAAGGATATCGGCGATCATCTCGCGCATCGAGGTGACCAGCCCGCCCGGTGTATCGATCTCGAGGACAACCGCTTCGGCGTGCCGTTCGGCGGCGTTCGCCAGCGCTTCGTTGAGCTGCCTGGCACTCGCCGGGCCGATGGCGCCGTCGATCACGACGCGCAACGCGACCTTCTCCGTAGCCTCCGCGGTCACGGGAGAGTGACTGGCGGCCGCGGCGGCCATGAAAGCCGCTGCAAAAACCGCCATCCGCGCGAGGGTCACGCTCAAAACTCCCTGGATTACGCAGGATATGCTGTGCAGGATATGGCGTTCGGTCCGTCGAAATCCATGGCCTGGCCTCAGATTGCAAGCCGGCGACCCTGCCCTTCGCAGCCGGCGGCAAACGCAATGGGCAGACGTTCAAAGCCGGAAGGGGCCCCGCTCGCGCGCCGGCCCCGTCCTTGGTCAGCGGTCACGCATGTGCGTGCGGGTGACGGACGTCCCAGACGGCCCAACCCGATACGGCAACCACCAGCACGCCGAGAATGACGTGGGTGGCCATCGCATTCGTGTTCGCCATGAATTTGAGCAGCCAGGGCGACACGATCAGCCAGAGCCCGAGAACGACACCTACCCATTCCTCCCACTCGGCGAAGGCGGCAAGCGCCGCCACGGCCACCGCGCCCAGCACGACGCCGACAATCCAGGCGTTCCATGCGGGAGCGGTTTCAGCAGCGAAGCCGATTATCCAGGGTGAGATAAACAGGCAGACGGCAAGGACCAGATTGAGCCAGTCCTGGCCTTTCTTTCCTTCCATGAGTGTATTTGCCATGACAACCTCCATAGATGAAGCTTGGCCAAAGCGTTGTATTCGCGTGCAAACGCACGCTTAATGGTTGATGTAACTATGCCTCACATGGCCTTCAAGGCCCGCCCCGCGCGGGGTCGCCTTGGCATCGATCGAGTTCCTCCACCCGATTGGGATCAAGCCGGGACGGGCCACATCAAGGCAAAACCACCCGCCTCTTGTCGGCGCATTCTAGAACGTGATCTTCACCGAGGCGGCACTGCGGTTGGCCGCCCCGTGATGCACCGCTTCGATGTTGTTGCCGTCCGGGTCGAGAAGGAAAGCGGCGTAGTAGCCGGGGTGGTACCGGCGTTCACCCGGCCCGCCATTGTCCCTGCCGCCGCCGTCCAGCCCAGCCTTGTAGAACGCATCGACCATGGCGCGATCCTTCGCCTGGAATGCCAGGTGATGGCGACCGGTCAACTCTCCCCGGGCCGCGCGGCTGTCGGCGGTTGAAATGAAAAGCTCGTCGGCCCAGAAATAATCGGCGGCGCTGCCGCCGATCGGAATATCGAGCACTCGAAATACTGCTTCGTAAAAGCGGCGGCTGGCGGCGATGTCCCTGACCACTAGCTGGATATGATCGATGAGCCGGCCGCGATGCAGTTCTTCCATGCAAGCTCTCCTCTCGCCAACGGCTCGAATCTAGCTTCGCATGATCCGGCGTCAATGCCCCGCCGAACGTCAGGACTTTCGCGCGGCATGCCGCGCCAGTGCGTGCTCGATCAGCACGTCGATGACCTGGCTGTAGCCGATGCCGATCGCCGCCAGCGCCTTGGCATACATCGAGATGTCGGTGAAGCCGGGCAGCGTGTTGACCTCGTTGACCAGCAGCGAGCCGTCGGCGCGCAGGAAGAGGTCGACGCGGGCCATCGCCTCGCAGCCGAGCGCCTGGAAAGCCCGTGCCGTCATCTCCCTTGCCTCGTCGGCGACCGCGGACGGGACATCGGCGGGCACGTTCACCACGGCGCCGTCGGCGTCGAGATATTTGGCCTCGTAGGTGTAGAAGCCGTGCCGGCTGGCCGGAATGATCTCCCCGGGCAGCGAAACCGTCAGTTCGCCATCGGCCTGCTGCAACACCGCGCACTCGATCTCGCGGCCTTCGACGAACTCCTCGATCAGCACCTTGCCGTCATAGCGGAAAGCCGTCTCGACGGCCCGTTCGAAGCCGTCCCGGTCGTTCACCTTGCTGACGCCGAAGGAGGAGCCCTGGCGCGCCGGCTTGGCGAAGAAAGGCAGGCCGAGCGCGCCGGCGATCTCCTGGAACGGCCCGACATCGTTTCGATGCACGGTGACGGAACGGGCAACCGGCAGCCCGGCCTCGCGCAGCAGCCGCTTGGCGACATCCTTGTCCATGGCGGCGGCCGAGGCGAGAATGCCGCAGCCGACATAGGCGACGTCGGCGACCTCGGCATAGCCCTGCACCGAGCCGTCCTCGCCGAAAGGACCGTGCAGCACGGGAAAGACGACGTCGACCGGCGGCAGGTCGGGCTGTGCTCCGCCGCCCGGTGCGGCCACCAACCTGCCTCTGCCACCGGGCAACAGTGCGACCTCCACGCCGTCCTCAGACATCGGCGCCCCTGCTCCGTCGTCGCCGGCTTCGGATGAAGATTGCAGCAGCCATCGACCATCCCTGGAAATGGCGATCGGGACCACCTCGTAGCGCGTCCGGTCGATGGCCTTCAGCACATTGGCGGCCGAAAGGCGCGACACGTCATGCTCGGCCGAACGCCCGCCATAGAGGACGGCGACCCTAATCTTGGTCTTCATTGAAAAGCCTTGTCCTTCATCGAAATCCCTCGAGATCAAAGGCTGACGGCAATGCCGCGATTGGCAAAGAAGCGGTCGAAATCGGCCGGCGCCAACACTGCGTTCGCCTGTGTGGCGCCGGTATGGCCGGACGGGTTGTGAAAGCAAAAACCCTCATCCGATGCCGACATGACCAGCGCCAGATGGCCGCCCTTGGAGGGGGGCTCGCACTCGGGCCAGCGGATCGAACTGCTGACCGAGGCGATGAAGAAGCGCGACTGCCCGAGGATCGCCCGAATATCCGATGTAGCGACACTGGTCATCACCTTCGCTTCCAGGCCGAATTCCGCCTTCACGAACCTGACAAAGGGGGCGTAGATCAGGCCCTTGATCGATCGTTCGGTGACGACATAACCGCCATATCCGGTGCAGCGCCTGGCCAGTTCGATGGTCGGCACGATCTGGCCGCGCGCCGCCAGGATCATCTTGGGCACGCCATGCCGCAGACATTGGCGGCCCACAGCGCGTATTCGTCGAGTGTGCGCGCGCCCGAGTTCTCCCACAGCGGATCGCGCCGCAGCGCCACCTCGGCGCCATCGGCAAGGACGGCCGAAGTCATATCGGGCGTCTCCCACTGGCTGAAAAACGGCACGGTTCCAGGCGGTGGGCTCATCAATTCCTCAAACAGATCATTTCAATTTCGTATACAGGGATACGAGAGGGGAGAACAGTGCTTCAAACCTCATTCGCCTGATCAGGCGATGGCCCGCGCTCGGGTTTTGCCCGCCGGGCGAAGCTTGCCAATGCCCGCCGATCGGCGCACTCTCAGCCCTACGAAGCCGGTCGCCGGGTGTCGGCTCCTCTCCTCGCCCGTCGTGTTAGGATTGCGCAATGACCCGCGACCAGATGCTCGCCCACCTCCGCGCCGCCGACGCCGTCGCTCGCGAGGCGGCCGTGCACGGCCATCATCCGTTCGGCTGCGTGCTGGTCGGGCCGGACGATCGTGTGCTTATGCGCCAGGGAAATCTCGACACGGTGCGCCATGCCGAGACGGAGCTCGCCCGGCGCGCCGCGGCTGCCTACGAGCCGGATTTCCTCTGGTCCTGCACGCTGGTCTCGACCGGCGAACCCTGTGCGATGTGCGCCGGAACGCTCTACTGGGCCAATATCGGCCGCCTGGTCTACGGCTTCGAGGAGACGAAGCTCCTGGCGCTCACCGGCGATCACGCTGAGAATCCGACGATGAGCCTGCCCTCGCGCACAGTGCTCGCCTCGGGCCAGAAGAAGATCGAGGTCTTTGGCCCCTTCCCCGAGATCGAGGACGAGCTGATCGCGCCGCATCGCGATTTCTGGACGCGCTGACGCGCCGGCCGAGGCCGCGCGCAAAGCCGCCAGATGGCCACCGGAACGGAATTCAAACGATCTCTTGGAACGTGTTTGCCAACAGCGTCGTCAATGCGCTGGTGGCCCGGGCGACTGCCTGAACCGGTCATGCTTACCGCCCATAGGTGTACGTCACGCTGGTCTCGCCGAGCGCCTGGCTCTTCGCGGCCACTGCCACCATTTCCGGAGAGGGATTCTCCGGCGCGCGCAGCTTCGGCGCGCCGAGCGCATAGAGCGTGAAGACATAGTGATGCGTGCCGCTGCCGGGCGGCGGGCATGGCCCGAAATAGCCTGCGCGGCCGATGCCACCCTTGCCGAGCACCGTACCCTTGGGCAAGCCTTTGCCGCGCTTCGAGCCAGCCCCTTCGGCCAGGCCCTTCGCGCTTGCCGGGATGTTCCAGGCCAGCCAGTGCCAGAAACCCTTGCCGCCGCCGGCGTCGGGGTCGAACATGGTGAGCGCGTAGCTCTTGGTGCCTGCCGGCGGGTCCTTCCATCTCAAGGCGATCGATACGCTTTGCCCGCTGCAGCCGCCGGCCTTGTCGCCGAGATATTTTTCGGCCCATTTGCCGTTGGAAACCGACGGGCTTGAAATCTCGAAAGCCGCCGCCTGATTGGCGAGGCCGAACAGCACCAGCACGGCGAAACCGAGGCGCAAGCTCATGGCTTCCTCCACTTCCAGCCAAGATGCCGACGAGTTTAGCCGAAAAGCGGCCCGAAATTAGGCAATTTGGCGCGAAACTGCTGGTGGGAGCCGCGGGAATTGCTGGTCCCTGCAACAAAAGCTGCCGGACGGCGCTATTCCGCCGCGCTGCATTCTTCGGTCGGCTCAGCCGGACCGATCGCCGAGATCCAGAGCCGGTCGATGTCGGCTAGCTGCGCGCCGTCGATTTCGTCGAGATGGTTCCAGTACATGCCATCCTCGTAGAAATAGCCGAGCTCGCGCTCGATTTGCTCGGCCACTTCGACCCTATGGTGATGGATGCGCGCACGCGCATCCATCTTCATGCCGGCGAGGCGCTCGGGGGACAGTAACCGCAATTCCTCGAAGGACAGCCTTGGGAAGACCAGGCGGCTTTGCGGCAGGTCCGACAGGTTGATGCAGAGCGTGCCGCGTCGCAGCGCATGAATGAGCAGGCGGGCGGATTTGGCCTCGAGGCTCTGCAGCGTGACATCGTCGCGCAGCGGGTCGGCGCGGCCGATGCCGTAGAAATGGGTGTCGCCGGCCGTGTCGTAGATCATGTCGCAGCCGAGGAAGGCGAGCACGTCCGGCCTCTGGCTGTGGACGGCCCAATAGGCCGCTGTCAGCGACATGGTGGCGCCGGCATAGACGAAGCCGCCGAAAGTATTCTGGGCCGGCACGTAATGCGCGGCGCTGAAGATCTCGGCCTGCCGCAGCGGTTCCAGAGGCGGCATCCGGTTGGACGGGAAATCGCCGGCATGCACCAGCACGTCCCAGTCGGGGCGCACGCGCCAGGCATTGTTGATGGCGACGATGCTGGCGAAGGTCTCCTTCGGCCAGGCGGCGCAGCGCACGACGTCGGGCGCGCTGCCGAGAAGCAGCGTCACTCTGGGCGTTGCGGAGACCATGACATCCTCATTCGACCGGCAAAGGCACGCCCGCATTTACCGCACGCCTTGCCAGGCGCACAAGGGCTGCCGACAAGCCGGCCTGACGCCCCGGGGCCAGGAATCCGGTCGGTTGCTAGTTCCTCAGCAGCTTGGCCAATCTGGGAATGCCCTCGGTCACAGCGCGGCGGTCGGCCAAGGTGAAGGACAGCCGCAGCGTGTTGCGCCCGGTGCCATCGGCGAAGAAGGCGCTGCCGGGCACGAAGGCGACACGCGCTTCCTTCACCGAGCACGCCAGGAGAGGTTCGTGGTTCAAAGCTGGGCTTCGATGGCGGCCTTGTCGATGATGGACCACACGAGCCGGATCTTCGCGCCGCGAAATTCATAGAAGACGTTCTCGGCGAAGGACACTTTCCGGCCGTCTACGGCAAGCCCGAGGAAATTTCCCCTGGGCGTGCAGTCGAACATCAGGCGGCTCGCGACATGAGGCGGATCGCAGACCAGCAGCCGGATATCGAAACGAAGATCCGGAATGTCGTCGAAATCCTTCTCCAGCATCGCACGGTAGCCGGAGAGACCGATCCGCCTGCCATTGTGGGACACGTCGTCGTCGACGAACTGCCCGAGGTTCGGCCAGTCCTGCCGGTTGAGGCAGGCAATGTAGTCGCGGTAGATACCGGAAAGGTCGGTCATGGCGCATGAACCGCGTTCGTGGACACAAGGCTATTTTGCACCCGCAACAAGTCAGGGCAACCCGGGTTTGTTCGCCGCTGGAGCGATGCACCGTCGTCTGGCCGGCGCCTTAAGCCTTGAGCAGCGCCGCCAGCCGCGGGATACCCTCGGTCACCGCGCGGCGGTCGGCGAGCGTGAAGGACAGCCGCAGCGTGTTGCGCCCGGTGCCATCGGCGAAGAAGGCGCTGCCGGGCACGAAGGCGACACGCGCTTCCTTCACCGAGCGCGCCAGGAGCGTGGTGGCGTCAGCGCCTTCCGGCAGCGTCACCCAGACGAACATGCCGCCTTCCGGGCGGCTCCAGGTCACACCCTTCGGCATGTTGGCTTCAAGCGCCGCAAACAGGCCGTCGCGGCGTTCGCGATAGGCGCCGATCAGTTTTTCGACCTGGGCCTCGAACACCGCTTCGGCCGCCCGGTGCATCACCATCTGGTTGATCGACGGGCTGTGCAGGTCGGAAGCCTGCTTCATCAGCACCAGCTTGTCCACGACATGGCGCGGCGCGCAGACCCAGCCGACGCGCATGCCCGGCGACAGGATCTTCGAGAACGAGCCGCAATAGAGCGTGCGCGCCTTGTCGATGCCGCCGGAGCGCGCGCAGTCGAGCGCCAGGATCGGCGGCACGCTTTCGCCATCATAGCGCAGCGCCCGGTAGGCGGCGTCCTCGACGATGGCGATGTCGAGCTCGCCGGCAAGGTCGAGCACCGCCTCGCGCTGCTGCCTGTCCAGCGTGTTGCCGGTCGGGTTGGCGAAATCCGGCACCAGATAGGCGAACTTGACCCGGCCGCCATTCGCCGCCGCCGCCGCGCGATAGGCATCCGGCGTCATGTTGCCGCCTTCCGGCCGCAGCCGGTCGTAGCGCGGTTCATAGGCGTTGAAGGCCTGCAGCGCGCCGAGATAGGTCGGCCACGTCACCAGTGCGGTGTCGCCGGGCGACAGCAGCAGCTTGCCGATATAGTCGAGCGCCTGCTGCGAGCCCGAAGTGATGAAGATGTTGGCTTCCTCGCAGGCGACGCCGAGCTTGCCCATCTGCCCGGCGATCCATCGCCGCAGCGGCAGATAGCCCTCGCTCACCTGGTACTGAAGCGCGGCCCCCGCCTCGCCGCCGCCGAGCACGTCGGCATAGGCGTCGCGGATCGCCTCGGCCGGAAACAGCGCCGGATCGGGAATGCCGCCGGCGAAGGAGATGATGTCCGGCTGGTCGAGCAGCTTCAGGAGCTCGCGGATTTCCGAGGCCTTCATGCGCGACGAGCGCGAGGCCAACAGGTTCATAAGGGTCAAGCACGCCTCCCCGGACGCATCGAATATAGGTCAACTTAGCTGACCTATATCTGGTCTCGCCGCAAATTGAATAGGGCCTGCTAGCCTTCCCGCATGCGCCAGCCGCCGCGGGGCTAAGAGCGGATCAGGGACAATTGTTAAGTCTGCGTTTGGTCAATCCGACTTGATAGGCACTCTGCGGATGCCTTCTAAGCCGCCATGCTCGAAGACATAAAATGAGAGCAAGATACCCAAAAAAACAAAGAAAGAGCCACAGGGTCCCAAGATCACTCACAAAGCACAAAAAAAAATCAATGAGACGGCAACCACGGCATAATACAAAATCGAGGCCCAGATGTATTTTTCCATTTGAGAGCTATTCATCGATCGCCTTGGTCCGAAAGTGCAGTCATATTTACCGATGCTAAGCGATTCGTCCCAAATGTGCTCACAGTATGACGCGGATCTCCAGCATTCTGGCCATTGACGAACGACATCCGATCGAATTTTCGGCCTAAATGTTCTGTTTGTAGCCGAGATGGGTGCCGGTGAAGCCGAGGCTTTCATAGAACCGATGCGCGTCCGCTCTGGTCTTGTCGGTGGTGAGCTGGACGAGGCCGCAACCGCGCGCCCGGCATTGATCAACAGCCCATTCGATCATCAGCCTGCCTATGCCTTCGGAACGGCGGTGCCCGGCCACCCGCACCGCCTCGATCTGACCGCGCCAGGCGCCCTTGCGCGACAGCCCGGCAAGGAAGCTGATCTGCAAGGTGCCGACCACGTCGGCGCCATCGACCGCCACCGCCAGCAACTGGTTGGGGTCGGCATCGATGGCGTTGAAGGCATCGACATAGCCCTGCGCCAGCGGCAGCGAGGCATCCTCTCTGGCCGCGCCAAGCGGATCGTCCGCCAGCATGGCGACGAGGGCAGGCAGGTCGGAGGCCAGGGCCTTGCGGAAGGTGATCATGAGCACGACTTACGGCGACGCGCCGGCGCCGGCAAGGCCGTTGGTTTGGAAGCCTCACCCTATCTTCGTCATCCTAGGGCGGAGCAGGAGCGAAGCTCCGTCGCGGAGACCCTGGAATCCATGCCGTGACATGGGAGCGCCGCTACCGTGCGGAATTTCGATCACCGAGCCCCGCGACATGCCCCGAGTCAACCCGAGGACGAAGTGGCCAATGGCTACCATCCTGTTCCACGAAATAGCTCGAACCATTCAGGATTGGCCTTTTCGATCAGTTCGACCTTCCATTGCCGCCGCCAGCGCTTGAGCGATTTCTCGCGCTGGATGGCGTCCGTGATATCGAAATACTCCTCGTACCAGACCAGTCGCTGCACGCCATATTGGCTGGTGAAGCGCGAACCCTGGCCCGACTTGTGTTCTGGCATACGACGACCGAGATCGTTTGTGACGCCGATGTAAATGGTGCCGGCCTTCTGGCTGGCGGTCATGTAGACATAGCCGGTCATGTGTCGGGGCTATCGGGCCATGCGTTGGGAGAACATCCTGATTCGCTGCATTCTTCGGCAGGTGTCACGGCATGGATCCTAGGGTCTGCGCCGCGTCGCTTCGCTCCTTGCTCCGCCCTAGGATGACGAACCGAGGGTACTTCTTCAACCCCATCCCCATCCTGGTCTTGCCGCACGGCGCCAGCGCCTCCCTCCAACACATTTGCAGCACCCGCCGGCAGCATATAGGAAAAGCCACAAGATGGCATTGGCGTCGGCGCCGGTCCTGGTTTCGCGGAGAGCGGTGTTGAGAGCGTGTGTTCGTCTGTGCCTGTCGCTGGTCGCGGTGCTCGCCTTGCCGCTTGTCGCCCATGCCCAATGGAAGCCGGTCGAGACGATCGAGCCCTACGCCATCTCGGGCCGGACCGGACAGGAGCTCTACCGGTCGATCGGCGAGAACGGACCGCTGATCCGCGGCGCCAAAACGCGCACCATCGCCTACACCAATTTCAAGCTGACCTGGACCAGGGACTACCAGAACAAGGGCCGCGATTGCGTGCTGGCATCGGCAAGGCCGAAGCTCATCATCACCTATGCCTTGCCGAAGCCGTCAGGGTCCCTGCCGCCGGCCGTGCAGAAGAGCTGGGACAGCTTCATCGCCGGCGTCGCCGCCCATGAGAAGGTGCATGGCGCCGATATCATCGCCATGGTGCGCAAGATCGAGGCGGCGACCGTCGGGCTCAGCGTTGCCGACGATCCCAAATGCGCCAAGATCCGGACCGAGATGACCAGGCGCCTCTCCGAATTGTCGCAGGCGCAGCGGCAGGCAAGCCGCGATTTCGACCGCGTCGAATTCGGCAATGGCGGCAATTTGCAAAAACTGGTTTTTGGCCTCGTGACCGGTCCCTGAGAGGAAGGCGCCGCCCTCACCGCGTCTGCGCGCTCGCCGCGAGTTCCGCCCGCTTCTCGTCCGACACCACGGCCAGATCCAGCACCTTCTGCAGTTCGGCGGCGTGGCGGAAGGACGGTTCGGCCTGCACGCCGGTCCGCACCGCGTCGGCGAAACGCTGGTAGTTGGTGGCCACCGTGCCGGCGTCGAGCTCTTCCCATATCCCATCGTCGACATTTTCGCCGAGGCAAGCCTTGAGCGACGAGCCGTCGAGATTGTGCACCACTTCGAGACCGCCTCTGTCGCCATAGATGCGCAGGCGCAATTCGTTGAGATGGCCGGTCGCCCAGCGGCTGGCATGCACCACGCCGAAGGCGCCGTTGGAGAAATCCACCGTCATGGCGAAACTGTCATTGGCGTCGAGCCCATAGTCGCCGATGCGGTTGCCGGGCGCCTTGTCGAAGGAACGCAGCCGGCAGAATACATGGTCGATGCCGAGGGCCGCGCCGTAGCTGGCGAAATCGAGGATGTGGATGCCGACATCGCCGAGCACGCCGTTGGAGCCGTGGCCGCGCGACAGCCGCCAGAGCCATTTCGGGTCGCTGCGCCAGTCGCCCCAGAATTTCGACACCAGCCAACTCTGCAGATAAGACGCCTCGACGTGCCGGACCGTGCCGATCTCACCGGCCTGCACCATCCGGCGGGCCTTCTGCAGCGCCGCGACGTTGCGGTAGGTGAGGTTCACCATGTTGACGATGCCGGCTTTCTCGGCGGCCTCGGCCATCTCGATCGCCTTGCCGAAATTCTCGGCCAGCGGTTTCTCGCACAGCACCGGCTTGCCGGCCGCGATCAGCTGCATGGTGGTCGGGTGGTGGATGCGGTCCGGCGTGACATTGGCCACGGCGTCGAAAGCGCCCCATTTGAGCGCCTCGTCCAGCGCGGTGAAGCGGTTGGGGATGTTGAAGCCGTCGGCGAATTCGCCGACACGCGCCGGATCGAGGTCGACGGCCCCGACAATGTCGACGCCATCGATGGCGCTGAATTGCCGTGCATGTTCCTGCGCCATCCAGCCGGTGCCAAGTATCAGAAGCCGCATTTTTCCTCCTTGGTGCGAGATGTCGTCGCGTCAGGCGGGATGCCGGATCGCCTCCGCGACGCGGGTCGGACAGGCCTTCCCTCCCGGACCCGCCTCAAATAGCGCGAATGATCCCGCCGTCGACGCGGATGTTCTGGCCGGTGATGTAGCCGGCGCCGTCCGAGGCCAGGAAAGCGATGGTCGCAGCGATCTCTTCCGACGTGCCGTAGCGCTGCATGGGCACGGAGTCGCGGCGCTCTTCCGTCGCCGGCAGGCTGTCGATCCAGCCGGGCAGCACATTGTTCATGCGCACATTGTCCGCTGCATAAGTGTTGGCGAATATCTTGGTATAGGCGGCAAGGCCGGCACGGAACACGGCCGAGGTCGGGAACATCGGGCTCGGCTCCACCACCCAGGCGGTCGAGATGTTGATGATGGCGCCGGCCTTCTGCTTGACCATCTGCGGCGCCACGATGCGCACCGGCCGGATGACGTTGAGCAGGTAGACGTCCATGCCGGCGTGCCACTGTTCGTCCGTGATCTCCAGGATCGGCGCGCGCGGCCCGTGGCCGCCGCTGTTGACCAGAACGTCGATGCGGCCATAGCGCTCCAGCGTCAGGTCCGCGAGGCGCCGCAGATCCTCGTTCGACTGGTTGGAGCCGGTGACGCCGATGCCGCCCAGTTCCTTGGCCAGTGCCTCGCCCTTGCCGGATGAAGACAGGATGGCGACCTTGAACCCGTCCGCCGCCAGCCGCTTCGCCGCCGCAGCCCCCATGCCGCTGCCGCCGGCCACGATGACAGCCACTTTTTCTGAACTCATTGGGTTTTCCTCTCAAGGGGGTTGGCGGGAGTTGCGGTCTCAGCGGTCATATAGCCGGTTTCGTCGGCCGCTTCGAACCAGAAAGGCTGAACCGACCTGCAGAAAAATGCGACGCGCCAACCGCCCTAGCCTTCCACCGTCTCCAGCACGCTGAGCAGCGTGCCTTCCATGTCGGGCTCGTCGCCGGAGCAGACGCACAGCATTTCGGCGTCGCCCTCGCCCACCGAGAGGTAGGCGTGGCCCATGGTGGAATCGATATAGACGCTCTCGCCCTGTTTCAGCCGCACCGGCGCGTACTGGTCGGTGTGCAGTTCGATCTCGCCCTTGAGCACGATCAAAAATTCCTCGCCGGCATGTTTCGTCAGCGGGCCGAACTCTTCGGGCGTGCGGGCGCGCGCATAGGCGTGGATCGGCACCATGCGCTTGCGCACCAGGTCGGTGGCCAGGTACCGGTAGTCGTAATTGCGGGTCAGCTGGCGCAGTGTGTTGGACGGTGAGGTAACGGAGCGGCGGGTGCGCGCCGCCGGCTGCTTGCGGTCACCGCTGAGCAGTTCCGTTACATGGATGCCGAGCCCTTCGCAGATCTGCAGCAGCTTGTCGTAGCTCAGGGACATCTGGTTGTTCTCGACCTTGGACAGCGTCGACACCGCGACCCCGGTGAGCCTGCTCACCTCCTGCAAGGTCCAGCCATGCGTCTTCCTCAAGCCGCGCAGGCAATCACCCAGCTTCGGTTGCTCCGACATATCAGCTCCATGCCGCGGGATCGCGCCGCTCCATCCTACGTAATTGAACTTCCCGCCGTCATCAACAACGCCAACAATTTTCTTATACGCTAAATATTGACTGGATAAGAAATTATTTTTACGACTGAACGATGCAGTCGAATTCACTCCCGAAAATCGTCGTCATCGGCGGCGGCATTGCCGGCCTCTCGCTTGCCGCCGAGGTGGCGGACTGGGCCGACGTCACCCTGATCGAGCGCGAGAGCCAGCCGGGCTATCATGCCAGCGGCCGCTCGGCCGCCCTGTTCACCGAGACTTATGGCAACCGCCTGGTGCGCGCGCTGACGCTGGCGAGCCGCCGGGCGATCTTCGACGGCGGCTTCGTCGCGCATCAACGTGGCGCGCTGCATGTCGGCCGCGCCGATGACGGCGCGGCCGTCGACCGGCTGGCCGGCGAATTGCAGGCCATGGTACCGAGCGTACGCCGCCTCTCCGCCGCTGAGCTGCATGCGCTGGTTCCCGTCATCGATCCGCAAACCACATGCGGCGGTGTCTATGAACCGGGTGCGGTGGACGTCGATACCGGCAAGATGCTTGCGGCCTGCGCTTCGGCACTGAAGGCCAGGGGCGGCATCATGCGCACGGGCGAAGAGGTGCGCGAGGTCGCGCCCGCCGGCAATGGCTTGCGCGTCGCCACCAGTGCCGGCGCCTATCCCGCCGACATCGTCGTCAACGCCGCCGGCGCCTGGGTCGATGTCGTGGCCGGCCTGGCGGGGCTCACCGGCCTCGGCTTCCAGCCCAAGCGGCGCACCGCCTTCCTGTTCGACCCGCCCGCGGGCACCGACATTGCCGGCTGGCCGCTGGTGGTCGATCTGCACGAACAATTCTACTTCAAGCCAGACGCCGGCAGGCTGATCGGCTCGCTGGCCGACGAAACCGATTCCGAGCCTTGCGACGCCTGGCCGGAAGACATCGACGTCGCCATTGCCGTCGACCGCATCGAGCAGGCAACGTCCATGCGCATAGGCCGCCCGTCGACGCCCTGGGCCGGCCTGCGCACCTTCGCGCCCGACCGCACGCCGGTCGCCGGCTTCGACCCGCGCCTGCCCGGCTTCTTCTGGCTCGGCGGCCAGGGCGGCTATGGTTTCCAGGTATCGCTGACATTGGCGCGGCTCGGCTCGGCGCTGATGCGCGGCCAACCCTTGCCCGACGATGTCACCGCGCTTGGCGTCACCGCCGCGGGGCTGGCGCCCGACCGCTTCCTGGCCCCGGCGGCGACGCCATGAATTTCATGCCCTTCCCTCAACCAGAAAAATGTCATCAGGAGCGTTTGCGATGAAATCCACCGTTCTGCGCACAGTGCTTGGCTCGACCCTTCTGGCCTCGTCCGTCCTTCTCGGCGGGCAGGCTCATGCCAAGACGCTCGTCTATTGCTCGGAGGCCAATCCCGAGACGTTCAACCCGGCGATCGGCATCGCCGACTCCACCATGGACGCCGCCGCCAAGACGATCTTCAACCGGCTGGTCGAGTTCAAGCCGGGCACGACCGAAGTCGGACCGGCGCTGGCCGAGAGCTGGGATGTCTCGCCGGACGGCAAGACCTACACATTCCACCTGCGCCATGGCGTGAAATTCCAGTCGAACGAGCATTTCACGCCGACGCGCGAGTTCAACGCGGACGACGTCCTTTACACGTTCAACCGCCAGCGCGACGCCAACAATCCCTACCACAAGCTCGGCGGCGGCTCTTACGAATACTTCAACGCGCTGGGCATGGGCACGCTGATCGACAAAATAGACAAGGTCGACGATTACACCGTGCGCTTCACGCTGACGGCACCCAACGTCACCTTCCTGGCCGGGCTGGCGCTCGACTACCTCTCGATCTTGTCGCTGGAGCAGACCGAAAAGATGGTGGCCGCCGGCACGCCGGAGCTGATCGACAGCCAGCCGGTCGGGACCGGCCCGTTCATGCTCGATGCCTATGTGCCCGACAGCCAGGTGCGCTACGCCGCCAACAAGGATTACTGGCGCGGCGCGCCGAAGATCGACACGCTGGTCTTTGCCGTCACGCCCGAGCCGACCACCCGCGTCGAGCGCCTCAAGGCCAATGAATGCCAGGTGGCGGCCCCGCCCCCGCCCAGTGCCGTCGCCGAATTGCGCGCCGATCCAGACATCACGGTCCTCGACCTCAAGGGCCAGAATATCGGCATCCTCGGCTTCAACGTCGAGCATCAGCCGCTGGGCGATGTCCGCGTGCGCACCGCGCTTGCCAAGGCCGTCGACCGCAAGGCAATCGTCGATGCCGTCTATGCCGGCGCCGGCACGGTTGCCGGCAGCGTCGTGCCGCCGGCGCAGCTCGGCGCCGTCACCGATGCCGGCATCGACTACGATCCCGACGGCGCGAAGAAACTGCTGAAGGAAGCAGGCCACGAAAGCGGCCTCAAGATCAGCCTATGGGCGATGCCGGTGTCGCGCCCCTACAACCCCAACGCCAAGCGCATGGCTGAGATGATCCAGGCCGACTGGGCGAAGGTCGGCGTGCAGTCCGAGATCGTCAGCTTCGAATGGGGCGAATATCTCAAGCGCACCGCCGCGGGCGAGCAGGACGCTTTCCTGCTCGGCGGCAGCAGTGACAATGGCGATCCCGACAACATGCTGAGCTATCTCCTGTCCTGCGACGGCGTGAAGGGTGGCTCGAACCGGTCGCGCTGGTGCGACAAGGATTTCGAGAAGCTGCTGGATGAAGGCCGCGTCGCCGCCGACCCGAAAGAACGCGCCGCGATCTACGGCAGGGCGCAGGCAATCCTGAAGGCCGAGGTGCCGGTGGCGCCGATCGCCCATTCGCTGGTGGCGATCCCGATCCGCAAGTGCGTGCTCAACTACATCCTCGACCCCTTCGGCCGGCAGAATTTCGCCGCGGTCGATGTGGCTGAGTGAGGGCAGGCGCTCCCTGTCCTTCCCCCATATGGGGGAAGGTGGATCGGCGCGCAGCGCCGAGACGGATGAGGGGTGTTCCAGCGGAATGAGACGTTGGTGTTCCCTGGAGCACCCCTCATCCGACCTCGCTTCGCGAGGCCACCTTCTCCCACAGGGGGAGAAGGAAAAAAGAAAGCGATATCAATGCCGAAAGACCTGACCTCCCTCCTCAACAGCTACCTCGCCGACGGCGCGGTGGGTGCCTCGCTGGCCTATTCGACAGGCGCCGCGCCAATCGCCCTCACCGCGGGCCTAGCCGATCGCGCACATGGCACATCAGTCACACCGGACCAGTTGTTCAAGATCGGCAGCTGCACCAAGACCTTCGTCGCCGCCGCCCTGGTCAAGCTCGCCGAGACCGGCAAGCTCGAGCTCGGCGCGCCGATCTCCTCCTGGTTCCCGGATCTGCCGGGCGCCGGGAATATTTCGGTGCGCCAGCTGATCAACCATCGCAGCGGCCTGCCGGAATTCGAATATTACATACCGATGGATCCGGGCCGGCAATGGACGCCGCAGCAGCTGGTCGACATCGCCTTCGCCTCCGACAAACAGAAGGCACCGGGCGGACCCGCTGTCTACAACAACACCGGCTATGTGTTGGCCGGCATGGTGATCGAGGCCGTCACCGGCCAGTCGCTCGGCGCCTATGTCAGAAGCGCGGTCCTGCGGCCGCTCGCCCTGGAAAACACCTGGTCGCCAGCCACCGAAGCATTCCCGGAAAGGTCGATGGTGCGCGGCTACTACCACCGGCCGCCGCTGGCGCCGGGCGCACCGACAGACATCGCTTCCGGCGGCGAGATGTGGCGCATGGACGGCGTGCTGCCCTACTCCGACGAATTGCAGGATTCTTCCGATTCCTTCCCATTCGGCGCCGCCTATGGCTGCGGCGACATGGTGTCGACGCCGTCCGACATGGTGAGCTTCATGCGCAGCCTGTTCTCCGGCAAGCTCTTGTCGCCGCCTTTCTTCGCCGAGATGTTCGAACGCCGCGTGCCGGCGAGATTCCCGGGCACCCGCATGCGCGAGACCGGCGCCGGCATGTTCCAGAGCGCCTATGCCGACCGCGCCTTCTACGGCCATCAGGGCAGCATTCCGGGCTATGTCGCGGTCATGCTGCATGATCCGGCGACCGGTCTTACCATCGCCATGACCAGCAATGTCGGCTCCGGCAACCGCCTGTCCTTCCAGGCCAGCGGCCTGCATCCCGTGGTGGATCAGGCGATCCGGATCATTCTGGAGCAGCCAAGCCGGGCAGCATCTGGCTGAGCACGCGATCTCGCAGAAGAACGTGGTGGAAGACGGCCGCCGCGGCGTGCAGGCCGGCCAGCCACATGAGGATGTCGCCAAGCGTGCCGTGGATTTCCGCCAGCGAAGCGCCGACGTCCCATGGGGCGAAAAGCGAACCGATCGGACCGAAGCCGTACACCGTGACCGGATGGCCGCCAAACCATGCGCCGAGCATGGCGGTCACCGGCACAGCGAACATCAATGCGTAGAGCGCCCAATGTACCGCCTTCGACCCGACATACATCCAGGCGGGCATGGACGGAGCATCGGGAATGCGATCGAACAGCCGCCAGGCCAGGCGGATCACCAGCAGCCAGAAAACCGCGAAGCCGAGCGATTCATGAAGCAGCAGCATCGAGGCCCTGGGCGCTGAATAAACGCGCGTAGGAGGGCCGCCTGCCGAGACCAGGAAGGCGATGAGCACGAGCAGTGCCGTCAACCAGTGGAATGCCTGGGCAAGGCTTCCGTAGCGAGTTGTGGTACCGGACAGTGACATGCAGGAACTCCGCGGCAGTTGCACAAGGCTCCCCGCGCCAGGCCGAATTTGCCTTTATTTAGCTGCGCCTCGAGTGAGAACGATTTATGGCGGAGCAGGTCGGGTCGGCTTGTCGCACCGGCTGCACAGCCAAGGCGCTTGAGACCCTTCAGGTTTTCGACCAAAACACCGCCGCCGCCCCCGCGACGATCTCCGCATTGTCCAGCGCCACCTTTCCATCGGGAAGCGTCCTGCCGTCTTCCAGTCCGACCCGCGTCGACCAGCGCCTTCGACGCGCGAGCTCCACGAACGGCCAGACCGTGGCATCGGCGCCGTGCAGCAGGATCGGCCGCCGCACCCCGGCGCGGTCCAGCGCGGCGGCGATGCCGTGCGCCTCGGCGAGTGCGGTGGGCAATTCCTGTATGTCGATCTCGATCAGGATGCGCAGCACCCGGTCGTGATCGGCAAGACTGACGAACCGCTCGGTATCTTCCGTTGTGGCAAGGCCGGCCTCGATGCCGACGCCGCGCTGGCGCAAAAGCTCCATCACGCCGGGCGCGTCGGCCTCCGAAAGATTGACCGAGGCATAGTCGGGCAGTTCGCGCCAGCCGGCGATCGCCGCGCGGGTGCGCTCGACGTCATTCTCGATCCAGGCGCCTGTCGACACGCCGATCAGCGTGCCGGGACAGGCCCGGCGCACCGCCAGCACGGTCGCGTCCACGGCGGCCAGGCTCTCGCGCCCGTCCGCGCCGCGCGGATGGATGTGCAGCTCGGCCGCGCCCGTGGCGACGCAGGCGGCCGCATCGCTCGCCATCGCCTGCGCCGTCAGCGGCAATTTCGGATGAAAATCGCGCGGTCGTGCGCCATTGATGCAGGCCTGGACGATCATGGCTGCCATCCTCGGACAAGGGAGCCAGCACTCTAGCTGCGTGGCAAGGCATGGCAAAGAGTTGGGCGTTGTCTCTCCTGACAGCGGCCGGTGAGACTGCCGATCTCCCCCTTGTGGAGGAGATCGGCAGTTCCACGGCCTCGCTCTTCCTTATCGGAATCCCGGCATTTGAATAAAATCCGCCTGTGGATATTTACCCTGTGTTCCGCCAGACCGGCCAAGATATATTAGGGCGAGGTAATGGAGGGATCATTGACCAGCGATTTTTCAGCCGCCCGGGTGCATCTCGAACGCGCCTATCACTATTTGCGCGGCGATGACGAGACAAGCCGCTCGGCATGCGAAGCCCTCGACCTGCTGATCGAAGCGGTCGCGGAGGCGCAGCACAGGCGATCGGAGGCAGAGGTGTTGGAGTTTCCGCGATCGGCACGGTTCGCCGACCGCCAGTGATCGTTCCGCCACGCCCGGCCGACCGCCCGGAGCCGTTCCAGAGGCCGTGCTTAACAGCTCTTCGGGATTGCCTAATGGAGTGTTGGAGTGGCTCGGCGATTCTGGCGGGCGGCTTGCCCGCTTCAGGCGCGCCGCCTGTCGGGCATTCCGGCCGTCGCGCGCGAAACGATCGCCTCCAGCGGCTCGGGACGATGCAGCAAGAAGCCCTGGCCATAGGCGACGCCCATGTCCTGGAGCATGGCCAGCGTATCGTGCCGTTCGATCTTCTCGCCCACCACGGCGAAGTCGAGGCTCCTCGCAATGCCGGTCATCGCCAGCACGATCTCGCGATCGAAGCGGCTGTCGGTGATATGTTCGATGAACGAGCCGTCGATCTTGATCGCATCGACGGGAAAGCGCCTGAGATACTCGAACGAGCTCATGCCGGCGCCGAAATCGTCGAGGCTGACCCGGCAGCGTCGCTCGCGCGCCTTGCGCACGAAGTCCTCGGCGGCGTCGAAATTGGTGACGGCCGCGGTTTCGGTGATCTCGAATCCGATGCCGGAATGCGGCGCACCGGTTTCCTCGATGGTGTTGTCGACGAAATCCCACAGCCCCGGATCGCTCAATGTCTGAGCCGACAGGTTGAAGCCCAGCGTCAGCGCCCCGGCAAGCAGCGCCGGTCCGTGCCGCAACAGCGCCGTGCGAATGATCCAGCGGTCGAGTTTCGAGGCGATGCCGAAACGCTCGGCCACCGGGATGAATTCGCCCGGCGGCACCAGCCGCCCGTTGCGCGCGGCGAGCCTCGCCAGCACTTCGACGTGCCGGCACTCTTGCCATGGCTTTCCCAGGAGATGGATTTCCTGGCCGAACAGTTTCAGCCGCCCGTCGTCCATGGCATCGACGGTGTCGGCTGCGATGCGCGCCGCATTGAGGCCGGCGGCCCCAGATCGCGCCGCGGCCGAAAACACCGCGAAGCGGTTGCGCCCCGCCGCCTTGGCCGCGTAGCAGGCGTCGTCGGCGCAAGCCAGCGCATCGGCCACGGTAGTCGTGGCGTCATCGATGAAGGCGATGCCGATCGAGGCCGCCAGTCGGCGCGATGACGCGGCCGGGCCGAGATCGGCCTCACGCACCGCCCCAAGCACGGCGCCGGCGATCCGCTCGGCCTGCACCGCGTCGCAATGCGGCACCAGCAGCGCGAACTCGTCACCGCCCAGGCGCGCCGCATGCGCCGACGGCGGCAGGCAGCCGCGTATGCCCCCCGCGACGCTCTTCAGCGCCAGGTCGCCGGCGGCATGCCCGGCGAAGTCGTTGAGCGCCTTGAAGTAATCAAGATCGACATAGAACACCGCCAGCGGCGCTCCCGCCGCGATATGCTCGCCAAGCAGCCTGTCGAAGGCGGCGCGGTTCCACAGGCCGGTCAGCGCGTCGTGGCGGGCGGCATAGGCCAGTTCCTGTTCGCGCAGCTTGTCTTCGGTGATGTCGCGCACCGTGCCGAGGATCTGGCCGGCGGCACCGGCGGCGGCGACGAAACGCACCAGCGATTCGACATGACGGATATCGCCGTCGCGCCTGATGATGCGATATTGCGCGGCAATGACGCCGTCGGTTTCCAGCGGCGCCCTGTGGGCGCGTTCGGCCGCCTGCTTGTCGTCGGGATGCAGGTAGCTGTGCCATAGGTCTGCCGTCACCTCGTCGGTAACGGCGACAAGGCCGAATATTTCCCTGGTGCGGGAATCCCAATAGCTTTTGTTGCTGGCGATGTCGTAGTGCCAGATGCCGGTGCCGCTGGCCGCGAGCGCCAGGCGGAAGCGGATGTTGACCTGTTCCAGCGCGGCCTCTGCCGCCTTCTGTTTCGAAATATCGGTCTGCACGCCCATCAGCCGGATCGGTTGGCCGTCGCGGTCGCGTTCGACGATGCCGCCGCGGTCGAGCACCCAGACCCAGTGGCCTTGCTTGTGCCGGAGCCTGAGCTCGGTCTCGATGGTGTCGGTCAGGCCGGCGATGTGACGGTCGCCGCTGGCCAGCGCCTGCTCGCGATCGTCGGGATGGGTAAGCCGCAGCCAGAGGTCGCTGCTGTTGGCAAGCTCGCTTTCGTCATAGCCCAGCATCCGCGCCCAGGTGGCGGAATAGAAACACTCGCCTGTCCGAAGGTCCCAGTCCCAGACGCCAAGTTGGGCGCGCTCCAGGGCCTTCTCCCAGAACGTTCCATTACGGCTTTTCTTGTCCTGACCCGCCATCTTCCGTTTCGTCCAACCCCGCCGGGGGCAATCTGCGGCAAAACCAGAGAAGAAAGCGTTACCACGCCGGTGGCTCCGCCGCGTTCCTCGCTTGCGGTCCCGACTTTCGATTGGCGGGCAAGAAGCGGAGTTTGCCCGCCCGCCAATCCTCCTAGTGTTTGCGCGGGGTCGCCGCCCGCCCTGGCGATCTCGTGCAAACACAAGAGGACTTTTCCCATGACCAAACAGGAAGACAACAAGGCCGTCGTCGCTAGATGGTTCACTGATTTCTGGGGTGAAACCTGCGATCTTTCCGTCGTCGACGCCATCGCCGCGTCCGACATGCTGCTCAAATATTCGCTGCATGAACCGCGCCGCGGCCGCGAGGACATCAAGGCCTTCATGACCGATTTCCGCGCTGCCTTCCCGGACCTCAACTTCTGGGCCACCGCCGACCTCATCGCCGAAGGCGACTATGTCGTCGGCCAGTGGGAAGGCGGCGGCACCCATGCCGGTCCGGCCTTCAGCGATTTCCTCGTCGGTTCGCTGCCCGCCGCCACCGGCCGCACCATGCGCTTCACCGGCACCACGGTGCTGAAGGTGATCGAGGGCAGGATCGTCGAGGAGATCGGCCTCGACGACGGCGTCGCGGCGTTGACCCAGCTCGGCCTGATCAAGGCGGCTTGAATGAGAGGGACCATCGCCGTCCAGGCAGTGGTCCCTCTCGATTGCACGTGCGTCACGAAAGGCCTCTTGGCAGCAACCCAACACAGGGCCAGCACCGCCATCGTCCTCAGAATACAATACTACACTATTGAGTATTACATTGGAAACCAGACACCATTACGGGTGCAACAAGATATTAATAGGTTGCCGCCAGAACATTCATAACAAGTTCGAAAGCTGGCGGGACCTCCCTGATGAGTGGGTACACCGGAACACAGGGCGGCGATCTCCGATCGGTTTCCACTGTTGATCTTGGCGTGGCGACAACCAGAAGCAGCTGGCTGCTGACGGGCCTGTGCCTGGTCTGCGTCGCGACGGCGCTTTGCCTGCGGCCTGAGCGATATCTTCTGCTGTCCATAAAGTACTTCGGGACATTCCTCGGCTTGCTGCCGGTGCTGCTGGTGGTTGGCCTCGGGTTAACGGCATTGGTGTATGGCGGGCCCAGGCCGACAAGATTCATGGTGCACATACTCAAGGAACGCGGGCCGGCGGCCGCGCGGGTCGTCTTGCTATTCTTTCTCGGCATCATCGCTTTCACGACATTCAGGATCACCATACCGGAGATCGTGCCTTACTATGCTGATCCCATGCTGGCCGACCTCGATCGTTGGCTGCACGGCGTCGATCCTTGGGTATGGACGCACGGCATCGTTTCAGAGCCCGCCTCCATGCTGGTTTTCAAGGCCTATATGTCCTGGTGGTTCATGCAATGGCTTGGCGTCGTGCTCTTCGTCGCCTTCTGGAACAGTCCCGCCCGGCGCATCCGCTATCTCTGGGCGTTCGCGCTCACCATGGTGTTGTGTGGCACCGTTCTTCCAATCATGCTGTCATCCAGCGGGCCGATATTCTACGACCGGTTCTATGGCGGCAGCCGATTTGCCGGGGTGCTCGCAGCGCTGATGGCAGACCCGTATGCGTTGCCGGTGCGGTTCGCCGCCAGCTATCTGCTCGATGCACACGACAGCGGTAGCTCCGCGCTGGGCAGCGGCATCACGGCGATGCCAAGCATGCATGTCGCCATCGTCACGCTCAATGCCTTCTTCCTCACCGGCTTTGGTCGTCGCTGGGCCGTTGCAGGCTGGTCGTTCGCCGCACTCATCCTGTTCGGCTCGGTCTATACCGGCTGGCACTATGCCGTGGACGGCTACCTATCGATCATCGTGGTCTCTCTGCTCTGGTACCTGACCGGACGCTTCGTTCTACCGGCATCGGGGCAGCAGGCTTCCGACGTGGCCCAACAGTCTTCCGATACGGGATCGGCGGCCCCCAATCCCGCGCCGCGATAACGGGCCGGAGCGGACAGCGTCGAGCCAGGCGGCCTTCACCGCCTGGCTTCATTGCTTACTGGCTGGGCGCCACCGCGTGTTCGCACGACACTTTCGGGTTCATGTCGGCGAAGGTGCCGGTCGGGTTGCCCTTCCAGGCCCAGACATGCAGCTCGTAGAATTCGCCCAGGCCGTAACGGTTGGGCGCACTGTTGAAGTTGAACAATTGGCCGTCCAGTGACGCCGGCCCCTTGGCGGTGATGTATTCGACCGCCACCAGCTTCAGTGTGCCGTCGGCCATCGGCTCGTACATCACGGCCTCGGGACGGGCAATGTCGATCTTGTCGTCCTTCAGGTACTGGCCGTTGACATAGTGAATGCCCATCGCGCCGCCGGTGATGCCGCTGGCGCAGGGAATGGGCGCATAGCCTTCGTCCGTGGCGACTTTGACGTCGAGGAACCGGCCGTTCGCCGCCCGCACCTTACCGGCCAGTGGATTCGCGCCGGATGTAAATGCGACCTCGTCCTGATGGGCCTGGGCGAAAGTGGCGCAGACGGCCAGCATGGCCCCCGCCATGAGAAGCCCGTTGTGGAATTTGCGTATCATGTTCATTCCATTCTTCTTGAAAAGGCCCAGCGCGCCGGCCGCCGGAAATACGGAGGCGCGGCAGGCAAGCGCCGTGATTGTCGTTGCTCGGAGAGCCCGAAAGCGATGCGACGGATGGAGGAAAGCTTCATCCCTTCGGCAGATACGGGATCGTCCCCGCCAGGTCTGTGTTGTCGATCATCTGGAAGCGGCTGTCGCTACCGTCCTGACGGGCCGAGACGAAGGGCGCGTAGGCCGGATCGTTGGCGAAGGCGCGCGCCGCCGCTTCCGACGGGAATGCCATCAGCGCGATCAGAGTGGTGTCGAGCGGCTTGCCTTCAAGCGTCTTCACATTGCCGCTGCGCGACAGATACTTGCCGCCATGCTTGTGGACGAGGTCGTGCACCGATGCGGCGTAGGCCGGCATCCACTGCGGGTTCTTCACCTTGATGTCTGCAATGACGTATGTGGTCATGGTCTTCTCCCTGTTACGGCGCACAGGGGAGATCCCCGCGGCCGGTCAAAGGGCTCGCATGGCAGGGCCGGCGCCGGCCAGTCCGCGATCTGTACCGGGCCGGTACAGTTTCCGTACTGGCCGCTTCCTTCATGAAGGCCTAATGTTCAGCCCAGTTTCGAGGGAGGACGTCGGATCATGGCCCAGCACGGATACAAGCAGTTCTGCCCGCTATCGATGGCCGCCGAGGTGCTGTGCACCCGCTGGACGATGGTGCTGATGCGCGAATTGGTGGCGGGTTCGACCCGTTTCAACGACCTGCGCCGCGGCGTCCCCAAAATGTCGCCCAGCCTTCTGTCGCAACGGCTGAAGGAGCTCGAGCTCGCCGGGATCGTCGAGCGCAAGGAGGTGCCGGGCGAGACGGGCATCTCCGAATACCGGCTGACGGAGGCCGGCCGGGATTTGCGCCCCGTCGTCGAGGCGATGGGCTTTTGGGGACAGAAATGGGTCGAGTCCCGGCTGTCCCTCAAGAACCTCGATCCGTCGCTGCTGATGTGGGACATGCGGCGCAATCTGAACCCCTCGCCGCTGCCCGACGGGCGCACCGTGATACAATTCCTGTACCAGGAGCTGCCGGCGTCCAAACGGTCGTGGTGGCTGATCGTCGAAAAGCATGGCGAGGTCGATCTGTGCTGGTACGATCCGGGCTTCGATATCGACCTCTACGTCTCGACCGACCTGCACACGATGACGGCGATCTGGATGGGATTGATCACCGTCGAGAAGGCCGGCGCGAAGGTCGCCTTGACCGGAGATCAGCACATCGCAAGGAAGATGCAGACCTGGCTCGGCCTCAGCCCGTTCGCGGTCGAGCCCAAACGGGCGGCGTAGAAACGAGGGCTCGGGGAACAGCGATCGGGCACCGGGAGCGGCGGCTTTCGCCTTTCGCGACAGGTTGAATGTGTGAGTGAATAACCTTCAACGGGATGTGGGTGCTTCGATAGGGTAGTGCTTATCCTCATAAGCGTCGATCAAGGTCGCGAGAACATCAAACCGGTAATCGCCAAGAGAGCCGATTTCCGGCTCGTTCTCGAAATATTGGATGATTTCGGCAATCGCCCGATCGTAATCGGCCTCGGTCTTAAGGGGTCGAATGTTTTCCATCACACCTTCTCCGGATCAATCTTGTCATATCCTTTGTGTGTCCCGACGAATACGCTCGCGTCCACCTCTCAATTGGCAGGAAACGGGTGGCGACGCGGGTCGTCTGCGGCTTCAATGCCGGCCATGTTCATCACCCTTGCCAAGGATCTCAAACCCGCGCCGCTGCCGGTCGCCGACGATCCGCGCTGGACGCAAGTCGTGGCGCGCGACAAATCGGCCGATGGCAGCTTCTGGTATTCGGTGGCGACGACCGGCGTCTATTGCCGGCCCTCCTGCCCGTCGCGGCGCGCCAACCCGAAGAACGTGCAACTCCACGACACGCTGGACGAGGCCAGGGCGACCGGCTTTCGCGCCTGCCGGCGCTGCAATCCCGACGGACCTTCGCTCGAGGCCGGCAACGCCGCGATGGTGGCCGAGGCCTGCCGCAGGATCGAACAGAGCGAGGAGGAACCGTCGCTCGGTGAACTGGCCGCCGCCGCCGGCCGCAGCGCCGGCTATTTCCACCGCACCTTCAAGGCCGTCACCGGCCTGACGCCAAAGGACTACGCGGCCGCCCGGCGCGCCGAAAGGGTGCGCCGGCGCCTGGAAGACGGCGCCAGCGTGACAGCGGCCATCTACGATGCCGGCTTCAATTCGAGCGGACGCTTCTATGAGAAGTCGGCCGGCATGCTCGGCATGACGCCGACGCGCTACCGCGCCGGCGGCGCCAGCGAGGAGATCCGCTTCGCCGTCGGCGAATGCTCGCTCGGCGCCATCCTTGTCGCGTCGAGCAGGAAGGGCGTCGCCGCGATCCTGCTCGGCGACGACCCGGACGCGCTGGTGCGCGACCTGCAGGACCGTTTCCCCAAGGCGCGCCTGATCGGCGCCGACCGCGATTATGAGGCGCTCGTCGCCCGCGTCGTCGGTTTCGTCGAGGCTCCAAGGCTTGGTCTCGACCTGCCGCTCGACCTGCGCGGCACCGCGTTCCGGCAGCGCGTCTGGCAGGCCCTGCGGGACATCCCGGCCGGCCGCACCGTCTCCTATGCCGAGATAGCAGGGCGCATCGGCGCGCCGAAGGCGACCCGCGCCGTTGCCGGCGCCTGCGCCGCCAACGCGCTCGCGGTCGCCATTCCCTGCCACCGCGTGATCCGCAAGGACGGCGCCCTGTCCGGCTACGCCTGGGGCGCGGAGCGCAAGCGCGCGCTGCTCGGCCGCGAGGCCTGAGGAGGAGCGGCAATGGGCGCGATGGCAAGGTCTTCCACCACCGATGCGGACATTGGGATCCCCCATCGCGGCGCCGTCAGACGCGCCAAAGATGCGCGGTCGCTGGTGATGGCTGCGCTCGGGGAGCTTGTCGAGAGCGGCAAGGCCGAGTGGAGCCGTGGCGCGACCGGCGAGATCGAACTGCGGCTGTTATCAGGCGAGGTTTTTTTGCTTGGCGAGGTTGCTGTCATTCGTATCGCATAAATCAGCGCTCTACGGCGCCCCCCTCTGTCCTGCCGGAGGGGGGCGCCGTAGGGTACTTACCTCCGCACCGTTCCGGAAATTGAATTTGAAAGCAAGCATCGGAGTGAGGAACGGAAGGCACGCGGCTAGGGTTCAGGCACACAGAAGGAGTGAAGCAATGAACCTCATGCAAACCCACACGCCGGCGACAGCCTCCGGCGCCGACACCATCATCTACGCCATCGCCCAATCCGCGATCGGCAAAATCCTCGCCGCGCGCGGTTCCCTCGGCGTCTGCGCCATCCTGATCGACTCCGACGCCGAGGCGCTGGCGCAGGATCTCGCCAGCCGCTTCCCCGGCAGGATGCTGGTCGAGGACGAGACCGCCTTGCATGACGATCTTGCGGCGATAACGCGTTTCATCGAAACGCCCGCCGCCGGCCTGGACCTGCCGCTCGACATCAGCCACGGCACGCCGTTCCAGCAAAAAGTTTGGGGCGAGCTTCGCAGCATCCGCCGCGGAGCAACCATCACCTACGCCGCCCTTGCCCAGCGTCTCGGCCAACCGAACGGCGCCCGCGCCGTGGCGACGGCCTGCGCCGCTAACGCGATCGCGCTCGGCATTCCCTGCCACCGCGTCGTCCGCGCCGACGGCACGCCCTCCGGCTACCGCTGGGGCACTGAGCGCAAGCACGCTTTGCTGGACAAAGAGGCCGCGATATGAACGCCCATGCCAAGGTTGCGGCATCGGTGGTGAAAGCCGCCGAGGAACGCGTTGCCGCTTACGACTGGCCAGCCCTAGCCGCCGAACTCGACGGCTTCGGCTGTGCGGTGATGGAAAAGCTGCTCACGCCGCAGGAGTGCCGACAACTCGCCGGGCTCTATCCGCATGAGGAACATTTCCGCAGCCATATCCACATGGCCAGGCACGGCTTCGGCAAGGGCGAATACCGCTATTTCCGCTACCCCTTGCCAGACCTGATCGGCGGGCTGCGCACGGCGCTCTATCCCAGGCTCGCCGAGGTCGCCAACCGGTGGAACGAACGCATGGGCATCGCCACGCGCTATCCCGAAACGCATGCCGCCTTTCTCAAGCAGTGCCACGCCGCCGGCCAGGTCAGGCCGACGCCACTTCTGCTGCAATATGTGCCCGGCGACTTCAACTGCCTGCACCAGGACCTCTATGGCGACCTCGCTTTTCCGGTGCAGGTGGCGGTTCTGCTTTCAGAACCCGGCGAGGATTTCACCGGCGGCGAGTTCGCCCTGACCGAACAGCGGCCGCGCATGCAGAGCCGGGTGGAAGTGGTGCCCTTGCGCCAGGGCGATGCCGTCTCCTTCGCCGTCCACAATCGGCCGGTGCAGGGCACCAAGGGCAATTACCGCGTCAATCTGCGCCACGGCGTCAGCCGCCTGCGCTCGGGCATGCGGCACACGGTGGGCATCATTTTTCATGATGCGAAGTGAATTGGTGAGGCCAAGGTGTTGACCAAGAGTACATCGAGGCGCGTGTTCCCTTCGCCCCTGGGGCTAAGGCACAACCGCGCTTGGTGCTGCATCGCCGACTGCCATGCCCAAGCTCAACGGCAGGCATGATATCAGTGCAATGCCTTTCGATTAGCCGGCCGGCGCGTAGCGGCTCACCACCATGCCGCTCGCATAGGATTTCGAGCCGAGCAGCCGCAGCCTGCCGAACCCGCCTTGGTCGAAGATGCGGCGGCCGGCGCCCAGCACGGCCGGGTTGATGAACAGCTGGAACTCGTCGACCAGCCTGGCCGCGATCAGCGCCGAGGCGAAGCCGGCGCCGCCGAACACCGCGATGTCGCCGCCCTCACCCCTCTTCAGCAAGTCGACCTCCCGCGGCAGGTCGCCGCTGACCACTGTCGTGCCCTCCCATCGCGAGGCCTTGAGCCTGTCGCTCGGCACCACCTTCCTCGCCTCGACGATGCGCTGGGCGAAAGCATAGAACGGGTCGCGCGGATATCTCTTCGCCGCATTGCCCCAATGGGTGAGGTAGCCTTCCTCGGCCATCTTGCGGCTCAAGAGGATGGTATCGATGCCGGCGAAGACGGCGTTGAAGTCCCGCTTCAACTCCTCGTCCCAGGCGCTGTCGTCGCCCCATTCCCAGAGCTGCCAGCGATGATCCCCGGCGGCGCCGACAAAACCGTCGACCGACATCTGCATCTGGAGGATCAGCTTTTTCATCATGGTTCTCCCAGTCAAGGGCCGAGCGGCTCGTTTTACCCGTCCGGCCGGCACGGTTGCCGATGGTTTACATTTGGAACTATTGACCTGAGATGAAAACGATGTCAATAGTAAAGCGATTTAAAAATGGAACCATACACATGTCGACACGGGACCGGTCTGGCTGCCCCATCAACCTGTCGCTCGAACTGCTCGGCGACCGCTGGACGCTGCTCATCATCCGCGACCTGGTCTTCGCCGGAAAAAAGCACTTTCGCGAATTCCTGCAATCCGATGAGGGCATTTCCTCGCGTACGCTGGCCGAGCGCCTCCAGACATTGCAGGACGAAGGCATCCTCACCCGCAGCGGTGATCCCACGCATGGGCTGAAGGCGATCTATCGCCTGACCGAGGCCGGCATCGACCTTTTGCCCGTGCTGGCCACGCTCGGCGCCTGGGGCAGCAAGCACCGCAAGGCCGACGATGATCTGGCAAGGATCGCCGATAAGCTCGCTGCCGACGGCGAGCCGGCGCTGGAGCGCCTCAAGCAGGCGCTGCGGGCGGAGCATCTCGGTTGATGGATGTCGCCAAGGTGGCCTCGGGGACAACGACCCGCACAGGCAACGCGCGTTAGAAAGTGCGTCACGGCCCTCTGTTCGGAATAGCGCAAAAACAAGCAATTGGAACGGTTGCGTGATGCATTGCAGCACGCCGGCGACGAGCTATGGCGTGCGCAATATGTCGGCGCCCGCCTGCTCATCGAACAGCACGGCGCAGCCGCACTGCAGCGCGACTTCACTCAGCGCATTCGCGACCGTTTCGTCGGCCGAGACGAAATCGCCGGTCAGCACCCGCAATTCCTCCACGGCCTTGGCCATCGAAACCAGCCGCCCCGCGGCGCGGTCGGTCGAGCAGGCGTTGACGACGCAAACCAGATCGATCATTTCAAAGTTGCCCATGCCAGCCTCCGCACGCGGCGCCCTTCGGCCGTCAACGCGATTGTGAGCGACAATGTTCCGGCGGATCGCGACCTCGCTTGACAGCGAGCAATGTTTGTTCTCTTTATGTTCCATACTCTACAACGTCGCGAGGAACCGGGGATGGAGCCCACCATCCTGCATGCCGATCTCGACGCTTTCTACGCCTCGGTCGAGCAGCTTCTCGACCCGTCGCTGCGCGGCAAGCCGATCGCGGTCGGCGGCGGCGTCGTGCTCGCCGCCTCCTACGAAGCCCGCGCCTTCGGCGTGCGCGGGGGCATGCCGGGGCGCAAGGCGCGCGAGCTCTGCCCGCAGTTGATTTTCGTCGGCGGAAATTTCCGCGACTACCAGCGGCTCGGCGACGCCGCGATGAAGGTGCTCGACGATTTCACGCCGCTGGTCGAGCGCATCTCCATCGACGAGGCCTTCGCCGATGTCGCCGGTTGCACGCATCTGTTCGGCCAGCCGCGGGAGATCGCCTCGACCATTCGCCGCCGCGTGCGAAGCGAACTCGGCCTGCCGATCTCGATCGGCGTGGCGCGCACCAAGCACCTGGCCAAGATCGCCTCGCAGGTGGCCAAGCCCGATGGGCTGGTGGTGGTCGAGCCCGGCACCGAGATCGCCTTCCTGCATGACCTGCCGGTCTCCCTGATGTGGGGCGTCGGCCCGGCGACCAGCGCGCGGCTGGCCGAGATCGGCGTCCAGACAATCGGCGAACTGGCCAGGACGCACAGCGGCGCGCTGGCGCGGCTGCTCGGCCCTGCCGCCGGCGAAAAGCTTGCCGCCTTGTCGTGGAACCGCGATCCGCGCAAATTGGAAACACGTCGCCGCGCCCATTCGGCCGGTGCCCAGTCGGCGCTTGGCCGCAAGCCGGCACTGGAATGCGTCTACATCCCTGTCCTGCTGCATCTGGCCGACCGGGTCGCCAGCCGGCTGCGCGCCAAGGCGCGCCCCGGCCGCACGGTGACGGTGCGCGTGCGCTTCGCCGACCTCAGCGCCGTCACCCGCTCGATCACGCTCGACCAGCCGATCTCGGCGACGGTGATGCTGGCCGAGATCGCGACAGACCTGGTGCGGGGCGTGCTTGCCGATCATCCGCATGACAGGACGATTTCGCTGCTGGCGATCTCGGTCTCGCATCTGGAGGAAAGTGCCGAATTGCAGCTCGAACTGCCGCTCGACCTCGCCGACGAAAAGCGTCGCCCCGGCACCAGCAAGGGTCTCGCGCGCTTTGGCGCCGATCGCGCCATCGACAAGATCCGCGAGCGCTTCGGCAAACAGGCCGTCGGCTACGGCACCGTGGCGCTGGAGGCGGCCCGCTCCGTGCCCGACGAGTTCAGGGAATTGGCGCAGAAGGAATTGTAAGCGGGAATGGCTGTCTGCGCTCCTCGAATGGCGCACACCAGTTGGCTTCAGAGCCGCATCGTGCCGAAGACCCGATCCCAGAACAGCGACGTCACGCCGAAATTGACGTTTTCGTCGACATGATGATGCAGCGCGTGGCGGCGCTTCAGCGTGTAGAGATAGCTCGGATGAGTGGGATGCCAGTGATGGATCACATGGTGGATGCTGACGTACCATAGGTAGCCCAGCATCAGCCCGCAGCTCGCCGCGCTGGCGACCGCGAAATCCGAGACCATCCATACGGGAAAGAACGCGACAAGCGCATGCACGCCGAGGCTGAGCCAGGTCGGCGTGCCCACCGGACTGCGCTCCTCGACATGATGGCGGGCGTGCAGATCCCTGATCCAGGGAATGTGGTGAAGGACGAAGCGGTGCATGACGTATTCGATCAGCGTCCACAGACACAGGCACGCCAGCGCCGTCGCCAGCCAGCCTGGCGCGCTCTCTTCGCCGGCCTCGATAAGCCCGGCCACAGCCAGCAGGGCGATCGCCAGGGGGTAAACCACGAAGTCGCTGTAGTATCCAATGAGACCGAGTTCCATCGGAGCAAGCCTTCAACGCCGAAGAAGCGACAGATTGCCGAATGCGCGGGCGGGGAGCAACGCGGATGCGCCTGACATAGCGTCGCAATCACCTCGCGCAAGGTCGGCGGCAACGATTTGGAAGCCAGTCAACCGGCTGTTGCCTTCGAAACCAGCCTCGCAACGGGCTTGAAAAATGGCGGAACACAGCGCGGTCCCGAATGGACGGCCAACTCTTGATCGCCGTCAACCGCGCGGCACCGTCGGGCGTGGCCGCGATGTCACATTGGATGGCACACCCTCACCCGAACCTTGCCGCCGTCCACGCCCCATCAGCCGCGTTCGACTCCACCGCCGCGGCGACGAACTTCACGCCGCGCGCGCCGTCGACCACATCGGGCACCTGCGCCGCCCGGGCCGCATCGACAGCAGCGCCCGAACGATGCGCGCGGATGATGTCGGCGGCGTCGCGGTAGAAATTGGCGAAGGCCTCGATATAGCCTTCGGGATGGGCGGCCGGCATGCGTGACACGCGCCGGCTTTCCTCGGTCGAGCCATGGCCGCCGCGCACGAGCGTGCGGCTTTCCTCGCCATATCTGGAGAAACGCAGTTCCTCGGGCCGCGTGCCCGACCATTCAAGCCCCGCCTTGTCGCCATAGATGCGCACGGAGAGATCATTATAGTGGCCGGGCGACGTCTGGCTGGCCAGGATCGTGCCGCGTGCCCCGCCCGCCCAGCGCACCAGCACATGCGCGTTGTCATCGAGCCGCCGTCCCGGCACGGCGGTGAACAGGTCGGCCGACACCGTCTCGGCCTCGCGGCCGCTGATGAAACTCGCCAGATTGAAGGCATGCACGCCGATATCGGCCAGCACCGCCGACTGGCCGGCGCGCGCCGGGTCGGTGCGCCATTCCGCCTGTTTCTGGCCGTCGGCATCGATCGGCCTGGTCAGCCAGTCCTGGATATAGGCGCCGTGCACGGAGACGATGCGGCCGAGTTCGCCCGCCGCCACCATCTCGCGCGCCTGGCGCACCATGGCGTAGCCGGTGTTGTTGAGGGTGACGACGAAGCGGCGATTTTTCTCCCGCGTCAGCGCCACCAGGGCTTGCGCCTCGCCCAGCGTCGTCGACAGCGGCTTGTCGCAGATCACATCGATGCCGGCTTCCAGAAAGGCTGTCGCGACCGGCGCGTGCAGATGGTTGGGCGTGACGATAACGACCGCCTCGATGCCGTCCGGGCGCGCCGCCTCCGCCTTGGCCATCATGCGGTAATCGGCATAGCTGCGCTCCGGCGCGATGCCGATCTCGGCGGCCGAGGCGGCGGCATTCCCGGGGTCGGACGACAGCGCGCCGGCCACCAGCGCGATCTGGTCGTCGAGCCGCATGGCGAGGCGATGCACCGCGCCGATGAAGGCGCCCTGCCCGCCTCCCACCATGCCGACGCGCAAACGCTTGCCCGCCGATCCGTCCGATGTCGCATAGACCATGTTTGTCTCCTCCGATTTAAGGATGTTAAGCCAGCACCCACCGTCGAGTTCTGTAGCGCCCCCCTCTGTCCTGCCGGACATCTCCCCCACAGGTGGGGAGATTGGCAGCGTCGACCGCGACGCCTTTCATGCAACGCTGGCAATTTGGCGAAAGCCGGCGTGACATCCGATCTCCCCCCTTGTGGGGGAGATGTCCGGCAGGACAGAGGGGGGCGCCATAGGGTGCTATGTTGAATGCATCGAACTTCTTCGCTGCAGAACAGCTACCACCCTCGAACAGGATTTCCAATTTTCATATTGTAAAACGATCGTATCGCGCTAGCCTGAAATCATGAGCGGGGCGCGCAAATCATCCGGACGGTCCAGCGCCGACGAGGCGACGACCCGCAAGCGCGGGCGCTCGCTGGCGGCGCTCGGCTATATCAAGCCGCAGACTTACGAGGAGCTGCGCGCGGTGCTGTCGTCGGGCACGGTCCATTTTCCCAAGCGGCTGCGCCAGGTCGCGATCTTCCTGTGGCAGCATCCGAGCGACGTCGCGCTCGGCACCATCGCACAGGTCGCCGCGCAGGCAGGGGTGCAGCCTTCGACGCTGGTGCGCTTCGCCCAGATCTTCGGCTATGCCGGCTTTTCCGATTTCCAGGGCCTGTTCAAGGACCATGTCAAGGCGTCCTGGCCGGAAGGGCGCGGCCAGGAACGCACGCCGCGCGTATCCAATGCCGACCTGCATTTCCTGCGCGGTATGGTCGGCGCCTCGCAGGCCTCGCTCGGCCGCATCGAAACCGGCTTCGATATCGAGAGCTTCGAGAAAATGGTGGCGTTGCTTTCGGCCGCCGAGCTGATCTACGTCATCGGCTCCAAGCGCGCCTTTCCCGTCACCAGCTATCTCTCGCTGACCTTGTCGCAGCAAGGCGTGCGCAATGTGCTGGTCGACAATGTCGGCTCCACCGCGCTCGACCAGGTCGGCTGCATCGGCAGACGCGACGCGGTGCTGGCGGTCTCCTTCAGTCCCTACAATTCGATCACGCCCGACCTCGTCGCGGTCGCCCACGAGCGGCGCGCGCGGATCGTCACCATCACCGACAGCACTTTTTCTCCGCTGGTCAAGTTCTCGGACACCTGGCTGGAAGTTGTGGAACAGGACTTCGCAGGCTTCCGCTCGCTGGCGGCGTCGCTCGCCGTCGGCATGGCTTTGGTCCATGGTGTCGTGGCCCAACGGGCAGAATGATTGCGCGGTTGACTAACGGGAACTGACATTCCATATCTTCAGAAATAGAAACTTTGTTCCGGGAGGAGGAATGGAGCTTCAGCTCGACGGCAAGATGGTGCTGGTCACCGGCGCGACGCAAGGCATCGGCCGGGCAGTCGCCGAAACCTTGGCGCGTGCCGGCGCCGGCGGCCTGCTGGTCACCGGCCGCGACGGGACGCGCGGCGAGGCCGTTGCTGCGGAGCTCTCGCAAGCGGGCACGCCGGCACACTTCATCGCCGCCGAGCTTTCCGACCCGGCAGCCCCTGCCCTCCTGGCGCAAGCCTGCATCGACCGCTTCGGCCGTATCGACGGTCTCGTCAATGCCGCCGGCCTGACCGACCGGGCCTCCTTCCTCGATGCGACCCCCGACGACTGGGCCTCGCTGTTCGCCGTCAATGCCCGCGCCCCTTTCTTCCTCATGCAGGCGGCGATTGCCGACATGCGGAAGCGGGGCCAGGGCGGCGCGATCGTCAACATCCTGTCGATCAATGCCCATTGCGGTTCGCCCGAGCTCGCCGTCTATTCCGCCACCAAGGGCGCGCTGGCGACGCTGACCAGGAACGCCGCCAACGCCCACCGCTTCGACCGCATCCGCGTCAACGGCATCAATGTCGGCTGGACCGATACGCCCGCCGAGCGCGTCATGCAGGCCGAGACGCTCGGCCACGGCGCCGGCTGGCTCGATGCCGCCAACGCCGCGCAGCCCTTCGGCCGGCTGTTCTCGGCGGAGGACGTGGCCAGGCTCGCCGTCTTCCTTCTCTCCGACGCCGCGGGACCGATGACCGGCTCGCTGATCGACCAGGAACAGTGGGTGATCGGAGCCAACCGGTGAGCAGAGCCGCGCACGAGACGCTCGGTCCGGCCTTGCTCGGCCGCCTGACGGCGACGGTGCAAAGGCCCGGCTATGACCGTGCCTTGCTCCAGGCAGGCATGGCGCATCTCGGCGTCGGCGCCTTCCACCGCTGCCACCAGGCCGAATACACCGACGACCTCCTGGCGCGGAGCTTCGGCCGCTGGGGCGTGGTCGGCATCAACATCCGTCCGCCGGCGCTCGCCGATACGCTCGGCCCTCAGGACGGGCTCTACACCAGGCTCATCCGCCAGGATTCCCATGTCGAGGCCCGCGTCATCGGCAGCATCGTGCGCATTGTCGATAGCCAGGCGAGCGCTATGCCCGCGCTCGAAGTGCTCTCCTCCCCGGACATCGAATTCGTGACGCTGACCGTTACCGAAAAGGGCTATTGTCATATTCCGGCCAGCGGCGCGCTCGACCTCGACCATCCCGACATCGTCCACGATCTCGCAAACCCGCTGACGCCGCGCAGCGTGCCCGGCATTCTGGCGCGGGCGCTGGAGCAACGCATGGCCACGCACGGCCGGCCGCTGACGCTGCTCTCCTGCGACAACATCCCGGCGAACGGCACCATCCTGGAAAATGTCGTGCGGACTTTTGCCGAACGGCGCGGCAACGGCCTTGCCGGCTGGATCGCCCCCAATGCCGCCTTCCCCAGCGCCATGGTCGACCGCATCGTGCCGGCGAGCACGCAGGCCGATCTCGACGGTGTGGAGCAGCTTTTCGGCTACCGCGATGGAGCCGTCGTTGCCGGCGAGCCGTTCCGGCAATGGGTGATCGAGCAGAAATTCGCCGGCCGCGTGCCGCGCTGGGACCTGGTGGGGGCAACCTTCGTCGACGACGTCACGCCGTTCGAGCATCTCAAGATGCGTGTGCTGAACGGCGCTCAGACGACGCTCAGCTATCTCGGCGTGCTGGCCGGCCTTGAACACACTTTCGATGCGATGGCGGACCCGCTGCTGTCGGCCTTCGTGCGCCGCATGCTCGTCGAGGAGACGCTGCCAACGTTGAAGCCGGTGCCCGGCATGGACCCATCAGCCTATGTCGAGCAGAGCCTTGGCCGTCTGCAGAATACCGCGATCCGCCACCGCAACCACCAGATCGCCACCGACGGCTCGCAAAAGATCGTGCAGCGCCTGCTCAACCCGATCCGCGATCGGCTGGGCGAGGAAAAAAGCATTGCGCTGCTGTCGGTATCCGTCGCCGGCTGGATGGCCTATCTGATCCAGGCTTCATCCCGGTTCGGCCGGCGCTGGCCGGTGTCGGACCCCTATGCCGGCAAGATCGCAGGCATAGCGGAGGCAAGCGGACGCGACGTCCCGGTACTGGCTGCGGGCATCCTGGCGATTGACGCCATCTTCGATCCCGCCCTCGCCGCCAACGACATGTTCCGCAAGGCCGTCACATCGGCGCTCGACGGGCTGTTGTCGGACGATCCGATGGCAACCGTCAGGCATGCATGCGCGCAACCGGCAGATGAGCGGTTGAAGCAACCGGCACGATCTGCATAGTAGGAATCGGTCGTGAATTCACGACCAGGGGAGGCACTATGAGGCTTGGACTGCTCACCGCACCGTTCGCGGAGACGCCGCTCGACGCGGTCGCCGACTGGGCAAGCTCGGCAGGCTTCGAGGCGCTGGAAATCGCCTGCTGGCCGAGAGCCTCCGGCGCCAGCCGCCGCTATGCCGGTACAAGCCACATCGACACCGCCGCGACCTCGCCGGCGCAGGCCAGGGACATCGCGGCAAACCTTGCCGGCAAGGGGCTGACCATTTCCGGTCTCGGCTATTATCCCAACCCGCTGCATCCCGATGCCGCCCACCGCAAGACAGTGATCGACCATCTGAAGCGGGTGATCGTGCTGGCCGCGAATATGGGCGTTCCCCTGGTCAACACCTTTTGCGGCGGCGATGCCTCGAAGACCGTCGACGTCAACTGGCAGCACGCGCTCGAAATCTGGCCCGACATCGTCGCCCATGCGCGCGACCACGGCGTCAAGCTCGCTTTCGAGAACTGCCCGATGATCTTCAGCTATGACGAATGGCCGGGCGGCCACAACATCGCCTATTCGCCGCTGGTCTGGCGCCGCATCCTCGAAACCTGGGGCGGCGATGTCGGCATGAATTTCGATCCTTCACACCTGGTCTGGCAGATGATCGACCAGGCCCGCTTCATCAGGGAATTCGGCCCCTACATGTTGCATGTCCACGCCAAGGACCTGATGATTGATCATGATGGTTTGTACGAGCGCGGAATCATTTCGTCTGGCATAGGCTGGCAGGTGCCGCGCATGCCGGGGCTGGGCGATGTCGGCTGGAACGGCTTCTTCTCCGGCCTCTACCGTGCCGGCTATGACGGCCCGATCATCATCGAGCACGAGGACCGGTGGTTCGAGGGCAGCGACGATAAGGTCAAGCGCGGTTTCCTGCTTGCCCGCGACGTGCTGCGTCCCTTCGTCAAATGAAGGCGCAAAAACAACATCGAGGCGCCGCCTGAATCTCTTTCTGCGCGGCCCGGTGTAACGACTTGGAATTGAAATGAAAATCAAAGTGGAGGAAATCTGAAATGAAGAAATACCTGACCATGGTGCCGCTGCCCATTGTTCCGCTCCTCGCCGGTGCTGCCTTGCTGGCCTCGATGGGCGCCTCGTCCGCCGAGGGCAAATACACGATCGGCATCTCCAACACCGTGCAGGGCAATGGCTGGCGCGAGGAGATGGTCTGCGCCATGAAGGCGCAGGCGCTGGCCTCCGGCGAAGTGACCAAGCTCAACATCGCCCACCGCAACACTGACGCCGCCGGGCAGCTCGAGGACATCCGCAACCTTATCAGCGCCAAGGTCGACGCCATCGTTGTCAATCCGGCTGATCCCGCCGGCATCAAGGCCGGGCTGGAGGAAGCCACCAAGGCCGGCATCGTTGTCGTCGCCGTCGACCAGGCGGTCACCGAACCCTCGGCCTACATCATCTCCAACAACCAGGAACAATATGCCTATCTCGGCGCCAAATGGCTGTTCCAGCAGATGGGCGGCAAGGGTGAGGTGTTCTATATGCGCGGGGCCGCCGGCGCCTCCGCCGACTCGGATCGCGACAAGGGCTTCAAGAAGGCGCTGGCCGAATTCCCCGACGTGAAGGTCGCGCAGGAAGTGTTCACCGGCTGGCAGCAGGACCAGGCCAAGCAGCAGATGCTGTCCTTCCTCGCCACCGGCACGCCGTTCAACGGCGTATGGACCTCGGGCATCGACAACGTCATCGTCGACGCGCTGGTGGAATCGCAGGCGCCGATGGTGCCCGTGGTCGGCGCCGACAATGCCGGTTTCGTCGGCCAGCTGAATTCGGTCAAGGACCTGGTCGGGGCGGCCGTGACCAATCCCGGCTCGATCGGCGGCGCCGGCGTGACGCTCGCGCTCCAGATCCTCGACGGCAAGAAGCCGGCGCAGCAGACCGTTCTGGTCGAGCCGCAGCTCTGGGAGAACGCCACCGAGGAAGGCAAGGCCAAGCTGAAAGCCGCCGCCGATCCGTCGCTCAGCCCGGAATGGCCGGTCTCGATCTCGATCCCGGACTGGACGACGTACACCAAGGACCAGATCGTCGCGTGCAAGGGGCCGGGGGAATAAGGGCTATTTTGATTGGCTAGCGAGGATGGCGTTTGCCGTCCTCGCCAACCAAAGGTTTGATAGGTTAGCGCTCTACGGCGCCCCCCTCTGTCCTGCCGGACATCTCCCCCACTTGGGGGGAGATTGGCAGTTTCTGCGCCGGCTCTCGTCTTGCCACGTTGAAAATTGGCGAAAGCCGAAGTTGCGGCCGATCTCCCCCCTTGTGGGGGAGATGTCCGGCAGGACAGAGGGGGGCGCCGTAGAGCGCCAGCAATTGAGTTTCTGGTACGGACAGCAATTTGACCACCAAACCCCTCCTCGACGCCTCCGGCGTCGCCAAGAATTACGGTGCGGTTGCCGCGCTGCGCGACGCGTCGCTGTCTGTCCTGCCGGGTGAGGTGCATGCCCTGATGGGCGCCAATGGCGCCGGCAAGTCGACGCTGGTGAAGATCCTGACCGGCGCGGTTCCTGCCTCGGCCGGGCGCGTGCTGATCCGTGGCGAGGCGCGTGACATACGCTCGCCCGCCGCCGCGCGCCGCGCTGGCCTTCTGCCCGTCTACCAGGAACCGTCGCTGATCCCCGATCTCGACATACTGTCCAATCTGCGGCTGACCGGCACGCCCGTCGAGCCGTTCCGCGCCTGGGTGCGCGAACTTGGCATTCCCGACCTCGACCTGCGCGACACCGCGCGCGACATTCCGCTGGCGGTGCTGCGCGTGCTCGACCTGGCGCGGGCGCTCGCCGTCGAGCCCGACGTGCTGCTGCTCGACGAGATGACCGCGGCGCTCCCCGCAAATCTTGCCGAAAAGGTGCTGGAAGTCGTGCGTCGCCAGGGCGACAGCGGCCGCGCCGTGATCTTCATCTCGCACCGCTTCGTCGAGATCTCGGCGCTCTGCGACCGCGCCACCGTGCTGCGCGACGGCGCGACCGTCGGCGTTCTCGACATCGAGCCCGGCGTGGAGGAAAAGATCGTCGAGCTGATGCTCGGCGCCCGCATCGAGAAGACCAAGGTGACCGCCCGCGCCGCCGGCCAGGCCGCCACATCGGCCCCTGCCCGCCCGCGTCTCGCCGTGCGCAATCTGCGCGTCGGCACCAAGCTCAACGACGTCTCCTTCGAGCTCGCCGACGGCGAGGTCGCCGGCGTCGTCGCGCTCGAAGGCCAGGGCCAGGATGAATTGTTCGCCGCCCTTGCCGGCTCGATCAAACCGTCCGGCGGCACGATCGAGGTCGACGCCCAGCCGGCGAAATTCACCCATCCGATCGACGCCATCCGCGCCGGCATCGCCTATGTGCCGGGCGACCGTTCCGAAGCCCTCGCCATGCAGCGCTCGGTGCGCGAGAACATCGCGCTGCCCTTCAGCGCCGCCTTGCGCAACTGGGGGCCGATCGCCATGCGCAAGGAGCGCGCCACGGTGGCGAGCGCCATCGCGCGCCTCCAGATCGACACCCGCGCGCAAGGCGAGGTGCAGCGCCTGTCCGGCGGCAACCAGCAGAAGGTGACCATCGCCCGCTGGATCGCGGCGGATGCCCGCACCATCCTGTGCTTCGACCCGACGCGCGGCATCGATGTCGGCACCAAGCAGGAGATCTATAAATTGCTGCGCGAGCTCGCCGGCCACGGCAAGTCGGTGCTGTTCTACACCTCGGAACTCGAAGAGGTGCAGCGCGTCTGCGATCGCGTCATCGTCATCTTCGGCGGCCGCGTCGTCGATATCTTCCCGGTCGAGGAAGCGGACGAGCCGGCACTGATGCGCGCCGCCTACGGCCTGCCGCGCGGCGTCAAGGCCGATATCGGCATTTTGGCGGACCCGACAGCAAATGCCCCGGATGCGCCGGAGGCGACGCCATGAGCCATCTCCTGCGCCGCCAGGGCTGGGTCGCCGGCCTGTTCGCCCTCCTCATCGTGCTGTTCGTCGTCACCAAGCTGATCCAGCCCGGCTACGGCAGCGGCGATTTCGGCTCGCTGGCGCGGGCCGTCTTGCCCTACGCCTTTGCCGTGGCCGCGCAGACCGTCGTCGTCATCGCCGGCGGCATCGATCTGTCGGTCGCCGCCATGATGGCGCTGACCAGCGTCACCGCCGCCTCGATGATGGCCGGCGCCTCGGAAGAATACGCGCTGTTCGTGGTGCCTTTCGTACTGGCCATGGGGTTTGTGCTCGGCGCGCTCAACGGCCTGCTCATTGTCGCCACCCGTGTCCCCGACATCGTGGTGACGCTCGCCATGCTGTTCGTGTTGCAAGGGGCGGCTCTTCTGGTGCTCGGCGCGCCGGGCGGCGCCGCCGCCGAATGGCTGAAGGCGATGATTTCAGGCACGGTCCCGATACCCGGCCTGCCGCAGAACATCGACGCCTGGCTGCCGAAGGCTCTGCTGGTGCTGATCATCTGCCTCTGCATCGTCTGGATACCGCTGCGGCGCTCGCGCCTCGGCCTGTCCATCTACGCCATCGGCTCGAGCGAGCTGGCGGCGTTCCGCAGCGGCGTGCCGGTCAAGCGCACCCGCATCATCGCCTATGCGCTGTCGGGCCTGTTCGCGGCCATGGGCGGCCTGGCGCTGACCATGAGCACCGGCATCGGCGCTCCTATTCCCGGCCCCTATCTGCTCGCCAGCGTCGCGGCCGTGGTGCTGGGCGGCGTGGCGCTGGGCGGCGGCAAGGGCGGCCTGCTCGGCCCCATCGTCGCCGTCTTCGTGCTGCGCCTGGTGCGCACCGATCTCACCCTGCTCGCCATTGATCCCAACGTCACCGCCATCATCGAGGGCCTCATCATGGTCGCCGTGGTGATGTTCGGGGCTTTCATTACGATGCGGGGTCGGCAATGATGAGGGAGAATGAATTGGCGCATAGCGCTCTACGGCGCCCCCCTCTGTCCTGCCGGACATCTCCCCCTCAAGGGGGGAGATTGGGAGCTTCGGCGGCTCGCTCATTCTTGCAACGCCGACAATTTGCGAAAGCCGTCACCCCGTCCGATCTCCCCCCTAGAGGGGGAGATGTCCGGCAGGACAGAGGGGGCCGCCGTAGGGCGCTACATTTGCAGACAAGAGCCACCCCATGAGCACCACCGCAATCACGCCCCAACCCGTCCCCTTCGGCCGCCGTGTCAAACGCTTCATGGCCGACCGGCCGCTGATTCCGCTGGTCATCCTGCTGGTCATCCTGGTTGTGATTTTGCAGATCCTGCGCCCCGGCATCGTCAACGAGCGCTGGATCGCCAACACCATCAAATTCGCCATTCCCTTGGCGATCCTTGCCGGCTGCCAGACCATGACCATGCTGACCGGCGGCATCGATCTCTCTGTCGGCACGGTGGCGACGATGAGCGCCTTCATCATGGCTACGCAAGCCGTCAACCAGGACCCGGCCGTGGCCTTCCTCCTGGCGATGATGCCGGCGGTAATGATCGGCCTCGTCAACGGCATCGGCGTCGGCGTCTTCCGCGTCCATCCGCTGATCATGACGCTGGGCACCAGCCTGATCGGCACCGGCTTCCTGCAGGTCTATCAACGCACGGTGATCGCCTCGGGCGCCAAGATCCCCGATTTCCTCGCCTGGCTCGGCACCGGCGTGACCGCAGGGTTTCCCAACGCGCTGCTTCTGTTCGTCCCCGTCGCGGTGCTGATCGTCTTCGGCCTCAACCGCACCGGTTTCGGCCGCCTGCTCTACGCCGTCGGCGACAATGAGCGCGCGACCCGCCTTTCCGGCGTGCGCTACTGGCAGGTCATCACCGCGCTCTACGTCCTCTCCAGCCTGCTCGCCGGCATCACCGGCTTGCTCTATATCGGCTTGATCAAGGCCCCTTCCCTGTCCCTCGCCGAACCGCTGGTGCTGCCCTCCGTGGCCGCCGCCGTCATCGGCGGCACCTCCATCTTCGGCGGCCGCGGCGGCTATACCGGCACCATCATCGGTGCCTTGATCCTGACCGTGCTGACGACGCTGCTGACGATTTTGCAGATGCCGGAGGGGGCAAGAAGGATCCTGTTCGGCCTGATCGTGCTGTTCGTGACGGCGGCCTATCTGCGGATCGTGGAGGAGCGGTAGGGAGGGGCCGCCGGCTCATCCCTGGAAACACCGACGCAGTGATCGCCCTCACTTCACCGTGATGCTCATGCCGCTGAGATCGGCGTTGACTTGCAGCCCTACCTGCCTGCCCGTGAGCTCGAGCTGGGCGCCCTTGTCGTTGGTCATGACGATCACCTGGGCGCCCTTGCCGAGCGCGCCGCCGCCGCCCGCCGCGCCGTACACACCCGTCACGTCCCGGGCGCGCTTGATATGGCGCACGGTGCCCCGGAAATAGGTCTTGGAGGCACCGAAGGCGAGGCCGCCCGAAATGCCGCCGACCGAGATCGGATACCGGCGGCCATGGAAGGTCAGCGTGCCCTCGCCTCCGGCGCCGCCGATGAAGAAGGCCGCCTTGTAGATGGAGAAGCGGATCGTTCCGGTGTCGGCGTGCGCGACACTGGCAAAGCCAACGCCCGCGGCAGTGATGACGGCGATGGCGACTGAACGAAATCTGGACGAAATCTTCATGACAAGGGGCTCCTCAAGGTCGCTGCTCACCCGACCGGGCCGGGACGTCGGCGTCGCATCGAAGTTCATGGCTAAACAGTCTCGCCCATCATTGGTTCCAAGCACACGGTCTCGTTCCGGCTGCGAGGAGACCGTCGCTAAACGGGCCCGCCGGCTGGCGAATTGTCCAGCGGCGGCTGGCGGCATCGCGGGTCGAGCAGGGGAGCACGGGGAGACCCATGGCGCCGTCTGGAGCGGGCCTGGTGAAACTTTTTGATTTTTAGGCCGTTGTCGCCGTTACATCCGAGGCTGAACTCATGCCGAAAACGGTCGACGGCGCCAGGCGGCGCAAGGCAGAGAAGTCGCACCAGGAGAAGGCCTCGACAGTCGAAGTTGCGTCCGAGGTCGTGGGCGAGGCTGCGCCGCCGCCCGGGGCCATCGAACCCGGTCCGGAGCTGACGCCGCAGGAGGCCGAGCAGGCGCGCAAGCGATACCTGCTGAGGCGCTTCTGGATCAGCGCGCGCGGCTACTGGAGCACGCGCGGCGACAAGCTGGCCTGGCCGTTCACGATCGGGCTGTTGATGCTGATATGCATCAATGTCGGCTTCCAGTATGGGATCAACATCTGGAACCGCTCGATCTTCGACGCCATCGAGCAGCGCAACGCCCACACCGTCTATGTGCTCAGCGCCGTGTTCCCGCCGCTCGTGGTTGGAAGCGCAAGCCTTGTCGTCGCGCAAGTCTACCTTCGCATGACGATCCAGCGCCGCTGGCGTTCCTGGTCGACCACCGCCATCATCGCGCGCTGGCTCGCAAGCGGCCGCTACTATCAGCTGAACCTCGTGGGCGGCGACCACACGAACCCCGAGGCACGCATCGCGGAGGATTTGCGGATCGCCACGGAATCGCCCGTCGATTTCATCTCCGGCGTGATCAACGCGTTTTTGTCGGCCTCCACTTTCATCGTGGTGCTGTGGACGATCGGCGGGGCGCTGACTTTGCCGATCGGAAGCTGGAGCGTCACCATTCCCGGCTTCCTGGTCGTGACCGCGGTGATCTACGCCGCCATCACCTCCACTTCGATGGTGGTCATCGGCCGCCATTTCGTGCGGCTCTCCGAGCAGAAGAACCAAGCGGAAGCCGATTTCCGCTACACGCTGACGCGCGTGCGCGAAAACGGCGAGAGCATCGCCTTGCTCGGCGGCGAGGAGGAGGAGCGCAGCGGCATCGACAAGACGTTCGGCACGGTGCTCCGGCAATGGGCGCTGCTGACAGGCCAGCACATGCGCACAGCGCTGGTGTCGCAGGGGTCGAGCCTGTTTGCGCCGGTCGTGCCGATCTTGCTTTGCGCGCCAAAATTTCTCGAAGGCAGCATGACCCTTGGACAGATCATGCAGGCTGCCTCAGCCTTCGCCATCGTGCAGGCCGCGTTCGGATGGCTGGTCGACAACTATCCCCGCCTCGCCGACTGGAACGCCTCGGCACGGCGTATTGCCTCGCTGATGATGTCGCTTGACGGGCTGGAGCGCGCCGAACGCAGCGACGCGCTGGGCCGCATCAGGCACGGCGAAACCGAAGACGGTGCGATGCTCAGCCTGGACAATCTCTCGGTATCGCTCGACGACGGCACCGGCGTGGTCAAGGAAACCGAGGTCGAGATCGAGCCTGGCGAGCGGGTGCTGGTGGCCGGCGAATCCGGTTCGGGCAAGAGCACGCTGGTGCGGGCCGTCGCGGGCCTTTGGCCGTGGGGTGGCGGCAGCGTCGACTTCCACCCCGGCAGGCGGCTGTTCATGCTGCCGCAACGTCCCTACATCCCCTCCGGGACGCTGCGCCGCGCGGTCGCCTATCCGGCCGCCGCCGAGAACTGGACGCTGGAGAAGATCAACGCCGCCCTCGACAAGGTGGGGCTCGATTATCTCAAGGACCGGATCGAGGAAGACGCGCCCTGGGACCAGACCCTGTCGGGTGGCGAAAAGCAGCGGCTCGCCTTCGCGCGCCTCCTGCTGCACCATCCCGATATCGTCGTTCTGGACGAAGCGACCTCGGCGTTCGATGAGAAGAGCCAGGACAAGATGATGGAGACGGTCATCCATGAATTGCCGAAGGTGACCATCATAAGTGTGGCGCATCGCGCCGAGCTGGAAGCCTTCCACAGCCGTAAGATCACATTGGAGCGGCGCGAGGGCGGCGCAAAGCTTGTCAGCGATATTAATCTTGTCCCGCGCAAGGGCGGACGGAACCTGCTCAGGCGCGCCTTGTGGGGCTCCGGCGCTGCGGCCCAAAGGCCGCGCGAGCTGGAGTAGGCGGCCTGAAAGAAGACCTACATCCAATTGCCGACTTACTACCACCTTTTGCCTTTTGATAAGATCCGCTTATGGAGGCACAGCCATGCGTGTTGCAACGCTGCTTTTGGTCGGCATCGCACTCTCGACGGTCAATTCTCACGCCGAGGATTACGAGACAGCTTCTGCGGCTTGCGATCGACTCGCCGCTCACCCAGACGAACCTGGATATGAGGGCAAAGGCGTCGAATTTGATAAGATTGATATCGCTGAAGCGAAAAAGCACTGCCAAGCCGCGATGGTCCAGGATAAGGTAAAGAGTAGCGACATCTATCATCTCGCCAGAGTTTATCAGGCGGAGGGCAACAAAGAGGCTGCTAGTGTTGGGCTGAACCTTGCAATCCAAAAAGGCTACGTCTTCGCGGAATATATGTATGCGGCCGCACTCGCGGATGAAAAAGACTACACGTCCGCGCGAGCTTGGTTGAAGGAAGCACAGTCACTGCCTGCGGCAATGGCCGAGCTGGGCTACCTGGAATGGAACGGCTTGGGAGGTCCTGTGGATCAAGCGGCGGCCATCGAACATTCGAGGCAAGCCGCTGAACTCGGTAACAAGATCGGCGCCAGTAATCTAGAAACGTATCTTGAAGAGCTTGCCAACGCGCAGGAGCCAGTCGATGCCAATGGGCAAACTCGTGACGAGGCTGTGATGGAGATCCAGCGCGAAGAGGAAGAAAGACGGCAAGACGTCGAACGGCAGAACTGCCAATACAATCGCTCTTTCGGAGATGCCGCAGCGGCGTGGTCTGGCTGCAACTAATCGCCCCAGCTAAAGCTTCGTCCCGCCTCAGCGCCCGCTCAGCGCCGCGACGCGGTCGAGGGCGGCGCCGAGGCCTTTCAGGGAGACGGGGAAGTTGAGCTTGGTCTCGGCGTCGGTGACGACGTTGAGCGTCAATACGCCGCCCGCCTTCAGCTTCTGCGCCAGCGCCCGGTCGATCGGAAACTGCGCCACGCATCCGTTCGGCAGGCAGGTGCGGAACCGCAACTGGCCGAGGGGCGGCTGGTCGTCGACCTGGATCGTCACGCCTGGGTCGAACAGGATGCCGAAAGGCAGAAGCAGGGTTCCGGTCAATCCACCCTTCGGCCCCGCGCGCAACTCCACGGCCAGCAGCCTCTGGCCGTTCTTCTGCGTCTGGTCCTGCGAAACCGAGCAGGCGCGTGCATTGTCCTGGATGGTGCAGGCCAGGCTCCAGTCCTGATAGGTCTCCTGGAGCGACGACGCGCCGTTTGGAAGCGTGGCCGCCTGCTGTTGTTGCGCACAGGCACTCGATGCAGCCAGGGCCACCGCGCAGATTGCGGCCGCCTTCAGAAGAACAAATCTGTCAAACAACGATGGCGACTTTCTCTTTCGGGGTTCACGCGCATGGCCCCGAAAACCGGATGGGATTTTCGGGGCCGTGGGCATGGTCATCTGCCTCACGCAGGGTGCAAAAGCAATTCCAAAGCGCGTCGCGTGAGCGCGGTGCGCTTCAGGTACAGACCCACTCGCGGATCTTGCATTCGGTTCCCGCCGCCTCGCAGGCTTGCAGAGCGAGGTCTTCCGCGTCCTTGCGGGTCTCGGCCGAGTTCGCCCCCCAGGGCGTCAGCCGGTCGCTCTGCTTCTCCCTGGCCACGGCCAGGGCGCCGCAGTGCTTATAGGGAAAGCCCGTCTCGTCGTCGTCTGTCCAATGGCGGTGATTGCGGAACACGGTGACAACAGTGCAGCCCTTGCCGCCGGCGTTCTCGCAATATTTCATCGCGGCGTCCTTCGCCTCCTGGCGCTTGTCGGCGCCCCAGAAGAAGCCGTGCTTGGTATCGATGTTGGAATAGGCGATCGCCCCCCAGATGCCTTTTTCCTCCTTCGGCTCCGGCTCCGGCGGCGCCACAAGGTCGGCCGAGACAACCTGCCCGCTCCACAGCAGGGCCATGCACAAAACTGCCAGACGTCGCGATTTCATGGTCTGCAATCCTTTCCAGGAGCCCTCGCCCATTCGCCTATCCCGTTGTCTCACTTCGACGCCGACGCGATGGAAATCACCACGCAGCTATTGCCGGTCGGCAGCAGAAGCGCTTCGCCCGAATTGCCGCCCAGCTCGTACACTTCGACCTGGCCGAGATGATCGGTGATCTTGCTGCCTTGCGGAAGAACGGACGGGATCTCCGAACACGGGCTGGCGAACGGTGCCACCCGCACCATCGCGCCTTCGCAGCCGGAAGCGGTGGGCGATGCGAAAACCACTCCGGCGGCCGGTCCGCTGTATTTTTCCGTCGAATAGTCCATGCCGACGAGGGCCTGCACGGCGTGCTTGTCGGCGGCCTGGTCGTTCCACAAGGATTTGACGCTGTATTTCGAGCCCGTCGTCAGAACCTGTCCGAGCACGGGAAAGATCGTCGAGCAGGCCTGCACGCCGGCCTGTTTGACATGTTCGAGGAAAGGCGAGTCCGGCAATGCGGGCGGCGCCGTCCGGGCCTGCGCCGCCGTCGGGGTGCCGACGAGACCGGCGATCGCGGCATAGTTGGCGGCAGCGAAGCCGATGCCGATCATGGCCAGCCCCAGCAGCGAGAAGGCTAGGACGCGCGGCCACCGCCGCTGCGGCTCGGCGCCCCTCTTGCGATCGGGCTCGACGATCCTCTTGCGGTCCGGCTCCACGCTCGGGCCGCGCGCTGGGGAGATGAACGGGTCTTGCTGGCTCACGGTGCTGCCTCGGTTATTTGATTGGCGCAAGGGCCTCGGACAGCCCCTTGAGCGTTGCGGTCACGGTAATCGTCTGGCCGTCGACGGTCGGGTAGGAGATGGCCGGCGTCGCTTTCTGCACTATCTGCTGGCGGATGACGGGCCCCACCGGCAGCATGCCGACGCAGACCACTTCGTTGCAGCCGTTCAAGTGGACGTCGATCGGGTCGCGCCCGTCGAACTTCAGCGACACCAGGCCGTCGCTTTTGGCGTTCGGCGCGGTGCGCAGGATCATGTAGGGCTTGCCGTCCTGCGTGGCCGCGAGCGACCAGCTGAAGGCCATCCTGCCGGCCCCGTCCTCGATCACCTGCGAGACATTGCAGACCTTCTTGCGCGCCTTGAGGTTCTCGTCGCAGATCAGCGTCCAGTTCTCGAAGGGCCGGATGGTGCGCTGGTATTGGCCCAGCTTCACATCCGGCGGCACCGCCACGTCGGATGGCTTGATCCTGTAGGGCGCGGTCGCTTGCGCGGCGGCTGGCCCGGCGGCCAAGGACAGGCCGCCGGCAAGCGCCAGGCAGGTCAGGAGGAAAAGCCGGGCATGACGGCTGGTTGCCCCGTTCATTCCCGCCTCAGTTTAACGTGAAGCTCAGGCCGGCGCCGACACCGACATTTCCGCCCGCCGCCGTGCCCGAGACATTGCCGCGGATGCGGCCGTCCTCGCTGGTGTAGCCCGCGCCGAAGGCAAAGGCGCTGGCGTCCCGCCAGAAGCCGCCGCCCGCCGCGACGCTCAGCTTTCCGGGACGGTCGTCGTAGCGCAGCGAGGCTGCGGCAAGGCCGATTGCCGCCGCTTGCCGGGCTTCGTCGCGGATGCCGCTGATGTCCGAATTCAGCTGGCCGAGTTTCTGGTCGGTATAGTCGTTGGCCTGTTGCAGGGTCGTGGCCGCCACCTTGTCGGTATAGCTGTTGGATGTGCTGATGGCGGTGTCCAGGCCCTTGGTCAGCTGGTTGACATTGACCGCGTCGGTGCCGGCGACGCCGGGTCCGACATTGGAGATGACGACCGGCGCGTTGACGTCGCCGCCTTGCAGCGTGATGGTGTTCGTCTTGGCGCCGCCCTGCGTGTCATACGTCACCGCATTCTGGTTGAGATTTCCGACGCCGGTTTGCAGGGCCTCGATCGCCTGGTTGGAGGCGAAGAGTTGCGAACCGTTGATCGCGTCGGTGCTGTCGGCGGCGATCCGTCCGGCAGCGACATTGGTGATCGTCCTCTCCGCGCCGGCATCGCCGACGCTGACTGTCCCGGTCGGCGTCGTGCCGGCAAAGGCATAGGTCTTGCCGTTGATGACGGTGCTGGAGGTGCCGACGGCGGTCTGCGTCACCGAGCCGGAGCCGAGCGCCACATCGTTGGCGTTGTTGGCCTGCGCGCCCTGGCCGAGCGCGACGGCGCCCGCCCCGGTAGCCGTAGAGCCATGGCCGGCGGCCAGGCTGTCGTTGCCGCTCGCCACGCTTTCGGGCCCGATCGCCACGGCGTCGGTGCCGCCGGCGATACTGTCGGCCAGCGACGAATTGGCGTGGAAGTACTTGATGCCGCCGCCATTGCTGATGGTGGTCAAGGCATTGTCGACCGCCGTGAGCCCGTCATAGACGGTCGTGTAGGTGTTGCCCTGGACGGTGTAGGTCGGCCCGGTGATCGAGCCGTCGGGGTTGAGCGTGGTGGTGCCGCCGAACAGGTTGGTCACGTTTTGCGACACGCCGCGCAGCTGCGAGACGTTGACGCCGTCGGTGTCGGCCGAGCCCGCCGCGACATTGGTGAGCTTGCGTTCAGCTCCGGCGTCGCCGATCGACACCTCGCCCACCGAGGTCTGCGGAGCGGTCAGGGCAAAGGCCGCGTAGCCGGCCTGCGCACCGACCGAGGTGATGGACTGCGCGCCCAGCGCCACGCTGTTGATGAAGGTGCTTTGGGCGCCGGCGCCGAGCGCCACCGACTGGATGCCGGAGGCGAGCGAATTGGTGCCGAAGGCAAGGCCGTCCGCCAGCATCACATGGGCGTTCTGGCCGATGGCGGTTCCGCCGGGCGCCGTCTGGTCGACGATGGCGCCGTTACCGATGCCGATGCCGTTATCGCCGTTGACGACCGTGGTCGGACCGACCGCGACCGATTCCGCGCCGACCGCCAGTGAGTCGGCCGCCACCGAATTGGCATGGAAATACTTGGTCGAGGTGGCCGACACGGCGGCGATGGCGCCCGCGAGCTGGCGCACCGTCACCGCGTCCTGGTCCTGCGTGCCGTCGGCGACATTGGTGATCTGCCGGTAGGAGGTGGCGTTGCCGACCGAAACGGCGCCGAGCAGCGCCTTGTCGGTGGTGTTGTACTGGATGAAGTTGGATGGGCCGGCGGGCAGTTGCCCGGTAGCCGGAGCGATCGGGCGATCGGAGAGCGAACCCGAGCCGAGGGCCACGCCGCCGTCGATGCTGGCATTGCTGTCGCGGCCGAGCGCCAGCGCGCTGACGCCGGTGGCGGTCGCATTGTAGCCGACCGCTGTGGAGCCGACGCCCTGGGCGAAGGAATCGGTCTGCGCCAGCCCGAACTCATTGGTGCGGGCATAGCGGATGCCTTCGCCATTGGCGTCGGTGAAGACGGTCGACGTGTCGCCGGTGATGTTGTTGATCGTGTTGCCGAGATTGGTCACGCCTGCGCCGATATTGGAAATGGCGGTGGTGTTGGCCGTCACCTGCTGATTGGTGGCGAAGAGCTGCGAGCCGTTGACCGCGTCGGTCGAACCGCCGTTCAACTGTCCGGCGGCGACGTTCTGGATCTGGCGCTCGGCGCCGGCCGAGCCGACCGAGAAGGCGCCCGCCGGCGTGCCGCCGGCGAAGGTATAGTTGACGCCGCCGATCGTCGTGCCGCCGACATTGGTCGTGGCGCCCGACGTCGAATTCAGGCCGATCGCGACATCGCCGGCATTGTTGGCGACCGCATTCGGGCCGACAGCGACGGAATCGGCTCCCAGCGCCTGCGAATCCGCCAGCGTCGAGTTGGCATGGAAATACTTGATGCCGCCGCCGACATTGATGTTGTTGACGACGGCGCCGATGGCATCGACCGCCTGGTTGGTGGCGAAGAGCTGCGAGCCGTTGATGGCGTCGGTCGAGAGCGCGCTGATCCGCCCAGCCGCCAGGTTGGTGATGGTGCGTTCCGCGCCGGCCGCGCCGATGCTGACCGTCGAGGTCGGGTTGGTGCCCTGGAAGGCGTAGGTGGTGCCGTTGACCACCCCGCTGGCCGTGTCGACCGCCGTGGTGGTCACCGAGCCCGAGCCGAGCGCCACGTCGCCGGAGCTTGCCGCCGCCGTCGCGCCATCGCCGAGCGCGACATTTCCGGCGAGGCCGGCCGCGCCCGCCGTCGAGCCGTTGCCCAGTGCGACCGAGCCCTGCCCGATCGCCTTGTTGCTGTTGCCGATCGCGACGGCGCCGTTGGCCATGTTGGCCGCGGTGGCGGTCGCCGTGCCGTCGCTGTTGGCGATGTTGTTGGCGCCGCCGGTGAAGGCGCCGGTGCCGCTGGCATAGCTCGGGTCGCCGATCGATACCGCGCCGTCGCCAAAGGCGGTGTTGCCGGAGCCGATGGAGACGGCCTTGCCGCCGGTCGCTACCGCATTGGTGCCCATGGCGACCGCTTCGGCGGAATCCGCCTTGGCGCTGGCGCCCAAGGCGATGGTGTTAGCCGCCGTCGCGTTGGTCGAGGGGCCGATGGCGATGGAATTGGCTCCGCTCGCGGTACTGGTGGCGCCTACCACAATGGAGTAGGCGCCGGACGCAGTGGAGCCTGCGCTGCCCACCACGGTGGCGCCGGCGCCAGTGGCGTTGACGGAAACGCCAAGCGCCACGGCCTGCGTGGCTGTCGCGTTGGTAGAGGAGCCCATGGCGATGGCACCGTCCTCCGTGGCATTGGCCAGCGTGCCGAGCGCCATCGCGTTGTTCTTATTCGCAAGCGCGCTGGTGCCGATGGCGATGCTGTTGGGCACGGCCGTGTCGGCCTGCACGCCTGCCTGCGCGCCCACACCGAATGCAATGGACTGGTTGCCCCAGGCGCTGGCGTTCTTACCCATCGCCGTGGCGCCCGTTCCCGTTGCCTTGCTTTGGCGTCCGATTGCGGTGGTGTCGACCTGAGACGCCGTCACGTCCGTACCGATAGCAACGGCGCTCTGGGCCAAGGCTCCCGTCCCGGCAGCGGTGCGCGAGCCGAGATAGACGGCGTTTATCGCGGTTGCGGTCGACTGGAAGCCGACGGCGACGGCATTTTGGCTGTTCGCAACGGTGCTGGTGCCTTGTGCAACAGCATCCAGCCCGGACGCCCCTGCGAACTGCCCAATCGCAGTGCTGCGCAGCCCGCTGGCTACGGATCCGTAGCCAGCGGCGAACGCATAGTTGTTGCTGGCCGTGGCGCTGACACCGACTGCGGTGGAGTTCCCTCCCGAAGCTTGGGCGTTGGTGCCCAGCGCGCTGGCCCCGGCCCCAGTGGCACCCGCGGCGACGCCGATCGCTACCGTGTTGATATTGCTTGAAATCGTACCGGAGCCGATCGCCACTGCGCCGCCGGTGCCCGTGGCCGACGCGGTGCGACCAATGGCGACGCCGTATTGCGCCGTCGATTGGGCCTGGAAGCCGAGCGCTATGGCCCAGTTAAGGCTGGCGTTTGAGCCGTTTCCGACCGCGATGGCCTCGGGAGCGGTCGCCGAACCGCCGCCGGCCTGATATTGCGCCTGAGCCGGCGTCGCGGCCATGCCGATCGCGAAGGCGCCCAGCGTCACGGCTGTCCCGAGCGCCCCGCCGACGCCCAGCGTTCCCAGCCCCAAGCGCTTGCGCCCCATGCCCAGCGCACGATGCGCCATGCGCAGGACCGCCATCAAGCGGCGCCGGGCCGAACGGGACCGAGGATCGCCATTCGCGATCCAGTGACTGGCGAAATGCGCCGCACGGCGCTGAACAAGGAGCGAGCCGCCCGAAATATGGCCGCCCGAAATATGATTGTCGGTCATGGTTCCCTCTCCGCTGGCCGGCACGAAATGTCTGACACTTCCACTCCACAGCAGGAAGACATGATTCCCCTTCGCGGTATTTCACGAAATTGCTGTCTTGTGAGAAAAGATACGAGCATATACGCGGAGGTTAACGGCTCGTTACCTTAGCAACTGCTTTAAAATCAAGTAATCAAATAATGACGAGAGCGCGGCTTCATCTAATCTTTGCGTTAAACTTGCCCGCCCGCGCCTGCATCGGCGTCATCTGCCGGTATTTCTTCATCATGGTGGTGAAGTGGCTCTGGCTCGAAAACCCGCTGAGATGGGCGATGTCGGCGATGGTCATGCGGCTGTCGGCAAGAAGTCTTTCCGCGAAGTCCAGCCTGAGATCGAGAACATATTGATGCGGCGGCATGCCGAACGTCCTGGAGAAGGCGCGCACGAAGTGGTACGATGAAAATCCGCAGACGGCGGCCATTTCGGCAAGCGCCAGCTTGCGCGAGAAGTTCTCGTTCAGGAACTCCTGCACCTTGCGCGCACTGCGGACGGAAAGCCCGCCCTTCACGTTGAGCAGCGGCTGCCGGGCCGGATTGGCTCCGGATACCGATCCGGGGGGACCATCATCGCCCGGCATTTTTCGGCCTCCCGATATTTCCCAGATGAACTTCAACCCGAGGCCTCCCTCCCCGTTCCCCTGAAAAACAATTCGTGATTGATCGAAGCGGGCCCGCATCGCCAACCCCGCTCATGTGATCGATCCGGCCGGATGGCAAGCAATGCGCGAACTGAATGGCATTCCAAATGACTCCAGCAAAGCTTGGGGCACAGGTGGTGACGGACGTATTTTGAAAAACTCCGGAAGCCTTGTAGGAAATTCCGGTCTTGGATCGCTGGCCAGCAGCTGTTGCTACTTTGCCATGGTCGGGCTTTCAATTCCTGCGGAAAGCGTCACCAGCCCGCCTGGCGTCCTTCCCCTGTATCTCTTCATGGTCGCGGCCAGGTGGCTCTGATCCGAAAATCCGGCAAGGTAGGCGACTTCGGCAATCGGCAACTCTCCGCCGGCCAGCAGCTTTTCCGCGAGATCGAGGCGCAGGTTGATCAGATACCGATGCGGCGGCATGCCGAATGTCCCGGCGAACCTTGCTATGAAATGATTTGGTGACACCCCCGCGACCGACGCGAGCTCGGCGACCATGACTTTCCGCACGAAGTTCTGGTCGAGATACTCTCGCACGCGTCGGGCGCCAACGGCGGAGAGCCCGCCTTTGGGCGACGCGGCCTGCCTCTTGCGACCCGTATAACCGCGCAGCAGATGCACTCCGAACACCGTCAGCAGCGAGTCCAGATAGAGCTCGTTCGGCGGCAGCCTGTCGGTCAGTTCGGCAGTGATCATCTGGGCTATGTTGAGCGCCCTCAGGTCAACCGTGCCGAACGCGGGCGGCTCGAGCTTGACGTCCGGGAGGTCGAACTCATGGGCCGCCAGCTCGGACAGCGCTTCGGGAGAGATCGAAACGACGGCGTTCTCCCTGGTCTGCGACCAGGCCAGCGTGCTGTCGACGCCCGCCGGATTGACGACGAGACAGCCGACCGGCGCATCGTACTGCGTGATCCTGTCACTGCCGAGCGAGGCTCTCAGCTTGCGTGCCGGCCTCAGCACAATCCCCGTGGAATGCTCCCTGGCCAGGAATTTCTGCGATCCCGGACTGCGGACGGAATAGATGACGCTTCCGCGGGCGGTGGCTCTTCTGGGACCAGCACTTTCCGGAATGATATCCAGGACGTATCGAGCTGCCCGCTCTTGATCGACGCCCTGGGAATCGCCGCTTTCCCGAGCCCCGCCCGCATGTTTCATACGTGTTGCCTCAGCCGGCTTACCGCCGCTTGGTATCCCCTTCCCCTGACCCGGAATCAACGTAACGCACACGCCTCGAATTGAAAAGAACTTCCACGCGCAAAGAAAATTCTTTATTCGAGATAAGAAAGAAGAACTGACCGTCGAAGGAAGTTCAGCAGCATTTCTGTCAATAGCGAAGAGCCTTGACGGATCTTCGCTTCCGGATTCGTCGGCCCGGGCGTAAGCCGGCAACGCATCGGTCACGAAGAAAGAGTTCACATGCGAGGCTGTGTCGGCCCTGTGGTTCGACAGCGTTGTTCGGCATCAGTGGCACGCAACGGCGCGGCGCGGAGCCAGTCGTTCACGGCCGTCTATTGCGGGTCCCCGCGACCTTTTTCGTAAAGGTCCCACGCGAGTTCCACAAAAGCCAGAAGCACATCATCCTTGTCCCAGCCGGCCGCGACAGCCGCCTCGACGATTTCGCCCACGAGAGGCAACAATTGGCGCTGGCAGGCGAGCGGGATGTCAGCCTCGGATTCATCCACCGGAGGTCCATCGAAGTTGAACTTCATCGTTTGGCGCTCCCCTCGCCATCAAACGAAATGCTACTCGTTCCCAACAAACGAAGTGCTATTCGCCAGACCTTATTCCTATACAATAACTCCAACATTAAACATAGCAGGCTAGGCCGCCAACGGAGCGCAACACCGGATAATCCGTGTATCGACCGGCTGTCCTAGTGACGCTGGGGAAGCGTTATTACATCACTGTCCAAGGCAAGCTGCCGAATGGACGCCCGTCGGCCGCGCCGTCATGAAGCACGAGGAGTTGGCCGGGTTCGGAGACGAACCAGGCGAACGAGCCCCAGGCAAGCTGCGCGACGGTCTTCTTGAAGCCGGCGGACTGGCGATCCTGGTAGGCGGTCAGGAACGCGATCTGTTTTCGGTCGAAACCGGCCGCGTCCGTGACAGCATGGAGGGCATCGCGCCGGCGATCCGTGATCGCGCCATCGGTCGCCACCACTTCCACGAACAGGATCAACGGCTCCTTGCGGCCGAGATCGGCGAGGATGATGTCGGGCAAGTTCCTGTCGGCCTCGATCTTGAGGCCGATCGCACTGGCGATGGCGTCGTCGCGCAGGACCACCTTGTTGCCGCTCTCGCTCAGCCACAACATGGCAGGGGCGGCGAGAAACCGTTTGGCGAACACCTCGATGACGGCTTGCGCAATGACCGAACTCGGTCCCGGCGCCAAAAGCCTGGTGTCGCCGTTCGGAAAGGTGACGCGGATGCCGGCGGTGTTGGCGACGGCGCCGGCGCGCATGATGGTCACGCGGGCCAGCGCGCCCTTGCTGAGATGCGTTTCCTGGAAGTCCGCGATGGCGGTTTCCAGCGCCTCGCCTTCCAGCGCCGGGTCGAACAGGGCTGCAAACGCCGCCCTCAGCGCATAGCGGGGCTGGCCTGAAGTCGTCGGCAGATCCTCGCGACGCAGCACCGCGCCGATCGCCACCAGCCCGTCCCGCAGCGTCTCGTCGCGGATGGGCTCGCGCGTATTGTCCGCGTACCAGCGTGATCCCGCGACGGCGCCGTTCTTGCGCAGGACAGTTGCGGCGTAGGCATCCCGATCTGCATCGTCCGCCAGCGCCGCCTGCTCGCGGGTCATGCGATAAACATGGACAGGGCCCAGGAATCGCCCCGAACCCTCGACGGCGCCGATGTAGAGAGCGGCGAACACGGTGCTGGCGGCAAGTTCGCGGATGCAATAGATGCGGTTCGGCGTGCCCTCCGGAAAGATCAGCGGCAGGCGCCCGGCGACAAGATCGCGCGTAGCATAGGGCGGCCGTGCCGTCATGCAGGCTCACCGTAGAGGCGGCTGCATTCCGCCTCGATCCTGTCGCGCGTCGCACCGGCTGCGACGAGCTTCGCCAACGTGCTGGTGCTCTTGGGCGGCGGCAGCGGCAGCGCTTCCAGCTCGAAGGCGGAAACGGCGACGCTGCCGCTGATGCAGCGGAAAAGATCGTCGACGACACGGCTGTTCAAAAGCGCCGCCACGACCGCCGCCGGCACCTTCGTGCTGCCGGTCGCGCGGACCATGTTGAGATGGTTTTCGACGACGACGCCGCCATGCGCATCGATGAATTCCTGGCGAAGTTCGGCGGCAATCAGGCGCCGGGCCTGTTCCTTGGCGGTGGTGCGCTGGACGAGGATGCAGGGCGCCTCGACAAGCAGCCAGCCGTCGCCGGCCTCCAGCTTGAAGTAGGGAGCGTGGTTCTTCTTGCGCGCGCGATAGGCGAACTGGCCGTCGGCGGTCACGGCTTCGGCCCAGATCAACGGATGCACCCCCTTGCCGCCGGCGCGATCGCGCAATTGACCCTTGAAGCGGTTCCAGACCAGCGGGCCGGTCGAGACCCCATAGCCCCAGTCGGCAAGGCGATGCGTCATCGTCTCGGCCTGGGCGATGAGCCGGCTGTGCTCCGGCGTGCGCGGCGCAAGCCAGGGCATGGCGCGGTCGGATGGCAAGCCAATCGTGCCGTTGCGGGCAATCCCGGCCTCGGTCTCGGAGGCGACGGTCAGGTAGTGGATCTGCGCGCGCCGCGGCTCGGCGCCGTTGACGTAGACGGCAAGCAGCGTCTCTTGCAACACATCCTCGAAAACGCCGCGCCGCGCATGCACGAAGTCGATCGCGACGGGCGGCGCCTCCTTGGCCAGAAGGCTGCGCAGCGCCGAGTAGTATTGGCCGCCGAGAAAGCTTGTCGGCGTCAGGAAGGCGATAAGGCCGCCAGGCTTGGTCCAGCGCAACGCGGCATCGGTGAAAACGCCGTAGAGATTGGCGTGCCCGTAGAGGCCGCGCGCATAGCGCTCGCGCAATTGCGACGGCAGCGAGACCCGCCCATAGGGCGGATTGCCGACGACGAGATCGAAGACGGGTTCCGGATCGGCTTCAAGCGTGTCGCAGGCCGTCACCATGGCCGGGGCGGCGCGCCCGGTCCTGGTCGCAATATCGGCGAGCGCGATCTCCAGGGCGCCTTGCGCCAGCCGCGCCGCGAGAGGATCGAGCTCGAAACCGGCAAGCCTGGTGCCGACATGGCTGAGCGCGAAGGCGGGCTCGCAATCGCCGAGCGCGGCGATCATGCGGTGCGCGGCATGAAACAGAAACGTCCCACCGCCGGCGGCGGGATCGAGAACCCGCGCGCTGCGCCAGTCCAGGCCCTCTTCCTCGGCCTGGTCGAGCAGGCGGTTGACCAGCGCCGGCGGCGTGTAGAAGGCACCGCGCTCACCGCGCTCCCTGGTCGGCAGCAGGACCGGATAGAGGCTGGTGACGAGATGCAGCGCTTCGAGGATCGGCAGCCGCGCGGCGGTCTCTCCGATGCTGTGCGCAAGCGCGGAGGCCGGCTCGTCCAGCGCTTCCGTTTCGAAGGCGAGCGAGGGGCAGATCGCCGGAGAAATGCCGAGGGCCGCCGACAAGGCCTCCAGCGCGCGCCGGGTCAGCGAAACCGCATAAGTTTCGCGGTCGCATTCGTCGATCGTCTCGCACCATGCGCGTGCCAGAAGGCGAGCCTTCGACAGCTCCGCGCGCGCCGCTCGCAATGCATCAGCCACCGAGCGCAAGACGGCAGGCAATTTCGACCCACGAATCTGTGAAATTTTTCCCATCGCCCTCGACCGTACCGCGCAAGACTCACCGATGCGATAGAGTATCACATGTTCTCGTTATGTTCCAGTGGACAACCGCAACCGTCCCGCCCACGCCATCACAGCGCCAGGCTACCCTGCTCCGTCTCCTCGGTATTGGGATCGCCCGGCGCCGCGTTGCGGTCGCCCGGCGCCGCATTTGGGTCGCCCGGCGCCGTCGCCCAGGCGAGTTCCACCAGTGTGACGGTGCGCCGGCCGGTACCGTCGAGTTGGCACACGATCAGGCCCTGCTCCTCGATGTAGGTGAGCAGGCGCCGGGCGCGGCGCATGGAGTGCGAACCATAGGCGCGGGCGATCGCGGCGTCGCTCGGGCAAGGCCAGCCTTCCTTGGCCGCGCGGGCGATCATCATGAACACGCCCTGCATGTCCTCGGGTAGCAGCGAAGCGCGCACGGAGACGTCGCGCCACGCATCGTCCTCGGCCATATCGGAGCCGACGCCGGCGCGGGCGCGCGTCAGCATGCGGCGAAACTCCTGCAGATCGGGCACGACCGAGGCCAGTCCCTCGATGCGGCAGCGCACCACGAACTCCTGGTAGAGCACGCCGATGACGCGGAAGCCCGCATCGGGCTCCGCCAGGATGGCGCGCAGGATGCGGTCCATCCGCTCGCGCCGCTCCGCCAGGTCCTCGGCGCTGGGCGCCGGCTCGGCCGGTTCGGGGCGGATCTCCAGCGCCGCCGACTTCGCCGCCATCAATTGGTCGAGCAGGTCCGGCGATGTCATCCGCCGCTGCGGCCGCGCGGCCTCCGGCGGCGGTGCCGCCAGGATGATCGCGCGGGCATCCTCCAATGCCGCTTCCGGCAACGGCATCAGGCGCGGCGTGCCGTTGCGCGGGCTGGTATCCGTCGGCCCGATGCGCAGGCCGAGCGGGCGGCGCGACAGCGCCGGGCCCAGCGCCATGAAATGCCCGCGCTCCAGGTCGCGAAAAGCCTCCGCCTGCCGCCGCTCCATGCCAAGCAGATCGGCCGCGCGCGCCATGTCGATGTCGAGGAAGGTGCGGCCCATCAGGAAATTGGACGCCTCGGCCGCGACGTTCTTGGCAAGCTTGGCCAGTCGCTGCGTGGCGATGATGCCGGCAAGCCCGCGCTTGCGGCCGCGGCACATCAGATTGGTCATGGCGCCGAGCGAAAGCTTTCTCGCTTCGTCGGAAACTTCGCCGGCCACCGCCGGCGCGAAAAGCTGCGCCTCGTCCACCACCACCAGCATGGGATACCAATGGTCGCGCGCCACCTCGAACAGCCCGCCGAGGAAGGCGGCGGCGCGCCGCATCTGGTTCTCGGCGTCGAGCCCTTCGAGATTGAGCACCGTGGAGACGCGGTGGATGCGCGCCCGCTCGCCGGCGCTCTGCAACCCGCGCTCGGTATGTTCCTCGGCATCGATCACCAGATGGCCGAAGCGTTCGCCCAGCGACACGAAGTCGCCTTCGGGGTCGATGATGGTCTGCTGCACCCAGGGCGCGCTCTGCTCCAGCAGCCGGCGCAACAAATGAGATTTGCCGGAGCCCGAATTGCCCTGCACCAAAAGCCGCGTCGCCAGCAGTTCCTCAAGGTCCAGCGCCGCCGGCGCGCCGGCGGTCGTCTGTCCCATCTCGATCGCAACGGTCATGTCAGACTCAGCCGCTCCTTCGCAGAGGGACTTATCAATCCGATTGCAAAGCGTCGAGCGCCGATGGCCGCCAGTTGGGCGTTGCGCACAGTTGTGCGAATGCTGCCTGCCTGATGCAACATCCGGCGGGCTGAACGATCGCATGACAAGCGCGCAATCGTTTCGGATGCACGTGAAAACAAGCAGTTGAAGCGGAATCGCGATTCAAGCCCTGAAGCCTGGTCGACCGCTCCCGCGTCGTCTCACGCGGGCATCACCGTCCGGGGACCGGGGCCAATGCGGGCGCGTCCAGCCCCTGGAACGGATCGCGCCAGGCCTCGATCTCTTCGAGCCGGCGATACCAGCGCTCGATTTGGGGATAGTCGCCGAGCGGCAAGCGGGCGGCGTCGTTGAAGGGTAGGAACGTCGCCATGCGGAAATCGGCATAGGAGACCGAAGTCCCGGCCAGCCATGGCCGCCGGCCAAGTGCCGCCTCGAGGATCGGCGCCGTCCTGTGGAACTGTTCCAGTCCCTCCGCGACCTTTTCCGCGTCGATCGGCCCGATGCCATAGCGCTGCTTGGTGCCGCGCTCGAAATGCACGATGTCGCAGGCCCTGACGAACTCCTCCTTGCCCCAGCTCAGCCAACGGATCATCTCGGGTTCGCCGTCGCCCGCGCGCCAGAAATCCGAACCCAGGTCGCGCGAAAGCCGGCAGGCTATGGCGTCCGCTTCCCAGAGGCTCCCTCCAGGCCAGGCCAGCAAGGGCAGGGAAAGATTGGGATTGAGCGGACGGAACCGCTCCGCCTGCCCCGGCGCCATGGGCGAAGCGAATTCGAACGCGACTTTCGCCCCGAGGTGACGAGCCACCGCGACTCCCAGGCGCGGATTGGGGTTGCGGCTGAAGAACAGTTTCATCTCCGCGTCCGCCCCGTGCGGTTTCGGCCCGACCTTGTCACTCGCCATCGCCTCGCTCCTTGTTGCGGCATGCACGCCAAGGACGGATAGCGCCGATCGAATCCGACAATGCGGTCGCGACCGCAAGGACCGGTTTGCGAAAAGTCCGGGTTGACCGCTTCCGGACGCGAGGCGACTATCCCTCTCGAAGCATGGCAATGGATCTCGAGGAGGATGAGCGATGGATGAGCCCGACCGCTGGCGCCACATGTCAAGCGCGCCCAAGGACGGCAGCCGGATCCTCGTCACGGTCCGGCCGTCCGAGCAGGGGCCGGCGGAAGTCGACCTCGCCTATTGGTCGGATGGCGACCAGTTCGGCGAAGAAGGCTGGCGCGCGTCGGACTCCTCGCCCGGCCGCATCGTCGAATATGCCGAGCCGGAGCTGAAATGCTGGATGCCGATGCCCTCGGCCAACCTCGCCCGCGCCTCCATGCCCTCGCCCTGGGAAGGCGACGACGCCCAGCAGCTGGACGGCTCGGGGATTTGAGGCACTGAAGCTGCTGATCTCCTGAGACGCCGGCGGGACAGCCCCCTCTGCCCTGCCGGGCATCTCCCCACAAGGGGGGAGATCGGCTGTCGCGAATGCTTTCGCCAATCTTCAACGTTGAAGAATGTAGCGCCGGAGCCAAAGCTGCCAATCTCCCCCCTTGTGGGGGAGATGTCCGGCAGGACAGAGGGGGGCGCCGTAGAGTAAAAACGTTGGTGACCAACTTCAGCATCAAGCCTCTCACACCATGCCACACACACCCTTGCCCCCAAGACACCGCGCTAACGCGAAATCGATGCGCAGGATCATGACCGATGCCGAACTAAAGCTCTGGAACGAGCTGCGTGCGCATAGGCTGATGGGCCTGGGCTTTCGCAGGCAATTCCCCATCGCCGGCTACATCGTAGACTTCGCCTGCCCGGAGAAAAAGCTGATTGCAGAGGTCGACGGTTCACAACATGGCGACCCGGGTCTTGCCAATGCTGACGAGGCCAGAACCAAACGCTTGGAACAGGATGGCTGGATCGTCTTGCGCTTCTGGAATGACGATGTCATCCGCGACATAGACAATGTCTGCCAGCATATCGTTATCGCGGCTGGTTTGGCAGACGCGCCCTGACAGGCTGGCGGGACAGCGCCCCCCTCTGCCCTGCCGGGCATCTCCCCCACAAGGGGGGAGATTGGCAGCTTTGGCTCCAGCGCCACATTTTTCAAAGTTGAAAATTGGCGAAAGCATTCACGACAGCCGATCTCCCCCCTCGTGGGGGAGATGTCCGGCAGGACAGAGGGGGGCGCCGTAGAGTAAAAACGTTGGTGGCCTCAAAACAAGAACGCCGCCGTCGCAGGGTTCGGCCCGACGCGGCCATCGGTTGAATCCATGCCGCGGATGGCCTTCAGGTCCTGCGCGTCCAGTTCGAAATCGAAGACGTCGAAATTGGCCGATATGCGGTCCTGGTGAACCGATTTCGGGATGACGATCAGCCCTTCCTGGAGGTGCCAGCGGATCATCGTCTGCGCCGCGGACTTGCCGTGCTTTGCGGCGATGCCTGCTATGGTCGCGTCGCTGAGCAGCCTGCCGCTGCCGAGCGGGCTCCAGCTTTCGGTGTGGATGTTGTGCCGGGCATGGAACTCCCTGATCTCGCGCTGCTGGAAACGCGGATGCAGCTCGATCTGGTTGACGGCTGGCGTGACGCCGGTTTCGCCGATGATGCGCTCCAGGTGATCCCGGTTGAAATTCGACACGCCGACCGATTTGATCCGGCCGGCTTTCTGCAGCTCGATCAATGTCTGCCAGGCCTCGACATATTTGTCCTGGCTGGGCACCGGCCAGTGGATGAGGAACAGGTCGATCTGTTCGATGCCGAGCTTGTCCATCGTATCGTCGAAGGCGCGCAATGCGGCATCGCGCTGGTGCGCGCCGTTGCGCAGCTTCGAGGTGATGAACAGCTCGCCTCTCGGCACGCCCGCGCTCCGGATCGCCTCCCCGACGCCCTTCTCGTTCTGGTAGCCTTCGGCGGTGTCGATCAGCCTGTAGCCGGCCTTGATCCCCCAACCCACCACCTTGGCGGTGATAGCGGGATCGACTTGCCACACGCCAAGGCCGAGCCGGGGAATGGTCGAGCCGTCGTTCAACGAAATCTGTTCAGGCATGGTCTGGTCCTCTGCGAAGATGGTCCAGCCTATCTAGGCCCGGCATCGGGCAACGGCCAGCCGGCGGCGGACAAATTGCCGAATCTGTGATCGACACAGACGATGCTCCTGTCGCTTGTCCGCAGGCGTCGGCACGTGAGCTCACCGCAAAGATCAGCCCTCATTTCGGTCGGCGCACGGTCCTCACCACGCCGCCCGGGCCGCCGCCGCAGAAGAAGCGGTCGCCGCCGTCGGATTCGAGCCCCGACACGCCCTTGCCGGGCGGCATGTCGAGCCGTTCCAGCACGTCTCCGTTCTCCGGGTCGACGCGCCGCACATCGCTCTGGTCGCCTTCCCAGGTGCCGTGCCACAGCTCGCCATCGACCCAGGTCACGCCGGTGACGAAGCGGTTGGATTCGATGACGCGCAGGATCGCCCCGGTCTCAGGGTCGATCTGGTGGATCTTGCGCTGGCGGTTCTGCCCCACCCACAACGTGCCCTCGGCCCAGGTGAGGCCGGAATCGCCGCCGCCGCCGGGCGCCGGAATGGTGGACAGCACCGCGCCGGTGCCGGGATCGATCTTCTGGATCCGGTCCTTGGCGAGCTGGTAGAGGTACTGGCCATCATAGGCCGTCCCGGCATGCGCGGCGACATCGATCGAGCGCACCGCCTGCCCGCTCTCCGGGTCGAAGGCGGTGAGCCCCTTGCCCGAGGCAAACCAGACGTTCTGCCCATCGAAGCTCACCCCATGCACGCTGTCCACGCCCGCAAAGGGGCCGTATTCACGCAGGATTTCGGCCGCCGCATGTTTCATGTCTTCATCCTCACCCTTGATCGTGTGATCCATTCCTAGCCGTTCGGCAACGGCGCCGGGAGTAACAAGGTGGTCGTGAAACCCGCCACCGGCGGCGTCATCCAGCGGCGCGCCCGGCCGTGGCCGAACCATTGCACCTTGCCGGTCTCGGCAAGCTGCTCCAGCGCGCGCTGCACGCTGCGCTGGCTGGATGCGAGCGCCAGCGCCAGTGCCGAGCTCGACCAGGCTTCGCCGTCGGCGAGGAAGGCGAGCACTGCCGCATGCCGCTCCTCGAGAGGCCGCGCCAGCACCACCACTTCGCCGCCCCGTTTCGGCGCCAGCGAAAAACCGCGCTTCGTCGCCTGGATGTCGGCCAGCCCGCGCAGCTCGGCGCGCAGCCGGCCGATCTCGACCCGCAGCCGGGCGCGATGCGATTCATCGGCGTGCCTGCCGCCGAAGGCCCTGGCGATGAGCGCCGCACGCGGCATGTCGCCGGGCCAGGCCTCGGCCAACGCGCGCGCCAGCGCAAACAGCACCGGGCGCGTCGCCAGAGAGGCCCGCGCCTCCTGTCTGCGCACGGCATAACGAAGACCGTCGACCACCAGCGCTTCCGATGCCTGCAAGGTCTCGACTTCCTCGAGCAGCAGCGGATGCTCCTGGCCGTTCGCGATCAGCCGCGCCGCCGGGGTTGCCAGCACCCGGAACGCGCTGTCGACCTCGGCCATCAGTCCGGGAATGCCGGCCCGCCATGCGGCGTGGCGGGCCCGCTCGAGTGCCGCGCGCGCGGTCTTCGTCCTGAGGCGCCGCATGGCGATGCCGGCGACGACCAGCTCGTGCGCGGCCCGCGAAGCCGGCGGAAACGGCGTCGCATCGAGCCCGGCCAGCACCTGCTCGGCCTCGTCGAGACGGCCGATCAGCAACAGGAATCGCACTTCCAGGTGCCGCGCATGCGCGGCGTTCAGCCGGTCGCCTTGCTTTTCCAGCGTCGCCCGCGCCGCGTCGAGCGCCTTGGCCGGCCAGCCGAGGTCGCGCGAAACCAGCGCGATCTCGGCTTCGGCGATGACGCATCTGGCGCGCGCCACCGCTTCCCTCGGCCCGAAGGTGCGCCCCGCCCGCCGCAGCAGAGCCCTGGCCCGGTCGAGATCGCCGAGCTGCGCCATGGCGATGCCGCGCAGCGCCAGCGCCGGCGCGTCCTCGCGCAACGCCACGCGGTCGAGCGCGCCGAGCGGGTCACCCGCCGCCAGCAACAGCCCCGCGGCCGTGATCAGCGAATCCATCAAAAAAATCCCGCCACGGCGAATCCCGCCACACTTGTAACTCTCACCATCCCGCTGTCCGGCGCTATGTCAGTCGCGTCACATCAAACCGGAACAGCGAGGCAAAAGCCATGACCAAGCAAATGCACACACCGCCGATCGTTTCCCAGCAAGCATGGGAGGCGGCGCGCCAGCAGTTGCTCGTAAAGGAGAAGGCGACGCTCCGCGCCAAGGACGCACTGGCCGCCGAGCGCCGGCGCATGCCGTGGATGGCCGTCGAGAAGGATTACACGTTCGAAGGCCCCAACGGAAAAGCGAGCCTGCTCGACCTGTTCGAGGGCCGCCGCCAGCTGATCGTCTACCGCGCCTTCTTCGAGCCGGGTGTGTATGGTTGGCCCGATCACGCCTGCCGCGGCTGCTCGCTGGGCGCCGACCAGGTCTCCAACCTCGCTCATCTCAACGCCCGTGACACCACGCTGGCCTACGCCTCGCGTGCGCCGCAGGCCGACATTGCGCGGCTGAAGAAGCGGATGGGCTGGGCAATGCCCTGGTACACCATCACCGACAGCTTCGACAAAGACTTCGGCGTCGACGAATGGCACGGCCACAACGTCTTCATCCGCGACGGGGACCGCATCTTCCGCACTTATCTGATCAACAACCGCGGCGACGAGGCGATGGGCACCGTCTGGAGCTACCTCGACGCCACGCCGCTCGGCCGCCAGGAGGTCTGGGAGGACTCGCCCGAAGGCTATCCGCAGACCCCGACCTACAAATGGTGGAACTGGAGCGACAACTACGACGCCGACACCGCGCCGGACAGGAAATGGGACGAAGTGTCTGCTGCCGGCGAGGCGGCGTTCCGCAACAAGGACGCCCAGTAGAGCCTGGCTAGAGCGCCGGCTCGACGCAAGCGCAGCCGGACGCTCTTCGCAAGGCGGCAGCTTTCCCAGGATTGCTGCTGCTTTCCGGGCTCGCGCCAATGCGCAACCGAGGAGAAAGACATGAGCGACATCCATACAGACGCCCTTCCCTGTCCCGATCAGGACGCGGCCCGCCTCGGCATCGCCGACTGGCTGGGCCTCGCCGCAGCGCCGACCTTCGCCCTGATGGCGCTGCTGGCCGGCATCTTCGGCGGCGATGCGGCGATGCTGTGCATGGGCACTTCTTCGCCGCTCACCGGCATGCCGGCCATGTACCTGCTGATGAGCGCCTTCCATCTGGCGCCTTGGCTGCGCGTGATTTCCAACAGGCAGGCGGGCCGGGAGAAAGCAAAGCGCTTGGAGAAAACTCTGCAAAAACAGAGCATTGCGCAACCAGTTTGAATCGCCGATGCAACCCACCAAGGAGAAGAACCATGACACGGACGAGTGAGACGCACGGTCCCGACACACGGGAGCCGATCGAGGCGGAGCCGACACGGCGCGGCGACGAGCCCTCGCAACCCGCCAAGGGCTGCCCCTGGTGCACGCCCGAAAAGACCTGACGCTTCGACGGCGGAGCGGCGCGCCGCCCAGGCGCAATGAAGCCGGCCGTTCGCCCTGCTCATCACCGCCAAGCGCGCTGGCGTTTACGTCGCGATGTCGTTGACAGGCAGCAATGGCGCGGGAAGGTCGACCTCGCCGAGCCCGGTCCGCATCTCGATCTCGATGTCGCGGCAGATCTGCGAGATCGGCACATCGTTGGCGTTGCCCTCGAAAGGGTTGGCGCTGCTCTCGCCGACCTGGTCGAGCGACATGTATGCCCAGCCCAGCAGCGTGCTGAACGGGATCGTCAGCCAGATCGCGATCGAGCTCAGCGCCCCGCCGAATTTGCCCATCTCGGCGAAGACCGGAACGACGCCGAACGGCAACAGCGTGCAGAAGATCATGACGAACATGGAACTGACGATGGCGTATTGGCGGGGATAGGGATTGTTCTTGATGCGGTCGCAGCGCGCCTGCTGGTCGTGGAAGTCGCGGATGAGTTTTGTCAGTTCGCCATAGATCTGCGGAGGAATCTTGGCATCCTTGAACAAGCCGTTGACCTGCACCGATTGCATTTCGAGCAAGGCGATCGCCGGGCGGGGCGATTTCAGGACGCCCTCGGTCTGCTCGGCCAGCAACGGCCGCAATTCGTCGGCGATCGAGCCCGTATCCTCCTGGACATGGTAACGCCGCCGGTATTCGATATTGGCGGCCCGCGCCATGGATTCCCATGGCATCGGCCGCCGCAGCGCGAAACGCAGCGCCGTCATCCAGGCGATGTGGCGATAGATGAGTTGCTTCGCTGTCGGGGCGTCGGTGAAGTCCCTGCAGAAATTGGACCACAACCGGCTGCTGGCCGTGATTTGCGCAAACGCCTGCAGCGCTTCACCGCTGCGGGTAAACACCTGCGAATTCTTGAAGCCCGCAACCAGTGACACCGTGGTGCCGAGCACCAGCACGACAGACCACGGCACCGAGAACCCGGCAAGTCCGGGAAAACGGTAGGCGGCCACCGCCAGTCCGCTCACCACCACCATGTAGATGACGCTGCGCCGCGACCAGAGCGCGAAATCCATCACCTTGTAGGAACGGCCCACATACATAAGATGCCCCCAAATCGCGGACGTGCCCGCTAGCCGCAGGCCAGTCTCCAGTCGCCCTCACCTAGCCTTGGCGGCGCCGAACCGCAATCCGTCCATCAGCAGCCGGACCAGCCGGCGCGAGCGATCGCGCCAATCCGGGGTGTCGGGCGCCGAATAGATGCCGCCCAGCGCGTGCAGCACGTCGGACGCGTCGACATCGCCACGGATGGTGCCCTCGGCCACCGCCGCCTCGACCAATTGCCGCAACGCCGCCGAGACCCGACCCGACGTGTCGGAATAGAGATTGGCATTCGCAGTCAACAGGATGCGCAGGCTGGTCGCAAGCCCTCGCTTGGTGGCGATATAGTCGACGAAGCGCCGCATCCATTCTTCCAGCGCGACGTCGGACGGATGCTTTGTCGCCAGTTCGTCGGCGGCCGCGCACAGCCCTTCCACCTCGCGCCGGTAGACCACCTCGACCAGGTGCTCGCGCGTCGGGAAATGGCGGTAGAGCGTGCCGATGCCGACGCCCGCGCGGCGCGCGATCTCCTCCAGCGAGGCATCGATCCCGCGCTCGGCGAAGACCGAGGCCGCCACCTCGACCAGCCGGTCGCGGTTGCGCTGCGCGTCGGCGCGCAACGGCTTGGCCTCTGCGGTCTTCTGGTCGGGGATGGCGGACGGCTCTGCGGCCAATTTTTTCTCCACTGTCGAAATATGGGGCTTGAACCCCATCGGGTCAGCCCCCACGTAATAAACGGAGGCGCCTCCGCTTTAGTGGAGCACCTTTATCATATAATCAGGGGAACCGGTATGTCACGTGCTGAAAGCTTGCAAGCCAAGGCCGATATTCGTCAGGGATTGGTGAAGGCGCCGAAGAGCGTAATCTCCCCCCGCGGGGGGAGATCGGCCAAGCTGACCACATTGCGCCTTGCCCTTCCCCGCCCCGACACCACTTCATTTCCCTCAGCGTCAAGCAACTGGAGCCAGACGCCCATGACGAACACCACAATCCCCGTCCATCTCGATATCAACGGCCAGCCGCATACGCTGGACCTCGAACCGCGCGTCACGCTGCTCGACGCCTTGCGCGACCGCCTCGGCCTGACAGGCACCAAGAAGGGCTGCGACCACGGTCAGTGCGGCGCCTGCACGGTGCATGTCGACGGCGAGCGCGTGCTGGCTTGCCTGACGCTGGCGGCACAGGCCGAAGGCCGCACCGTCACCACCATAGAGGGGCTTGCACGGGAGGGCGAACTGCATCCCGTGCAGGCTGCCTTCCTCGATCAGGACGCCTTCCAGTGCGGCTATTGCACATCTGGCCAGATCATGTCGGCGGTCGCCTGCATCCGCGAAGGCCATGCCGGCTCCGATGACGAGATCCGCGAATACATGGCCGGCAATCTCTGCCGCTGCGGCGCCTATCCGCACATCATCGCCGCCGTGCGCCAGGCAGCGCTGGAGGCCGCGTCATGAGGGATTTTTCCTATCTTCGCGCCGCCTCGGTCGACGCCGCACGCCAAGCGGCCGCCCTGCCCGGCGCCATGCTGCTGGCCGGCGGCACGACGCTGATCGACCTCGCCAAATGCGGCGTCGCCGAGCCCGATAGCCTGGTCGACATCAGCCATCTCAAGGGGCTCGATACCATCGAGATCGACGAGCGCGGCGCCGTCATCGGCGCGCTCGCCAGGATGAGCCATGTCGCCGACCACGCCGGCATCAAGGGCGGCTTTCCCGCCGTCTCGGAGGCGCTGTGGCAGGCGGCTTCGGCGCAGCTCCGCAACATGGCGACCGTCGGCGGCAATCTGATGCAGCGCACACGCTGCCCCTATTTCCGCGATCCCTCGAATTTTGCCGCCTGCAACAAGCGCGAGCCCGGCAGCGGCTGTTCGGCGATCGGCGGCGTCACCAGGGGCCATGCGGTGCTCGGCACCAGCGAGGCCTGCATCGCCACCTATCCCGGCGACCTCGCCACCGCGCTGGTCGCCTTCGATGCGGTGGTCCATCTCGGAGAACGCCGCGTCTTGGTCGACGACTTTTTCCTGCTGCCCGGCACCACGCCTCAGAAGGAACACGCGATCGAACCGGGCGAGATGATCACCGCCATCGAAATCCCGGGATCCGCCGCCGCCCGCCGCTCGAGCTACGTGAAGGTCCGCGACCGGCAGTCTTACGAGTTCGCCGCCGCCAGTGCCGCCGTCGGCCTCGAACTCGAGGCCGACGGGCGCACCGTCCGCGACCTGCGCGTCGCGCTCGGCGGCGTTGCCACCAAGCCCTGGCGGGCGCGCACCGTGGAAGAGGCGCTTAAAGGCAAGGTGCTGGAGCCTGAGGTTGTCCGCGCGGCCAGCCTGCTCGCCGTCGAGGGCGCCGTCGACCATGGCGCCAACCACTACAAGATCGAGCTCGCGCCGCGCGTGGTGGCCAGAGCGATCCTCAAACTGGGAGAAGCGGCATGACCGTTCACATCGCAAGACATGGCGACGCCTCCGACGGCGTGCTGGCACAAGCCGTCGGAGGCCGGCTGTCGCGCGTCGACGGCCCGGCCAAGATCACCGGCGCAGCCAAATACGCCGTCGAACAGCAGCTCGAAGACCTGGCCTATGGCGTGCTGGTCGACAGCACGATCGCTTCCGGCAAGGTGCGCGCCATCGATACGGCGCAGGCTGAGGCGGCGCCCGGCGTGCTGCAAGTGCTGACGCCGGACACCATCATGGCCCTGAAAACCGCGTCGGACTGGTTCGGCACGCCCCCGCCCGACAAGCCTTATTGCCCGCTGGCGCGCGACATCAGCTTTTCGGGCCAGCATATCGCCGCCGTGGTCGCGGAAACCTTCGAGCAGGCGGTTGCGGCAGCGGCCCTGGTCAAGGTCGACTATGACGAGACGCCGGCCATCGTCGACCTCAACGATGCCAAAGCCGGCGACGGCATTCCGATCGAGGCCATGACCAAGGAATGGGGCGACGCGCAGGCTGCCTTTGCGTCCGCCCCGGTCCGGATCTGCGCCGCCTACAACACGCCGCGCGAATACCAGGCGCCGATGGAGCCGCACGGCCTGATCGCCCGCTGGGAGGGCGACCGGCTCACCGTGTGGGAGCCGAGCCAATGGCTCGATGGGATGGCGCGCACCTATGCCGAGTGGTTCGATGTGCCGTTCGAGAATGTGCGGCTGGTCTCGCCCTATATCGGCGGCGGCTTCGGCTCCAAGGCGCTGGCGCTCGGCCACGGCGCGGTTGCCGCGAGTGCAGCCAAAATGCTCGGCCGGCCGGTGCGCCTGGTGATGACGCGCCCGCAGACCTTCACCGGCTATGGCGGCCGCGCCGCGACGCGCCAGACGGTGGCGCTCGGCGCGGATGCGGAAGGAAAAATCCAGTCGATCGTGCATCGCGGCGTCAATGAAACGTCGATCGATGGCATGTGGGTGGAGCCGTTGGCCTCGGTTACCTCGATCATGTACGCGACGCCGAACTTTTCGTCCCGGCAGAACGTCGTGCGGGTGAATTCCGTGGTGCCGGGCGCCATGCGCGCGCCGGGCGAGAACCCCTCGGCCTTCGGCATCGAAAGCGCCATCGACGAGCTCGCCTATGAGGTTGGCATCGACCCGCTGGAGATCCGGCTGCGGAACTATGCCGAGCAGGACCCGGAAGTGAAAAAAGCCTGGTCCACCAGGCAGTTGCGCGAGGCTTTTGCCACGGGCGCCGAGCGCTTCGGCTGGGCCAGGCGCTCACCGGAGCCGCGTTCGATGCGCGACGGCAACCATCTGATCGGCTGGGGCGTGGCCGCAGGCACCTATCCGGTGCGGCGCGCCTATGGCGAGGCGATCGTGCGCATCCTGGCCGACGGCTCGGTCGAGGTCGAAAGCTCCTCGATCGACATGGGCCAGGGCACCTACACCATCCTGGCGCAGACGGCGGCCGAGACGGTTGGCGTGCCGGCCGACGACGTCGTGGTGAAGCTGGGCGATTCCCGCTTCCCCCGCGCCGGCGTCGCCGGCGGCTCGCGCCTGGCCGGCGTCATGACGGGCGCCGTCTACAAGGCCGCGACCTCGGCGCTCGACCAGTTGGTCGGGTTGGCGATCAGCGACCCGCGCTCGCCCTTCCATGCGCTGCAGGCCAACACGCTGGTCGTCGCCAATGGCCGCATCACCGCACCGCGTGGCGACGGCCCCGATGTGTCGATCGCCGAGCTCCTCAAAAGCGTCGGCCGCGATCGCATCGAGGCGACAGGCGATACCATGCCGGCCAATTCGAGTGCCGAGGACCGCTACAGGAACTACACCACCATCGCCATGGCGCTGCCGCACACGGAAGGCGATTATTCCCGCCATTCCTGGTGCGCGCATTTCATCGAGGTCCGCGTCGACGAGGATTTCGGCACCGTGCGGGTCTCGCGCGTCGTGTCGGCGCTGGATTCGGGACGGCTCTACAATCCGAAGCTGGCGGAAAGCCAGTGGAAGGGCGGCATCATCATGGGCATCGGCCAAGCGTTGCTGGAAGAAGGCATCATCGACCGCCGCCACGGCCGCATCGTCAACAACAACCTCGCCGACTATCTGGTGCCGACCAATGCCGACATTCCCGACATCGAGGTGATTTCGGTCGGCATCCCCGACCCGCACTCCTCGGTGCTCGGCGGCAAGGGCGTCGGCGAACTGCCCATCGTCGGCGTGGCGCCGGCGATCGCCAACGCGGTGTTCCACGCGACGGGGAAGCGCGTCCGCGATTTGCCGATCACGCTGGAGAAGCTGATCTGAGCGGTGGAAGCGAGCAATCTCCCCCCTTGAGGGGGAGATGGCCGGCAGGCCAGAGGGGGGCGGCCAGGCGCGATCCCGGCAAGCGCTTCGCGCCGGAGCCGCCCTGGCGGCGGTGAGGCTGATCTCCGCCCTTGCGGCGAGACTACGCCTTAGCCTCAATGCGCTGCCAGGGGCGTGCCTATGTCCGAGACGAGCTTGACGAGATCGGCTTGGCGTCTCGTCCCGGTTTTGGCGAAGATACGATTGAGGTGTGTCTTCAAGGTGTTTTCGCCGATGCCGAGCGACAAAGCGCTCTTCGACGCCGACAATCCGCTGCCGATCCGCAGCAGGACCCGCGCCTCCGCGGGCGTAAGGTCGAACAGCGTGGTCAGGACGGCCTCCGGGAGAGGAGAAGCCGACGTTGTGGTCGATATGAAGACAGCCGCGCATGCCGGCCGGAAAGCCGCGCGCGCGGTTCCTTCGGTCAGCGGCAGCACATAGGCGACAGCGGGCGGCCGGCCTGGGGCCGAGACCGGCAGTCCTATGCCCCGGGCGCCAAGCGAAGCATCTGCGTTCGCGGCGCTGGCGATCGCTTCCAGCAGGGCGCGGGCGACCGCCGGATTCTGCGCCTGGAGCAGGCCGTTCCTGGAAAGAATCGGACCTTGCGCCGACAACATCCGTTCGGCAGCGCCATTGGCATGGAGGATGGCCCCGTTGGCGCCGGCAAGCACGACAGGCACTGCGAGATTGTCGAGCGCCTGGCGGTAAAGGCTGGCGGTAACGCGAGCCTGGTCGAGCAGGTCTCCGATCAGGGAAGCACGGCGCAGATGCGGCGAGAGCAACGCCAGGAAATGTTGGTCCTCGGCTGATATGATCCCCCTGTCGGCCCATGTGGTGCAACCCATGAGCCCGATCCGGTCCGATGTGTGGACGAATTTGGTGATGCAGGCTTCGCGCAATCCCTGCGGTTCGGCCCAATTCTGAAAAAATGCCGTCTGCCCGAGTTCGGCTTCGCTCATCAGCGACAGCGTCGCGACGGGCGTGTCGACGTCGCCGATGACCGCCGTCTTCAGACCGGGAATTGCATCAAAGTCATAGTCCTGGAGCACGCGCATTTGCACGGGATCCCAGGGCGATTGAGCGGCGAAGCGGCCATGATTGTCGGCGGTGCTGGCGAGCGCGATGGTTGTATAGGCCGCGTCCATGGCCGTCGTGATCCGGGTCATGACCCCGGCCCAGCCTTCCGGGTTCAAAACGCAATCGTAGATATCGCCGATAATGGAACCAAGGACTTCGCTGCTCAGCCTCTCCACCACGCCTCCAGACACACTGCGATCTCGCCTCGGAGAATTTTGTGGCGTCATACTTTTGGATGACGCCACTCCTGGCCGATCTCGATTAGGATTCAACTCGATTGCTTGACGCCAGCCGCCACTGTTGCCGGTTATTCTGCCGATTGAAAGTATGGCGATCGGTATTTTTTAAGCGCGGATACTTTATCGAGGTTTTCCATTGTCGCGAAAGACGGTGTTTTCATCGGCTCAGTTGCCGCCGCATCTTGGCGAACGCGAGCGATTTTCCCTGTGGCAGGACATCCACGTCGCGGAAATCTGGTCGGTGGAATACGGCATATCGGAAAACCTGCCCTTCGAGGCCTCGATCGAAGCCACGGCTGTCGGTTCACTGGTTCTCGGTCAGATGTCCGGAACGATCAAGCAGGCGACAAGGAAGGCGAGCAACATCGCCGAGGACGACAATGACGGCTATTTGCTGTTGATCAACAAGGCCGACACCCTCTTGTCGGGCGTGCAGGTCGGCCGCGAATATGCCGTCGGTCGGGGAGAAGCGGTCCTCGTCACGGCCTCGGAGGCGCTGAAAATGACCGGTGCCGACAGCAATATCTGGACCAATGTGGTGGTCCCACGCGCGGTCCTCATGCGCGCCTTCCCGCAGATCGACGACCGGCTGGGGTTGAAGATCGGCGCCGACAACGAAGCCCTCGATCTTCTCAAGCGCTATTGCGAGCTTCTTGAAAGCGGCAGCCCGCTCGCCTCGGCCGATCTCATAACCCATGCGACGGACACGATCGTGGACCTGATCGGCCTGGTGACCGGGGCGAAAGGCCGGGCTGCCGAATTGGTCGGCCTTCGCGGCCTGCGCGCCGCCAGGCTGGAGGCGATCCTGGCAACGATTGCCGAGGATTTCGCCGATCCTGGCATCTCCGCCCAAGGTGTCGCGCAACAGCTCGGCCTGTCGGCGCGCTACGTCCATGATCTCCTTCAGGAAACCGGAGTGAGCTTCTCCGAGCGCGTTCTCGAACTGCGGTTGCAGAGCGCCCATAGGATGCTCTCTCAGAGACACAGCGACATGCGGGTCAGCGATATCGCGATGACGAGCGGGTTCAGCGATGTATCGTATTTCAATCGCTGCTTTCGTCGCCGTTTCGGCTATACGCCGACCAGCGCCAGATAGGGTTGCGGCACTTTCTGTGGCCGGCCCTGGCGCGGCGTCCGATTCTCTCTTTGAGAGGCCGGTGGAGCGGCACCTGCGCGATCGTGGCGCAGAACTGCCACAGTGCGCGCAAAAGGCTCGGCTTTTCGCTCCAGTCCAATTCCAGTGCGGCCCTGCCCAAGACAAGCCCGAGCTCCAATGACATGTCAGCCTCAGGGTGAAATGACTATCATGTCAGGGGTTTGGATGCCGCAGAACACATTTGCAGGCCGCAAGGCGACGGGGATGAAGTATCTGTTGCTGGCTTCGACCGCGCTGGTCGGTCTTGGTCAGCCGCTCACCGCGGCGGCAGCCGAGATCTGGACCGGTGCTGCCTCCACGAACTGGTTCACGGCCGGAAACTGGACCCCAGCGTCGGTGCCGACAGCGGCCGATAATGTCACTATCAACACAAGCGCCGTCAACCCGACTGTCATCAACGGCGCAAATGCTTTTGCCGCCGGTGTCACCATAGCAAATGGCTCTTCCTCGACCGGTGATCTGACCATTTCGAATGCCGGCACTCTGACCAGCCAAGACGGTACATTGGCATATTCGGCAACCGCCAATGCATCGGCAACGATCACCGGCGTCGGCTCCTCGTGGAGTACTTTCGCTAGTTTCGCCCTTGGATATGGCGGCACCGGCACGCTGAACGTTGCCAGCGGCGGTGTTATGAATGATGGCAGTAGTTTTGTCGGTTATAATTCCGGCTCCGTTGGAACGGCCACGGTCGACGGCACCGGGTCGCAATGGAACAGCGCGGGCAATCTCTATGTCGGTTTCGGCGGCACCGGATCGGTGACGGTTTCAAATGGCGGCCTGTTGTCGGATGATCTTGCCAATATTGGCGGGAGTTTCTCGGCCTCCGGCACCGTTGTGGTGACGGGGCTAGGCTCGGCCTGGACGAATGCTTCCCAGGTAACTGTCGGCGATCAGGGCACCGGATTTCTGGACATCTTCAGCGGAGCAACGGCGACGGATGTGACCGGCGTTGTCGCCGCGAATGCCGGCTCCCACGGCACAGTCAATGTCTCCGGCACGGGGTCGACATGGACCAACAGCGGGAACCTGACGGTTGGACAGACTGGCACGGGCGCGATGATCGTTTCCGCCGGCGGCAAGGTGACCGACAGCGTAGGCACAATTGCCAAGAATTCAAACTCCACGGGTACGGTCATCGTCGACGGCACGGGCTCGACCTGGACCAACGCTTCCCACCTGTTCATCGGCGATCAGGGCACCGGTACGCTGACGGTTTCGAACGGCGGCAAAGTCAGCAACCTGAGCGGCATTTTGGGTAACCTGGCGGGTTCCAGTGGCACGGCAACCGTCGATGGCGTTGGCTCCACCTGGGCCAACGCCGCGCTCGCGGTCGGCAACGGGGGTTTCGGCACGCTGACGATAACGAATGGCGGCAAAGTCACCAGTTCGGTGGGATATGCGGGCTATGCCGCGGGCTCCACTGGCACGGTGGCGGTCGACGGTAACGGATCGTCCTGGACAAACACTTCCAACCTGTTCATCGGCGACCAAGGCCAGGGTGCGCTCACAATCTTGGGCGGCGGCGCGGTCAGTAGCGCCATCGGCACGATCGGCGCGCTGACGGACTCTATCGGCTTCGCGACGGTCACCGGTTCCGGCTCGACCTGGACCAACAGCTCGGATCTATTCGTCGGCGATAGCGGCAGCGGCACGCTCTTGGTTGGGAGCGGCGGCGTGGTCAGCAACGCCTCGGGGAATATCGGCGCGAAAGCAGGTTCAACCGGTTTCGTGTTCGTCGACGGCGCCGGCTCGACCTGGACCAACAGCTCCAATCTGGCTGTGGGCGATTTCGGTACCGGAACACTGGCGATCTCCCACGGCGGGGTCGTCAAGAACAGCTCGGCGGTCATTGGCGCGAAAGCAGATTCGACCGGCACTGTGTTCGTCGAAAACGCCGGCTCGACCTGGACCAACAGCTCGGACCTCATCGTTGGCGATCAGGGCACGGGTACGCTGGCGGTCTCGAACAAGGGCGCGGTCAGCAATCAGAACGGCATTTTAGCCAACGTTGCGGGCTCCACCGGCACGGCAACGGTCGACGGTATAGGCTCGACCTGGGCCAGCGTAGCTCTTGTTGTCGGTTCCGCCGGCACCGGCGAAATGAACATCCTCAACGGCGGCGCGGTCAGCAGTGGCCTGGGCTTCGTTGGTTTCGATTCGGGTTCCGCCGGCACGGTGACGGTCGACGGCACGGGATCGACCTGGACAAACAGTTCCAACCTGTTCGTCGGCGATCAGGGTACCGGCACGCTGAATATCTCGAACGGCGGCAAGGTCAGCGATACCACAGGCTATGTGGGCACATTGTCGGGCTCGACGGGCACGGTAACGGTCGACGGTGGGGGGTCGGCCTGGAACAACAGCTCGGACCTGTTCGTAGGCGGTTTCGGCACGGGTACTCTGACGATCTCGAACAGCGGCACGGTCAGCAATGGCTGGGGCTATATCGGCTACATTGCCGGTTCGACCGGCATGGCGGCGGTTGACGGCGCGGGATCGAAGTGGACGAACAGCGGGGACCTCTATGTCGGAGGCTTTGGCACGGGCACGGTGACGGTTTCGAACGGCGGCATGGTCAGCAATGGCTTGGGCTTGATTGGCTACGCCGCGGGTTCGCTCGGCACGGTAGCGGTCGACGGTGCCGGCTCGATTTGGGCAAACAGTTCGAACCTGAGCGTCGGCGACCAAGGTACGGGCACGCTGGCCATCACCAATGGCGGCACCGCCAGCAACCAGACCGGCTATTTGGGCAAGGCTGGGGGTTCCACAGGCATCGCCACCGTTGATGGGTCGGGTTCGCACTGGATCAATTTCTCGGACCTGCGCATCGGCGATTCCGGCACGGGCAAGTTGACGATCTCGAACGGCGGCAGCGTCGTCAACCTGGTGAGCACCGTAGGCTCCGCCGCGGGCGCCATCGGCTCGGTGACAGTCGACGGCGTCGGCTCGGTTTGGGCCAATAATGCTTCCCTTTATCTCGGCGAAGACGGCACCGGCACGCTGGCGATCTCAAACGGAGGTATCGTTACCAGCGCTGCTGGCTATCTGGGCTTTGACGCCGGGGCGGTGGGCACGGCAATCGTCAGCGGCGCAGGCTCAAGCTGGACCAGCAGCAACCTCCTTCAGGTCGGTCAGGGTGGCACGGGATCATTGACCGTCTCGAACGGTGGCAAGGTCGCCAACACCGATGGCTATCTGGGCTTTTATGCCGGGTCCATTGGCATGGCCAACGTCAGCGGCGCCGGCTCGACATGGGCCAGCAGCGGAGATCTCGATGTCGGCGTTAGTGGAACAGGCACGCTGACGATTGCCAATGGCGGCGCGGTGTCGAGCGGCGGCGTGGTCAACATCGCCGCCATGGCGGGCTCCGTCGGCACGCTAAACATCGGTGCGGCGAGCGGATCGCCAGCGGCGGCCGCGGGCACGCTCAATGCGGCGAGCGTCCAGTTCGGGCCGGGCGCGGGTGCGATCAACTTCAACCACACCGATACGAACTACGCCTTCGCGTCGGCGATCGGTGGCGCGGGCACGATCAACCAGATCGCCGGCGCGACGAACCTCACCGCCGATTCGAGCGGCTTCACCGGTGCCACCAATGTGGATGGCGGGCGGCTGGCCGTAAATGGTTCGCTGGCCAATTCGCTGGTGACGATCTTCGGTGGCACGCTGGGCGGCAACGGCACGGTGGGTGGTGTCATGGCGCGGTCGGGCGGCATCATCGCACCCGGCAATTCGATCGGTACGCTCCACGTCGCCGGCAATCTCGACCAGGCGGCCGGCTCGATCTACCAGGTCGAGCTGACCTCGACCGGCCAGTCCGATCTCATCCACGCGACGGGCACGGCGACCATCGCCTCCGGCGCGATCCTCCAAATGGTCAAGACGGACGCAGCGCCTTACGTGCCGGGCACGCATTACACGGTTCTGCAGGCCGACGCGGGCGTCATCGGCACCTACACAATCAGCGGACTGGGCCTTTTCACCGGCCTTTACGCCAATTACGATCCGACGCATGTCTACATCGACGCGGTGCAGGCAAAGTCCTTCGCCGATGTCGGCCTGACGCCAAACCAGATCGCCACCGGCGGTGGTGCCGAAAGTCTTGGCAGCGGCAATCCGCTGTTCGATGCGATATTTGCTTTGCCGAGCGAAGCAGCCGCCCAGGACGCCTTCGACCAGCTTTCCGGGGAAATCCACGCCTCGGCCAAGGGCATGCTGCTTGAAGACAGCCGCTTCGTCCGCGACGCCGCCAGCAATCGCATTGCTGCTGCCTTTGGCGATGGCGGCGCGGCGGCGCTGCCGGTCATGGCCTATGGCGAGGGTGGACCGGAAATGGTGGCGGCCGATACCGACCGCTTCGCCGTCTGGGGCCAGGTGTTCGGTTCGTGGAGCAACACCGACAGCGACGGCAATGCCGCCGCCTTCGACCGCTCGACCGGCGGCCTGCTGGCCGGCGCCGACACTTTGGTCGGCGGCTGGCGTGTCGGCGTGCTCGGCGGCTACGGCCATTCCTCCTTCGATGCCGACGACCGCGATTCGTCAGGCAAGAGCGACAGCTATCATCTCGGTCTCTATGGCGGCACCAACTGGGGCGCCATCGCCTTCCGCAGCGGTGCAGCCTATAGCTGGAGCAGCATCTCGACCAGGCGCTCGGCTACTTTCAACGGCTTTGCCGATCAACTGTCGGCGGACTACGACGCCGGCACCGCGCAAGTGTTCGGCGAACTCGCTTACAAGGCTGATGCCAGTGGCTTCCATTTCGAACCCTTCGCCAACCTCGCCTATGTCAGCGTGCACACCGACGGCTTCACCGAAACGGGTGGTGCCGCGGCGTTGACCAGCGCCAGCACAAACAACGACGCCACCTTCACCACACTCGGCCTTCGCGGCGCGACCGACTTCGCGCTTGGCGGCATCGATGCCACCGCTCGCGGCATGCTCGGCTGGCGTCACGCCTTCGGCGATGTCACGCCGACCTCCGCTTTCGCCTTCGCCGGCGGCGATCAATTCACCATCGCCGGCGTGCCGATCGCCAGGGATGCCGCGGTGATCGAGGCCGGCCTCGATCTCAACATGTCGGCCAATGCGACGCTCGGCCTGTCCTATACCGGCCAGTTCGGCAGTGGCACGGTCGAGCAGGGCGCGAAGGTCGATCTGGGCGTGAAGTTCTGAACGACGGTGACGAAACCGGCTTTGCAGCACGAACCTGTACGTTGACCCGCCCCTACTCCGGCGACGGCACCGGCGGCTTCGACGTCAGTGCGGTGCCGGCGGCCGCGACGATGACGGCGGCGATGCCGGCCAGTTGCGGCGCGGTCAGGCTCTCATGCAAGAACAGGAAGCCGGCCAGCGCGCCGAGCCCTGGCTCCAGGCAGGTCAGCGTGCCGTAGATGCGGGCCGGCATCCGGGTCAGCGCCACCATCTCCAGAAAGAACGGCAGCGCGCTCGAGAACAGGCCGACGAGCAAGGCACTGACCAGAATCGACGGCGCAAGCAGGCCCGCTCCCGCCTGCGCCACGCCGAAAGGCAGCACCAGCACGGCGGCAATCGCCATGCCGTAGGCGGTGGTGCGGGTGCCGAGCTCGGCGCCCGCCTTCTGCGCCAGCACGATGTAGAGCGCCCAGAAACCGCCGGCCGCCAGCGCCAGCATCACCCCAGTCGGATCGAGCGGCTGGAACGAACGGATGAAGGGCGACAACAGCACGATGCCGGCGACCGCCAACGCGATCCAGGCAAAGTCGCCGGCGCGCCGCGAGGTCAGCGTCGCCACCAGCAGCGGTCCCGAAAACTCCAGCGCCACCGCAACGCCGAGCGGAATCGTGGCGAGCGCGGCGTAGAACAGGAGGTTGAGCGCGCACAGCGTTACCCCATAAGCGACCAGCCACGGCACGGTGGCGCGCGAAGGCTGCATCTGCCAGGGCCGTAGCACGGCGATCAGCATCAGCGCGCCGACGACCAGCCTCAGCGTCGTCGTGCCCTGCGCGCCGATCACCGGAAACAGGCTCTTGGCGAAAGTGGCGCCGATCTGGATCGACACCATGGCCCCCAACAGCGCCATCACAGGCAAAGGCGCCGCTTCGCGACCGACAACCGGCGTCGATGTCACTTGATCCCGTCCTCCGTACGCCATCAGGCAAACGCTGCGTCATGGGAGATAGGGCGAACCGGCCCGCTCGTCGTGAGGCAGGGCCGGCATCTCGATGGGGCAAGAAAGGGCCACGGACGAGCCGGCCGCCCTCAGACGCGGCCGTTGCGCGCGTTCGGCAGTCTCGTGATCGCCGTCAGGACCAGCAGCGCGGTGCCGCCCAGAAACGCCATTGCCCCCAGCGACCAGGCAATGCCGACATGGACGATGGCAAAGGCCAGCGCAAACGGCGCGACGGCAGAAACGAGCAGCCGGGCCGATGTGACGCGCCCCTGCAGCCGGCCATAGTCCGCACTGCCGAACAATGTCAGCGGCAGGGCGCCGATGACGATGCTGAAAAGCCCATTGCCCATGCCGAAGACGACGGCGAAAACCATCGCGCCTGCGACGGAAGGCGCCGTGCAGTTCAGCACGACGACCCCGCTCGTCATCAGGCCGGCCGAGATGATGGCCAGCGTCAATGGCGGCAGGTTGATGCCGAAGATCATGTTGATGAAGCGGCTCAACACTTGTGACGGCCCGAACAGCGTTCCGACGACGGCAGCGGTCGCCCCGAGGCCAAGTCCGGAAAGCAGCGGCACCATATGCACCAGGACAGCGGCGCCAAGCAGGTTCTGCAGCGAGAAGGCGATGACCATCAACGCGAAGCCGAGCGGCCGCGCCGAGGCCGGAAGCGATCCCTGGACATGCCGTGGCGGCTCGGTCGCCGAGCGCCTGCTCCTGGCCAGCCCGTGCGAGAGCCAGGCGTGCAGCGGCAGGCAGACGAGCAGGTTCAGCCCCGCGAAGACGAGATAGACGGTTCGCCATGACATCTGCGCGTGCAGGGCCGAGGTGATCGGCCAGAACACGGTCGATGCGAAGCCGGCGATGAGGGTGAGATAGGTGATGCTACGTTGCGCCGCGCGCGGCCTTATCTGCACAAGCAGCGCGAAAGCGGCGCCGTACTGGACCAGGTTCGATGCCACTTCCAGCACGATCAGCGCCGCCACGAAGGCCCCGGCCGCCGGCGCGTAGGCACAGGCGGCGAGCGCAGCCGCGGCAAGGATCGAGCCGGCGGTCATGATCTTGCCGGCGCCGAAGCGGTCGATCCAGTTTCCGAGCCAGGGCGCCGTCAGGCCGCCAACCAGCAGAGCCGCCGAGAGCGCGCCGAAAATCCATTCGGTCGGCCAGTCCAGATCCCTGGCCATATCGGCAGCGAGAATGCTGAAACTGTAGTACAGCGTGCCGTAGCCGATGATCTGGGTGACGCCGAGGGCGGCAATGGCGGTCAGCGGCGAGCGCTCCGGGACTTCGAGATCGGAAAGGCTTCGATCACTTGATGCCACGGTCATGGATCACTACCTCGCCGCCTTCCTTGGTGAAGCGGGCCACCGGATGGTCGAGCAGATCGAGCACGAGCTCGGACGGACGGCACAGCCGCGTCCCCTTGGGCGTCTCGACGATCGGCCGGTTGATCAGGATCGGATGCCTCAGCATGGCGTCGATCAGCTGTTCATCGGTCCATTTGGCGTCACCCAGGCCGAGTTCGGCATAGGGCGTACCCTTTTCGCGCAGCAAGGCGCGCGCGGGAATTCCCATGGCGGCGACCAGCTGGCGCAAGCGGTCCCGGCTGGGCGGATGTTTCAGATACTCGATGATGTCAGGCTTCTCGCCGCTCGCCTGGATCATGGCAAGCGTGTTGCGCGAGGTGCCGCAGTCGGGATTGTGGAAGATCGTAGCGGTCATGGCTTGGCCTCGACGGCAAGAGGTTGGATTTCGGATTGCTGATGCGGCGCGGTCGGGACGATCGCCCGGGCTGTCGGCGCGACGATCACTGAACCGGTCCCTTCACATCGGCCGCGCAGCAGTCTAGAGCCAACGCCGAAGCGCGGATCTCCAGCCGGCCGGAGCAGCAATCCTCCATCAGGAAACGGATGAGGCCGCTCAACGCGTCATATTCGGCGCTGTAGACCATGGAGCGCGAATCGCGCCGCACGCTGACCAGCCCTGCCCGCTCGAGCTCCTTCAGGTGGAAGCTCACATTCGAGGCCGAGACCTCGACTTTTTCGGCGATGGCGCCGGCGGCAATCCCGTCGGGACCGGCAATCACCAGATGCCGCAGGATGCGCAGGCGCGTTTCTTGCGAAAGAGCCGCAAAGGCGGAAAGGGCTTGACGTTCATCCATATTTCAACAATCCTAAAAATGTTGAAACAAGGATTACCGCACATGCTCGTTTCTGACAATCGGGAATTTGAACCCGCTGACGTCGTTGATCCCGACGACATCACCATCGCTGGCCTGCTGGAGTTTCTGGCGGGCTACGAGGACCGGCGGCTGGTGTTCTTCTACGACGGCCGGCCGGTGAGGCCTGGTTACCACGTCACCGAGGTGAAGGCCGGCCAGTTCGCTGCGCTGGACTGCGGTGCAAACCCGGAATCCTGGGCCGAGATCTTCGTGCAGCTCTGGGACGTCGAGGAGGACCGCACGCATATGCCGGCCGGGAAATTCTCGGCGATCATCCGCAAGGTGACGGAGCATGTCGGCCTCGACCATTCCGCCAAGCTTACTTTCGAAGTCAGCGACGGCGTGCGCCCGATGCAGCTCTACCGCGCCGCGCTCCCCCGGCTCGCGGGTGATGCGGTGCATGTCGAGCTTTCGCCGCGGCCGGCAAGCTGCAAGCCGCGCGACCGCTGGCTGGAGGAGGAAAGGAAAGCCAAGGCCTGCTGCGGACCTTCGGCCGGACCCCAACCTTGCTGCGGCTAACGCTTCGCAGCCGAGCAGATGGCTTGGCGCCGTCTTGACGGCCAAGACAGCCTCCCGCTCGCTCAGTTCAGCGATTTGCGCCGCGGCGGCGTGCGATCGCGTTGAGGCAGCGGGCGCGGAACGCTGCCCCGCAGCGGGACCTGCGGCCATGCCGGCGAAATGAGCTACGGCGTGGCGCGGAGGTTCCTGCGGATGCGCCGCCTGCCCGTTCCACGGGCTTTCTCCGCCACAACGGCGGCGATGTCGACCACGTCGGCCTCGCGCGATCTGCCGTTGGTGGCCTTGTGAAGCCGCTCGTAAGGCAGCAATTCCTTGATCCGCGCATTGAGCGACGCGATTTCAGCTTTGAGGTCCTCGCATTCCTGCCTCTGGACATCCAGCTGTATCTGTTCCGATGCTTGTTGCAGCGCAAGCTGCGAAAGATTGGCGTTCGCTTTCGAAAGGCTCGTCTTGTCGTTTTCGTTCTCGTCGGTGAGCGAGGACAACCTTTGATCGGCGATTTTCTTTTCGGCCAGCGTGTCGTTCAAGTCGGTCTTGAGCCTGGCGATCTCGGCTGTGGCCTCGCTGTTCTCGTGCGAGGCCCGCTCCAGCCGTGATTGCAGGTCCTGGATCTCGGAACGCAATCCGCGCATTTCCGTCTGGCTGCGGGCGAGCTCAGCTTGCCTGTCGTCTTCCATCATGCTGGCCGCTTCGGTCATTTCCGACAGCTTCGCCTGCGCGGTCTCGAGTGACTTCTGGAGCCTTATCTCCTCCTTTTCGCTCTTGCCGAGCGCGGTCAGCAGTTCGGCAAGCCGCGCTGCTTCGCTGGCATGGATCGTCGAGAGCTCGTCGAGCCTGTGGCGCGTCTGGGTTTCCCGCTTCAGCGCCTTGTCGAGCTCGATCGACAGGCTGACATGTTTTTCCCGCAGCATCTTGCTCTCGCGCAGGCGCCTGTTGGCCTCGACCGCCCTGGCCGTCAGCCGCTTGGCGATGTCGCCGAACTCCGCGTCGCGTTTTGCGCTCGCATTGGCCGTCTCGGCAAGTTCCAGCCTGGCCGCTGCGAGCGCTGCGCGAAGCGCCTCCCTGTCCTGGACCAGGCTTGTCTCGCGCTGTTGCAGCAATTCGCAGGCGCTTTCACGCTCGCGCAGCTTTCTTGCCGTGTCGTGCAGCTTTTCCGACAGCGTTCTTTGTTCCGCGACCAGGTCGCCATTTGCGAGCTCCAGCTCGTTGGCGCGAAGAATATCGGTGTGGAGGATGTTGAGGAATTCGCGCGTCAAATGGTGTGAGGTAGCGATCTCCGACAATTTGCCGTTGATCTCGTCCATATAGTTCCTGGCGTCATGGAACATCCCTTCGAAGGCACTCAATGCCGCCATCCGGGTCTGGGTATGGGGCGTCAGTCGTGGTGCGGTTTCGGTATCGTCGGCGTTGCCCGCGCCGTCCGGATTATCCGCATCATCCGCATTGGCCTCGGGTGCCGAGGCCTCGGCTCCTGGCGCGGAATCTGGGATATAGCCGCTGTCCGGCGGCGCGTCGTATTCGGTATCGAGGCTGGCATCCAGAGCGTCCGCCAGATCGGCCTGCAGCTCCTGGAGTGCATCATCTACGTCTTCGGCACGCTTGATCAGACCCTTGAAATTCATAACGAATGCCCTTTACGCATACCCCATTCAGTATTTAATAATTGGCTAATATGTATGCTTACATCCACTGATTGCGCAGGGGAAGCCCCCCATTAGGGGGAGCGTAAAGTTTGGACATTTGGGGTTGGGATGCGGCGGGCGACCAGTGCCGCGGCCGTCTTTTTGCAGAATTGACGCACCCGATTTCTGGGTGGAATCTGATGCGGAAAATCCTGGATCCTACCTTCCCCTCGTGGAAGGTAGGACTGAGGCGCTGGCGCTGAAGGATGCTCGTCCTGTAGCGCCGCGCCAACTCCGCCCGCTGCTTGCAGCGACCCTCCCCACAAGGGGAGGGTAAAAGTCAGCCCGCCATGGCCAGCGGCACGGCGCTTTTGTTGGGGATCTGGATGTCGATTTCCAGCGTCGACATGGTCTCGCCGCGGTCCATCGAGATTTGCAGATAGTCCTGGTCGATCTGCACGTGCTTGGCGATGACGGCCATGATCTCCTCGCGCAGCACGGAGACGAGATCGGGCTGGCCACGGCTGCGGCGTTCGTAGGCGAGCAGCACCTGCAGCCGCTCACGCGCCACGGGCGCGCTGGAGCGCCGCTTGAAGAGGTCGAGAATGTTCATGCCGCCCTCCTTCCGAGCAGCCTGTCGAGGAAGCCCTTGCGCTCGAAGGGAACCACGACCGGCAGGTCTTCGCCTTCCAGTCTCCGCGCCGCTTCGATATAGGCTTTGGCGGCGGCGTTCAGCGGATCGCTCAGCGTCACCGGCGAACCGAGATTGGAGGCCCTGAGCACATCCTGGCTCTCCGGGATGATGCCGAGCAGCGGCACCGACAGGATTTCCAGCACGTCGTCGATGGACAGCATCTCGCCGCGAGCCGCGCGGCCGGCATCGTAACGCGTCACCAGCACGTGCTTGGCGATTTGCTCGCCCTGTTCGGCACGCATGGTGCGGGCGTCGAGCAGGCCGATGATGCGGTCGGAATCGCGCACCGACGACACTTCCGGATTGGTGACGATGACCGCCTCGTCAGCGAAGCGCATGGCGAGCTGCGCGCCGCGCTCGATGCCGGCCGGGCTGTCGCAGAACACATAGTCAAACACCGAGCGCAGCTTCTCGATCACCTCGCCGACGCCTTCTTCGGTCAGCGCGTCCTTGTCGCGCGTCTGCGAGGCCGGCAGCAGGAACAGCGTATCGACGCGCTTGTCGCGGATCAGCGCCTGCGACAGCTTGGCCGTGCCCTGGATGACATTGACGAGGTCGAACACCACGCGCCGTTCGGCGCCCATGATCAGGTCGAGATTGCGCAGGCCGACGTCGAAATCGACCAGCGCCACTTTCTTGCCGGTCCTGGCGACCGCGGCCCCCAATGCGGCCGTCGAGGTCGTCTTGCCGACACCTCCCTTGCCTGAGGTGACCACCACTACCTTGCCCATGAAAAAAGCCTCCGTCGCCTGATGTTGTCGTTTGTTATTGCTCCGTGCATCGCACGGCTATTGTTGGAACCTGCCATCATCCCACGCGAAACCGGTCCCAACCTTGCGGACCTGAACGTCCTGTTCGCGGTCGCGCAAAACAAGAACTGGTCCGGCGTTTTCATCCCGGCGCCCTAGTTCAGCGGCACGACGCGCAGCACGCCGTCTTCGAGGAAGGCCTGCACCGGCTTGCCGCGCGAGGCGCCTTCCATGTCCTCCGCCGTGGTGTACCAGCCGTCGATGGCGAGCAGTTCGGCCTCGTTCCTGCGGCAGAAGATGCGCGCCGAAATATTGCCTTCCGAGCCCGCAATGGCGCGGCCGCGCAGCGTGCCGTAGACATGGATCGAGCCCGCCGCAATGATCTCGGAACCGGAAGCGACCGATCCAAGCACGATGACATCGCCATGCGGATGAAAGATCGACTGGCCCGAGCGAAGGGGCGACTTGACCATCAGCGTTCCGGCCAGGGCCGGCTCCGCCGCGCCGGCTTGCTGTTCTGTCTTGGCTGCCTTGACCCTTCCAGCCTCGGCCCTGCCCTCGTCGGGCTTGCCCGTTTCCTTGCCGCGTTCCGAAGACACCGCTTCCGTCTTGCCGGCCTCTTCCGCCAGGCCTGCCTTGCCGTTGCGGCCGGGCTGCGCCAGCAGGCCATCTGAAGTGGCCTCCTTGGCGCCGGCCAGCAGCGGCGGCAGCTCGGGCCCGAGCGAGGCCCCTTCGAGCTCGATGGCATAGACCCGGATGCCACGCGTGCCGAGCGAAGCGACCAGCGCCGCGATCTCGTCGGCCGCAGGCTTCAGCGCATTGAGATCGAGCACCACCGGCCGCCCTGAGAAATAGCCCGGCGAATTGCCGATCCAATGATCCAGCCCCTCCAGCCAAGCACCGATCGGCGCCTCCGGCGTCAGCGTGAAAGCGACGAACGAACGGGCGCGAAAGCGAATGGATTTGGTCTCCAGGGGAGCGGCAAAGGTCACGGCTGGCGAATCCTTACTCAATGGTTAAAGGGTGCCGGCCGAATGGTTAACAAATGGTTAATAAAGACGGCTGGCACCTTGGAAGCCGCCAGAAATTGGAGGGTCGGCTAACCGCCAGTTGCGGATGCCGGCTGACAACACGCGGAATGTGTTGATAGCGCCGCGTCAGCAAGCGGATTACCGCCGTTCAATCGACAAGCTAGATCTCAAAATGCGCCATGACGGCAACAGGGAGGGGGCACCGCCAGCGACGACAGATCCCCTCCCGAAAGGCGCGCGCAGGTTGACAATCCTTGGGTTGATGCAACATCCTGCCGATCTTTGACCGGGAGGTAGTATGACTGTTTCGATCAACCGTCGCGTCTTTTCCGTCGGCGCGGGCACTTTGGCGCTGGCCGCGGCAGGGTTTTCGCCGGCGCGCGCGCAGCAGGCTTTTTTCCGTATCGGCACCGGCGGCACGTCCGGCACCTACTATCCGGTGGGCGGGCTGATCGCCAACGCGATCTCGGCGACGGGGCCGGCCGGCGTCGAGGGCCTGGTTGCCAGCGCCACGTCCTCCAACGGTTCGGTGGCCAACATCAGCGCCATCCAGTCGGGCGCTTCCGAATCGGGCTTCACGCAATCCGATGTCGCCTACTGGGCGCATTCGGGCACCGGCCTCTACGAGGGCAAGCCCAAGGTAGAGGATCTGCGCCTCATTGCGACGCTCTATCCTGAAACCATCCATCTGGTCGCGCGCGCCGACGCCGGCATCAAGACTGTGGCGGATCTGAAGGGCAAGCGCGTCTCCCTCGACGAGCCGGGTTCCGGCACCATCGTTGATGCGCGCCTGGTGCTCGGCGCCTACGGTCTAACGGAGAAGGACGTAAAGCCCGAATATCTCAAGCCCGGCCCGGCCGGCGAGCGCCTGCAGGACGGCGCCATGGACGCCTATTTCTTCGTCGGCGGCTATCCGACCGGCGCCATCGTCGAGCTTGCCAGCACCAAGAACATCACGCTGGTGCCGATCACCGGCCCCGAGGCCGACAAGCTCCTGTCCGAACAGAAGTTCTTCTCGACCGACATCGTGCCCGCGGGCACCTACAAGAATGTCGGCGAGACCAAGACCATTTCGGTCGCCGCGCAATGGGTGACCAGCGCCAAGCAGACCGATGACCTCATCTACAAGATCGTCAAGTCGCTCTACAGCGACGAGACCCAGAAGGCGCTGCAGGCTGGTCATGCCAAGGGCAAGCTGATCACGCTCCAGAACGCGGTCACCAGCGCCGGCATTCCGTTCCATCCGGGCGCGGAGAAATTCTACAAGGAAGTCGGCGCCCTGAAATAAGAGGCCATCAACAGACTGGCGACAACGAGGCGGAAGGCGTGCTTTCCGCCTCGTTTGTCTGGGGATTCAGGATACGGAACCGACTATGAGCGACGACGACAAAATCAGGCTTTCCGGCATGGAGTTCGACGAGGAAAAGGCTCGCGAACTGGAGGAGAAATTCGACTCCGAGATCCGGTTCCGGCCGCTGACCCGGGCCGCCGGCTGGCTGGTCGGCTTCCTCCTGGTGGCCTTGTCGCTGTTTCACTATTACACGGCTGGATTCGGCTTGCTGCAGGAGATGCTGCACCGGGGCATCCACCTGTCGATGGTGCTGTCGCTGATCTTCCTCGTCTTCCCTCTGGTGAAGAAGGGCTACGACCAGCCCGCCCAATCCAGCTTTCTGCGGCCGCTCGGCATACCGGTTTTCGACTGGCTGCTGGCGCTTGCCGCGGTGATAGCGGTCCTGCACGTGCCGATGATCCCGCTCGACGATCTTGCCTTCCGCGTCGGCAACCCCACGACGACGGACGTGGTGCTCGGGCTGACCCTCATTCTGCTCCTGCTGGAAGCGACGCGCCGGTCCGTCGGCATCCCGCTGCCCATCATCGCCATCCTCTTCATGGCTTATGCGCTGTTCGGCCCCTATATGCCGAGCATCCTGGTGCATCCCGGCGCGTCCGTCTCCCAGCTCGTCGACCACCTCTACCTGACGACGCAAGGCATCTACGGCATCGCGCTCGGCGTCGTCGCCACCTACGTTTTCCACTTCGTCCTGTTTGGCGTCTTCGCCACCCGCATCGGTCTCGGCCAGCTCTTTCTCGACTGCGCGGCATGGGTCGCCGGCCGCTACGCCGGTGGTCCGGCCAAGGTATCGATCTTCGGCTCGGCCCTGTTTGGCATGATCTCTGGCTCGTCGGTCGCCAACACCGTCACCGTCGGCTCGCTTACCATCCCGGCGATGATCCGGCTCGGCTACAAGAAGCATTTCGCCGCCGCGGTGGAGGCGGCTTCCTCCACCGGCGGGCAGGTGACGCCGCCGATCATGGGAGCCGCCGCCTTCCTGATGATCGAGTTCCTCGAACTGCCCTACACGACCATCATCCTGGCAGCGATAGTGCCGGCCTTCATGCACTTCTTCGGCGTGTTCATGCAGGTGCATTTCGAGGCCAAGCGCACCGGCTTGCGCGGCCTGCGGCCGGACGAGATGCCCGACGTGGTCGAGGCATTGAAACGGGACTGGCCGACCATCATCCCTCTCGTCGTCCTGATCGGCGTGCTTCTTGCGGGTTATACGCCTTACATGGCTGCCTTCTGGGGCATTACCCTGTGCATCCTGGTCGGCCTGTTTAACCCGCGCCGGCGCATGTCTGTCGCCGACATCGTGGTGTGCCTGCGCGACGGCGCCAAGTATGCGCTCGCCGTCGGCGCTGCCGCCGCCACGGTCGGCATCGTCGTCGGCGTCGTCACCCTGACCGGCGTCGGCTTCAAGCTGTCCTACATCGTCACTTCGACGGCAGGCCATCTGTCGCTGCTGTTCGGCACCTTTATCCCCGAAGCGATCTTCTCGACGCACGGGCTGACCCTTTTGTTCACGCTGATCATGACCGGCGTGGTCTGCATCCTGATGGGTTGCGGCATCCCGACGACAGCGAACTACATCATCATGGTGACGATTGCCGCGCCGGCACTGGTGATGCTCGGCACCGAGCCGATCGTCGCCCACTTCTTCGTTTTCTATTATGGCCTGCTGGCTGACATCACGCCGCCGGTTGCGCTGGCTGCCTACGCTGCCGCCGGCATGGCGGGAGCTGATCCATTCAAGACCGGCAACACTGCCTTTCGGCTCGGGCTCGGCAAGGCGCTGGTGCCCTTTGTCTTTGTCTTCTCGCCGTCGCTTCTGCTGGTGACGAAAGATTTCACCTGGCCGAACTTCTTCCTGGCTTTCTTTGGCTGCGTGCTCGGCATCACCTGCCTGGGGGCCGCCCTCTCGCGCTACCTGCTCGTGCGCACCCGGCCATGGGAAAACGTGTTGCTGGTCTTGGCCGCCCTGCTTCTGGTGGCGCCCGAACTCTATTCGTCCCTACTCGGCCTGGTTCTGACCATTCCCGTCATCTGGCGCCATTGGAGCGCGCGCAACGTCGAAGAGGCGCGACCGGCTTGATCAGCGCCGCCCCAACGATCCCTCCCCGAGAACTCAAAGGGGCCGGAAACGTTTTGGGGACTTCAGGAAGTCAGCGTGCTCTCAACCTGAATCTGACGCGAACCGCCAGGATCGGTTCCGCGGGGGAAAAGTTCCCCGAGAGCTGACAGACAGCCTTCGACATCAGAAAGCGACAGCCGGAGTTTCAAGTCATTGAGGGTCAGTGACGAAAGGCATGATGTCCACGCCGTCTCCCGGGAAGACGGTGAAATGCGGATGGCTTTCGAACAGGCGGGCGGCGGCATCGATTGTATCGGCCTCGACGACAATGTAGCCGCAGAAAGGGTTCACGGCGTCTGCGACCCCATCCTTGGTAACGCGCGTCGTCCTCCCGACCATGCCGCCGCGATCGGGGAAAGATGCGGCATTTCTCTCCTCCCAGTCCGTCCACTGCTGTAGGCCGACGCTATCAATCGCATCTTGCTCGGGCTTGGGCAGGCTGCGAAAGCGGGCAAGGTCTTCAGGCTTCATGGTGTAGACGGCAAGAAAGCGGGGCATGTGACGGTCTTCGCGCTGACAGAACCGATGCCAGCCTAGACTCTCGGTTGGCCGAAGTCACTAAGCACTACCACCCTCAGGCACGGCGAATTGCCCTTGTCCGGGCACTTTCGGATCATCTCACTCTCCTTTCGAAAAGGGCCACGGTCGGGCCCTTCAGTCTCGGTGCTCCGGCACTCCTTTCAGCTGGTCCTTGGTCCATTGGGTCACGGCGTGGCGCCGTCCTCGTCGCGCATAAAGTCGAGCTCGGTGACGGCCACCGGGCTCGGCGAAGGACGAGGAACGCCAGCCGTTCAAGTTTTCTCCGCGTCCGCGCAGGTCACTAAACACCGCTCTTGGCGCTGCGATGGAGTCGTCATCGCATCGTCTCTGGCCAGCTTCAGGCCGGCGCCTGGTCGGATGTGGGTGACCCCATGCCAAAGACATGGGGGCACATCGCTCTCAGACACTTTGATACGACTGCCCGCCAGTCAGTGAATGTTGATACGTCGCGTCACCTGACCGTTGCTTTCCCAATAGGTATGCTTCTTGGCAATGATGGGATCGTCCATTGCGGGTTGGACCTGCCCTCCCGTATCAACCGCGCGCGAGGTGACGGCGTGCTCTCCGGCGGAAGGCTTGGGCCAGTCGACGGACCATAGTTTCCAGGCAAAGTCCGCCTTGTCGGTTTCGTCGATGGCCGCCGGCATCCATGGCCCGTCATCGATCTTCACCTCGACCCGGTCGACCGGTGCGCCCCAGGCGGCCCCGACGATCCGGTAGTCATCGCCGATATGAGTGACCCGGGCCGGTGCCGATTTCAGCCTCGCCCGCCCGACCGAAGTTTCCACCCATACTGTCTCGCCGTTGTGGTCTTCCTCGCGCAGCGTGACATAATCGCGTCCCATGAACCGGTTCTCGAAGCGCTGATCGTTCACGTCTATGCGCTTGATCCATTTGACGTTCGCGATCCCGTACCATCCCGGCGCAATCAGCCGCAGCGGGAAGCCGTTGTCAGGAGGCAAGGGGGACCCATTCATCTCGTAGCAAAGGATGTTTTTGGGATCCATGGCGTCGGGAAGTGACATGCTGCGCGCAAAATTCTGCGTGAACTTGACGTCGTCGGCCCGCTTGATTTCCCCTTTATCGGTGCCCCAGAAGACGACCTCGATACCAGTGTCGAGGACTCCGGCCTCCGTGAGGATCGGCGCGAGCGGCGTGCCCGCCCAGCGCGCATTGCCAATGCCGCCATTGAAAAACGGCAGACCGGTATTGCCCGAACATTCGACCGTGAAGGTGACTTCCTGGCGCGGTCGAGCCTTGATGTCGGCGAGCGTCAGGGTTGTCGGCTTTTTAACGGAGCCGCCGATTTCGAGTTTCCAGGTGCTTTCGTCGATCACCGGCCGGTCGAAATGCGCGATTGAAAAGAACTTGTCGTTGGGCGTCACCCAGGAATCGAGATCCTCCCACACCAGCTGATTTTTGATGACTTCCGGAACCGGGTTCGGCGGCAGCTGATCCAACCATTTGATGACTTCCTCGCCGGCCCGGCTTGGAAAGGCAGAGGCAATCCGCGATTGAAAGGACGCCAACGCTGCGAGGGCTGCCCCGCCTTGAACGATGAATTCACGTCTGGGAAGGTAATGCATGACGACTTCTCCTCCAGTGAAAAGCTCAGTTCTCCTTCAGTGATAGATGCAATAGCGACCGGGATCGCGCAAAGCAGAGGCCGGCCGCGGCGGGCAATTATGAGAGCGTGTGAAACAACCCGAGTTAGAAGCGCGCCGTAGTTAAAGCGACGTCTCCGCTCTCAATCGCCAGCTTGTCAGGTCCGAGCCGGCGATCTTCAACTATATGCCCTATATGTCCTCGTGGCGAGGGCAAGGGCCGCATCTTCGCATCACGATTGGCATCTGCCTCGTGTTCCAAAATCCAATGCAGCCTACAATTGGTGGGTCGGATTTTGTGAGCGGCAGGGACAACGCCGAGAATAAAGGACCAACGAGTCGATTTCCTCAATGGCGCTTGAAATACTGCACCTCGCGCTCATGCTTCTCCGCCGCCTCGCGGCTATCGAAAGTCCCCAGGTTCCGTCGCTTGCCCGTCTTCTCATCCTTCTTGCGCGAATAGAGCCGGTATTTTCCGTCCTTGAGTTTGCGGATCATTTGGCCTCTCCCTGACCGGGATTTCGCCGCCGCTTGCCCTTCAGCCCGAGTGCTGCCTGTTCGATCGCGGCGCGGTCGTTGCCCAGCCTGTCGATCAGGTCCTGTGCCTGCTTGCCTGATATGCCGGTGCGCATGGCCAGCTCCTCGACCGTAAGCACGTCGGTGCTGGCAATCTCGCGCGGCGGCGCGTTGCCCGCCGCCATCGACAGCTCCCTGTCGATCTCGGCCTCCGCGCGATGCCAGTGCTGCTCGGGGTCGCCGCCGCCTTCGCGCTCCCAGATCCGATAGGCGCGCTCCCGGATTTTCCCATGCCGTTGGTCGTCGCCCATTTCTCAAATCCTCCATTGGGTAGCATCTGAACGCCGCCCGCCTCCGAACGATCCAAAGAATTTGCGTGATCGCCGGGCCGGGTCGTTGGAGATTGGGATGACACGAGGCGCGCCGGGCAGAGCCCGGTCATGGAGCGAAATGATCCAGGCGGCGGGTCCCCCCGCCGCCTGGATGCCGGCCGCGGCGGCCGGCTTTGTTGTCAGCGTCCCCAGACGCCCTGACCATAGCCCTGTGCAGGCATGTCGGAGTTCGAGTTTGCCCCCATTGCGCTGTCAGTGATGCTGTTTGTGACGCTCGGGACAACCGCCTTGGCGCCGCCCGACATCATGGCATGGGCGGTTGGATAGCTGCTTGCGGCAGGGATGAAGTCGGAGCCAAAGTGGTCGCTGCCGGCAAAAGCCATGCCGGAGGCGAACAACAACGAGGCAACGGTCAATACGATCTTCTTCATTTCGGTTTCCATCTTTTGAAGTTGACATTTGGCCCCGACGCGCCGCCCGCCCGCGTTCATGGGACCGTGTTTGTTGTTTCAGGCGAAACCGGCCAACCGCGATCCCACTGGATCTTGCAGTGACAGGTCGTTCAGCGCACGACCGTCTCGGTCCGTTGTTGCGCTGTTGGCGGCTTGATAAGGGCGTGGTGTTTGTGTGGGCGTGGTAGGCAGCGTGGTAGAAACCCTTGCCGGAGTGGAATTTTGCGTGGAATGCAGCCGGAAAGCGCAGCGCCCGCTATTGGCATTGCCGCCTCGGCCCGCCGGAATAGGGCTGGTAGCTGTTGTCTTCCGGGCGGTAGGAGCGGTAGCGGCTGAAGCAGGAGGCGACATGGTCATCATCGCCAGCGGCCGCATAGGCGCCCGGCCCAGTGCCGTTGTCCTCGACGTAGCTGGCCTCGGCGGCGGGCGGCGCGGCACGGTCGGCGTCGAGATAGGGCGAGATGCAGGGGCGCTGCTGCCCGCTATAGGACATGTAGCTGTTGTCCTGCGGCCGGTAGGAGCGGTAGCGGCTCGCGCACCAGGCGACATGCGGCTGCGGCAGTTCGGCCGTGGCGGGCGCGATGGCGCCGGTGGCGGTGGGATCGGTCTCCCCGGCCTGGCGCTTGGGCTCGATATTGGCGGGCGCGGGCTGCTCGGCCGGCAGGCGCTCGAGATTCTGCGCCGTTCTGTCCACCGGCCGCGCCGTTTTGGTCCAAAGCTCCGCCATACTGACGGTGGCCGGTGCCTGGCGCGGTGGGTTCGCGGTGATTAGCCAGACGGCGAAGGCCAGACCGCTACCGAACACCGCAAGGGTCAAAACGAAACCGCAGACCAGTCCCAACAATGCTTTCACGCCGCGCTCCTTGAGCCCCTGCTAAAGCAATGCGGGGGGTCAAGGCTGGTTCCAGCAAAGCGCGGGAAATAGGCGCGGCGCTCCGCTGGGCGAATGCGAAGGCGGCGCCGTTCAAACCAGCTGCTTCACGTCCACTGGCAATTGGGTCTCCGCTGTGGGCAACGCGGCCGGCATGTCCTCGCCGCGCTGGCGCTGCCGCAGATGGAGCGCCAACAGCCGGTCCAGCGAGACCCTGCCGGCCCCGGCAACGGCCAGCACGAACATGCCGCCCGATATCGCCAGGTCCTTTTCGAAATGCAGCAGTTCGTTCTGGCTGCCGAAATTGGTGTGGAACAGCATGGCCGTTGCCAAACAGAACAGGCCGAGCGCGATGGCGCCAAGCCGCGTCAGCAGGCCTGACGCGAGGGAGAGCCCTGCCCCCAGTTGCAACGCTACGGTGGCGACAAACAGCGGCAGGTTGACACCAAGCGCTGCCATGGCTTTGGCGGCGGCATTGAAATGGGCGGCCAGCGTGGCGCCCTCATGCAAAAAGATGAGAGACAGAAGCAGGCGGCCGGCAAGCAGGCCCACGTCCCCGAGGTGGTATTTAGCGGCAAGACCCTGCAGCTTCGCGGAGCGTTCGGTCAATGTCATGGTCAGCCTCCGATCTTTTTGGCACGGGCAGGCGCCAAGCGCCTGATGTTGAAAAGGCCGGAGCCGGCGCGAGGGAGAGGATGCCGGCTCCGGCAAAGCGCGCCAGCCACGAGCGCCCAACCGTGGTGGACGAAGGGGCGAGTTCGGTGCCAACGCCCCTGCTCCGTCTCGGCTACGCCGAGCCAGCTCTCCCCATTTGTGGGGAAGAGAAAAGGTCCTACTTCGTCACCTTGGTGTCGATGGCCTGCCGCAGGTCGGAAAGCTCGTCGCACCCGGCCGGGCACAGCTGCTGCAGGGAGGCCAGCTGCTCCTTGGCCTTGTCCATGTCGCCGGTCTCGACATAGAGCTCGCCCAGATATTCGCGGGCGGCTCTGTGGTCGGGCTTCAGCTCCAGCGCCTTGGTGTAGTAGGTGAGCGCGGTCTTGTAGTCGCCGGTCTTGCGCAGGGTGAAGCCGAGCAGGTTGTAGACGTCCGCCTGCTGCGTGTCCTGCGCCAGATCGCGCAGCTCGGCCAATGCGCCGGAATAGTCCTTGGCATCGATCTTGGCCTTGATGGCGGTGAGATCCGGCGCGTCGGCGCCTTCGATGTCGTCGACCGCATGGGCCGGCATGATTGTCGCAACGGGAAGCACGGTCAGCACGGCAATGGCGCCGAGCAGGCCGAACAGGGCATGTCTGCCCGACAGGGCATTTCTGCTCAAAAGGGATCGTTTCATTGTCTTTCTCGCTTGCGTTGGAAGCTCGTGCTCAGATCTGGACCGGGGTAAATCCGTATGCCTTGCCGTCCTTGACGAAGGTGCCGGTGCCCGGGAACGGGAAGTGCGACCCGGAAATGCGGATATTGTCCGATATCACCCGGTCGATGATCTTGTGGCGCGTGGCGATTGCCGTCGGTCCGTCCTGGTCGTAAGCGCCCTGCCACTCCGGATGCGGCGCCAGCAGCGCCGGCACATACATAGTGTCGGCCGAGATCATGATCTGCTCCTTGCCGGAGTTGGCCAGGTAGACAGAATGGCCTGGTGTGTGGCCGGGCGCGGCGATGATCTGGATGCCGGGCGTGACCTCGGCGCCGTCCTCGACCAGCTTCCAGTTCTTCCATTTCGGAAAGTTCTCGGCGATGCGCTTGCCCGCCGGCTTGCGGCCCTCGGGCAGCTTGGCCAGCCGGCTTGGGTCGGTCCACCACTTGTATTCGGTGGCGTTGACGATGAGCTCGGCATTGGGGAACACCGGCGCGTTGGTGCCCTTTTCCATCAGGCCCCAGACATGATCGGGGTGGAAATGCGAGATCATGACGGTGTCGATCGCGTTGTAGTCGATGCCGGCCGCGGCCATGTTGGCCGGCAGATGCGTGGCATTGGCCTGCCACTGGCCGACGCCCGAGCCGGCATCCATCATGATCAGCTTGCCGCCCATCTTGAGCACGACGACAGTGAGCGGGATGGGCATGAAGTCGGTGGTCAGCCCCGCTTTGGCGAGTGCTGCCTTGGTGTCCTCGACCGAGACATCCTTGATGAAGGCCGGGTCGTGCGGCTTGCGCCAGATGCCGTCATAGATGGCGGTGATCTCGATATCGCCGACTTTGTATCCGTAGAAGCCGACGGTGGGCTCCACCGGAGCTTGCGCGAAGGCCGGACGGATGAATTCAAGCTTACCGGCAAGGCCGAAGGCAGCAGCAGCGGCGGCGGTGCCAAGCACTGTGCGGCGTGTCATGGTGAACATGGTGATCTCCTGTTCGAGGTGGTGGCTAAAAGTCGCGAATGGCCAAAGTCCTGGAAGGAATGACGAGGAGAGGCCGGTACCCGTCGGGAGCCGGCCCGGCCCCATGAATTCAGCGACCCCAGAGGCTGTCGTTGTTGTGTCTGGTGATGATGTCCTGCACCGACCCCTGGCTCGGCCCCGTCTTTATCTTGGTGTCGGCGCCATTGGGGCGTGCGGTGTAGGCGATCGAGCCGGTGGCATTGGTGTCGACCGGAGCGACCGGCTGGTTGGCGTTATTGGCGCCATGATCGCTGCCGGCGAAGGCAGCGCTCGAGGCAAGCATCATGGCAGCCACGCTGAGAGCGAGCTTGGTCATTTTGGCTAGGTCCTTGTTTCGTTTCCTCGGCGCGGGCCGTCAGATTGGCCCGCTACAGTGAAGACCCTGCAGCCCCGCGCTTTATTCCCGGGCGCGATGAGTTTCTTTTGAAGGAGAAAAATCAGGGGCTCGGCGGCCAGGACTGAAGTCCTCGCCCACGAATATTAGCGAGAGGAACCAGGCTGGGAATGCCGCCGCGTTCCGGCACGCCGACCGCGTGCACGCACGAAAGGCGCCGGCGCAGCGCGCCGGCGCCTCTGATGATACGCCGAGTCCGTTCTGGTTACGGACAGGTCTTCTTGCCGCAGACCGCGATGCAGATCGCCGGGTTCGAACAGGTGTAGGTTTTTCTCGAGCTGGTCCCGGACGAAGACCCGCTGCTGGAAGCGGCGATCTGCCCGGACGCGCCTTTGGACAGGTCCAGCGCCTTCATGTCGGGATCGCGCGCGGCGATCTTGCCGCATGTTTCGCTGCCGCAGACCGCCCTGCAGATTGCCGGATTCATGCATTTGTAGGCCGCGAAGACCTCGGTCGGAAGAATTGCGCAGAAAACCGTAATGCCCAGTATCAAGCTTCTCGCCGCACGCATTTTTATCTCCAGGGCCAGCTTTCCGATGTCACGGAGGCCTGGCCGCTCGCCCCCGCTCCCGCGCATGCCGTTGCACCCGCGTCCGCCGGCGCGACCATGCCCGCACCGGCGATAAAGGCGTATCGCACTGGCGGCACAGGCAAGTGGCACTGACGGAACAGGTGACCGGGTTTGCCATGCGTGAGCGGCCGCATGCGTCTTACGGCGCGCGGCCGGCGCGCACCTCCGATGGGGTCATGCCATAGCGGGACCGGAACTGCCGGTAGAAGGTCGAGGGTTCGACCAGCCCCGCCTCGAAAGCGAGGTCGGCGATCGGCCTTGCTGAAAAAAGCGGGCTGGCGAGCTGCCGGTGGACCCGCTCCAGCCGTCTTTGCATGACATAGTCGGAAAACCCCTGCCCCTCTTCGGCGAAAAGGCGCCTGATGTAGCGCGGGCTGAGCCCCAGCCCCCGGCCCGCCGTCTCTGCCGAGAGGCGCGCATTCACGGCTGCGGCGGCGAGTTCCAGCGTCGGCCCGATCACCGCCTCGGCGTCCTGACGGCTCATTGCGGGCGCGGCCCCGTAGAGGCCCACAAGATGCCCACCCAACAGCGCCGCCAACGGCGCGTTGCCGGAAATGACGCGCATATTGTGCTCGTCCGGCGCCTTTAGGAATGGCGCCAGCAGGCGGCGCGGCATGGTCAGGTTGAGGCTGTCGAAATCGGACGTGCCCGTCGACTGGGCCTGTGCCAGGTCGGCCACGATCAGGTCCCCCGACGAGGCCTTTTCATCCGATGCGCCATCGCGCCGTCCATGGCTTCCGCGCAGGCAGACCTGCACAGTGATGTGATCGAGGCCGTCGCGGCCGATCCGGGCGCGCGAGCGGTCGAAGCTTTGCGCGATGCACCTATACGAGGTGAGAACGATCTCGCCGAAGTGAAAGGCATCGGCGTGGAAATGAAACCGGTCATCGCCGGCATTGCGCAGGCGAACGTCGTAGAGCAGGCCGATATTCTCCTGCCACAACGCAAGGGCTTGCCGAGGCGCCAGGCCTGCCGTGTCCAGCACGCAGCGCTGAACCCCGGTGTCGACGAATTGCCGTTGGGACACAACGCCTTGACTGCTGCCTGCCACTGCCACCCGCCCATGCTCCGCAACCGCGAACCGCTCACAATATGCATTTATGCCGGGGGCGCGACAACGCCTGATTGCACGGCCGCCCGCCGGGAATGTCGGCTCAGAGCTGGCTCACCACTTCGGTGTATTCCCTCACCTTTCCATCCTGCCCACGAATGCGCCAGTTGCCGCCGTCGCGGTCTTCCACGTAACCCGGCCCGATCGGCACCTTGCCGCCACCGTCGGGCAGGTCGAGCACGTAGACCGGATTGCAGATGCCGGACAGGCGCGCGCGCAGCGCGGCCACCAGCGCCTGGCCTTCGGCGATCGTGGTGCGGCGGTGCGCCATGCCGCGCGCGAGGTCGCCATGGTGGAGGTAATAGGGCTTTACCCCCAGGCGGTACATCAGCTCGCGGCAGAGTTCTTCCTGCACCTCGACAGTGTCGTTGACGCCCTTGAGCAGGACGCTCTGGTTGAGCAGCACGAAACCCGCCTGCCGCAAGCCACGGCAGGCCGCCTCGGTCGCATCGGTGATCTCGCGCGGATGGTTGAAATGAGTGACGACCGTGATCATCAGCCGGCCTTGCAAGGCAGCGACCAGCCCTGGCGTGATGCGTGAAGGCAGCGCGACCGGTACGCGGGTGTGGATGCGCATCAGCCGCACATGCGCGATCGCCTCGATGCGGGCGCGGATTTCGCTGAGCGCCTTGTCGGGCAGCGAGAGCGGGTCGCCGCCAGTCAGGATCACCTCGCGGATCTCGGGGTGGGAAGCGATATAGGCGAGCGCCGGCTCCAGGGCTTCGCGCGTATAGCCGCGTCCGATCGAGGTCAGGGACTCCTTGCGGAAGCAGAAGCGGCAATAGACCGCGCATTGATAGGTGGGAAACAGCAGCACCCGGTCGGCATGGCGATGCGTCAGCCTGGGCACCGGACTGAAGGCGTGGTCGCCGATCGGGTCGTCGAGCTCGCCTTCGCCGGTCACCAGCTCGTCGGGAGACGGGATGACTTGCGCCCGGATAGGATCGGCGGGGTCTTCCCAGTCGATCAGGTCGAGATAGGATTTGGGGATGCGCACCTTGTGGCGGGAGACTGCTTCCTGGGCCGCCGCGCGTTCGCCCGGCGACAGTGGCAGCACGGCCAGATCGCGCACATGGCGCACGCCGGCGCGGATGTCGTCCTGCCAGGCGGCGTCGGCATCGGAAACGGGCTCAACTTCGGCCGTCGTCGCATCGTGGAGCTGTGTGATCATGGGGTTCTCGAGGTTTTTAGCGGACCTATCGGCCGGATGGCCTGCCGGGTCAACCGCCTTGCGCCGGCCTTCCCCGTGTAGCAAGGAGGGTCTGTGCTCTCGAAAATGCCGCGGAGAAGACCCGGGATGAGACTTGTGGTGTTGGTGGTGCTAGCCACGTTGGCAACTGGATGTGTGAGCTCTCCGGTGGATTATGGGGCCTCGCTTTCGACGCAAGACCCGAAATGGATATCGCCGGAATGCCAACAGGCCCGGGTCGAGGCCTCGAACTATGATGCGCGTGAAAAAGAGCATCCCGGTTGGGGGACCGGTGTCTTCCTTGGCCCTTACGGATTGGGTCTCGCGGCAGCCATCAAGGAGCACGAGCAAAAGGAGCGCAAGATATTCGCCCGCAGGATACATTTGCAGTGCTCGAGTTTGCCGCTGCCGAACGAACTCGCGGGCGAGCCGAGCCCCCCGGCCACGACAAAATATCCATAGATGATATGCTTTGATGCTTCTGAAGGCAGGCCAGCGTTTGATGGGATCGCAGAAGCGGAAGCAGGACTGAACTTGGGAACGCCGCCCATGACGACCATTTACGAATTCGCGGTTGTCGAGGGCCAGGAATGGGTGCTTCCGGTCGACGAGGCCTACTACGAGGTCTTCTTCTCCCTTGACGGAACAACCCTCGAGAACTGGGACCCACCGGTCATGCGCCGCGCGTCGGAGGGCGACCCCCTCTATTCGGACTTCCCTTGGCTTGGCGAGCATGCGCCGCTTTTGCGCAAGCCTGCCGTCGACGCGCTGAAGGCATATCTGCTGCCCTATGGCCAGCTGATCCCGTTGTGCGGGGAAGAGGTCTGGCTTTTCAACGCGACCACCGTGATCGATGCGCTGGACGAGGAGCGGTCTGGAATCGTCTATTTTGATGACGGCGCCATTCTCGCGATCGAGCGATACGAATTCGATGCGGACAAGATCGGCACCGCCGAAATTTTCAAGCTGCCGATGCGCGCGTCCCCGGTGTTCGTCAACGACACATTCGTCAATCGCGTGCGCGACGCCGGACTGCGGACGGTATCGTTCAAACCCAGGTGGCGCCGCATCGAAGCGTGATGTTTGACGACCCTGCGGTGCCAACTAGATCAGGTTCTGTCCGCCATCGATGCGGATCGTCTCGCCGGTCGTGAATTCGCTTTCCATGAGGTAGAGATAGGCAGGGGCGACGTCGGCGGGCGTAGCGACCTTTCTCGCGGGCAGGCGGGCGGCTATGCCGGCGAAAAAACCGGATTTGGCCTCACCGACGAGTTCGTCCCACATCGGCGTGTCGACCCATCCCGGCGACACGATATTGACGCGCGTCGGGGCCAGCTCCAGCGCCAGCGCCCGGGCGAAATAGCTGAATGAACCGGCGATCGCGGAAACAACCGAGCCTCCGGGAACCGGCGGGCGGTCCTTGTTGATGCCTGATGTAAAGGTCATCGACCCTCCGGCTTTCAGCGTGCGCACGCCATGTTTGGCGAGCATCACGGCGCCGATCAGCTTGTTGTCGACGAAGCGCCGCACGTAGTCCATGTCGGTCTGGCCGATCGGGTCGTTGGGCGGCGGCGTGCCGGCCGTCGAGACGAGGTGGTCGAAGGCACCGGTTTCGTCGAACATCCGGGCAATGTCCGCTTCCTTCGTCATATCAGCCGAAAGGCTTCGCACGCGACCGCCTGGGCCGAGCGTCCGTTCCGCGGCCTTGAGCTTTTCGCCCGAGCGGCCGACGATCACCAGCTCCGCGCCGCGCTCCAGCGCGGCTGCCGCTACGCCGAGCCCTATGCCGGAACTGCCTCCGACGACAATAATTCTCTTGCCCTTGAGCGATGCCATGGGAACCTCCGTCTTCAGGATGGACTGCTGGATTACGCCTTGCCGGCGTGGGCCGACAATGATCTTGCTCATCTTGTACATCGCCTGCCGCGCCCGCCCCGCCTTGTCGCGGTCCGGGTCGTTCATCAGGCGCAGCGCCGCTTCGGGGATCACCTGCCAGTAGACGCCGAATTTGTCCCTCAGCCAGCCGCAAGGCTTTTCAGCGCCGCCGCCCGCCGTCAGCGCGTTCCAGTAATAATCTGTCTCGGCCTGGTCCTTGGTCTCGATGTAGAGCGAGATCCGCTCATTGAACGGCGGCATCGAGCCGGCATTGAGCGCGGTGAAGCGCTGGCCCTCGAGCTCGAAGTCGAAGATCGCGTGCGGCACCGTTTTATTCGTGCCGCCGACGAAATCGGTGAATTCGATCGCCTCAAGCGCCCGGCCATTCTTGAACACAGACAGATAGAAGTCGCGCGCCTCTTCGGCGTTGAGATTGAACCAGAGGAAGGGGTGAACGGTAGCCATGCTGCTCTCGTGACGTTTGATCACAAATCCTGCGAGCATTCTGTCCAGCATGCGCTGGACAGACAATCCAAACTTTGGCAAGGATTTGTGATCAAATCTCACAGATTGGCCATGATCCGCAGACTTCCCCCACTCAACGCGCTGCCGGCCTTCGAGGCCGCCGCGCGGCATTTGAATTTCTCCAGGGCAGCCGACGAGCTCAACGTCACGCACGGCGCCGTCAGCCGGGCGATCAAGCACCTTGAGGAACAGCTCGGCGTGCTTCTGTTCGAGCGCGCGACGCGCTCGGTGCGCCTCACCGCCGTGGGCGAGCCCTATGCGAGGGCGGTCCACGAGATGCTCGACCAGCTTGCGGCCGCCACCCAATCGGCGACGGCCGCCCATTCGGGCTCGACATTGAACGTCTCCACCTCCGACGGCTTCGCGGGAAAATGGCTGGTGCCGCGGCTCTATCGCTTTCATCGCGCGCATGGCGACATCGACGTCAGGATTTCGACGACGGGCAGGTTGACCAATTTCCTTGGCGACGGCATCGACGTCGCCATCCGCTATGGCGCCGGAAACTATCCGGGTCTCACATCGGAATTCCTCACTGGCGAGGAGGTGTTTCCAGTGTGTAGCCCGAGGCTCATGCAGGGCGCCTGGCCGCTGGAGAAGCCCGACGATCTCAGGCACCACACGCTGATCCATGATGGTTTCCCGATCGGCTGGGCGGCCTGGCTGTCCAGCGCGGGAGTGGAAGGCGTGGATCCGCGGAGCGGGATTACCTTCGATTCCGCCACTTTCGCCGTCGAATCGGCCGTGCAAGGTGAAGGCGTGGTACTTGGCCGGACCATGCTCGTGGCGGCCGACCTCGCCACCGGAAGGCTTGTCCGCCCTTTCGGCCACGCGCTGAAATCGGTTTCCAGCTTCTACCTGGTCTACCCTCCGGACGCGGTCCGACGGCGCAAGGTGAAGGCTTTTCGCGATTGGCTCTTTTCGGAAATGACGGCGTAGCGTTCCACGGCCGCTTCCGGAGAGTAGCCTCTGTGCTTATCCCCTCAGCCCCGGTGCCTCCTGCCCGGTGCGCTCGACATATTCGGTGTAGCCGCCGCCATAGGTGTGGATGCCATCCGGCGTCAGTTCCAGCACGCGATTGGACAGCGCCGCGAGGAAATGGCGGTCGTGCGAGACGAACAACATGGTGCCCTCATACTGCGACAGCGCCTCGATCAGCATCTGCTTGGTGACGATGTCGAGATGGTTGGTCGGCTCGTCCAGCACCAGGAGGTTGGGCGGGTCGAACAGCATCAGCGCCATCACCAGCCGCGCCTTTTCGCCGCCCGAAAGCACCCGGCACTTCTTCTCGATCTCGTCGCCGGAAAAACCGAAGCAGCCGGCAAGCGCCCGAAGCGGCGCCTGGCCGGCCTGCGGAAAATTGTCCTCCAGCGTCTGGAACACGGTGCGCTCGCCGTCGAGCAGCTCCATGGCATGCTGGGCGAAATAGCCCATTTTCACGCTAGGCCCGCGCGCCACCGAACCCTGGTCGGGATCGGACGCGCCGGCCACCAACTTCAACAACGTCGACTTGCCCGCGCCATTGACGCCCATGATGCACCAGCGCTCGCGCCGGCGCACCTGGAAGTCGAGCCCTTCATAGATCGAACGGCTGCCATAGGCCTTGTGGACGTTCTTCAACGTCACGACGTCCTCGCCGCAGCGCGGCGCCGGCTGGAACTCGAAATTCACCGTCTGGCGGCGCTTCGGCGGCTCGACGCGATCGATCTTGTCGAGCTTCTTCACCCGGCTCTGCACCTGGGCCGCATGCGACGCGCGCGCCTTGAACCGTTCGATAAAGGCGATCTCCTTGGCCAGCATCGCCTGCTGGCGCTCGAACTGCGCCTGCTGCTGCTTGTCCGCGATCGCGCGCTGCTGCTGGTAGAATTCGTAATTGCCGGAATAGGCGGTAAGCGACCCGCCGTCGATCTCCACCACCTTGTTGACGATGCGGTTCATGAACTCGCGGTCGTGCGAGGTCATCAGGAGCGCGCCGTCATAATTCTTCAGGAACTGCTCGAGCCAGATCAGGCTTTCCAGGTCGAGATGGTTGCTCGGCTCGTCGAGCAGCATGGCGTCGGGCCGCATCAGCAGAATGCGTGCCAGCGCCACGCGCATCTTCCAGCCGCCGGAGAGTTTTCCGACGTCACCATCCATCATCTCCTGCGAGAAACCGAGACCGTCGAGCACTTCCCGCGCCCGGCCGTCGAGCGCATAGCCGTCGAGTTCCTCGAAGCGGTGCTGCGCCTCGCCATAGCGTTCGATGATCTCGTCCATCCGGTCCGCCTGGTCGGGATCAGCCATAGCCGCCTCCAGCGCCGCCATCTCGGCCGCCACTTCGCTCACCGGCCCGGCGCCGTTCATCACTTCGGCCACCGCGCTACGGCCGTCCATATCGCCGACATCCTGGCTGAAATAGCCGATCGTGACGCCGCGATCGACCTGCACCTGGCCCTCGTCGGGCTGTTCCTGCCCGGTGATCATGCGAAACAGTGTTGTCTTGCCGGCGCCGTTGGGGCCGACGAGCCCGACCTTTTCGCCTTTCTGCAAGGCGGCCGACGCCTCGATGAAGACAAGCTGACGGCCGTTCTGCTTGCCGATGTTTTCAAGTCTGATCATGAGTGGTCCGGGAGGCTGATGTGAGGGTGCGGGAGTTGCCCCGGCCCATACGCGAATGACAGCGGCGGGGAAAGAGGCAGAAGCGCCGCAGCGGGCGCAGCGCTCTTACGTTTTCCCACAGCGGAGGAGGGAGAAGCGCCCTCCAGACACACTTTAGAAACAAGATTCAACGTCCGGGAAAAACTGGAGAAAAGCGGTGCTGCGATAACCACCCCCGCGGCGGCCGGAACCGGTCGCGGCGCAACGCAAAGGGATGGTCCCGAAAATGAAACCACGTTCGACCGGATGGATGGGTGCCCTGCTTGGCATTTCGTTTGCCATCAATGCGGTCGCACCGTCGGGTGCGGAAGCGCGGTTACCCGGAGCGAGTCTTGCAGCCGGCTCGGTCTTCAATTCGACAGAGCCATCGAGACGAAAAACGACATCGGTGCCAGTGCGATCCATCTGGCCGAGGCAACCGCGCTCCAGAACAAGGCCAGCCGTTTTTGTGCCGAACGCAAGGAGGCGCAGGGCATCCGTACCTTCGCCAAGGCCTCGAAGCTTCTGGGCGTGACACCGGTCGACCTGAACCAGTGACGTCCACCATCTTTGAAACAAGGAAGCCTTTCATGAACAAGCCCCTCCTCTCCGCGCTCGGCCTGGCCATTGCACTCGGTCTCGCAATGCCGGTTCTCGGCGCCAGCACCGTCAACACGGCCGCCACCACGGCAGCCTCGACCGCGGCTCCGCTCGCTGCCGCTGCCGTGAAGAAGCCGGTCAAGGCAGCCGCGCACAAGCATGTCAAGCATCGCAAGCACACCAGCAGGCATGTGAAGAAGCCTGTACGCAAGCACAGCCACAAGCACGCCGTCAGGAAGCACAAGGCCGCGGCTTGATCTTCTCAAGCCCGAACAACGAGATAGAGCCGCATCTTGATTCTCTTTGACCGCTTACCTTCCTGACGTCCTCCAGGAAAAAGCCGCCCTCGCGCAAGCGACGGCGGCTTTTTCTTTTAGACTGGGCTGTGAGCTTTCCTTCTCTGCTGTCGAGAAGGTAACGCGCTCACTGCAACTGCGGCTTCTTCAGGAAACTGTCGCGATCGGCGGATTTGACGCGCAGCCAGGTTTCACGGCCGTCGCGCAGGACCCGCATCGGGATCTCGGCGCCGGCCGAACCGCTGTCCCATAGCTTGCGATAGAAATCGGCCAGCCCGTCGACCGCGCCGTCTCGTATGTCGGAGATGACGTCGCCCTCGCGCAGGCCCGCCTTGGCGGCCGGACCGCCTTCGGTCACGCTCATCACCACCACCCGGCCGTCGCTTTCGGCCGAGAGGGCGCCGAGCCATGGCCGTGGCGGCCGCGCCACCTGGCCGCGCGTCAGGAGATCGTCGAGGATCGGCGGCAACAGGTCGATCGGCACCACCATGTTGATATCGGCGACCTCGCCGTTGCGGCTCATCTGCAGGCGCAGCGACCCGACGCCGAGCAGCGCGCCCTTTGCATCGAACAGCGCCGCGCCGCCCCAGGAAGGATGCGCCGGCGCGATGAAGATCGCTTCCTCGAGCAGATATTCCCAATAGCCGGCGAATTCCTGCTTGGTGACGATCCTGGCCTGAACCGACTGGCCGATGCCGTCGGCGAGCACCACGCTATCCCCGATCCTGGCCCTGCCGGCGTCGCCCAGCGCCACCGCCGGCAGGCCAAGCGGCGCCAGCGCCTGAACCAGGCCAAAGCCCGATTCCTGGTCGTAGGCCAGCGCATGCGCAGGCACGACGCGGCCGTCATGGGTCGTAAGCCACACCTCTTCCGCCTCGGTAATGAGATAGCCGATGGTCAGCACCAACCCATTGTCGCGGATAACGACGCCGCTGCCTTCGCGCAGCGTGCCCAATGCCCCGGCAGTGAAGGCATCGTCTGGAATGGTGGCGCGCACCGCCACGACGGAGCGTCTGTTGGGATTGATGGGCATGCTCTTGTCCTGGACGGGCTTGGGGGTCACGTTCCTATAGGTATGGCACGCGAACCAAGGCGCAAGGGGTTGGGGGGCATCCCCTCCATCCTTTCGAAGCCCAAAGGGAAGATGAGAGGCATGGTCATTGACAATAGTTCAACGCAAGTTGAACTTTCCCGTTTGCAGCCCTAGCTGTAGGTGCAACTGCCAGTCCCGCTTCCAACCTGTCTCTCCCCCACAATACGAGGCCCCGCGATGACCGAATACACTCCGCCGAAAGTATGGACCTGGAACAAGCCGAGCGGCGGCGCCTTCGCCAGCATCAACCGCCCGATCGCCGGCCCGACGCATGACAAGGTGCTGCCGGTGGGCAAGCACCCGTTGCAGCTCTATTCGCTGGCGACGCCGAACGGCGTCAAGGTGACGATCATGCTGGAGGAACTGCTGGCGCTTGGCCACAAGGGCGCCGAATACGACGCCTGGCTGATCAGGATCAACGATGGCGACCAGTTCGGCAGCGGCTTCGTCGAGGTCAATCCGAACTCCAAGATCCCCGCACTGATGGACCGCAGCGGCGCCACGCCCATCCGCGTCTTCGAGTCGGGTTCGATCCTCACCTATCTCGCCGAAAAGTTCGGCGAGTTCCTGCCGACCGACCAGCCGGCGCGCGCCGAGACCCTGTCCTGGCTGTTCTGGCAGATGGGCTCTGCCCCTTATCTCGGCGGCGGCTTCGGTCATTTCTATGCGTACGCGCCGACCAAGATCGAATACGCCATCGACCGCTTTGCCATGGAAACCAAGCGCCAGCTCGACGTGCTCGACCGCCGCCTGGCCGAGACCGAATATCTTTCCGGCGCCGGCTACTCGATCGCCGACATGGCGGTCTGGCCCTGGTATGGCGGACTGGCGCTCGGCCGCATGTATAATGATTCCGGCGAGTTCCTTTCGGTGCAGGACTATAAAAACGTGCAGCGCTGGGCGAAGGCGATCGACGAGCGCCCCGCGGTCAAGCGCGGACGCATGGTCAACCGCGCCTTCGGCGAACCCGCGATGCAGCTGCACGAACGCCACGACGCCAGCGATTTCGACACGAACACGCAGGACAAGCTCGCGGCTGAGTGAACTGCGAGGGCGGGCAGCGGCGCTGCCCGCCCTCCGTTTGATTTTGCGAAAGCGTCGATAACGGCAACGTCTCACCTAGAGGCGTGGACATCACGCTGATCCGCTCCGCGCCGTTCAAGACGGCAATGCGTCTTCTTCTATCATCGTCCGACGTCAACAGCGGTCCTCTCACACAGGCTCCATAGAAATCTGTTGCGCAAATGCCGGCCGAGGCGCAACGTGTTGCCAGCAGATCGATGCAAGCGAGCAAATCGATCCTGCAGCGCGGCGTCCTTGTCGCGCAGGGCATGCCTAGGGTTGCCGCGGCGTCCTTTTTGGGCGCGAGCACGCGGCCTTGGTTTGGTCGGGGGAACAAATGACGCTCACGCTGATCGGGGCCGGCTTCGGGCGCACCGGTACATGGTCGACCTTCGTCGCGCTGAACAGGCTCGGCCTGCCCTGCTACCACATGCAGGAAGTGATCCTGAACAAGGCCAACAAGGGCCATCTCGATTTCTGGCGCAAGGTGGCCAACAGCCCGCCCGGCACGCAGCAGGACTGGAGCCGGGTATTCGGCAATTACAAGGCGACGGTCGACAATCCAGGCTGCTGCGTGTGGCGCGAACTGATGGCCGCCTATCCCGACGCCAAGGTGCTGCTCACCTTGCACCCGCGCGGCGCGGAAGCCTGGTACGAGAGCACCATCGACACGATCTACTTCACCGAGAATGTCTGGCAGTTCAAGATCCTGGAATGGCTGACGCCGTTCGGCCGGAAATTCGGCGACATGTCACGCAGGCTGATCTGGGGCCGCACGCTAGCCGGCGTCATGGGCAACCGCGCCAAGGCCGTGGAGCGCTACAACGCATATGTCGAGGAAGTGAAGGCGGCGGTGCCGCCGGAAAAGCTGCTGGTGTTCAAGGTCAGCGAAGGCTGGGCCCCGCTCTGCCACTTCCTCGACGTGGCGCAACCGAACGAGCCCTTCCCCAATCTCAACGACCGCGAGGCCATCAAGAAGATCATCGCCGACATCATCAAGGGCTCCTACATCATGCTGGCGCTAAGCGTGGCGGCCGTTATCGCGGTGATCGCGGCGCTATGGTGGTGGCTGGGGTAGTTGGGCGCCGTTCGTCGATCCCTCGGTGCAGCGGGAGCGAAGCGACGAAGGCTTTGCGATCCAGGCCACGCGATTGCGAAAAAGCGCTGCGGTCAAAACAAGGGCGTCGTTGTCGATACCGCCAAGCAGGCTGAATCGCGCGATCACCGCGTTAATTGGTGCCGCCGTCCGAGGACCGTCGTACCCGAATCTCGATACGCCGGCGTTCCCGAACATCGCCAACGTGGCTGCCATCGGCGATAATGTCTCCCGGCATTACGAGCTGTGCCGCTGACAACGGAATGATCTTCACACTGCCCAGCCGTCCCGTCTGGATCAGCGCGTTCGCTACCGCGATAGCGCGCGAGAGCCCCAGCCCCGCATTGTCGGCCGGGGTCAAATCGCTGATAGCGCTGGCTCCGTTCATCGCCGAGATCGCAACCGCATCGAGGTTGGACGGCTTGGCCGGATTGATTTTCTGCTCATCCGTGTGACCGACGATCTCGACGACATCGACTTTGTAGCGTGTCAGCAAAGACAGAACGTCGTCCGTGACCTTGGTCTGCAAACGAGCCCGGAACGCGTCGGTGAGAGCAGCGCTGCCACGTTCAAATGTATAGCCGTCGTCGCTCAACGTTATCATCGGCGGCCACTGCATCGACGATTCAGCGTCCGCGCTCCTGTCGTTGGAGGCCGAGAGCGTCTTTTCAAGTCGGTCCAGCAGACGGGGGTCGGCGGCTTTGGCTTCGCTGATTTCGAGCAGCAATTTCCGCAGCGTCGGATCTGACGTCGGCGCGGCATCGATGCCCTTTTCCGTAAGCCCGTCGATCACCGCTTTGGCCGCAACGAGCTCGGTCCAGTTGGCTGGCGGCAAAGGAAGCGCCGCTTTTGGAAACAGCGCCTGCAGGCGCGCCAGTTCGGCACGCATGTCGGCAAGCTGGCCCACCGTGATGTCCAGGTTCGCGGAGGCCTGCAGCTCGGCGATCCTCTCATCTTTTCGCTGTGCGATGCTGGCCGAGACCAGAAGGAGGCAGAAAAGCAGAAGGAGGAGAAGCTCGGCCATTGTGAGCCCAAGCACCACGCCTCGGCGATGGCCGCGTTCCCCTTCGGCGATAAGCGAGGAAGGCATCTTCATCGACATCGTCCCACACTGACCATGCAACGCGCTTTAGCCGCCACGCCAGAGCCGTCTGAATAGACCCTGCCGCGTCGGCGCTCGATCATAACCCTCAAATGTCGCCGCAAGTTTGTCGAGCACATCGCTGGCCCGAAGCGCTTCCGCCGTGGACTGTTCCAGCCCGCGCCGAAGCTCCGCCACATCGCCAAGACGGGAAGAGAAATCGCTCATGGCGGTTTCGATCGCCCGCTGCAAACCGGCCACGACCGGCTCCAGCCGAACCTCGATGACCTTGTCGGGTGTCGACATGCCAGCGAGCTTGTCGGCCATCATCTGTGTCGCGGTCGCAATCTGCGTGCTGGCGCTGGTCAGGATGGCGTTGATATCGTGAACTGCCTTGGCTGTCTGGTCGATGCCGCCCCGCAGCTCCTTGGTGTCTATTCCGCTCTGCATCGCCAGCGAGGATGCCCTGATGTGCTCGGAAGCTTCCTTGGCGAGCAGGTCCAGAGACTGGACCAGGGATTTCGCCGAGGTTTCCACTTGCGTTCGTATCTCGTGATAGCCCTCTTGCAGCATCTGCTGGTTGGAGCGTTGGAAATGGTTCATCTCGCTCAGGATGCCATCGAGTTCCCGGCGCACCTTGCGGGATGCTTCTGCGAGCTCGAGACGTGACACGCGTTCCACTTCCATGGGGTCGCGTCGGAGCTGATTGAAGACGATGCGAAATGCAATGCCGGCGATGGTGGAGGCAACCGCGATGCCGAAATTGCGCACGATCTCGTCGACTGCGCCACCGCCTCCATACTGGTAAAGCGAAACGGCGAGGCTGGTGAGCGTGAAGATGAAGCCCATATAGTAGAAGTTGTCCCCGGTTTGGTCGTCGCGCAGCCGGAGCCCGCGCGCGATCATGATCATCGCCGCGTAGCCCATCATCAGCGCGATCGGCACGAAGGTAACGACGAATGCCGACACGGAAAGCGATTTGGCCACGACTATGTAGGCGGCGCCCAGGCCGGTAAAAACGATAAAGACCAGTGGCGCCGCAGCGTCCAACTGCCGGCTGGCCACGCGCGGCCGCCTCACCCTTCAACTCCTTGCAACGACTTGGCAGAGCTGAAAACGCCGTGATTGTAATCAATCCACTGCTGCCAGAATGCCATCAACGCGACGCTGTCGACGGGCGACTTCGCCCGGCGTATGAGCCAGATCGACACATCGCTGCCAGCGAGATCCGTAGCGAAGCGGTTTGCCGCGGGCGACTTTTTGAAGGCATCGAAATCTGTGGCGCCGCGGTAGTGAGAGAAGAATTCGGTATTCTCGAACATGTCCGAAACGACAATCAGCCGCGAGGGGACCGCACGCGTTTTCTGGGCGACCAGATGGCTGACGGCTATCGACTGAATGCCGGCCATGATCGGCGAGCTGTCGGCCTTGTTTGCCTCGACCGCTTTTTCAAGCGCAACCAGCAGCGGCTGGCCGAATCCCGCTTGCCAACGCTCTCGCGCCAGCGCCGCATTGCCGGTGAAAGCACTGAGGTCGCCGCCATTGCCGGGGTTGCACAGCGAGAAGAGTTCTTTCGTATAGGGTACCGCTGATGTAAGGGCCCTGATCTCGAGCAAGCCACCGCGCTGGATGCCGGAGGCGGTATCGCGCAGCAGGGTCTGGATGTTCAGTTTGGTGACGTCAGCGATTGCATCCGTGGTATCGATCAGGATGATGGTTTGCGACGCAGCTCCGACGACCGGGCAAAGCCGATCGTCAAGTTCGACGAGTTGCGAGCGCGCCGAGACATAGACGTAGGTAAAGCCTATCGCGGCGGCAATGAGGCCGAGCGCGAATAGAATAATCCAGCCCCAGTTGACAAGGTTGGAAGGCGAGCGCCGGGACCGTCGACCGCTCATTGGGCTTCAGGCACCAGCACATCCAGTTCGCGATACTGCTTCAACGCAGCCTCGAACTGTTCACCCAAGGCGACCAGCATCTTGTCGAGGTCGCCTTGCGCATCCTTGATGGAAGCTTGCAATTCGTCGCTGTTCCATTCCCCGTCGCGGAAATACTGGACGCCGATGCGGCCGAGTTGGTATGGCCGCGAAAAGCGCTCCGGCGCGGGTGTCGTGCGTACAGCGATATTGGCGTCCCTGTAGATTCGGAACAGGCTGTTTGCCGCACGTTCAAGCTGAGCTTGGTGGGCGTCGAACAGCCCAACCAACCGAGAGCGATGGGCCACGATCGCATCGTGTTCTGTCCGCTGCTTGCTGAGGTCGGCGCGCGCATCGGCGAGTTCGTCCTCATAACCACTGCGAACATCGGAAAGCTCGCCGATCAGGCCTTGCCGCTTGTTTCGATAATTTGCCCGCGCCTCGTCAAGCCGGTGATCAACCGTGGCGTAGCCTGGATAAGTGTCACGCATGCTGAGCCCATCGATCAGGGCAAAGAGTGAAAACATCACACCGAGGAAGAAGAGTATCCAGGAGCGAAATTCGTTCAGCGCGAATGGCGCGCTTAGCAAGCGTCGCATCACCTCGTCGCCATTGGTCGCGATCGTTCCGGCAACCTCGCGGTAATGCGCCAGACCAAGATTGATGGCAATCGCTGCGCCGATATAGGCCGCGATGGCGAGAATGCCGACAAACTTACGGAAAATCGAGCGATGCGCGATCTCGCGCACGCCATAGAGGGCGAACATCAGCGCGACGCCGACATTGAGAATCGCGAAGATCAGCGCCTCGACGATGCCGCCGACCAGCCCGAGCTCGTTTCGCTTTGCAAGCAGTTCGCCATTGATGACGAGCTCTGCCATCACCAGCGCCACCACAAAGAGCCATTTCAACGTCGTACCGATGGCGGTGGTCTTCTTGCAGGGCCGGCGAAGCCCGTTCTGATCCTTGAAATCACGATGCCAGGACTCTGCCTCCTTCAGATCGCGACGCAGCCCATGCAGATCATCGATTCCCATCTGCAATTCGGCTTTCAAGTCGGAGAGACCAGCCGTGGATGCCGCTTTTATATTGGCAAAGCGCGATTCAAAGTCGAGGTCGATGAGACGCTGCCTGAACCCCGCAAGTTGGTTCTCCAGATGATCGTGGGATTGTTTCTGGGCGGCTCCGACCAATTCGATGATATCGTTTTCAACGGCATCGTAAGGTAGGTCATCGCTTTGAGGCAGATTCTCCCTGCCCCGCTTCTCGCCTTTCTCCGCAAGCCGCATATCCGGTGCAATGCGCTGGACGTCAATGTCGGGGAATGACTCTGTCGTCGGCCTATAGGCATGCGGCGGCCGCAACAGCCGTTGCTTGAGCTTTTCCAGTGACCCGAACATTCCACCCCACGTACACTCTTCCGACCACCCGGATCGAGGCTAGCGGTAAGCTCCGGATTCTTCAACGAGTTTCGCCCAATCGAAAGTGGAGCTTTTGCGGACGCAAAAGCACGGCAATTCCATCAGAATGACTGTCTACTGCTAGGGAGCCGTATTTTACTCTGCGCCGTATACTGTATGGTCGCTGTCGCCGAAGGGCGGAGAAAAAGAGAGCGGGCATTCTGCTTCGCCAAACGCCGCCCCTCACCGCAACTCCACCCACACCGGCGCGTGGTCGCTGGCGCCGTCCTCACCGCGCACGTCGCGGTCGATGCCGGCAGCCTTGAGCTTGCGGGCGAGCTTCTTCGACAGGAGGATATGGTCGAGCCGCAAGCCCGCATCGCGCGGCCAGCGGTTCCGCCGGTAATCCCAGAAGGTGTAGAGCGTCTCTTTGGGGTACACCTTGCGCAGTGCGTCCGTCCAGCCTTGCTCGATGAGCGCCGCAAAGGCTGCCCGGCTTTCCGGCTGTACCAGCGCGTTATCGTCGTAGGAGCGCGTGGCATAGATATCGCGCGGCTCGGGCACGATGTTGTAGTCGCCCGCCAGCACCACCGGCAGACCGGTGTCGAGCAACTGTTCGGCATGCGCCGCCAACCGTGCGTGCCAGGCGAGTTTGTACTGAAATTTCGGCCCCGGCTGCGGGTTGCCGTTCGGCGCGTACAGGCAGCCGATGACGATTCCGTTCACCGCCGCCTCGATGTAGCGGCTCTGCCTGTCGGCATCGTCGCCGGGCAGCACATCGCGCGTCAGCACCGGCTCGGCGCCCCGCGCCAGTATGGCGACGCCGTTCCAGGTCGGCTCCCCCTTCCACACCGCGCCGTAGCCGGCATCGGCCAGGGCAGTGCGCGGAAACTGCATATCGCGCGCCTTCAACTCCTGCAGGCAGACGACATCGGGTCTTGCCGCCGCCAGCCAGGTCAGCAGATTCTTCAGTCGGCTGTTGACGTTATTGATGTTGAAGGAGGCGATTTTCATCGGCGGGTCAAGAGACGAGCTTGCCCGTCCAAGCCTTCACCGTTTCGGCCAGCGTCTTCAGATGATCGGCGGTCGAAAACCCCGAGATGCTCTTGCGCGGCTTCAGATCGTGATCGCCATCCTCCAACCATACGACCTCGATGCTGTCGGAGAGCCCATAGCCGGCAATCTCGTCGGGCGTGCCGAACTCGTCGCGCGTGCCCTGGAAGATCAGCGTCGGTATCGTCAACCCGGCCAGATGCTTGGTCCGCAACTGCTCGGGCTTGCCGGGCGGGTGGAAGGGATAGCCGAGGCAAAGCAGGCCCGAGATTTCGCCCCTGGCAAACATCTCGTCCGCCACCATCGAGGCGACGCGACCGCCCATCGATTTGCCGCCGATGATCAACGTCCCGGTCACGCCCCTCGCCCTGAGGTCGGCGATCGCCTTGATGTATTCCGGGTTCACTGTCTCGGCGCGCGGCGGCGGCTTGCGGTGGCCATAGCGGCGGGACGCCATATAGTGGAACTCGAACCGCGCGACCTGAAAGCCTACTGCCGCCAGCGCCTTGGCGGTGGCGGTCATCGAAGGAGAATCCATCGACGCGCCAGCGCCATGCGCGAGCAGGATGGTGACGGGAGCTGTGTCGTCGCCGTCGAAGAGGAAGGTGGTCATGGAATAGGGCTCCCGTGGCTCGGCGTTGGTGACCCCTTCTCCCCTTGTGGGACCCGAAGGGCGGGCGAGACCGTTGGCTCGCCCCGGGGTGGTCTCGCGAAGCTCGGCCGGATCACGGGTGTTCCAGGAAACGCAAACGCCTCATTCCGACACGCACCCCTCAACCGTCTCGGCGCTGCGCGCCGATCCACCTTCTCCCAAAACGGGAGAGCTTTACCCCGCCGATTTCGCCAGCTGCATGTCCACGAACTGCACGCCCTTGGCCGCAACTCCAGCCCACTCCGACTCCGCGTCGAGCTCCAGATACCGCGCCCACAGCCGCCGCGCTTCCAGCAAATTGCCGGCGTCGAATTCGAGCCGGGCGAGATTGAAAACCGGATCGGCGTAATTGCCGTCGAGCGCGATCGCCTTCCACAAGTGCCTTCGCGCCGACGCCGTCTTGCCCTCCTCGCTCATCAGCCCGGCGAGATTGAACCAGGCCTCGACGAAAGCCGGATCGAGCTTGATCGCGCGCGCATAGTCATGGGCCGCTTCCGCCGGGTGGCCGCCGGCGCGCAGGCAGTTGGCGCGGTTGAAGGCGGCGATCGCGTCGCCTGGATCGATTGCAAGGCAGCGCCGGTAGAGCGCGGCGGCACCATCATGGTCGCCGCCCTCCTCCGCCGCTTCGGCCTCGGCGAACAGCTCTTCCAGCGGATCGTCGTCGGAGGCGCCGAGATCGAACAGCAATTGCCCGTCGAGCTCGCTCTCGCCGCCATCCAGATAGATCGCATCGGGCCGCCCGGATGCCGAGCCGACCGCGAGCGACTTGGCGGTGAGCGAAGCCACCGGGCCGGAACGATGCACCGAGCGCGCGATCGCGCCCCATGTCGCGCCGCCGGCGACCAGCCCGGCATATTTGCGCGCCAGGATCAGGTCGCGGAAGGAATAGGGTTCCGAGTCATGTTCGAAGGCATCGAACAGCGACAAGAGATCGAGGTCGGCGCCGGATAGCTGCGACTGATCGATCAGCGATTGCCGCGACAGCGAGGAGGCCTCAGGCGCCTTCATCAGTCCGAGCAGGCGCAGAAAACCGTTCTCGCTGAGCAATGTGCGCCCGGCGCCGCGCTCGGCGGCGACGCGGCGTTCGACCTCGACATCGCCGGTCTTCGTGAGCCCGGCTTTGACCAGCCCGGCCTTGACCAGCAGACCGCGACCGAACACGACATGCGTGGTGCGCCGGATGACACCGCGCCTGAGTTCGCCATGCTGGCGCGCGACCTCGCGCGCCGCCAGCCTGAGCGGAAACGCCGCCAGCGCGCCGATCGTGCCGAATATAGCGCCGGCTGGTGCCGTCACTTCTTGCTCTTGCCGACCGCCTTCAGCAGGTTGGCTTTCAGCGGATTTTCAGCAGCGCCGCCCGCGGCCGTCTTGGCCTTGGCGGCGGGCTTCTCGTCGGCCTTGCTCTTCGACTTGGCCGGCGGCTTCGACTGCGACTGCGACAGGCTCGCCTTCAGCGCATCCATCAAATTGATGACGTTGCCGCGCTCGGGTGCCGCCGCGATGATAGGCTTGTGGCCCTTCAGCTTCTCGCGGATCATCGCCATCAGCGCGATCTCGTAGCGATCCTCGTAGTTCTTCGGATCGAAGGTGGTTTCCTTCTGCTTGATCAGCGCTTCGGCGAGTTGCAGCATTTCAGGATCCGGGTTGCCGGCAGGGATATTGCCGAAATATTCAGCCGTGCCGCGCACTTCGTTCGGGTTCCTCAACGTGCACACGAACATGCCGTTTTCGCGCGCGCCGATCGTCACCACGCGCTCGCGGCTGGACAGGACTAGCCGCGCGATCGCCAGCTTGCCGGATTTGCGCATGGCTTCGCGCAGCACGGCGAAAGTCTCCTCCGCCATCGCGCCGTCCGGCGCCATGTAATAGGGCGCGTCCTGGTAGATGACGTCGACCTCGTCCTCGTCGACGAAGGCCTCGATGTTCATCGTGTGGTTGGATTCGATGCGCACCGCGTCGAGGTCGCTATCGTCGATGATGATGTACTGCTTGTCCTCGTACTCGTAGCCCTTGACCAGGTCCGAACGCTCGACCAGTCCGAGTTCCGGATCGACCGGCTTCATGTTGATGCGGTTGTGGGTCTTCTTGTGCAACTGGTTGAACGAGATGCGCTCGCTGGCGCTGGTGGCGGGGTATAGCCGCACCGGACAGCTCACCAGACTGAGCTTGAGGTAACCTTTCCAACTTGCCCTGGGCGCCATGATGAACTCCTACGCGGCCATGCACTGAAACTTTTCGCAGCGCTTTCGTCCGAAGGACGAACAAGGCTGCGCAAATCCTACACCGACCCCGCACCTTACCGGCAAATCCTGACGAAATGTTTTAGGACGCCGGAAGGGCCGCGAGTAGAGAATAATTCAAATTGTCAAAAGCGTCGATGGACTTGGGTTTCCTCGCCCCCGCGAAGCGGGGGAGAGGAAACCAATCTATTTGAACGTGGGCAAATCCCGAGCAAACTCGTCGATCTCAGCCCACGGATCGCCCGACGTTTCCAAGAGTCCCGGCAGCGACGCATAGTTCAGGTCCTGCGGCGCGTCGATCGTCTCCAGATCCGCCCAGCTCACCGGCGTCGAGGCCGGCAGGTTGGTGCGGGCGCGCAGCGAATAGGGTGCGGCGGAGGTGTGGCCGCGCGCGTTGCGGTGATAGTCGATGAAGATGCGCTTCTTGCGGTTGTCCTTGCCCATTGTGGTGGTGAAGGTGTCAGGCGCGCTTGCCGCCAGATGCGTGGAAATAGCGCTGGTCGCCTGGTGCAGCGTCTTCCAGTTCTGCCTGGCGGTCACCGGCACGGTGATATGGATGCCCTTGCCGCCCGAGGTTTTGGCGAAGGGGACCAGCCCCAGCCTCTCCAGTTCGCCCTTGATGTGCACCGCGGCCTCCACCACTTCGCGCCAGGAGATCCCTTCGCCCGGATCGAGATCGAAGACGATCTGGTCGGGCCTGTCGAGGCTGGTGCGATGCGTACCCCAGGTGTGGAACTCGACCACGCCGAACTGCGCCAGCGCCAGATAGCCCTTTGCGCCCTCGACCGAGAGGTAGGATTTGGTCTCACCCTCGGAATTGGTCGCCTCGAAGGTGGCAACCGAAGGCGGCATGCCGGTGAAGGCATGGCGCTGGAAGAAGCAGTCCTTCGGCAGGCCGGTCGGGCAGCGCACCAGCGACACTGGACGCCCTAGAATATGCGGCAGCATGAAATCTCCGACCAGCGCGTAGTAGACGGCGATGTCGAGTTTGGTCGGCCCGGTCTTGCCGAACAGGCGCCTGGTCGGGTTGGTTACCCAGATCGTGGCGAGGTCAGCCTCCGCGATCAGCCGCTTGCGCTTGGCCGAAACCGGCGTCGAGAGGCCGACATCCCTGAGGCCGCGAAACACCGCATGGCGCAGAGCATTGTCCGCCGTGCGGTTGGCGTAATGGATATGGGCTGAAAACAGCGGCTTCACCCAATGCATCTCGCGCATGATTTCGCGCGGCGCGCCTTCGGGCGCCATGGCGCCTGATGTGAGCGGCTCCAGCCGGGCCAGAAGATCGGCCGCGGTCTCGGCGTCGAAGCCGGTGCCGACCTTGCCGCGATAGTGAAGCTCGCCGTCCTCGAATTCGGCAAGGCCAAGCGCCGCCAGCCCCTCGGCTGCATCCGAAACGGTGTAGCCGGCGATGACAAAATCGCCGGTTTGCAGCGCCTTCGTCTTGGTCCAGCTCTTCGTGCGGCCGCTCTGGTAGGTCGCGGTTGCGCGCTTGGAGACGACGCCTTCCAGGCCAAGCTCCGAGGCCTGGTCGTAAAGCCCCTGCCCGTCGCCGCCCACGTGATCGCTGTACTGGATCGCGGAGTTGGCGCGCAGGCCGGCGAGCAGTTCGGCCAGCAGCGCCTTGCGCCTTTCCAGCGGCGCCTTGCGCAAATCCCAGCCGTCGAGATGCAGGAGATCGAAGGCGTAGAAATGCAGCTTGCTGCCGGCGCCCTCCGCCAGCGCGTCCTGCAGAAGCGCGAAGCGGGAAATGCCCTTGCCGTCGAGCACGACGATCTCGCCGTCGATGATGGCCTCCCGGCACGGCAGCTTGGCGAAGGCATGCGGCAGATCGCCATAACGCTTGGTCCAGTCGATGCCGCCGCGGGTGATCAGCCTGACCTCGCCACCTGTCAGATGCGCCATGGTGCGGTAGCCGTCGAACTTGATCTCGTGCAGCCAGGACTCGCCGGTGCGGTCGCCAGGATCGTCACCGCCCGGCGGTTTCGGCACCTGTGTCGCCAGTTGCGGCTCTATGCGGGCGGCGGGCGAGGTCTTGACCGCGCCGGGCAAGGCGCCGGGCTTCAGCGTACCGGGCCTTGGCGCAGCCTTGGCCGGCGGCGGCGCCACCAGCTCCTCGATACGGCGGCCGGATTTCACGCTCTCCGGCCGCTCTTCGAGGATGTCGAGCGTGGGATTGGAAGCGAGATCGCGCTCCTTGAACAGAAGCCAATTCTTCTTGCCCTCCTCTTCGCCGGGCTTCGGCTTCAGCCTGGTCAACATCCAGCCGCCATTGAGCTTTTTCCCGGCCAGCCGGAACTTGAAGGCGCCGGTGCGCAAGCTCTTCTCGACATCCTCCATCGGCGCCCAGCTGCCCGTGTCCCAGACGATCATCGGCCCGCCGCCATACTCGCCTTCGGGAATGACGCCCTCGAAGTCGATATATTCGAGCGGATGGTCCTCGGTCTCGACCGCCAGCCTTTTGTCGGCCGGATTGAGCGAAGGTCCGCGCGGCACCGCCCAGCTCTTCAGCACGCCGCCGACCTCAAGGCGCAGGTCGTAGTGATCCGCCGTGGCATGGTGCTTGTGGACGACGAAGCGGTTGCCCTCCTCGGCGATCAACCCACCCGCCGGTTCCGGCGTCTTCGAGAATTCGCGCTTGGCGCGGTAAGGTTTGAGCTTGGAGGGCGTCGTCATGGCATCGACCGTCGCAAGCCAGCCAATTGCAACAACAGAGCGCCATGCCTGCTCGAACGGTCCGATGCGGCATGTATCAGGGTGACTAGCCGAAACGTCGCTGCCAACCAGTCACCACGCTCAATCGTCGGCCGCCGGCGTCAGTTCGAGCTCAGCGGGCGACAGGCCCTGCCGCAGCTGGCTCAAGCGGAATTCGTCGACCCAGTAGGCCTCGCCATCGACCAGCACGCGCGCCCTATAGGTGCCGCCTGAAAAACTCTGCGCGGTGATGTAGACCTTGTGGCGGTCGAGCGCCTTGCGCACCGCGGCACGCTTGGAGTTCTGGCTGTTCACGGCACTGGACATGCGCTTCGCCCTCGGTCGCCCTGACACGGAACTCGACCGCGCTTCGCGGTCCGGCGACTGGCGTCAAGGATGGCGGAGAGCGGCGCGGGTGTCAATTTCCTCGCCGCGGCGGCTTCCCTGCAAGACGCAAGCATAGCCGACGGCATCGGCTCGATTATGTCCGCGAACCTGTGGGCTGGAACAGTATGACATCTTGTTTGGCATATGCGCCGAGGCGGCTCGGCGCTTCTGCTTTCCGCATTGTTAACCTCGGCGCGCCTAGGAATAGGCGGGCTCCGGCCGCGGCGCCAATGCGTCAGAGCGGCGCGGGGATGGCGCGGCCATCCAGGAGAACAAGGCTCATGACCGCTTCCGTGCGAAGCAATGACTGTGAAGTGGCTGTTGTCGGCGCCGGACCTTTCGGACTTGGCGTCGCCACGGCGCTCAGGGCAGCTGATGTAGACGTGCTTGCCTTTGGCAGCCCGATGGGCTTTTGGCGCGAGAACATGCCTCGGGGCATGCGGCTTCGCTCGCCCTGGCGCGCAACCTTTATCGGCAACCCGAACGGCCCGCTCTCCCTCGATTCCTACGCCAGCGGCCAGCGCGTCCAATTGCGCGAGCCATTGCTGCGGCAAGATTTCGTCGACTATGGAATGTGGGTTCAGGCTCAGGCGGTTCCGGATCTCGACACGCGCATGGTGAGCCGTGTCGAACGGACCAATGCGGGATTCCGGCTGATCCTTGCCGACGGCGATGTGGTGCGCGCCGGCCGCGTCATCGTCGCCATGGGCCTGAAGAACCAGGAACTGGTGCCCGCCGCCTTCACCGGCCTGCCCTCCGAATTGGTCAGCCATACCAGCGCGCACACCGGATTCGAAGCCTTTGCCGGCAAGCATGTCGCCGTCGTCGGGCGCGGACAAAGCGCCTGCGAATCCGCCGTCCTGCTGAGAAAGGCGGGAGCCGATGTCGAACTCGTCTGCCGAGGCGACATCCATTGGCTGGGCGCGCCGTCCAGCAGCCGGGGCCGCAATGTGCTAGGCGCCGCCGAGGAACTCCTGGCGTCGCCCTCGCGCGTCGGCCCCTTCCCGTTGTCCTGGCTGATCGAGGCGCCGGGTCTCGTGCATGGTTTGCCGGCGGCGGCACGACGCTGGGTCAATGCGCGTGGCCTCAGGGCCGGCGCGTCGGGCTGGCTGCTGCCGGACTTCGGCGGCATCGAGGTCAAGGCCGGCCGCGTGATCGTCGGCGCCTCCGCCAGCAACTCCGGAATAGACTTGCGGTTCGAGAACGGCTCGACCGCTTACGATCACGTCCTTCTTGCGACCGGCTATCGCATAGACATCGGCAAGCTCGGGCTCTTCGCCCCCGATTTCCTCGATGCGATAGCCTGCCGTGACGGATCGCCTGTCCTTTCCACGGGACTGGAATCGAACATTCCCGGCCTGCATTTTGTCGGCGCCAGCGCGGTCGCGAGTTTTGGCCCGTTAATGCGTTTCACCGCCGCCACCCCGTATGCGGCGCAGGCCGTCACCCGTTTCATACGCACTGCCAGAAGCAAGGGGCAGAACGCACGGCGCTCCACCATGAGACTGGGCGAAGCCTCGGTTCCCGCCGGCCCGAAGCCGCGTTGAGCGTCGCCGGCCCCGCCATGTATCAGCGCGATCAGGCGGGGCTCTCGCCTGTCAAAGCGGAAGAGCTGGGCAACCGGCCGTGCCGGACAGCATGTGAGGATGTAGGCTTGGCGACGTCAGGCGCAGTGTTTCTTGGGGGCGCGCACGGCACACTTGCCCTGGCGCGCAGCCTCGGCGCGCAAAAAGTGCCCCTCACCTACATCACCAATGATTCGCCGCTGCCGGGCTGGTCGCGATTTGTCGGAGCCACCATCCGCTGGCCCGGCCCAAACGATGAGCGGGCACTGCCGTTTCTGCTGGAAGCGGCGCGTAAACACCGGCTGGAGGGATGCCTCCTGATCCCGGCCGCCGATCCAGAGGTTCGCCTGGTCTCGGAAAACCTCGCCGCCCTGTCGGCGATCTATAAGATCTTGCTGCCTTCCTGGGATGCGTTGCAGTGGGTCTGCGACAAGCCGTTCCTCTACAGGCGGGCAACCGAGTTGCGGCTGTCCATTCCAAGGACCTATGACATCGCATCCATGGCGCAGGCCTCATCCCTGGACATGGTTTTTCCGGTCGTTCTCAAGCCTCACATGGGCGGCGGCAACACCCGCATCGCCAGGGCCAAGGTCGTCCAGGCCGACGACAGGGCCTCGTTTCTCGCCGCCTATCGCGGCGCGGCCGAACAGATCGGCGGCCAAAACGTCGTCGTGCAGGAGCGCGTGCCGGGCGGGGGAGAAAGCCAATTCTCTTACGCCGCGCTCTGGAAAGAGGGCAAGCCGATCGCGGAGTTCACCGCGCGCCGCTCGCGGCAGTATCCGGTCGACTTCGGCTATACCAGCACCTTCGTCGAGATCGTCGACGAGCCCCGCGCCGTCGCTGCCGCGCGCACATTGCTGTCGTCGATCGGCCATAGCGGCCTGGTCGAGGTCGAATTCAAGCACGATTGTCGCGACGGCACGCTCAAGCTTCTCGACGTCAATCCGCGCCCCTGGTCGTGGTTCGGACTTTGCGCGCCTGCCGGCGTCGACCTGGGGGCGATGCTGTGGGAGACAGTGAACGGCCGGGCCACCGCAGCCGCTACCGCTCGCCCGGGAACGGCATGGATGTATCTGGCCCGCGACGCTGTTTCATCCGTGACGCTGATGCTGGGCGGCAGGCTTGGCATCGCGGCCTATGTCAACTCCTTCGCGACGGTTCGATCCTGGGCGGCGTTCGCCTCAAACGATCTGCTGCCGGGGCTGATCGAACTGCCGCTGACGGCATGGCGGGTGCTGACGAAACGGCTGCTGAACCCGGCCGGCCGCCGGCCCTGACAAAATCGCCCTTTATGATGGCCGGTAGTCGAAGATCGCGTAATCGATGGTCCGCACCGCGTCGAGGAAACGCGGCATGGGCGGCGTCACGCGTTGGTGGAAAGACCCGGCATCGTGGATGGCGGGCTTCGCCCATTCGATGGCCCTGTGGCTCGAACTGCCGTAAACGACGAGGCAGGGCCGCGGGTGCCGTTCCAGCGACGACATGAGATTGCCCAGCACGATTTCGAACACGTCCCTGGAAAAGGGATTGTAGAAATAGACCAGCAGCGGCGTCGGCGGGAACTCATACGTCGCGGCATCCGCTTCGATAACTGCAATCTGGCGGCATTTCTGGGCCGGGCTCTTGTATCGCTCGATGTTGCGCCGGGCGATTGCGACGAGCTCCCGCGCGAACTCCACACCGACAATCGCGGCGAACGGGTAGTGCGAGGCCAGCAGGAGCGTGCGCGACTTGCCCGAACCGATATCGATGAAGGTGTAGTCTGCAAGATCGTCCGTCAGCCTGTCCATGATGAAGGCGAAGGATCTGGGCGACGTGCAGACGCATTCATTGCCCTGGTCCCGGTGCGGTCCGACGACATCGAGCGCGTCGAGCCGGATCGAACCCGCCGTGTCGACGCCATTGTCGCGATCCCACTGGCGCGCCAGCCGGTCGGCAACGAGATGGCGGATGTTGCGTGCGACGAAGCGGCCGCTGTCACCAAGGCCATGCCGTCGCACGAGCCGGAACGGTTCGAGGATTCCTTGCTGCCGGACGAACCGCAGCGCCCTCGCGATGCGTCCTCTCGACCGGTCCTGCAAATCGATGCTGTACGTTTTAGGGTTCATTGCGGATCAGCTCGGTTGCCTGTCAGCGCAAGCGGCGCAGGCCGCGCACCAGGCCTTGGCCGGCCTTGAGCAGCCGCGGTTTGGAGCGAATGAAAAGCTCGATCCGGCAGCGCAGCGAAATATAGGCGGTGGCGCCCCATCCCCGCAGTGTCATCGACTGGCACAGTTCCGCCAGCACCGAACTGGCGGCGCCGATGTGCTCCTTATAGCCCTGGCTGCCGACCGAAAGGTCGAAATAGTCGAACCCGTGCCCGCGCCCCCACATCATCAGCTTGCCAAATGTCGTCAGTCCCGGCGGGGCAATGGCATTCTGGTCGATCCCAAGCAACAGGGTATGGAGCGTGCCTTTCCTGACCAGTACATAGATGACGGCGAGCCAGGCTTCCCCTCCGCGCAATCCGAAGATGCGCACCGAGCCGTCGGAAAGGCCATGCAGCGCGGCATCTCGGTAGAAGTCGACGACGGGCTCCTGCGTCAAAAGGTCGAAACGGCCGAGCTCGCGAAACCGCTTCAGTCGCAGTTCAAGGAGCGTGTCAAAGAGCGTTTCCGTCAGCGCCGGCGTGTCGGCCTCGACCAGGCTCAGGCCGCCGCGCTTTTCGAGGCGGCGGCAATGCTTGTGAAAGCTCTTGGCGAAGGAGGGCCTGCAGATGCGCTTGATAAGCGTTTCCGGTTCGCCGTGCAGGATTAGGCCGGAGGTGATCTGGAGGGAATCGTGCGCCGCCGAAAGCAGCGCCAGAGGATTGGCGACTCGTTGGATCTGTTGCGGGATTCCCAAGATATGGATGCGATCCGCCGGTGGCAGCACGGCGCGGACTGCCGCCCATGCGGCGTCGGCGCCTTGCCTGGTCCATGCCCTATCATCCGCCAGCAGCGGTGCCGAATAATCGCAGACGCCGCAGCTCAACCATTCGATCACGGAGTGGCCCGGCGCCCGGCGCCGCATCAGCGGCAAAAGCATGACCGGCGCGCCCGTGGCGGCGTCGTTGACCTCGACGACAAGCAGTTCCGCGCCTTTGGGCATCAGCCGTTTGGCGATCCCCTCGACCCACGCATAATGCTGATGCGCGGTGCACACGCCATCGGCCTGAAATCGCAGCCAGAGCGGCTTTACAGTGTCGAGGCTGGTGTGCAGCCGGGCTTTGAAGCGCGCGGCTGTACCGGCGCTGGCGGCAGTCGGGGACAATAACCCATCGGATAGATCCGTCTTGGGAGCCGTTCCCGTGGCTTGCCACATGCTTCTCCTGTCCTCCCGGCCGGCCATAAACATCGTCCACGCAAGCAGTGTAAACCCCGCCAACTCAGGACCGCTCCGGGCAGCCGTGCGTTGGAGCGCACGAAAGCCATGGTTGCGGACCAATGGCAGCGCTTGCGATACCCCCGCATCGTAAACCACGGCAAAGTTCGGTCAGGACCAGACCTTTGGCGCCATTATGTTCGTTGCTTTCGCCTACCGGCCGATGGCCGAACTAGTCGAACCTTTGCCCGCGTGCCCAGCTCGTCGACCTGCCATGAGGCCCGGTGAGACGTTGGGCACTTGCGCTCAGGTCGATCGCTAGCATCAAAGCATGAACGGTGCGTTGATGGACACTCAGAAATTGCACCGATCGGTCGTGCCACGTCGGGGCCATTCGTGAGACCACGCCGACGACAAACGGGGCCTTCCCGCCGCGTGCGTCCGTTACACCCTCACTGCCTCGCCTGCCACCGGTCTCTGCTACCGTTTTACCGGGGCGAACGGGACCGACCGCCGCCACCCGCCCAACCAGCTGTCGCGCTGCTGGTCCGGGTGCTCGATGTTCCATATGCGGTGACGTGCGAAATACCATGACGCCGCAAGGACGAAGATTTCGGAGACCGCGGAACCCAACAGCGACCACGGCGGAGGCGCGATTGCCAGCAGGATTGCGATCAGCGTCAGCCCGATTATTGCGCCACCGGTCGTGATGAACGCGACGGTCCGGAAATCACCGAGGACCTCAAGGATGATGCGAGGCATGACATAAAGCATGACCGGGATGAAATTCGCGATCACGAAAAGTCCGATGAATCCGACCGAGGCATCCTGGAGGGCCTGGGATTTTATCATCGGCAGGACGAATAGGATGGCACATCCATAGACGAGGCCACCGATCCCCATGACCAGCGACCAGATCTTCGCTTGCGCCCAGACACGGCTTGTTTCGTTGTTACGCATCAGCTTCGCCAGCTCCGGCTGCGTCATGTTGAAGAGAGCAAGGCTGATGATGCGTAGTGGGGCAAACAGCACGAGGACCGCCGCCAGCGGTGCGTAAGCGGCGGGTCCGGCAATGCCCGCGACCAGCAGGGCCAGGCATTGACCCTGGATGTTCGTGGTGGTCGCGCTGAACGCCGACCAGCGCAGCTGCGGCCAGAGCCTTGTATAGCGGCGGCGCGTCGGCATGCGGAAGCTGATGCGAGGTGTGCGGCGCGCCAGCCGAACCAGGACGACGATGCCGAGTAGATTTGCGGCCGCAAGCGCATAGAACACGGTTTGCAGCGCGTCCTTCGCCAACCACATGGTCAGTCCGGTCAGGATGATGCCGGTGATCGTGAAAGCGGCGTCGCTGATGGAGACGATCACCTGCTGGCGCCGAGCGAACAATGCCGTGCGCATGTGGCTGCGCAGCGACCATGCGCCGACGAAGCAGCCCGCGGCGATGCCGCTCGGATCGCCCAGCAGATGCATCAGGATCGCCGTGCCGACCGCCATCAGCAGCGACACTACCAAAGCCGCTGTTCCGAAGGCCACGTCATGGGCATCGACGCCGGCACTGTTGGTGCTCTTGCCCATCCATATCGAGGCGGGGACGGCAGTGAGCGAGCGGATGTACGACAGGCCGACGCCGCCCATCACCATGCCGATGGCGAAGAGACCGTAACCTTGCGCCGACAGTATGTGCAGCAGCGCGATGTTGAGGGCAAAGTGAAAGCCGCTCTGCATCGCCTCGCCGCCGACCATCAGCACGAGGCGTCGCAGCAGATGGACCGGGAATTTCACGGCCGGGTCTCCGCCTGGCGGGCGGTTGCCGGCCTGCCCGGCCTCGCCATCGTCACTTTCAGCTTGTCGGCGGCGATCGCCGCGATCGCGGCCGCTGCGACCGGTTCGCTGAAGACTGTCTCGTAGCGCGCACGGCCGGCGGCAATAAAACCGCGCCAGGCCTCGGGCCGCAGGATGATCGCCTGCAATTTCGCGGCAAGGGCGGCGGCGTTGTTCGGCGGAACATGCCAGCCGGTCTCCCCGTCGCTGACCACCTCGACCAGCCCGCCGATCGCCGATACCAGTGGCGGCCGACCATAGGCCATCGCCTCGATGGCGACGCGGCCCAGCGATTCCGGGCGCCGCGACGGAACGGTGACGATGTCGGCCCAGCGGTAGTGTTGCGAGGGGTCCGATATGAACGGCAGCACGCTGACGCGATCGGCCAATCCCATGGTGTTCACCAGCTCGGCCAAGGCCAGTTCGCGCTCGGTGCTTTCGAAAGCGCCGCCCACCAGCCGCACTTCTATGCGCGAGCGCAATTCCGGCGGCATCGAGGCGACCGCCTCGAGCAGCACCTCCTGGCCCTTGATCCTGTTGATGCGGCCGAGCAGCAGCACCCGCAACGGCCGGCTGCCGTCATAGTGCATCGGCTCGACCGCAGGCGGGCCGGCAACGCCATTATAGACCACATGCGTGCGTGAACGTCCGGCAATGCCGAAAGCGGCGCGCGTGGCGCGTGAATTGAAGATCAGGTCGGCATGGCTCCAGCGCATCAAGGCGACCAGGATCGTGCGCATGAAACCTTCGGGGATCTCGTGGATATGCAGGACAGCCTTGTGAGGCAGCAGGCGGGCGGCCAGCGCATAGTCGGCCACGATCGAGGTGTTGACATAGACCAGATCGCATTGCCTCAAACGTCGCCATGCCCGCCATAAGGCCAGCGGCAGGCGCGCCATCTCGACGGTCGCGAGGCGCAGGATGGCTTGGCGCCGCAACACCCAGAGCGGCTCGAAGACGATCCGGCTGGCATGCGGTTCGAGGATCTGCACGATCGGCCCGCTGCGCGGCAGCACGACTTCGATGTCGGCGGACGGAAACGCGGCGCGCAGGGCTGCGACGCTTTCCGCGAAGCTTCGGTCGGAGCCATAGAGTTCGTAGCCCTGATGAACGCAGGCAATCCGCATCTTAATATCCCGCCAGGTTCATACCCCATCCAGCATCGCGCGAGGCGGATGGCTGCCGAAGTCCAGGAGCAAGGATCATGCCCGGTCCGCTTTCCCAGACGGTTAGGCCGAGGAACCCCGGCAACGCCTCGTTTCGATACAGATACGCCCGGAAAGTTGACCGATAATGAAACAACTCCGGCGTTTGGTAAGAATTTTTTACGACGTTCTGCGACAGTTGCTCCCACTCTTGCCCGGCTGGAAGTCGCAGGGTGGGTTCTGGTGCAATGAACATTCCGGAAAGTCCCGTCGGCCATGACATCAAAGCCCTCCATCCTGATCCTGGGAACGCGCGGCATACCCGCGGCCCATGGCGGTTTTGAAACCTTCGCCGAGAAGCTGGCGCTTTTCCTCGCCGGACGCGGCTGGAGGGTCGGCGTTTACTGCCAGGACGAAGTCGAGCGTGTCGAGCACAGGGCGCGCAGCGAAACCTGGCGCGGCATCGAACTCATCCACATCCAGGTCGCCTCGAAAGGTCCGCGCGCGACGCTGGAATTCGACTGGCAATGCGTGCGCGATGCCGTGCGGCGGCCCGGCGTGTGCCTCGTGCTGGGTTACAATGGCGCGCTTTTCCTGACCTGGCTCAGGCTGATGCGGCGCAAGATCATGACCAACATGGACGGCATCGAATGGCGCCGCCCCAAATGGGGCCTGGCGGCGCGAAGCTGGTTCTGGCTCAACGAATGGATCGGCGCCTGGACCTCGCATCGCCTCGTCGCCGATCATCCTGTCATCGCCGATCATTTGGCGACACGCCGGCCGCGCAGCGCGATCGTCACCATCCCCTATGGCGGCGATCCGGTGACGACGGCGCCGGAGGCACCGGTCAGGGCGCTCGGGCTCGAACCTGGAAAGTACCTGATCTCGATCGCGCGCATCGAGCCCGACAACAACATCCTGCCGATCGTCGAAGCCTTTTGCAGCAAAAAGCGCGACATGAAGCTGGTGGTGCTTGGAACGCTCTCAGATGAAATCTCCTATCACGCCGCCATCCGCAAGGCCGCGAACGGCTCGGTGGTTCTGCCCGGGGCCATCTATGACCAGGCGACCGTGAAGGCGCTGCGGTACCACGCGCGCGCCTATATGCATGGCCACACGGTCGGCGGCACCAACCCGTCATTGGTCGAGGCGCTGGCGGCCGGCAACATGGTGATCGCCCACGACAATCCCTACAACAGGTGGACCGCGGGCGCCGCCGCCCTCTATTTCACCGATACCGGCACTTGCGCCGGCCGGATCGATCGGGCCATCGAAGACGACGCCCTGGTCGAGAGTTGCGGTGAGGCCGCCAGGGCGCGCGCCCGCGAAGCCTTCCGCTGGGAAGACGTGCTGCTGGCCTACGAGAATGAAGCCTTCCGGCTGCTCGGCGTCGTCGCCGGCGAGGCCATCCCGGTCGACCATCCCTCGCACGCATGACGACGTGGTCGCGCCGGCGGGTTCTCGGAGCGGCGCTGTCCACGGCGGGGTTGTTCGCGCCGCTTTCTCCCGTGTCGTCCAGCCTGGCCGCCACCGGCGAATGGCGCTTCCGGCGCGGCGTCAACGCCTTCCCCTGGTTTTCGCTGACGCGCGAATTCCCCGCACCCCGTACCGACTACGACTGGCCTCCATTCCAGCAGCGGCCGGTGCCGACGGCGGCCGATCTGCGCAGGCTGCGCGCGACAGGTCTCGATTTCATCCGCCTGCCGGTCGATCCCGGCCCGTTCCTGGCCGGCGATGCCGGCACGCGCGGCCGTTTGCTGGCGATGCTCGATCGGGCGGTCACCGCCGCTCTCGACGCCGACCTCGGCATCATCGTCAACGTGCAGGCCAATAGCGCGACCCACTATTGGAATCCGGACCGCATGGTCTCCAGCACTGCCGCGCCCGCCTTCGATCTCTATCGGACGCTGATCGGCGAGCTTGCCGGCCGGCTGGCGCGGTTTCCATCGGGCAAGGTCGCGCTGGAGCCGGTCAACGAGCCGCAGCAATCCTGCGAGTCCAACGTCTGGTCGCAGGTCCAGTTCGCGCTCCTGACCGAAGCCAGGGCATCGTCCGTTACCCTGCCGCTGGTCGTGACCGGTGGCTGCGGCTCCATGGTGAGCGGGCTGACCGCGCTCGATCCGGCGCCGCTCTCGCGCTTCGAACCGATCCTGTTCACCTTCCACTTCTATGAGCCCTACCTGTTCAGCCACCAGGGCGCGCCGTGGATGAGCGAACCCGTCTACCGTTCGCTCAACAACGTGCCGTGGCCCGCCTCGGCCGGTTCGCTCGAGGCGACGCTAGCTTCGGTGCGGGCGCGCATGGCCGAGGACGCCGAAACCTCCGAAGCGGACAAGAAAGCCGCCTACGCGGAAACCGAGCGCGTGCTGAAGGTCTATTTTGACGCCCAGCCCGGCCGCTGGTTCATCGACAGATACCTTAGCCAGGCGCGCGATTGGGCGGATAGCCATGACATCGCGCCCGAACGCATCATCATGGGCGAGTTCGGCGCGCTGCGCACCGACGCCCGCTACGTCGCCGCGCCCGATCCCGACCGCGCCCGCTACATCGCCGACGTCAGGCAAAGCGCAGAGTCGTTCGGCTTTGCCTGGGCCTTCTGGGCCCTCTTCGACGGCATGGGCATGATGGACGACACCACGCGCGCCCTGGACCCGGCGATGATCGAGGCGCTTGGGCTGGAGATGCCGGGCTAGACGGCCTATCCCCGTTGCTTGTCCTTGCTTCCGTCAAGCGGAGGCAGCGATCGCCGAGGCGAAGTCGCGATATGGGCGCAGTGGGCGTCCGAGCAAGGCGGTCAGGCGCTCGACGTCGCCGGCCTCAGGCAGCATCCCGTTGGTCAAGAACCGCTCGCCCATCAGGCGCATGTCGTAGGCCATCCAGGCGGGCAAGAGCTGCTTGAGATTTTGCTCGAAGCCTTCGGTATTGTCGCCGCCGTAGTTGATCGGGCGGCCAAGCACCTCTGACCAGATTGCGGCGATATCCGTCCCGGTCAGTGTCTCCGGGCCGACGAGGTTGATTCGGTCGAGCGCAAGCGGCTCGGAAGACTGTTCGCGGCGCAGCAACTCGAGGGCGGCGATCTCGGCGATATCACGCACGTCGATCATGGCGAGCCCCTTGGCGCCGATCGGCATTGGGTAGGTGCCGTGGCCGGTGATGACGTCTTCGATCATCAGATCGTTCTGGATGAAGTAGGCCGGGCGCAAGATCGTAGCCTTGAAGTCCATCTCCTCGATCATGCGCTCGACGCCGAACTTGCCCGCGAAATGGGGTACGTTCACATAGACGTCAGCGTGGACCACCGACAGATAGACGATCCGCTCGATGCCGGCAGATCGGGCGACGTTGAGCGCGACCAAAGCTTGGGTGAATTCGTCCGGTACCACGGCGTTCAAGAGGAACAGAGTAGAGACTCCGGACATGGCTTTCCGCAGCGAATCGACATCGAGAAAGTCGCCTTGCACGACGGAGACGCCTGCCGGGAAGTTGGCTTTCGACGGATCGCGGACGAGAGCACGCACATCTGCGCCGCGCTTGACGAGATGTTCGACGACTTGGCGGCCAATGTTGCCCGTGGCGCCGGTAACGAGAATGGTCATGAAATTTCTCCTGTTGGATTGCTTGACAGCTCCAATATGTGTGGCTCACTAACAGCCCAACAGGCGGAAATTTTAGACACGTCGTCTCACTGGTGGAACACACATGGACCTCCTTGCCCTCGCCGATTTCAATCTCGTTGCCCGTCATGGCGGCTTCGGCAAAGCGGCAAGGGCCACCGGCCGGCCCAAGGCAACCCTGTCCCGGCGCGTTGGCGAACTGGAAAGCAGTCTTGATCTGCGCCTGTTTGAACGGGGTGCGCGTAACCTCAAGCTCACCGAAGAAGGACGGGCGCTCTTCGAGCGGACGGGAGCGTTGCTCGCCGAACTCGACGAGACCGCTTCGGCGATTGCCTCGGGCGGTCAGAGACCCAAGGGGAGGCTGCGGATCAGCGCGCCTTTGCATTTTTCTCAGACCGCAATGGGAAGGATCGCCGCGGGGTTTGCCCTCAAATATCCGGAGGTGAGGCTGGAGGTCACGACCGAGGACCGGGCCGTGGACATGATCGAGGAAGGCTATGACCTGGTGATCCGGGTCAATCCGGATCCCGACGAAAGCCTGGTCGGACGGGCGTTTCTGCGCGATCGTCTGGTCGTGGTGGCTCGCCCCGACCTTCCTCGCCCGACCGGTGGACTCGCCGCTCCTGGCGTTGCGCGCGGGGCAGGCGATCTGCAGACATTGCACGTGAAGACACAAGGCGGCCGGTCAACGATCAGGATCGAGCCGGTCGTCGCTTTGTCGACGCTCATCATGGTCCGGGACGCGGTGCGGGCCGGCGTCGGTGCGGCACGTCTTCCCATTTCGTTGGTGAGCCACGACCTGGCTGACGGCACACTGGTAAGTTGGGGGGAGATCGACGGCCCCGAGATCGCTCTATGGACGCTCTACCCCTCTCGACGGCTGCTCAGCGCGCGAGTGTCGGCGTTCATGGACTTTCTAAAACAGGCCTTCCCAAACGGCACGCCCGATGAACTGGCCGCCTATATTGGCAGGTGACGACCGCACCCGCTTTCGGGCGTGGAAAGCCTTAAGAAGCGCTTTCCCGGCGTCCTGGCTGAGCCCCATGTCACATGCCGGCGTCTTGGCGAAACGCGGGGGAACCTGCCGCTAGCGGTGGAGAGGCAGCCCTCTTCGCGGGTCGTCTCCAGTTACGCGCGCTGCTTGCGTCTTTTGCCGCGCCACCGCCCGCGCCGGCCGGTACAGCACCAGCGCCAGCACTACGAATTTGGTCAACAGCGTCGTCTTGGAGGCGAGGGTCTCGGAGGTGTTGAGCAGGATCAGCCAGCCCAGCATGGGCAGCCAGATGCCGGGATGGCAGCGGCGTGCCACCTCGTGCATGAACAGCACGAAGCCGAACAGCATCAGCAGGGTAAAGAAGGCGCCCTGATAGAGCACCATGCGTATGATCGGGTTCTCGATGCCTTGTTCCAAGCCGTTGATGCGGCGCATGCTTTCGATCAGATCGATATCAGGCCCCACGATCAGGTCGCCCAGCCCTAGATTCTTGAAGAGGTCGAACATTTCGACGCGGGCATTGGCGCTGCCGCTGTCGGACACGAAGCGCTCCAGCAGCGCGTCGAAGAAGCCATAGGAAAAGAGAAGGGCGACCGCCACCGGCAGCAGCGTGGCGAGCAGGACCGCAAGGGCCGCGCCCAGCAGGCTGACGCGTCCATGCCGCAGATAGGCAACGCCGCTGAAAAGCAGATAGATGCCGCCGAGCGCGAGCGTGATCACCATCGCCGAACGTCCGCCGAAGGCGACCAGCGCCGCGGTTTGCAGGCCGATCAGCGAAAGCCGCAGCGGCATCGACAGCGACCGTGAGCCGGAGAGCAGCGCCAGCACATAGACCGCGGTGATCGTGGCATTGGCCAGCGGATGGCCCTGAAGCGCGGTCGAGCGCAGGTCCGTGAACACCTCGCCGTCGAGCCGGTAGGGAAACACCAGCGTCTTGGTCGCGAACTCGAACAGCGCCAGCACCGCATTCGCCGACATCACCGCGTGAACGACCGTCTGCAGCCGCGCGAAGGTCCGGTCGTCGTCCTCGGCCAGCATCAGCACCAGCAGCGCCGCCGTCACGAACGTATCGACCATGCCCGCCATGCCCGGGCGATGCCTGACGACGACCACCACCAGGAGCACGACCGAGATGACCGCCATCAGCGCGCTGGCCGGCCGCCGGTCGGCAACGGCAGCCATATAGCCGACCGGATTGCCGAACGTGCATGAACGCCAGGCAAACACCAGCACCAGGAGATAGGTCGACGGATGGATCTTGGTGGCCGGACTGCCGAGCAGGCCGTCGTAATTGTAGCCCACCAGCCATAGCATGCCGCCGGAAACGGCGAACAGCACCGCCACCGTGACGACCAGGCCGAAGCGGGTCACCCAGTCGATGGAATTGCCGGTGCGGGATGCGGCGGCGGCTTGACCCGGCGCGGCCCAGCCGGCTGCCGGGCTGGCGGGCCGGACGGCGGCCATGTCAGGCCGCCTCGTCGACCAGCAAGGCGCCGGTCGGCAACCGCCCCATGACGGAAATGGCCTGCGAGGCCGCCGCGACATCGCGCATCGGCGTCGAGTTCAGCGTGGCGACGAGCAGGATTTCGTCGGCCATCGCTACCAGCGGCGAGGCATTGAGGTTGTCGGCCAGCGCGCCGCCATCGATGACGACGAGTTCGAAGTTGCGGCCCGCCTGGGCCAACATCTGCTGGGCAAAATAGACGCCCTGCGCTTCCTGGAAGACGGCCTTTGACCGGCCCCTGCCCAAAAGCGCGACATTGCTGCCGGGCGTATACTGGCTCAACGCCTCGATGCCGTATTCGCCGCGCAGCACGTCGAGTACGCCCGGCTGCTGATCTTTCTGGCCGCCGCCGGCATTGGTATCGATGAACAGGATACGGCCGCCCCGGGCGGCCGCGGCATTGGCCAGCAAGCGCGCCACCCTGCCGCGATGCGCGGCGTCCTCGGGCGGCGACGTCACCAGTATGGACGGCACCAGCGGCCAGTCCGGCGGGCGCCGGCCCGACGAGAACATGCGCCTCAGCGCCAGCCCCACAACCGCGTCCGTCTTCTGGCTCGCCGCGGCGGCCGCGCCGCCAAAAGGCCACCAGCGGCGGGTGTTGCCCGATTTTGCCGGCACCACGCCAAGCACCGGCGCGTCGATGGCCGATTGCATCTGCGCGCTGGAAAGCACTGTCGGCGAGGAATATTCCGCGATCAGCGCCAGGCCGGTGCCGAGCCCCAGGCCGCCGAAGAGCGCGCCCAGGACAAGCAGCGACAGCGGCGGCCAGCTCTTCTTCAGGGCCGGCAGGGCGCTGGAGATGATCCGCGCATTGGTGCTGTCGACGTTGATCTGCTCGCGCGTCTCCTGCACACGCTGCAGATAGTTGGCATAGACGGAGCGAACGGCCTCGAGATCGCGCTGCAACTCGCGCAGCTTGACCGAAGCCTGGTCCGTATCGAGCGACTTGGTCTTCATGCCGGCGACCTTGGCCTCCAGCGCCTGCTGGTTGGCCAGCGCTCGCTCGTAGTCGGTCTCGGCAGCCGCTCCGATGCGGCCGAGCTCTCGCCCGATCAGCGCACGCGTGTCGCGCAGCTGCTGCTGCGCCGCGATCATCGAGGGATGGCGTGGCCCAAGTTCCGTGCCGAACTGCGATACCTTGTCGACAAGCGTCGCCTCCTGCGCCCTGAGGCTCGAAATCACCGAGGAGCGCATCGCTTCCGAGGTCGCGTCCGGCGCCCCGCCCGACCTGCGCAACTGGTCGACCTGCGCCTTCAGCGCCGCGGTACGGCTTTGCGCTGCCGAAAGCTGCGTATTCAGCTCGGTCAGTTCCTGGTCGCTGACCAGATTGCCTGCCGCCATCACCATGTTGTTGGCGGACCTGTAGGCCTCGACGGCATTCTCGGCCTGCTGGACGCGCTTGCGCTGCTCATCCAGTCGCGCGGCGATGGCGTCCGAAGCGTCCTTGGCCATCCGCGCGCGTGAGCTCGCCTGATCCGCCAGATAGGCCTGCGCGATCGCATTGGCCAGCATCGCCGACTTCTCGGCGTTCTTGGTGGTGATGATCACCTCGATGACCAGCACTTTGTCCGCTCGCCGCACCGCCAGGCGTGCGCGCAACGCATCGAGTGTCTTGGCCGTCTTGTCGGCTTCGCCCGACCCCGAACCCAGCAATCCGCCGAGTAAGCGTCCCAGCATGCCCTGCCCGTTGAATTCAGGATCCTCAGTCAGGTTGGTCGCCTTGATGGCCCTGAGCAGCACCCCCGTCGACTGGACGACGCTGACCTGGCTTTCCACACGGGTTATGCCGCCGTCGGGCGGCACCTGGCTCGGATTGACGTCGTTGCTGACCACCTGCAGGTCTTGCGGGTCGATGATGATTTCCGCCGCCGAGCTGTAGAGCGCCGGCGTCATAAGCCCATAGAGCAATGCGCCGAGGGTCAGCAGCGCGGTGATGGCAAAGATGAGGAAACGGCGGCGCACCAGTATGCGCTTCACGTCGCCCAGCTCGACGGTCGAGGCCGGGTAGGAGGGCGCCGACGGCACCGCTTCGGGCGCGTATTGCATCGCCTCCGGAGCGTATTGTTGCGGCAACGAGAGCAGGGATGATTGCAAGGGTCGCTCCGACAACACTCCATGCGCCTGCAAAGATAAAATTGCGGCTTTGTCTTAGCTATGCTTCCAACTGTTAAAACACTGTTAATTATATTGAGAGCTCTTGTGATTTTTGGCACGGAGTTTGCCTAGAAGAGGCACGGGTGTTGGAACGGCGCGGGCAACGGGGAAACGACATCGAATGGGGCAAAGCTTCATCCGTCCGGCCGTTTCCCGCGTCCAAACACTGCCCAATATCGAACATCACAACGATGAGGATGCGACATGCAGGTGAGCCTGCGCCTGGACAGGGAATGCCCGCGTGCCTTTCACTTGACGCTGCTGGAGCGCCTGGCGGCGCTGGCGCATGTCGAGGTCTCCGTCGATCTCAGGCCGGCCGAGGGCGGCATACCACCCAGCGCCGCGGCGCTGTTTCAGCTGGAGACGGCCATCCATGGCCTGTCCGCGAACGGGCTGGCGAAACGCCTGCCGCTTTCGGCGCTGGCACCCTATCAAGCGCGGCCGCCGGCAGCGCCCGATCTGGTGATCGACCTCTGCGGCGACGTGCAGCGCGAAGGAACCCGCGTCTGGCGCGTGACCTATGATGGCGCCGCGGGCGAAGCAGCCCTGCTGGCGCTGATCCTCGATGGGCGAACGCCGATTGGCCGTATAGAGGAAAACGGTACGTACCTCGCCGAAGGCCGCTTGGGCACCGAATATGGCGGCATCGCGCTTGCCTCGTTCCAGGATATGCTGGCGCGCACCGCGAGCCTGATCCTGGCGGCGATGACCGGCGCCGCGCGGCACGCTCTCCCCGTCCTGCCGGAGCCGGCGCACGGCAATGCCGCGCCCGCCATGCCGTCCGCCGCCAAGCTTGGCGTCAGGGCCGGCAAGGCGCTGGCGCGGCGCGTCGTCCAGAAGATCTACCATCTCTGCTACAACGCCCCGCACTGGAAGGTCGGCTGGCGGCAAACGCAGGGGCAGGACCTGCTCGACCTGCGGGCGCATCCGGCAACGGGCTGGCAGGTGCTTCCCGACGACGGCAGCCGCTTCTACGCCGACCCATTCCCGATCCTGTATCAGGGCAAGGTGACCCTGTTCGTCGAGGACTATATCCACTGTTTGGGCCGGGCCATCATCTCCGCCGTGCCGTTCGGCCCGTCGGGGCCGATCGGCCGCCCGGAACCGGTGCTCGACCTGCCCTATCACCTGTCCTATCCGTTCGTCTTCGAGCGCGACGGCGAAGTCTGGATGGTGCCGGAGAGCTGCGCCAACCGCACGGTCGACCTCTACCGCGCCACCGCCTTCCCTGGCGGCTGGGTCAAGGAAGCGACGCTGCTGTCAGACATGGTCGCCAGCGATGCCACCTTGGTCGAGCATGGCGGACGATGGTGGCTGTTCGCCACCGTCAGGGACGGCGGCGGCGCCTTTTCCGACGCGCTGCATCTGTGGTCGGCGCCGGACTTTCGCGGACCGTGGACGCCGCACCCCAAAAACCCCGTCCTGATCGACATCGCCTCGGCGCGACCGGCGGGCCGCATGGTAGAACGGGAGGGCCAATTGCTGCGCCCCGTGCAGGACTGCCGCAGGAGCTATGGCGCGGCGCTCGGCATCGCACGCATTGTTCACCTGGACTTGGACGGCATGAGCCAGGTTGTCGAGACCATCTTGACGCCTGGCGCGTTATGGAGCGGGCGCAAGCTGCACACGCTCAACGAGGCGGGCGGCCTTGAATTCATCGACGGTTCCGCGATCGCGCCGCGCTGGAAGCAAACGAGCGGCGGGCGCTGACGACGGCCTGCGCATAAGGTCGATACGGCCCTCCGGCAAAAAGCCCCCGCCAGTCATGGCCGGCGGGGTGAGGCTCTGGAGTAAGCCGGAATCGGTCCGGCATGGATCAACGTATGGAGCGGTGGTTGGTTGCGGCGCCAGAAGCGCATTCCCTTTCCCTTTTTTGGGCCCTTGTGCAAGAACGGCCCCTCGCCCCAGCCGCAATCCCGCCTTTCTTGTCGCGAAATTTTCCTCCTCCGTATGCATGTTGTAAGTCGTTTAATCCGGGATAGATTGGATCCAGAAGGGCGCCAAAACGATCGCGCCGGGAGGAATTCGCCATGTCCGACAGCGCCCTGCCGCTGGTCATCAGCGCGCCCGAACCGCGCACGCTCGACCTCATCTTCACGCCGCCGCAGCTGGCGCGCTTCAAGGCGAAATATCGCATCGTCGAGACGACGCCGGACGGCGTGGCGAAACTGCCGGCCGATGTGCTGGCCGAGGCCCGCTACATCGTCGGCCAGCCGCCGATCGCGGCCGAGACGCTGGAGAAGATGAAGGCGCTGCGCTGCGTCTTCAATGTCGAGAGCAACCTCATCGACAACATGCCCTATGAAACGCTGTTCGCGCGCGGCATCCATGTCGTCACAACGGGCCTGGTCTTCGCCGAGCCGGTGGCCGAGCTCGGCCTTGCCATGGCGCTCAACCTCGCCCGCGGCATCGTCGATGCCGACCTTGCCTTCCGCAAGGGCGAGGAATTGTGGGGCGGCGACGGCAACCGGACGGCGCGGCTGTTGTCAGGCGCCGATGTCGGCATCATCGGCTTCGGCGATCTCGGCCGCGCGCTGAACCGGCTGCTGTCGGGTTTCCGCACCAGGACAAAAGTCTTCGATCCCTGGCTGCCGCCGTCGATCCTGATCGACAATGGCGTCGAGCCGGCCTCGATGGACGAGGTGCTATCCGTCAGCGACTTCGTCTTCGTCGTCGCCTCGGTGACCAGCGAGAACCAGGGCTTCCTCGGCGCCGACGCCTTTGCCAGGATGCGCAAAGGCGCGGCCTTCATCCTGCTCAGCCGCGCCGGCGTGGTCGACTTTCCCGCTTTGATGGCGGCGGTGAAGGGCGGCCACATCCTCGCCGCCAGCGACGTCTTCCCCGAGGAGCCGCTGGCGCGGGACCACCCGGTGCGCGCCTTGCCTGGCTTCCTGCGCTCGGCCCACCGCGCCGGCGCGCTCGACATCGCCTTCAAGCGCATGGGCGACATGGTGCTGGAGGACATGGACCTGATCGACCGCGGCCTGCCGCCGCTGCGCTCCAAGCGCGCCGAGCGCGAAACGGTCTCGCGCATGCGCTCAAAGCCGGTGGACAGGAACTGACAGGGCGGCGACGTCCCTCGCGTCGCTTGACAAAAGCATGGCCAGCGACGACCCTCGCCCGGCCCATCTGGGGGCTCGGCAAGCGGCAGGGACCGTCGGCGGTAATGGCGCAGCTGGCGGGCTCAAGGCCAATCGGTCCGGCCGGCCAAGCGGTCCGGTTCTCTTTTTTCGCCATGGCAAGGCGGCAAGAGCGGCCCTCGCTATGAGACTGTCGAAAACGCGACGGAGCGCGATGCTCAACACGATCGATTATGGCGGCAAGGAAGCCGATATCGTCCACGCGCTGGAGGAAGACATCATCTTCGGCAGGCTGGCGCCCGGCGCGCGCCTGATCGAGGACGTGCTGCTCGCCCGCTTCCCGGTGTCGCGCCATACCATTCGACAGGCGCTCTATCAGCTCGAAAGGCTAGGCGTCGTCACGCGCGAGCGCAACAAGGGCGCCATGGTGCGGCGGCTGTCGCCCGACGAGGTACGGCAGATCTACGAGGTGCGCGAGATGCTGCAGCGCCAGGCGGCGCTGATGATCCGCCTGCCGGCGAGCGATGCGCTGATCGAAGAGCTGACGCAGATCCTCCGCATCTATAACGACCATGTCGAGAGCGGCTACCTGCGCGGCATCCACGAGGCCAATGATCGTTTCCATCTCACCATGTTCTCGGCCTGCGGCAATGCCTATCTGGTGGCCTCGATCGAGCATTACATGCGCCTCAGCCTGCCGGTGCGGGCTAACTCGCTGGCCGACAGGGAAAAGCTCGACATCTCGCGCCAGCACCACGCGATGATGATCGAGGCGCTGAAGCGCCGGGACAATTGGGTGCTGGCGCAGCTCTGCGTCGACCATTTGCAGCCTAGCAAGGCGTTCTATCTCCAGGAGATCGAGAGCGGCTGAGACCGCCCTGGCTAAAAGGCGCAAGACTGATAACAGGCCGAGCGGCGCCGGCGCCTTCTATCTCACCTTCACGACCACCTTGCCCTTGGCGCGCCCCGTCTCGACATAGGCCAGCGCCTCGTTGGTCTTTTCGAATGGGAATACCTGATCCATGACAGGGTGTATGACGCCGGATTGGATAAGTGACGTGATCCTGTTCAGCTGATCGCCCTGCGCCCACATGAACAGGAACGAATATCCGACCCCGGCGCGTCTGGCCCTGCCGCGTATGCCGCGGCTCAGCAGGCGCAGGACCAGTTTCAGGACAATGTTGAGGCCTTTGTCCCTAGCGAATTCGGGATCCGGTGGACCGGAGATGGAGATGAGCTTTCCACCCGGCTTCAGCACATGCAGGGATTTCTCGAGCGTCTTGGCGTCCTGGCTGTTCAGGACGACGTCGTAGCCGTGCAGGACCTTCTCGAAGTCCTCCTTCTTGTAGTCGATGACGACATCGGCTCCGAGACGTCTCACCAGATCGGCGCTCGCGGCACTGGCCGTCGTCGCCACGGTGGCGCCGAGATGTTTTGCCAGTTGGATGGCGAATGTCCCCACACCGCCCGAGCCGGCCTGGATGAACACCCTCTGCCCTTTCTTCAGCCCTGCCCTGTCGACGAGCACTTGCCAGGCCGTCAGGCCGACCAGCGGAATGGAGGCCGCCTCCTCCATGCTGAGACTGTCGGGCTTCACGGCCACGTCGGCTTCTTCGACGGCGATGAACTCGGCGAAAGTCCCGATCCGGCCGTCGCGCGCCCGCGCATAGACTTCGTCGCCGATCTTGAATTTGCGTACTTTCGACCCGACGCTAACGACGATGCCGGCCACGTCGTGGCCAAGGATGAAGGGCGGGCGGTAAGGCAATATGAGTTTGAACTCGCCGTCCCGGAGTTTGGAATCGAGAAGGTTTACGCCAGCGGCGTGGACCTCGATCAAGACGTCGTTGTCGCGCGGTTCCGGCTCAGGCATCTCTGCAAGCCGCAGGGCGCCCTTCTTCTGATATTTGTCGACGACAAAGGCTTTCATCATATTCGCTTTCTTGAAATGAATCCCGATATCGGACAGGCCGGGCTTTCGGGGCAGCGAAACTGCTTGTGCGGGCACCGACTTGGCACGTTCCGTTCAGGCAGGCAGGCGGAACTGCTTGCGCAAGGTCTTGTCGAACGTCGCGGCGGGCGCGAACCGCCGCAGCGTGCTGACCAGGCGGGCTGTCTTGCCGGCGGTGTAGCGTCGGCGCTGACGCTTCTCGGTGGCGGCCCTGAGTACCACATTCGCCACCGCTTCCGGAGGGTCTGCTTTCGGCATCACGTCGCGAAGCAATGCGTCGATACCGGCGCGGGCCTGATCGTATTCCTTCATGACGGAATCGGGCTCGAGCCCGTTCTGGTCGAACACGGTGCGCACGAAGGCAGGTTCGATGACCGAAACCCGGATGTTGAAAGCGCGAACCTCGTGGTCGAGCGATTCCGAATAGCCTTCGAGCGCGTGCTTGACGGCGGAATAGTGGGCCGAGTACGGCGCGGGGACCAATCCCAGGATCGAGCCGATATTGACGATGCGCCCCTCGCCGCGCCGCCGCATCGACGGCAGCACCGCGTTGATCATCCGCATGACGCCGAACAGATTGACATCGAACAGGGCCTTGGACTGGGAAACCGAGGATTCCTCCGCGCCTCCCAGCAGCCCGACGCCGGCATTGTTGATCAGAAGGTCTATCCGGCCGGTCCTGGCGAGGACATCTGAAACCAGAGCTGCGACCGACGCGTCATCGGTCACGTCACAAACCAGCATCGATATCCCGTCCGAGCCCTGGCCTGATATTTTGCGGCTGGTGCCGAAGACGGTGAAACCCGCCCGCGCCAAAGCCTCCGCGCTGGCGCGGCCGATGCCGGAGGAGGCGCCGGTCACGATCGCCGTCTTTCCTGAATTCCGGTTCATCTGGTGACTCCGAACTCGAGAGGTCTTGCCTCTCGGCGATGATTGAATTATGATCGTAATATCACATTACGGGTGTAATGCAATAGGGAAGCGGAAGGAGCGCCATGCGCTACGAAAAAGGCCGGAAGGACGCATCACGCAGCCGGATCATGGAGGTCGCCGCCGAACGGTTTCGCGGTGACGGCATCGCCGCGTCCGGACTGGCAAGCATCATGAGCGACGCCGGCATGACGAACGGCGCCTTCTATCCACACTTTCAATCCAAGGCCGAACTCGTCCGCGAGAGCATGGTCGCGGCACTGGAGGCTCAGTCGCAGCAATTGCAGGAGGCGTTGGCCTCGGGAGGGCTGGATCTGGCCCTCGCCATGTATTTGTCGCCCGAGCACCGGGATCATCCGGAGACCGGCTGTGCTTCGGCGGCGCTGTTGCCCGAAATCGCGCGTCAGCCATCCGAGACCCGCGCGCTCTACACCGAACGATTAATGACTCTGGTGCGCCAGCTATCGGCGCAGTTGCCGCCTGGAATCCCTGATCCGGAGGGCGTTGCATTGCGCGTTTTCGCGGCGCTCATCGGCGCCCTTCAACTGTCCCGCGCGGTGGAGGGAACCGAATTGTCCGATCGCATGCTGACGGCGGGAGCGGAGGCGGCGCGGACTCTGGTCCAGCCGCGCTAGGGTGAAGAGGAAGGCGCTATCCCGTGCGATGTGCCCCCGCTGCAAATCTAACGATGCAGCCAAACGAAGAAAAAAGCGGAAAGTTTCGCCGCCGTTGAACAATATATTTGTTCAGACCGGGCCTCAGCTGGCATGGCGAACCGGAACTTTCCTCCAAACCTTCCGTTTCTTTGAAGATCGTTGCTTCGACGGTCGAAGAGCAACAGGGAAGGATCCTATCATGAACATCAAGATGATCTGCGTCGGCGCGATGACGCTTTCGATGCTCGCGGGCTCGGCCCTCGCCGCCGCTAACAAGGGCACGTCGGCACTCGACGACCCGGCCAAGATGCAGCCCTTCTACACCGACTCCAGCATGAAGAAGATGCGCAGCAGCGACGAGTTCACGAAGGCATGGAAAGCGCTCACTCCGGAAGACCAGAAGATGATGATGACGGCCTGCGACGACGAGGCCAAGGACGCCAACGCCGCCAACAGCCATCCGGAGTTCTGCAGCAGCGTCAAGGCGAATGGCGGCAGCAAATAGACCGGCAAAGAGCAGGCTTTTATAGCCCGCACCCTGAAGACAGCCCCGTCCCGCGGGGCTGTTGTCATGCGCCGACGCGCCGGCCGGTTTCGGCGTCGAACAGATGCGCGCAGGCGCGGTCGACCTCGATGCGCACCGGCTGGCCCTGCTTGAGCGCCAGCCGCTCGCGGAAAAGGCAGTCTATCTCCTCGCCGCCGCAATCCACCTTGGCGAAGATCTCCGAGCCGGTGGCTTCCAGCAGCGTGACGCTGCCGGGTATGCCTTGGCTGCCGGCGCGGATGTGTTCGGGGCGGATGCCGTAGACCAGCTCCCCGCCCGGGACCTGTGCCGGATGAAGCGGCGCCGGCAGCGGCAAGGTCAGCCCGCCTGCGCTGCGGAAGACGCCTTCCTCGATGCGGCCGCGAATGAAATTCATGGCGGGCGAACCGATGAAGCCGGCGACGAAGAGATTGGCCGGCTGGTCGTAGAGGTCGAGCGGCGCGCCGACCTGCTCGACCAGGCCGTCATGCAGCACCACGATCTTGTCGGCCATGGTCATGGCCTCGATCTGGTCATGCGTGACATAGATGGTGGTGGTGCCCAGCCGCTGGTGCAGCGCCTTGATCTCGCCTCGCATCTGCACGCGCAGCTTGGCGTCCAAGTTGGAGAGCGGTTCGTCGAACAGGAAGACTTGCGGGTCGCGCACGATGGCGCGCCCCATGGCGACACGCTGGCGCTGGCCGCCCGAAAGCTGGCGCGGGAAGCGGTCGAGCAGCTTTTCCAGGCCGAGGATACTCGCCGCCCTGTTGACGCGGCCGGCGGTATCGGCCGGATCGGCTTTCTTGATCTTGAGCGCGAAACCCATATTGTCGGCCACCGTCATATGCGGGTAGAGCGCGTAGTTCTGGAACACCATGGCGATGTTGCGGTCTCGCGCCCTGAGATCGTTGACGACCCGCTCGCCGATGGCGATCCTGCCGGCCGAGATCGTCTCCAGCCCCGCGATCATGCGCAGCAGCGTCGACTTTCCGCAGCCCGAAGGTCCGACCAGGATCACGAACTCGCCATCGGCGATGTCGACGCTGACGTCGTGAATGATCCTGGTCGCTCCGAATGCCTTCTGCACATTGTTGATGGTCACCGCTGCCATTTCATGTCCTCACCTGGAAAGAGTGTCGTCGGCTTCAGCCGCCCTTGACCGCGCCGGCGGTCAGCCCGGCGACGATCTGCCTTTGCGCGAACATGGTCAGCACCAGCACCGGCAGCGTCACCACCAGTGCGGCGGCGGCCAGCGGCCCCCAGCTCACCTGCTCGTAGGAGAGCATGTTGTAGACCGCGACCGGCAAGGTCCGCGTCTCGCGGCTGGCCAGCACCACGCCAAAGACGAAATTGTTCCAGGAGAAGATGATGGACAGGATGAAGGCCACCACGATGCCTGGCCTGGCGATGGGCAACGCGACCAGCCGGAACACCTGCCATGAGGAGGCGCCGTCCATGCTGGCGGCCTCCTCCAGCTCCATCGGCGTGGTTTCGAAATAGCCGATCATCACCCAGACCACGATCGGCACCGTGACCACGAGATGGATGATGATCTGCGGCCACAGCGTGCCCAATATGCCCGCCCACTGGAACAGCAGGAACAGCGGGATGAGATAGGACAGCCCCGGCGTCATGCGCGCGATCATGATGACGACCGCCGACCGTTCGGCCTTGAGCCGCGCTATGCCGTAGCCGGCAGGCACGCCGATCAGCAGCGCCAAGAGCGTCGCCGTGCCGGTCACCAGCACCGAGTTCCAGAAGTAGAGCAGGAAATTGTTCTCCTCGAACACCTTGGCATAGTTCGACCAGGCCACGTGCTCGGGGATGAAGACCGGCGGCGAGGCGCCGTTGTCGATCTCGAATTTCAGGGACAGCGAGAGCATCCAGAGGAAGAACAGGATCGCCGGCGAGACGAAGACCAGGGCGGCGAAGAACAGGCCGATCCGGTTGAGCAGTCGCGAACGCATCTATTTGCCCTCCGCGTCGGTCCAGCGGCTGCGCTGGCGCAGCATCAGCAGGACGAAGGACAGCGCTACGATAAGAACGAAGAACACCACCGCCATGGCCGAGCCGTAGCCGACGTCGTAATAAGAGAAGGCGATGTTGTAGAGATAGATGTTGATGGTCTCGGAGGCCGTGCCCGGCCCACCCTGCGTCATCGCATAGATGATGTCGAAGCTCTTCAGTGCGTCGATCGTGCGGATGATCACCGCGATCATCAGGAACGGCGCGATCATCGGCAGGGTCAGGTAACGGAACTGCTGCCAGGCATTGGCGCCGTCGATCTCGGCGCTCTCGAAGGGTTCGCGCGGCACCGAGGCCAGCCCGCCCAGCACGATCAGCATCACCAGCGGCGTCCACTGCCAGGTCTCGACCGCAACCAGCGAGGGGATGACCGTCCTGGCATTGAATATCCATTCCTGCGCCGGAATGCCGACCAGCGACAGAAGGTAGTTGAGCACGCCGAGTTGCGGATGGAACATCATCGTCCAGACCAGCGCCACGGCGACGGGCGTGGCCATCATCGGCATCACGAAAATGCCGCGCAGCACGCCGCGCAGCGGGAACCGGGCATCGAAGATCAGCGCCGCGACCGTGCCGAGCAGCATCGGCGCGGCCACCGAGAGGAAAGTGTAGGACAAAGTGTGCGCGAGCGATTCCCAGAACCGCCCATCGCCGACCAGTCGCAGATAGTTCTCCATCCCCGCGAAGCTTCGCGACTGGCCAAGCGTCCAGCGGTTGACGCTCATCCACAGCGTGAAGGCCCAGGGAAAGACGATGACGGCGCCGACGACGACCAGCGCGGGGACGACGAAGGGCCAGTAGCTGGGAGCCAGCTTGACGGGCCGGCCCCCTTCGCTTGCCTGTTTCATCACCCCGGTACGATCCGTAGTCGCCCCGGCGCGATCCGTCGTCGCCCCGGCGCGACTCGTCGTCGCCTCGGCGCGCTCTGGGGCAGTTGCGGACATCAGCCTTGCTCGCTCCTGTCGAGGACCGGCTGGAACTGTTCCGTCGCCTTCTTCAGTTCCTCCGCCGGGTCGGCCCCGGCGAGCAGGTTGCTGAGCGCCACGCCATAGATGTCGCGGAATTCGGTGACCGGGATGATGACCGGCAGCGCCAGCCGGCTGACATTGCCGGAGCCGACCACGGCATCGAGCCAACTCGCCGGCATGGTCACGCCTTCGCGCACCTTGGGGTCTTCCAGCACCGATTTGCGGAACGGCACGCCGGCACCTGCCTGCAGCAGCCGCGCGCCCATGCCGGCCGACACCGCCCATTGGCAAAAGAGATAGGCGGCTTCCTTCTTCTCGCTGGCCGTTGTCACGCCGAGCCCGTCGCCGAACGTACCCGAGGCATGCGCCTTGGGGCCCTTGGGCATGACGCCGTAGCCGACCTTGCCGACCACCCTCGACTTCTCCGGATTTTCCATCGGCGGCGCGAAACCGACGCCGTCGAACCACATGCCGATCTTGCCTTGCAGGAAGGCGGATTGCGCTTCGGCCCAGTTGAATCCGGTGACGCCGGGCGGCGCGGATTTGGTCATCAGCCGCTGGTAGAGGGCGGCCGCCTCCACCGCCTCGGGCGCGGTGGTGCGCAGCTTGCCCTTGTCGTCGAGCGGCGTCATGTCGTAGCCGAGCATCAGCGAGGTCCAGACCGGCGTGTTGGCGTTCTTGAGGCCGCGCGCGACGAAACCGTAGGTGTTGGTCGACGGGTCGGTCAGAGCCTCCGCGGCTGAAACGAGCTGATCGAAGGTTTCGGGGTATTTGAGGCCCTTGGCCTCGAACAGCTCCTTGTTCCAGTAGATTATCCAGTAGTCGACCGAGAACGGCAGCGAGCGCAGCACGCCCTGGCCGTCCTTGGCGAACAGCATGCCGGCATCGGCAAAGTCCTTTTCGACCAGGCTCGGATCGGTCAGCGTCGGGTCGGCAAGGTAGCCCGATATGTCGGCCAGCCAGCCGCCCTTCTCGAACTGCCGCTTCTGCACATGGTAGCTCAGATGCACGACGTCGAAGCTGGGTTTGCCGGAGCTGAGCTCGATCACCGTCTTCTGGCGCTGCTGCTGCTCGGGCGTCGCCTCGGCATTGACCTTGATGCCCGTCAGATCCTCGAACTCGGCGAGATATTTGATCAGCGTGTCGCTGCGCGGGCTTTTCACCAGATTGACATCGAGCGTCGTGCCCGCGAAGCGCTTCCACTCGACGCCGGCGGCAAGGCTCGGGCGGATACCGGCAAAGCCGGCGCCGGCGAGCATGGCGGCGCCCGCAAGGAGCTGCCTTCTGGTTGGGTTGAATGGATTGGACGGCATTTCTTCCTCCCGGTTGCTGTCGTTGTCGATTGCGCCGCGACAGGCACGGCGCGGCCTGCTTCCTCAGATATGGAGCGCCAGCCGGCGCGCATTGTCGATATGCTGGCTGATCGCCTCGACCGCCTTTTGTGGATTGCGGCTTTCGAGGGCTTCGATCACGCTCAGATGCTCGCGCATCACCGGCACCACGCGCCCGTCGATGCGGAACCGTTCCTGGTGGATCAGGCGGATCTTCACCGAATTGACCAGATAGGCCTTGGCAATGATCTCGTTGCCGAGCGCATCGATGAAAGTATCGTGCATGGCCCAGTCGATGGTCTGAGCCCTGGCCTCCATCTCCGGCGTCGGGGTCTGCGCCAGCGCCTGCGCCAGCATGTCCTCATGCTCGCGGCGCAAGCGCGCGAGTTCGTCGTCGGAGGCGCTGACGGTGAACAGCGCCACCGCCTCGCGCTCCATGAACAGGCGGAACTGGAAGGCCTCGCGGATCAGGCTGATGTCGATATGCGCAATCTGCATGCCGCGCTGCGGGATCGTCGTCAACAACCCCTCGGCTTCCAGGCGCGGCACGATCTCGCGGATGGCGCCGAGCGGCAGGCCGGTGAACGCGACGAGTTCGCGCTGCGACACGAACTGGCCCGGCTTGAGGTCGCGGGCCAGCAAATGCCGCGTGAAGCTGGCATAGGCCTGCTCCCGCAGATTTGTCTGGTCGCCGCCATTGGCCATTTCAGTGCTTCCTTCCCCGTCAGGCCGCCGCGGCCGCGAAAAGAGTGTCGTAGGCAGCGCCAAGCTGCTGGCGCTCCGGCGCCGCGATCGGCTCGAGCGGCGGCCGCACCGCCAGCCAGCGCTCGTCGCCGGTCTTGCGCGCCACCATCACCTTGACCGCCGGAAGGACCGGGTGCTTGAGCAACTCGAGCACGAAACGCTCGACGCGCACGTCGTCGTGCCCTTTCTCGGCCATGGCGAGGACCTCGCCAGCGGCGAAATTGGCCATGCCCGAAATCGCGCCCTGGCCACCGATCCTGACCGCCCGCGCCAGATGCCGCTCGTCGCCGATCAGGATCACCAGATCGCCATGGGCGCCGAGCAGCGCCTCGCTATAGGCCCAGTCGCCGCCGGAATCCTTGACGCCGGCGACCACGTCCGGAAACGCCTGGCGCAGCCGGCCGATCAGCCCCAGCGAAAGCTGCACCGTGGTGACCGAGGGGATGTTGTAGAGCAGCACGCCGCGGGCCAGCGGACCGAGAGCGGCAAAGACAGCGGAAAACCAGCCGAAAAGGCCATCGTCGCCGATATTCTTGAAATAGCTGGGAGGGGCAAGGAGGATGTTGCGGGCGCCGCGCTGCAAGGCATGGCGAGCCTGCTCGGCTGCATCCTCGGCCGCATCGACCAGCACGCCTGCGACAAGCTGATGCGGCGCGATGCCGGCCGCCAGCATCGCCTCGGTGACGGCCCGCCGCTCCCCGGTGCCGACCGAAGCGCCCTCCCCGGTGGTGCCGAAAAGCGTCACGCTGGTGCAGCCCTGTGCCAGGCAGCTCCGGGCCAACGTCACCATGGGTGGAATGAGGATTTGCCCCGACGCATCGAAAGGCGTGGCCAGGGCAACCGAAAGACCAAAACGCGATGTCACCAGCGAGTCTCCCAAAGAGCAGTGCGCAGGTAGTGCTATCACGCTAACATGTTAGTCGTAAATAGGGCGGATGCAAATTTACGGAAACGCAAGTTGTGATGGTTCCGGTGCAGGCGCTATCCATGCCCAGGCCCGTTTGTGCCGTTTTTCCTTTTTCCTGCCATGTTGCGTTGCGAAAGATTTGTTGCATTGCGATACGATCCGCCCCGGCCGACAATGGCCGCGGGTTGGGCTTGCACGAAGGATTTGTCGTGGCAGCATCGTTCCGACCCGATATCGAGGGAATGCGCGCACTGGCGGTAGCCGGTGTCGTCGCCTATCATTTCGGCCTCACAGCCCTGCCCGGCGGCTTTGCCGGCGTCGACATCTTCTTCGTCATCTCCGGTTATCTGATCACAAGACACCTTTTGCAGGAGATCGGCGAGAGCGGCCGGCTGAACCTGTGGCGCTTCTATGCCCGCCGCGCCCGGCGGTTGCTGCCGGCCTCGCTGTTCGTCATCCTGGCCACGCTGCTGGCCGGCGCCTTCATCCTGTCGCCGGAGGAACAGGCGCTCTATTCGAAGGGGGCGATGTTTGCCTCGGCCTATATGATCAACCTGTGGCTGATCCGCTGGTCGTTCGACTATTTCGCTTCAGACGCCGCCAACAACCCGTTCATCCATTTCTGGTCGCTATCGGTGGAGGAGCAGTTCTACCTCGCATGGCCGGCGCTGCTTGTTCTCGCCGCATGGCTGCGGCCGGGACGGCGCGCGGCCATCGTGGTCATCGGTGTCACCGGCCTGGTGTCGTTCGTGGCCTGCGCCTGGCTGACCAGCGTTTCGCCGCCCTGGGCTTTCTATTTCTCGCCGCTGAGGGCCTGGGAGTTCGCCGCCGGCGGGCTTGCCACGACGGTGCCGGCAAGTTTTCTCCGGTGCCACCCGCGGCTGCGCGCCGCGCAAGGCTGGCTCGGCCTGGCGCTGATCGTGCCCGCCTATCTGCTGCTGGACGAGGCGCTGCCCTTCCCCGGCCTGCTGGCGCTGCTGCCGGTCGTCGGCACGGTGCTGCTGCTGGTCAGCGGGGCAGGCGAGCGCCAAGCGGATGGCAAGCTGGCCGGCGGCCCCGCGGCTCTCCTGTCGCTGCCGCCCATGCAATGGATCGGCAAGCTCTCCTACTCGCTCTATCTCTGGCACTGGCCGGTCATCGTCTATGCGGGAATGGTCACCGCGGAGCTTTCCGGGCTGGACAGGTTTGCCTGCCTGGCACTGACGCTGATGCTCTCCATCTTCACCTATCACGTCATCGAAAACCCCGTGCGCCGCAACGGCTGGCTGATGGCAAGCGCCGCCCGCGCGCTCGTGCCCGCGGCGCTGCTGACCGGCGCCGGCGTGGTCGCGGCCTACGCCAATGCCAAGTTTGCCGTTCACGAACTCGATCCGGAGCAGCGCGTCATCGCCCAAAGTGCGGCGCGTCCATCCACCGCGCGCGCCAGGGGCGGCTGCGTGCTCGACTACGAGACCATCACCCCGAAGCCCTGCGTGTTTGGCGCCAAGAATGTGAAAGGCACGATCGCCTTGTTTGGCGATTCACATGCCGACCACTGGTCGACGCCGCTGATCCAGGCGGCCGAAAAGCGCGATTACCGGGTGGTTACCTGGCTCAAATCCTCGTGCCGGGCGTCCCGGCTGTCGACATGGTCGAGCAAGCTGAAGCGCGACTACGCCGAATGCGACCAGTGGCGCGAGCAGTCGATCAAGGAGATCCTGGCGCTGAGGCCGGCCCTGGTGGTGATCTCGGAAATCGCCCTGACCAGTTCGCGCAAGATGGCCGCCGGCAAAGATGAGCCCGACAGTCAGGACGCGGAGTGGAAGGCTGGCCTGCGTTCGACGCTGGAGACGTTCAGCAAGGCCGGGCTGAAAGTCGCCTTCATCCGCGACGTGCCCTTCAACGACGAGCAGGTCGACACCTGCGTGGCGCGTGCGCTGTGGCGCGGCGACACGCCCTCGCTCTGTGATCAGACGCGCGCCTATGCCGCCAACGACGCCATGGCCGCGGTGGAGCGCGACGTCGTGCGCAGCATTCCGAACGCCCGCTATGTCGATATGACCGACCAGTTCTGCAACCAGACCACCTGCCATGTCTTCATCGGCGGCAAGATCGCCTTCCGCGACCGCCACCATCTGGCGACCGCTTTCGCCGAGACGCTGGAGAAGCCGCTGGAGAAGGCGCTGTTTTAGAAGGGGTTAACGTCCCTTCTTCAAAGGCGCGCTGCCAAGGCGCCGCCCCCTCACAGCGCGCGCGGGCACGAAACATTGGTTTACCGGCTTTATGGGAACAGGGCCGCGAGGGCAGCGTTTATTAGATGAGCCTTAAAGAGGAGGTTGCCATGAAGAAACTCTTGCTCGCATCCGTGATTGCCGTCGCTTCGGCGGTGGCCGTGATCGCCCCGGCAAATGCCGCCAGCATCACGCTTGGCATCGGCAACGGCTATGACGACGATTATTATGTTCCCAGATATCGTCACCACTATCGCGATTATTCCGACGATGACGGCTACTATCGCCGCTACAGCATGTATGACGAGAGCTACCGTCCGCGTTACTACGGTCATCGTCGCTGCCACACCGAGGTGATCAAGCACTGGCGTCATCACCATCGGGTCATCGAGAGAGTCCGCGTCTGCAGGCGTTGACCTGACAACCAATCCGGCCGGCATCGCGCCGGCCGGATGTCATGCACAGCGCCATGCCCTGGAGCGGAGCACTTGTCGTGCGCGCCGCAACTCCTCGGGGCCCAACCCTATCGTCGCATCATCATCCCGTAGTGCATCGCCAGCAGATCGAGCCCGATTCTCAACAGCTTTGCCGCCACGTCCCTGCCCTCGCTCATCTCTCCCGCCACGCCTCTGACCGACTGCTCCAGGCACACGATCTTCCGGACCACGTCGACCACCTCCCAATGGCCGAGCGCGCGGGTCGCGGCGGCGTGCGACCGTCCGGCATTGAGCACGCTGTCGGTGATGCCGCCGCTTGTCCTGTCGCCGTCGACGCGTTCGCTCCAGCGCATCGGCTTGATATCAGCCTGCTGGCTGGCGCGGAAATCCTCGCGGTAGCGCAGACCGGCTTCGCGCTGCTGGCGCGACAGCGAGGTGATGCCCAGCAGCGGATCGATGCTGCGCACCCGCACGATACCACCGGTGGAGGTATGGCCGTCATTGGACACCTCATAGACGCGCCGCGCCTCCGATGTCCCGGTTGCGAGCCGCTTGCGGCCGAACTCATCGTCCCGCAACGCGAAATCATGGCCGACCTCGCGGCGGATGCGCACCTGCTCGGCCTCGCCCTTCGGCAGCTTCGGCGTCTGCGGTTTGGCTGATCTGGCGGCTTTCTTGCTCATGGCTGCGTCCTTGTGGGGAGTGGATTGAGGTGCTGGCTGGCGCGGCAGCGATCCCTGGCGAAATTGGCTGCGTGCGCCGGAACCAGCGGCGAGGCTGGGCGTTGTGCCGCACCAAACCAACAGGAGGTATGCCCATGACCGCCTTCATGCCGGTGACCTTGCGCTTCTGCGACAACAAGACCATGCTGGTGGGCTCCATCGCCCAGGCGGCGACCGCGCTTCGCCGGCAATGGCCTGACAAGACGGCCACCGCCTATCTGGATGCGGCAAGGCTGGTCAGGCTCGCCATCGACGGCAGCTGCCGCCAGCGCGTCGCCTTCGAGGCTTTCACCAAGGCGGCCGGGCAGCAGGGGCTGCTGGTGGCTAAGCCGCGTAGCCGCGCCCATGAATGGCTCGACGCCGCCGCGGGCCCGTGAGGTGGCTGAAAACGTGATGCAACCGCGCCGCCGCCTTGCACGTTGATAGGGGCTGGCTTCCGAGCCGCGCGCAACGCCAAGGTAACCGCCGTGGGTACCATGAAAACAGGATCTCCGCTCAAAGTATGCCTGGACGGGCATGTCGAGGTGATCGACGGCGTCGCTGAGGCAGCCGACTTCCTGCAGCGCTGGCCGATTGAACGGCGTGGTCATGTCTACCGCAGTGCGCTCAACGCGTGCAGCGCAGCCATCGCGGCGCAGATTTCGCACGCCGACGCGATGAAAGCGTTCACCGGCTTCGCCCGGGTTACCCGTATATTGGCCGGCGATGACGGCCGGCCAGCGATGCCTGATGCAATAAGCGTGCGGATGCCAAAGCAGGGCCACGATCTGCCAAAATAAAAGCGTTGCGTGGCCGCCGTTCTCGCCAGATCGCCAACACTGCAAAAGAAAAGCCAGCGTTGCAGCTAGTCTCTTTCTCCCCGTTTTACGGGGAGAAATGCCCGGCAGGGCAATGAGGGGCGGTGCCACCGCTTCGATACCTTGCATCTGACCCAATCTCCCTCCCGAATTCATGCCGTTCCCAATCCTGCACCCGGCGCCGCCCGCCTGCCGTTAGCTCCTCTCCAGAACGGGAGGAAGCTCACCCCGCCTCGCAGACACGCCGGCGGAAGCGCGCCTGATGATAGGTGCAGTAGCTTTTCATCGCCCTTGTGCGCATGCCGCAGCACAGCATGTGGACGCCCGGCCGGCCGCCGGGCGCGTCGTTTTCCGGATTTTGCTCCAGCGCCAGGTCGAGCGGAGCGCGGCAGCGGCCGAACAGGCAGTCGACGAAGCGCATTGCCACGCCATGCGGCTGGCGGCCGATCGGGCTTCGCTGCGGCACCGGCACCTCCAGGCGGTAGGCTTGCCCGTCCGCCATCAGCACGCCGGCCTCGCGTGCTGCGAGGCGTTCCGCACCTTCACCCTTCGGCACGCGCTTGCGTCCGGCCTTGGCGGCGCGGTCGGCGGCCTTGTCATTCGCCCTCTCGGCTGCCGCGATGCGCTTGCTGTTGGCAAAACCGATCGAACTCAGCATGGCGTTACGGTGAACGATGCCGATGATGGCGTCGCGCGACACCGGGCTGCCTCGCGACGCGCTGAACCGAGCCGCGATGCGCGAGGCGGAAAGTCCGTCCGTCAGCCAGCCGGCGATCGCCTGCAATTCCTTGTCGCCGTAAAGTGCCATATCTGGTCTCCGTCCATTGCGCGGCCGCGGCAGCGCGCGACGCCGCCGGCGAGTATCGGTGTCGGCCCGCCGCAGGCGGTGGGCATTGTTGGGTTGGATCCGGCCTGTCGGCCGTTGGATTGGCGGCCTCAGCCCGGCCGGCCGCCCAGCGCGGCGAGGCGCGCCAGCCGCGCCTCTGCCGTCACCCGGTCGGGTGCGAAAACCGCCCTGCCCGTCAGCCTGTCGAGCAGGATCACGGTGCCGTCCTCGGTGCGGATCAGGGAGCGGATCCGCACCGCGCTGAATTGGGGGCCGGAGCCGCGGGGAGCGGCGGCTCCGGCCGTTCCGGCCGCCGGTGACGGGCGGACCGGACGTGCGGCTGATGCATCGGGGCAATCAGCCTCACGCTTCGCCCTGGCCGGGGAGGAGGACAGCCGGGGCGAAAGGGAATGAGCGCTGGCCGGCTCGCGTGAAGCTGGCCTGAGGGCGCTTTCGACTCGTAAGGGGTTGAGCTTTTGCATGAACGGATATAAGCATAACTCAAAAACTTATGCAAGCCATTCTTTCATGGACGAAAGCAGCGCTTGTTGGTCACATGGGCGCCATGGTGAAAACGCAACTGTCGATCAAGGTCGGGGCGGCAATCCGCCAGGCGCGCAAGCAGCGCGGCCTGGTCATGCGCCACATCGCCGAGCACAACGACACCGACGTCGCCGCCGTCGGCAATTGGGAAACCGGTCGCAACCTGCCCAAGACGGAAAACCTCCTGAAGACTGCCGCCTTTCTGCGTGTCGACCCGGTCGCGCTCGGCAAGGGCGAGGTGGTTTTCCTCGACGATGCCGGACCGGTCAACGACGCCGAGATCGTCACCGACGCCGGGCCGCCCCCCGCCGGGCCGATGGACATCCAGGTGCTGGGCGCCGCCGTTGGCGGCGACGACGGCGATTTCACCTTCAACGGCGAGCCCGCCGGCTACGTCCAGCGCCCACCCGGCATCCGCAACCTGGCCAAGGTGTTCGCGCTGCATGTGCTCTCGGATTCCATGGTACCCCGTTACGAGCCCGGAGACCTGATCTATTGCGGCGGCCGCGATGCCGTCCCGGGCGATCACGTGGTGATCGAAACCTTCCCGGAAGAGAACGAACGCAACGGCAAGGCCTTCATCAAGAAATTGGTCAAGCGCACCGCCGCCGAACTGGTGGTCGAACAGTACAATCCGCCGAAGACGTTGACCTTCAACCGCTACGCCATCAAGCAGGTCTGGCGGGTCATTCCGTTGAAGGAATTGCTGGGCTATTGAGCGTTTCATCGCCCACGGCCCATCATTCGACTGGCCGTTGGCGGTAAAAAGTGTATGATTAAGTCACACACGTTACAATTTGCTTGGGGAACGACGATGCGCAGCACCCAGCCACTGACTATCACATTGCCGCTTGAGATGGCGCAGATGGTGAAGGACAAAGTTTCATCCGGCGAGTACGCCACGGAGAGCGAAGTCATCCGCGATGGCCTGAGAACGCTCGCGGCGCGCGACGCGGCAATCGATCGCTGGCTGCGAGAGGAGGTTGCGCCAACGATGGATGCGCTCGAGAAGGATCCTTCGCACGTCTCACCTCTGGAGGATGTGCGAAAGCGACTTCATAGCCGCATCGACGCGCTGGCCGGGAAGCAGTCACGCCAAGCATGACGCACAGGGTCGTTTTCAGCAAGGCTGCCGAGAAAGACCTGCTGGATTTGCTGACCTACCTGGTTCCACAGGCTGGCGAACGAATTGCGCGGGCTTATATCGATCGCCTCATTGATTACTGTGCGCACTTTGACACGTTTCCTGAGCGCGGGACCCGCCATGATGATATCAGGCCAGGCCTCCGCACCGTGGGATATCGCAGGCGGGCGACGATCGCGTTTGCCATTGAAGACGAGACCGTGACCATCCTTCGGGTCTTTCACGGCGGCCGACACGCCATCCTCTCCGATGAAGATGATGCCTTCTGACGGCCATCTGCCGCCGCCCCTCAAGCCTGTCTCGATCCCTCCAGCGGCATCTCGCGCTCGCTCAGCATCAGCGCCTCGCTGCGCACGCGCTGGCGCTCGTTGATAAACGCCGCCCGGATCTGGATCGCCGTGCCCGGCAGCCCGTCGGCGCGGCAGGCCGAGCAGACCAGCCGGCCCGAAAGCGCTGCCAGCGGCGTATTGCCAGTCACGCCGAAGCGCCGCAGCTGATCGGGCTTCCACCACCTGTTGCGGCCGCAATCGGCGCATTCGACCGATATCGAAACGACATCCGCAATCACTGATCCCTTGCCCGTCAATGCCATCGCGGCTCGCCTTTTTGTTCCTTGTTTGTTCGCATATTCCTGTGTTTTGAAACGAGAGTCGAGTCGCATCTTTCAGGGCTCCGCAAAAGTTTCTCTTTCGCCAATTTTTGAGTTATGCTTCTATATGACTTGCAAAGCCGAGTCGGTGCGCGTGCAGCACCCCGGGAGAGACGATGGACGCCCTTGCCGCCGATTTCGCTCATGCCTGCGGCTATGACGGCGACAGTCACGCCCTCATCGAGGCTTTCGCGAGAATCCGCGAACACGGCATCCGCCAGGCGCGCCTCGGCCATTTCAGGCGCAAGGCGGTCGTCGACGCGCTGAAACAATCGGAAGCACTTTTCCTGGCGGCGATCGGCCCGGCGCTATCGGCACAGGAAGCCATCGAGAACGCCGCCCGCTTCATCTCCTTCTGGCGCAACATGCCGCGCTGGCGCCAGGAACGGCGCCTGGCGGACCTCGCCAGGGCGAGGCAACAACGCCTGCTGGCGCGCTTCTTTCGCCGCTACGGCCACCGCATTTGGGCCTTGCAGGCGGCATAGGCGGGCTCGCTAAGCCGTCGGCGACCACACTGCGCCACGAGAGAGACGCAGCCACGAGAAGGACTGGGCAATGCCGCCATTTGCGGGTTCCCATCCGCGCGTTTTCTTCCTAGATTGCCTGCGGGTGGCTGATCGTTCGACGTGCATATCAGGGAATGTTCAAGACTGCCCGTTCAAGAGTCCAGGCCTGGATGACGGCAGGCGCGGGAACCATCGCCGCGCTGTTGGCGGCCGGCCTCATGGGCGCCTTTGGCGCCCTGCCCGCTCACCCTCCGCCGCAACTGCCGTCCGATGCCGCCATCGATGCCGGCCGCTGGCGCATCAAACCGGTGCGTGCCTATGTCAGCCATGCCGACATCCATGGCGTGCCGCTGAAACCGGGCCAGAAGGCACTGGTGCTGGAGGCCGACATGACCAACCGCACGGCCGAATCCAACAAGGCCTACTTCGCTGTCTTCAAGCCGGAGGGAATCACCCTGCCGGACTCGATGCCGATGATCGCCCTGATACGCGATTCGACCCTAGCGCCGGAACTGCACCCCGGCATGACCGAGCGCCTGGCCTATGTCTGGCCGCTGGCCGGCGACGCCGCCGTGCCGCCGACGCTCGCCTTCGGCGTCACCGCGGAGATCTTCAAGCCGCGCGACAATCTCTACGGCACGCCCGGCTGGTACAATCCCTACCGTCTCGGCACCGTGACCTTGCCGCTCGCCGATATGCCGGCAACGGACACGCCGGGAGCCGGCTCATGAGGATGCGGGTCCTCGGCAATCTCGCGATTCTCGCCGCCACCGTGGCGCTGAGCTACGGTATGCAGCTTTCCAAGCCGCATTATGCCGACCTCACCGCGCCCATCCCGGTCGACGGCGCCATGCACGACACGGTGCGGGCACGCAGCTTTGACGTGCGGCTTGACGAGGTTGTCTTTGCCCGCGCGCTGAAGACCAACCAGTTCGGGCAGCAAAAGCTTTTGACGACGAGCGGCGTGTGGGCGGTGGTGACGACCAGCCTCACCGCGACCGACGCCTCCATCACGGTCGCGGACGGCACCTGGCAAGGTCCGACCGGTCTGCGCTACCGCCAGACGGAGCGGCTGGGCTATCGCCAGGACATGCCGCCGCACGGCGTCGATCCCGGCTTGCAAAAACGCGGCCTGTTCGTCTTCGAAGTACCGCCCGACCAGATCGGCGGCGCCAGGCTGCTGGTCTCGGAACGCCAATTCGGCGCGCTCGACGCGCAGGCCCGCATCAGCTTCGACGGGTTGTCTGCCGGCGCCGATGGAGAACCGGCCGGCATCCTGCCGCAATACGATCTGGATGCACCACCGGGCCAGACTTCTCCGGGCCAGACACCGCAGGGCAAGCCATGAGCGCCGTCGCGACCGACATGGGGCCGGCCGCCGAGCGGCAGGTCGAGAAAAAATGGCGCAGGCGCAGCCTGGCGGCGCTTGTCATCCTGCTGCCGCTGGCGCTGGCAGAAACCAGCCATGACAGCTTGCGCGAATGGCTGGGCGGCGAAGACCTCATCGCCAGGGATGTCGAGTTTGGCCAGTCCGCGCACTTCGGCGGCAGCGACTGGAAGCTGGCGGACCTGCGCGGCGGCAAGGCCGGCCGCTTGCCCGATCAGGCCTTCGCCGTCATCGCCACCTTCTCCGTCACCGTCGGCGATCCCGACTTGCAGAAGCAATGGCTGGGCTGCAGGCTGATGCTGACCGATGCCGCCGGCCGCCGCTGGCTCCCCGACATGATTTCGGGCGTCAGACTGCCGGACGGCGTGATGAACTGCACCTCGGCGATCTTCTCCGGCGCCAAGACAGGCGACGTCATCACCATCGGCGACACCTTCATCGTGCCGGAGGATGCCATCAAGACCATCCGTCCCGCCATTGGGCTGGGAAGCGGGCGGCCGTGGTACCTGCGGTTTCAACGGCCGCCGAAGTAGCGACAGCGCCGGCAGTCCGGAGTCACGGCACGGCGATCAACAGGACGTAGGCAACAAAGACGACGAGGTGAGCAAGTCCGGTGAGAACCGTCGTGCGTCCGGTACTGAAACTTACGACACTCACCGCAAGGGCCAGAACCAGCAAAATCACGTCGCTCGGACCGAGACCGAGGTTGAGCGACTTTCCGGTGATGAGGCTGGCCGCCGCCACTGCCGGGATCGTCAGTCCGATGGTCGCGCACGCCGAGCCCAAAGCGACGTTCAATGCGCGCTGGAGCTCATTCCCCCACGATGCCTTGATGGCGGAGATCGCCTCGGGGAGCAGCACGACAAACGCAATCATCGCGCCGACGATCGCATCCGATTGCGGGATCTGCAGGTAGGTAAGGCCATCTTCAACGCCAGCCGCGACCCGTTCCGTCAGCAGGACGATCCCGACCAGTCCCAGAAGCAGGAAGACGAAATGCGTTGGCACGCCGTGGACCTGCGGAGAATGGCTTTCCGGAGCGCTTTCACGCAGCTGCACCTCCAGGAAGTCCTCTTTCTGGCTGTAGCTCTGGGCGAAAACGAAACTGCCGTAGAGCAAGAGCGACAGCAGCGCGACGAAAGCCAGTTGCGTGGGAGAAAATGTCCCGGGGCTGGTGGCAAGCGTATAGTTCGGGAGCACCATCGTCAGCACCGTGATCGCGGTCAGCACCGAAAGAAAGGAACTTGTGCCTTGCCTTCGGATGTCCTGGTGGCGGTGCCGCCACCCGCCAAGTGTCAGGCACAGCCCCACGATGCCGGTGCAAACGATCATGACCGTGGAGAACACGGATTCTCGCGCCAGGGTCGGATTGTTGGCGCCATGTCGCATCATCGAGACGATGATCGACACTTCGATCGTCGTTACGGCCAAGGTAAGGACCAGGGTGCCGTACGGCTGTCCAACACGTCGGGCTATCGCCTCCGCATGTCGCACCACGGCAAAGACGGTTGCCAAGGTAAGGATGATCGATATGCCGGCAACGATCACCACAATCGCCGTCCGATCTTCGATCGGCTCTATGTTCGATTGCAATATCAACGCCAGCGCGCAGCAGACCACAGGCAGGCCGAAGGTCATTGCCTCACTTCGACGGCGGAAGAAGTAAGTCATGCCATTCTCTTCGATCTTGCGAGTGCAAACAGGCGGTCTGTTTACGAGACCAGGAAAGATCGCACTTTCGCCCCATCGCACGTACATGGCAAGGCGCGGCAAGGATACGCTACGGCCGTTCCCGTCGCTACCGGGAACGACCGCCCGTCTCACCCGTCCCCTTGGAAAGCGAGAACGCCGTCTCCAGGACGGCGGCGAGGAAGCAGATGCGCAGCGGCTCGATGAGGATGCCGGTGGAGGAATCCTGGAACGGGCTGCCGAACAACAGCGTCACGCCATGCGACAGGATCTGCCAGACGTCGAGCTCGTGCGGGCCGATCAGCCGCGTCGCGCCGAGCCACAGCCAGGCCGCGCCCCAGTCGAGCAGGCGATAGCCGACGATCAGCGTACACAGCAATACGAGGCTGGAACTCACCGTCAGCCGCACGCCATTGGCGATCGGCAGATAGCGCGAGCGGTAGCCGGCGACGAAATGCTCGACGAAATCGCGCAGGAATTTCGGCAGGCCGGCATAGCGCTTGCCGACGCGTTCCAGCCGGCCGTGCACGCGCATCAGTGCCGTATCGTCGCGCACATCATAGCCATAGATCAGCGCCGCCATCACCAGCCAGATCAGCGGCAAGAGCATGTAGAAGAACAGGTTGACGGCGATCGTCGAGGGCGCGATCGAGGTGATCTCGACCGGCACCATCGGCGCGGCCGTCGCCGTCGGCACCGGGCTCGCCAGCCCGTCGGCCGACGCCTGCAGAACCGACCAGAAATTGCGGCTCATCAGCCATTGCAGCGCGCTGTCCTTCCAGCGGCTGATGACGTAGAGGCCGACGAAGATCCAGTTGGTCTCGCAGATCACCACCACGATCTGCCAGAACGAGGCGGCGCCCGTTTTCGCCTGCATGAACTTGGCCAGCCGGCGCACCAGCCAGGACACCGCCACCGAGACCAGCAGCCAGCGCGAATCCAGCACGTCCAGAACATTGGCGCTCTGGCCGAAGCCGGCCTGGTCGAGCGTTTCGCGCGAATATTGCCGCACGATGTCGCCGAGGAACCCCCAGGCCGCGTAGTAGGCGAAGAAGGGTAACAGCGCGATGGTGATCATGCGCACCAGCCGCGAACCGCGCCGGTCCGCGGTTCCCTGCCCCTCGGCGACCGTGGCCTTTTCCGCGCCACGCTGCGCGGCCAGCACATGGGGCAAGCCGGGACGCAGCACATGGAACATCGCCACCGTCACCACCAGTTGCGCCAGTGCCACCAGCGTCAGCATGGCGAACCCGGCGAAATGATTTGCGAGCGCCACCTTGGCCGCCAGTTGCAGCAAGAGATCGCCGGCCAGAACACCGGCCAGCACCAGCACGACGAGCTGCGGCCAGAACCGCCGCAGCAGCGAAAAACTCAAGCTGATCGGTCTGATGATATCGGCAAACATGAGGTTCTCTCAGAATGCCACCCGCCCGAAATCCTTCTAGCAAAGGGGGGTTGTTTTGCAAGAAAGGTAGCGAGCTCTCCTGCCTATGGCAGAGCGGCGATTTCCCCTTCTCCGACGACAAGGGAGAAAGAATTAGCGCCTCACCCGCGACTTCAGCCAGCGATCGAACGCCACCGCCAGGATCAGGATTAGGCCGATGACGATGCTTTGCGTGTAGGACGAGACGTTGTTGAACTGGAGCCCGTTCTGTAGCACGCCGATCAGGGCGGCGCCCACCACGGTGCCGCCCACCGAGCCGATGCCGCCGAACAGCGAGGTACCGCCGATGACGACGGCCGAAATGACCGTCAGCTCGTAGCCGATGCCGGCCACCGCTTCGGACGAATTCAGCCTGGCCGACAGCACGAAGGCGGCGAGCCCGGCGAAGAAGCCGACGATGACATAGACCGAGACCAGGATGCGGTCGACGCGCAAGCCCGACAGCCGTGCGGCCTCGGCATTGCCGCCGACGGCGTAGACGGCGCGTCCATAGCGCGTGTAGCGTAGCACGATGTGGCACAGGATGGCGGCCGCCGCGAAGATGATCGCCGGCACCGGCACGGGGCCGATCAGCCCGGTGCCGAACCAGCGCATAGAAGCGTCGAAGCCCGAGATCGGGCCGCCATTGGAGATGGTCAGCGTCAGGCCGCGAAACACGGTGAGCCCGCCAAGCGTGACGACGAAGGGCGGCACTTTCAGCCTGGTGATGGCAAAGCCCTGAACACCGCCGGCCACCGCCCCCACCACCACGGCGGCAAGCAGCGCCGCGAACCAGCCATAGCCCTGCGTTCCCGACGTCGACAGCGACAGCGTGTTGGCGGTGCCGCCCTTGGCGACCACGGCCGCCACCATGCCGCAGAAGGCGAGCAGCGAGCCGACCGAAAGATCGATGCCGGCGGTGAGGATGACGAAGGTCATGCCGAGCGCGATCAGCCCGGTGATCGATATCTGGCGGGTGATGTTGAACAGATTGATCGGATCGATGAAGCTCGGCTTCAGCACGGTGAAGACGACCACCAGCGCCGCCAGGAATAGCAGCGGCCCGAAATTCATCAAGAGCCGCGCAATGCTGATGCCGCCACGCCGGCTCTGCTCCTCGGCCACGCTCATCGTGCCTCCTCCTCAACCGCTCCCGGCTGGTCGAGCGCCATCAGTTCCATCAGTTTTTCCTCGCTTGCCTCGATGCCTGGCATCTGCCCGGTGATGCGCCCCTTGCGCATGGTCACGATCCGGTCCGACACAGCCAGCACTTCGGGCAGCTCGGACGAAATCATCATCACCGCTATGCCGCGCGCTGCCAATTGCACCAGGATCTGGTGCACCTCGGCCTTGGCGCCGACATCAACGCCGCGCGTCGGCTCGTCGACGATCAGCACCTTGGGGTCGCGCGCCAGCCAGCGCGCCAGGATCACCTTCTGCTGGTTGCCGCCTGACAGGCCCTCGATCGCCTGCTCGGCCGACGCCATGCGGATCGATAGCATTTTCCGGAACCCCGCCAGCGCATCGCGCTCGCGCCGCTCGGCCATGAAGCCGAAGCCATTGCTGAACCGCCCGAGCGAGGCGACGGAGAAATTCGGCAGGATGCCGAGCGCGGCGAAGATCGCCTGATGCTTGCGATCCTCAGGCACCAGGCCGATGCCGAGCGCTATGGCATCCGCCGGCGAGGCCGGCGCGATGGGCCTGCCGTTGAGCGTGATCGTGCCGCCCGCGATCCGGTCGGCGCCGAAGATGGCGCGCGCCAGCTCCGTGCGACCCGAGCCGACGAGGCCGGCGACACCCAGGATCTCGCCGGCCTTGAGGTCGATATCGACGCCGTCGAGCACGATGGCGTGCGGCGCTTCGGGATCGCGCACCGTGCGCAACCCGCGCACCGACAGCACGACGTCGCCGGCCACCGTGCGCTGCGCCGGCCGCGCATAGAGCTCGGACGCCGCGCGGCCGACCATTTTCTCGATGATGCGCGGCAATCGGATCGGCCCGCCTTCGCGGTCGAGATTGCCGGCCAACCTGCCGTCCCGGAGCACCGTCATGCGGTCGCAGATGGCGGCGGCCTCCTCCAGCCGATGGGTGACGAACATGATGGCGACATGGTCCTTGCGCAGCCTGTCCATGATCGACAGCAGCCGCTGCACCTCTGTCTCGGTCAGCGCTGATGTCGGCTCGTCCATGATGATCAGCCGGCTCTTCAGCGACAGCGCTCGTGCAATCTCGACGAGCTGCTGCTCGGCCACCGAAAGCGCCGAGACCGGCGTCATCGGATCGATCGTGAGGCCGACGCGGGCGATGATGGTGCGGGAGTCCTGCTCCATCTTGCGCCAGGAGACGAGGCCGAGCGGACCGGTCGGGGCGCGGCCGATGAAGATGTTCTCCGCCACCGTCAGCGTCGGGATCAGGCTGAGCTCCTGGTAGATGGTGACGATACCTAGCCGCTTGGCATCCTGCGGGCTCGACGGCCGGTAGTCGGCGCCGTCGAAAATGATATGGCCGCTGGAAGGCGGCATGACGCCCGACAGGATTTTCAGCAGCGTCGATTTGCCGGCGCCGTTTTCGCCGAGCAGGCCGAGGATTTCGCCGGGCCTGACGTCGAGCGAGACATCGTTCAGCGCGGTGACGCCGGCGAAACGCTTGGTGACGCCCTCGACGGCGAGCAGGACGGGTGCGGCTTCAGCCATGGAATGGGTGCTTCCCTCGATGCAGTTTCCGGACCCGTCGGCGCGTGAACACCCCCCTCTGTCCTGCCGGACATCTCCCCCGCAAGGGGGGAGATTGGCTGTCTGTTCCGCATTCGCCAATTTTCAACGCCGCAATGAGAATGCGGACATCGACACTGCCGATCTCCCCCCTTGCGGGGGAGATGGCCGGCAGGCCAGAGGGGGTGCTGCCCCGCCGACCTCTCCATGCGAGCTCACTTCGTCTCGTTCAACCTCTCGGCCTTGTCGAGATTGTCCTTGCCGATGACGATCGGCGTCAATAGCACCAGCTTCTCCTTCGGCTCCGTCTTGTCCCTGGCGTAGGCGACGGCGATCTGCACGGCGGTGCGCGACTGCTGGCCGGGGAACTGTTCGACCGTGCCGGCGAGCTTGCCGTCGCGGACCGCGACCAGCGCTTCCGGCAGCGCATCGAAGCCGTAGATCTTGACGTCGGTGAAGTTGCGCGCCGCGCAGGCTTCGAGCGCGCCCAGCGCCATGTCGTCATTGGCACAGACGATCGCGTCCGGCTTGCCGTTGGCGGCAAGGCCGGCTTCCGTCACCGACAGCGCCTCGGCGCGGGCGAAATTGGCGGTCTGCTCGAAGACGATCTGGTACTTGTCCTTCAAGGGATCGAGCACATTGTGCACGCCCTTGTTGCGGTCGATCGCCGGCCCGGCGCCGGGTTGGCCCTGGAGGTGGAACAGTTTCGCGCCGTTGGGGAACGCCGCCACCACGGCCTGCGCTTCCGCCTCGCCGCCCTTGACGTTGTCGGCGCCGACATGGGCGAGGATGCCCTCGACGCCGTCGACGCGGCGGTCGATCGTCACCACGGGAACGCCGGCCTTGACCGCTTCCTCGATGGCCGGCGCCAGCGCGTTGACGTCGAGCGGCGAGATCACGATGGCGTTGACCTTCTGCACCAGGGCCGCCTCGATGTCGGCGGTCTGCTTGGTGGCCGAGTTCTGGCCATCGCTCTCGGTCAGGTTGACGCCTTGCGTGGCGGCTTCCGCCTTGATCTCGTTCAGCATGTGCACGAAGAACGGAAAGCCGAGACTGGGCACCGAGCCGAGAATGGTGAGCTTGTCCTGCGCAAATACCGAGGGCGCGGCAAGCACCATCGCGCCCGCGGCCACGGACGTCATCAGGAATTCACGTCTGTTCATGGGATCCTCCTCCACAAGAACGCACGGCCCCGGAAACCGGGACGGTTTCAGGAAGGATCATGCGTCGGTTCAAAGTGTTGGAGCATCCTCCTTGCGTTTGCTAACGCATGCCGCTCCAGCTGATCGCCGTTGCAAAAACTGCCTCCCGTCGGCACCAGCAAACGGATGCTAGCCCAGGCTCAACCATTTGTGCAACATCGATATAACAGGCCCAGTCGGCAATGGTCGGAATTTGGATGAGCCGGGTGCCCAGCTTCCATTCTCCGGCGCTGGCCCTAGTTTGAACCGCGCCTGAGCCCATTCCCTGGAGACACCCGCATGAAACCGCACATCATCTGCCATATGATCGCGTCGCTGGACGGCAGTCTCCACCCGAGCCGCTACACGGCCAGCCCGGACGGAACCCGGGCCGAATGGTCGAGCCTCTACGAGTATATCCATAATGATTTTGCGGGCGACGGCTGGATCGTCGGCCGCGTCACCATGGCCGAGATGAGCAAGGCCGGCGCGCACCCGCCGGCCGATGCGGGCAAGGTCGACCGACCCTATCATGTCGCGCAAACCGGTACGGGAAGCTACGCGGTGGCGCTCGATCCATCGGGCAAGCTCCACTTTTCCAAACCCGACATTGGCGGCGACCATGTCGTGGTGCTGCTTGGGCACGATGTCGCCGACAGCCACCTGGCCGAGCTCGCTGCCGACGGCGTGTCCTATATCGTGGCGGAGACGGCCGACATGGATCTCGGCCGGATGCTCGAAGTTCTCAACCGCGAATTCACCATTCGCCGGCTGCTGCTCGAGGGCGGCGCCGGCATCAACGGTTCCTTCTTCGCGGCCGGCCTTGTCGATGAGCTCAGCCTTCTCGTGGCTCCCGCCCTTGACGGGCGGGCGGCGAACCAGGGTTTCGTCGAATTCGGCGAGACCGGCCTCGCGGGCAAGATGCAACTGTCGCTCAAAAGCTGCGAAGCCCTTGCCCACGGGCTCGTCCATTTGCGCTACGCCGTCGGCTGACGACGCTTTATCGGCGCGTCAAGCGTCGTACCGCATGGCCTCGAGATCGGCGATCAGCGTCGGGCCGGTCGGTTGCCAGCCGAGCCGCGCCTGGGTCAGCGCGCTGGAGGCCGGCAGATCCATCGGGGCGAACATCGCCATCCAGCCGAAATGCTCCGCCGCCTGTTCCGGCGCGATCGAAACCACCGGCACGTTGAGGCCCCGCCCGATCACCTCGGCGATAGCGCGTACTTCCACGCCTTCCTCGCCGACCGCGTGATAGCGCGCGCCCGGCTGCCGCTTTTCCACCGCCAGCCGGTAGAGGCGCGCCGCGTCCACGAGATGGCCCGCCGCATAGCGGTTACGGCCCTCGCCGACATAGGCCGAAACGCCTTTCTGGCGCACGATTTCGATGAGCGGCGTGATGAGCCCTTGCTTGACCGGGTTGTGAACCTGCGGCAGCCGCACCACCGAGATGTTGACGCCGGCTTCCAGCAAGGCATTGCCGGCGAGCTCCGAGGCGATGCGCGGATTGGGATGGCTGGGGTTGAAAACGTCCTCGCTGGCAAGCTCGCCATGTCCGGGGCTGCCCACGCCGACGCCGGAAGTGATCACCAGCGGCCGGTCGGATCCGGCCAATGCCTGGCCGAGTGCCGCGATGACACGGCTATCCTTCTCGCAATTCTCGGCAAACCGCGAAAAATCATGGTCGAACGCCGTGTGGATCACCGCTTCCGCCTTTGCCGCGCCGTCGCGCAGGCCCTCGGGATCCTCGAGCGTTCCCCGATGCACTTCGGCGCCCGCCGCTGTCAGCGCTTCGGCCCCCGCTTCGGAGCGAGTGACGCCGACCACCTGATGGCCCGCCTTGATGAGCTCGGCAACGAGCGCCGAGCCGATGAAACCGGTCGCGCCGGTCAAAAAGATACGCATGCGAATTCTCCTGCACGATTGCCTGCGCAGTATCGCCGGTCTATTATTCCATTAAAGTAGTGATCTTATCGTGGTATAATGGCTAACAGGATGCCCACCAATTCCGCCGGTTCGCTCGCGGCGTTTCTGAGAGACCGGCGCACCCGGCTCGATCCGGCCTCGTTCGGATTTTCAGGGCGCCGGCGCACGCCGGGGCTGCGCCGGGAGGAAGTGGCCCAGCGCGCCAACATCAGCCCGACCTGGTACACATGGCTGGAGCAGGGTCGTGGCGGCGCGCCTTCGGCCGATGTGCTGAACCGCATCGCCAAGGGGCTGATGCTGACCGAGGCCGAGCGCGAGCATCTTTTCATGCTCGGGCTCGGACGCCCGCCCGAGGTCCGCTATATCGGCGCGGAAGGCATCAGCCCCCGGCTGCAGCGCCTCCTCGACACGTTTGAAGCGAGCCCCGCCTTGGTCAGGACCGCTACCTGGGATGTCGTTGCCTGGAACCGCGCCGCCCAGGTCGTGCTGACCGATTACAGCGCCCTGCCCGCAGACCAGCGCAACATTTTGCGCTTCATGTTCCGCAGCCCGGCCATCCGCGAAAAGCAGCACGACTGGGAAAACCTCGCCCGTTTCGTGGTGGGCGCCTTCCGCGCCGACGCGGCGCGTGCCGGCGCGGTGTCCGAGGTACGCGAACTCGTCGACGAACTGTGCAGCGCCAGCCCCGAATTCGCCGCCCTGTGGCGCGAGAACGACGTGCTCAGCCATGGCGACGGAACCAAGCGACTGAAGCACCCCGTGCTCGGCGACATCGAGCTGGAATATTCGGGATTCGCGGTCGACGGCCGCCCGGATCTGAGCCTGACCGTCTACAATCCGGTCGACAGCGCGGTCGCGGAGCGGATTCGCGAGCTGGCGAAGCGCGCCAAGGTGTCATTGGACCCGCCGCGATGATCCCTGCTCGTTCCTGGAACATTCCAGAAATGCGCAGCGGGTTGCATCCGACGATGCGTCCCATGAAACCGTCATCGCGGCGCCTCACCACCGCATCCCGCCGACAAAGTCGACGAATGCCCGCAGCGGCGCCGGGATGAGGCGGCGGCCGGGGTAATAGAGGAACGGGCCGGAAAACTCCTGCCACCAGGGCTCCAGCACCGGCTCGAGCCGGCCATCGTCGAAATAGGGGCGCAGCCAGTCCTCGAACAGCGAGACGATGCCGCCGCCGGCGACCGCCACATCGAGCGCAAGCGCCATAGCGGTGCCGGTGCTGACCAGCAGCGGCCCGGTCGGCTCGACGCTCACTATCTCGCCGTCGCGCTCGAACTCCCAGGGCGGCGTCAGGCCGCTGGCGAAGCGGCCGCGCAGGCATGCGTGATCGAGGAGGTCGCGCGGATGGTCGGGCCGGCCACGCCGGTCGAGATAGGCCGTTGCGGCAGCGGTGGCGAAGCGCTGCCGGCGCGGGCCGATCGGTACGGCGATCATGTCCTGCTCCAGCCGCTCGTCATAGCGGATGCCGGCATCGCAGCCGCTCGCCAGTATGTCGACGAAACTGTCCTCGGCGGTCACCTCCAGTCTGATGTCGGGATAGGCGGCAAGAAAGGGCGGCAGAAGGCGCGGCAGCACCAGTTTCGCCGCCACGACAGGCACGTTGAGCCGCAGCGTGCCGGCCGGGCGGCCGCGAAAGCCGTTGACGACATCGAGTGCCGCCTCGACCTCGCCGAGCGCGGGGCCCAGCCGCTCCAGCAGGCGCGCGCCGGCCTCGGTCGGAGCGACGCTGCGCGTGGTGCGGTTGAGGAGCCGCACGCCGAGCCCCGCCTCCAGCCGCCGCACCGTTTCGCTGAGGCTGGAGGCGCTGACGCCGCTGATCCTGGCCGCCTCGCGAAAGCCGCCGGCGCGCGCCACCGCCATGAATGCCTGGAGGTCGCCCAGATCCGCCATTGTTCGCCTTTCCGCACAGCCTGTGCCGATTGCGCCATATTATCGCGCAAGCGTGCATTGTCTACATCTGGCCGATCCAAAGGAGATTGAGACCATGACTGACATCAGCAAGGCCGGAACCTTCAAGCTCGGCGACCGCACCGTGAAGCGCATGGGCTACGGCGCCATGCAACTGGCCGGACCCGGCGTGTTCGGCCCGCCGAAAGACCATGACGGTGCACTCGCCGTGCTGCGCGAGGCGGTGGCGAGCGGCATCGACCATATCGACACCAGCGATTTCTACGGTCCGCACGTCACCAACCTGATCATCCGCGAGGCGCTGCACCCCTACCCCGCCAACCTCACCATCGTCACCAAGGTCAGTGCCCGGCGCGGCGCCGATGCATCGTGGATCCCCGCAATGTCGCCGCAGGAACTGACGCAGGCCGTGCACGACAATCTCCGCAATCTGGGACTGGACACGATGGAGGTCGTCAACCTGCGCTCCATGCACGGCATACACGGCCCGGCCGAAGGCTCGCTCGAACCCCAACTGAATACGCTCGCCGAACTGCAGCGTCAGGGTCTGGTGCGCCATATCGGCTTGAGCAATGTCACATCAACCCAGATCGCGCAGGGGCGCGGCATCGTCGACATCGTCTGCGTGCAGAACCAGTACAACATCGCGCATCGCGAGGATGACGCACTGATCGACGAGCTTGCCGCGGCCGGCATCGCCTATGTGCCGTTCTTCCCGCTCGGCGGCTTCACGCCGCTGCAATCCAGCACGCTGGCCGATGTCGCGCAAAAACTCGGCGCGACGCCCATGCAGGTGGCGCTCGCCTGGCTGCTGCACCGCGCGCCCAACATCCTGCTCATCCCCGGCACCTCGTCCGTCGCGCATCTCAGGCAAAACATGGCGGCGGCGGAGCTGGAGCTGCCAGCCGACGCGCTTGCCGTGCTGAACGGGATCGCGGGCGAGACCGACCAAGCGGCCTGAGCTGCCTCTGCCGCAAGCTGGGCGACAGAGGGGCGCGCCGTAGAGCACGGCCGATGGTGCCAAAACTGCCTCCGCCGGCTTGCGAAGTCAGCGCCGCCCATGGCATCAGTCGGCTCGCAATGACACCACGGCGGATAGAAAACACCGGCAGACAGGCAAGCACCGGCGTCAGCCTCAACCGCGCGCTGTCGAAGCTCGGCCTGTGCTCGCGCACCCAGGCCGAGCGGCTGATCGCCGAGGGCCGCGTGCGCGTCGGTGGCAAGGTCGCGCGCGATGCTTCCCTGCGCGTCGATATGAAGCGCGACCGTATCGTCGTCGACGGCGAAGACGTCGTTGCCGAGCGCAAGGTCTATCTCATGCTCAACAAGCCGCGCGGGCTGGTCACGACCCGCGACGACCCGCTCGAGCGCGACACCGTCTATGCCTGTCTTGAAGGGCTTGACCTGCCTTTCGTCTCGCCGGTCGGCCGGCTGGACAAGGCGAGCGAAGGCCTGCTGCTGATGACCAACGACACGCGCTTCGCCAACCGGCTGATGGACCCGGCCTCGCACCTGCCCAAGACCTATCATGTTCAGATCGCCACGGTGCCCGACGCCGCGGTGCTGGAAGCGCTGCGCGCCGGCGCTCCCGTCGAGGGTGAAATGCTGACTGCGAACTCGATCGAGCTGCTGCGCAGCGGCGGCCGCACCGCCTGGCTGGAGATCGTGCTCCACGAGGGCCGCAATCGCCACATCCGGCGCCTGCTCGCCGCCCACGGCATTGAGGTCAAGCGCCTGATCCGGGTCGCCATTGGCAGCTTGCCGCTCGGCGACCTCGCCAAGGGTACTGCGAGGCATTTGACGCCCGACGAATTGGCGCTGCTGGCGGGATGAATAGGCGCAAGGTCGGCACTGTCGTTCGGCAGATCTGAAAATCGACCGGCGCTTCCGGCTCCTGACGGAAAGCTGTCAGGAGCCCCGGCCTATAGAAGGCCGGGAGCCCAGCCGCGGCTTCGACGATCAAGGAGCCAATGCGATGAATTTCGTCTCTGTCCGCATCATCACGTCCGATGTCCAGCGCCTCGTGCGCTTCTATGGCGAGATCACCGGCATGCCGGTGACGATGTACACGGAGGACTTCGCCGAACTGGCGACGCCGGCCTGCACGCTGGCGATCGGCAGCACGCGCACCCTGATGCTGTTCGGCAGCGACATCGCCCGCCCAGCCGACAACCGCACGGCCATCATCGAATTCCGAGTCGGCGACGTCGATGCCGAATTTGCCAGGCTGGCGGAAACCGTCAAGGGCGCAATTGTCCAGGAGCCTACCACCATGCCCTGGGGCAACCGCTCGCTGCTGTTCCGCGACCCCGACTGCAATCTAGTGAATTTCTTCACGCCTGTAACCGCCGAGGCGATCCGGAAGTTCGACAGCTAGGCCGCCCTACTTCCCGTTCCACTTGCGCACCACCGGCTCGCCGAGGTCATGCTCGTAGCCGAGCACGCTGATGCTGGCCGTATCGAGCACGAACAGCGCGCCGTCCTGCGGCGGCAAGCCGAGCCAGCGGGCGGTGAGCACGCGCAGGAAGTGCGCGCTGGAAAAGATCAGCATGTCGGCATTTGCCTCGCGCAGGCGATCGATGATCCTGTCGGCGCGGGCGCCCACATCGGCCGCCGTTTCGCCTTGCGGGCAGCCGTCGCGAAAGACGTTCCAGCCCGGCCGTTCGGCCAGGATCTCCCTGGTGGTTCGCCCTTCATAGGCGCCGTAGTCCCATTCCTGCAGGTCGTCCATCTTGATGCTTTGCGCCCCGAAACCGGCAAGCAGACTGGTGTTGTAGGCGCGCTGCGAGGGGCTCGACCACACGGCCGAAAACCGCAGGCCTTTCAGCCGATCCGCCACACCCCGCGCGGCCGCCTCGCCGGCTGCCGTCAGCGGCATGTCGGTGCGGCCGGTGTGCTGGCCCGACAGGCTCCACGCCGTCTCGCCATGTCGGACCAGATGGATTTGAGGAAACGCACTGCTCATGGTGGGCCTTTCGAAGTTGCCGCACCTTAAAGGACGATGCGGCGAAGGGGAATCCAGCTGGCGCGAAAGTCCGGGGGTGGAACGCTCGTTTGGGCGCGGTCCACGCGATGCCCACCACATTCCCTGGCCCTGATCCCCGCCGCATTGGCACAATGACTGGGCGCCGGGCATAACTATGTGTGGTCCATAGTTCACCAAGCACGATAGGTCACGATCATCATGTACAAACATCTGCTCATCGCCACCGACGGGTCGGAACTGGCCGACAAGGGCGTTGCCCACGGCCTCGGGCTGGCAAAGGGCCTCGGCGCCGCCGTGACCTTCGTCACCGTCTCGGAACAATTCCCGATCTTCGCCTGGGGCGGCGCCATGGCCGGCTACGCCGCGGGCGATGAGCTGGCCGCCTATCAGGAAGAAGCCCGCAAATACGGCAAGGAGGTGCTCGACAAATGCAAGGCTTCCGCCGAGGGGCTGGGCGTGTCGGCCAAGGTCGTGCACATCGAGGACAGAAGGCCCGCCGAGGCGATCCTGGAGCTGTCGCAGACCGAACGCTGCGACCTGATCGTCATGGCCTCGCACGGCCGCCGCGGATTGGGCAGGCTGCTTCTGGGAAGCCAGACGGCGGAAGTCGTGTCCTACAGCGAAATCCCGGTCCTGGTGGTGCGGTAGGCCGGTCCGGCCAGTCGGCGTTCGGCAAGCGGTGCTCAAAACGCCGCTTCGGCCACCAGATAAAATCCCAGCGCCAAGAGCCCGGCGAAGAACACTTTGCGAAAAGTCTCGACGCTCATGCGCTGGCGCAGCGCCTGGCCGACAGCCATGCCGGCGAGCGCAGGCGCCAGCACCGCGACCGAACCCGCCAGCCCGGCCGTCGGCGAGGCCAGGGCGCCGGCCCTGAACAGCCCGATGGCCAGCGCCGCCGTCGACACGGTGAAGGACAGGCCGAGCGCCTGGATCAGCTCTTCCCTGCCCAGCCGCAGCGATTGCAGGTAGGGCACCGCCGGAATGACGAAGACGCCGGTGGCGCCGGTGACCAGGCCAGTTGCCACCCCGACCAGCGGCGATAGCAAGGCCTCGTGGCGTGGCGGCGTTGAGAAGCCGGCCTTGGCGAGGCCGAGAACGGCATAGAGCATCAGTGCCACGCCGAGCGCGCCGGACGCGGCCGCCGTATGCGCGCCGGTGAGCAGGCCGGCGCCGGCAACGGTGCCGATCACCACGCCGGCCATCATCGTCCATAGCCGCCTGACGAGCCCGCCGAACGAAGGACCGGTGAATAATTGCCACAGGTTGGTAGCCAGCGACGGGATCAGCAGAAGCGTGGCCGCCTCGGCCGGCGCCATGGTCACCGCCAGCAGGCCCATCGCCACCGTCGGCAGGCCCATCCCGACCACGCCCTTGACGAAGCCGGCGGCAAGGAAGACGGCGCAGATCCAGGCGACGGCGGCGGCGCTCAGCATGATGGCGTGTCCGGCAGCGGCTCAATCATGGAGCAGCATGTCGGCAGCGTCGATCCCCGCTGCCGGCCCCGCCGGTCCGGCGGCGGCGCTGCTGACAGGGGCGGATGTCATGGCGCATCCTGGCATGCCGGAACCCGAGCGCGCCACGGCCAGAAGGGCGACGGCAACCGCCAGCAGCATCGCCGCGCTTTCAGCGATGCCGAGCCCTTGCCGGTTCGATGCTGGTTTTCTCATCTTGGACCTCCACCGAAACTGTTTGACGAAATTCGCCGTCACCCGCAATGTGGAAATCGCGGCACCAGCCTTCGGCTGAGGCGAAGGCTGGCGCCGCAAGCCGGTCGGCCCGCTGCGCCATCGATCGCGTGATAGCGGCCATCGCCCGGGCTGTCTTGCGGGAGGAAAAAGATGCGCTTCGACCTCGTCGATCTCCGGCTGTTCCTGCTGGTCGCCGAGCGCGGCAGCATCACCCATGGCGCCGAGCTCGCGGGCCTCGCGCTGGCCTCGGCCAGCGCCCGCATCAAGGGCATGGAGGATAGGCTCGGCGCGCCGCTTCTGGAGCGCCGCCGGCGCGGCGTGGTGCCGACCGCCGCCGGCCAGGCGCTGCTGCACCACGCGCGCGCGGTGCAGAACCAGATCGAGGCGATGGCCGGCGAGCTCGGCGCCTATGCCACCGGCCTGCGCGCGCGGGTCCGCCTGCTCGCCAACACGGCCGCCACCAGCGAACTTCTGCGCGACAGGCTGCCGGCCTTTCTGGTCGCGCATCCCGGCATCGACATAGACCTCGATGAGCGCCCCAGCCACGAGATCGCCGAGGCGGTGGCGAGCGGCGCCGCCGATCTTGGCATTGCCGCGACCTGGGCCGGCCTTTCCCATCTCGAGCAGAAACCGTTCTTCGTTGACCGGCTGGTGGTGATCGCCGCGCGCAACCGCCCCGGCCTCGAAGGCCGCGCGACCGGCCTCGCCGACATTCTCGGTGAAACCTTTGTCGGCCTGAGCGCCGGCCATCCCTTGCAGGAGCACATCTCCCGCCAGGCCGCGCGCCTTGGCGGTCATCTGCATTTTCGCATCCGCGTGCCCGGCCTCGACAATGTCTGCAGGCTGGTGGCCCAGGGCGCGGGCGTCGCCATCGTGCCGGAAAGCATCGTGCGCCGCTCGGCGCCCAGCCTGCGTAGCCTGCGGCTGACGGACGACTGGGGAACCCGCCAGCTCAATCTCTGCGCCCGCCGCTTCGACACGTTGACGCCGCAGGCCAAGCTGCTGGTCGCCGCACTGGTGTGAAGCCGCCGCCCACATGCTGAATTCGCGTGGAATCATGCCTTGCCTTTAAGGAGTCCATGAAATAGCTTGTTTGCACATAGGCAAAAAAATCGCCTAGCTTTTTTCGTTTTATGAAAGACGGGGGACTTGCGGGAACATCTCGATCTGACCGATCGGCGGCTGGTCAAACAGCTGTCGCAGGACGCACAGCCGGGCATCAACCGCCTCGCCGAGATTCTGGCGATCTCGGTGCCGACGGTGCGCACGCGGCTGCGCAACCTGCTCGACCGCAACCTGCTCAAGATCGTGGGGCTCTTGAACCTGACGGAGCGGCCCGAACTGATCTCGGCCATCGTCGGCATCAACGCGCAAGGGCGCGGCCGCGCCCGCGAGCTGGCGCAGCGCATTTCCGAACTGCCCTTCGTCAACTCGGCCTCGGTCGTCACCGGGCGCTTCGACATCATCGTCGACGTGACGGTGGCCGGCGACGTCGCCGATCTCTACCGCGTCACCAGCGAGTTGATCCCGGGCGCCGGCGAGCCGGGCGAGGTCGTGCGCAGCGAGACCTTCGTCGTCATGGCGTCCTGCAACAAATGGGTCAGCCTGCCGGAAGGCTGCTGGTCCGACGACAGCATTCGCAAGGAGCCGGCATGAGGATAGCGGTTCTCGGGGGCCTCGGCCTGCTCAACCCGCTGCTGCATGTGCCGGACGCGCCTTTCTTCGACGCGTTGGCCAGCCGCGGCATCGCGGTCGCCGAAACGGCGGCCCGGCACTAAGGAGACGGATTTTCGAACGGTGGCCGCCGCCGGCAACGGCGCCGCCGCTCAAAAAGCACCCTGTAGGGTGGACAACAAGACGACAAAAGGAGGAATGCCCAATGAAACCAATGAACATTGCCAAGCTTTTCATCGCCGGCCTCGCACTGGCCGGCCTCACCGCCGCCGCCAGTGCCGGATCGCTCGACGACATCACCAAGCGCGGCGAACTGCGTGTCGCCGTGCAGACACAGGGACCGCCCTTCTCGCTGGTCGGCGCCAATGGCGAACGCACCGGCAGCTCGGTGGAACTGGCCGAACTGATGGCCAAGGAAATGGGCGTCAAGATCACCTTCCTCGACTTCGACTGGGACGGCCTGATCCCGGCGCTGCTTTCGGGCAAGGCCGACCTTCTGGTCGCCGACATGACGCCGACGCTGGCACGCGGCATGAAGGTCGCCTTCACCACGCCTTACATGTATACGGGCAGCACCGTCTTCACCAAGGCCGACGGCAAGTTCAAGACCGCCGACGACTGCAAGGCCAAGGGCACCAAGATCGCCGTGCTGCTCGGCGCCACCGGCGAGAAGGAAGCCAAGGCAGCCTTCCCCGATGCCGACATCAAGAGCTACAAGGGCGGCGGTCCGCTGCTGCTCGACGCCGTCAACAACGGCCAGGCCGATTGCGGCGTCAACGACGTCTCGGCGGTCAAGGGCCAGTCGACGGCTTATCCGGCCGGGACCTTCACAATCATGCCGGACCTCCTCTCGAAGGAGCCGCTTGCCTTCGCCACCCGCTATGACGAGCCGGATCTCCTGATCTGGATGAACCTGTTCCTCAACCAGGTCACCATCGACGGCCGCCTGCAGAAGAACCTCGACTACTGGGTCAATTCGGAAGACTGGAAGAAAGATCACTGATTAGGGATTAGGGATTAGGGATTAGTGAGTAGCGAATTAGTGAGTAGTGGATAGGGAATTCCGGATCCGCCTGCCTACTCACTACTCACTACTCACTATTCCCTACCCACCATTCACGGCCATGCTCGAGAATTTCAGCTTCCGCACCATCGTCGAATACCTGCCCCTGTTCGGGCAGGGCCTGGTCACGACCGTGTGGCTGTCGGCGCTGTCCTTTTTCGGCGCGCTCGCGGTCGGCATCCTGCTGTGCGCGATGAACCTGCAGCGCGGCTGGCTGTTTCGGGTGCCGGCCAAGGCCTATATCGACGCCGTACGCGCCACGCCCTTGCTGGCGCAGCTCTATTTTCTCTATTTCGGCCTGCCGCGCCTCGGTTTCGTGCTGCCCGAACTCGTCGTCGGCATCCTCGCGTTGTCACTGAACAGCGGCGCCTATGTCGCTGAAATCATTCGCGCCGGCATCCTGTCGATCCCGCGCGGCCAGGTTGAGGCCAGTGTTGCTTCGGGCATGACCTATGTCCAGCGCATGCGCCTGGTGGTCTTGCCGCAGGCGTTCAAGGTGACGATCCCGCCGCTACTGGGACAAGCGATCGTGCTGGTCAAGGATTCGGCGCTCCTGTCGCTGATCTCGGTTGCCGAGCTGACGCGCGCCGGCCAGTTGCTCGCCTCCGACCGTTTCATGCCGGCGGAAGGATTTCTCACCATCGCCGCCTTCTACCTCCTGCTCTATTACGGCCTCAAAGGGCTGGCGGTTCTCTCCGGCCGCTGGCTCGGCTCGGCGGGAGCGCGCATATGATCTGGCAACAGTTGCAAAGCCTTGCGGGCAGCTATCCGCTGGCGCTGCGCGGCCTCGGCATGACCGTGGTGCTGTCGCTGATCAGCCTGGTGCTGGGCACCCTGCTCGGCTTCGGCCTGGGCATCTTGCGGACCGGCGGCAACCGGTTGATCGCCGGCGTGATCGGTGCCTGGGTAGACCTCATCCGAGGCACCCCGTTCCTGGTGCAGATATTCCTGATCTTCTTCATCTTGCCGGAGCTGGGCATCGAGCTCGACGCCTTCACCGCCGGCATCATCGCGCTGACCAACCTCGCCGCTTGCTTCATCTGCGAGATCGTCGCCGCCGGCATCCGTTCGGTTCCGACAGGCCAGGTCGAGGCGGCACTGGCGTCCGGCCTGTCGCGCTGGCAGCGCATGCGCCAGGTGGTGCTACCGCAGGCGATGCGCATCGTGCTGCCGCCGCTGGTCGGGCAATATGTGCTGCTGATCAAGGACTCTTCGGTCGTCTCTGCGATCGGCCTGACCGATCTCACCCGCGTCGGCTGGCTGGTGGTGCAGCGCGTGCCGAACGGCCTGCTGGTGTTCTTCCTCGTCGGCGTCGGCTATTTCATCGTCTGCTATCCGCTGATCATGCTCGCCCGCCGGCTCGAACGGCGCATCGGTGCCGCCCATGGCGAGGTGCAGATATGACATCGAACCCAAAGGTTCCGACCACATGACCAAAACGGGCATGATCGATTTTCGCGGCGTCAACAAATGGTTCGGCACGCTCAACGTGCTGAGGGACATCACGCTCAGCGTCGAGCCGCGCGAAGTGGTCGTCGTCTGCGGCCCGAGCGGGTCGGGCAAGAGCACGCTTATCCGCTGCATCAACGGGCTGGAGACGATCAAGGACGGCGACCTTGTCGTCGACGGCCAGCGGCTCGGCCACCCCGCCACCAACATGACGAAGCTGCGCACCGAGATCGGCTTCGTCTTCCAGTCCTTCAACCTCTACCCGCACAAGACCGCGCTCGAAAACGTCACGCTGGCGCCGATCCATGTCCGCAAGATCCCGCGCGCCGAAGCCGAGCAGGCCGGCCGCGAACTGCTGGCCAAGGTCGGGCTTGCCGACAAGGTCAACGCCTATCCTGCGCAGCTTTCAGGCGGCCAGCAACAGCGTGTGGCGATCGCCCGCTGCCTCGGCATGCGCCCCAAGATCATGCTGTTCGACGAGCCGACCTCCGCCCTCGACCCCGAGATGATTTCGGAAGTGCTCGACGTCATGGTCGCGGTTGCCGAGGAAGGCATGACCATGATGGTGGTGACGCATGAGATGGGCTTTGCGCGCAAGGTCGCCCAGCGCGTGGTGTTCATGGATGCCGGCGCCATCGTCGAAAGCGGCACGCCCGACGAGTTCTTCTCGCATCCAAGGACCGATCGCAGCCGCGCATTCCTGAGCAAGATCCTGCGGCACTGACCGGCGCCGCCGCCTTCAAGTGACCGCCAGCACCTTGCCCGTATCGTGCCGGCGCACGAAATCCACGCGGCGGCCGTCCCAGTGATAGCTGTAGTGCCTCCCCTGGACGGGGACGGTGATTGCATCCGGCCAGAAGATGCCGATGCACTGCCCGCTCGGCATGCGCACGCTGCTCCACACCAGCCCGTCGCTGCCGGCCGCGCGCAAGGCGCGGCCTTCGGCCTGCGAGGCGGTGTAGTCGTCCGGGTCAAGCGCGCCGGGCACCGCGTTGACGTCATCGAGGTCGCGATCGACGCTGCCGATCAGCACGCGGAAATCCGCGGTCCAGCCCGGCTCCTCCTTGGTGGCGCGCATAAAATTCTGGTGGTGGTGGATGGTTTCGGCCAGCGCTACCTCCTCGCTGTCGCCGGCATAGTAGATGCCGTAGCTGCCATCGGAAAACCGCCCGGGCCGCAAGGTCGAGCAATGCACGAAGGGCGCCATCACGAAACTTGCGCCGGGTCCGGACACCCGCCTTTCGGCAGGAACCTTGCCGAGGTCGCCGAGTTCCAGCCGGATGCGCGGATTGGTCTTCTCCTCGACGGCGGCCAGCGCTTCCCAATCGCGTGGGTCGGCAATGTCCTCGAAGAGGTCGATCGGCGGATGGATGGAGCGGATGATGCGGAAGGTCTGGGGCCAGTGGACGCGGCGCCGGACCGCGAGCCCACTCACCATGCACCACGCTCCGCGTCGAGCCATTCGCGCATCGCGGCAAGGTCGGAGATTTCGCCGCGCAGCATCAGGTCGAGCGCCGACTGGCCGCCGAACGTGGCGTTGGGTTTTCGGATCCAGGCATAGCCGCGCGCCGGCTCGGTGAAGAGATAGCGCAAGCCCTTATGGATGCCCATCAGATGCGCCATGCGGGTGCGCAGATCGCGGTCGATCCGACCGATGCCGCCTTCCTTCCAGCGCGCCCAGGTCCGCGCCGACATGCCGCCGAGCAGGATGCAGGCCTCGAGGTCGGTGAGGCCCCACGCCTTGAACAGGTTGACCGTGGTGCGCGCCAGGGCGCCCGCCTCTTCATCCGAGATGGCGCTGCCGACCGCGGCCGGCGTGGTGACGATGGACTGAAGCTGCATTTTCTGCTCCCGCTATTGGCAGACATATAGCATGTATTTGCCAATTGGCAAGGAAACAGGACCAGAGCGGCCACCTAAAAGGTGGCGCGGCATAACAGACCAGGGTTCCGCCCCCACGAAGGTGAGGGAGAGGTAGCTCGGCGAAGCCGAGACGGATATGCCGTGAAACCTTCCAGCGCCGCAGCCCCCTCTCCGACCGCTTCGGGGCCACCTCCCCCCGCTTTGCGGGGGCGAGGAACCCACGTTCTGTGAGGGCGGCTCTTGTCCGCCTACTCCGCCGCCTCATACCCCGCGATACCCTTGATCTCCAGAAAATCCTCCAGCCCGTATTCGGCGTATTCGCGGCCGTTGCCGGATTGCTTGTAGCCGCCGAAGGGCAGGCCGGCGTCCCATTGGGGATAGTTGATGTAGACGTTGCCGGAGCGCATGCGCGCCGCGACGTCGCGCGCCTTCTGGATATCCTTGGCCTGGATATAGGAGGCAAGGCCGTAGACGGTGTCGTTGGCCTGCTCGACCGCCTGTTCGACCGTATCATAGGGCATGATCGCCAGCACCGGCCCGAAAATCTCCTCGCGCGCGATGCGCATATCGTGGGTGACATCGGCGAACACGGTCGGCCTGACATAGTAGCCGCGGTTGAGTTCGGCCGGACGGCCGGGGCCGCCCGTGACCAGCGTGGCTCCCTCGTCGATGCCGCTCTGGATCATGTCCTGGATCTTGTCGAACTGGGCCTGGCTGACGACAGGGCCGAGCTTGGTGCCGGGAGCGTCGGCCGGACCGACCACGAACTTTTCCGCCGCCGCCTTGGCGTAGGAAGCTGCCTCGTCATGACGGTCGCGCGGCACGAACATGCGCGTTGGCGCGTTGCAGGACTGGCCGCTGTTGCTGAAGCAGCCGGCGACGCCCTTGGTCACGGCGGTGGCGAGGTCGACATCCGGGAACAGGATGTTGGCCGACTTGCCGCCAAGTTCCTGGTGCACGCGCTTGACCGTGTCGGCGGCGGCCTTGGCCACCAATATGCCGGCCCGGGTGGAGCCGGTGAACGACATCATGTCGATGTCGGGATGGCTGGACAGCGCCTGGCCGACGCCGGGGCCGTCGCCATTGACGAGGTTGAACACACCCTTCGGCACGCCGGCCTCATCGAGTATCTCGGCGAAGATGATGGCGTCGAGCGGCGCGATCTCGGACGGCTTCAGCACCATGGTGCAACCGGCGGCGAGTGCCGGACCCACCTTGCAGGTGATCTGGTTCAGCGGCCAGTTCCATGGCGTGATCAGGCCGACGATGCCGATCGGCTCCTTGACGATCAGCGAGGAGCCCTTGACCTGCCGGAACTGGAAGCTCTTCAGCACTTCCGCCATCTTGGCCAGATGCGCGAGCCCGATGCCGACCTGGCTGTCGAGCGCCATCCGGCGCGGCGCGCCCATCTCGCGCGACACGGCGAGCGCCAGGTCCGGGCTGCGCTTCTTGTAGACCTCGATGACGCCGTTGAGGATGTCGAGCCGTTCCTCGACCGAGGTGAAGCCGAATGTGCCGAAGGCGCGCTTCGCGGCGGCCACCGCCTTGTCGACGTCGGCCTTGGAGCCCAGCGAAATCTGCGCGAAGGCATCTTCGTTCGACGGATCGATGACATCGATCGTGTTGGGCACGACAGGATCGACCCACGCGCCATCGATGTAGAACTGCAGATTGTGTGACATGATTTCTCCTGAGGGGCGCCCGCACAGCCGTCCGGCGTGATATCTGGCTAGAAATAACGATGCGCGACCGGCACTGTCAAACGCAACCCCCGAACTGGTGAGCGAGCCGCGAGCGGTTGAACCAGCCGGGCGGATAGCTGGAATAGAACGAGTTAAAGCAGAGTATGCCCGGCTTCGCCCAGAAGCCGTGTCGCCGCGACCCGATCGGCGGCTTTCACCAGCAGGTGATCGCCGTCGAAAGTCGACACCACGAAAATGCCCAGCTCGTTTTCCGACAGCGGCCTGATGACCGACAACACGATGCCGGTTTCGTCGAAGGCGAAAGGTCCTTGGAGCTTGAAGGCGACCCACTCGTCATCCCGCTTGACGCCATCTGGAACGCGATCCTGCAGACAGACGATCGAAAGTTCATCCTCGGTTCTGGTAATGCTGACGAAGCCTGGCCCGTCCGCCCAACCGGGAATGCTCGCTCCAGGCTCGAGCCGCGAAATCGCGTACAGCCCGGGCAGTTGCTTCAGCCTGATTTTGGCAGCCATTGTCGAACTCCGATTGCGGTCTATCCAGCGAGCCTCTTGCTCATATAAACAGACGTACCGTTCATGAACGGCTCCTCCCGGTCGATCCTATAGCCGTGCCTCTTGTAAAGCGACACATTGGCCGCGAAGGCGCCATTGGTCAGCAGGCGAAGTTCGTTGCGGCCCGCTTCGGCCGCCTTGCGTTCAGCCCGCTCCAGCAACAGCCGGCCGATCCCCCTTCCCTGCGCATGCGGTGCCACGCAGACATTCTCGATCCAGACATGATCATCGGCTGGCATGGTTTCGATCGCGCCGACGATTTCGCCCTGCTCGGTCGCAAGGTCGAACTCATGCTCTGCAACCGCTATGTCGTAGTCGGCGCGCATGGGCAGCGGTTCGCGGCCGATCAGCGGCACCCATTTGGCATAGGCCAAGCGCACGATGTCCCGGATGGCTGCGGCGTCCGCCGGCCCGGCCTGCCGGAACTGGATGGAAGGATTGATGCTCATCGAGGGCTCCAGACATGAACAGCCCGCCGACGGTTGCGCGGGCGGGGCTGGGAAGAACGAACCGGAATTAACGGGCCACTCCTCGTCGTCGCGCAATCATGCCGCCTCGCAGTGTACAGGTTCGGCGTCGCATGACATTGGCGCGGGGAAGAACGAACATGGCGCCAAGCTGGCGCAGCATGAGTGGCCCGTCAAGCCAATGCCAAGCCATCTTCTGGCGGTGCCAGGCCTCTTTGCCGCGCTGCGTCACCAGCCGCAATTAGTTGCATGCCGATACCGGCCTTGGCCTGCAACGGCATTTTGGTCCGCAAGCCGGAAACCGTCCTGAAAAATCGATCATTCTAACGAAAATAATTCATTGGAAAGATTAGTTGGGGAATGGCATTCCCCGGGCGAAGTCGCCTGGAGCATGACGTTGTCTTCCTTATCCCACATTGCGAACGATATTCCAAAAAGCCTGATTTCCGCCGAACCCGCGCAGCGCCGCAAGGCGCTCGACTCGACCAAGGCCGGACCCGTGCCCGGTATGATATTGGTCGCGATGATCACTGCGGTGGCCTTCTCGGCCCACAACGTCTCCGGCTTTGCCCTGTTCAGCCCGATGATAATAGCCGTCGTCGCCGGCATGATCTACTCCAACGTGCTCGGCACGCCGGCGCACGCCAAGGCCGGCATCGCGTTTTCGCAGCGCCGGCTGCTGCGCTTCGCCATCGTGCTGCTCGGTTTCCAGCTGACGCTCGGCCAGGTGGTGTCGATCGGCGCCGGAGGTGTCGGCATCGTGGCAGCCACCCTTGGCGCCACCTTCGTCTTCACCATCACACTCGGCCGGCTGATCGGCGTCGACGCGAAACTGGCGCATCTGATCGCCGCCGGCACCTCGATCTGCGGTGCCTCGGCAATCGTGGCCACCAACATCGTCACCGACGCGCGCGACGAGGACGTCACCTACGCCGTCGCCTCGATCACCTTGTTCGGCACCGTCGCCATGCTCGGCTTCCCGCTGCTGGCGCCGCTGCTCGGCCTCGACCAGCATGCTTTCGGCCTGTGGGCGGGCGCCTCGATCCATGAGGTGGCGCAGGTCATCGGCGCCGGCTTCCAGAACGGCACCCAATCGGGCGAGATTGCCACCGTCGCCAAGCTCACCCGCGTCGCCATGCTGGCGCCGATGGTCATCGCGCTGGGCCTGATGGCGCGCCGCAAGAGCAGCAGCGACCAGCAGGCGGCGCGCCCGCCCATGCCATGGTTCGTCGCCGCCTTCGTCGCCGTCGTGGCTCTGAACAGCCTTGTCGCGATACCCGCCGACGTGAAATCGGCGATGGCGCTCGCCACCACCATCATGCTGACCATGGGGCTGGCCGCCATGGGCCTGCAGGCCGATATCTCGCAGCTGCGCTCGCGCGGCCTGCGCCCGCTGGCGCTCGCCTTCTCGGCCTTCCTGTTCATCGGCGGCTTCAGCCTGATGCTGGTGAAGTTGGCCTAGGCCCCAAAGGTAGCGCTCTACGGCGCCCCCTTCTGTCCGGCAGGAAAGCGCCTAATCCTCGAACGAACTGGCCGCGACATAGATCGCGGCCAGCGTTTCGATGCCGGCCTGGTCCGCCTTGTCGAAGCGGCCGGGCAGCGGGCTGTCGAGATCGAGCACGCCGAAGACGCCTTCATCGTCTTCGAGAAGCACGACCAGTTCCGAACGCGAATCGGCGTCGCAGGCGATGTGGCCGGGGAAATCGTGCACGTCCTTGATAAGCATCGAGGTGCCGAGTTCGACCGCCGTGCCGCATACGCCCTTGCCTACGGCAATGCGCACGCAGGCCGGCTTGCCCTGGAACGGACCCAGCACCAATTCCTCGTCCGAGGCCAGGAAATAGAAGCCCGCCCAGTTGAGATCGGGCACCATCTGGAAGATCAGCGCCGCGGTGTTGGCGGCATTGGCGATCGAGTCGCCCTCGCCCTCGAGCAGCGCCTTCAGTTGCGCGGCAAGATCGCGATAGAACGCGGCCTTGTCCGAAGTGTCGATGGCCTTGGCTGCGAACATGGCTTGTCTCCGAACTGAGAATCGCGGTTCCGTTTCCGCAGGCGCCCTGCACCGAACGGCCACCGGAACAGTCTACCGTGAATCCTACCCGCCACGAAAGCCGCAAGATAAGGGTCGCTCCCGGCGTCATCGCGGATGCGTCGGGCCGGCTGCTTCTGGTGCGCAAGCGCGGCACCAGCGCCTTCATGCAGCCCGGCGGCAAGATCGAGCCGCGCGAGTCCCCGCTCGATGCTCTGGTGCGTGAATTGCGCGAGGAACTCGGATTGGCGGTCGACCTCGCCACCACCTCCCGGCTCGGCCTGTTCTCGGCCAACGAGCCGGACAGCACGGTCGAGGCGGAATTGTTCGGGCTCTCCATCGACAGCCAGCCGATAGCCGCCCCCGAGATCGAGGAGATCATCTGGCTGGAGCCCGGCTCGACCAGTTCCGTCGAACTTGCGCCGCTGACGCGCGATGTGGTGCTGAGGTTGAGCGGAATGTAGCGGCGGCGGCGCCGCTATTACATCGGACGCTTGGGTTCGCCCTTTTGTGGCATTGCCGGATCGGGCTCGGATTTCTTGTGCTTGTCGGCGGCAATCCTGCGGATGCGGTCGAAGCGGCTTTCCTCTGTCGTTTCGGTCGTGACGACCGTCTGTGGCTTCTGCACGAACACGATCATGGATCGATCTCCTGGGCCAGAGGCCTGCGCGCCGGGGGAGAATCCCCCGGCGATAGTCGTCTCGCCTGCGGCAAAGGCCGGTTCGGCGAGATACGGATCAGGTCTGAAAGACGGCTTTTATGAAACCACCTTCGCGAGCCGGCCGAATCCTAGTAGCCGCCCATGCCGCCACCGCCGCCCGCAGGCGCGGCATCCTTGGCCGGAATGTCCGAGATCATCGCTTCGGCGGTGATCAAAAGCGCGGCGATCGAGCCGGCATCCTGCAACGCGGTGCGCACCACTTTCGCCGGATCGACGATGCCCGCCTTGATCATGTCGACATACGCCTCGTTCTGGGCATCGAAACCCTGGTTGTGATCCTTGCTGTCGGAGAGCTTGCCGACGACAACGGAGCCTTCAATGCCCGAATTCTCGGCGATCTGGCGGAGCGGCGCTTCGAGTGCCCTGAGCACGATCGAGATGCCGGCGGTGACATCGGCATTGGCGCCGTTCAGGCCGGCAAGCGCCGTCCTGGCACGCAGCAGGGCCACGCCGCCGCCCGGCACGATGCCTTCCTCGACCGCCGCGCGCGTGGCGTTCAGCGCGTCGTCGATGCGGTCCTTCTTTTCCTTGACTTCCGACTCGGTGGCGCCGCCGACGCGGATGACGGCAACGCCGCCGGAGAGCTTGGCCAGCCGCTCCTGCAGCTTCTCCTTGTCATAGTCGGAAGTGGTTTCCTCGATCTGGCCCTTGATCTGGGCGACACGCGCCTGAATGGTCGCCTTGGTGCCGGCGCCGTCGATGATCGTGGTGGTGTCCTTTTCGATCAGCACGCGCTTGGCGCGGCCGAGCATCTCGATGGTGACGTTCTCCAGCTTGATACCGAGATCCTCGGAGATCATCTGGCCGGATGTGAGCACCGCGATGTCTTCCAGCATCGCCTTGCGGCGGTCGCCGAAGCCCGGCGCCTTGACGGCCGCGACCTTGAGGCCGCCGCGCAGCTTGTTGACGACCAGCGTCGCCAGAGCCTCGCCTTCGACGTCCTCGGAGATGATCAGCAGCGGCCTGCCGCTCTGCACCACCGCTTCGAGGATCGGCAGCATTGCCTGCAGATTGCCGAGCTTCTTCTCGTGGATGAGAATATAGGGCTCTTCCAGCTCCGCGCGCATCTTGTCGGCATTGGTGACGAAATAGGGCGAGAGATAGCCGCGGTCGAACTGCATGCCTTCGACGACGTCGAGTTCGGTGTTCGCGGTCTTGGCTTCCTCGACGGTGATGACGCCGTCATTTCCGACCTTGTCCATCGCCTTGGCGATCATCTCGCCGACGCTGGCATCGCCATTGGCGGCGATTGTGCCGACCTGCGCGATCTCGGCCGACGACTTGACCTTCTTGGCCTTCGCCTTGATTTCCACGACGACGGCCGCGACGGCCTGGTCGATGCCGCGCTTGAGGTCCATCGGGTTCATGCCGGCGGCAACCAGCTTGGCGCCTTCGCGCAGGATCGAGGCGGCCAGCACCGTGGCAGTGGTGGTGCCGTCGCCGGCGAGGTCGTTGGTCTTCGAGGCCACTTCGCGCACCATCTGCGCGCCCATGTTCTCGAACTTGTCGGCAAGCTCGATTTCCTTGGCGACGGTGACGCCGTCCTTGGTGATGCGCGGCGCCCCATAGGCCTTGTCGATGATGACGTTGCGGCCCTTGGGGCCGAGCGTGACCTTGACCGCATTGGTGAGGATCTCGACGCCGCGCAGCATACGGTCGCGCGCATCGGTGGAGAATTTGATTTCCTTGGCAGACATGATTTTATCCAGTTCGCATTTGGAGTGGAGCCGTCACCGCGCAGAGGCGCGGCGCTTCAGTCAGGCGGCCTTCTTGGCTTCGACGCTCTTTTCGATAACGCCCATGATGTCGGCTTCCTTCATGATCAGAAGATCCTCGCCGTCGATCTTGACCTCCGTGCCCGACCATTTGCCGAACAGGATCAAGTCGCCGGCCTTGACGTCGAGCGGAACAAGTGCGCCGTTTTCGTCGCGGGCGCCGGGACCAACCGCGATCACTTCGCCTTCCTGCGGCTTTTCCTTGGCATTGTCGGGAATGATGATGCCGCCCTTGGATTTGATATCGCCTTCGGCGCGCCGGATGACGACGCGGTCGTGGAGTGGCCGAAATTTCATGAGAACTTCTTTCTGGGGCCGGCATAGGCGGCCGCCCCCTTCTATAGGCTCTTTGGCACTCGATAGATAGGAGTGCCAAAATTTATTCCGAGCGGATATTGAATAATCATAGTATTATTTCGGCGCCCGGTTTCATCGGGTCGGAAAACGACCAAATATTTCAAAAATTTGAATTTTCCCGGCAGAGTGCCTATTTATCGGACAAGTTCATTTTCACGATTTCAGACGCAAGGGAGATTTCCTCGATGGCCGACGGCAACCAGACGATCATGGAAAAAGCTGAAGCGCGCTTTGTCGACAAGCAGAAGAAGACGGCGGAGCGCAACAAGGCAACCGCCGAATATATGTCCGAAGCGAGGGCCAGGGAGATCAAGACGGCAAGGCTGAGGCAATTGCGGCTGGCCAAGGAAGAAGCCGACCGCGTGGCCGAGGCCCTGAACCCGACGCCGAAGAAGAAACGCGCGGTGAAGAAAACGACGGAGGCAAAATCATGAGCCTGACCTTCCCCAACCGCAGCCGCAGCTACGACGAGGCCGGCAAGCGCATCCGGTTCGTCGGCTATGACGGCATGTTCCAGATTTCCTTCTCGGTCGCCGCCGATGCCATGACGAGGATGCAGCCGGCGACGGCAGCCAATGAAGCCGGCTATCTCGCCACCTTCGACACCGAGAGCAGTGTCATCCGCGACGTAGCGTCAAAGGCCTATGACCGCACGCGCAAGAGCATGTATGTGCTGACGGCCGACGACTTCCGCTGAGACGACAGGCGGACGGCGCTGGATCAGGATTTACGCTCCGCCTTCTCCCGGCGCTTGACGTCCCGGACATTCATCTGATCGACCATGGCGTTGGCGTCGCGCGGGCTCATGCCGACCATCGCCCTTTGCCTGACGACGACGGGCTGGCCGGTGAAGACGTCGATGATGGCCCAGCTTTGGGGCAAGTCCATGCGCAGTGCGTAGCGGTTGGCCATTTGCCTCAGCCCTGCAACATGAAGAAGACCATGCCCAGGACCGATATCGTCCAGGCGACGACCGACAGCTTCAACACCATGCCGCCATGGGCGGCCAGCGCCTCCCGCAGCCGCGGGGCGATACCTGCCGACGGGACCGGTTCCACCGTAACGGCACGGGGTCCCTTGGCGCCAAGTTTTCCAAAGACGGGCAACAGCGACGGTTCACGCACGAAAATGGCCTCGAATGTCGGGGAAAGTCGGAGCGGGCAAGCTCTTGCCCTTCCATAGCACTCTTTTGGCGAGTGCCCTGCATGCCAAATGCAAATAGGCTGCTTTAACGCCGGCCGCATGCCACGTGACCCCGATCGTCAGATGCTGAAAGCGCGCAAGTCGGCTGGGTAGCAGTCTTCTTGCCGGCACATCAGCGTCACAACGAAGACGAGGACCTGTCCGGCCCAGGTCGCAAATGCAAGCTGGCAAGACCCATCGCCCTTGATGGTCCGACGCAGGCTCTACGTCATATGATTTTTTGGAGGCCTCGCCTCGGGATCGAACCGAGGCTTCAGAGATTTGCCGTCTCCAGCGTAGCCGCTCCGCCACGAGGCCATGACTAGCGAACTAACCGATAATATTTGCGCAAGCGTTAAGACCGAAGAGTCGTTTGTAGACATGTCGCCGATTGCTGCTTTGGCCGGCTCGCGCCGTGGGCAGCACTGACGGCTGCCGATCAGGAATTCGCCTGATGAACTCGCCGGGCGCCGAGCCCGTGAGCCCGCCCTCCGGCGGCCACTTCGCACCACCGGAGGACCAGCCACTTTTCCTCTTGAACAGCCTCTGGATCTGGCCTAGTTTGGGTTGAGAAAAGGTTTTTCCAAACATTTCCGAGCGGGCTCGGCCATTGGCCGGGTCATTACGGCCTGTAAGAGAAAACCTTTTCCCAATCGGGATTTTCGCCGCAATGGCATTGGACGATCAGCCAGCCTTTCCCAAGCCCGTCACCTTGCGTGACGTGGCAGCCGAGGCTGGCGTCAGCGTCGCCACCGCCTCGAAGGCGCTCAACGACCAGGGCCGCATGACCGCCGAGACCCGCGAGCGCATCCGCGAGACCGCGCAGCGCCTCGGCTTCCGGCCCAACAGCCTGGCCCAGAGCCTGCTGCGGCGACGCTCCTTCACCGTTGGCCTGCTCACCAACGATACCTATGGCCGCTTCTCGCTGCCGCTGATGTCGGGCATTTCCGACGCGCTGGTCGACGCCGGCGTTTCGGTGTTCCTGTGCAATGTCGAGGAGGATCCGCGTCTCGGCCAGCTCCATGTCGAGGCCATGCTCGACAAGCGCGTCGACGGCATCATCGCCACCGGCAAGCGCATCGACCGTCTTCTGCCGGTCGATCTGTCCAATCTGCGCATTCCGGTGATCTATGCCTTCACCCAGCCCGATCCCGACGCCGTCGCCTTCGTCTCCGACGACGCTGGCGGCGCGCGGCTGGCAGTGGAGCATTTCTGTCGGCTCGGCCGCAGGCGCATCGCCCATGTCTCGGGACCGGCGAGCTTTGCCGTGGTGCACGCCAGGGCGCAGGCCTATCGCGATGTTCTGACCGAGAACGGCCTGTCGGGCACCGAGCCGCTGCTCGGCTCGTGGTCGGAGGCCTGGGGACACGAAGCCGTGGCGAGGCTGTTCGACGGCGCAAGCGAAAGGCCGGACGCCGTCTTCTGCGGCAACGACCAGATCGCGCGCGGCGTCATCGATGCCTTGCGCGAGCGCGGTCTCGACGTGCCCGGCGATGTCGGCGTCATCGGTTTCGACAATTGGGAGATCGTGGCCGAAGCGACGCGCCCGCCGCTGACCTCGGTCGACATGAACCTGGCTGCGCTCGGCCGCGAAGCGGGGCTGACCTTGCTTTCCCTGGTCGGCGGCAAGCCCGCCGCGCCAGGCATCCGGAAACTGCCGTGCCGGCTGGTGGTGCGTCAGTCCTGCGGCCGCCTGCCGGACGGCTGAAGAACCAAACGCCGCAATCGGCGGCAAGCCGCGCATCGCGGCCAAAACGTGGAGGAGGAGAATATGAGGACTTTGATTGCCAGGCTGGCCTTGACGGCCGCCGTATTCGGCTGCGGGCTGCAATTTGCCGCCGCCGAGACCGCCAACATCTGGGTGCGCGCCGACGGCTCGAACTTCATGCCGCGCATCGTCGATGCCTACAACAAGGGCCACACCAACCAGGTCAAGCTCGACATCATCCCCAACGCCGAGATCATTCCGAAATACGGTGCTGCCGCCGCCGGCGGCACGGCGCCCGACGCGCTGTCGCTCGACCTGATCTACACGCCCTCCTTTGCTGCCGCCGGTCAGTTGGAGGACATCACCGACTGGGCCAAGTCGCTCCCCTATTTCGCCAGCCTGTCGCCGGCTCATGTGAAGACCGGCACGTACAAGGACCGCATCTACGGCCTGCCCTTCTCCGCCGACGCCTCGGTGCTGATCTGGAACAAGAAGCTGTTCAAGCAGGCCGGCCTCGACCCCGAAAAGGGCCCGGCCAATTGGGCCGAGATCGAAGCCGACGCCGAAAAAGTCAATGCGCTCGGCGGCAACATCAAGGGCTTCTACTTCTCCGGCAATTGCGGCGGCTGCAACATTTTCACCTTCACGCCGCTGGTCTGGGCCTCGGGCGGCGATATTCTCTCACAGGACGGCTCCAAGGCGACGCTGGACAGCCCGCAGCTGCGTGGCGCCATCGATCTCTACCGCTCGATGGTTAAGAAGGGCCTGGTGCCGGAAGGCGCCCAGACCGACACCGGCGCCAATTTCTTCGCCGCCTTCGCCGGCGGCAACATCGGCATCTCGCCTTCGGGCGCCTTCGCCATCGGCGCGCTCAACACCCAGTATCCCGACATCGACTACGGCATCACCTTCCTGCCGGGCAAGGATGGCGGCTGGTCGTCCTTTGCCGGCGGCGACAATTTCGTCGTCACCAAGGGCACCAAGAAGATCGATGTGGTGAAGGAGTTCCTCGACTTCGCCTATTCGCTGGAGGGCCAGACGATCCTGGCCAAATATGGCAGCCTGCCGGTGCGCGGCGACATCGCCAAGGACGCGCTGAAGGACCTCGACCCGCGCTACCAGGTCGCAGCCGAGGCCATGGCCAAGGGCAAGACGCCCTATTCGGTGGTCTTCAACGACCTGATCAACTCCGCCAACGGCCCGTGGACGCAGATGGTCAACGAGGTGTTCTTCGGCGACGACGTCGACGGCGCCATCGCCAATGCGCAGGAGACTATGCAGTCGATCATCGACCAGGCGCCGCAGAAATAGGCGCCTGCCGGCCGCCCGCCTGTCTCCCTGAGCGGGTGGCCGGATATTGTTTGGTTCAGATACAGGGCTATCGCGTTGAGAAGACTCACTAGCATCGACAGCTTGGGACCTAGCGCACTTCGCCTCCCCTTCTCCCCTTGTGGGGTGAGGAGCGGTCCGCGCAGCGGACGAAAAGCCAACTGCTTGGCTTTTCGAGCTTCGAACGCCCTGAGCCTGCGAAGGGCCGGGTGGTGGCCGATCCACTCTGCCGGGTCCCCGCTGCTTCGCAGCGTCCCGGTGTTCGCCGGCCTTTCATCGTGCCACTGGCACGATGAATTCGCCTCCGGCGAACCGGCCGCTCACCCCACAAGGGGAGAAGGAAAAGCGGGCCAGCCATGACCACCATCACAGCAACCACCGCCCCGCCCCGCGCCCGAAAACTCGTCGGCGCCGGGCGACGGCAATGGATCGGTCTCATCTACGTCGCGCCGGCCGTGGCGCTGGTCATGGTGTTCTTCGTCATCCCGCTCGGCATGACGGCGTGGATGTCGCTGCACAACTGGCCGCTGATGGGCGGGCACTCCTTCATCGGCCTCGACAACTATGCCGCGATCCTGCGCGACACCAGGTTCTGGAACGCACTGAAATTCACCGGCTACTACACTGTGATCGTCACCATCGCGATCTTCGCCGTCGCCTTCCCGCTGGCCATCTTCATCGAGCGGCCGCGCCCGCTGACCAATCTCTACCGCACCGCCTTCTTCATGCCGGCGGTGGTCGGTTTCGCCTCGGCGAGCCTGCTCTGGTCATGGCTGCTCAACGTCGATTCCGGCCTGTTCAGCCCGGCCGCCTACAATCTCGGCCTGATCGACAGGAAATTCAATCTTCTGGCCACCTTCCAGCCGGCCTTCTGGTCGATCATCGCCATGGTGGTGTGGAAGGTCGCCGGCTTCACCATGATCATCCTGATGACCGGCCTGCAATCGATCCCGCAGGATTTGCAGGAGGCCGCCGTCATCGACGGCGCCGGCCCGTTCGCGAGGTTCCGGGCCATCACCTTGCCGCTGATGCGCCGCACGCTGGCGCTGGCGCTGATCCTGTCGGTGGCCGGCTCGGTCCTCGCCTTCGACCAGTTCTACATCATCCTGCGCGGCGGCCCGCGCAACCAGACGCTGACGGCGGTGTACTGGATTTTCAACCAGTCCTTCGTGTCGTTCAAGCTCGGCTATGGCGCGGCGCTCTCCATGGTGCTGCTGGTGATCCTGGTAGCGCTCAGCCTCGTGCAGCTCTGGCTGCTGAGGAAGCCCGAGGGCCTCGACTGATGGCGCAGGCAATGTCCGCTCAAGGCAAGCTCGCCGCCAGCGTCGTCAGGCACTCCACCGGCATCGTCGCCTCGGTGCTGTTCGTGGCGCCGATCGTGTGGGCCGCGCTGTCGGCCTTCAAGCCGGCGCAGGAGGCGCGCCAGCCGCCGCTGCCGCCCTGGCCGACGACAGGCTTCTCGCTGGAGAACTACGCCACGCTCAACACGTTCGGCGACGGGCTCTGGGTCTCGGCGCAGAACAGCATCTACGTCTCTGTCATGACGGTGCTGGTCTCGGTCGTCGTCTCCGTGCTCGCCGGCTACGGTTTCTCGCGTTTCCGATTTCCGCTCAAGGACCTGTTCTTCGTCCTCATCCTGTCGACGATCATGATCCCGTTCCAGTCGATCCTGACGCCGATCTTCCTGGTGCTCACCAAGCTTGGCCTGCACAACACGCTGACCGGGCTGGTCGGCGTCTATGTGACGCTGCAACTGCCGTTCTCGATCTTCATGATGCGCAACGCCTTCGACGCGGTGCCGCGCGAGATCGAGGAGGCCGCGCGCATGGACGGCGCCGGAAACGCCACCATGCTGTTGAAGGTGATGCTGCCGCTGGTCTGGCCGGGCGTCGTCACCATCGCGCTGTTCGCCTTTCTCGGCGCCTGGAACGAGTTCCTCGCCGCTTTGGTGCTGATGACCGACCAGTCCAAGTTCACGCTGCCGGTGATGATGACCGCACTCCAGTCCGGCCGCTTCGGCGCCATCGACTGGGGCGCGGTGCAGGCGGGCGTCACCGTGATGATGGTGCCGTGCCTGATCCTGTTCCTGGCTTTGCAGCGCTTCTACATCCGCGGCCTGATGGCCGGGGCCGTCAAGTGATCGATCGAATGGAGTAAGTTCATGACCGCATCGTCTTCCGCCAGGCCTGCCAGCGCCTCCAGGCCCAAACTCGCCTTCCGGCCGCTACCGGTGCCCCAGGTCGACGTGCACGGCTTCTGGGGCGACCGTGCCGACGCCGTCGCCGCGCGCACCGCCGATATCCTCTACGACCGCTGCGTCGAGGCGGGCATGCTGGAGCAGATCGATCCGGACCGGCCCTCGCCCGGCGTCGTCATCCCGTTCCATTCCCCTTCGCCCGACGAGGCGGCCTCCCCCGGCTTCACCGGCTCGACGGTGACGACGCAGATGTTCTGGGACTCCGACTGGGGCAAGACGATCGAGACGGCGGCCTATTCGCTCTACCGCGCCAAGAACCCGGAGTTGGAGAAGAAGATCGACGCCGTCATCGACCTCTACGAAAAGCTGCAGCAGCCGGACGGCTATCTCTCGAGCTGGTACCAGCGCATCCAACCCGGCCTGCGCTGGACCAATCTGCGCGATTGCCACGAGCTCTATTGCGCCGGCCACCTGATCGAGGGCGCCGTCGCCTATTACCAGGCGACCGGCAAGCGCAAGCTGCTCGACGTCATGTGCCGCTATGCCGACCATATCGCCTCGGTGCTCGGGCCCGAGCCGGGCAAGAAGAAAGGCTATTGCGGCCATGAGGAGATCGAGCTGGCGCTGGTGAAGCTGGCGCGGGTGACTGGCGAGAACAGATACATGGAGCTGGCGAAATATTTCATCGACCAGCGCGGCCAACAACCGCATTATTTCGACGAGGAGGCGCGCGCCCGCGGCACCGATCCCAAGGCCTATCATTTCAAGACCTATGAATACAGCCAGTCGCACATTCCGGTGCGCGAGCAGGACAAGGTCGTCGGTCATGCGGTCAGAGCGATGTATCTCTATTCCGGCATGGCCGACATCGCCACCGAATATGGCGACGACAGCTTGCGGGTGGCGCTCGACCGGTTGTGGGACGATCTCACCAGCAGGAACCTCTACATCACCGGCGGGCTCGGGCCGTCGGCGCACAATGAGGGCTTTACCAGCGATTTCGACCTGCCCAATGAGAGCGCCTACGCCGAGACCTGTGCCGCCGTCGGCCTGGTGTTCTGGGCCAGCCGCATGCTCGGCATGGGGCCGAACGCCCGCTACGCCGATATCATGGAGCGGGCGCTCTACAACGGCTCGATCTCGGGCCTGTCGCTCGACGGCTCGCTGTTCTTCTACGAAAACCCGCTGGAAAGCCGGGGCCGGCACAACAGATGGAAATGGCACCGCTGCCCGTGCTGCCCGCCCAATATCGGGCGCATGGTGGCCTCCATCGGCAGCTATTTCTACAGCCTGGCGGACGACGCGCTTGCCGTCCATCTCTATGGCGATTCCACCGCTCGTTTCGACATAGCGGGCGTGCCGGTAGCACTGACGCAGGCGAGCCGCTACCCCTGGGACGGCGCGGTCGCCATCACCATCGAGCCGCAGGCGCCGGTCGCGTTCACCCTGCATCTGCGCGTGCCGGCATGGAGCGCCGGCGCGGCGCTCAAGGTCAATGGCGAGACGATGAAGCTCGAGGACGTCACCAGCGATGGCTACGCGGCGATCCGGCGCACATGGAAGAAGGGCGATAGCGTCCGCCTCGATCTCGAAATGCCGATCGAACGGCTCTACGCCAACCCGCAGGTGCGCCAGGACGCCGGCCGCGTGGCGCTGTCGCGTGGCCCGCTGATCTACTGCGTCGAGGCGACCGACAATGACGGCAGCCTGCACCGCATCGCATTGCCGCGCACCGCAAGCATCGAGGCGCATGACGAGCCGGACCTGCTGGGCGGCGTGGTGGCGCTTTCGACCACAGCGCTGGCCGACACCGATGAGGGCTGGCAAAACGGGCTTTACCGCACCGACCCGCCCGCTGCCAGACAGACGCGGCTGACCGCCATCCCCTATTTCGCCTGGGACAACCGCGAGCCCGGCGAGATGCTGGTATGGCTGAGGGACGGGTGAGGTCAGGAGGGCGCGAAGGAGCGCGACAGGCTTCGTTCTGCCCGCCGCGTTCTTCGGTGCCAGTTACACGGAGCCTATCGCCGGGCCTTTGACTTGTTCAGAGCGACGGCGGCGTGGATAAGCGCCTTGAACGCTTCCTCGTCGACCTCCTCGCCCTCTTGGAAATCGATGGCGCGCCTGGTGTTTCCTTCCAGGCTGGAGTTGAACAGGCGCGACGGATCGGGCAGCGCCGCACCCTTGGCAAAGGTCAGCTTGACGACGTTCTTGTAGGTCTCGCCGGTGCAGATCATTCCGGCATGCTCCCACACCGGGACCCCGCGCCATTTCCACTCCTCGACGATCTCGGGGTCGGCTTGCCGGATCAGGCCGCGCAGCCGGCTCAGCATCTCGCCCCGCCAGTCGCCGAGTTCCTCGATCCTGCCGTCTATGAGCTGCGAAGGAGATCTGCCTTCTGGCGACCCGCTCTTCGTCATGTCCGTTCTCCTTCAGCCTTGAGGGCGGTCACCGCCCGTCCGCCCGATCATAGGCGCTCTGTTGCGCGCGGCAAATCCGGGCCCGGCGCGCAAATCTCACATCCGTTCGCCGGGCAGTCGGCTCGCCTGTTTCACCCACTCGGTGAACTGGGCCTCGTCGAACTGGTCGTCCTCATGAATGTCAAGGTAACGCGTGTCCTTGCTTTTGGACTGGCCAGGCGGCACCGGGTCCAGCGAGATGCCGCGGAAGAAGGCTACCTTTATGTATTTCGTGAAGCAATGAAAGCTGAGGAACCAGCCCTCGCCTTCCACGCCATAGAAGGGCGAGTTCCATTTGACGGCCTTGCGCACATCAGGCACGGCACGCTCGATGAGCGCGTCGAGGCGGCCGCCGGCCTCGCTCTTCCAGCCCGGCATGGCCGCGATATAGGCCTGGACGGGCGCGTTGCCTTCGCCCTTGGCGATCTGCGGATTGCCGCCAGAAAGCAGGACCGGACCGGCGGTTGCAGGCCTGGCGGCGCCTTTGGCTGATTGCCCCTGCCTCTTCGCCATCCATCCCGTCCTTACTGGCTCGCGCGCTGCCGCCCGTCAAGCCGCTTGGCGGCGTATGGCAGCACGAACATGTAGAGGCCGCTGAACAGCAGCAGGAACAGCGGCAGCAGCGGCGAATAGACCACCCAGGCGGGCGGCTGCCCCAAGCCCATGGCGACGAAGTTGGCGAGGACGGTCCCCGTGAAGATGATCGACAGCCAGCGATGCGTTTGCCGGACCCATTTGTTCCAATCCATGCTATCTCCTCCTGGAAAATGAACGAAACGCCGCTTACCAGCGCGCCAGCTGCGTGATCTGGATGAGGTTGCCGCAGCTGTCGTTGAGCTGCGCTATGGTCGAGCCGGTCACTTCGGTCGGCGCCATGGCGAAGGCCGCGCCCCGCGCCTTGATGCGCTCGTGATCGGCCTTGATGTCGTCGGTGAAGAGCATCAGCGCCGGCTGGCCCTGCTTGAACAAGGCCTGCTGGTAGGCCTTGGCCGCCGGGCTGTCGTTCAGCGCAAGCTGCAGCTCGGTTCCCTCAGGCTCGTCCGGCGAAGCCACGGTCAGCCAGCGAAACGGACCGTTGCTGAAATCGGCCTTCTTGGTGAAGCCCAGCACGTCGGTGTAGAAGGCAAGTGCCTTCTCCTGGTCGTCCACATAGACGCGGGTCAATTTGATCTTCATCGCATATCCTCCATAGGTTCGTTTGCTCCGGGCTGCCCTCGAACAGTCTTGCGATGACCGTGCCGACCGACCTCAGTCCGTCCGTGCCAGGAGCTCTTCCAGCTTCTCCAGGAATTTCGGCCATCCCATCTTGGCGCCGCCGTAGGCCCGCCTCTGCTCGGGCCGGAAACCGGACTGCTCCATGCGCAGATGGGTCCCGGCGGGCGTCGGGGTGAGCGTGAAGGTCACCACGCTCCTGAGATCGAAGGCCGGGTCCTGGTGCGCGAGGTTCCAGGTGTAGGACAGCGTCTTGTGCGGCTCGACGGCAAGCACCTCGCAATCCAGCACGCCGCCCCAGGCGGTGCTGAGGTTGAAGCGATGGCCCACGACCGGATTTAAATCGTTCTTCATCAGCCACTCCTCAATCAGATGCGGTTGCGTCAGTGCGCGCCAGAGTTTTTCCGGCGGATGCGAAATCTGCCGCTCGACGACGACAGTGCGGGTCTCGGCGGCACTGTCGTTCACTGGTCCATCCTTTTGAGCAGATCCTCGAGATCGTCGAACCGGCTTTCCCAGAACCCGGCCATCTCACGCGTCCAGTCCATCAGCGGCGCCAGTGCGCCGAGCTGCGCGCTGTAATGCGTCTGGCGGCCTTCATGGCGGTCGCGCACCAGCCCGGCCTGCTTCAGCACGCCAAGATGCTTCGACACGGCCGGCTGCGAGACCCCCGACTGGATCGTCAGCGCTCCCACCGTCTGCTCTCCCTGGCGGCACAGCCGTTCGAAGATGGCGCGCCGTGTCGGGTCGGCGAGCGTCCTGAAGAGCGCATCATGAGCATCCGGCATTTAATCGATAACCCGTTGGCTATTGATTAACGTATAACTGTCGGGATATGTATTCGTCAAGCGGAAGATTTGGAGGGGCGGGAAAGCGTCCGGAAACTTTCGGGTCGCGCTGCGCTGGGAACGCCGATCGCTAAACCGTGGCGTGGACGCGGTTGATCTCCTCGGCCACCAGCGCCTGCAACTGCCAAAGGTTGCGATCGCGAATGCCGCAGGCGTCAAGGTGGCGGATGGTCTCGAACAGATATTGCGCGCCCGAGCCCCAATGGCCGGCGGCCCGGGCCAGCGTCGCCGCGATCGCCCGTTTGTCCAGCCTGCCGACATAGCGCGTATTGGCGGGATCGACGACGAAGCCGAGCGCGCGGCACATGCCGCCCTCGGTCCTGACCCGCAGCCAGCGCGGCACGTTGACGGCGGGCAGGATGGTCATCTCGCGGCGCAGCAGCGCCTCGAGATTGTCGGCAACCGGCTCCGCGATCTCGAACACCATGCCCTGGCATTGGCCACCACGGTCGAGCGCCATCATCAGGCCGGGCTGCTCGACGGTGCCGCGAAACCGCTGCACGGTGAAGCAGAAAGAGCGGTGCCAGCCAGTCGCCACCGCGCGCTCGCCTCCCGTGACCTCGCCCGCCGGCTTCCATAGCAGCGAGCCATAGGCGAACAGTTTCAGCGGCCCGGCCGGCGCATCGGCCAGTATTTCGTCGCTGAAACGCGCATAGTCGGCGTCGGTCATGTAGACCATGCCCGGCGTCGGCCCGGCATCCTCGACCGCGCGCAAGGTGCGGGCGACCAGCGCCTCCGTCAGCGCCATCGCCGCCTTGCGCGGCGATACGGTGGAAATCGGCTTGTTCATGTTCGCCATGTTGCCCAAGGCAAAGGGATTCTCAAGAGCCAGAGCCACTCGGACGCGGACTCAGAAGCTGAGCGAACCTGCCTAAGCGTTTGAAAAGCCTCGGCGCACCGCCGTCGCGATAGAATTGGCCGAAAGTCCGCCTGGGTCGGCGCCATCCGCCGCCGGCGGAACGAGATCGCGTTCGACGCGTTTCATAGGGTTGGGAGGGAACTATGAACGATGCGCCGGCAACGCCCATCGGCAGGACGCTTTCGCCCAGCGAAATGGTCACCGTGATGTCGCATTTCCATCGCGCCGAGATTGCGCGCATGGCGGGATGGCGCGACCGTATCGACAGGACCAGCAACTGGGCGATCACCGTCGTGGCCGCGATGCTGTCGGTGTCGCTGTCGACGGCCAGTGCCCACCACGGCGTGCTGTTGTTCGCCATGCTGCTGGTGCTGCTGTTGCTGTGGATCGAGGCACGGCGCTACCGCTTCTTCGACGTCTACCGCGCCCGCGTGCGCCAGTTCGAGCGCCACTATTTCGCGCAGATCTTCTCGCCGCAGCCGGACTTCGCCTCGGACTGGCTGCTGATCGTCGGCGAAAGCCTGCGCACGCCGAAATTCCTGGTCTCGCAGCGGGTGGCGCTGGCGCGCCGTTTGCGCCGCAACTACATCCATATGATGCTGATCCTGCTGCTCGCCTGGATCCTCAAACTATCGACGCCCAGCCTGCTCGATCGGGCCGCGCCGGTGGGTTTCGTCGGCACATTGCGCGAGGCCGTCAGCGCCGCCGCCCTGGGTCCCGTGCCCGGCGTGGTCATCGTCACGCTGGTCGCGATCCTCTTTGCCGGCCTGCTGGCCGTCGCCTTGCTGACGCCCGACGACAACGGCGAACTCTCCTTCGGCGACGTGCATGTCTAGTCCGCGATGGACAAAAACGCTTTGCGAACAACCGGGTGAGACGCCATCCTGAATCAAACCGCGAATGAGCACCTGCTGCCAGCTTGGAAAATGGCCGCATGGATGCCATCTAGAGGGAGAGAGCCGGCCTCTGGGCGGCCAGCCACGGAGCATCGAAACAAGTGACGCAGCGAAGCGGCAGCGCCGACCTGCCGCTGCATGGCGGACGGGTCCCGAAATGGCTGGGCGACCGCATGACGCGGCTCGGCGCCGTGCTGTGCCAGGCGATCGTCCACCATTATGGCCGCGACGAGCTGCTGCGCCGGCTGGCGCATCCCTTCTGGTTCCAGTCCTTCGGTGCGGTGATGGGCATGGACTGGCATTCGTCCGGCATCACCACCAGCGTCATCGGCGCGCTGAAGCGCGGGCTGACGCCGCTGTCGGGCGAGCTCGGCATCCATGTCTGCGGCGGACGCGGCGCGCATTCGCGCAAGACGCCGCATGAGCTGGAGATGATCGGCGAACGCGTCGGCTTCGACGGCGCGGCCCTTGCCACCGCCAGCCGCCTGGTCGCCAAGGTCGACAGCGCGGCCGTTCAGGACGGTTTCGACCTCTATCTGCATGGTTTCATCGTCACCGACGACAGCCGCTGGGTGGTCGTCCAGCAAGGCATGAACGGCGACAGAAGACAGGCGCGCCGTTACCACTGGTTGTCGGAAGGGTTGAAGAGTTTCGTCGACCAGCCGCACGCGGCCATCGAGGGCGAGCGGCAGGGCGAGATCGTCAACCTCACCGACCATCGCGCCGAGGCCTCGCGCAGCGGCCAGCTCGATCTTCTGCGCCAGCTTGGTCCCGACCGGATCGTGCGCGAATTCGCCGCCATCGAGCCCGCGACGGCTTCGGCAAAGCGCGACAATGCACAGCCGATGCTGCCCAATCTGGTCATGCCGGCGCATCATGACGTGCGCGAAAGCGACATCGTCATGCGCCGGCTGCACGGCAACATCTCCGCCGCCATCGAGAGCGGCCCGACGGACTTTCCCGAATTGCTGCTGGTTCCGGGCGTCGGCGCCCGCACCGTGCGGGCGCTGGCGATGGTGGCGGAGGTGGTGCATGGCGCCCCGTGCCGCTTTTCCGACCCGGCGCGCTTCTCGCTGGCGCATGGCGGCAAGGACCGGCACCCCTTTCCGGTGCCGCTGAAGGTCTATGACGAGACCATCGCCGTCATGAAGTCGGCGGTCGCCAAGGCCAAGCTCGGCCGCGAGGAGGAGCTTGGCGCCCTGCAGCGGCTCGACGGCCAGGCGCGGCGACTGGAGCGCTACGTCACCGGCCCGAGCTTGAAGGAGATCGTCGCCGGCGAGTTCGACCAGTCGCACCTGCTCGGCGGCCGCAGCGTCTTCGGCCCGGAGCCGCCGCCTGAAGGTGCTTTGCCGGGCGGCGCCAAGAAGTCGGGCTAGATCGCCGATCGCGGCCAGCGACGATTGGCGAAGCAATCCGCGGGCAGCGTCCAGCCGGTAGATGGGCCTTTCTCCCCGTCACTATACGGGGAGAAATGTCCGGCAGGACAATGAGGGGCGGCGCCAAGGTTTCGGCAAATACCATCTGGATCCTGTATTTTTCCCATGTCGGCGCTGCCCTCATCCGTCTGCCGGCACCTCCTCCCCGTATAGCGACGGGGAGAAGAGCGCTGTCTCCTATGTCGGCACTTACCCAGACAGATTGGCCCGAACAGATTGGCCCGACCTGCCGCAACCTTGCGCGGCATTGCACGTTTATGCGCAGCGGACTTGATCCGCGTTGAGGGGTTGGATGACTAGGCACTGGCCGCAAACGAGATTTCTTCCTGCCATTCTCATCCCTTCCGCCGTCCTTGCCTTAGCAGGCCCGGCCTGGGCAGCCCAGGCAAGCAGCCACGCCGCGGGCATGGGCGGCTCGGCGGAGGGCGTTTTCGTCGCCGAGATCGTGCTTCTGCTACTGGTCGGGCGCGGCCTCGGCGAAATCTTCCAGCGCTACGGCCAGCCGGCGATCATGGGCCAGTTGATCGGCGGCATCCTGCTTGGGCCTTCGCTGTTCGGCTGGCTCTGGCCCGATGCGCAGCAGCTGATCTTCTCGACCGACCCCGCGCAGAAGAGCATGATCGAGGCGGTCTCCCAGCTCGGCGTCCTGCTGCTCCTGCTGCTCACCGGCATGGAGACGGACCTGCGCCTGGTGCGCCGGGTGGGCGCGGCGTGTTTTTCGATCTCGGTCACCGGCGTCGTCGTGCCCTTTGCCTGCGGTTTCGCGCTGGCGCAGTTCCTGCCAGACACGCTGCTGCCCGACCCCGGCGAGCGCGTTGTCGCCGGGCTTTTCCTCGGCACGGCCCTGTCGATCTCCTCGGTCAAGATCGTCGCCATGGTGGTGCGCGAGATGAACTTCATGCGCCGCAATCTCGGCCAGGTCATCATCTCCTCGGCCATCATCGAGGACACGATCGGCTGGCTGATCATCGCCGTCACCTTCGGCATCGCCACCAATGGCAGCCTTCAAATCGTGCCGCTGGTGGTCACGGTGGCCGAAGTGGCGCTGTTCATGGTGTTCTCCTTCACCATCGGCCGCCGGCTGGTGTTCACGCTGATCCGCTGGAGCAACGATTCCTTCCGCAGCGAATACGCCGTCATATCGGTCATCCTGATCATCATGGGCGTGATGGCGCTGATCACCAACCTGATCGGCGTCCACACCGTGCTCGGTGCCTTCGTCGCCGGCATATTGGTCGGGGAATCGCCGATCCTGTCCAGCCACATCGAGAGCCAGCTGCGCGGCGTCATCACCGCGCTTTTCATGCCGATCTTCTTCGGCATGGCCGGGCTTTCGGCCGACCTCACCGTGCTCGCCGACCCGACGCTGGCGCTGCTGACGCTGGCGCTGGTGCTCATCGCCAGCATCGGCAAGTTCGGCGGCGCCTTCATCGGCGGCCGCTTCGCCGGCATGACGCTGAAGGAGGCGACCGCCGTCGGCAGCGCCATGAACGCGCGCGGCTCGACCGAGGTCATCGTCGCCTCGATCGGCCTGTCGATGAACATCCTCTCCCACAATCTCTTCACCATGATCGTCACCATGGCTGTCATCACCACGCTCGCCATGCCGCCGATGCTGCGCTGGGCGCTCGGCCGGCTGCCCGTCGAAGATGCCGAGAAGCAGCGCGTCGACCGCGAGCTGCTCGACGAGCGCGGCTTCGTCTCCAAGCTGGAGCGGCTGCTGCTGCTGGTCGACGACAGCCCGGTCGGCAAGTTCACCGCCTATCTCGCCGGCCTGGTCGGCGGCGGCAGCGGCATGCCGACCACGCTTCTCCACCTCAAGGACGGCAGGCTTGCCGGCCCGGCCCGCGACAAGGGCCCGGAGCGCGCGCTGAAGGAGGTCAAGAAAGGTGCCGCCAGGAGCGCCAAGGCGGTGAGCAAGGCCGAGGACACGCCGGTCGAGAAGGTGCATCTCACCGCCCGCAGCGAACGCGAGGCCACCGCACGAACGATCGCCGAGGAGGCGCGCAAGGGCTATGGCCTGCTGCTGGTCGGGCTCGAGGCCATGCTTACCGAGAAGGGCTCGTTCACCGAAGCGCTGAACGACATGACCAGCGGCTTCGACGGTCCGCTCTGCCTGGTGCTGAACGGTGCCGGCGCCGGGGGCAAGATGCCGGTGCTGCGCGCCGGAACCACCATCCTCGTTCCCGTCAACGGCACGGAAGTGTCGCGACGCGCCGCCGATTTCGCCCTGGCGCTGGCAAGGCCGCACCGGGCGCGGGTCAAGGTGCTCTATGTCTCGCAGGCGCGCAAAGGCGCCCGGCAAGGCACCGTTTCGCACCGCCGCGAGGAGGCGGTGCTCAAGGATGTCGCCGATCTCGCCGACCGCTACGGCGTTGCCGTCGATACCGCCATCCGCGCCCGCGCCACCCCCGACAAGGCGATCGCCAGGGAAGTGGCCAAGGGGGCGGCGATGGTGGTGATGGGCGTCACGCAGCGGCCGGGCGAGGAACTGTTCTTCGGCGACACCGCCATGGCGGTGCTGGCCGCCGTCCCCTGCCCGGTCGTGCTCGTGGCAAGCGACCGCATCCGCGCCGAAGTAAGGCCCGAGGCCGCGGCCGAAACCGGCGCCTGATGGCGGAGCCTAGAGGCCGAAGAATTGCCTGCCGATCATGTAGCCCAGCGCGACCACGGCCAGCGGGAACAGCGCCGGCGCGACCTTGCCGAGGACCGAGCCTTGCTGTTCCTTTGGCGGCACATAGCGTGCATTGCCGAGATTCTTGGTCATTGCGTACCCCCGCGCGAACCGGTTCATTAGCAGATGCTTATTAACACCATGGCCGAATTAACGGTTCGCGAAGAAATTCGCTCGAAAGCCGGCCATTTGAGTGGAGATCTGGCGAATGCGGCTTGGCTAGCCTCGATCTTGGAATCGGGTTTGCCTGCGGCCTCCCGCAGCGCCGCGGCATCGGCCGTCGCGGCGGGCACTACATCCGGCAAACCGCCGTGACGAAGAATTCGCGGTAGCAGAAGTCCGGATCGTCGAGCAGGCGATCCGGCCGCTCCTTCAGTTCCCGCCAATAGGCCTGGTCGGCGTCAGGCAGGGCATAGCCCGGCGCGACGCTGGCAAAATAGGCCAGCAGGTCGCGAACATAGTCGCGCGTGAAGCGAGGCGCGGGCGCCCAGCGCTCGACCAGCCAGCCCTTGCGGCTGACGACCTGCAGGCCAGCCTGGCGCAGGCGCGCGGGAAGCGTCGAACCGCAATCGGTGCCGAGCACGCCCCGCTCGCGAAACCCCTGCAGCCTGGCCGCCATGAAGCGCGCCAGCAGCGCCCGGTCCATGGGCAGGATCTGCAGAATGGTCGAATCGAAATCCTTGACGGCGAAGATGCCGCCCGGCTTCAGCACGCGCCTGGCCTCGCCGACGGCAAGCTCGAACTCGGCCGGCGTCAGATACTGCATGACATTGCCGGACCAGACGCAATCGAACGATGCGTCGGCGAAGGGCAGCGACAGGATGCTGCCGACATGCGTGGCCATTTCCGGCGGCTCGGACAGCGTGCCCGCGAGCGCCTCGACCCGGGCGATGTTTTCGGGCGCGAGGTCGAGCGCGGCGATGAAGCCGGAGGGGCCGACGGCGCTGGCGATGAGCGGCAGGAAGCCGCCGCTGCCGCAACCGGCATCGAGCACGCGCCAGCCCGGGCGGATGCCGGCATCGAGCAAGGCCGCCTCATATTCGGGGCGCGACGATTCGAAATGAAGGTCGAGCCAGCCCGCCTCGCTCGCTTCGTGGCCGGTGGACGTTTGGTTCCTGGCAGACAAATGATTACCCCCCAATGACGCGCCACGGATAGAAGCGCACCGAGCGGCATCACGCAATGCCCTGCGAAGCTGAGTGAATTAGCGCCGGTGATTGCCCTCGTCAGTTGAAGGTTGGATGGACAGGATGCGGCGCCTCTTGTTGGAGTCTTCGATCGCCCCCGTCACACCCGTCCACCTTTCTTGAGGACTTCAGCGGCATCAAACGCGCCTTGGGCGCCGGATTCATCGGCATGGAACATTATTACAGTGACACCGATATCAGCCGTCGGAGCATACATGGGCGTGTTGATGGTTGTTCCGCTATAAGTACCGTAAGCCGTATTGCCCATGATTGTTGCATTTGCATTCCCAAATGTATTGCTGGACATACCGACAAACCGAGAACCGCTGGCAGTCGAGGCTTGGTCAAAACGAAAGTGTGTATAGCCGCGAGACAGTGTCGCCTCGGCTGCTTTCTTCAACGTGATCGCACCTGCAGATCCGGTAAAAAGGGCGCCGCTTGCGTGAGTATCCAACCGTACCACGTTCGGCGCCAGCGGCATTTCGGATGTAGTCGCGCAGCCAGCAAGTGCTAGCGCGGCAGTCAAAATGACAGCCCGATACATTGTGCTCCCCCTCCCAAGGTCTGGTAGTTAGAACACAGGTCTGCCGTCAGGTCGATTCCAATTGAGCGAGAACACGGCCATTTCAGTCACTTCGGAGATCGCCAACTATCACGCCCATATCTACTAGTCAGGCAGACCGAGCGGCAAGCAGGTCGAATGGCTGCGCCTGCGCATAGGCGAACGCTTCCGCGTGCGCATCAGGCGGAAGAGGCGCTGGAAGTGAATACGGGGCCCACGTTGAGAGCGTAGCAGGTCAAATCCTGAACGGCTGCTTTGCGCAGCATCTCGGACGTTCAACCAAATCTTGCCTGTAGCCGGAAGCGTACGTTCGAGCCGAGGCCAACAGAATAGCCGCTCGGGTCTTCATCTCAGATATCGAGAACAGATTCGATCATGATGCGTGTCATGCGCGTTCTGTTTCTCTCGCCTCTATGCGAAGGAGCGCTCTGCCCGGCCAGACTATAATTCCGAGTTGTCGTCTTCGTCCTCGTTAGGTGGTACCGTGACTATCCGGATTTGCGGGAGCCCTTCATTTATCAGGAGTTCGTACGGATTGGGTTTAGGGATGGGAGGGAGGCCACTCACCTCCCGTTCCAGAGCGTCGAGCGCCTGTCGGGCATCTTCGATCTCTGAAAGCACGTAAGTCTTGGGGTCAAAATCATTGGCCTCTGCTTGGCGCTTTCGCGACCGCCGTTTAGGTTTCGCCTTCAACCTTTCCTTTTGATACTCGGCAAGCCAAATATTCAATGCGCCGACTATTTCAGCCTCCTCGTCTGAAAGAAACTTGCTTTGTTCAACCTGGGTGGCAGGCGCTTTATCCAGCAGACGGAAGATGATGATCTGCCGCACAGCGGAATAGAGGTCCCAAAGCGCGGTGCTTCCGTTTCCTCTGTACCCGCCCCATCTATTTTCATCGGGATTCAACGTTCTTATGACGCTGAGCATAGGTTTGAGCTCGCGGAGCGGATCGATTCTATCCATCGACCGGCGGTGCTCCCAAAACTTCAAGATTGCGGCCACAGCAGCGGCCCGGCGATCGCTGACATCTGCAGCGGCTCCATCTTCAGCGTCTCGGATAAGCTCGGCGATATGATGAACCAGCCACCGACCAAGGGTATCTACGCTGGAGTCAAGCCCGTACTCGGCGACGAGACGTTTGCCAAACGCCAAAGTGTCCTCTGTAGTCGCGGATGGAGCCGTCCCCTGCGAGGAGGAGGATTTTGTCATGAGTTTTCTTTTTTTCATCCGAGTCGTAAGAGCTCCGGTATTCATTCCTAAGTCTGCGATCGATCCGCACTTCGCAGACCAAGTCCATTTTCTTTTCCATTAAGAACGATTGAACTATACCCGCCCGTGCCCAAAGCCGCCAACCGTCCGATTTGGTTTGGCGAGGGTAATCGTCTTCGCGAGACGGCTCATCGCACCATGCTTCGTATATTAAAGCAGCCTCGCCCGATTTTTTACAAACCCAAACTACCTCACCATCCGTTTGCTGCACCAATTCGAATGAATTGACCAGCGCTTGGCCCGGGCCGGCTTGGATTCGACCGACCTCATAACGAGAAGGATCGCGGTCATCGAAGCGGGTATCTCCCTGAAAATGGGCGAGCCAGCCGGTCAGCTTGTAGAGGGGCTCGTTGATTTCATCATCGTCACCCTCATCGGGAATACGGAAATCATAGTGGTTGCTCACCGTTTGAAGCGCCCGGACCAGCGACAAGGCAGGTTTGGATGAAACCAGCGCGGTATGAATGGCGGTATTGGCTTCCCGTTTGGGAAAATGCGCGGTGCAGTAGCCTTTGACAACGATCCATCCGGGCCGGGAGGACTTTAAGAGCCCGATTTCCTTCAGAACATCATCCCGTCCCGCATTTGAGAGCCAACCTTGGTCAGTTCGCGGGTCTTCGCGCCAGAATTGCGCTTCCAGCGGAGTTGTAGTGCGGTGGTCGGACAACCACTCGGGCGGCGATGTTGGGAGAGAACGGCTTAGCCAGTAGTCGAAGCGATCATAGTACATCTCGCCTTTTGCGACCGGATGAGTCTCCAAGAGTTCGCCGATCGTACAGTGCATGGCATGCCATTCAAGATGGCTTCCGTATCGCTCAATGGTGGGCAGCGAACCGTGGCTGGTGCTCCAGAGACCGAAACGTCGCTCGTTGTAACGGCCCCTTCTCGACTCCTTGTCCCACCGGTTTGCCTCGGGATCCGCCCCCCATTTGTCAACGATCCATCGCTCCGCGATCTTCAGAACCTGGTCCGGAAAGACGGTCGGAAAGATACGCAAAATGTCTTCGTACCAGTATCGCAAGGTGTCCAGGCCATCGAACCTGAACCGCCGCTTTTCATCCCGGCTATATTTGTCAAATGATGCGCCCAATTTTCTTTCTTTGCCAGTCTCGCCTTTGAGAGGAAGGTTGACGCTATCAAGCGCTAGTTTCTCGGCGGCATCCAAGCCGATGTCGCCCGACGAAGCCAGTTGAATGAGCGTGCGTTTGGCATATTCGCGGATCCCCACGTGTGGCAGAACCCGTGAGGTCGCAAGGCTCAGAATGACATCTTTGAACGGCGCAAGCGCTGAGGGGCTTTCTGCGCTGACTCGATACATCGCGAGCGCAAGCCACAAGCGCGCACCGAGAAAGAAAAAGGGCGCGGTGGGATCGCGGAATGCCGGGTCGTCAGCGCGGTCCATTTGCGAGATCGTCGCACTGACAGCGTCCTGACATTTAAATCTCGCGAGCCTCCGGAAGCAATGAGCGGCACGCCAACGGATGCGCGTGTCGATGTCGCTCATGAGCGCAACGACAAATCGGCCGATCGCCTCTGCCGTCCGCAACGGGACGTTTTGAAGCGGGAAGCTTTGGCGTTGTGCCGCTGGGATTCGGGCGAGCATCCGGTCGCTGTACCAACTCAAGATAAGGCCGAGGTCATGGGGCCCGATGTTCTCGCAAATCAACTCAGCGACGCCAAAGAGGGAACGGCTTCCTAAAGCATCGCCATCTTCAGCTACTCCTGAGAGGATCAAGCTCAGCTTGCCGCTGGCATCAAGGCCGGTCAGTTGCAGCATTTCTCCTAGCGTCGATTGGCCTTGCTTGATCCAGCGCGCGAGGCTGCCAAACCACCTGACGACAACAGCGGGAAGCTCGTCACGGCACCATCGATCTACGCCTGGCGTGCCTTTCCATCGTTTGATGGCTGCGAAGAGAGCCTCCTCTCTGGTCCCCCTCCAAATCGCCTCATCCGAGATGGAAACAATCGCTTTGAGAAATGGAACCCGGTGCTTCACATCCGACGACGCATCCATCATCTTCTCGAGCAGCACACGATCAGTGTGGCGCAACCCCGACGCGGTAGCCTCCTTGAGAACCGTCTCAATCGCTTCCGCGTTAGCAAACGGTCCGGTCGGTTCAAACACAAATTCCTTGGCGAGTTCGTCGGCTATTTCCGAGCGGGCCGGGCGGCCACGGCCAGCCACTCGCGCGGGCTGTTCTCGGTTTCCAAGCAGTTTGTGGAATTCAACGGTCCGTTGAAGCCGCGCTGTCCAGGACGACCGGTGCGCAGATGCTGGGAGTTGTTCAAGGATGGCACTAGAATTACTGACGCGTCCCGACTGGGAAGCGAGCAGCAGCGCGTCTTTGGCGACCTCCTCAACCACCTCAGGATCGGAACCGGCCGCGTGGACCGCTACTTCCCGGCAGATCGTCGCATCAGCGGATTCCATGACAAGGGCCAGCGCTGCCGCCTCTCGGGCGCCGATCAGTTCCCTTTTTAGCGCGAGAGGTATCAGCGTCTCTAAAGTGATCTCTATTTGCACCGCCCCCTCATCCGCCCATCGCGAAACGGCAGCAAGCGCGCAAGGCAGGTCGGTAGCGACCAAAGCCCCAACAGCTGCATTCCAATTGAAATCTCGACTGGACAGCCGTTCGTAAGCCCCGGAGACGAACGTGAACAAATTGCCGGCAATACGGCGGCCTTCCTGCGGGTCGTCGAAGCTAGCCGCTTGGGCTGCCGCCTCGGCAAACTCGATTTGATCGATCGCCTCGTGGTCGATCTCCTTCGCGATGCCGACGGCATCGTTGAACAGGGCTTCGGAATCGGACCGGCTGACGGGCAGCGCTAGCCGTGCCAGGCGGACCATCGTTTCCAATTTGTCGGAAGCGGAAGCCCGCGCATCGCGCACCTCTGCCGAAGCTTTGGCGATCAGCTCGATGAGAGCATTCGCCTCCGCTGGGCGTACCCGCATCTGCTCCCAGAGCTTGGCTCGGCGTACGGCGAGCCAATCGCCGTATTTGCCACGCAGCAGGCCGCTAGCCCTTGCCTCAAGCTCGACGGCCGTAAGCCGGGGAACGATTAGCAGGCTCATAACAGCGCGAGCGGCGACAGCGCGCAGATAGATACTGTCGTGGTCCTGGTCGAACTCCCATGCCGAAGAGCCGATTGAACCTAGCGGTTCAAGAAGCGATGGAGATATGGACTGCGCATTTCGGCTAGCAATCAATACGGCAAGACGAGCTGCATACACAGGAAACAATGTGTGCAGGATGATCTGAAGGCGGCGATCCCTTTGATCGTCTCGCGGCGAATGGGGTGTCGCTTTCTTCGAACCCCTTTTGGGTTTGTCTTCCGGCGGTGGTGGTGGCTCCAACGACTTAACGTAGCTTGAAAACTCTTTGATGTCCGATGCGTCACCGCGAAGTTCGGTGCGCAACAACCAGCAGCGATATAGCGCATCGATGCGGTAGAAATCGTGGCTATATAAATGACGCGGCTTGCCCTCCACGCATTTCATAATTTCGTTCAATGTTCCGAGAAGTACCGTCGTATCTACATTGAGGCGGTATGCGAGCTCACATGAAACGATGAGCGAATCCAGCAGGCTCTTTTGCCAGCCTTCTTCACCATACGAACTCAAGAATTCTCCAGGGTCCGGTACGAGTCTGCGCCGGACACGTTTCAATGACTGTTCGATGGCCTTGGCGTCAACGCTCTCACCCGCGCTCGCAAGAGCCGTCCAAACGACCAAGTCCCATGGCCTAGGAACGAGGTTTTGATTCAGCAAGTCGCGCAGGACGCTCGACTTGCCCGTGGCGATAAGTTGGGGAATGAGGATGAAAGCGACGCGAAGAGGCACGCTGCGTGGTGACCACCGCATCAGATTGAGAAACGCTTGCTCCGGCCCTCCAAGGTAAAGGATTGCTTCCGTCCGCGCGGCAATTTCTCGATCTTCAATCTCCCAGTCCTTGATTTTGTCCTCCGGAACATTCCGGCGTTCCTGGAGCCATGCATCGTAAAAATGGAGTTGTTCCCTGGTTGTTATGCCGTCATCCGCGCGGCCGGCTCTTGCCGCGTCATAGGCGAGAAAAGTGCCGTGCTCGGCAATACGATCACGCTCCAGCAATATGGTCCGTCGCAGAGAGGCCCCGCTGAACTCGACGGACAAGTCCAGTTCCTTTTCGAGCAAGTCGGTGAGCGTGCTGTCGTCCTTCTCGGCCTCGGCGCTAATGAGAATGGTTTTCAGCGCATCAACTACGGTACCGGCATGCCGAGACGCCCGCAGCGCGAGCCATAGCCGCCGCACCTGAACCTGGCGTTTCAAAACGGCATCACCGATAGCGCCTACCTGCGGGTCGCGTTCGACAACCGTAAGAAGCTGGTTTGCCCGATCAGCGGCGCCAAGCGCATCAGCTACGTGCAGGGAGGCATAGGCGTCGGTTGCGAAGTTCGACAGGAAATCATCCGCGATGCGTGCGAGAGTGGGGATTCTGTCCTTAGACGATGTCTCTCTTATGTATGCTTCGAAGTCCTCATCCGCGATAGAGATCGCTCCGTCATCGAGCCTGAGGCCCGGTAAGAGGTCACCCGCCCAATCGCGAACGATGCCATCTTGTGAACCTGCGACGCGAGCTATGGCGCCGACATTGGCTGGGGCAGGAAGGAACGCGAGCGCCGCCAGCAGCCGGTCAAATATCGCGGACTGCCCGAGCTTCTTTAACGCTGAGTCAAACGTCAATCTGAGAACGTCGGGCAGCGTTTTTCCACCAGGGCGTAGGACGTCCAGAAGCTTGGAACGATCCGAGCTCGACGCAGAAATCGCGTATGCCTGCACGCGGGGATTCTGGTGTGAAAGCGCATGGAACTGTTCAGCATAGGTATCGGAGGGGTTTGACACCACAGTCTCTAGGTGTTGCTTCGTCTCCGATAGGTCGAATAAAGGGCACTCGACTTCGATGATATCAGACGGCAGCAGGAGCGTGTCCTTGCGTGCCGTGCGTGCTGAAAGAATGAAGCGGATATTGTCCGGAAGCTCCGCAAGATTGGCGTTGGCGAGATCGTGGACAAACGAACGTTCCTGCGGGTTTGCGGCACTGGCCGCTGCCACGGAGTTATCGGCCGCGTCTATGATGATGACGAGGAACGCATTGGGGTCGAGTTGTTCTAGCGCTTTCGCCGCAGTTCTAAGTTTTGACAGGAATAGCCCGATATGGGCCGGATACTTCAGGTCGCGAGGGATAAAAAGCGGCAATTGCAGAGCTAATGCAATCTCGTTGGTTAGTTGCAAGAAGGCTTTTTCCGGCAGATGACGTTTGTCGTCCGCATAGATGTACCGGCCGCCGCCAAAGCAATCAAAGTTCACAGAAACGGATCCTGACGGAAGTCCATCCTGAACCTGCCGCATGAGTGTGGTTTTCCCGCAGCCGCCAACACCGTGGACCAAGACGACGCGTGATCCATTGTTCAACTGATTCAGCACGGTATGGGCGGCAGCGCGTTTAATGGGATTGGCGGGAAGACGGATATCGGGTTCCGATGGAAACAGTCCATCACGAGCAGAAAAACCGAACCACAGGAGGACATTCTTTCCTGTGACCACCTCATTCGCGCGTTCCGGCAACATCAGCTCGCGGACACGCATCTGAAGATCGCGGGCTTCCGAGGAAACATCGTCGCCAAGATGTTCTGCGACAACGCTGACAATGTTCTCCTGAAGCTTGAAGCGCGAACCAACGCCGCATTCAGTGACATCGAGGCAGGCGACGAATTCGGCAAACTCTGATTGGTTCAAGCCGCTAGCGCTTTGTAAATCGCGCAGGTTTGCAACAACAATCTCCGGCAGCCCCGCCGTAGCGAGATCGCCTGTCCATCGTGCCGCCAGCGCCGTACCGAGGTCGTCAGCAATCGCCTGATTGCTAACGAAGCGGATTCTCATCGCCGTTCCGGTTTTCATACGGGCTCGTCCACCCTTGAAGGCGTCTGCCAACTTACGCAGTGGAGAGTTGTTTCCCTTTTTCGCGGTGTTGTAAGTCATCCGGGCTACGGTCCACGGAGTCTCAGGATTCGCCGAGGAATATTTTAGCTGAGCGAATTCAACCCGGTCGGCGTCTTCGAGCGACGCAGCTCCATAATACAAAGCGACATCAACGCCGTCCCATGTCGGGCCATCGGTGCCAGCCGGCGTGTCCGCCTTCACTCCCTCAACGCCAACTGCGGTAAGGCTGGTTCCCGGCTTTAACAGTTCAAGAATTTGCAGCAAAGCCCAAAGCTCGTGGAATTGGTCCCCTGCGTTAGAGCCCCGCGCCCCGCGGTAATCTATGTTAGTCGTCGAATTGACCAAGTGAACTCGCAGCCTGATGGACTATGCCTAGTTGGATACCGTAACGATGGACTGGACGGCGTCCCGCGTCTTCCATTCTTGAACTGACACACCGCTCCGGCCCCATGGGCTTGGGAGGCGGATAGACCTGAGAGCAAATGGGATGTGACGGATTTTTCTCATGTGTGTCCGTCCTAGTTCAAAGCCCACGGAGGAGGTCGACCTCCGAATGAACTAGGATGTAGCTGCGGTTCGAACGATCAAGCACCCAATCGACCACTTCAAGAACGGGTGCGCTAGGTGAACCACTGCATGCTGGCATCCTTTTGTCCAAAGTCCTTGCCCGCAGGCAGTTCGAGAAAAACGCCAACCCGATATTGAAGCTGCTCACGGAAGGCCTCAAGCTTTATGAGATCGCAGCGGCGTGGCTGCCTGTTTGTGGTCAACTTGATTTCGACTGCAAGAATGTTCTCTTGATTGTCGCCGCGCCGATGCACGACGATGTCCGGAAACACGCGCGCGTTCTCGCCGCCGCATTCCATCGGAAGATTTAGGCGCTTGGCACTACCATCAAGGCCGACACGGTTGTACTCGGCATCGACACGATGGTCAGGAAACATCTCTCGCACAAACAAATGGGCGAGCGTCGCCCCGATGGCGCGCTCATTAGCATTAAGTTCGAGCAACTGGCTTTGGTCGTTCATGAACAACTCGACAGCCTTCTCGAAGCGGGCTTGGATGTCTTCTATCTCCATACGGTCATACTGACACAGGCATCTTCGCTCGTCACTCGGCGACGATCGTCCGGGTTGGCGCTCAGGAGGCCAAAAGCGGCCAGTCCGCAACCGGCCCCTAACAAGACGTTCGCACCTTCGGCCAAGCGATACCTATCCCCCTCACCCCCCAGCCAAGCGCGGCAGCAGAAAAATCTCCGCCCCTTCCGGCAGCTTCTTCCCCCACGTATCGCGATAAATCACCCCATCGATCGCCACCGCGATCCCCCGATCTATCAGCGGTTCAAGCCCGGGATACTGTTCAGCCAGTTTCCTGAACAGCTCCCTTATGTCCTTGGCCTCGACCTCGACCTTGCTCTGGCCTCCGGCGGTCGCGGCAAGCGCCCCCCAGAGCGTCACTTGCACCATCAGCCTTCCCGTTCCGCCTCGATCGCCGCGAGGATGCGCGGCGGCGACATCGGGATGTGGGTCATGCGCACGCCGGCGGCGTTCGACACCGCGTTGGCGATTGCCGCCAGCGGCGGCACGATCGAGGTCTCGCCGACGCCGCGCACGCCATAAGGGTGGTTGGGGTTGGGGATTTCCAGGATCTGCGTGTCGATCATCGGCAGGTCGGAACAGACCGGGATGCGGTAGTCGAGGAAGCCGGCGTTCTGCAGCCGCCCGTCCTTGCCGTAAATATACTCCTCGTTGAGCGCCCAGCCGATGCCTTGCGCGGCACCGCCCTGGTACTGGCCCTCGACATAGGTCGGGTGCACCGCCTTGCCGGCATCCTGCACCACCGTGTAGCGGATCACCCTGGTCGAGCCGGTCTCGGGATCGACCTCGATGTCGCATATATGGGTGGCGAAGGAGACGCCGGCGCCGTCGGCGACGAGCTCGCTATGGCCGGCGATCGGCCCGCCGGTCTTGCCGGATTGCGCCGCGATCTCCTTCAGCGACAGCTTGCCGAGATTGCCGTGCTTCTCGCCCTTGGCCACCGCATGGCCCTGTTCCCAGACCACGTCGTCGACCGAAATGTCCCACATCTGGGCGGCGCGCTCGCGCAGCACCTTGATGGCGTTGCGGGCGGCCGAGATGGTCGCCATGGAGGAGGAGAAGGTGCCGCGGCTGCCGTCGGTCATGTCGTTGTAGCCGAGGCTGGACGTGTCGGCGACGACGGCCTTGACCTGCGAATAGTCGATGCCGAGCTCCTCCGCCGCCACCAGCGACAGCGACGCGCGCGAACCGCCGACGTCGACCGTTCCGACGGCAAGCGAGACCGAGCCGTCCATGCCGATGTTGAGGTCGGTGCAGGTCTGGCCGCCGAAATTGAACCAGAAGCCGCAGGCCATGCCGCGCCCCTGGTTCGGGCCGAGCGGCGCCTTCATGTGCGCATGGTTCTTGACCGCCTCCAGCGTCGGGCCGATGCCGATCGGGCCGTAGACCGGGCCGTAGGACGAGCGCGTGCCTTCCTGCGCCGCGTTCCTGATGCGGAAATCGACCGGGTCCATGCCGATCTCCTTGGCGAGCTCGTCGACGGCGCTTTCCACCGCGAAGGCCGCCATCGGCGCCGACGGCGCGCGGTAGGCCGCGGTCTTCGGCCGGTTGACCAGCACCTCATAGCCGACGGTCTTGACGTTCTCTAGCCTGTAGCACGCGAACGCCGTCATGGCGCCGATCTCGGCCCAGGTGCCGGCATAGGGGCCGCTGGTGTAGCGCAGCGTCGCTTCGGCAGCCGTGATGGTGCCGTCCTTGCGGGCGCCGATCTTGACGTCGATCGAGGTGGCGCTGGTCGGGCCCGAGGCGCGGAACACCTCGTCGCGGGTCATCACCAGCTTCACCGGGCGGCCGGCCTTGCGCGAAAGGGCCAGCGCCACCGGCTCGGCCCAGACATGGGTCTTGCCGCCGAAGCCGCCGCCGATCTCGGAGGAGGTGACGCGCAGCTTCGAGGCTTCCATGCCCAGCAACTGGGCGCAATGCTGGCGGTAGACGAAATGGCCTTGCGTGCAGACCCACAGGTCCGCCGTGCCGTCGGAGCTGACATTGGCCACGCAGGCATGCGGCTCGATATAGCCCTGGTGCGTCTGCTCGGTCTTGAAGGAGCGCTCGACGATGAAGTCGGCCTGCCCAAAGCCTTGATGGACGTCGCCATGGCCGAACTGGCTGCGCTTGGTGACGTTGGACGGCTTGACCGGCTTTTCCTCCAGCCCCTCGGTGAAGACGGCGTCGTTGATCAGCGGGGCGTGGTGCTGCATCGCCTCGTCGACATCGGTGACATGCGGCAGCACCTCGTAGTCGACCTCGATCAGCTTCAGCGCCTGCCTGGCGGTGCGGGCGTCGATCGCGGCGACCGCGGCCACCGCATGGCCGTCATAGAGCGCCTTGGTGCGCGCCATGCAATTGTCGAGGATGTCGTACATGGCGGCATCGCCGTCGGTGAGGTCGGGCAGGTCGGCGGCGGTGATCACCGCCTTCACGCCGGCGAGCTTTTCCGCCTTCGAAGTGTCGATCTTCCTGATTTTGGCGTGCGCGTGCGGGCTGCGCAGCACGCGCCCGACCAGCTGGCCGGCCATGTTGAAGTCGGCACCGTAGCGGGCGCGGCCGGTCACCTTGTCGACGCCGTCGGGACGGATGGGACGCGTGCCGACCGAAGCGAAATTGCGATTGGAAAAACGCGGATCGAAATTCATCGTCAGGCTCCCTTCATCACGCTTGCCGCGTCCTGGACGGCGCGCACGATCTTGTCATAGCCGGTGCAGCGGCAGAGATTCCCGGCGAGGCCGAAGCGGATCTCCTCCTCGGTCGGGTCGGGGTTCTTGGCCAAAAGATCCTTCGCCGCGATCAGGAAGCCCGGCGTGCAGACGCCGCATTGCAGCGCGGCGTGCTCGAGGAACTTCTGCTGGAGCGGATGCAACCGCTCGCCATGCGCCATGCCCTCGACGGTCTCCACGCGGCGCCCTTGCGCCTCCGCGCCCAGCACCAGGCACGAGCACACCAGCCGGTCGTCGAGGATGATGCTGCAGGCGCCGCAGTCGCCGGTGCCGCAGCCTTCTTTGGCGCCGGTCAGCCCGAGCCGGTCGCGCAGCACGTCGAGCAGCGTCTCGTCGGGCTGGCAGAGATATTCGACGCTGTCGCCGTTGATCGTGGTTGAAACTGCTACACCGGCCATCACTTGCCTCCTGCACGCTTGTAGGCTGACGTGGCGGCCCGCCTGGCCAGCACGCCCGCGACTTTCCGTCTGAACTCGATCGTGCCCCGCTTGTCGTCGATCGGCCGGCAGGCCCCGGAGCAGACCTTGGCGAGCCGCTCGAGCGCGGCTTCGTCCAGCGTCCTGCCGATGAGGGCCTCGGCGGCCTCCTGCACCAGAAGCACCGTGGGCGCGGCGGCGCCCAGCGCCACGCGGGCCGCCTTGACGACACCTTGCTCGTCGAGCGTCAGATTCACGCCGGCGCTGACCACCGCGATATCCATCTCGGTGCGGGGAATGAACCTGAGATACGCGTCGCCCGAGCGCGGGGCTTGGCTGTCGAGCAGGATCGCCTCGATGATCTCGCCCTTGGCGAGCGACGTCTTGCCCGGTCCGGTCGGCACGGCTTCCACGGCGATGGTGCGCCGGCCCGCGGGCCCGACGATCACCGCCCTGGCTCCGGCCGCCACCAGCGCCGGCACGCTGTCGGCCGCCGGCGAGGCGTTGCACAGATTGCCAACGATGGTGCAGCGTCCCTGCACCTGCTTCGAGCCGATCAGCTTGGCCGCCTCGACGACGCCGGGCCAGGCCTTCTTCAGGGCCGCGTTCTCTCCCAGCACCGCGCAAGGAACCGCCGCACCGATGCTGAAGCCGTCGGGCGTCTCCCTGATTTCGCTCAAGGCCGCGATCGCCTTGATGTCGACGATCAGTTCGGGTTCGATGAAGCCGCCCTTCATCCTCACCAGCAGGTCGCTGCCTCCGGCGAGAATGGCCGCCGTTCCGGCCGATCCGGCCAAGTGGCCAACGGCATCTTCGATTGAAAGTGGACGTATGTAGCGCATCGTCTCCCCTTGGTCACAGCGATCTCAGCGACCGTTATAAACAGTCTCCTCATAATGGCTATCCGGTTCGTCATTTTCGACGATTGGGCCAGCCGCCGCAAAATCGAGTCCCAACCCAGGCTGAACTGGCGTAAGCCAATCGCGCAGGCCACGGCCGAGGCTCTGAAAAAATTCCGGGAGCCGGTGTCGGGCTGGCCGGGCCCCGCTCGTCCTTGGGGCATCGAACAGGCATTATGAAAGGATATGATATGCCCGGCACCGTACGTTTGCACCGTGTTCTCACCACCAGCCCGGAAAAAGTCTATCGCGCCTTCGTCGAGGCCGACGCGCTGGCGAAGTGGCTGCCGCCGAACGGCTTCACCTGCACGGTTCATCACTTCGAGGGCAAGGTGGGCGGCACGTTCAAGATGTCGTTCCGCAACTTCACCACCGGCGACAGCCATGCCTTCGGCGGCGAGTATCTCGAACTCGTTCCCGGTGAGCGCCTGCGCTACACCGACAGGTTCGACGATCCCAATCTGCCGGGCGAGATCCAGGTGACCGTAACCCTGAAAAAAGTATCTGTCGGCACCGAGATCGACATCACCCAGGCCGGCATTCCCGACGTCATCCCGGTCGAGGCCTGCTATCTCGGCTGGCAGGAGTCGCTGCGGAACCTGGCAAAGCTCGTCGAGCCCGAGATAAATCAATAGGCCAGACGGTGGCGGTTTCAGCCATTTGCCGCTAGCTATCCTTCCGACGCGCCCGGTCGATCGGGCGCGTCGTGAGCGATACAGCGGAGGCCAAAATCATGACTCTCACCAACCGGGACATCGTCGAGCTGACCGAATGGCGGCGCAAGTTGCACCAGCAGCCGGAAATCTCGAACGAGGAGGAAAAGACGGCGAAAGCCGTCGTCGACTTCCTCGCCGATACCAATCCCGACAAGGTGCTGACCGGATTGGGCGGACATGGTGTCGCGGCCGTCTACGACAGCGGCAAAAACGGACCAACCGTCCTGTTTCGTTCGGAACTCGACGCGCTGCCCATCGAGGAACTGTCCGGCGTGCCGCATGCCTCGCGCGTGCCGGGCAAGTCGCATATGTGCGGCCATGACGGACACACCGCGATCCTGGCGGCGCTCGGACGCCAGCTCGGGCGCGAGCGGCCTGCAAGCGGTCGCATCGTGCTGATGTTCCAGCCGGCGGAAGAGACCGGCAATGGCGCCGCCGGGGTGGTGGCCGATCCCCGCTTCGGCGAGATCGCGCCCGATTTCGCCTTCTCGCTGCACAATCTGCCCGGCGTGCCGTTCGGCGAGGTGCGGCTCAAGCCCGGCGTGGTCAACTGCGCCTCGCGCGGCATGCGCATCGTGCTGGAGGGCAAGACCGCGCATTCCTCCATGCCCGAGACCGGAATTTCGCCGATGCCGGCGATCAGCGCGTTGATGCCTGCCCTGCCCGCGCTCGGGCACGGAACGTTCGCCGACGACGATTTCGGCATGGTCACCGTGACCCACGCCGAGATGGGCGAGGCCGTGTTCGGCATCGCGCCCGCCCACGCCGAGGTCTGGGCGACGCTGCGCACCAGGCGCGACGAGCGCATGGCGGATCTGTGCGCCGCCGCGGAAGCGCTGGTCACGAAGATCGCCGGCCAGCATCGCCTGTCCGCAAGCTGGGACTACCACGAGATCTTCGTCGCCAGCGTCAACGCGCCGGACGCGGTGGAGCATCTCCAACGCGCCCTCGACGAAGAGGGCGTCGCACACACGCAAGAGGCCCTGCCGATGCGCGCCTCGGAGGATTTCGGCCTGTTCGGCCACAGCGCGACGTCGGCGATGTTCTTCCTCGGGGCCGGCGAGCGCCACCCTGCCCTGCACAATCCCGACTATGATTTCCCCGACGATTTGATCCCGATCGGCTCAAGGATCTTCATGCGCACGGCGCGCAATTTGCTGGGGTGAGGCAGGCCGGATGGCCGATCGGGGCGAGCCGGCACGCCACGCCCGGGCTGTGGCGGAACGGCTTCGCTAAACGTCGAGAACAACCGTCATTCCACGGACCTCGGCCATCTCGAGCAGCAGGTCCTGCAGGCGGTCCTCGGTCATCGTCTCGCCGGTTCTCTCCAGCAGTTCGTCAATGCTTTCCTTCATCGAAATGGCGGCAACCCCGGTTTTTTCGGAGAGCAGCCGCCCAATGGCAGCGCGGATCAGGGCATTCTGGTCAGGCATGATCCCCCTTTCATGCTGGGGCGGCATGAGTTTTCTTCAATGCATGCTTCTGCCGCAACTTCTGCGAGCTTCAGCTTAAGCTTGCAAGTCGTTTTGAGGGACTGATATTCACTATTTGGCGAATAGTTGCCCACGGACGACACCAGAGGCGCAACTCCTCGTTGCCGGATCCGGACCTCGCCGCTCCAGAAGGCACCTGACGCGCCGTCTCTATTAGAGGTTGCATCGGTCAGCCGCTTTTTGCCAACCGGGATATGCAATCGCGGCACCGCGCCCGACCCGCCAGGACCACCGTCAATCGCGATTGGCCCTTGCCGAAGCCGGCGGCCTCGCTCATCCATGCCTGGAAACGACCGCCAGGGACTAGAAGATGACCGATGCCAGCTTTCACATCGTCGAAGCGACGATCGAACAGTTGCGGAGCGCGCTTGAGGAGGGCCTTGTCACCAGCGTCGAACTTGTCGGTGCTTATCTCAGGCGCATCGCGCATTTCGACCGGCACGGCATCAGCCTCAATGCGGTGCCGGTTCTCAATCCTGATATGTTCGAGGAAGCCGCGGCTTCGGACCGGCGCCGCAGTCAGGACAAGACGCTCGGCCCGCTCGATGGCATTCCCTACACCGCCAAGGACAGCTACAAGGTGTCTGGCTTGACTGTTGCCGCCGGCTCTCCGGCCTTCGAGCATCTTATCGCCAACGAGGACGCCTTCACCGTCGCCCGGCTGCGCGCCGGCGGCGCGGTGCTGATCGGCCTCACCAACATGCCGCCCATGGCCAATGGCGGCATGCAGCGCGGCGTCTATGGCCGCGCCGAAAGCCCTTACAATGCCGATTACCTGACCGCCGCCTTCGCGTCCGGCTCCTCGAACGGCTCTGGCACCGCTACGGCGGCGAGCTTCTGCGCCTTCGGGCTTGGGGAGGAGACCTGGTCGTCCGGCCGTGCGCCGGCCACCAATAACGCGCTGGTAGCCTACACGCCGTCGCGCGGTGTCATTTCGGTGCGCGGCAACTGGCCCCTGGTGCCGACCATGGATGTCGTCGTGCCGCACACGCGCAGCGTGCCCGACATGCTCGAATTGCTGGATGTGATCGTCGCCGACGATCCCGAGACGCGGGGCGATTTCTGGCGCGCGCAGCCCTGGATCGCGCTGCCGAAGAGTTCCGAAATCCGACCGCCGCGCTATACCGATCTGGCGCTAGCGGGGTCGCTGAAAGGCATGCGGCTTGGCGTACCCAGAATGTATATCGGCCGCGACAGCGGCGCCGACCGGCGGATCGAAACCCGCGCCTCCGTGCTTGATCTCTGGGAGCAAGCGGCGGCGGACCTGAGACGGCTTGGAGCCGAGGTGATGGAGGTCGATTTTCCTGTCGTCTCCAACTACGAGCGCGATCGCCCCGGCGCGCGCACCATGGTCGACCGCGCTCTGGTGCCGCCGGACTTCGCCGATCGCGAGATCTGGGACCTCTGCATCTCAGCCTGGGATGATTTTTTGCGCGCGAACGATGATCTGAACATTCCCGATCTCGTTTCGGTCGACGGCCCGAAAATCTTTCCGCAGCCACCGGGCACGCTGCCCGACCGTTATGAAGGCGGTTTCGACTTGGCACAGTATGTCGAGCGCGCGAAATCAGGCGTCACGCCGTTCCGGGCCATTCCGACGATGGAGGACGGGCTGAAAGGGCTGGAAGCGACGCGGCGGCTCGATTTCGAGGACTGGCTGGACGCGAACAGGCTTGATGCCGTCGTGCTGCCTGCCGTCGCCGATGTCGGGCCCGCCGATGCCGACATCACTGAGGCCTCCGCGGCGCTTGCCTGGCGCAACGGCACCTGGGTCGCCAACGGCAATCTGGTGTGGCGGCATTTCGGCATCCCGACCGTTACCGTGCCGATGGGCACCATGGCCGACATCGGCATGCCGGTCGGCCTGACCTTCGCCGGCAAGGCCTATGACGATGAAAGGCTGTTGCGCATGGCCGGCGACTTCGAACGCTCCACGCAGCGCCGCACCCAGCCGCCGCGCACGCCGGAACTCGCCGATGACGTGTTTTCGCGCCAGCCCACTCAAGCCGGCAATGGCAAGGCGCTGCCGCTCGCAATCAAGCTTGCGGCCGAGGCGCGTGGCACCGGCGATCAGGACGAGATCATCATCACGCTCGACCTCCCCGTCGACGCAACCGAGGCGGAGCACGCCAGCATCAAGGTGCACGTCAACGGAGATTTCGTCGCGATGCACCGAGCCGGCGCGCGTCTGACCGGCCGGGCGTTTGTCCCGGCCGCGGAGCATCAACGGATCCACAGCGTCTGGCGCGGCCCCTACGGCTCGATCGTCACGGCGGTGATGCGGCTGCGGGATGGACGCAGCGCGGGCGCCTATGTGGTCACCGGCGGGATTGAATGACGATGAGCCCACGCGGGCCAATTTCGCGCCGGGCTATGTGAACCTGCGAAATTATGAGGAGCCAGCCATGATCAAGGTCAAACAACTCGCCCATGTCTGCATCTTCGCCAATGATCTGGACGAGACACGGCGCTTCTACGAGGATGTCCTGGGCATTGATATCCAGTTCAATTTCCTGCGCGACGGAAAGATTTTCGGTTTCTACCTTAATTGCGGCGGCCGCAGCCATATCGAGGTTTTTCACAAAGAGGGTGCGCGGTTCAGCGAGACGAACCAGATCAACCATTTCTGCCTGGAGGTGGAGGATATCGACGCCGCGATCACGCATATCGCGTCCAGGGGCGTGGAGGTCACCGCGAAAAAACTCGCCTGCGACGACACCTATCAGGCTTGGCTGCGCGACCCCGACGGCGTGAAGATCGAACTGTTCGAATACACCGGCAAGAGCGCGCAATTCACAGGCGGCGATCGCGTCGCCGATTGGTAGGCTGTCGCGGTTTCAGTGGGCAGCTACCCCCGCGCGGCCCAGAGCAAACCACGCTCGACGATGACAGCCATTTCCGGCATCGCGAACTCATCCGCCGTGTGTCCGAGCGAACTGTAGAAGACCTTGCCTGCGCCATATCTTCGCTTCCAGACAACCGGCATGTCGACGCCGCCGATGCCCGGGAAATGCTCGTCGGTGAAGGTGGTCGTCGCCAGCACCTCGTTGCTCGGGTCGACATGCATGTAGTACTGCTCCGACCGGTAGGCGAAGTCGCTAATGCCTCTCGTGATCGGATCGTCCGGTTTGGTGATGACCACGCGATAGTCGATGATGTCGCCGGGATGCGCGACCCATTGGCCGCCGGTCATGAACTGATAGTCCGGCTCGTTGCGGAAACTGTCGCCCATCGTGCCGTGGAAACCGCCGAGTCCCGTTCCCTGTCGAACCGCGCGCGTCAGATTCTGCAGCTCGGACTTTTCGATCTTCGACATGGTGATGACGGGCACGATGAGATCGAATGAGTTCAGCTCCGGATCGGCAAACATCCCCGTGCCCTCGCCGAGCGTGACCGTGTATCCATTGCGCTCCAGCATGTCGCGCACCACAGTGGCGCTGCGCTGGGGCGTATGGCCTTCCCACCCACCCCAGGCAATCAAGGCCTTCTTTGCCATGCAGTGAACCTCCTGAACTGTCCGCAGCAGCGATGGTTACACGGCTCGGCTGTCAGCGCCAACCCAGCGCCGGCGCGACATGGGTCAGGATCGCCTCGATGGCATGGGCGTTGTAGTCGACGCCGAGTTGGTTGGGCACGGTGAGCAGCAGCGTGTCGGCCTCGGCGATCGCCTCGTCCTCGGCCAACTCCTTGATCAGCACGTCCGGCTCGGCGGCATAGCTGCGCCCGAAGATCGCCCGCGTGTTTTCCTCGATGAAGCCGATCTGGTCGCGGCCCTCATTGCCGCGCCCGAAATAGGCGCGGTCCCGGTCGTCGACCAGCGCGAAAATGCTGCGGCTGACCGAGACGCGCGGTTCGCGTTCATGGCCGGCCGCCTTCCAGGCCTCGCGATAGATCCGGATCTGCTCGGCCTGCTGGATATGGAAGGGCTTGCCGCTTTCGTCGAATTTGAGGGTCGAGCTCTGCAAATTCATGCCCAGCTTCGCCGCCCACTCCGAAGTGGCGTTGGTGGCGGCACCCCACCAGATGCGCTCGCGCAGGCCTTCAGAATGCGGCTCCAGGCGCAGCAAGCCGGGCGGGTTGGGAAACATCGGCCGCGGATTGGGCTGGGCGAAGCCCTCGCCGCGCAGCGTGTCGAGGAAGACCTGGGCGTGATGCCGCGCCATGTCGGCGTCGCTTTTGCCTTCCTGCGGCGCGTAGCCGAAATAGCGCCAGCCATCGATCACCTGTTCGGGCGAGCCCCGGCTGATGCCGAGCTGCAGGCGCCCGCCTGCGATGATGTCGGCGGCACCCGCGTCCTCCGCCATGTAGAGCGGATTCTCGTAGCGCATGTCGATGACCGCCGTGCCGATCTCGATGTGGCTGGTCTTGGCGCCGACCGCCGCCAGCAGCGGAAATGGCGAGGCGAGCTGTCGGGCAAAATGGTGGACGCGGAAATACGCGCCGTCAGCGCCGAGTTGCTCGGCCGCGACGGCGAGATCAATGGATTGCAACAGCGCGTCCGACGCCGAGCGCACCTGCGATTGCGACGAGGGCGTCCAGTGCCCGAATGACAGGAAACCGATTTTTTTCATGGCCCTGACGTATATACCGGCGACACGTGCTTCAATGCCAAAAGAGCAGGGTTACACACCGTCGCCCCTGCGTGACACCAAAAGTGTGCCTTACCGAAAGTTTGAATGCCGTGGAGGGTGGGATGCTCAGGGGAATCCGCATCGTCGAGATCGAGGCGTTGGGGCCGGCGCCCTTTGCCGGCATGCTGCTCGCCGATCTCGGCGCCGACGTGATCGTCGTCCACCGCAAGCATGCATCCGTGCCGGGCCTTCCCGAGCGCTCGCTGCTCGATCGCGGCAAGCGCTCTATCGCGCTCGACCTCAGGGATGCCGAGGACGTTGCCGTGCTGATGCGCCTGATCGCCACCGCCGACGGCCTGATCGAGGGCTTCCGGCCGGGCGTGATGGAGCGTCTCGGGCTTGGTCCAGATGTGTGTCTGGCCGCCAACCCTCGCCTGGCCTATGGCCGCATGACCGGCTGGGGGCAGGAAGGCCCGCTCGCCCGCACCGCCGGCCACGACATGAACTATACCGGCGTGTCGGGCGCACTCTGGTATGCTTCCCTGCCGGGCGAGCCGCCAATGGCGCCGCCGACGCTGGTCGGCGACATAGGCGGCGGCGCGCTCTATCTGGTGATCGGCATGCTGGCCGCCATCATGAACGCCCGCGCCGGTGGTGAAGGCACGGTCGTCGACGCGGCGATCGTCGACGGCTCGGCCCATATGATGAACCTGTTGATGTCGCTCGCACCATCCGGCGGGCTTGCCGCCGAGCGTGGCCGGAGCCTTCTGGACGGACCGCATTGGTGCCGCGTCTACCGCACGTCTGATGGCGGCTTCATCAGCGTCCAGTGCGTCGAGCCGAAATTCTATGCGCTGTTCCTCGACAGGCTTGGTCTGGGCGGCGATCCGCAGTTCGCCGCTCAGTTCGACCGCGGCCTCTGGCCTGAGCTCGGCAGCCGGCTGGAAGCGATCTTTGCCGAAAAATCCCGAGACGAGTGGATGAAATTGTTCGAAGGAACGGATGCCTGCGTCGGGCCTGTGCTCAGCCCGCATGAGGCGGCGCTGCATCCGCACATGGCCGCACGCGGCTCCTGGTTGGTCGAGAATGGCGCGCTCCAAGCTGCCTCCGCCCCCCGTTTTTCCAAACGGACGGCAAAGGCACCGGCGAAAAGTCCGGCACGCGACGAACATGGTGCGGAGATTCGTGCCGAACTTGCGGATCCAGCCGCAAGTCGTTGAATAGGCTACCCGCCTTTGCTGAGGAAATCGCCGACTGGCCTGCGCCCGGCTCGGACCGAAGACGATATCGTGGCGGCACTTGCGGCAGTCGTGGGCGGCATACTTGAAAAGCATCTCGTATACGAGTATACGAGATGCTTTCATTGGGAGGAGGCTGCGCTCCATGTCCTTCAACTCGACTCGCGTCCAGACACCAATGGATGCCGTGGTCATCGGCGGCGGCATCGCCGGCTGCACGCTCGCCTATGAACTGGCCCGCCACGGTCTCAAGACGACGATCCTCGAGCAGAGCATGATCGCCGCCGAGTCCTCAGGACGAAACACCGGCACCTTGCTCACCGGCCCGCAGAAAGAGGTCGTCGAACTGCTGGACGCCAGCGTCGCGATCTATGCCGAGCTTGCCGACGGACCCGTTCCCTTCGAATTCGCCGCCATCGCACATCTGCTGATTTCCGAAGACGAGGCGAGTTTCGAGGCGGCTGCCGCCGTGGCCGACCGCTACAGGGAAGTCGGCGTGGCAATGGAAAAGATCACGGGCAAGGAACTGGCGCGCGACCACCCGCGTGTCGGCTTCAACGTGGCAGGCGCCTATTCCGTCGGCCGTGCATGGACGCTGGAACCCATGGGCGCGACACATGCCTTCGCCCACGCCGCCCGTGAGGCCGGCGCGACGATCCGCACCGGCCTGCGCGTCGCCCAGATCTTCTCCAGGGGCGGCAAGGTCCAGGGTATCTTGACCGACCAGGGGATCGTTCCCGCCGATCTCATCTTCATCGCCAACGGATTGTGGATGTCGGACCTTCTGCGCCGCACCGTCGGCGACGGACCGCTGCCCGGCCTGCCCTTCACCGCCGGCCGCGGCTGGTTGATCCAGTTGGGAAAACTCGACTTCGAGCTGCCCTGGATCGTCGAGGAATTGACCTGGCCGGATCAGGAAGAGCTCGGCCGGCGCATGAGGCTCGACGGCCTTGCCGATGTCGCCGCGCAGCGCGACGACCAGCCGGCGGTGGAAGCCATCTGCCTCAACCCCATGGGCGGCGGCGATGCCAGGCTTGGCGCCTCCGTCCAGCCGGCCTTCCGCGATCTCGTCCGCAACACCGACATGGCGAGCCGGATCGCCAGCCGCACGCTGCGCATGCTGCCGGGCCTCGGCGCGCCGCAGGTCAGGAACGTCTATCCCGGCAACCGCCCGATGCTGTCCGATGGCTTGCCGGTCGCTGGCAGGACGGCCGTCGAGGGCCTGTTCGTGCATGGCGGCATGGGTTCCATCGGCATGCATGCCGCCCCCGCCACCGCGCGCTGGCTGGTTGACGCCGTGTTTTCCGGCAATGGCAGCCCAGCCCAGACATGGCTGCGGCCGGACCGCTTTCCCGGATGGGAAGCGTCATGAGCCTGCTTGCGGAGCGGTCGGCCCGCTATTTTCCGCAATGGTGATCGTTGATCTTGTTCAGCGCATTCGCATCCGGCCCCACCCGGTGGTAGGAACAGGCGCCGGCGGCCGTCGTGACAAGCTGCCGGTCATAGTAGCGCGGGCCGCCGAACAGTATGTCAATAATATCGCCGTCAGCGGGAACATAGCGTTCGGGTTCGCCCTGGTGGTGGCGGTGCCTGGCCCCGGCGGACGCCGAAGAGACGATGCCGCAGCCCATCACAAGGGCGAGAGCGCAGATCGCGAAGCGTTTCGTCGTCATCGACAACACCTTCCTGGCCAACCGGATTTCATCTTATATCCAAAAATCGCCGGATAAAGAAAAGTTCCTGAGAACGGGCGCCGGTTGATTTGCAGCCGGCGTGCATGAGCGGCAGCGTGAGAACCGGCGGCGCAGGCCGGCTCGCCTGACAAACCGACAAAAGCCTTAGTCGGTCTGGATCCACACCGACTTGGTCTCCAGATATTCGTGCAGATGTTCGATGCCGCCCTCGCGGCCATACCCGGACATTTTCATGCCGCCGAACGGCACGGCGGGGTCGATGGCGTGGTACATGTTGACCCAGACGGAACCCGCCTTGACCCGGCGGGCAAGCTTGTGCGCCGTGCCGAGATGGGTGGTGAAGATGCCGGCGGCCAGCCCATAGGGCGTCGCATTGGCGCGGGCGACGGCTTCGTCAAGCGTATCGAAGGGCATTGCCGAGATAACCGGCCCGAAGATCTCTTCGCGCGCGATGGTCATTTGGTCGGACACTGCGCCGAAGACGGTCGGCGCGATGAAGTTGCCGCCGTCATAGAGGCCGCCGGTCAGCCGCGATCCGCCGGCGACCAGTTCCGCGCCCTCCTCGCTGCCGGCCTTGATGTAGCCCTCAACCTTGCCGGCCTGCCGCGCATTGATGAGCGGCCCCATTTCGGTTTCGGCTTCGATGCCGTGGCCGATGCGCAGCCTGCCGGCGAAGTCAGCGAGCCGGCGCACGAACTCGTCATGGATTTCGCGCGCCACGAACAGCCGCGAACCGGCGATGCAGACCTGGCCCGAATGCACGAAGACAGCCATCGCCGCGATCGGAACGGCCTTGTCGATATCGGCGTCGCGGCACACGATGAGCGGCGACTTGCCGCCGAGTTCTAATGAAACGCGCTTTAGATTGGCAACACCCGCCCGGGCGATCGCCTGGCCGGTGAGCGTCGAGCCGGTGAAGACGATCTTGTTGACGTCGGGATGTTCGGCAAGCCGCGCGCCGGCTTCGGCCCCGGTTCCGGTGACGATGTTGACAACGCCGTCGGGAACGCCCGCTTCCTGCATCAGCCGCGCGATCAAAAGCGGCGTCAGCGATGCATCCTCGGAAGGTTTCAGCACGATCGTGCAGCCAGTAGCCAGCGCCGGCGCGATCTTCCAGATCGACGCGGCGGTCGGCGCGTTCCAGGGAATGATGGCGCCGACCACGCCCACCGGCTCGCGCCGGGTGAAGGTGACGATCTCGCCCGGGATCGAATTGTCGATTGATTCGCCATGCAGCGCGGTCGCCATCCCGGCATAGAAGCGCAGCATGCCGATGACCCGGCGCCGGTTGGCGAGCGTGCGCGTGATCGGCAGCCCCATGTCGAGGGTGTCGGAGACGCAGAGCTCTTCCCAGTTCTTCTCGAAGAGATCGGCGATCCTGAGCAGCACGCACTGCCGTTCGTAAGGCGAAAATCCGGACCACGGACCTTCGAAAGCGGTGCGCGCAGCCGCCACCGCCGCGTCGATGTCGGCGGCGCCTCCGCGCGGCACCGTCGCCAGCACCTGCCCCGTCGCCGGGTTGAGCGCCTGCATCTCCTGTCCGGACTGCGCAGCGACCCATTTGCCGCCGATGAACATCGGCCGGAATTCGCCATGGTAGAGCGTCGCGGCCTTCGCCCTTGGGTCGAAGTTCAGCGTCATATCCTCCTCCTCGCCATTCCGTCGCGACTATTACCCCGGTGCAGGCACACCTCAAGCAAGTAAGCCGACAAGTCGTCGAAATGACCGAACTGCGTCCCCTGGCTATCGGCCGCTCAACCGCTGGAGGCGAAGCGGTAGCCCTCCAGCGCCTGCTGAACCGCGGCCACCAACACCGCCTCCGGATCGAGCGGCTGCCCGGCAAAGCGGTCGAGCGCGGGCAGATGCTGATGGAACAGCGTCACCGGCACGGCCTTGCCCGACAAGGCGGCCGTCAATCGCTGGACAGCTTCCATCGCCTCCTGATGGTTCCAGTAGTAACGTATGCGGTCCGACAGCGAATAGTGCCGCTGCACGCGCTGTTGCGCCGCAGAGCCGTGGTAGTGGCTGTGCCAGTCCTTGGCATCGGCCGTCATCAGCGCTTCCATGGTCTGATAAAGCGGGCGCGCGCCGTAGTCGGGCAACAGATCGGAGGCGATCAGGTCCAGCCCATAGAGCGCTTGGCGCAGTTCGAAAGTCAGCTGCGGCCCCACCTTGAGGATGGCAAAGCCGTCCTCGACCAGTTCGCGTAGGGCCGCTTGCGTCTGATAGTCGGTGGAATGGGCTTCGTAGACCAGGCCCGCTTCCTGGTCGAGCAATTCGCGCAGATGCAGCGCCTTGGCGCGATCGTAGAAGACCACGTTCTCGTTGCCGAACTCCACGCCCGGCTGCACCACCACGGCGATGACCCGCGAGAAGGCGTCTGCGAGGCCGTTCTCGTGGAAGATCTGCCGATGCACCGCCAGTGTGTGCTGGACCGCGGACAGGCTTGTGGGGCTGATTTCGCCGATGAGATGATCCGCTCCGCCCGGCGGCGGAACCTCGGTGCCGATCACGTAGAGTGGCCGGTCGGTCCCGCTGGCGGCGTCCTCGGCCTTGCGCGCCAGGCGGGCGGCGCGCCTGGCAATCGTAGCGTCATCCAGCGCCGCCGGCTCGCCCGCGCATCCCATGGAGGCATCGAGATGGATCTTGCGGAAACCGGCCCGGACATAGGCGGACACCATGTCCTCGGCCTTCGCCATGGCCGCGCCGGCATCTTCCTTTCGCCATGGATTGGGACCGAGATGATCCCCGCCGAAGATGACCCGCTCGGGCGCAAGGCCTTCGGAGCCTGCAATAGCGGTCACCGCCGCGACGAAGTCAGCGGGCTGCATGCCGGTATAGCCGCCGAACTGGTTGACCTGGTTGCAGGTCGCCTCGATCAGCAGCGGCCGCGAGAACAGCGCGGCGTCGCGCACTGCGGCCCGGATCACGACCGGATGGGACGAGCAGACGGAGGTGATGCCTTCCGCCGCGCCCCGCCGCCGGGAATTTGCAAGTTTCAGCAATGGATCGGTCACGGGCGTCGCCTCGGCGTGTTGGCAATGAACAGATCGAGTTCGGCGCGCGTACCGGCTCCTTCCATCGGGCCTTGCCGCGTGACGTTGCGCGCGCCTGCCGCATTCGCGTAATCGAGCGCGGTCACGGCAGGCATGCCGAGCCTGCGGCAGGCGATGTAGGCACCGCCAAAACAGTCGCCCGCGCCGGTCGGATCGATCTCCTCGACCAGGAAGCCGGGCGACTCGACGCGGCTGCCGTCGGCGCCGAACAGGGACGCGCCCAACGCGCCGCGCTTGACGACGACCTCGCCGGCGCCGCGGGCAAACAGCGAGGCGAGCGCGTCGGCTTCATTGTCGTTGCCCGAAGCGGTGTGGAGTTCCTCACCCGACGGCAGGATCAGATCCGCAATGTCGAGAAGCCGCGCGAAGCGCTCGCGCGTCTGGCCATGGCCGAGCAGTTCCTTGCGAAGATTGGGATCGAGCGAGATGCTTCCGCCACGCGCCTTGACCACATCGATGGCATGGTCGAGCACCTGCCAAATGGCGGGAATGCTGAGTGCGGTGCCCATGACGTGCAGGTGGCCTGAACGCGCCAGCAGCGCCCTGGCCTCAGGGGTCAAGCCGACCCGCGCCGCGGCCGATTTGCCGATATTGTAGACGAAGTCGCGCGAACCGTCCTCACGGTAGCGCACGAAGGCGCTGCCCGTCGGATAGTCTGGGCTGACGGCGATGGCCGAGACATCCGCACCGTCCCGGCGCAGGCGCTCGATATTGATCCTGCCGAAATCATCATCGCCGACGCAGGCGATGATGCCGGCCCGCCCGCCAAGCCTGGCGCATTGGTCGACGAAGATCGCCGGCGCCCCGCTCGGATAGGGTCCGGTCAGCGCGATGGGCTCGAGAAAGCCGTTGCCACGGCTGGTGGCCATGATCTCCACCAGGATCTCGCCCACGGTGACGGTCGGCCCGAGTCCATCGGGCGCCAGTGTCTTCAATGGGGATTTGCTTGGCATGGCGAAGGCCCCGTGTGAAAGGCAAGGGAAATGCGGATTCCAAAAAACGGATAGAGCGGTTCCGCGATTCTATCAAACGTTGGACGGCCCTGGCTCCGGCCTTCCAAACGCTCCGGGTGTCGGCGTCGTCACGATGACGGCGTCGCCGGCCTGAAGCACCGTCTGGTCGCAGGCTTTCAGCACCTCGACCGTGCCGTCCTTGCGGCGCACCTTGGTCGAGCCGGCCTCGCCATCGCCACCGCCGTCCAGCCCTTGCGGCGGCCGGTTGCGATGCGAGGACAGGATGGCGCATTCCATCTTCTCCAGGAAGCGGATGGTGCGCTTCGTGCCGTCGCCGGCATTCCACCTGCCCTTGCCGCCGGAGCCCTCGCGGATGTGGAAATCCTCCAGCATCACCGGAAAGCGCAGCTCCAGTATTTCGGGGTCGGTAAGGCGCGAATTGGTCATATGGGTGTGAACGCCCGACGTGCCGGCAAAGCCGCGGCCGGAATTCATCTGGCCGGCGGGCGAACCGGAACAGATCGTTTCGTAATACTGGTACTTGCTGTTGCCGAAGGTCAAATTGTTCATGGTGCCTTGCGCATTGGCCATGGCGCCCATGGCGCCGAACAGCGCGTTGGTGACGTGCTGCGAGGTCTCGACATTGCCCGCGACGACGGCGGCGGGATAAGCGGGTTTCAGCATCGAGCCATCCGGGATGATGATGTTGATGGGCCTCAGGCAACCGGCATTCATCGGGATCATGTCCTCGACCATGACGCGGAAGGCATAGAGCACCGCGGCCCGGGCGACAGGCTCTGGCGCGTTGAAATTGTTCTTCATCATCGGCGACGTGCCGGTGAAATTGACCGTCGCCTCACGCTTTTGCCGGTCGACCGATATCTTCACCTTGATCACCTGGCCGGTGTCGGTGGGATATTCATAGGCCGATGTATCCGGCAACCGCTCGATCACGCGCCGCACGCTTTCGGCCGCATTGTCCTGCACATGGCCCATATAGGCCTCGACGACATCGAGCCCGAAATGCGCCACCATCTTGCGCAGCTCCGCCACGCCCTTTTCGTTGGCAGCGAGTTGCGCCTTGAGATCGGCGATATTCTGGTGCGGATTGCGGGCCGGATAGCGGTGATCGGTGAGCAGCGTCTGCAGCTCATTCTCGCGGAACTTTCCGCGATCGACGATACGGAAATTGTCGAACAGCACGCCTTCCTCGTCGACCGTGGTGGCAAGTGGCGTCATCGAGCCCGGCGCGGTGCCGCCGATGTCTGCGTGGTGGCCGCGCGAGGCCACCCAGAAGAGGATCTTGGGCGATTGGCCAATCTCCCCTCTTGTGGGGGAAATCGGCCGCTCTTCCTCGAAAACCGGCGTTACCACCGTGATATCGGGCAGATGCGTGCCGCCATTATAGGGGGCATTGAGGGCAAAGACGTCGCCGGGATGAATGTCGCCGGAATTCAGCCGGATGATGGTCTCGACCGAGCGGTCCATCGAGCCCAGATGCACCGGCATATGCGGCGCATTGGCGACCAGCGCGCCGTTCCGGTCGAAAACGGCGCAGGAGAAATCCAGCCTTTCCTTGATGTTGACGGAATAGGCGGTGTTCTGCAGCGTCACGCCCATCTGCTCGGCGATCGACATGAACAAATTGTTGAACACTTCCAGCATCACCGGATCGGCCTCGGTGCCAAGTGCTGCCTGCCGGCGTTTCTTGCTGGTGCGCCGCATCAGCACGTGGTTCCTGGCCGTGATCTCGGCCTGCCAGCCCGGCTCGACGACGATCGTCTGGTTGGGCTCGATGATTAGTGCGGGGCCGGCGACCCGATCGGACGGCCGCAAGGCCTCGCGCCGACAGACGTCGGCTTCGTGCCATTTTCCTTCCGTATAGATCCGCCGGACCTCCTCGGCCCTGGCTTTTGATGGCTGCCCCGCCGGCGCATAGGCTTCGGCATTCAGCTCGCCGCCCGCCTCCATCCCCTCGACGCTCACCGCTTCGACGATCATCGGCTTGTCCTCATAGACGAAACCGAATTGCGCCTTGTGAGCGGCCTCGAAATCGGCCCTCGCCCGCAACATCGAGCCATGGTCGAAATGCACCGGAAGTGCGGTGTCGGTGCCGTCATAACGGATCTGCAGCGCCGGTCTGGCGGTCACCGCGTCCTCGGCGATGCCTTGTGCGGCGAGTTCCGCGACAACGGCGGTTTGCAAGGCCGCGATCAGGCCTTCGATTGCCCGTCTGGATTCTTCCGCCAGCGGTGCAAGCAAGGCCTGCTGGCGTGAGGCAAAGACCGAAGACAGGCCGATGCCGTAGGCCGACAGCAGGCCGGAAAACGGATGGATCAGCACCGCCTCTATGCCGAGTGCGTCGGCGACCAGGCAGGCGTGCTGGCCGCCTGCGCCGCCAAAACAGTTCAGGAGATATTCGGTGACATCGTAGCCGCGCTGCACCGAGATCTTTTTGATGGCGTTCGCCATGTTTTCGACCGCGATGGTGACGAAACCTTCGGCGACCGCTTCGGCCGAGCGGCCGTCGCCGATTTCGGCGGCGAGCGCGGTGAATTTCTGGCGAACGGTGTCCACATCGAGCGGCTCGTTCTGGCCGGGGCCGAAGATGGTCGGGAAAAAATCCGGCTGCAGCTTGCCGAGCATGACGTTGGCGTCGGTGACGGCGAGCGGGCCGCCGCGCCTGTAGGCGGCGGGGCCTGGATTGGCGCCGGCGGAGTCCGGGCCGGTGCGAAAGCGGCCTGCTTCGTAGTGCAGGACCGAGCCGCCGCCGGCCGCCACGGTGTGGATGCGCATCATCGGCGCGCGCACGCGCACGCCTGCGACCTCGGTATCGAAGGCGCGCTCATATTCGCCGTCATAATGGGCGACATCGGTGGAGGTGCCGCCCATGTCGAAACCGATCACCTTTTCGAAGCCGGCGATCTTTGCCGTCTCGACCATGCCGACGACCCCGCCGGCCGGGCCAGACAGCAGCGCATCCTTGCCCTGGAACAGGTCCGCGGCGGTCAGCCCGCCAGAAGACATCATGAACATCAGGCGGGGATTTTCCCTTCCCCTCGAGGGGAGGGTGGCGGCGAAGCCGCCGGGTCGGGTCGGATCGACGGAGTTCGACGTCTTGGTGGTGCCTTCTGCGGCGATCCCCTCTGCCGGCTTCGCTGACATCTCCCCCTCGAGGGGGGAGAGAACGCCGAGTTCCTGGCCTACCCTTTGCACATATCTCGACAGGATCGGAGACAGATAGGCGTCGACCACGGTGGTGTCCCCGCGGCCGACCAGCTTGATCAGCGGCGACACCTCGTGGCTGACCGAAACCTGGCCGAAACCGAGCTTGCGGCAGACCTTTGCGACTGCCTTTTCGTGATCGGGATATTTCCAGGCGTGCATGAAGACAATGGCGACCGCGTCGATGCCGTCCGCCTTTGCCTGTTCGATCGCCGGGCGACAGGCAGCGATGTCGAGCAGCCGTTCGACACAGCCGTCGGCAAGCACGCGCTCGTTGACCTCGATGACGCGCTCGTAGAGCTGTTCGGGGAGGATGATCTTCTTGGCGAAGATGTCGGGCCGCGCCTGATAGGCGATCCTCAGCGCATCGCGAAATCCCTTGGTGATGAGCAAAAGCACGCGGTCGCCCTTGCGCTCCAGCAGCGCATTGGTGGCGACCGTTGTGCCCATCTTTACGTCGCCTATCAGCCCGGCGGGGATAGGCTCGCCGGGGCGCAGGCCGAGAAGGTCGCGAATGCCCTGGATGGCCGCGTCGGCATAGGCCTCGGGATTTTCGGATAGAAGCTTGCGCGGATGCAGGCCGCCCTCGGGATCACGGCCGATGACATCGGTGAACGTGCCGCCGCGGTCGATCCAGAAATCCCATTTTTGTTGCATTCCGACACCCTCTTTATCGCGAGTATGGCAGCAAAGTCATACTCTTTGATACCCGAGTTCGCGCCGGAACAAGTCGTCGCGCCGGCGCCTCTTCGATGACGGTGGCTTTGGATGTCTGAGGCGATGGCAAGGCACGTGCCGCCGCGACGCGCCGGCCGGAGCCGTGAGCGCGGCCGGGCTGGCTCGCCGGCCGCTATCTGGATCCAGGGTGGAAGAATGCGAGATAGGTCCAAGCCTGCCCGCCGTGCAGGCCGACCCTTCCGTTAGTCGACCAATGCGGCAACCACCGAGACGCAGTCCCCGGCCTTGACCAGGCCGGGGAAATGCCGCGCCGCCAACATGCCCGACATTTTTGCCCGGATCTCCTGGGGGGCGATGCCGGTTCGGCCGGTGGAATGGATGCGCGCCAGCACCGCGCCCTTCTCGACAGGCTCGCCGAGATCGACCATCGTCTCGACCATGCCGTCTTCCTCCGCGAAGGCAAAGCAATCGCCGGACGGCATGTCGAGCCATTGGGTTGGCGTCTTTTCGACCGCACCGGCAACGATGCCGGCATGCCTCAGCACGTTGAGCATGCCGCGCCGGGCGATCCGCACCGTCTCGGCTCTCGACGTGCCTCCACCGCCGAGCTCGGTGGTGACGAACACCTTGCCCATGTCCTCGGCGGCGGTATCGTACATGCCGACGGCATCGATTTCGATCATGCGCATCGAGAACGGCGCCGCGAAGGCTTCGACCGCCGCGAAGGCCCTCTGCTCCAGGGCCTTGTTCGGCAGCGTATGGGCGGCGCAGAACGGCACGAAGTCCAGCGTCTTGCCGCCGGAATGGAAGTCGAACACGATATCCGCGCGGGGAAGCAGCTCCCGCTGGAAATAATCGGCGATCTTTTCCGTCACCGTACCGTCTGGCCGGCCTGGAAAGCTGCGGTTCATGTTGCCCTTGTCGATCGGCGAGGTGCGCGTGCCGGCGCGGAAGGCCGGATAGTTCATCGCCGGCACGATGATGACCGTGCCGCTGACTTGGGCGGGATCGAGCGTGCGCGCCAGATCATAGAGCGCCAGCGGCCCTTCATATTCGTCGCCATGATTGCCGCCGGTCAGAAGGGCCGTCGGCCCCTTGCCGTTGCGCAGGACGCAGATCGGGATCATCACCGAGCCCCACGCCGAATCGTCGCGGCTGTAGGGCAGGCGCAGGAAACCGTGCTGTGCGCCGTCGCGATCGAAATTGACTGAGGGCGAGACCGGCGACGGACGAAGGTCGGACATCGGTTTCAATTCTTCACCACCAGCTTGCGCGGCACATTGGCCAGGCACTCGACGCCCGTCTCGGTGATCAGGATGGATTCGGTGATTTCCAGCCCCATCGTCTCCAGCCACAGGCCGGTCATGAAATGGAAGGTCATGCCGGGCTTCAGCTCGGTGCGGTCTCCGGGGCGCAGGCTCATCGTGCGTTCGCCCCAGTCCGGCGGATAGGAAAGGCCGATCGGATAGCCGGTGCGGTTGTCCTTGACGATGCCATATTTCTTCAACACCGCGAAGAAGGCGTTGGCGATGTCTTCGCACGTGTTGCCGGGCTTGGCTGCCGCGAGCCCCGCGTCCATGCCTTCGAGCGTCGCCTTCTCCGCATCGAGGAATTCCTGTGTCGGCTTGCCGAGGAACACTGTTCGCGACAACGGGCAGTGGTACCTGTTGTAGCACCCGGCGATTTCGAAAAACGTGCCCTCGCCCGACTTCATCGGCTTGTCATCCCAGGTCAGGTGCGGCGCCGAGGCGTCGGCGCCCGACGGCAGCAGCGGCACGATCGCTGGATAGTCGCCGCCGATGCCGTCGACGCCACGCGTGCCGGCATCATAGATCTCGGCGACGAGATCGCATTTGCGCATGCCGACCTCTATCTTGTCGACGATGCGCTGGTGCATCGCCTCGACGATGCGGGCGGCCTTGCGCATATAGTCGATCTCGGTCGGGCTCTTCACAGCGCGCTGCCAGTTGACCAGCGCGGTGGCGTCGACGAAACGGGCATTGGGCAGGTGCTTCTGCAAAGAGGCGAAGGCGGCGGCCGAGAACCAGTAATTGTCCATCTCGACGCCGACGGTCAGCTTGCCCCAGCCGCGATCGGCAAGCACGCTCGACAGGAAATCCATCGGATGGCGCTCGGTCGACTGCACATAGTGATCGGCATAGCCGACGATGTTGTCATGCGCGAGATAGGCGGTGCGCTTGGCGCCGTTGGCGTCCTGACCGCGGCCATACCAGACCGGCTCGCCCGACGGCGGCACGATGACGGCCTGATGCACGTAGAAGGACCAGCCGTCATAGCCGGTGAGCCAGGCCATGTTGGAGGGGTCGCTGACAATAAGCAGATCGACGCCTTTCGCCGCCATGGCTTTCCGCGTTTTGGCGAGGCGATCCGCATACTCGCTTCGCGAGAATTTCAAATTCGGTTGCATTTTGTTGGTCCTCGTTTGTTGGGCCCTGGAACCCGCTTCAACTTCCGTTGAACCTGGCTCCAGGTAATTTTTTGTTTGAGCATGATCTCCTCGGAAAACCGGTTCCCACTTTTCCGGATCATGCTCTTGCGGCCAGCATCAACTTTCAAAAATGGTTCCGGCTTTCGCGACCCGGGCCCGGTCACGGGCTAGCGTGGCGATCGCGGTGTCCTGCACGCCGGTGCCGGTCAGGTCGGCGATGGTGATGTCGTCCGCCGCACGCCGGCCATGCCGTTCGCCGGCGATGATCTGACCGAGTTCGGCCACCTCCGTGTCCGCCGCCATCACGCCGGCGGAGATGGCATGGTGCAATTCACCGAGCCGGCGCGTCTGCCTTGCGCTGTCGGCGACATAGAGATCGGCCATGCGCAGGATTGCCGGTGCGATCTCGTTCTTGTGCTCGGCGTCCGAGCCCATGGCGGTGATGTGCTGGCCGGCCGAGACGAAGCCGGCCTTGATCAATGGTTCTGTCGAGGGCGTGGTGGTGACGATGATGTCGGCGCCGGCGACCGCCTTGGCCGCATCCGGTTCTGCGCGCACCACGATGCCCAGTTTTTCGCTCAAGGCGCCGGCCGCGGCTTGCGCCTTGGCCGCGTCGCGCGCCCAGATGCGGGCTTCTTCGATCGGCCGCACCAGGCGCAGCGCCTCAAGCTGCAATCCGGCCTGCACGCCGGCGCCGAAGATGGCGGCAATGGATGAGTCCGGCCGCGACAGGTGTTTTGCGGCGACCGCCCCGGCGGCTGCGGTGCGGACGTCGGTGAGATAGCCATTGTCGAGCAGCAACGCCTCGACCAGACCGGTTTTTGCCGACAGCAGCACCATCATGCCGTTGACGCTGGGCAGGCCGAGCTTGGGATTGTCGAAGAAGCCGGGGCTGATCTTGATGGCGAAGCCATCGATGCCAGGCACATAGGCGGTCTTCACGTCGACCTCGCCGCGATGCTCGGGGATGTCGAGCCGCAGGATCGGCGGCATCGCCACCGGCAGGGTAGCGAGCGCCCGGAAGGCGTTTTCGACGCAAGCGACGGCGTCGAGATCGAGAGCTACGATCTCGCGTAGTTCTTTCTCGGTAAGGATGGTCATCCGGTTCATCAGGCGCGCTCCGCAACTACTTCGCCGCAAACGATCTTTCTGTGCAGGCTCATATCGATATTACGACCGGAAAGCAGAACGACCACCGGTCCGTTTGGCTTCACCTTGCCGGCAAGCAGCGCAGCGATACCGACCGCGCCGGCGCCCTCGACGATCTCGCGCTCCTGTTCATAGGCATGGCGGATGCCGGCGGCGATCTCGTCTTCGGAAAGCAGCACGACGTCGTCGAGCAGGTCTCGGCACATGGAAAAGGTCAGCCGGTTGTCGAGGCCAATGCCGCCGCCGAGCGAATCCGCCAGCGTCGGCAGCTCCTCCACCTGCACCGGGCGCCCCGCATCGAGGCTGGCTTTCATCGCCGCGCCGCGCGCCATCGAGATGCCGACGACCTTTGTGCTCGGCCTGACGCCCTTGACCGCTGCGGCAATCCCGGAGGCCAACCCGCCGCCGGAGAGCTGCACCAACACCAGAGCGGCGTCAGGAACCTGCTCCATGATCTCCAGCCCGAGCGTGCCCTGCCCGGCGATGATGTCGGGATGGTCGAAGGGTGGCAGCATCACGAGACCCTCTTGCGCCACCAGCCGCTCGACCTCCTGCTGCGCGTCGTCCTGGCTGTCGCCGACAATGCGGATTTCCGCGCCGAGGCAGCGGATGGCATCGAGCTTGTTCCGAGGCACCAGCCGCGACATGCAGACAACCGCGCGCATGCCTTCGAGCCTGGCGGCATGGGCGAGTGCGCGGCCGTGATTGCCGGTCGAAGCCGCGACAACACCGCGTGCCCGCTGCTCGGCATTGAGCGAAGCAATGGCGTTCGAGGCGCCACGCAGCTTAAAGCTGCCCGTGATCTGGCGGTGCTCCAGCTTGAGGTGAACGGGAAGGCCGAGCCGCTCCGACAGGCTCTCGGATGGCACGACCGGTGTCGGCTCGACCTTGCTGGTGATGCGTTGGCGCGCGGCGCGGATGTCTGAAAGGGCGACGGCGTGCGTCATGGGTCGCTCGTGCATGCAGGACATGACCTTACTGTCCAAGCGGCAAGGTCGTCAGCCGCCCGAACTCCGGACGCGGCACATCATCGCCACACAGTCGCAGGCAATTCCACGCGCTCGCCTGGTTGCTGGTGACGACCGGGCGGCCGATAGCCTGTTCCATCGCGGCAACCGCCAGCGCCGAGCGCAGCGCCGTGCAGGACACGAACAACGCCTCGGCCTGCGGGTCAGTCGCCTCGCACGCCAGATCGACGAGGGCTGCCGGCGCAATGCGCGCCATCTCGCGGTCATCCTCGAAGCCGAGACAGGTGAAGCTGGCGATCTCGAAGCCGCGTTCGGCGAAATAGGCCGCCATCGGCCGGCTCGTCTCGACGGTGTAGGGGGTGAGAATACTGATCCTCTTCGCGCCCAGAGCCCTCAGTCCGCGCACGCCCGCCATCGGCGGCGTGACCACGGGCACGCCAGGCTTGGCCGCCTGGATCGCCGCCTCGATCTCGGCATCGCCGATCACCACGGAGGCCGACGTGCAGGAGTAGCAGATGGCATCGAGCGGTTCGTCCGGCAGGATCAGCGCCGCGCCAGCCGTCAGTTCGGGCTGCATCTTGCGCAGATTCTGAGGTGTGGTCGGATTCTTATAGGGGATGCGGGCGACATAGATGCCGATCCTCTCACTCGCCACCATGCGACGGAAGTCCGGCTCGCTGGTGTGGTCGGTGGCCAGGATGATCAGGCCGACGCGCTTTTCCAACGGGCGCACCTCGAGTGCGGGCCTTGTCGGCATCAGCCTGATTTCGGGAAGCGGCTTCATGGGAACTACCTTTCGATCTTGCCGTAGCGATGTTCCAGCCAGCGCAGCAGCATAACCGAGAAAAGGCTGATGATCAGGAAGAAGGCGCCGACCAGCGTCATCGGCTCGACATAGCGGTAATAGGTGTTGGCGACGCTCTTGGCCTGGTTCATCAGCTCCAGCACGGTGATCGCCGACAGCAGCGGCGTCTCCTTGAACATGGCGATGAAATAATTGGCCAGCGCCGGGATCATCGGCGGGATTGCCTGCGGTATGACGATGTGGGTCCAGGTCTGGCGAGCGCTGAGATTGCAGGCTTTGGCCGCCTCCCACTGGCCGCGCGGCACGTTCTCGATGCCGGCGCGATAGACCTCCGCCGTATAGGTGCCGTAGTGCAGCCCAAGACCGATAACGCCGGCCACCAGCGGCGGCAGCAGGATGCCGAAATCGGGCAGCACGTAGAAAATGAAGTAGAGCTGCACCAGCAGCGGCGTGCCGCGGATGAATTCGGCCGCCCAGCCGACCGTGCGCGACATCATCTTGTTCGGCGAGCGGCGGGCCAGTGCGATGCCCAGCCCGACGATTGCCGCCAGCACCGAGCCGAGCACCGTCGCCAGGATGGTGATCTTCACCCCCTCGATCAGCGTCGGCAGGATCTGCCGGACGAAATCCCAGTCCCAATCCATTACAGGGCCCAATCCATCAGACGCGCACTCCGTCGAGGCCGCGCGCCATGCGCCGCTCCAGCGACCGCACGCCCCAGGAGATGACGAGCGCGAGCGCGAAATAGATCACCAGGATGGTGGTGAACGGCATCAGCGTGCTGCCGGTCTGCGAGCGCACCACCTGCGCCTGGAAGGTGAGATCGGCGAGCGAAATCAGCGAGACGACGGATGTCGCCTTGAGCAGTTCGATGGCGTTGTTGCCGAAGGTCGGCAGCATCACAAGAAGCGCCTGCGGCAGGATGACATGGCGCATGCCCTGCCAGCGGCCGAGATTGAGAGCCGTGCAGGCCTCGTACTGCTCGGCGCCGACCGACTGGATGGCACCGCGTACCACTTCCGCCGCATAGGCGCCGACATTGAGGCCCAGCGCCAGCACGCCGGCTTGCAGCGGAGTGAGTTCGACGCCCGCCAGGGGCAACACGAAATAGGCCCAGAACAGCTGTACGAAAATCGATGTGCCGCGGAAGAACTCGATATAAGCGGTGGCGAGCGCCCGCAACGCGAAGAAGCGCGACAGCCGCCCCATGCCGGCCAGGAAGGCCATCACGAGGGCCAGCACCGACCCCATCAGCGTCAGCTCGATGGTGACAAGCGCTCCCTGCAATATCAGGCCGAGATAGCCGGACCATTGGGTCATGTATCAGAGGCTTCCAACGTTTGGTTTTAGCAACTTCTCCTCTCTCACGGGGAGAAGTTGCCGGTTCACCCTCCTTAGCTGCAGCGCAGCTGCCGCGAAGGACGGGCAGGCGGATGAGGCGCGGCTCCAAGCTCGCAAAAACGCGCGCTGCCCCTCATCCGGCCCTTCAGCCACCTTCTCTCCGTGGACGGGGAGAAGGGAAAAGCGCTTATTTCGCCGCGCAGAGCTTGTCGCGCGTCGTCGACATCGCCGCCGCCGCCGAGAAGCCGTAGGGCTCGATGATCTTGGCGAACTCGCCCGACTTCTTCATCTTGGCGAGCTCGACGTCGAAGGCGTCGCGCAGCGCCTCGTCACCCTTCTTGAAAGCGGCGCCGTCGCAATAGACGGGCGCGCCCTGCACGGGTGCTATGACTTCGAGGCTCGGGTCATTGGCCTTCTTCATCAGATCGTTGATCGACAGGACGGGGAGCGAATAGGCGTCGATGCGGCCGTCCTGCACCATCTTCAGCCCGCTCTGGCCGTCGGGCACGACGATGACGCGGTCACGCGGCACGCCGGCGTTGAGCGCGAGCTTCTCCTCAGTGCCGCCGCCGGGCGCGCCGATGGTAGCGGAGGTGTCCTTGGCGACATCCTCATAGCTCTTGAAGCCCTTCGGATTGCCTTTCTTCACCAGCATCGCCTCGGCGTCGCACAGCACCGGCTCGGAATAGGCAACCGCCGCACAACGCTCCGGCTTCATGAACAGGCCGGCGGTGACGACGTCGAAGCGGCCGGCCTGCAGGCCGGGGATCATGGCACCATATTCCGAGATCGAGGCGGCGACGTCGGCGACGCCCAGCCGCTTGAAGATTTCCCGCGCCACGTCGGGCGCGGCGCCCGAAACCTTGCCGTCGGCGGCGACCGCCGTGTAGGGCGGCTCGTTGGCGATGGCGAGGCGGGCGAAGCCTTGCGCCTTCAGCTGCTCGAGCTTGCTGTCGTCGGCCGATCCGACGTTCGAGGCCGCGAGCACCGCGGTCAGCGCAAGACCGGCGACGCCGGCCAGAATGCCAAGTTTTTTCATTGTTCCCAACTCCATGTTTGTGTTCTTGGTTGCAGTCATTTCAGGACGGCAATGCCGCCCTTGCGGACGGTGTCGCCGCCTCTGGCATGGCGGTCAGACGCGATGTCCGGCCGCGATGATCTTCTTCAGGAAACCTTGCGTGCGCTCCTGTTTGGGATGGCGGAAAATCTCATCGGGTTTGCCCTCCTCGACGATGCGGCCGCGGTCGAAGAACAGCACCCGGTCGGCGAAGTCGTGGGCAAAGCCCATTTCATGGGTGACGAGCAGCATCGTCATGTCGGTTTCGGCCGCGAGCTTGCGCATCACGTTGAGCACCTCCTCGACCAGTTCGGGATCGAGCGCCGAGGTGACCTCGTCGAACAGCATGATCCGGGGCGACAGCGCCAGCGCGCGGGCAATCGCGACGCGCTGCTTCTGGCCGCCCGAAAGCTGTGCCGGCATGGCCTTGGCCTTGTCGGCCATGCCGACCATGTCGAGCAATTCCATCGCCCGCTTCTCGGCGGCAGCGCGCGGCGTGCCCTTGGTCAGCATCGGCGCCAGCGTGACATTGTCGATGACGCATTTGTGCGGGAACAGATTAAACAGCTGGAAGACCATGCCGATCTTCTGGCGCATCCTGGCCAGATGCCGCTCGTCGGCGGCCAGCAGCTGGCCGTTTCGCTCCATGTGATAGAGATGCTCGCCGTCGATCTGGATGTGGCCGCCATCGATGCGCTCCAGCGTCATCAGGATGCGCAGGATCGTCGTCTTGCCCGAGCCGGACGGGCCGATCAGCGCCAGCTTCTCGCCGGGCATGACCTGCATGGACAGGCCGTCCAGCACCTTGAAAGTGCCGAAGCTTTTCGAAATGCCATCGACCTTGATGATAGGCGCGGATGCGGACAAACGAATTTCCCGTGCTGGAGAAGCCTATGCCCTTAACGATGCGGAACCCGCCAAATCATGTCAATTGGGAAAATAATATCATGACAATTATTCTGATCCCGCACAATTCTTGGGCATTCAGTGCCTAGCAATGTGCCGAGATCGAAATCAAGTCGACCCGAAAATGACAGCACCGGGGACGCCTTTGGCGGTCGGCATCGTCTGGATAGCGGCACATCTCGCTAGATTGCGAGCAGCAGATGCTCGGGGTCGCCAAGCAGCAGCTTGGTGACAACGCCGAGGCCGGCGCGCAGTTCCCCTTCGGTGGTCGAGCCCAGCGAGATGCGCACCGCCGGTTGCCAGGGCGCTTGCGAGATGCGGAAGGAAGCGCCGGGCGCGATCGCCACGCCTTGCAGGCGCGCCTGGGCGACGAAGCTCTCCTCGGCACGGTCGGCCGGCAACTGCAACCAGACATGCAGTCCGTCGCGCCGGGTGCGATAGTCGACGCCGGCCAGCACCTCGGCGACGATGTCCTGGCGTCGCCGCAATGCTGTGCGCTGCCAGCGCACCAGTTCCATCGCGGTGCCGTCGGTCACCCATTTGGTGGCGATCTCCGCCACCAGCGGCGTCGCCATCCAGTTGGAAACCAGATGCCGGTTGGCGACCGCGGCGACATAGCGGTCGGGGGCGGCGAGATAGCCGATGCGCAGGCCCGGCACCACGATCTTGGTGAAGGACGTGACGTAGAGCGTGCGTTCAGGCGCGAAGGCGGCGACCGGCGGCGGCCGGTCCTCGACCAGCGGCCCCAACACATCGTTCTCGATGATGGCTATGTCGTGCCTGCGCGCAACCGCCGCAATCTGCTCGCGCCGCGCCGCATCCATCAGCGTCGCCGTCGGGTTGATCACCGAAGGCTGCACGAACACGGCGCGGATGTCGGAGATCCGGCAGGCCTCGTCCAGCGCTTCCGGGATAAGGCCATTGCCGTCTATCGGCAGGCCTTCGAGGTTGAAGCCGAGATAGCGGGCGAGCGGCACCAGCGTATGGTGGCCGATCGCCTCGGTGGCGACGGTCGAGCCGGGCGGCGCCACGCTCATCAGCGCCACCGTCATGCCGGCGGTAGCGCCATTGGTCAGGCTGATATTCTGCGGCGAGGCATCGAGACCGCACAGCTTCAGCCACTCGACCGCCACGGCGCGGTGACGGGGAAACACCATGTTGGGCCGGAACGACAGCGCCGAACTCGACGGCAGGTTGTCGGCCAGCCAGCCCAGCGCCTGCTTCAGCCGCTCCAGATGCATCGGCTCGCAGACCGGCTTCAGGATCGAGAGATCGATCACTTCGCCCAGCCGCTCCGGCAGATAGGGCGGTTCAGGCTCGCGCCGCTGCGTCTGGACGAAGCTGCCGCGGCCGATCTCGCCCGAGATCAGGCCGCGGCGAATCAGTTCCTCATAGGCGCGACTGACCGTCTGCACCGATAGTTTCAACTCGTCGGCCAGCCGGCGATGCGTCGGCAGCCGCGCGCCGTTGGCGAGCCGCCCATCATGAATGGCGCGTGCGAACTGGTCGGCCAGCGACTGGTAGGCGGGCCGCCGGATGAGCGCGGGATCAGGTTGCCATAATGTCATGACTTATTAGAGATCGAAATCAGTGCAATTGACAATCGAAATAATGCGCCGTCATGGTACGGCGGGACCAAAAAGTGGATACAGATGGCCGCCGCGAAACTCGACCCGATCGACCTCAGAATCCTCGACGCGATCCAGCGTGACGGGCGCATCACCAAGCTGGCGCTGGCCGACAAGGTCGGCCTGTCACCGACGCCGTGCTGGATGCGGCTGCGCAAGCTGGAAAAGGCCGGCATCGTCTCCGGCTATCATGCCTCGATTGCTATGCGCGTCGTCGCACCCGTCGCCACCGTGCTGATGGAGGTGACGCTGGCCAGCCATCGCCAGGCCGATTTCGACCGCTTCGAGCGTGTCATCCGCGACATACCTGAGATTGTAGCCTGCTGGTCGGTGGGCGGCGGCGTCGACTACGTTCTGAAGGTGATGGCGCGCGATATCGATACCTATCAGCGGCTGGTCGATGCCTTGCTCGAACGCGAAATCGGCATCGATCGTTACTTCACCTACATCGTCATCAAGACGGTGAAGGACGAGACCGTGCTACCGCTTGCCGATCTGTTGCCGGTGCAGTCCTGAGATCGAAACCAGCGTTCATCTGGCACCGTACGCTCGGAGAATGCGCGAAAGCACCCGCCCCACCCCTGCGGCTAGACAGATCGTCCTGCTCCCCAGCCGAATAGAGAGAATCTCTCTATATAGCTGCACCTAAACAGCCTCATCCTTCGCGCCGACGCCCCTAGTCTTGCGGCATCACCCCAATCGGGAGCAATCGATGATGTCCGCGCACTTTGCCCGTTCGCACCGCCATGAGGCGCTCGACCGCCTCGCCGACCGCCGGCTGCTGCGCGAGCTTGCCTATGTCGACGGGCACTGGACGGCAAGCGAGGCGGCGGAGAGCTTCGAGGTCACCGACCCGGCGACCGGCGCCACGGTGGCCTTTGTCGCCGCGCTCGATGGCCGCCAGACGGCAAGTGCGATCGACGCGGCGGCGCGCGCTTTCCCTGCCTGGCGGGCGCTGTTGCCGCAGGAGCGCTCGAAAATCCTGCGCAAATGGTTCGACCTCATCATAGCCGCGAAAGACGATCTCGCTCTGCTGATGACGCTGGAACAGGGCAAGCCCTTGAAGGAATCGCTCGGTGAGATCGATTATGCCGCCTCTTTCGTCGAATGGTATGCCGAGGAAGCAAAGCGCCTCAACGCCGAAAGCGTAACTAGCCATCTGGCGAAGGCGGAAATGACGGTGCGGCGCGAGCCGCTCGGCGTCGTCGGCGTCGTGACGCCGTGGAACTTCCCGTCCGCCATGCTGACCCGCAAGGCGGCTGCGGCCCTTGCCGCCGGTTGCACCATCGTCGCGCACCCCTCTTCGGAAACGCCGCTCTCGGCGCTGGCGCTGGCCGAACTCGGCGAGCGCGCCGGCCTGCCCGCCGGCGTCTTCAACGTCGTCACTGGCAAGGCGTCGATCATAGTCGGGCGAATGTGCGAGGACCCGCGCGTGCGCGCCATGAGTTTCACCGGTTCGACCGAGATCGGCAGGCTGATCGCGGCCCAGAGCGCGCCGACGATGAAGCGGCTGGTTATGGAGCTTGGCGGCCACGCGCCGCTGATCGTCTTTGCCGACGCCGATCTCGACAAGGCCGTGCGCATCGCCGTCGACGCCAAATTCGCCACGTCCGGCCAGGACTGCCTCGCGGCCAACCGCATCTATGTCCAGCGGCCGATCTACGATCGTTTCTGCGCCGCCTTCGCCAAGCGCATCGAGGCGCTGCGGACCGGCAATGGCCTTGCCGACGAAAGCGACATCGGCCCGCTGATGCATGAGCGCGCCGTCAAGAAGGTCGAGGAGCAGGTCACCGACGCGCTCGCCCATGGCGCCCGCTGCCTCGCCGGCGGCAGAAGGCACCAGGCCGGCCCGTTGTTTTACCAGCCGACGCTGCTGGCTGACGTATCTGACGAGGCACTGATCATGCGCGAAGAAACGTTTGGTCCGGTCGCAGCCGTGACGCCGTTCGACAGCGAGGACGAGGTGACCGCGCGCGCCAACGCCTCCGAATATGGTCTGGTCGCCTATGTCGTGACCGAGAACGGCGCCCGCCAGCAGCGCCTGGGCAGGGCGCTGGACTACGGCATGGTCGCCATCAACCGCGTCAAGATCACCGGTGCGCCGATCCCGTTCGGCGGCGTCAAGCAGTCCGGCATTGGCCGCGAGGGTTCGCGTCAGGGGCTCGAAGCTTTCACCGATCTCAAATATCTTTGCCTGGACGTCGCTTAAGCCGCGTCCACGTTCCTCAAGGAGTCAAAAGAATGCTCGACCAGTCCAACGAACTCGCCGCCTGGGATCGTGATCACTTCTTCCATCCCTCGACGCATATGGGCACCCACGCGCGCGGTGAATCGCCGACGCGCATCATGGCCGGCGGTGAAGGCGTCACCGTCTGGGACAGCAACGGCAGAAAAAGTATCGATGCCTTCGCCGGCCTCTACTGCGTCAATGTCGGCTATGGCCGCCAGAAGATCGCTGACGCCATCGCCGCCCAGGCCACGAACCTCGCCTATTACCACGCCTATGTCGGCCACGGCACCGAGGCCTCGATCACGCTGTCGAAGATGATCATCGACCGTGCGCCGAAGGGCATGTCGAGGGTCTATTTCGGCCTCTCCGGTTCGGATGCCAACGAAACCAACATCAAGCTGATCTGGTACTACAACAACGTGCTTGGCCGCCCGGAGAAGAAGAAGATCATCTCGCGCTGGCGCGGCTATCACGGCTCCGGCATCATGACGGGATCGCTGACCGGGCTCGATCTTTTCCACAATGCCTTCGACTTGCCGCGCGCGCCGATCCTGCACACAGAGGCGCCCTACTATTTCCGCCGCGCCGACCGCTCGATGAGCGAGGAGCAGTTCTCGCAGCATTGCGCCGACAAGCTGGAAGAGATGATCCTGGCCGAAGGCCCCGAGACCGTCGCCGCCTTCATCGGCGAGCCGATCCTCGGCACTGGCGGCATCGTGCCGCCGCCCGCCGGCTACTGGGAGAAAATCCAGGCGGTGCTGAAGAAGTACGACGTGCTCCTGGTCGCCGACGAAGTGGTGACGGGCTTCGGCCGGCTGGGCACCATGTTCGGCTCCGACCATTACGGCATCAAGCCGGACCTGATCACCATTGCCAAGGGCCTGACCTCCGCCTACGCGCCGCTGTCGGGCGTCATCGTCGCCGACAAGATGTGGCAGGTTCTGGTGCAGGGCTCCGACAAGCTCGGCTCGCTGGGGCACGGCTGGACCTATTCGGCGCATCCGATCTGCGTCGCCGCGGGTGTGGCCAACCTCGAACTGATCGATGAGATGGATCTGGTGAGGAATGCCGGCGAGACCGGCGCCTATTTCCGCGCCGAATTGACCAAGGCCGTCGGCGGCCACAAAAACGTCGGCGAGGTGCGCGGCGACGGCATGCTGGCGGCGGTCGAGTTCGTCGCCGACAAGGACGACCGTGTGTTCTTCGATCCGGCGCAGAAGATCGGACCGCAGATCGCCACGACCCTCGCCGCAAGCGGGGTCATCGGCCGCGCCATGCCGCAGGGCGACATTTTGGGCTTCGCCCCGCCGCTTTGCCTGACGCGCGAGGAGGCTGACACCGTGGTGGCCAAGACCGCCGATGCCGTGAAGAGCGTGTTCGCCAATCTCTAATTGCCGAGATCGGCGCTGCCCCTCATCCGCCTGCCGGCACCTTCTCGTCGTTCACGGAGAGAGGGTAAAGGTGAGGGGCAGCGCCACCTACAAGTATTCGGAAGTGAACGCGATGACCTCTCATCCCACCCTCCCCGCCACCATGGCGGCCGTGCAGCTTACCGGCCACGGCGGCCCGGAAAAGCTCGTCTACCGCACCGACGTGAAAGTGCCTGTGCCCGCCGCCGGCGAAGTGCTGGTCAAGGTCAGCGCCTGCGGCATGAACAACACCGACGTCTGGGTTCGCCAGGGCGCCTATGGCACGGAGGAGGACGCAGGGGCCGTGTCGACATGGCGGCGCCAGGGCAACACCCTGACCTTTCCGCGTATCCAGGGCACCGACACGGTCGGCACCGTCGCTGCCGTTGGCGCAGGGGTCTCGCCGGAACGCATCGGCGAACGAGTGATGGTCGATTTCTCGATCTACAATCGCGACGACGATTCGCTCGCCGACATTGACTATATGGGTCACGGCCGCGACGGCGGTTACGCCGAATACCAGGCTGTACCGGCCGAGAACGCCCATGTCGTCGACACTGACTTGAGCGATGTCGAACTCGCCACCTTCTGCTGCGCCTATCTCACCGGCGAGCAGATGCTGGAACGTGCAGGGCTCAAGGCCGGCGAACGCGTGCTGGTCACCGGCGCCTCGGGCGGCGTCGGCTCCGGCATCGTGCAATTGGCGCGGGCGCGCGGAGCCATTCCCTATGCCGTCGTCGGCAAGGGCAAGGAGCAGGCAGTGCTCGACATCGGCGCCGAAGCCGTGATCACCCGTGGCGTGGCCGACCTGCCGCAAGCCGTGATCAAGGCGACCGGCGGCCAGCCCATCGACGTCGTGGCCGACCTTGTCGGCGGCGCGATCTTCAACGATCTGTTGCGCATCCTGAGGCCCGAGGGCCGCTACACCACCGCAGGCGCGATCGCCGGCCCGGTCGTCCAGCTCGATCTCAGGACCATGTATCTCAAGCAGCTTCAGCTCCACGGCTCGAGCCAGGGCACACGCGCGGATTTCCGCCGTATCGTGCGCTATATCGAGGAAGACAAGATCCGGCCGCTGGTCGGCGGCGTCTACAGACTTTCCGATTTCCACCGCGCCCAAGCCGATTTCATCGCCAAGGATTTCGTCGGCAAGCTGGTGGTGGTGCCTGATGCCGTGGCTGAACGGCGGCACCCTAAATAAGAGGACGGAGCAGCAGCGCTTCTCGGCGCCGGGATGACAAGCTGCGTCACCGTGCCAAAGGACGACCGTCAGGTCTTGCCGTCAAATTCATCATGTCGGCCGGCATGGCGCACCATGCGCCGAAAGCTCATCGAGATATGGGCTCGCCTGATGTGCCCGATCGATTCCCAATCCCCGATTTCCGCCGCGGCCAGCACTTCCTCCATTTCGCGCCGGAAGGCCGTGAACTCCTCCACAAGGCCGAGTTGCGGCATCATCTTGAGGACTACGCGCGCAACCTGAAAATACAGTCTTTCGCTTATTTCGCGCAGGGGCTGGTTCCCGGTCATGCCGGACAGTTCAGTGAAGAAGTCCATGTTCAGCTGCAGAAAGGCACGCTGATCCGGGTTGAGCATATCGGAATCGCAGCGCGCGATGAGCGCTCGGATGCGATCGAGGTCGACCGCCGTTCGGGGAATTGGCGAAAGCTTGCCGACAAGCAGCGCGAGTTCCAGTCGCAGATGATAGACCTGCTGCAACTCCTCGATGTCGACGTCGGTAACGATCGTACCGACGCCGTGGATCGATTGCACAAGCCCTTCGGCCTCGAGCCGCGCCAGCACGCGTCGGACCGGTGTGCGGCTGATCTCGAATTCCTGGGCGAGTTCTTCCTCGGAGAGCCGGCTCCCCGGCGGATAATCGAGAAGGCAGATACGGTCGCGCAGGATCAGGTAGATGCGTTCGAACCGTTCGCGCGCCGAAAGCGGACGCGAAGGCGGCACGGTCTTGGCCGAGGCATCCGTATCAAGCGTCATCCAGCCTCCAGGACAGCGTGCAGGAACTGTCGCGTCCGCTCATTCTTGGGTGCGCCGAAAAGCTCTGCCGGCGGCCCCTGCTCGCAAATTTTGCCCTGATAGAAGAAGCAGACGCGATCGGAAAATTCCTTGGCGAAGCCCATCTGGTGGGTGACCATGAGCATCGTCAGATCATGCTCGCGGCCGATTTGCCTTATCACTTGCAGCACTTCGCCGACAAGTTCCGGATCGAGCGCGGACGTCACCTCGTCGAACAGCATTATCTTGGGCCGCATCGCCAGCGCCCTGGCAATGGCGACGCGCTGTTGCTGGCCGCCGGAAAGCTGTGAAGGATAATGATCCTTCTTCTGCGACAGCCCGACCATGTCGAGAAGCTCGGCCGCCCGTGCCTCGGCATCGGCCCGCTTCATGCCAAGCACGGTCATCGGCGCCTCGATGCAATTGGCCATCGCCGTCATGTGTGGAAACAGGTTGAAAGACTGGAACACCATGCCGATCTTCGCCCGGATGCGGCGGATGTGGGCAAGATTGGCGGGCACCAGCTTTCCGCCTTGCTTCATATGCGTCAGTGGCTCGCCTTCGACCCAGATGACGCCGTCATTGATCGTCTCCAGCGTCATCAGCATGCGCAAGACCGTGGTCTTGCCGGAACCGGACGGTCCGATGACGGAAACCTTCTCGCCGCGCGCGATTTCAAGGTTCAGCCCGTCGAGCACGGTGAGCGCGCCATAACGCTTCGAGACATTGTCGAAACGGACCATCGGTTGTTCGGTCATCGCGCGGTCCTTCGGTTGAGCAGGCGTTCGAGGGCACGGATGAGCGCGGCCGAAACCAGGCTCATGGCCAGGAAGAACAGGCCGACCAGCGTGATCGGTTCGGTGTAGCGGAAAGTCTCGGAGCCGATGATCTTGGCCGTCTGCATGAGTTCCAGCACGGCGATGGCCGACAGCAGCGGCGTCTCCTTGAACAGCGCGACGAGATAGTTGCCGAGCGCCGGCACGATCGGCGGTATCGCCTGCGGGATGATGATGTCGCGAAAGGTCGTCCAGGAGGAGAGGTTGAGTGCGATCGAGGCTTCCCACTGGCCGCGATGGATGTTGTCGAAGCCCGCGCGGTAGACTTCCGAGCAATAGGCGGCGTAGTGAATGCCGATGGCCAGAACGCCGGCCGTGAATGCGTCGAGCACGACGCCGAATTTCGGAAAGACGAAATAGAGGAAGAAGATCTGGATGAGCAGCGGCGTCGAGCGGATCAGTTCGACCAGCACCGAGATCGTCCAGCCGGTCCAGGGCACCGCGATACGGATTACCGCGAGGACCAGCCCGAGCAAAGCCGCGATGACGAAGCCGAGCAGCGTCGCCTCGATCGAGACGACGGCGGCGCGTGCGAGCACCGGCAGGATCTCGGCGGCAAAACTCCAATCCCAGATCACGCCGCCCTCCCCCGCGCCAGACCGAGCGAGGCCCGCCTTTCGAGAAGCCGCATGCCGATAGAAACGGTGAGCGACATGGCGAGATACATCAACAGCACCAGCGTGAAGATAGGAATGGTCTTGAAGGTGTTCTGGTTCATCTGCTGCGCCTTGAAGGCGAGGTCCGTGAGCGTGATCAGCGAAACCAGCGCCGTCGATTTCAAAAGCTCGATGAACAGATTGCCCCAGGGCGGGATCATGGCGACGAAGGCTTGGGGCAGGATGATCCGGCGCAGCATTTGCGCGCGGCTCATGTTGAGCGCCGTTCCCGCCTCCCATTGGCCGCGCGCGACCGACTGGATTGCGCCGCGCACGCATTCGGATCCATAGGCGCCGACATTCAAGCCAAGCGCCAGCACCGCGACGGGAAACGCGTCGAGCGTGACCCCGAATTGCGGCAGCACGAAAAACAGCCAGAACAATTGCACCAGCGCCGAGGTGCCGCGAAAGATTTCGACATAGACCGTCGCCAGCCATCTGAGGGGCGCCGGACCATACATGCGCGCCAGCGCGGCGAGCACCCCCATCACGACCGCCAGCAGGCTGCCGAGGACGGCGATCTCGATCGTCAGGACGGCACCCTGCAATAGTCCCGGTAGGAACAGCCTGTATGTCTCCTGCGTCGCCAGCGCCGCGATCACGGCCAGCGAAACGACCAGCATGGCAACGAGCGTGCGGATACCCATCTGCTTCTCCGAGGAAAAAAGAGGGCGGCGTTTTCACGCCGCCCAGCAGTTGGGAATTTATTCGCCCTTGCAGAGCTCTGCAGTCGACTTGTTCGGCAGATAATCCTTGCCGAAGCCGAGCGGCTCGACCAGCGCGATATGCTCCGGCGTACCGAGGAACTTCTTCAGTTCGGCGTTGAACGCTTCCTGCAGATCGGTGTCCTCCTTGCGGAAGCCGAAGCCGCCATGGCCCTTCACCGACTTGCCGGCAACTTCACCGAAGGGCTTGGTCGATTCGACGCCATCGGCCTTCTTGGCCATGTCGGCGATCGAGAGCGCGGTTAGCGCGGCAGCATCGGCACGGCCAGACTGGACCGCCGCGACCAGGCTGGATTGGTCGGGCAAGGAAACGACTTGTCCTTGGGCAACGCCGGCGTCCTTCGCATATCCCCCCTCGACGGCGCCCGCCATCACGGCGAGCTTGAGATCGGGATTGTCCTTGATGCTCGAATAGTCCTTCACGCCTTTCGGATTGCCCTTCGCGACCAGCATGGCCTGGCCGATGCCATAGGACGGTTCGGAAAAATTGATCTCGGCGCAGCGCTTGGGATTGATGAACATGCCGGCGGCGATGATGTCGAAGCGGCCGGCCTTGAGACCCGGAATGAGCGAGCCGAATTCGGTCAGCACGCCGTCGACCTGCGCAATGCCCATCTTGGCGAGCACCGCCTTGGCGACTTCCGGCGCTTCGCCGGTCAATTTGCCGTCAGGCGTGGCGAAACCGAACGGCGCCTCATTGGCGAAGCCGACGCGGATATAGCCGTCCTTCTTGGCGCGTTCCAGCGTCGTTTCGGCATGGGCCGGCAGTGACGTGAATGCGGTCGCGGCGAGCGCAAGACAGGCTGCGGCCTTCACGAGCGCGCGGCGGGATATCTGTGACGTGAACATGCATTCCCCTTTTCTTCTTCGATAGTTGTCGGCTCGAACGACGTTTCTCCACCATCGCGTCAAGCGCACTAAGACGTATACAACTCATCTGGACATATCGCAAGACGCACTGTACGAATCTGGAAAAATCGCCATAGAGCTTGATTGTGCGGCTTTGTGATGCGCAAGTTGTGCACAATTAAGATGTGCTTTCTCGATGCGGATACGAACCGCATTTGGATGAGGGCAGGAAGGAAAACGGCTTTGGACGCGTCGGGCGGGTTCAGCAAGGCGGAATACGCGCAGCGCCTGGCCGACGTGAGACAACGCATGGCAAGGCCGGCTTCGATCTCATCATCTGTCAGGACCCCAGCGTCACCGAAGGCGGCGGCGAGCGGCTCTGCGACGTGGCCCCCGATCCCATCGTCATTGACTGACCATCAGCCCAGGACCGGCAACTCAAGGACACCTCAATGGACCGCAATCCCTTTTCCGAAGCCGAGATCGCCGGCCGCTTGTCGAAAGTTCGCACGGCATTGGCAGAGCGCAAGCTCGACGCCGCCGTCTTCGCCTCGCCGGAGACTGTTTTCTACCTCACCGGCCTCGACCATTGGGGTTATTTCGCGCCGCACCTCCTGATCGTCACGCTCGACCGGCGCCCTATCCTGGTCACCCGGTCGATGGAGAAGGTGACGATCGAGAATCAGGTGAAGGCAGCAGAATTCCGCGGTCACTCTGACAGCGAGACGGCGGCCGACCTCGCCGCGCGCGTCATTTCCGAACTCGGCCTGGCCGGCAAACGGATCGGCATCGAAAACTGGACCTCCGGCCTCAGCCACGGCCTCGCCCTGAAGCTTGAGGCGCAGGCCGACGCCAAGTGGAGCGACGTCTCGGGACTGGTCGACAAGATGCGGTTGGTGAAGAGCGCCGAGGAACAGGTGCTGATGCGCCGCGCCGCCAAGGTCACGGATGCTGCGGCAGGTGCCGCCATCGCTGCCATCTCCGACGGCGCCGCCGAGCAGGAGGTTGCCGCCCAATGCGTGGCGGCGATGGTGCGCGCCGGCGGCCACGCGCCGGGCTTCGGCCCGTTCATCCGGCCCGCCGCCCGGCTCGGCGAGGAGCACACGACCTGGGGCGACGGCATCTATCGCAGCGGCGAGCCGGTCTTCGTCGAACTGTCGGGCTGTGTCTCGCGCTATCACGCGCCGCTTGGCCGGCTGATCCGCATCGGCAACATCAAGGACGAAGACGCCGCCATGGCCGAGGTCACGGCCAAGGCATTCGAGGCCGTCGTCAGGGCGCTCGAGCCCGGCGCCAGGGCGCGCGATGTCTACGCCGCCTGGCAAGGCGTCGCCGACGAGGCCGGCCTGTCGCATTATCGCCGCCATCATTGCGGCTATCTCGTTGGCATCGGCCAGCCGCCCTCATGGACCGGCGGCAATTCGGTGACGGGCCTCAGGCACGATTCCGATCTCGAAATCGAGACCGGGATGAGCTTCCACATCCTGTCCTGGCTGATGGGCACCGGCCGCGGCGACCATTTCATCTCCAACACCGTGCTGCTGACCGATGCGGGGGCCGAAGTGCTGACCCGCACCCCAGCCGGCCCGATCGTCCGCTAGACCATGAACATGGCTCGCTATTCGGCGTTTTCGATTTTCCGCAATGCCCTTTCCGGCCAGAAGAACTGGCGGCGCGCCTGGCGCGCGGCCGAGCCGAAGCCCGCCTATGACGTGATCGTCGTCGGTGGCGGCGGGCATGGCCTTGCGACGGCTTTCTACCTCGCCGAGAACCACGGCATCCGCAATGTCGCCGTTCTGGAAAAGGGCTATGTCGGCGGCGGCAATGTCGGCCGCAACACCACCGTCATCCGCTCCAACTACCTGCTCGACGGCAACACCCAGTTCTACGAATTCTCGGTCAAGCTGTGGGAAGGCTTGTCGCGGGCGCTGAACTTCAACGTGATGTTTTCGCAGCGCGGCCAGATCGTCACTGCCCATTCGGCCGATCAACTCGACACATTCAGCCATCGCGCCAACATCATGCGTCTGAACGGCATCGACGCCGACATACTCGACCGCGACGCTGTGCGCCGGCTGGTACCCTATCTCGATTTCTCCGAAACCGCGCGATTTCCGATCCATGGTGCGATCTTGCAAGGCCGCGCAGGCACGGCGCGTCATGACGCCGTCGCCTGGGGCTATGCGCGCGCTGCCGACGGCCACGGGGTCGACATCATCCAGAATTGCGAGGTGACCGGCTTTGTCCGCAACGGCGAAAGGATCGTCGGCGTCGAGACCAGCAAGGGCCGCATCGGCGCCGGCAAGGTCGGCCTCGCCGTCGCAGGCCATACTTCGCTCCTTGCCGCCGAGGCCGGCCTGGAACTGCCGATCGAAAGCCACGTGCTCCAGGCTTTCGTCACCGAGCCGCTCAAGCCGCTGGTAGATCACGTCGTCGCTTATGGCGCAGACCATTTCTATGTCAGCCAGTCCGACAAGGGCGGGCTGGTCTTCGGCGGCAATCTCGACGGCTACAATTCCTACGCCCAGCGCGGCAATCTCGGCGTCGTGCGCGAAGTGGCGGAGGCGGCGATAGCCCTGATGCCCTGCATCTCGCGTGTCAGGCTGCTGCGCCATTGGGGCGGCGTCATGGACATGACGCCGGACGCCAGTCCGATCATCTGCCCGACCCCGATAGAAGGGCTCTATCTCAATGGCGGCTGGTGCTATGGCGGCTTCAAGGCGACGCCGGCCTCCGGCTGGTGCTTTGCCCATATGCTGGCCACCGGCAAGCCGCATCCGCTGACCGCCGCCTACGCGCTCGACCGTTTCCGGACCGGCCACACGCTCGACGAAGCCGGCGCCGGCCCCTCGGCCTGGCTGCAATAGAGAACGAGAGAAATGCTTCGCATCGACTGCCCATGCTGCGGCCCGCGCGACCATGACGAGTTCCGCTATGGCGGCGACGCTTCCGCGGTGCGTCCGGCGCATGACGATCCCGATCCGGAGGCGTGGTACCGCTATGTCTATGTGCGCAAGAACCCGGCGGGGCTGCACCGGGAATTCTGGCAGCATGTGACCGGCTGCCGGCAATGGCTGGTCATCGAGCGCGACACGAGGAACCACGCTATCGCATCGGTCGGCTTCACCAGGAACATGCCAGCATGAAAATGATTGGAAATCGTCTGGCCGCCGGCGGCCGCATCGACCGCACGCAGCCGCTCCGCTTCACATTCGACGGCCGCGAGCTGGGCGGCTATCGAGGCGATACGCTTGCTTCCGCGCTGCTTGCCAATCGGCTCATGCTGACAGGCCGCAGCTTCAAATACCATCGGCCGCGCGGCATCTTCTCGGCCGGCCCGGAAGAACCCAACGCGCTGGTTACGCTCGGAAGCGGTGGACGGCGCGAACCGAACCTTCCGGCCACGACACTGGAACTGGCTGAAGGTATGACTGCCGAAAGCCAGAATCGCTGGCCGTCCCTTGCCTTCGACGTGCAGAGCGTCAACGGCCTGTTTGCGCCCCTTCTTTCCGCCGGCTTCTACTACAAGACCTTCATGGGTCCGACCCGCCGCGCCTGGATGTTCTACGAGCATTTCATCCGTAAAGCCGCGGGATTGGGCCGGGCCGGCACCGAACCCGATCCCGACCGTTACGAGACCCGGCATGCATTTGCCGATGTTGCAGTCGTCGGCGGCGGCCCTGCCGGCCTGTCGGCGGCGCGCGCCGCGGCAGCCAGCGGCGCCAGGGTCGTCCTCGTCGAACAGGACTTTCTGCTCGGTGGCCAGCTTCTTGCCGAGCGCACCGATGGCAAGGCGGCAGCCTGGCTGACAAAGATCGAGGCGGAGCTTGCAGGCCAGCCCAACGTCACCCTGATGCGCAAGACGATGGCCTTCGGCACCTATGACGGCAACACGCTGGGGCTGATCGAGCGGCATGACGGCCAGGTCGCGCAAGGCGCTGCGCGGCAGGTTTTCACCGTGCTTCGCGCCGGCTCGATCATCTTTGCCGCCGGTGCTATCGAACGGCCGCTGGTGTTCTCCAACAACGACCGGCCAGGCATCATGCTGGCGTCCGCCGCCCGGACCTATCTCAACCGCTTCGCCGTGCTGCCGGGGAAGAATATCCTCGTGGCCACGATGAACGACGGTGCCTATCGCGCTGCTTTCGACCTCGCCGCCGCCGGCGCGCAGGTGACGGTCGCGGATCAGCGCGGCGCTCCGCCCGCCGGTCTGGCGGCGGAAGCCGGACGCCTGAACGTAGAGATCCGCTCCGGAACCCGGATCGCCGATCTGCGCGGCAGCCATGCGGTGAAGGCCGTACGGCTTGCCGGCCCGAGCGCCAAATCGGAAATCGCCTGCGATTTCGTCTGCGTCTCCGACGGCTGGTCGCCGACGGTGCATCTCACCTCGCATCTTGGCGTCAGGCCCGTCTATCGCGACGACATCGACGGCTTCGTTCCGGGCGGCTTTCCGGCAGGCCAGTTCGGCGCCGGCGCGGTAATGGGGCGCTTCTCGACCGCCGACGCGATCGAGGACGGCCACCGCGCCGGCGTCGAAGCGGCATGCTTCTGTGGAAAACCGGCGGCCATGCCGGCGCCGGATGAACTCGATCTCGAAGGGGCCCCGGCCGCTCCCTTTCGTGCGATCTCTTCCGCTGGGCGCGGCAAGGCCTTCGTCGATCTACAGATGGATGTAACCACCAAGGACATCGAGCTCGCCCATCGCGAGGGCTATGAATCGGTCGAACACCTGAAGCGCTACACCACGCTCGGCATGGGGACCGACCAGGGCAAAACCAGCAATTTCGCAGCACTTTCGGCCATGGCGGCGCTGCGCCGGGCAACGATTGCGCAAACCGGAACCACGACCTTTCGCCCGCCCTACGCGGCGGTCGCGATCGGCGCGCTGGCCGGTCGCGCCGTCGGTCATCACTTTAAGCCGGTCCGCCGCACGCCGATGCACGACTGGCACCTGGCAAACGGTGCCGAGATGCTCGAGGTCGGCCTCTGGATGCGTCCGTATTTCTATCGCGATGCCGGACGCGACGTGAATGAAGCCTATGTCGCGGAGATGCGGGCCGTACGCGGCGGCGCCGGGCTGATGGACATTTCCACCCTCGGCAAGATCGACGTGCAGGGACCGGACGCGGCCATCTTCCTCGACCGCGTCTACGCCAATGGTTTCGCCAAGCTTCCCGTTGGCCGCGCGCGCTACGGCGTCATGCTGCGCGACGACGGCATCGTCTTCGACGACGGCACCACCACGCGCTTGTCGCAAAATCGCTTCTTCATGACCACCTCTACCGCCAAGGCCGCCGACGTCTTGTCGCGGCTGGAATTTCTGCTCGACACCGCCTGGCCGGATTTGCGTGTCGCGGTCTCATCGGTAAGCGACGAGTGGGCGGCGATGTCGATCGCCGGGCCACGAAGCCGCGATGTCCTTGCCGCCGCCTTTCCCGCGCTCGATGTCTCCAACGAGACGCTGCCGCATATGGGCGTCATCGAAGCCGGGTTCGACGGACGGGCCCTGCGCGTTATTCGCCTCAGCTATTCCGGCGAGCGCGCCTACGAGATCTATGTCGGCGCCAGCGCCGGCAAACAGGCCTGGAGCCGTCTCATCGAAGCAGGCGCGCCGTTCGGCCTCAAGCCCTATGGCGTCGAGGCGCTTGGTGCGCTGCGCGTCGAAAAGGGCCATGTCGCCGGGCCCGAGATCGATGGCCGCACCACGCTCGACGATCTCGGCCTCGGCCGCATGGTTGGCAAACGCAGCGGATTCGTCGGCGACGTCCTCCGACGCCGCCCGGCGTTTCAGGCGCCCGACCGCCAGCGCCTCATCGGGCTGGAATGCATCGAGGACGGCAAGCGGCTGCGCGGAGGCGCCATATTGTTCCTGCCTGGCGATGCCGTCACCGGCCACGGGCGCGGCCGGATCACGTCGGTCACCTTCAGCCCGGAACTCGGCCACTATGTCGGACTGGCGCTGTTCGCCGGCAATGCCCCGGCCGAAGGAGACGAGATCACCGCGGTCTACCCGATGCGGACAGAGACGGTTCGCGCCCGCGTCGTGCCCTCCGTCTTCCTCGATCCCAAGGGAGAGCGCATGCATGGTTGAACCTGTGCTGTCGAAGGACTTCAACCTGTGGGCCTCCGATTGCCCGATCGTTCAGATCGAGGGCTGGGACGGAACACTGGCAAGATTCGAAACGAGCGTCTCGCAGGCCTTGGGCGCGACGCTTCCTGCCGACGTCGGCGAGACGGTTCGGCATGCTGGCGCCCTCATCGTCAGGATCGCGCCCCGCCGTCTTTGGCTGATCGTCGAGACAGGTGCGGAACCGCCGGCCATTGCGATCGATCCTGAATTGGGCTGCTCGGTTCTGCTCGGCGAAGGCCGGGTGCGATTCAGGATGGAGGGTGCGCGTCTTCAGGACATTCTCTCTGCCTGCATGCCGGTCGACTGGTCGTCCGCCGCTTCGGCTCCCGGCCGTGCCGTACAGACGTCCGTCCATCACGTGCCGGCGCTCTATCTGCGAACGGGCGAGAGCAGCTGCGACCTGATCGTGCCGCGAAGCTTCGCCCGCAGCCTTGCCGACTGGATTGCCGCCGCGCGTTAAAGCAACCCCAGGAAAAGTGCGTAACGTTTTTCCGCTCGCGATTGCGTAAGGAAAAAGCTGGACCTGTCCGGCGATCCTGTCGGCCGCTAAACCGGCAGGACTCACCGCGCGCATACCTTTTGCACGACGCTCGATACAGTCGTCCGCATCGGCGAAGGTCTCGGCATCACTGGTGGAGGCCGACACGCCACGGCAGCGCGCCGGCCTCCGCCTTGGTTAGCGGCTCAGTTGTGGCGGATTTCCGTGCCGAGCACTTTCAGGCACTCACGGATGAAGGCGGCCAGCGCCGTCCATCCCTTGGCCGACACCATCGTACCATCGACATAGGCTTCCGTCGGCGAGAGGTCGATATAGGTACCGCCCGCGAGAGTGACTTCCGGCTCGCAGGCGCCCAGCGCCCCGACCTTCTTGCCGCGCACGACGCCGTCGACCGCAATCAGGATCTGCACGCCATGGCAGATCGTGAAGATCGGCTTCTTGGTCTCGTGAAAGTGTCGAACGATCGTCTGCACCCGCTTGTCGGTGCGGATGTATTCCGGTCCGCGTCCGCCCGCGCAGTAGACCGCGTGGTACTGGTCGAGCTGCTTTTCCGCATCCGAGAACGTCTTGTTGATCAGCGCGTAGTGCCCGAGCTTTTCGGTGTAGGTCTGGTCCCCTTCGAAATCGTGCAGCGAGGTCTTGATCAGGTCGCCCGCATTCTTGTCGGGGCAGACGACATGGACCGTGTGACCAACGGCTTCCATCGCTTGCTGGTAAACGAAAATCTCGTATTCCTCGGTGAACTCACCGGTCAGCATCAATATCTTCTTGCCTGGCATAGCTCTTCCTCTCTGTTGTTGGCATGCAAGGCGCATCACGCGCCTTGCCTCATTCGGATGCGGGCCTCAGAACGGGGAGTCGGGGAAGTAATATTCCTTGGCGTTGGCCTGGGTTATGAGCGGGGCGTCGAGTTTGACGGCACCGCGAACCGGAGCCTGGCCGATCAAGTTGGCCACGGTCATGTAGATAGCGGTCTTGATCATCGCCGGCGGATACGGCGTCTCGACCGGTGTCATCGCATCCCCGTCTATCACCTTCTTCACGATGTCCTTCATGCCGTTGCCGCCGAGCGCTAGCTTGATATCGGTTCGGCCGGACTGCTTGACGGCCTCGAGCACACCGAGAAGCATGTCGTCGTCATTGGCCCAGACCGCATCGATGTGCGGGTGCTTGGCCAGGTAATCCTGCATGAGCTTGAAGGCCTCGTCGCTGTTCCAGTGGGCATACTGCATGTCGAGCACCTTCAGGCCGGTGCCCTTGATGGTATCCTCGAAGCCCTTGATGCGCTCGTCGTCGATGACGGTGGGAATGCCGCGCAGCACGACGACGTCACCTTTGCCGCCCAGTTTGTCGATCATGAACTTCGCCGTGTTGGTGCCAACCGCGATGTTGTCGCCGGCAAGATACAGGTCCTGGATGGAAGGGTCGGTCAATCCCCTGTCGACGACGGTGATGAACGTACCCATCTCCTTGATGGCTTTCACCGGCTGGGTCAGTTCCTCGGAGGTGTAGGGCAGTATCACCAGCGCATCCATCTTGCGGCTGGCCGACAGATCCTCCAGCGCGCTTACCTGGTCGGCCGCCGAGGGCGACGTCTTCACGACGACTTCGACATCCGGGAAGGCCGCGTTGATTTCCTTTGCGGCGGCCTGCGCGTGATAGACGATGCCGGCCGTCCAGCCATGATCCGCCGCCGGGATCGACACCGCGACCACCTTCTTGTCGGCTGCAAGCGCCTGGCCGGCCACCATCAGTGCGCCGACTGCCGCAACGGCAACCCATTTCCTGCTAAACATAAATACCTCCCAGAGATATGGACCACACAACAGGCGCCCGTCCGGTCCGAAGACGAGCTATTTCGAAAATCTTTGCACGAGCATGGCGATGATGATGATGACGCCCTGCACCGCGGCGACGAGGTATTCGGAAACGAAATCCGACAACACCATCAGGTTGGCGATCAGCTCCAGGATCACCGCACCGGCGATGGTGCCCCAGATGCGGCCCTTGCCGCCCCGCAGCGCCGTTCCGCCAATGACAACGGCCGTTATCACCTGCAGCTCCCAAAGCTGTCCGGTGGTCGGGGTGGCGGCTCCCAGACGAGGCACGTAACAGATGGCGGCGACCGCCACGCATGCACCCTGGATGACATAGGCAATGGTGCGCGTCTTGACGACCGAGATGCCCGAATAGCGGGCGACGTCCTCGTTCGCGCCCACCGCCGCGCATTTGCGGCCATATTTGGTCTTGTAGAGGACAAATGCGCCGACCACCGCAACGAGCGCCGACAGAAGGATCGGCACCGGAATGCCCGCGACGGCGCCGAAATAGACCGGCCGGTACGCGTCCCGCAGCGAGCGATCGATCGGGATCGTGCCGCCGTCGGTCATGTAGGTGATCAGTGCGCGGAAGATACCCATTGTGCCGAGCGTGGCGATGAACGGCTCGATCCTTCCGACCGTGACGATGAGACCGTTCGCGAGGCCGCATAGAAGCCCCGCGACGACTGCTATCACCATGCCTGCCGGGATGGCCCAAAGGCCGAGGCTGGGGGCCATCATGTTCATGAACATGATCGTGACGCCGGCGATGAAGGCGACCATCGAGCCGACCGAAAGGTCGAGCCCGCCTGATGAGATCACGAATGTGGCGCCGACGGCTATGATGGCGACATAAGCGCTGCGCGTGATCACGTTGCCTAGGTTTGTCGCGGAAAGAAAATCCGGATTGATGAGGAATCCCGCCACCAGCAGTGCGAACAATGCGAGGAAAGGGCCGGCATCCGTCCACGAGAAATGGTGCTGCCTGTCGCTTCGGGCAGACATGGAATGGGTAAGCGCCGTCACTGTCTTCCTCCTTGGGCCGTGCCATGGCCTTTGTCACTGGTCGCCAGCAGCGCGATGTTGCTTTCGATCATCGTTTCGCCCGAGACCTCGCCGCTGATCCTGCCTTCGCGCATGACCAGGACGCGGTCGCAGATGCCGACCAGTTCCTGCATCTCCGACGAGATGACGATGCAGGCTTTGCCTTGGCCCACGAGTTCCTGGATGAAGGCGTAGATCTGCGCCTTGTTGGCGATGTCGATCCCGCGCGTCGGCTCATCGATGATCACGACCGAAGGATTGGTCAGGAGCACCTTGGCCAGCAGAAGTTTCTGCTGGTTTCCGCCCGAAAGCTGCCCTGCCCTGGCGTTGTGGCTCTTCACCCGGATGTCGTAGCTGGAGACGGCCCGGGCGAGCGCCTCGGATTCGCGACCGCGCAGAACCAGCAGTCCCGGATGCAGAAGGTCAAGCGACGAGAGAGTCAGGTTCGGCGCCAGCCGCTCCTGCAAAAGCAGGCCCTTGCCCTTGCGATCTTCCGTCAGATAGCCGATGCCCGCCTCTATGGCCTCGCGCTGCGAACGTATCTGTATCGGCGACCCGTTGAGCTCGATCGTAGCCGTCGCCGGCCTAAGCCCCACAATGCCTTCGAACAACTCGGTTCGCCCCGCCCCGATCATGCCGGCGAAGCCAAGAATCTCGCCTTTGTGAACGGTAAAGGACACGTCCCGTGCATAACCCGGAACAGTCGCGTTTCTGACGGTCAGCATGGGCCGGCTCGTCTGGACCTCGCGCTTGTGAGGATAAAGCGCGGCGAGTTCGCGCCCGACCATAAGCTGCGCCATGTCGGCCTGGCTCAACGCATGGCCGGGATAGGTGCCGATCATCTTGCCGTCGCGCAGGACCGTGACCTTGTCCGCCAGCCGCTGCACCTCGTCGAGGCGATGGCTGATGTAGAGAACCGCGATGCCCCGCGCCCTGAGCCCGAAGATGATGGCGAGCAAACGCTCGACCTCCCCACCGGTCAGCACCGCTGTTGGCTCGTCGAAGATGACGACCCTGTGGTCGTCGAGCAACGCGCGGGCGATTTGCACGAGCTGGCGATCCGCCAGCGAAATGTCTCGGACCAGCGCGGTCGGCGACACCTCGCAACCGATCTCGGCCAGTTTCGCGGCCGCTATGCGGCGCATGGCGCCATCATCGACGATTCCGCGCCTGGAGAGCTCGCGGCCGAGAAAGAGATTGTCAGTCACCGTGAGCGCTTCGGCCAGGAGGATTTCCTGATGTACCAGCGCGATGCCGGCCGCCTGCGCCTGGTGAGGTGTCCTGAAACTCACGCGGTCACCGGCCATGGACAGGCTGCCGGCGGTTGGCTCGATGTAACCGGAAAGCAAGCGCATGAACGTCGACTTGCCGGCGCCATTCTCGCCGATGACGGCATGGATCTCGCCAGGGAAAATATCCAGCGTGATGTCCGACAACACGGTCACCGGGCCGTATTGTTTGCAAAGCCCTTCCGCGCGCAGCACCGGAGCCACAGCCGGTGTGGGCTCCGGCGGCAAAGCGGTGACGCTTCCGTCGATGCGAGTGGCAACTGGCATCGCGGCCTACTCGAATGCAGGCAGGAGCCTGTCCCGCGAATTCTCTATGTGCACGCGCATCGCCTTTTCGGCGGCAACCGGATCGCTGGCCGCGAAAGCGGCGAGGATGGCTTCGTGCTCGTCGAGCGCCTCCTCGGTGACCCGCGAGTGATACATCAGGCGGAAAATGTGGAAGTGGGTGTGCTGGTGGTTCAGCGTTTCGCGGATGAGCTCGTTCTGCGCGAACTCCATGACCTTGTCGTGGAAGATGGCATCCTGGCGGGCGAAGTTCGAATAACGCAGGCGTTCGTCCTTGCCCACCCGCCTGGCCATCACGCCAGCCGCCTCCTGCAAAATCATCAGCCGGGCTTCATCGAGCGCAGCGGCTGCCTTGGCGGCGGCTGCGGGTTCGAGCAGCAGGCGCAGTTCATAGAGTTCGTCGAAACGGCGCCGTGTGATCTGGGGCGCGGCCCGGTACCCGATCAGATGGGTTTTCACCACCAGGCCCTCGCCTTCCAGCCGCCCAAGAGCTTCGCGGATCGGCGTATGCGAGACGTTGAACTCCTTGACAAGGTTGTCGACGGTGATCCGCGATCCCGGAGCTATTTTCAGCGACATCAGCTGCTGGAAGATCGCCTCGTAGACGTCGCCCGACAGGCTGTTGGCGCGCTGAATGCGGCCTATCAACCGAGCGTCATTGTCGACGGTAAGGTCTGGATTCTGCATGTTTTGCCTCTTGACAGGGGCGACCTCTAACACGATGCTCCGCGCAATTCAATCCTATATCCTATACGATTTTATAGAGGATATTTCGTGAGGCAGGAAAACTCGACGACGGCTCTGGCCCGTGCCTTGCCCGAACCACGCCACGCACGCTGGGCAAGCGGTGATCTCCGATCCCCCGCTCCCCAATCCATATTCGAAGGACACAGTTCATGACGCTATTTGCAGCAGCCCGGTTGCCGCGTGAGATTCTTTTCGGCAAAGGCCAGCGCCATGCGCTGCCTGATATTGCCGCCAAATATGGCCGGCGCGCATTCATCTGCACGGATGAGCGTTTCGCCGGAACGCCAATGTTCGCGCAAATCAGCGCGGCACTGAGAGCTGGCTCGATCGAAACGCTCGTGTACGATCGCATCCTCCCGGATGTCCCCCGTGACAGCGTTGCCGTCTGCGTCGCCCATGCGAAGGACTTCAAGCCGGACATGGTGATCGGGATCGGTGGCGGCAGCTGCCTGGACATGGCCAAAAGCGCCGCGTTGCTGATTAGCCACGGCGGGCGGCTTCAGGACTACTACGGGGAGTTCAAGGTGGCCGGCCCCACGCTCCCGGTAATCGCGGTCCCGACCACCGCCGGCACCGGTTCGGAAGTGACGCCGGTAGCGGTGATCTCCGATCCGGAGCGAACACTGAAGGTCGGCATTTCCAGTCCCCATCTCATTGCCGCGGTCGCGCTCTGCGATCCGGAACTCACCGCGACATGCCCGCCCTCCCTCACGGCAATCGCCGGAGCCGACGCGCTCACCCACGCGATCGAAGCCTTCACGTCCGCCAAACGCGGCTCCGATCCGCACTTGCCGCAGCGGCATGTCTTTGTCGGCAAGAGCGCGCTGACCGATCATTTCGCGCTGCTGGCCATCCAACTCCTGGGCCGCAGTCTCGAAAAGGCTTACCGGGACGGCTCGGACGAAGACGCACGCGCCGATGTCATGATGGGAGCGCTGGCGGCCGGCTGCGCTTTCGGCACGGCCGGAACGGCGGCTGCCCACGCCGTGCAATATCCCGTCGGCGCGCTTACCCATACGCCGCACGGATTGGGCGTGGCGACGATGCTTCCCTACGTGATGAGCTACAACCTGCCCGCCGCGACCGACGAAATAGCGGCGGTCGGCGCCGCTCTGGGGGTGACGGAGACAAAGAGCGCCGAGGCGACCGCGCGCGCCACCATCGATGAGGTGGCCCGGCTGTTCGCGGCGATCGGCATCACCCGCACGCTGGCCGATCTGGGTCTTCCACACGACAAGATCGACTGGACCGCCGAGCAGGCGCTCGGCATCGATCGGCTGATCAAGAACAACCCTCGTCCTTTCGACATCGCCGCGATGCGGCGGCTGGTGAGGGCTGCCTATGACGGCGACATGGCCGCAAGCTCAGTCTGACCAGAGGTGATGAGATGAACGTACCCCAAGGGCAACTCAACGAAGATCCGGACATGTTCGACTACACCACATTCTCGCACGGCCTCTATATCGACGGACACTGGCGACCGTCTTCCGACGGTCGCCTCATTGAGGTGATCGATCCTTCCACGGAGGCCGTGATTGCGGCTGTCCCGGACGCCACGATTGCCGATGCCGCCGCTGCCGTCGAGGCGGCTGCGAAGGCGGCTGCAAGCTGGCGCGCAACCGCGCCGCGCAAGCGTTCGGAAATCCTGCGGCGTTGTTTCGAATTGATGGTCGAACGGTCCGATACGCTGGCGGCGCTGATCTCGCTGGAGAACGGCAAGGCGCTGCGCGACGCGCGCGGCGAGGTCGCCTATGCGGCTGAATTCTTCCGCTGGAATGCCGAGGAAGCGGTGCGCATCAGCGGCGAGTTCGGCCTGGCGCCGTCAGGCGCCAACCGGATCGTCGTCGATTATCATCCGATCGGCATCTGCGTGCTCATAACGCCCTGGAATTTCCCCGCCGCCATGGCGACACGCAAGATCGCGCCGGCGCTGGCCGCCGGCTGCACCGTCATTCTGAAGCCCGCCAGCGAGACGCCCCTGACCGCCTACGCGCTCGCCGCGCTGTACGAGGAGGCGGGTGTGCCTCCCGGCGTCGTCAATGTGCTCACCACTTCGAACCCCGGACCAGTGACCTCCGCCATGCTCGCCGACCCGCGCGTCCGGAAGCTATCCTTCACCGGTTCGACCGGCGTGGGTCGTGTTCTGCTGGCCGAAGCCGCCAAGCACGTCATCTCATGCTCGATGGAACTCGGCGGCAACGCCCCGTTCATCGTCTTCGATGACGCCGATCTGGACGCGGCCCTCGACGGCGCGATGGTCGCCAAGATGCGAAACGCCGGCGAGGCCTGCACGGCAGCCAACCGCATCTACGCGCAGGCCGGCATCCATGACGCTTTTGCCGAAGGTCTGCGCCAACGCATGGCCGCGCTCAAGCTCGGTTCAGGCACCGACCCGGACACCGAATGCGGTCCGATGATTACCAGGAAGGCCGTCGACAAGATCGATCGGCTGGTCAAGGACGCGGTCGCCCGTGGGGCCAGGATCCTGTGCGGCGGCGCGGTCGCCGACGACAAGGGCTATTTCTATCCGCCGACCGTCCTTCGGGACGTGCCCGCCAATGCCGAGATGGCGCAGGAGGAGATATTCGGTCCGGTGGCCCCGATCAGCCGCTTCGAGAACGAGGACGAAGTCATCGCGCGCGCCAACGACACGGAATACGGCCTTGCCGCCTACATCTACACGCGTGATCTGGCCAGGGGCATGCACGTGGCATCGAAGATCGAAACGGGCATGGTCGCGCTCAATCGCGGCCTGATGTCGGATCCGGCGGCACCTTTCGGCGGCGTCAAGCAGAGCGGCCTTGGCCGCGAAGGCGGACAGAAGCACGGCATTGCCGAGTTCATGGAGGCGAAGTACATCGCCGTGACCATGTGAACGGGCACCCCATGCAGAATGATCCTTTCCGCATCCGCGACCACGTCGCCGAGTTCGACGACATCGTCGCCGAGATCGTTCGTCGCAGCACGGAGGTGCGCGCAACAATACCGATGGTTGCCGACATCGCCTATGGAGCGGATGCCACCGAGACCATCGACCTGTTCTTTCCGGAGGGCAAGCGCGACCGCCTGCCGGTCCATGTGTTCATCCATGGCGGCTACTGGCGCATGTTCTCCAAGCGCGACTATTCCTATGTCGCCGAGACGGTGACGCGCGCCGGCGCAATCGCGGTCATCGTCGATTATGCGCTGATGCCGGCTGTGAGGATGGCCACGATCGTCGACCAGGTGCGGCGCGCCAAAAGCTGGGTGCTCGACCATATCGGCGATCACGGCGGCGATACCGAGCGCCTGACCGTGAGCGGACATTCAGCCGGCGCCCAACTTGCGACGATGCTTTTCAATGACGACGGCCGGACATCGACAATCAAAGGCGCGTTGCTGCTTGGCGGGCTCTACGACCTGAAGCCGCTTCAGACCTCCTTCCTTGCCGCCGAGATCGCGATCACGGACGAGGATGCAGCCAGGTTCTCGCCGCTCACCCGCCGTTTCGATCCGTCAGTGTCGGTCGAGATCGCTGTCGGCGCCGACGAAACGCCGCCATTCCACAGGCAGGCCGAGGTGTTTGCGCGGCATCTGAAGGAGCAGGGACTACAGGTCTCGCAGACCGCCCTTCCTGGAGCCAATCACATGAGCAGCGTTCTCGACCTCGGCTTGGCCGGCACCGAGGCGGCAACCATGCTGACAAACCTGGTTTCCGGCTGAGGCCATTGGCGTTCCGTCAAAAGCTGGCACTTTCAGCTGTCACCCGCGTCCCGAGCGCTTTACCTGTCTCCATCGGATCTGCTCTCACCGCGCGGGGTTGGAAACGATCGCTCATGCGATGCCAGCGCCAGCTGGCTGAGCATGACGAATTGACGGACATCCACCGGCCGCGCAACGAGGTCGTCGAGCTTCCCGAACAGCGGCATCAGATGTGGCATGGAGAGGTGCCTGTCGAGATCGTCCTTCGAACGCCAGTTCTCGTAAAACATGAATACGCAGGGGTCAGCCGGGTCGACATGGAAGTCGTAGTTGATGCAGCCCTCCTCGGCACGTGTCGGTTCGACGAGGCCCGACAGGATTCTTTGCAGTTCATCGCGGGTTTCGGGTTTGGCAACCACGGTGCCGATGACCGTATAGGGAACCGTCATCTCATTTCCTCCCCTGGCTGAGTGCAACGGCAAGGATGATGATGGCGCCGCGCGCGATTAGCTGCTGGCTGAACTCCAACCCCATCAGAATCAGGCCGTTATTGATGAGGCCGATCATCAGCGCGCCGACAATTGTCCCGATCACCGTGCCGGAGCCGCCGAACAGGCTGGTGCCGCCAAGCACCGCCGCGGCTATCACCGACAGTTCGTCGCCTTGGCCGAGTTGGAAGCGCCCCGATTGCAGCCGGCCGGCGTAAAGCATTCCGGCCAGCGCCGCCGCCATGGCCGAGATGGTAAGCACGCGGAACTTGACCGACTTGGTGTCGATGCCGGAATAACGCGCCGCGATCTCGCCGCCGCCGGTGGCCAGCACGCGGCGGCCAAAGCTCGTTCGCCTCAAAACGACGTGGCCGACGGCTCCCAGCACCAGCATCCAGATCAGCAGCACCGGCACCGGCCCGACATTGCCGCCGCCGAAGATCCAGGAGTAGCTCTTCGAGATGATCGGCACCGCAGCCGTATCGCTGATCCACATTGCGGTGCCGGTAGCGATGCCCATCATAGCCAACGTGGTAAGGAAGGATGGAATTCCGACCCGCGTCGTCAACAGGCCGTTGAAGGTGCCGACGACGGCGCCTGTGGCGAGCCCCGCCATCACACCGGTGATCGGTCCGCCGGCGTCGATCGCCATCGCCGTCGTCACCGAGGCGAGACCCGCGACGGCACCAACGGACAGGTCGATCTCGCCTGCCGACAGAACATAGGTCATGGCGATCGCCATCACCGCGATCATCGCCGTCTGCCGCACGATGTTGAGCAGGTTGTTGAGGTTGAGGAAGCCCTTGTCGAACAACGTTATCGCGAAAATGATGAAGATGACGACGAAACCGATGTAGATGATGTTCTGCCGCCAGTTGGTGAGCCCAAGCCTCGCTGCCAGCGAGGACTGGGACGCGGCAGCCTGACTAGTGGACATGTATTCCTCCCTGGCTCTTGCTCAGCGCTTTCTGGATGACGATCTGCAGCTTGCGCTCGGCCGCCTGGAGTCGCGCAACCGGATCGTTCTTTGGCGCCGAGGGATCGTCGAGATCGGCGCGGCTGACATCGTTCACGACGCGCCCCTCGGAGACGACGATGATACGGTCGCAGGCCGACAGCATCTCGGACAGCTCCGACGAGATCATGATGATTGCCTTGCCGGCGTTGGCGAGCTGGCGAACCAGCAGGATGATTTCCGACTTCGAACCGATATCGATGCCGGAGGTCGGCTCGTCGAGGACCAGGATCTCCGGATTCCTCGAAAGCCATTTGCCGATGACGACCTTCTGCTGGTTGCCGCCCGAAAGTGTGCGCACCGGGCTGTCGCGCGATGCAGTCTTGATCCGCAGCTGGGCGATCTGGCGATCAGTCAGCTCGCGCATCTTTTTCGTCGACACAAAGGCCTTGCTGCTCAACTGGTCGAGCACGGCGAGCGTCATGTTGGAGGCGACCGAATGCTCCGCGATGACGCCCTGCCGTAGCCGATCCTCCGGCACCAGCGCCACACCGGCCTCGATGGCGTCACTTGGTCTGGCGATCGCCACCGGCTCGCCGGCAATGCGGATCTCGCCTTCGACGATCGGATCTATGCCGGCGATGACGCGCGCGATCGCCGACCGCCCGGAGCCCAGCAGCCCGGCTAGGCCGACCACTTCGCCGCTGTGGACGACGAAGCTGACGTTCTTCGGTTTCTCCACCCCTGAAACACCGTCGAGCTCAAGCAGCGGCGCCCCGACATTCGATTCGCCGCGTCCCACGTCGGACAGACCACGCGAGCGTTTGCCGACAATATGCTCAATCATCGTTTCGATCGGCAGTTCCGACATCGGCGCGGTGATGACGTTGCGGCCATCGCGCAAGATCGTGGCGCGGTCGGCGATGCGGGCTATCTCGTCCATGCGGTGCGAGACATAGATGATGGCGACGCCTTCCGATCTCAGTTTGCGCAGGAAGGCAAACAGCCGCTCGACATCGGATACCGCCAGCGCCGTCGACGGTTCATCCAGGACCAGCACTTTCGCATTCTGCGAGATCGCCTTGACGATCTCCGTCAACTGCCGTTGGCCGGCGCCGAGATTGCCGACCGTCGCTTTCGGATCGACCTCGACCTGCAGCATGTCGAACAGGTCCTTGGCGCGCTTTTCGGCGGTGCGATCGTCGATCAGGCCGAACGCGACCTTGGCTTCGCGGGTCAGGAAAACATTCTGCGCCACGGTCAGCGTGGGGATGAGGCTCATTTCCTGGAAGATCATGGCGATGCCCGCCCGCCTTGAAGCTTCGGGCGAGATTTCGGCGAGTGGCTTGCCATCGACTAGAATGGTACCGGTGTCCGGCACATGAACGCCGTTCAACACTTTCAGGATGGTCGACTTACCGGCACCATTGCCACCGAGCAATGCGTGGATTTCGCCTTTCTCTACCCGCAGGTCGACATCGACCAGCGCCTTGACGCCGCCGAAGGATTTGGTGACGCCTTTCATTTCCACCGCATGAACAGGCGCCGCGATCGTCATGGTCGGACCTTGGTCCACTGGCCGGATTGGCCGGATTCGATCAGCGCGTCGGCCACCCGCTCGGTCTTGTAGCCATCCTCGAAATTGGGCAAGGGCTGCTTGCCCGAAACAATAGCCGAGAAGAAATCGAAACACTCCACGATCTTGGTTTCGGAATAGCCGATGCCGAGCGCCGGGATTGGCCACAGACCCGACCCATAGGGGTGCGCCGGACCGGAATAGACGGACCTGAAGCCGCGTGCATCCGCAGGATCATCGGCAAACATCACCTGCAATTCGTCGCGCCGTTCGTAGTTGAAAGCAATGGAGCCTTTGGTGCCGTGGATCTCGAAAGTGATGAAATTGTTGCGGCCATAGGCGTTGCGGGTCGCCTCCAGCGAACCGATCGCGCCGTCGGCGAATTTCAGCAGCGTCATCACCTCGTCGTCGACGTCGACCTCAGCCCGCTCGGTATCGGTATTCCTCTCTGCCGCGCCGAGCCTGTCGAGATTGCCGCGTTGGATCGGTCGCGTTTTGTTGTAGGTGCGCACCAACGCGCTGACCTCGGCGATCTCGCCCACCAGATAACGGGCAAGGTCGACGACATGGGTGCCGATGTCGCCGATCGAGCCGGACCCGGCGATCTTCTTCTGAAAGCGCCAGGACAGAGGCGAATCCGGATCGGCCGACCAGTCCTGCAGATAGGTGCCGCGGAAGTTGAGAATCTTACCGATGCGGCCTTCCTCTATGTACTGGCGGGCAAGCGCCACTGCCGGCGTGCGACGATAGTTGAAGGCAACCATGTGGATGACGCCGGCTTTGTTCACCGCGTCGAGCATGGTCTTTGCCTCGTCGCCGCCGCGCGCCAGCGGCTTTTCGCAGATGATGTGCTTGCCGGCTTCAGCGGCCGCGATCGCGATCGCGGCATGGCTGTCGTTCGGGGTGACGATGTCAATGACGTCGATGTCGGATCGCGTCACCACCGAACGCCAGTCAGCGGATGATTCCTCGAATCCGTAGCGACGGCGGCCTTCGTCGGCCAGTGCCTCGGTGATGTCGACCACCACCTTGCGCACGGGGATGGCGGGGGCGGGCCAGAAGAACATCGGCATCGTCGCATAAGCGAGCGCATGGGCTTTACCCATAAAGCCGCCGCCGATCATCGCCACGTTGAGCGTCTTGGTCATGATGGTCTCCTGTCGAATTGAGAAGAGGTGCGGCCGGCTGGGAGTGCGCCGGCCGCAGGGCGCGCTACATGCTGCCCTTGATCTTGTCGGTCGCCTCGGCGTGATAGACGGCTTTCCAACCCTCGAGCAGCGTGTCCTTGGTGACGGGCAGCGCCGGCAAGGCGACGAAGGCCGGAGCCTCCTTGCCGAGCAGACCGTAGCCTGCGAGCAGGGCTTCGGTGACGCCCTGGTCAAACGGACGCTGGGCGCCCAGGCCCTTCACGAAGCCCCCGCCCGCCATATTGATTGCGACGTTCTCGCCGAGGTCGCAGGTGGTGATGACAAGGTCGTCGCGACCAGCGGTGCGGGCCGCCGAGATGACGCCTTCGGCCGGCACGTCCCACACCGCCCAGATGCCGTTGATGGCAGGGTTGGAAGTGAGGATGGCCGATGCCGCCTTTTCGGCGTCGCCGGTGAAGTCCGGGCCGCCAATGCCTTGTTCGGCGACAATCTTGATATCGGGGTAGTTGTCGGCGATCGTCTTCTTGAAGCCATCATAACGCTGTTTGGTGACAAAGAAGTCGGCGGCGTGGAAGACCAGACCAATGTCGCCCTTGCCCCCCAGCGCCTTGGCCATCAGATGCGCTGCGGCGACGCCGTTGCCATAATTGTCGGCCGAGACTACGGAGACGTAATCCTTGCCCGCGACGAAGCCGGCCGGCACGTTGTCCATGAACACCAGCTTCACGCCCTTATCGGCAACTGCCCTGTACGCGGACGCCGTCGCCGACGGGTCGGTGGGGATCGAAACGATGATCTTGGGGTTCTGGGCCATCACAGTTTCGAGGTCGGCGACCTGCTTTTCCGGCTTGAATCCGGCATCGGTCGTGGCGATCACCTCGATGCCCATCTTGCCAAACTGGTCTTTGAGGCCGGCGATCTGCGCGCGTGACCAGTCATTGCCGCCATAGTGCATGACGACCGCCGCCGTCGCCTTCATGTCCTTGATCTTGGCCAGTTCCTCCTGCGTCAGATTGACGGACGCCGCCGACGCTGGAGCTTCGCCGTTCGGCCCCTTGGAGAGCACTGTCTTCTGCAGTTCGGCGAGTGCTGAATCGGGGTCGGCGAAAGCGGGAGCTGCGGTATAGAGGCTGGCGGCCAGCAATGCCGCCGTGAACGTCCCGGCTATTGTGTTGAAACGTGTCATTTGGGTCTCCTCCCTGATGACAGGCTTGGTACCTGTCGGTTCAACTCTGCTTCAAAGCGCTCTTCAGATATTTCATGCTGAGTTCCGCCCCTTGCTTGGGGTCTGGCCAGGCATCCAGCTCGGTTGCGATCCAGCCGGAAAATCCGGCGTCCTCGAGCGCCTGGATGATCGGCTCCATATCAAGGTCGCCGCGGTCGAGCGGCGTGAAGGCGAAGGGATCGCGCTGCCAGCCCTTCAAATGCACATAGCTGATGCGCTTGCTGAATTCGCGAATCTGCGCGGCCGGATCACCGCCAGCGGCTGCCAGATGCGCGGTGTCCGGACAGAAATCGATCGCGGTATGTTTGAAAATCTCGCGAACTTCGTCGGGACCTTCGACGATGGTCGACAGATGCGGGTGATAGTGCGCGCGCAAGCCCGCCTTGGCTGCGATGTCGATGACCTTGTCGAGCGCCGCGCCGAGGCGCTTGAAATCATCTGGCTGCCGGCCTTTGGCTCGCTTGGCGCCACCGCCGACGACCAGATGCTCGCCGCCGAGTTCGGCCACGGCAGCCGCTCCGCGTTCGATCCGCGCCAACTCCTCGCCAAGGATATCGTCGAAGATAAAGTTGGCACCGGAGTAGCCGGCCACGAGCACGACGCCGGACTGGTCCAAGGCAGCGCGCAGCGCGCCATTGCGTCCTTGATAGTCGAGGAGATTGCCGTCGAAGAGTTCTGTTCCGGTATATCCGGCCGATCCAATGTCGCGGATCGCCTGCTCCATGTCACCGAAGGTGCGATAGGTAAGCTGGGTGATCGAAGTGACGCCGACGGCGTTGCCACCGAGCGCACCCCAGCAATTGGCGTGATAGGCCAGTTTCACCGGCATCTCGTATCCTCCCTGCCTGTAGCCGATGCATCACCGCGCGCAGCGCGGGGCCGGCATCTTTGGCTGGAGAAGAATTCGGACAACGGACGTGCGACATCCTTCGCCTTCGCGAGGGCTGTCGACGTTAGGAGCCCTCCTCCGAGCCTGGCTGATACTTATGCCCGCCTTTCGCCGCTCGTCAATCATTAAAATGCAAAAGTCGGCATACTTTTGTTTGTAAAATACATAAGTTCCTGCTTGATCCGTAAATGAGGCCACGGTACCCATGGCTAACGGCGTGATGACCCTGAGCCGGCAGCGATAGAGATCGGGAGATGAGCCTCGGCAAGACTATGGACGAGCGCAGCGCCACAGACCCCGTACAGTCGGACCAACCGCGCCGCGCCGCCGGCCGGCCGCGTGCCAGCGAATCCGCGCATGGCAGCCTGGCCACGCTGCTCAACCTTATACGGACCGAGGCGGCAACGACCCGCCAGGAGCTAGAGAACCAGTCGGAACTGGGGCGCGCCGTCGTCACGGATCGTCTCGCCACGCTGCTTCGGCTAGGGCTGATAGAAGAAGGCGAACTCGGCCCGGCGATCGGCGGACGCGCACCACGCCATGTCCGCTTCCGGCCGCGCATTGGCATGATCCTGGCCGCCGTGCTCGATCATTCCTCGCTGGCAGTCGGTGTATCAGACCTGTCCGGCCGCCTGCTGGCCGAACATCACGAAGCGGTGGAACTGGCCGCAGGTCCCGAGCCGGTGGTCCAGCGGCTAGCAACGCTGTTTGCCTGGATGCTGGAAGAGCATGGCAGTGAGGCCAGCATCTGGGGCATCGGGCTGGCGGTGCCCGGAGCCGTTGAGAAATGCGATGATCAGCGGCTGTTCGCGCCGGCGCTGAATGCGTTCCAGAACTGGGATGGATTCCCTTTCGTCGAGCAGTTGGCCACGCTTGTCGGCGCGCCGGTATGGGTGCGAAGCGGCGTCCAGACGATGACGATGGGCGAACTGAAGTCCGGCAGCGGCCTCGCCGACATGATCTTCGTCAAGCTCGGCCGCTCGATCAGCGCCGGCGTGGTTTCGGAGGGAGCGTTGCACCGTGGCGCGCAGGGCGCTGCCGGCATGATCGGTCATACTTTCATCGAGGGCAGAAATCTCGAAGCTGTTGCCGGCAGCGAAGCGCTCGGACGCGAGGCCCGCCAGGCGGCCGAGAGCGGGAGCAGCCCCTATCTGGCCGAGATGCTTGCGCGCGCCGGCGAAGTGACGGTCACCGACGCTGGCCACGGCGCCCAATTGGGCGATCCGTTCTGTATCGACCTTCTCGGGCGTTGCGGCCGTGCGGTCGGCGAGGTACTGGCGCCATTGGCCAATCTGCTGAACCCGTCATTGATCGTACTCGGCGGCAGCGTGGCCCAGACCGGGGACATACTGTTGGCAGCCGTACGCGAGGCGGTCTATCGCCAGTCGCATCCGATCGTCACCCGCGACCTGCGCATCGTCCGTTCGCAGATGGGCGGCTCGGCCGGACTGGTCGGCGCCGCCCAAGTCGTTGCGGAAGCACTGTTCGATGCGAAATTTCTGCAGGGGTGGATTACGCTCGGTTCACCGCGTGAGCATCCGGAATTCAAGGATTTTCTCGCGCGGGCCGCACTCGGAACCAGCGCTCGCCCGGCAAAGCCACGGCCACCGGGAGGAGCGCTTGCATAGCATCGCCAAGTCGGCCGGGCCGCGTGAACCTGGGGAGGGTTGAGGAATGGCGATCACCGGCCTTGGGCCGCATGGCGAACGGGCGGTTCCAGCCGACCAGGTCGGGTTGTCGAATGCCGACGCCGATCTCGCCCGCAACCGGCGCTTCTCGGTCGCCATCGTTCTCCACACCACCAAGAGCGACTGGGCTAAGGAGGAATTGGCCGGGATCGTCACCACGCTTGGCCGCTACGGAGCGGCGGTGGTCGAGGTCGTCGACTGCGGCTTCGACATCGAGCGGCAAATTTCGGAACTGAAACGGCTGGCCGGCGAAGCCGTGGATGCGGTGGTCTCCATTCCAATCGGCAGCAACCGTGCCGCCGACGCGCATCGTGCAATATCGGCGGCCGGAAAGAAGCTGTTGCTGCTCGACAATGCCCCAACCGGCATGCTGCCCGGCAAGGATTACGTCAGCGTTGTTTCCAGCGACAATTTCGGTCTCGGTCAGATCGGCGCAGAACTCCTGGCGCCACATATACCACAGGGCGGAAAGGTCGGCGTTCTGGCCTATGGCATCGATTTCTTCGCGACGCATGAGCGCGAGATTGCTTTCCGAAAATGGATGGCTGCTCGACGTCCCGACCTGACGCTGGTTCGCGGCAAGTTTGCCGACGTGTCGCAAGCGAGAGCCGCGACCGCCGACTTGCTGCAGGCCAATCCGGAGCTCGCCGGACTGTTTGCCGTCTGGGACGTGCCGGCAATCGCTGCCGTCGCGGCGATCCGCGATGCGGGCAAGGCTATTCCGGTGACGACAGTCGACCTCGGCAACGACGTCGCCACGGACCTCGTTGGTGGAGGCCTGATCAAGGGCATCGCCGCGCAACTGCCTCACGATCAGGGCGTTGCTACGGGCATTGCCACAATTCTCGGCCTGCTCGAACGCCAGCCGCCGGCCTGGATCGCGCTTCCCGGGCTCAGTGTCACGGCCAGCAATGTAGTAGAAGCCTATCAAGTCGTCTGGCGCACACCAGCGCCCGCCGCCTTGCTAATGGCGCGCAAGCCACGAAACAGCCTGCCTTGACCGACAATGTCGTCTTCGCGAGGGACCGCGCGGCAAAGAGCAACGGCACGCTGATCACAAGCGGTCCGCGTCTCGTCGGCGCCATCATGGCGTCAAATGTTTGCCTGGGCATCCGCAAGCAGGAGCCCGAGCTTCAGGCGATCCTCAACAAGGCGCTCGGCGAGATGGCCGCGGACGGTACGCTCGCGCAGATGTCGAAGAAGTGGTTTGAAGTGGGCTTGAGCCCGAAGAGCTAAAACAATTCCAGGAAAAGTGTAGAGCGGTCTTCCCGGAAAAGCGTGTAGCGCTTTCCCTGGAGAATTGCATAAAAGTGATAGAGCGCTTCGTCATTTCCATCGAACGATGAACCGCTTTAGGATATCGAGCCGCGCGCCGCTCGGCGCCGCAGCTATTGCGAGGCGGACATTCGGCCGCAGGTTCTGCGAAAACTCAGCTGGATACGGCCGTGATCTGGGCGGCCTTGTCGGCGCGCAGCAGCATGCCGAAGAGGTCGCGTGGCTCATCCGGGTCCGCCAGCAGATCGAGCTCCTCGTAGAGGCCGGTGCGCTGAAGCTGGTCGCGGACGTAGCGCAGCGCGGAAAAGTCCTCGATCGCAAAGCCGACGGAATCGAACAAGGTGATCTGGCTGGCATCCCGGCGGCCGGCGGCCTTGCCGGTCATCACTTGCCACAACTCCGTCACGGGATGGTCCGGCTCGAGTTGCTGGACTTCACCCTCGATGCGCGACTGCGGCGGGTATTCGACGAATATGTCGGAGCGCAGCAGAATATCGCGATGCAATTCCGTCTTGCCGGGGCAATCGCCGCCGACGGCATTTATGTGCACGCCCGATCCGACCATGTTATCCGTCAGGATGGTCGCGGAGCGTTTGTCGGCGGTGACCGTCGTGATGATGTGAGCCCCTTCCACCGCCTCCTGCGCCGAAGCGCAGATCGCGATGTCGAAATCGAACCCCGCAAGGTTTTTCGCGCACTTCAAGGATGCCGACCGATCGATGTCATAGAGGCGAAGCCTGTCGATGCCGAGCAGGGCCTTGAAGGCGATGGCCTGGAATTCCGACTGGGCGCCATTGCCGATGATTGCCATGCAGTCCGCCGCATTGGGAGCAAGGTATTTGGCCGCGACGGCCGACGTCGCCGCCGTGCGCAACGCGGTCAGGATGGTCATTTCCGAAAGCAGCATCGGATAGCCATTGCCGACATCGGCCATCACGCCGAACGCCGTCACGGTCTGGCGCCCGTCGCGCGTGTTTTTTGGATGACCGTTGACATACTTGAAGCCGTAGAGCTGTCCGTCGCTCGTAGGCATCAGTTCGATGACGCCGTCGATGCTGTGCGAAGCGATGCGCGGGGTCTTGTCGAACAATTCCCAGCGTCGGAAATCCTCTTCGATATAGGCAGCGAGATCGATGAGAAAGCGATCGATGCCGACGGCAAGAACCAGCTTCATCATGTGATCGACGCTGACGAAGGGCACGATGTTCAGACGGGGGGTCACAGTTCAATAACTCCGTGTGGGACGGTCCATGATCCGCCGGCCCATCAGGCTCGCGGTCAGGTCCACGAGAAGGGTTGCGGTGCGGTTGCGTTCGTCGAGTGCGGGATTGAGCTCGACCAGATCGAGGCTGGTGACGAGATGGCTGTCGTGCAACATCTCCATCACCAGATGAGCCTCGCGGAAGGTGGCGCCGCCCGGCACGGTGGTGCCGACGGCAGGCGCGATCGAAGGGTCGAGAAAATCGACATCGAGGCTGACATGCAGCATGCCGTTTTCGGCACTGACCCGCTCGAGAAAGGCGCGAAGCAGCGGGGCCATGCCGTATTCGTCAATCATCCGCATGTCGTGCACGGTGACGCCCGCCTTGCGTAGCGCTTCGCGCTCCGCCGGATCGACGCTGCGGATGCCCAGTGTGCAGATACGGGCCGGATCCACGCAAGCCGCCAGGCTGGGGAAGTAGCCTTCGAAGCCGGGTTGCCCGCTGGCATAAGCCAGCGGCACGCCATGCAAATTCCCGCTGGTCGTGGTGTCGAGCGTGTGAAAATCAGGATGTGCGTCGAGCCACAGCACGAACAGCGGGCGGCCGGCTTCCGCCGCCCGGCGGGCGATACCGGCCAGCGTGCCGGCGGAAATGCTGTGGTCGCCACCAAGGAAGATCGGCAGGGCGCCGGCGCTGGCTGCATAGGCCGCCTCGGTGATCGCCGCCGTCCATGCGACGATTTCCGGCAGCGCCTTCAAGGCGGCATTGCCGTGGCTGATCGGGCGCATATCGGCAGAGGCGACGGTGCCAAGGTCGGCCAGCGTATGTCCGAGTTCAGTGAGCGCGGCCGCCAGGCCTGCGGTACGCAGCGCACTAGGCCCCATCTCGCAACCCATCCGGCCCGAGCCGACCTGGATCGGTGCCCCGACGATCGTACAATGCATCCGTATTTCCCCGCGCGTTTTCTAGGCGTCATTGGAGCGCGGATAACTGGCAGGATGAACATATCAAATTGGCAAATTTGTCGAAATGAGCTATCAAAATGGAATGATTTGATTGCATTCTGAGCCATGGATCAGCTTGACGAACAGCTCATCACGCTTTTGCGGCATGACGCGCGGCGCAGCATCTCGGACCTTGCCATGGATGTCAGCGTCTCGCGGGCAACGGTCAGGTCTCGCATAGAGCGCCTTGAAAAAGCCGGTGCGATCATCGGTTATACCGTCATCCTGCGAGCCGATGCCGTCGACCAGCGTGTACGCGGCATCATGATGGTGGAAATCGAAGGGCATGCCGCCGATCGTGTGATCCGCGCTCTTGGCGGCTTCTCGGAGGTTTCGACGATCCATACCACCAACGGCCGCTGGGACCTGGTGATAGAGCTGGGGACGCAGACACTGACCGAATTCGACGCCGTGCTGCGGCGCATCCGCCTGATCCCCGGCATCACCGGCAGCGAGACCAGCCTGTTGTTGGCGACACCCCGGAGCACCAAGGCGCGGCTTTGATCGCTGTCTGCGAATAGCCTAGCTGGCCAAACCGGCAGTGCTGCTCCTGCACCGTTGTGCGGCGCAACCCTAAATGAGCTCGGACTTGGCCAACCTGTGGCAACCTCCAGCGGGGGCGGACCTTGCTGAGAAGAACAGAGCTGCGTGAGCGGCGAGATCTGTCATCGACCCGCGTCACGCGACACCGATTGAGCGAACGCGTCAAGTCGCGCAAGTCTGCCCCGTCCTAGTGTTGGTGGCCTTCCGGCTCAACCATCTTGAACGGCAGGACCTGTTGCTTGCCCTTAGAGGTCAGGATCAGCCTCGCCTCGAACTCGTGCGGCTCGGCGGGGGCGACGCTGCTTTCACGGCGGTGGTGATTGCCGGCGACAGGCCCGAGCGAAAGCGTCTCGGGACCTTCGGACCGGTCGATGATCACGGTCGCCCCCAGATCGTCGGCATGGCTGTCGATGGTGAGACGCAAGCGCTCGCCAGCGGGCGTATCGACGATTTCGAGCGTTCCCGTTGCCAGGTCGCTGACGACCTTGAAAGGCTCCGGCGCATGATCGGCGTGGGCCGAACCGCCCGCCACGGATCCGCCTTCGCCTTCCAGACGGATGTTCGCCTCCGAGAGCGCCGGCAGGTGGTCGAACAGCTCCCCTCTCAAAGCCTCCGCGATGCCGACCACATCCTTTGCGCTCGCTGTCTCGGCCACCTTGATGGCGATATCCGCATGCAGCCTGTGGCCGATCCAGCGCGCCCGCACCTGGGCGACCCGTTGGATGCCCCTCACATGTTCAGCCGCATGATGGATTTCCTCGACGATGCCCGGCTCGACGCCATCCAGCATGCGTGTCAGCACCGCCTTTGAGGACTGCCAGACGATGGCGAGGATAGCCACAGTGATCAAAAGGCCGATGATCGGGTCCGCGAGCGGGAAGCCTAGCCAGACGCCGGCCGCGCCAAGCACCACCGCAAAGCTGGTGAAGCCATCGGTGCGGGCGTGATAGCCGTCGGCGATCAGGGCCGCGCTGTTTATCTCGCGGCCGACGCGGATGCGGAATACCGCGACAGCCTCATTGCCCAGGAAACCGACGAGGCCGGCGGCGGCAACCCAGCCGAGGAAGCTGATGGCTTGGGGATGGATCAACCTGTCGATCGCCTCATAGCCGGCGACGATGGCACTGAAGAGGATAATCAGGACGATGATGATGCCGGCCAGGTCCTCGACCCGGCCAAGGCCGTAGGTGAAGGTCTTGCTGGGCTTGCGCCGCGCCAGCATGAAGGCGATCCACAGCGGGATGGCGGTGACCGCGTCGCCGACATTGTGGATGGTGTCGGCAAGCAGCGCCACGCTGCCCGAGAGGAATACGATGACCAGTTGCAGCACCGCTGTGAGGGCTAGCAGCACGAACGACCATTTGATCGCCCAGATGCCGCGTGTGGTCGTCGCGATTGTGGGATCGACCACGCCATGCGTGTGGCCGTGTCCGCCCTCGCCATGGTCATGGCCATGCCCGCCGAAGCCTTGAGCTGCCGGGCCGAAGCCGAACCAGCCGCGAATGCCGTCCATCATGGAGCGTGTCTCACAAGTATTTGGTGATGTCCTTGAATTCATCGATCGAGCGGCGCTGCTCACGCGGCAGCGGCCCCACGACATCTTCCAGGCAGTTGTTTAGGTGATCCTGGATGAGCGTCTTCTTGGCCTGGGAAACAGCCCTTTCGACGGCATGAAGCTGCTGGGCAATGTCAAGGCAAGGCCGGCCTGCTTCGATCATCTCAATAACGCCCCTCAGATGACCGTCGGCCCGCTTCAGCCGTTTGACGATGTCGGGATGGGTCTCGTGAATGTGGGGACGCTCTTTCATTCTGAAGTGCTATCCCCCCGGAGGGGATATTGTCAATTCAGGATGCTCGATTCCCCGCGGCGTCCCGAACGCTACTTTCGAGGGTTGCATGGCTGGTTCTGGCGATCGCGGCGCCAGCGACATCGCCCTGACGCTGCGCACCACTGTTAAAATGCACCGACGCGATGACGTAGCGCGGCGCCCCTAAATGTGATCATGCCGTATCGGCTGCGGGCGCACTCAAAACCCCGTGCGGCAAAGGTTTTCAAGATCCGCCTTTGCTATTCCCTCGAGGCCGAGCGCGGGAAGAATATCGTTATCCCCCTTGAGATCGCGACCGTAAGCCGCCGATAATATCGAAACTCCAGACTCGTGGAGCGTCGCCGGTTTCTCGGTGATCTTACCCAACAATACGGTCGGCAGCAGTCCAAACGGAACATCCTCGAGAATGTAGCGGCTTTCGATTGTTGTCGGACCAAAGCCGCCACGGCCTTGACGATCCATCTCCTGGTTCATCTCCGAAACGGTTCCCTTCGGAACATGAAACGACAATGAAAAATGCTCCTGGACGGTGCGAACCGCGATACCAAAATGGGCCGCGATGGCTAGCCGTTCGGCATCCAGAGCCTCGATAAGGCGGCCAGCGGCAGGGGTGACGTTTCCCCCCTGGCTCCATTGCTCGGCTTTTTCCATGCGTGTCAGGTTGAGAAGGGCAATTCCCAAGTGGTTTTGCGGATTGAGGTTGCTGAGCGCGATCGCAAGCATGCCGTCGCGCTTGACGAAACGATCACCGAATAAGCTCGTGCAAAGTCCGTATCCTTCATCCTGAGCTTTGAAAGGCAGCGTCGCGACATCAAGCTTCTGGCGAATGGTGGTGACATGGACCTCGGTTGGCCCGAGTTGCCGCCCGGTCAACAGTGTTGTGCCCCACAGGACGATCGGCAAGCTGACCTTGCGCTCCGCCAACCGCCTGGAGAGATACAGTGCCCCGAACGAACAATGCGAACTGATGATGACCGGGATTCCATCGATCAGATGGGGGGCGGCAGCATCCATCACCATCCTGTGGCCGTAAGCCGGAAGTGCAATCACCACCACGTCCGCGTTGGCGATGGCATCCTTGCAATCCTTGGCGATGCGCACCGGTACCGTCGCCGCGATGTCCCCCGTCGCTTTCAACAATTCGCCGGTAGCCAACCCCTTGGTGCGCTGCCCCGACGGTGACCAAAGCATTGGCGAATGCCCCGATCCTGCCAAATAGGCGGCAAGGCCATAAGCAATCGCTCCGGCGCCCAGAATACTCACGCGCATAATATTCCTCCTGTCGCAGGCTTTGTGGTTCGAGAATCCTTGCCGCCGTCACCTGAATTCTTTTCTTCAGGAGGCTTCGCAAGCTGGAGCCGCGTCTGACGTCCCTGTCCGCCTCCGACCCGGATTCTGGCGCTGAGGCCGGCATATGCACAAAGCCCGTAACGAACATTCGTTTCCGCTTGACATATATCAAAAACGAATGAGACGATGTCAATCATACGGATTACGCATGTAGGAGAAACATGGAAACCCGGGACCTTCAGACCTTCCTTGCGGTTGCTGCCAGCGGCAGTATCACCAGGGCGGCTGACATGCTCGGGCGTTCCCAGCCTGCGGTGACGCGCACCATTCAGGAGCTCGAGGCCGAACTTGGCTTCGAATTGCTGCATCGGATCGGTCGACGGGTGCAGTTGTCTGAAGAAGGAGTCGCGTTCGAGGAGGAAGCACGACGCCTGCTGATGTCCTTCACCGAACTCGCAGCGCGGGCCAAGATGATCGCCGCCGGCAGAGGGCGAATCCTGCAGATCGTCACCACCTCCGCGATCGGCACCGGCTTGATCCCTACGGCCTTGGCTGAACTCCAAGGTGCCGAGCTTCCGCACGAGACGCATCTCGGGCAGTTCCTTCCCTCGACCGTCGCTCAGGAAGTGCGCAGCGGACGTGCCGAGGTCGGGTTTTCAAGCCTGCCGCTCGATACGCCCGGTCTGGATGTCCTGCGGCTCTATTCGGCGCCTGATGTTGCTGCCGTGCGGGAGGATGATCCGCTGGCCGAACTAGATGTCATACCGCTTTCCGCTTTTGCCGGCCGCCGCGTCGCCACGTTGCTCAACCCGCTGCGTTTCCAGTTGCATGTCTCCAAGGCGTTGGCGGCCAGGGGCATCGACACCGGGCCAGTAATCCGCACGAATACCGCCTATGGCGCGTTGCAGATCGTACGCCGGACTGGTGTTGCGGCTGTCATCGATCCCCTCACCGCCTATGGCGTTGGCTTGCCTGGGGTCGTCATCCGCCCGATCGACGTAACCGTCCTCTTTTATTGGGGTGTTGTGGCTGGCGAAAAACGCCCCCTTCGTCCAGTCGCGCAGGCGTTGGTGGATGCGGTCGAGGCGGTGGCTGAACGGTCGATCGTTGGCTTCAAGAAACTCGATCCGACCCTGGCCGGCCAATTGGTGGCCGATCCTGCCTCCGGCACAAATCACGGAACGGGAATATGAAGCACACCCCCAGTTCGCTCCCCCCGAGAGGTCTAGCCGCGCTTGAAGCACAACTTGCTCAGGACCTCGATTTTCTCGAACTGCCTGCCAAGCCATGGGTTCCCGCGCGTTCGCGCGATGGCGTGCCGGTCCGTGACGTCGTTGTGATCGGCGCCGGCATGTGCGGACTTGCTGCCACCGCAAAGCTGGTGCTGACGGGGATAACCAATGTCGTCGCCTATGACGCGGCTCCGGCCGGCTTCGAAGGGCCATGGATAACGTTTGCCCGCATGCAAACGCTCCGGTCGCCGAAAACGCTGCACGGTCCGTCGCTCGGCCTGCCGCAGCTGACATTCCGCGCCTGGTTCACGGCACAATGGGGCGTCGAGGCATGGCGGTCGCTTGACAAAATCCCCAAGGGCCAGTGGATGGACTACCTGGTCTGGTATCGGAACGTTCTTGGTCTGCCGGTGCGCAACAGCGTGCGCATGACAGGCGTTGCAGCCGTTGGCGATCTGATTGCGATCGATGTCGAGGGCGCGGAAACCGGCCGGGTTCTCACCCGTCGTCTCGTTCTAGCCACCGGTCGGTCCGGTCTGGGCGGTTTTGCCGTGCCCGATTTCCTCAGGGGCATCGATCGCTCCTATTGGGCCCATTCTGCCGACGATATCGATTTCGATGCACTGAAGGGCAAGCGTGTGGCGGTTATCGGCGCCGGTGCCTCTTCGATGGACAATGCCGCGACGGCGCTCGAGGCGGGCGCCGGTTCAGTCGACATGTTGATCCGGCGCAAGGAAATGCCGCGCATCAACAAGCTGACCGGAATCGGCAGCCAGGGTGTCATCCTCGGCATGTATCATTTGCCTGACGCCTGGAAGTGGAGATTCTTCGACTACACCGCCTCGACCCAGACGCCGCCGCCGCGTTCATCGACGCTTCGCGTGTCTCGTCATGCGAATGCCCGCTTCTTTCTCGACTGTGGTGTGGTCGCGGTGAAGGAAGATGCCGGAGGCCTTCTGGTCGGAACCACGCAAGGGCCGATGCGCTACGATTTCATGATAGCTGCGACCGGCTTTTCAAATGACTTCAGTGGTCGCCCGGAATTCGCTGCCCTCGCCCCACACATTCGCACCTGGTCGGATGGTCGATATACGCCGGACATGGGGCCGCCGCGCGCAGGCATGTTGGAGGCACCGGATCTCGGCCCCGCTTTCGAATTTCGCGAGCGCGTCCCCGGTTCCTGCCCGATGCTGGCGCATGTCCACTGCTTCAACGACGCCGCCATGCTGACCCATGGCAAGGTCTCCGGCGATATCCCGGCCGTCAGCGCCGGCGCCGACCGTCTGGTCCGCGGCATTGCCGCGTCGCTGTTCGCCGAAGACGTCGAAACCCACTTCGCCAATCTGATCGCCTACGACACCCCGGAGCTTCTGGGCGACGAATGGGTCGATTCAACACCCTTGTTGCATAAGGAGGCCGCACTGTGATCGACGCAATGGACAAGGCTGCAGGTCTTTCACCGGACGACGCCCTTTTCGCTGCACGGCGGTTTCGGCCCGAATTCGTGCGAGGGGCCGAGGAATGTCGCCTCTCCGTCCTGCAGCCGGCAAACGATCAGGGGCTGGCGCCGAATTTGCGGGTCGCTCTGGCCCGTCGCATGGCAGCTCTGAACGCCGATCCTGTCCTGATGGCCGAATATGACGTGCAACTGGCTCAGCTTGGTCCCACGGAGCAGCTTCTGTCCTTGGCCCGGGGGGAAACGGATTTGAATGAACCTCTGGCGACCATCGCCCGACATGTTGACCTGATCACCCTGACGCCGAAAAAGGCGGAGGCGAGCCACATTGCCCTGCTCGCCCAAGCCGGATTGAACGATCCCCAGATCGTTGCGCTCTCCGAATTGATTGCCTTCATCAACTTCCAGACCCGGGTCGCGACCGGCTTGCGATTGATGAGGCGGGCATGATTTCCTCGGTGCGCCTGAAGCCGCTGAATTGGCATCCCTATATCGCACCGGTCGAGCTATCGGAGGCAACGCCGGAACAGCTCGAAGCAATGAAGGTTACGCCGTCGGCCAAGAAAGTTTCGGAATATGTGCGCACCCTTGTGCATGATCCCGAGAGCTATCTTGCCCGCACGGTGTTGTTCAACGCGATCATGTACGTCGAGGGCGGGCTTGCCCGTCCCGACCGCGAGCTTGGCGCACTGGGTGCCTCGATCGTCAATGGCTGCAAATTCTGTGCCGTCGTTCACGCCCGCCGGCATGCAGAGCTGACCAAGAGCGATGAAGTGGTCACGGCGCTGTATCTCGACAAACCTGAAAAGCTTGGGTCGCGCGATGCGGCAATCTACAACTTTGCCCGCCGCCTGTCGGCGGCGCCGTCGGAAGCGACGGCAGACGACGTCGCCTCGCTGCGATCAGTCGGCATGAATGATGCCGAGATCATCGACCTCGTCCACGCCATAGCGATCTTCGGCTGGGCAAACCGGCTGATGCACGTCCTGGGCCATGCGGAGAGCGGGTGATGACGTTGCATCCGGTCAAGCCAGTCCGTCCCACACTTCCCGAAGGGCCAACCAGCAATGCTTGAACTCAAAGATATAAAGCTGTCTTACGGAAGCACGCAGGTCCTGAACGGCGTCAATCTCTCGGTAAAGCGGGGTGACGTGGTGTCGATCATCGGCCCCAGTGGCACCGGCAAGACCACGCTGCTGAAATGCATCAACTATCTGGCCAAGCCGTCGTCAGGAACCATCGCGTTCGATCAGATTCGGATGGACTACCAGCGTGCCGACAAGGCCGCTGTCCAGGCGATCCGGTTGAGGACGGCGATGGTCTTTCAGCAGTTCAACGTCTTCAAGAACATGACGGTCCTCCAGAACGTGATGGATCCGCTCGTTGTGGTGCAGCGCAAATCCAGGGAAGAGGCGCGGGAAATCGCGCTCAGAGAGCTCGATCGGGTCGGTCTCTCGTCGAAGCGAGACAGCTATCCATCCCAGCTCTCGGGCGGCCAGCTCCAGCGCACCGGCATCGCACGCGCGCTGGCGGTGCGTCCTGACGTCATCCTCTTCGATGAGCCTACGTCATCGCTGGACCCTGAACTTGTCGGTGAAGTTTTGAAGGTGATCAAGGATGTCACGTCGTCAGGGATCACATCGCTGCTTGTGACCCACGAGATGCAATTCGCAAAGAACATCTCGAACCGGATCGTTTTCATGGACCGTGGCGTGGTTGCCGCCGACGGCAGTCCGGCTGAAATCTTCGACGCGCCTTCCAGTCCACGACTGGCTCAATTCCTGCAGTCAGAACTCGCTTTTCAATAGCTCAACAAGAAGGGAACCCAAGAAATGTCTGCAATCACATCCTGTTTTTCCCGCCGCTATGTCCTGGCCGTCGCTGGTGGCATCGCAATTGCCCTTGCAACCGCGGGGGCCAGCTATGGTCAGACCGTCCGGACGATCAAGATCGCGACGTCTGCCGAATCCAAGCCGCTGGCCTGGGGCGCCATCGGCGTCGAACCGCAAGGCTATGAGCCCGATCTTCTGAGGGCGATCAATGCGAAGCTGCCGCAATACAAGTTCGAAATGGAAGGTGTCTCTGATATCGCCCAGGAAACCGGCCTTGCCACCGGGAAGTACGACATCGCCGTAGGTGGCTACTACAAGTCGCCCGAGCGAGAGAAGCAATTCATCATTCCAGAGAACCCGATGGGCGCCAGTCTGATGAAAATCTACAGCAAGAAAGACAGCGGCATAAAGGAAATGAAGGACCTGGTCGGCAAGAGGATCGTTCCGACCACAGCCGGTGGCGGAACCTACAAGTTCATCATGAACTGGCAGAAAGAGAATCCGCAATACAAGCTCGACGTCACGGCATCGAGCGCCGGGATCCCCTACCCGAACCGCCTGGATGAAGTTCAGAACGGCAAGTTCGACGCATTGGTTCTACCGTCTAACCTCGGTGAGCAGGCGGTCATCGACAACAAGAAGCTCGATATCGTGGCATCCGATCCGGTCTACAGCAACAACACGTACATGCTGATTCACCGGTCAGCGGAAAACAAGATCCTGGCCGAGGACGTCAACAAGGTGCTCAAGGAACTGAAGGACGACGGCACGATCGACAAGCTCTCGCAGAAGTGGTTCGGCGAGGACATCGTGAAGTACATGAAGTAACAAGGCGTCCTCAGCTGCATCTGGATAGCCGGCGTTGAGGCAGAACTGCAAGAAGGAGTGTTCCAAGTGGACGTTTCTGCTATGATTCCCGAGTTGCTCTCGGCGTTGCCGCTGACGCTGGCCATCACTTTTACGGCCCTCATTGCTGGGTTCTGCCTAGCTCTCCTTGCGACAACACTCCGGGTCCGCAGGGTGCCAGTGATCAGTCACCTGGCGGATCTCTACGTATCCTATGCCCGGAGTGTTCCCGTCGTCCTCCAATTGTTCGTTGCGTTTTACGGGCTTCCCTTGCTGGTAATCCTGTTCGGCTCCGAAGATTTTTTCTCGCCGACGATCGCCGCCATGGTGGCATTGAGCTTTTATCACGGCGGCTACCTGTCAGAAGTCCTGCGACCTGCATATCTGGCCGTCGATCGCGGCCAGCATGATGCGGCAGACAGTCTTGGATATACCTTTCGCCAGAAAATCACGCGCGTCATCGGGCCACAAGCAGTGCACTTCGCATTGCCGGGCTACGGGAACTCCGTCATCTACCTGATCCATAACGTTGCGCTGGTGATGTACATCGGGGCGGCGGATGTCATGGCGACCGCGCATTTGATCATGGAGCGCGACTATAATCAGTACCAGTTCGAAACCTATCTCGTGCTGGCGGTCATCTATTCGGTGATGTGCCTGATCGCATGGCTCATCGTCCGCTTCTTCGAGCTTCGTTCCCCGATGCAGGCACCGGAGGCTACGACATCTGCTCAGATCAAGAACACACTGATCGCGAGCGTGTGACCTAACAAGGGTATTTGACCATGTTTGAGACCGATATCCTGCTCCAGGACTCGCGGGAAATTCTGGGCGCCGTACCCGTAACGCTTGCAATGGCCCTCACGATCTTCGTGCTCTCGACGATGGTCGGCAGCCTGTTTGCTCTTGTGGAATATAGACGGATTCCCGCACTGCGAGAGCTCGTCATGGCCTACAAGGTCGTCTTCAAGGGCGTTCCGATGGTGATCGTGATCTTCCTCGCCTATTTCGGTCTTCCCCCCGCGCTTCAGTTTCTGTTTTCATTGGTTGGCATAGACTTCAACGCCCACCAAACGCCCAATTGGGTTATCCTTGTCATTGCGGTGACCGGCTGTGTCGCCGCGTTCCAGGCCGAGATTATCAAAGGAGCCCTCAACGCCTTTGACACCGGTCAGGCAGACGCAGCCTATTCGCTTGGCTATACAAGGGGCCAATTGTTTCGACGGGTGCTATTTCCCCAGGTCGCCCTGACAGCAATTCCCGATCTGACAACCTCGATGATGGTTATCATGAAGGCGCTTTCACTCGGATTCGCCATCGAGGTTGTCGATATCTTCGCGCAATCACAACTGACCGCCGCGTTGAATTTCTACTATCTCGAAGCCTTCGTGATTGCCGTCGTGATCTACATGGTGATTGCCTATATCGTCACACAGATCGCCGACAGGATGGAGCAAGCGCTTAGGGTACGGACCTGAGGATGTGGAATAGAATCTTCTAGCAAGATCGACTTGTCTTCCGCGGAAGCATCCTGGTAGTCGATGCCGCAATCGATGCGCGCCTCGAGCCGTGCGGCGTTCCGCGAACCGTCACGGCGGCCGACCTTATCTGGTGCGGAATCGAGGGATAGAGCCGAGACAATTTGAGGCCTCTCGTTAAGAATGCGATAACCAATTGGTAACGGTGCCTGCCTAGCTTCGTGATCCGATGGCCGGCTCGCCCGGCCACATTTTACACGGAGCGGCGACGGGCGGGCGGATGTATCTGGTATTGGAGAAGCTTGTCGCCTTGCCGGCGTCATTGTTGAAATTCGCCTTGAGGATCTCGGTCGTCATCGTGTTTTGCGCCGCCTTTGCTTCCGCCGTGCAGGCCAATTCCAGATTTTCAGCCATTGTCATCGATGCCAAGACCGGCAAGACCCTCTACAGGGATCATGCGGATGCTCCGCGCTATCCAGCATCTCTCACCAAGATGATGACGCTCTACCTCATCTTCGACGCCCTTGAGAGCGGCAGGATCTCGAAAGGCACGGCAATACCGGTATCGGCCAATGCTGCCAACGAGGCGCCCTCCAAGCTCGGACTGAAGCAGGGTCAAACGATCACCGTCGAACAGGTCATATTGGCGCTGGTAACGAAGTCCGCCAACGATGCCGCGACGGCCATTGGCGAGTTCCTCGGCGGGTCGGAGGTCGGCTTTGCACGTCTCATGACGCAAAAAGCACGACAGTTGGGAATGACCTCCACCACGTTCAGGAACGCTAACGGACTGCCCGACACAGCCCAGAAGACCACGGCGCGCGACATGGCACGCCTTGGCCTGGCGCTCAGGGATCATCACCCTGGCTATTATTCCTACTTCAACACCCGATCCTTCAAATACAAAGGTCGGCGCTTCGGCAATCACAACCATCTGCTCGGCCGGGTGAAGGGCGTGGATGGGATCAAAACGGGATACACGAATGCCTCGGGCTTCAACCTGGTTTCTTCCGTCGAGGCGCAGGGCCGCAGCATCGTCGCGGTGGTGATGGGCGGACATACGGTCAGGAGCCGAGATGCACGCATGAAGCGTCTCATCAGCCGCTATCTGGCTAAGGCTTCCAACGGTCCGGACCGGTTCAGGATCGATCGTGGCGGAGAAAGCGCATTGGTCGCCTCCGCGGCTTCGAACGCATCGGTGCCCACTCCGACGTGGAAGCCAGCCCGGGTGGCCGATTCCCGAGCCGCTTTCGCCGCTGAGGCGATGGGCGATGTGTCCAGGGAGCAGGCCTTGTCTGCCGATGCCATCGATCCGATCAGCACCGCTTCCACCCAAGAAGGTCAATGGATCATCCAGATTGGATCGATGCCAAGCAAGGCCGCAGCTCGTGAAATCCTTTCACTCGCGGCTCGCAAAGCGCCAAAACTGCTTTCGAACACTTCTGCTTTTACCGAGGCCTTCGAAAAAGATGGCGATGTGTACTACCGCGCCCGATATGCCGGCTTCGATAACAAGTCGGAAGCGTGGCGCGCTTGCGGGCGACTGGCGCTCAAAAAAATCGATTGCTACGCGCTCACTCGGTAGGTGGGATCGAACGCCCATGCGAACGCTGCAACTCGCCTCTCCCGACGTTGTCTCACCAGGACCACGCGGCAATATCGAAAGATGTCCTCGAGCCCTCTTCAATCCTTCGCATGGGGCTTCGCTGTGAGACGCCGCGGTTGTGCGCCTCGGAGCAACGTCGTCTCGTCGACTTATCAAGACGCCGGTTGCGGCTTTTTCGTCACGGGTAGCGTCCTTCGTTGTTGCCTCATCGCTGCACTATGTGTTGCAACTGTCACAAAGGCTGGCCCTCAAGCTGCCGCCAATGGGATTGCCTTGCCCCGCTTCGCGTCGTTGAAGAGTTCTCCTGTGAATATGCGGGTCGGACCGGGCACCCAATATGACGTCGAATGGGTTTATGTCCGGCCCAGGATTCCGCTTGAAATCTACCAGGAATATGGAAACTGGCGGCGCGTGCGAGACTGGCAGGGAACATCCGGCTGGGTCTTCGGTCCGCTTCTTTCGGGGCGAAGGACCGCTGTAACCGCCCCATGGAGCAAGGACAAGATCGCGCTGCGCGGGAAGCCTTCGGTTTCCAGCCTCGTTACCGCATGGCTGGCGCCGGAAGTAATTGTCGAACTGGTGCGCTGCGACGGCCAATGGTGCAGGGTCGCGGTCAATTCGCTGGCAGGCTTCGTCAGGCAAACCCGCCTTTGGGGCATCTATCCTAACGATATACTCTAACAGCAGCACTCGTCGGAAGGCTGCTGCTGGTCGGCCGGTGATCGCATCTCGCGTCGCCTTCAGCCAAATCAAACCTCGCGAGAAAAACGCCGAGTTGAAGGCGTTCCGCACAACTATGGCTGACATCTGGCCGCCGACAGAGCCCCTCCCACCTGTCGCGAGCCTTCGCGACGGCCTGCCCGACTATTCCGGCGGCCGTCGGACAATGGACTTCCTCAAGTCAGCCATCGCCCAACACCACCTCCGCGGGCAGTTTCCAAACGTCATTCGGCAGCTTCGACCGATCTCGATGCCGGCACGATCCGCGCGGCACAATATTTGAACTCGGGGATCTTGCCGTAAGGATCGAGCATAGGATTGGTAAGCATGTTGGCCGGGCTCTCGTTAAAGCAGAACGGCATGAACACCATGCCATCGGCGACCTCTCGATCGGCCCGCAGAATGGCTTCGACGACGCCGCGCCGCGTCTCCACGTTGATCACGTCTCCCTGCGCAAGGCCGCGGCGCTTGATCTCGTAGGGATTCATCGCGGCAATGCCGTAGGGCTCGATCGCGTTGAGCACCCCGGCGCGGCGCGTCATGGCGCCCGTGTGCCAGTGCTCCAGCAAGCGACCAGTGGTTAGCACCAGAGGATATTCGTCGTCGGGCACCTCGTCGGGAGGCAGGAGGTCGGCGGGCACGATGCGCCCGCGGCCATCCGCGGTCGGAAACCCGGTGGTGAAGACGATCTCGTTGCCAGGAACATCAGGACCATCGGCAGGATAGACGACGGACTCCTCGCGTTCGATGCGCTCCCAGGAAATGTGCTTCAGCGACGGCATTACTTGCGCCATTTCGCCGAAGACGTCCGAAACGTGCCCGTAGTTCCAGTCCAGCCCCATGCGTCTGGCAAGCTCGATGATGAGATCGAGATCCTGCCGCGCCTCGCCCGGCAGGTTGACGGCCGGCCGGCCGATCTGCACCTGCCGATTGGTATTGGTGTAAGTGCCGAGCTTCTCAGCATGCGCGGAGGCAGGGAGCACCACGTCGGCATGCCACGCTGTTTCGGTCAGGAAGATGTCCTGAACAACCAGATGCTCTAGCTTGGCGAGTGCGGCGCGCGCATGGCTCTGGTCCGGATCGGACATGGCCGGGTTCTCGCCCATGATGTACATGCCCCGGATCTCGCCGTCATGGATCGCGTCGACGATCTCGACGACGGTCAAGCCGCGTTTGGGGTCGAGCGTCTGGCCCCAGAAATTCTCGTACTGGCCGCGGATATCGGCATTCTCCACCGATTTGTAGTCGGGGAAATACATCGGGATGAGGCCCGCGTCCGAGGCGCCCTGGACATTGTTCTGGCCGCGCAGCGGATGCAGGCCTGTGCCGGCGCGCCCGACATGCCCCGTGATCAGCGCCAGCGCGATCAGGCAGCGCGAATTGTCCGTGCCGTGGGTGTGCTGCGAAATGCCCATGCCCCAAAAAATCATCGAGCGCTCCGCCTTGGCATAGGTGCGCGCCACCTCGCGCAGTACACCGGCCTCGATGCCGCAGACGGGAGCCATCGCCTCGGGCGAAAAATCCTTCACCTTGGCCTTCAATGCCTCGAAGCCGGAGACATTGGCCTGGATGTACTGCTCGTCATAGAGCCTCTCTTCTATGATGACGTGCAGCAGCGCGTTGAGCATCGCCACGTCGCTGCCCGGCTTGAAGCGCAGCGCATAGCTGGCGTGGCGCATCAGTTCCTGGCCGCGCGGATCCATCACGATCAGCTTGGTGCCGCGCTTTGCCGCTTGCTTGAAATAGGTGGCGGCCACTGGATGGTTTGTCGCCGGCCGCGCCCCGATGATGATCACGCATTCGGCCTTCATGGCGTCCATGAAAGGCGCCGAGACCGCGCCAGAGCCGACGCCCTCCATCAGAGCGGCCACGGAAGAGGCGTGGCAGAGCCGGGTGCAGTGGTCGATATTGTTGGTGCCGAAACCCTGCCGGACGAATTTCTGGAAGAGATAGGCCTCCTCATTCGACCCCTTTGCCGAGCCGAAGCCAGCCAGCGCCTTGCCACCATGCTGGTCGCGGATGCGTTTCAGCCCGCTGGCAGCGCGCTCCAGCGCCTCTTCCCAGCTGGCCTCGCGGAACACTGTCAGCGGGTCGACACTGCGCAGATCAATGTCGCCGGCCTTCGGCGCGTCGTCGCGACGGATCAGCGGCTTCGTCAGCCGTTCGGGCGACATCACATAGTCGAAGCCAAAGCGCCCCTTGACGCAGAGCCGGTTCTCGTTCGCCGGACCGTTACGGCCGTCAACCTGGACGATTTTATTGTCCTTGACAGCGACCTGCGTCTGGCAGCCAACGCCGCAAAACGGGCAAACCGTATCGACGACCTTGTCGAACGCCTGGACGACACGCGTCTTGCCGGTCTCGTCCATCAGCGATTTCTCGTAGAGCGCACCAGTCGGGCAAGCCTGGACGCATTCGCCACAGGTGACGCAGGTCGACAGGCCCATCGGATCGTGCATATCGAAGACAGGAATCGAGTGATTGCCGCGCTCGGCCATGCCGATCACGTCGTTGACCTGCACCTCGCGGCAGGCGCGCACGCAAGCGCCGCAGGTGATGCACGCGTCGAGATTGACGGCAATGGCCGGATTGGTGATGTCGAATTCTGGCGCTAGCCCCTCCTCGGTGAACTTGGAACGGTATCGGCTGCCCGAAATCCCCATCGAACCGGCCCATTGCCAGAATGCCGACTGGTTGTCTGGACCGTCGCTCGCCGGTCGCATGTTGCTTGCGAGGAGCTCGAATACCATCTCGCGCGATTTGCGGGCGCGTTCGGTATCGGTTTTCACGACCATGCCGGCGGAAGGCTGGCGAACGCAGGAGGCAGCCAGCACGCGCTCGCCTTCGATGTCGACCATGCAGGCGCGGCAATTGCCGTCGGGACGATAGCCCGGCATGTCGACATGGCACAGATGCGGAATCTTTGTTCCCTGGCGCTTGGCGACATCCCAGATAGTCTCGCCAGGGGCGGCGCTCACGGTTTGCCCATTGAGGGTGAATACCACGCTCTCGGCCATCAGAGGTCACTCCGGAAATGCGTCAGCAGATGGTTGATCGGATTGGGCGCCGCCTGGCCCAGGCCGCAGATCGACGAATCGCGCATCACGGCTTCGAGGTCGCGAATCTTGTCTTCCGGCATCGGGCCCTGCTCCTGCAAGATAGCCACCAACTTTTCGGTTCCCTCGCGACAAGGCGTGCACTTCCCGCAGCTCTCATGTTTGAAGAATTTCATGAGGTTGAGCGTGACCTGCTTTATATTGTCGGCCCGCGAGAACACGACTATAGCATGGGACCCGACGAAGGCGCCCTGCTTGGCCAGATCGCCGCCGAAATCGAGCGGAATGTCCCCCAGTGCTGCTGGCAGGATGCCGCCTGAGGCGCCACCCGGCAAATAGGCCTTGAACTCATGACCGTCCGCCATACCGCCGCAATAGTCGTCGATCAATTCGCGTACCGTGACGCCGGCCGGCGCCAGCTTGACGCCGGGATTTTTCACCCGGCCGGATACGGACCATGAGCGGATGCCACGGTGGCCGGGCCTGCCCTGCGCAGCGAACCATTGCGCGCCCTTTTCGACGATGTCGCGGATCCACCAGAGCGTCTCGACATTATGGTTGAGCGTCGGTCGTCCGAACAGGCCGACCTCGGCGATGTAGGGGGGGCGGTGGCGCGGCATGCCGCGCTTGCCCTCGATGCTTTCCAGCATCGCACTCTCCTCGCCGCAGATATACGCACCAGCGCCGCGGCGGAGCTCGATGAAGCCCGGCTTGACGATGCCGGTGGCCTCGAGTGCGGCGATCTCCTGACGAAGAATGGCGAGCACCGCAGGGTATTCGTCACGCATGTAAAGATAGATCCGTTCCGCCTCGACGGCGTGCGCCGCGATCAATGCACCCTCAAAGGCACGGTGCGGATCTCGCTCGAGATAGATGCGGTCCTTGAAGGTGCCGGGCTCCCCCTCGTCGCCATTGATCGACATCAGACGCGGGCCCGGATAGGAACGCACGAACTGCCACTTCTTGCCAGCGGGAAAACCCGCACCGCCCAGACCCCTCAAGCCCGCATCGCCCACGGTGGCGATGAGCTCGTCCGTGGTCAGCGCCCCAATCCGTACCCGCTGCAAAAGCTGGTAGCCGCCCGCCTGCCGATACGCCTCCAGCCCGACATAATCGGGCACGTTCACACCGGTCTCCGCTGCCGCGGCCATGCGCCTCAGGCCCTCGGCGGTTGCCTGGTCGACCTCGCGATCACCGATACGCGCGGCAGGCGCGCCAGCGCAACGGCCCATGCAGGGCGCGCGCATGACCCTGATCGCCGCTGGATCGGCGCCCGCTTGCAATTCAGCCAGGAGCGTGTCGGCGCCCGCCAGCATGCAACTCACTGAATCGCACACGCGGATTGTCAACGGCGCAGGCGGCATCTCGCCTTCCTTCACAACGTCGAAATGGTCGTAGAAGGTCGCCACCTCGTAGACCTCGGCCTGCGACAAGCGCATATCTTGCGCCAGCGCCCGCAAATGCCGCGCCGACAGGCAGCCATATCGGTCCTGGATCAGATGAAGGAATTCGATCAGCAAGTCGCGCCGTCGCTGGCGCGCGCCCAGGAGCGCCTGAACCTCGGCGAGCGCAGCGTCATCCAGCGGCCTGCCCTTTGGTCCGCGATCACGCGGCCGTCGTTCCTGGATCGTCATGTGCTCACCTCCCCGAGTGAAACGCCCTTACCTCTTAACGATACCCCGCGGACCAGGATGTCGACTATGAGGCACGACATGTCCCCTGCACGACTAGCGCAAGCATTGCGTCGCAAATCTTGGGGCCGCCGCCGACGGGGTGCAACTCGTCACATCGTCGCGGGCTGCGTCTTTTCGATCATGAACACGACGCGATCGCCGTCGCGCTCCGTCGCTTCAAGTCGCTCGCCCATCTCGTTGAGCAGATTGGGGATATCGATGACCGCCAGCGGGTCCGTGCAGTGAACCTCGAGCCGCTCGCCTGGCCTCAAGGCTTTCAACGCCTTGCGGGTCTTGAGCGCGGGCAAAGGGCACTTAAGCCCGGTCAGATCCAGCTTCGTCGTGGTTATCATGGTCGGCATGATGCCCGACGGGACCTGGCCGCGTCAATCGAGCCTGGGTTGCGGCTCTCGTTTCGAGGACGCGATCCGACGGCGCTCACATAAGACTGGAATAGGGGAGGAACTGGACCGTGTGACCTGGCTCGACACGGACTATCTCCTCTCCCAACTCGACGAGACCGTCGGTCGCGACCAGGGATGACAACAGTCCTGCGCCTTCCCTGGGAAACTTCGTCGCTTCGTAGCATCCATCCGCGGCCGCGCGTACGCTTGCTCGCACATACTCGCGCCGTCCCTGCTTTTTGCTATAGGAAAAGGCGGCCCGCATAGCGATCGGGGTCGGTGGTTGCTGGAGGGCCCCCGCAAGGGCGAGGATTGCCGGGCGGGCAATATGCGCGAAGGTGACGAAGCTCGCCACCGGATTGCCAGGAAGTCCGATCAGCGGGGTTCCATCGATCACCCCCATGGCGACCGGCCGGCCCGGCTTGATCGCGACGCGCCAGAACACCAGGGTTCCGGCACTCTCGACGGCGGCCTTCACGCAATCTGCCTCGCCCGTCGACACACCGCCCGAAGTCAGGATCAGGTCATGGCTTAATGCCGCTTCGCTCAGCTTTTCAGCGATCAGTCTGCTGTCATCCACGAGGATACCGAGATCGGTGATGTCGCAGCAGAGTCGAGCGAGCATCGCCGTCAGCATGAAACGGTTGGAGTCGAAAAGCTGCGCCGGTCCGCGCATGTCTCCCGGCGCGACGATTTCGTCCCCGGTCGAGAACACTGCGACGCGTATCCTGCGCCTAACCTGGAGTTCCGTGAACCCCAATGCGGCGGCGAGCGCGATATCTTGCGGCCGCATCCGATGGCCCGCCGGGAGGACGGCCTCGCCCAATGCGACATCTTCACCCGCAGGGCGCACATTGGCACCCTTTTTCAGGCCGGGCGGGAGAAGGATCCTGCCGGAGCCGTCGATGCTCACGTCTTCCTGCATGAACACCGTGTCGACCCCGTCGGGCATTGGAGCGCCAGTGAAGATGCGTACCGTCTGGCCCGGCCGCACAGGTTCATTCGCCGCCATGCCGGCCTGAACCCTCCCGGCAACGGCGAACGCCGTCTCGACAGTCTGCGGCAGGTCTGCCCCTCGCACGGCGTAGCCGTCGACCGCGGAATTGGTGAAGGGCGGCAGCGGCAGCGATGCCACCATCTTTTTTGCCAGGACGCGCCCATCCGCCAGCAAGAGCGGGACCGTCTCGACCTCCTCTACGGCGCTGAGTTTCGAGGCGATCAGCGCGGCAGTCTCGTCGATGGGCCGCATCTGTCCGCCGAAAGCGAAGCAGTCATCCGAGATTTGCGCCATTTATATTCCCACTCTACGAGCGTGTCGGCTTCTTCGTAATCGCATCAATCCGGCTTTTTTTAATCAGCTTCGGTTGAACAGCCTGTAAGATACGGCAAGCTAGCGCAGGCGCGAGCCAGAATACGACGTCAGGAGACTGCCATGCCTTTGATGCTACGCCAACCGGAACACGCCATCATCACACCCGATCCGCAAGACCAACGGCTGACGGAGCTGGTTGCGGGCATCGACCAAACAGGCGCGACGGTAGAGGTCCGCGTACCGATCGAACGTGCCCTGACGCTCTATCTCAACGCTCAGGAGATCGTCACGATGATGACGGTCAACGACTACCCTGAATATCTTGCGCTCGGCTATCTGCTGAACCAGAACATGCTTCTGCCCACCGATGTGGTGACGGACGTCGAGTATGACGAGGACCTCCAGGTCGTGGTCGTTCGCACCGAGCGCAACACCGACTACGAGCAGAAGCTCAGAAAGCGAACGCAGACTTCGGGTTGCGCCCAAGGCACTGCCTTCGGCGACGTGCTGGAGGCGATCGAGGACATCACGCTCCCGCCCGCTGAGCTTCGCACCTCCTGGCTCTACGAGCTGACGCACAAAATCAACACCACGCCGTCGCTCTATCTGGAAGCAGGCGCCATCCATGGCTGCGTCCTTTGCAGGAAGGGCACGCCAATCTGCTATATGGAAGACGTCGGCCGCCATAACGCTGTCGACAAGATCGCCGGCTGGATGTACCGCCACGCCATCGATCCGGGGGATAAGATCATGTACACGACCGGGAGGCTGACCTCCGAGATGACGATCAAGACGGTTCGGATGGGCATTCCCATCCTGGTTTCGCGTTCCGGCTTCACCGCCTGGGGCGTGGCGCTGGCCCGCCAAGTGGGGCTGACGCTGGTCGGTCGGGCGCGCGGCAAGCGCTTCACCGCACTTTCAGGCCAGGAGCGGATCGTCTTCGACCAGGATATCGCTTCGGTCGATGAGGAAGCGCCGCGCCACCGCCGCAAGGGTGCCGAGCATGACGACTGAGCGGCCCATGACGCTGGGCGTCGTGCTCGCCGGCGGTCTGGGTCGGCGCATGGGCGGCGGGGACAAGCCGACGCGCGTGATCGGCGGACGCACGATGCTCGAGCATGTCATCGAACGGCTGGGACCGCAATGCGACGGGCTCGTGCTTAATGCCAATGGCGACCCCGTTCGTTTCGCCCGTTTTGGCCTGCCCGTCGTCGCCGACACGATCGAGGGTTATCCGGGGCCGCTCGCCGGCATGCTCGCCGCGCTCGATTGGACGGCGGACAACAGGCCCGACGTCGAGTGGATGGTCAGCGCCGCCGGTGATTGTCCTTTCCTGCCGCGCGACCTCGTTGCACGCCTCCAGCGGGCGCGCATGACCGAGGGGGCGGATTTGGCGGTGGCGGCATCCGGTGGTCAGGCGCATCCGGTCATCGGGCTCTGGAAAGTCGCCCTGCGGGACGAATTGCGGCATGCGTTGACCAACGAGGGCCTGCGCAAGATCGACCGGTGGACCACCCGCTACGGCCTTGCCACCGTATCCTGGCCGGCAGAGCCCGTGGACCCGTTCTTCAACGCCAACACGGTCGAGGACCTCGCCGAAGCCGAGCGGCTGGCCGCGTTGCTCGACGCTAACCCGGCCGGCTGAACCCCGCGCGCTCCAGCGCCGAATGCACCTCGTCGGCCTGGAGAACTTCGAGGAACGCGTGCACCGCGGGCCGATCCTTTCGCGCGCAAACCAGCGCGAAGTCGTAGTGCTCTTCGGTCAACGGGATAAGACCGAGCCCGGCCGCACGCGCGACCGGCGCAATGGTGACGCCCCAGTCAGCGCGCTTCTGTGCCACAGCCGCGGCCACGGCATTGTGTGTGCGCGGCTGGTTCCAGTAGCCGTCCGGGCGTTCCGCGCCGAGGAGTTGGTCGATCAGGATACGCGTTCCCGAGCCTTGGTTGCGGTTGACCATCATGCAATCGGGATCGGCGAGCGCGGCACGGACCGCATCCTCCGCGCCGAGGCCCTCGAAGCGCTCGTCCCCTCGGCGGAACACCAAACCTTGCATGCGCCGCCAGCCTGGCACGAGTTCGAGACCGTCACCGAGGAAGGGCGCGTTGTAGTTCCGCGTCTTCGGGTCGAAGAGATGGATGGGAGCGAGATCGCACTCGCCGCGCTTGGCCGCCGCAAGACCGCCCAGGCTTCCCACAGACAGCGAGCGCACCGAAATACCGCGACGCGAAAGTTCGCCAACGACCAGATCGAGGCCGACGCAATGACTGCCGATGACGACGAGGTCGGGAACGCGGACCCGCGGCGTGAACAGCGTCACCGGCACGTCGGCACCGGCAGGCACGTGATCGGCCAGGGCCTCGATGCGGATGAAGCCATCCGCCTGGGTAAAGGATGTTATCGCTCCCGAGCCCTTACCAGTCGGATAGGCCGTCAATCCTCCCTGCCCTTGCACAAGGGAGACCATCGCGAATTCGGTCCGTCCGAGTTCTGAAGGAACCCGCAACGGAAGGCTTGCGGTGACCTGAGCATCGACGCGCGGCGGCAGCCCCGCCATGCGCCGCAGGGCGGGTACCACCATGTCATGGAAGGTGAACATGGCCGAGGTCGGAAATCCCGGCAGGACGATGACCGGCTTGCCCCCGCACACCGCAAGGCAAAGCGGCTTTCCGGGCTTCAGCGCCACGCCGTGGGCGATGATGCCGGGTTTGCCCAGTCGGCCGATAATGCGATGCGTGACATCCCCTGCCCCTTTGGACGTGCCGCCCGACAGGATCATTACGTCGTGGGCGGCGAGCGCCTCGCGCATAGCCGTCTCAAGCGTTGCCTCGTCGTCCGGGAACGCGCCGAGAAAATGCGCTTCGCCGCCATTTTCAGTGACAGCCGCAGCGATGATCGGCCCGTTGGCGTCATAGATGCCGGCCGCCCGCAGCGGCTCGCCCGGCTGAACGAGTTCATCGCCAGTGGAGAGCACGGCCACGCGTGGCCTGCGCGCCACGGCCACTTGTGCGATTCCGCACGCGGCGAGCATGCCGATTTCGCGCGAGCCGATTTGCGTTCCGGTGCGCAGCACGACCTCTCCTCGCGCCATGTCGGATCCTGCATTGGAGACAAACTGGCCGGGCGAGATGCCGCGCCCCACCTCGATGGCACTCAATCCCACCGGATGCGTATGCTCCACCATGATGATGGCGTCCGCGCCACGCGGCAGCGGCCCGCCGGTTGCGATGGGCGTGGCGGTTCCGGTCAGAACGGGGAGTTGCGGAACCGTGCCGCAGGCAATCGCTTCCGCATTCAGCTCAAGCCGAACGGGACGGGTTTCAGAGGCGGCAGCCAGATCGGCCGCACGTACCGCGAAGCCATCGACATTGGAGCGGTCGAAGGGCGGCACGTCGACCGGCGCCGCCACGTCCTCGGCAAGAACCAGCCCGAGCGCGTCGGCCAGCGTCCGCGTCTCGGTCGGCAACGGGCGGGGAAACAGCGCTGCCTCGAAGCGAGCCAGCGCAGCTTCGCGCGACAATATCGTCAGGAACTGCTCCTGCCCGCTGTTCTGCCGGGCCGATGATGGAGAATTCGTCATAGCGGCTCACTCGATCAAAAGTTGCGGAGCGGAAAGGCGGAGACGGGCGTACCGGCGGCATACCCTTCGCTATCGCCCGGGACCGCAAGCCAGGCGTCGGCAAGCCGCATCGCGTCCAGCGAAAAGTCGCCGACCGCGAGCGGCGTCCACATGTCCCTTTCCTTCCCGAGCAGAACGAGCTCGTAAAGTCCGACCGCGGATGAGATTTTCCGCGAGAGCGGCAAGATGATGCCGGGCCGTTCAGATCTGCCCGACAGGCGGTCCAGGACTGGCTGGACAAGCGCAAGGAACCCGGCGAAAGCTTGGTGCGGCGATCCGGCCAATGCGACCACCGGTGTCTTGCCGAGCCGGCCTATTGCCGTTGTCCTTCCGGGCCGTAAGGCAATGCCGTGCCCAATCAACACCCCGCGCCGCGCCAGAGCCTCGGCGGTCACGTCGGCGTGGCCGTCACCAGTACCGCCGATCAGGAGCAGAAAATCGCAGGCCTCGCCGTCAAGAGCGACAATGATCGATGCCGCGTCGCGCTCTACGGTCTCTATACCGACGATCGAAACGCCCGAGGCACTCAGGCTCTCGACCACGAGCCGCATGGAGAATGTCTCGTGGCTGTCGGCAGCGACATCGATCACGCGCACGCGCGGGCTCCGTATGGCAAGCTGGCTCAGTCCCACTTTGCGGGCGACCAGCAGGTCGGCGACGCCGATCGCCTTTCCCTCAAGCATTGGCGGGCGGGCCGCCGCCATATCCTCGCCCGCCCGGCGCACACCCTGACCGGGCACCGCTTCAGCTGCTGCTTGGATCATCGGTCCACTGCAATCGACGAGGCCGGCCTGCAGCACACAGTCGCGATCTTCAGGCATGGCCTCACCCGTCTCGACCCAGATCGGCGCGACCGGCAAAACTAAGGGCGAATAGGCTGATGCCCCCATGAGGTCGAGGGCGCGACACGCCCAGCCGTCGACGGCAGCGATGTCTCGCACAGGCTGAGCCGGCACGACAGGCGGCATCCCGGCAGCGACATAGCCCAAGGCTTGTTCAGGCGGCACCAAGCGGGGGGTGACGGGCATTACACCATCGAGCAGCGCGTCGAGCGCCGCTTCCAGGGGAGTCAGCGGGCCCGTCGAAGAAAACGTTCTCGTCATGGCGCGATATTGAAGCAGACGCGAGCCTGTTTGCAACCAGCTTCAGGAACGCCCGCGCTGCGCGTTCGGGAAGAAGAGCTGCTGGCCGTCGATCTTGTACTCTCCGATCGCCTTCTGGCCTTCCGGAGAAATCAGCCAATCGATGAAGCGCTGGCCGGCCTCCACTTTGACGCTTGGATGCTTATGAGGATTCACCAGCATCACGCCATACTGGTTGAACAGCCGCTTGTCGCCCTCGACGGCGATGTCCAACTCGCCACGATTCTTGAACGACAGCCAGGTGCCACGATCGGAAAGCGTATAGGCGTTCATGGCTGCCGCGGCGTTGAGCGCCGCCCCCATGCCCTGCCCGATCTCCTTGTACCATGGGCCCCTGGCCGCCTCGATGTCGATGCCGGTCGTCTTCCACAGACCCAATTCGGCCGAATGGGTGCCGGACCTGTCACCACGCGACACGAAGGCCGCCTTCTTGGCTTTGATGGCAATCAGCGCGGCTGCGATGTCCTTGGTCCCGCTGACGCCCGCTGGGTCGCTCTTGGGGCCAACGAGGACGAAGTCGTTGTACATCACGTCGAAGCGCTTCACCCCGAAGCCTTCCTCGATGAACTTCTCCTCCTGCGCCTTGGCATGGACGAAGACCACGTCGGCATCGCCGCGCCGACCGGTGTCGAGCGCCTGACCGGTGCCCTGAGCGACAATCTTCACGCCGATGCCGGTTTTCTTCTCGAACAGCGGCAGGATGTGATCGAACAGGCCGGAATCCTGGGTCGAGGTCGTCGACGCCACGACGATCGACTGGTCCTGGGCAGGCGCGCCGCCTGCTAGCATCAGAAGCACCACAAGCGCAGAGAATATTCGGCGGGTCAGCATCTCAATCTCGGTCCAGTTGATCAAAGCACGAGCTCGCCGCGCACGAAGGCAGCGGCTTGCGGGGTCGCGGGGCGGTCAAGGAAGTCGTCGGCGTCGGCATGCTCGCAAACGCGCCCTCGGAGCAGAAAAACGACGTCTCCCGCGATTCTGCGCACTTGACCGAGATGGTGCGACGCCATGATGATCTTCGTGCCCGATTGGGCAGCCGTGATGATGATCTGCTCGACAAAACGCGTCGCCGCCGGATCGAGGCTGGCTGTCGGCTCGTCGAGCAGCAGGATTTCCGGCTGGCGCGCCAGGGCGCGGGCGAGGGCCAGCCGCTGCTGCTCGCCACCGGAGAGATGCCGTGCCGGACGTGTCGCGAGATCGAGAAGACCAACGCGCTCGAGCAGTTCCTCCACGCGCGGGGCCCGGAGCCGGCGCGGACAGCCCGCTTGAGCCAGTGCATAGGCGACATTCGCGGCTGCCGAGCGACGCAGCATCACCGGCTTCTGGAACAGGATTGCACGCCGTGTCGGCGGGGAAAACGTTCGTCCCCCCCAAGTCAGGGTTCCAGCAGAAGGTGCAACAAGCCCCATGCAGAGCCGCAGCAGGGAGGTTTTGCCCGACCCGTTCGGGCCGACGACCAGAGTCGGCGCGCGCGGCCCGATCGTCAGGTTCACCCGGTCCAGGATGGTCGTCGCACCGGCGACCAGCGACACGTCATCGAGGACAAGTGGAAGATCGCTCTGAGCAGCCCGCATCCCTAGCCAGCCCGTTGCTCGGACCAAACTCGCACGCCCCAGGCGGCGGCGTTGATCAGCAAGATGAGGAAAATCAGCATCAGGCCGAGCCCCATGGCGAGCGGCAGGTTTCCCTTCGAGGTTTCAAGTGCGATTGCCGTCGTCATGGTGCGGGTGAAGCCATCAATGTTGCCGCCGACGATCATCACGGTGCCGACCTCGGCCGCCGCCCTGCCGAAACCCGCGAGCAGAGCCGTGACGAGGCTGAAGCGGCCGTCCCACAAAAGCGTGGCGACCAAGCCCGCCGGCCCGACCTGCATCGCAGTCAGTTCCTCACGGTACTCGCGCCACAGATCCTCGACCGTTTGGCGAGTCAGCGCGGCAATGATGGGCAGCACCAGTAGCGCCTGCGCGATGACCATCGCGGCGGGTGTGAACAAGAGGCCGAATTCACCCAGCGGCCCGGATCGCGATAGCAGCAGATAGACCGTCAGCCCGACCACCACCGGCGGCAGGCCCATGAAACCGTTCAGCAGCACGACGATCGCCGAACGACCGGGAAAGCGCGCCAGCGCGATAATTGCGCCCAGCGGAAGGCCGGCGATCATGGCGATCGCGACAGCCGAAAGGCTCACGGCGAGCGACAGGCGCACGATGGCAAACAGCGTGGCGTCGCCGCTCGCGATCAGTTGCCATGCGCCCAGCCCTTCCGACATTGCTCCTCGCAGTCCTGTCCCGTGTCAATGTCCTGCAACTCCTCCGTCACTGTCAAATCCTTGAACCTGAACAGGAATATGCATATCAATGCAGGATGGATTTGCTGACGACGTCCGAAGCCGCCGACTATCTGCGCATTGGTGAGCGCAAGCTTTATGAGCTGATTGCGGAGGAGCGTGTCCCGTGCAGCAAGGTGGCGGGCAAGTGGCTGTTTCCTCGGCATGAACTCGACCGTTGGGTCATGTCGGGGTTGATCCGGCCCGCAGGAATGACGCAATCCGAGCCGCCGCCGATCGTCGGTGGCAGCCAGGACGACCTGCTCGAATGGGCTCTCCGCCAATCAGCCTCCGGCCTGGCCTTTCTGACGGAAGGCACGGAAGCCGGCGTGACACGCCTGCTGCGCGGCGAGGTGTCTGTCGCCGCGATTCATTTCCACAGCCCCGACCCGGACCCGAATGTCGCCGCGATTGCGGCCAGACCGCGGCTTTACGATGCGGTGCTGGTCGGATTCGCCCGCCGCGAGCAAGGCCTGCTGCTCGCGCCAGGCAATCCAAAATCGCTCAACAACCTGACCGACGTACTTGCGACCGGCGCACGCATCGCGGTTCGTCAACGCGGCGCAGGCGCGGACATGCTGCTCACGCAATTGCTGGCGGACTCCGGCGCGAAACAGGACGACGTCAACCGGTTGGAGCCGCCCTGCCTGACCGGACCCGATCTCGCGGCTGCCGTGCGCATTGGTAGGGCCGATTGCGGAATTGCCACGCGCGCGGCCGCCCGCGCCGCTGGCCTCGATTTCGTTCCATTGGCCTGGGAAAGCTTCGATCTCCTGATGCGGCAGCGGACCTACTTCCAGCAACGGATCCAGACGCTCCTGCGTTTGCTAGGGCAGGAAATCTTCGCCAGCCGCGCCGCCGAGCTTGGCGGATACGATCCATCGCCCGCCGGGCAGATACGGTTCTTCAAGTAGCAGCCGACCCCGATCAAGCCGCAGCTCTCATCCAAGATCGATCTCGCCCTCCACGACATGGCGCAAGCCTGCCGGCTCCGAGGTGATGACGGCCCTCACGGTCAGTCGGCCCTGTCCTTTCAGGCCCTTCTCCGCCACGGCTTTCTCGATTGCCTGCTGCGAAGTCACGCCGACCTGCTTCAGGAACTTGCGCATGGAGACGTTGAAGGGATCGGTTTCCATATTCTGGGTCATATGATTGCCTCGAACGGTGTGGACGATATGGCCGGTCCGGCAAGCTTGGTGCCCGCAACGGCGGCGCTGCGCCAACGGAGCACGGAATGGCCCGGGGTGCAATGAGGACGACGCTCGCACTATGTCTGACGCGGTCCGTTCCTCTGTGGCGTAACAACGCGTGGTGCCGAGATCCCTGGTCATGCCGGAGCGCCGCGGGCGATTGCCGTGACGGCCGATGGGCAAACGGCGATCACCGGTGGTTTCGCAGCAAGTGGCAACTGATGAAGGGCATGATGGGATGGGCTGTTTTTCGCCCGTCAGCGCGCCCTAAGCAATCCTGGTACCACTACGAGCATCGAACAGATGCACCTTGGAGACCATGATCTCCAACCCAACCTCTTGATCAAGTTTGAAGGGCGGCTGATCCCGCACCTCGGCCACGAGGTCGACTCCACCTGCACTTAATGTAAGCTCCTGGGCCTCACCGGTCGGCTCGACCACTTGCACCCTCGCCTGAGAGTGGTTGCCACCAACCGAAATGTGCTGCGGACGAATCCCATAAACTACCCCATCCCTGTCGCACATCCGAGCATCCGCCGGCAAGGGTAAGCGCAAGCCGTCATCGGCGACGAATGCTCCGTTGTCGATGCGGCCCTCGATCAGGTTCATTTCCGGCGAGCCGATAAAGCTTGCGACGAACAGATTGGCTGGGTTCTCGTAGAGCTCGGAGGGGCTGCCGATCTGTTCGATCCGGCCTTTGTTCAACACCACGATGCGGTCGGCGAGCGTCATCGCCTCGGTCTGGTCATGCGTGACATAGATGCTTGTTCGGCCGAGCCGTTGGTGAAGCTTCTTGATTTCGGCGCGCATCTTGACACGCAACTTGGCATCGAGGTTGCTAAGCGGCTCATCAAACAGGAAAGCGGCTGGATCGCGCACGATGGCGCGGCCCATGGCGACACGTTGGCGCTGGCCGCCGGACAATTGCCGCGGCATGCGGCCAAGCAGATCCTGCAGGCCAAGGATTTCGGCCGCCGCCTTGACCCTCGAGACAATCTCTTCCCTAGGGACCTTCGCCAGTCGAAGCGCGAAGCTCATATTGTCGGCCACGCTCATATGCGGATAGAGCGCGTAGCTCTGGAAGACCATGGCTATGTCGCGCGACTTGGCCGGCATCTCGTCGACGACACGCCCGCCGATGCGGATCTCGCCGGTCGTCTGCTCTTCCAGCCCGGCGATCATGCGTAGCAGCGTTGACTTGCCGCAGCCTGACGGACCGACCAGCACCACGAACTCGCCGCTGGCGATCTCGATATTGACATCGCGCAAAACTTCCACGGCGCCGAAGCTCTTGCCGAGCTGTTCTATCTCAATTGCAGACACCTATTGTCCTCCCGTCCGGCACCACTCATTTTTGTTGAGCATGCCGCCATGCTCGGTATTCGGCCTCGCCCTCGGGGCTCAACGGATAGTATTTCCGCAGGTCTCCCCCTTGCGCCAGGCGCGAGCGCGAAAACTCTTCCCACTCAATATGCGCGCCGGCGAGCTCGACCAATTTTGGAGCAAGGGCGACCGGCACGACGACCACGCCGTCATCGTCGGCGACGATGATATCGCCAGGGATGACCAGCACGTTCGAGCAGGCGATGGGAACGTTGACGGCGAACGGCACGATGTTGGTTTGGGCGTGGAAATTCGGCGTGACGTCCCTCACCCAGATGCCGATGTCCAAAGCCGCCGCCTGGGCGGAATCGCGGATGCAGCCGTCGACAACCACGCCGGCCCCGCCGCGCCCGGCGAAATAGGTCAGCATCATCTCGCCGAAGATGCCGCTTCCCAGATCGCCGCGCGCATCGACCACCACCATGTCGCCCGGCTGCGTGGGATAGAGCACGTGACGGTGTAACTGCCGCTCCGGCTCCTCATATTCGGTCTCGTTGTAGAGATCCTCGCGCTTCGGCATGCACTGGAGCGTGAGAGCAGGCCCCGCCGCTGTGCGGCCCAGCCTCAATGGACGCGGGCCCCGTATCTGCGGGTCGCGAATGCCCATCTTGTGGTAGAGTTCGCTGGCCAGCGTCGCCGAGCCGATCGCCGCAAGCGCATCGACCAATTGTCTCGGCGGCCGCGAAATGTCCGATATCGCCGGTATCTGATCAGCTGCCATTCCGTATCCTCCGATTGCGCGGCGAGGTCCCTGACCCCACCGATCGTCACTCAGTTGCGTATCCCGTCGTCGAAGCCGTCGAGCGTTCTGGGTGCATGTCCGCCATTCAGCCGCGGACGGCACCGGTGGTGAGACCCTTGACCAGCAGCCCCTGGGCAAACCAGACAAACACCAGGGTCGGGATGACCATCAGGACGCCGGCTGCCGACATCGCGCCCCAGTCGATGCCGAATTGCGAGACGAAGTTGGTGAGCCCGACCGGCAGAGTCTGCGCGGCCTTGCTGGAGGTCAGGGTCAGGGCAAGCAGCAGGTCGTTCCAGGTGAAGAGGAAGGTGATGACCGCGCTGGCGCCAATACCAGGAGCAATCAGCGGCGTCACGATCTGGACCAGCGTGCGCACCGTGCCGGCGCCGTCCGACTGGGCAGCCTCCTCGATCTCTTTCGGCACGTCCTGGATGAAGCCCAGAAGCAGCCAGATGGCGACAGGCAGTTTGGCCGCCGTATGGCTCAGGATCAGCGCCCAGATGGTGTCGAGAATGCCCATGGCGGCAAACACGGCAAAGAGCGGAATGGCAAGCGCTATGACCGGGATCATGCGCATGATCAAAAGCATCCCGAAAATCAGCATGGCGCCCGGCATCCTGAAACGCGACAAGGCATAGGCGCAAGGAATGGCCAGCAGATGGACGAGGATGACCGTCGCCGCCGAGACGATGACGGTGTTCCAGACATAGTCCATCGTGTCGTACTCCGCGAAAACGGAGACGTATTGTGTTAGCGTCGCGGTCTCGGGAATGATGTGCACCGGCACCGAGAAGATGTCGGCCGAACTGCGGATCGACGTTAGGAACAGCCATACCAGCGGAAAGACGGTGAACGCGACGGTCAGGGCCAGCGCCATATACTGGCCGGCGGTTCCCACCGTAAATCGACGGCGCCGGCGCTTTGGCCTGGGACGTGCGCTAACGATTGCGGCTTCGCTCATATCGCTCTCCGTTTCGCAATCAGCCACGGTATTCCGTAGAGGAGCCCGAGCACGAACAGCGACATCCCCAAAGCAATGTAGGAGACGGCCGCCGCATGTCCGAAATCCACCGCCTGAAACGCCAGCAGGTAGGAATAGACGGTGAGCAGGTTGGTGGCGCCGCCCGGCCCGCCCTGCGTCATCAGCCAGACGACGTCGAAGGTCCGGAACGTGTCGATGATGCGAAGCATCAGGGCGATCATGATGATCGGACGCATCAGCGGCAGCACGATATGCCAGAAGCGCTGCCATGGCGTCGCGCCGTCCACGGTGGCCGCCTCGAGCGGTTCCTGCGGCAAGGACTGCAGGCCGGCAAGGAACAGTAGCACCATCAACGGCGTGTTCTGCCAGACATCGGCGACGATCACGGAGACGAGCGCCCAGGTCGGATGGTTGAGCCATGGAATGTCGGGCAGGTTGAACATGCGCAACAGCGCGTCGACCAGGCCGTACTGGGTGTTGAACAGCCACCGGAAATTCAGGCCCACCACTGCGGGCGCGATCATCGGAGGCACCAGGAGCAAGGTGCGCGCGAGCCGCATGCCGCGCAATTTGCCATTGACGAGCACGGCGATCGCCATTCCAGCCACCACTTCAATCGTGATCGAAATGATGCTGAATATGGTCTGATTTCGCAGTGCCTGGTTGAACTGGCGGCCGAAGAGTTCGTCGGTGTAATTTGCCATCCCGATGAAGGGCGCCGAACCGCTCAGATCCCAGCGGAAGAAACTCATGGTGAAAGAGTATCCGAGCGGATAGAGCAGGATAGCCAGCATGACGAGGAGCGCCGGGCTGGCCAGAAGGTATCCTCTCTGCCAGGTGTAGGGCAGCGGGGAACGTCGCCGACGCCCCGACACCGTATGCTGCGCGACGGACGGCATCGTCAATCGTAAGCTCCGGCCCGACGCATGATCTCCTCGGCCTCCGTCGCCGCCTGGTTGAGCGAGTCCGCGGGAGAGACCTGGTCGGTCAAGGCCTGTTCGATGGCCGAAAACATCAGCGTGCAGACTTTCGAGAAGCCGGCTAGCTTCGGCCATTCCTTGCCGTTGGCTATCGTCGTCTCGAGCTGCTGCAGCCACACGGCCTGAGGCCCCTTTGCCGCTGATATCACTTCCTTGGCGATCGCCTGGCTGCTGGGGAAGTTGGTGAATTGATCGAACTGCAACCGCTGCGCCTCCGGACCGACCGTATACTTGATGAATTCGACGGCGGCGTCCTTGCGTCCGGATTGTCCGTTGAGCGCCATGGCATGCGAAATGGCGCATGAAATCGCGGCCTTGTCCTTGACATAGGGCGCAGTCGACCACTTGCCGACGACACGTGAGGTCTCCGGATTCGATAGGGTCGCGAAGGCGCCCGGCCAATCGAAATTCGCATAGACCGTGCCGGACGAGAATTCGGTTGAATTCTCGTTCCACTGATAGCCGACCGCATCGGGTGGCACGATTTTGTGCTTCTGGATGAGATCGCGATAGAAGGTCAGGGCCTTGATGCCGGCTTCGGAATTGAAGGCCGGCTTGTTGGCCTGGTCCACCCAATCGCCGCCGGCTTGCCAGAGCAGATCGCTGAAGGTGCGTTGTGCTGGATCGCCCTGCCCCGGCACGACCAGCCCATAATGGCCATTGCCGGTCAGTTTCAGCCCGACGTCGACGAGCTCCTCCCAGGTCTCAGCCGGCTTCAGGCCTTTTTCCTGATAGATGTCGCTGCGGTAGTACTGGACGCGCGAATCCATGTTGCGCGGAATGGCCGCCAGATTTCCAGTCTTGGGATCGCGCAGATACTTGACAGCGACCGGGTAGAATTCCGCGAGTTCGCTGTCGCTGAAATAGCTGTTCAGCGGCGCAAAATGGTTGAAATAGGAATCGATCTGCGCCGTATGGGTGCTATAGACGTCGTATTGGCTCGATCGCGCTGCGCTCAACGTGACCACCTTCGCGGTCAGCGGGGTGAATTCCAGCAAGTCGTAGCGAACCTTGATACCGGTCTTGGCGGTGAAATCCTGAACGATCTTTTCCCAGTATTTGGGATAGAGCGGGCCGCCGGTGATCAGCAGTGCGGTGATCTCGTTCGCGTCTGCCCTGGCGATCCATGGCGCGGCTAGCGAGCCGGCCGTCACTGCCGCGCTCGCGGCCAGGAATTTGCGTCTCGATAGGTTTGCGGACATCATAATCTCCTCCTTGGTTTGATTGGTCGGCCCATCCAAGGGTCGGCCGATAACTTCAACCTTTCCGGCAAATCCGCGGCGGCTTGCTCCTCCCGCAGCGAGACTGCCTGGACTACGTCCCGAACGACGCTTGCGAGCCCGCCGGGCACCGTTCGATCCTCCCTTTCCGCAGGCCGAGTTATAGGCTACTGAGCACCATGAGATAAGTTGACTGCATATCTAGCTATCAGCCTATAAGCTTATCAGACAAGTGGATGTTAATGATGGATGCCATGGAGGTCAAGCTTCAAACTTTGCCCAAGCAGGTGGCCGGCGTGCTCGCGCGCCGCATCGCCAGCAGCGGCGTCGCCGGCGGCCAGGGACCATCGGAGCAGCAGATCCTTCAGGAGTTCGGGGTTTCGCGCGCGGTGGCACGGGAAGCGCTCAAGATCCTGGCGTCTCTCGACATGATCGAGATCGCGCAGGGACGACGCGTGGTGCTGCGTCCCGCAGACGAATGGGACTATCTCAGTCCATTGCTTATCGACTGGCTGCCGCCCGAGCAGACCCGCGAGATCTTGGCGGAAGCACACGCAACGCGGATAATCATCGAACCGGCCATCACCGCCATCGCGGCCAAGCATATGACCAAAGAGAACCTCGAGCGTCTTGGCACTCTGCTGGCAGCGATGTCGGCCAGCGAAGACAATGCGGACGCCTATCTGAAACTCGACCTGGATTTCCACATGGAGATTTGCCGGGCAGCCAAGAATAGGATCCTCGACCGCTTCATGTACTCCTCCCGGTGGTGGCAGATGGCAAGCAGGCGCATCAGCAACCAGGTGCCTCATGCCCTGCCCTCGGCGACTGAGATGCACAGAGCGATCTACGAGGCGCTCGTGGCGCGTGATGCAAAACGGGCGGAAGAGGCGATGCGCCGGCACCTGAAGATCACCACGGCCGTTGGCCTGCCCCCATAAGAAATCGCCAGCCGATGCTCCCGAGCGGCGCAGCCAGCAATCGGGCTGGCCGCGCCGCTGCGCGCCGGGAGGACGCGGCCGATATCAGGCGCTTTTTGCTTGCTGTTCCTGGCGCTGGCGCGCGCGAAAACCGAACATGTCGCCCTTGTCTTTGATTTCCGCCCATACCGGTCCGGTAATCTTGTCGATGGCAGCGATGTCCGCGTCGGAAATCGCCCAGCCTGTGCTCTCAGCATTTTCCTCGAGTTCCTTGACCGTGCGCGCGCCGACCAGCGGCGAACTCACGCCCGGCCTGCTGGTAAGCCACTGGATCGCAAGCTGCGGAACCGTCTTGCCGTAGCGCGCCGCAATCGGCTTCAGGGCGTCGACGGCGTCAACCGCGCGCTCGTAGGTGCCCGGCTGGAACAGAACGGTGGTGCGGCGCTCATCGCCTTCGACGAATTTGGTGTCCGGCGACAACAGCCCTGTAAGCAAACCCTGGGCGAGACCGCTATAGGGCATCACGCCGATATTATGCTTGCGGCAATAGGGCAGCGTCTCAGCCTCAACCTCGCGCCACAGCATGTTGTAGGGTGGCTGGAGCACGTCGATGACGCCATGCTGACGGGCGCTGTCCATGTCGGCGGTGCTGAAATTCGAGACGCCGACTGCCTTGATACGCCCGGACGACCGCAGCCGCTCCATCATCTCCATGGTCGGGCCGATCGGAAAATCCGAGTTCGGCCAGTGGACAAAATAGACATCGACATAGTCCGTCTGCATCCGCTTCAGCGAACCGTCGAGCGCCGCCTCAATCGCGGCGGGTTCGAGGTGATTGGGCGCAACCTTGGTCGCGATAACAGCCTTGTCGCGACGGCCAGCCAGTGCCTTTCCGACGATCTCCTCGGCATGGCCATGTCCATAGGCTTCGGCCGTGTCGATCAGCGTTATGCCAAGCTCCGCGGCGCGTCGGATCACCCGGATCGATTCCTCGTCGTCGGCCGCGCCCCAAAAGGCGCCGGACATACCCCAAGTGCCTAGACCGATCTCCGATACCCTGACCGGCGACGATCCCAACTGTCGCTGTTGCATCCTGTTCCTCCTGATTGGCAGGCAGGGCCATCACCCTGCTGATGTCCAATTTATACGCTTATATACTCGTCTAACAAGTAGGTTCCGGCGGATTTATGGCGCTTGGCGCGGAGCCACGAATTTCCCAAATGATTCAATGATACCTGCCGTTGCAAGGTGTATTCGCGCAAAATCGTTCAAAGGGGGTTTACGTTCCATCTTCTCATCTTGTATGCTTATTGGACAAGTTGACCTAACGGACCATATGCATTTGTAGGCGCCGCGCGCCATCACGGGGAGGAGGTTTCGATGAAGATCACGGACATCAGGACAGCGGTCGTCGCCTATCACGGCAAGGCGACCCTGATCCGCATCGATACGGACGCCGGCATCTCCGGTTATGGCGAGGCAAATCCCGATGCAGGCGCCGCCGCAATCGTCGGGCTGATTTCGGAACTGAAGTCGGAACTGATCGGCCAGGATCCGCGCAATGTCGAATATTGCTGGGACAAGATTCGCCGTGACCATGTGTTTTCCGGTGCGCAAGCCGGCGTCTTTCTCATCGCGCTGACCGGGCTGGAGATGGCGCTCTGGGACGTGGCGGCGAAAGCCGCCGGGCAGCCGCTTTATCGCTTGTTCGGCGGCAAGTTCCGCGACCGGATAAGACTCTATGCAGATTGCGGCGATGGCGATGAGGAATCGGGATCGCCGCAGGGATGCGCGGCACGCGCGCGCCGCATGGTGGCGGAAGGCTTCACGGCGCTGAAATTCGACATCGACAATCTGCGCCACCCGGCGAAGTTCGACGCGGTGAACCATACCATCAACGGCGCCGAGTTGCGCTTCATGGTCGAGCGTGTTGCAGCGGTCCGCGATGCGATCGGCCCCGACGTCGATCTCTGCATCGACCTGCACGCGCGCTACGACGTGCTCAGCGCCAGCCGCATAGCGGCCGAGATGGAACGGTTCAACCTTCTCTGGCTGGAAGAGCCGATCCCGGCGGAAAATGTCGAGGCCCTGAAGCAGATCCGCATGCGGACCAAGACGCCGATCTGCGTCGGCGAAAATCTCTACCTGCGCTGGGGCTTCCGCGAACTGTTCCAGAACTATGGCGCCGACGTCATCATGCCTGACGTGCCGAAATGCGGCGGCCTTGCGGAAAGCCGCAAGATCGCGAATCTCGCCGAGATGTACTATGTGCCGTTCGCGCCGCATCTGGTGTCGACGCCGCTGGGCACGATGGCGACATGCCATGTCTGCGCCAGCGTTCCGAACTTCCTCGTTCTAGAGTGGCACGCGCTTGAAGAGCGGGAGGCGTGGGACAGTTACGTGCGCCTTCCGGACGGCGCGAAGTCGATCGTCGAAGACGGCCACATCGTGGTGCCTGACGTGCCCGGCATCGGCGTCGAGCTCGACATGGAAGGCGTCCGCAAGCACGCCGTGCCAGGCTTCGGCATCTTTGAATAGGCCGGACCGGGCGGATTGAACTGCTCGATCAAACAAATCCGTTGTGAGGAAGCCATGGGCAAGCGGATCATCTTCACCGGCGGCAGCGGCAAGATCGGCCGTCACGTCATACCCTACCTGCTCGAGCGCGGGCATCAGGTTCTGAATCTCGACCTGACGCCGCTCGATGTGCAGGGCGTCGACACCGTCATCACCAATCTTGCGGACGCTGGCGAGACCTACAATGCACTGACGCTGCATTTCGGGTTCAACGAATACTTCGGCGGAAGGAGCCGCGGCCCGGTCGACGCAGTGGTCCATTTCGCGGCGATCCCGCGGATATTCCTGCGACCGGATAACGCCATGTTCACCGCCAATGTGCAGTCGACCTACAATGTGATCGAAGCCGCCACCAAGCTTGGCATCCGCAAGATCGTCACTGCTTCCAGCGAAACGGTGTACGGTGTGTGCTTTGCCGAAGGCGACCGCGATTTCACATCGTTTCCGGTGGACGAGGACTATGACGTCGATCCGACCGACAGCTATGGTCTCTCCAAAGTGCTGGGCGAGAAGATTGCGCGCTCTTTCGCCTCCCGTACTGGAGCCGACGTCTATGCCCTGCGGATCGGCGGAGTCGTCGAACCGCGGGATTATGGCCGCTTCCCGGAATTCCTGGCCGACGCCTCGAAACGGCGGCGCGACGGCTGGACCTACATGGACGTGCGCGATCTTGGCCAGATCGTCGATCTGTGCATCGAGAAGGACGGCTTGGGGTTCCAGATATTCAACGCAGTCAACGACAACATCGTGGCCGAGATGCCGACGGCGGAATTTCTCAGCAAGCACGCACCCAACATACCAGTCACACGCGCCCTGGATGTATTTGAGGGACCGATCTCAAATCGGAAGCTGCGCGACATCCTTGGGTTCCGGCAAGAGTATGACTGGCGCACACAGCCTGCGGATACTTGACTGGTGGCGGAGAAGGCGGCGGTAGATGGGGATGTTCCTGAGGCCAAGGTTGGCGCAGAGACCAGATTTTCCTGAACTCAAGCAGCGCGCTGGGTAAACGTAGCACTCGGTTCACGAATATTGCCGGCGCTGCGGTGCCACATGGCTTCAGGGCCTTTGGCCGGGCTAGTCCAACGTCTGCTTCCTAGCTCACGCAGTTTGGAGCTAAACGGCGGGTTGGAGGCGCAAAGCTGCCATCCGCAGACGATGCGATCGGCGAGTGTCTAGACCATCGCCTCGAATCGCCTTGGCGAACCGCTTCGTAGCCTAATGGCGGATAACGACAATGGTCGGCCCGGAGGGTCGACGTCTTCTACTGGAAGTCAACACGTTAGCGGAGGGTTCGGCAACCCGTTTCCTTCATATTCTCTGGTACGGTCTGGCGAACCTAGGGACCGGGAGGAGCACTAGTTTTTAATGCGCGTGGTATCTCTGTCTTATCCCGCAAACGGGTCGATGCATGTTGACCCAGGGCATGAGCCTGACTGGTTAGGGGGCCAATAGCGGACGGGCGACTCCGAAGATATAAAAACCATAGGCCAACGTTATCCTGCGGCCCAACTCGAGGCGTAACACCCAAGTGACAACTACTCGTTTCCTTAGTATCTGGCGATCGCTCTCCGGTGTCGGCATGGCCCTCGGCATGCTGTTCTTCGCAGCCGCCCTGACGCCGACGCTCGTTCCCCGCACCGACCTGACGCAAGGCGTACTGGCGGGCGCGTGCTTCGCCATCGGCTACAGCCTTGGCGTCGCCTTGCGGTGGCTGTGGAAATATCTCGAGATTCCGGAACTGCCGCCACGGCCGCGTTTGCTGTCCAAGGCGATCATCCTGGTCCCGTGCCTCGGCCTTGCCGTTGTGGCACTGTGGCGATCCGGCGCGTGGCAGAACTCCATCCGCGCGGTGATGGGCATGCCGGCTGTCGATGGCGCTCATCCCGTCAATGTCTGCGCCCTGGCCATTTGCACCTTCATCGTCGTGCTCGCGCTGGCGCGCCTTGTCGCTTGGCTGGTGTGCGCCATCGCCGGGGCACTGAGACGCTACATACCCCGGCGCCTGGCGAATGTCGCCGGCGCCGCTGTCGCCGTGCTGCTCATCTGGTTGCTGGTGAGCGACGTTGCGATCCGCGCGATCTTCGGCGCGCTCGATTCCTCGTTCGCCAAGTTCGACGCACTCATGGAACCGGAGCGCCAGCAGCCGAGCGAACCCTCCAGGACCGGAAGCCCCGCCTCGCTGGTCAGGTGGGACGAGCTCGGCCGCGCCGGCCGCGAGTTCATCGCGGACGGTCCCGCCGCCGCCGAGATAGGGACCTTCACCGGCCGGCCGGCGCAACAGCCGGTCCGGGTCTATGTCGGGCTGGGAGCGGCGAACAGTGCGCAAGCCCGCGCGAAACTCGCGCTGGAGGAGCTGAAGCGGGCGGGCGGCTTCAGCAAATCCACGCTTGTGGTCATCACGCCGACCGGCACCGGATGGATCGATCCGGCCTCGATGGATGCGCTCGAATATCTGTGCCGCGGCGATGTCGCCAGCGTCGCCGCGCAATATTCCTATCTGAGCAGTCCGCTGTCGCTGCTGGCGCAGCCGGAATACGGCGCCGAGACGGCCCGGGCGCTGTTCCTCGAAATCTACGGCTACTGGACCACCCTGCCGAAGCAGTGGCGGCCGAGGCTTTACCTGCACGGGCTCAGCCTTGGCGCCATGAACTCCGAAAGATCGGCCGGGCTGTTCGAGATATTCAGCGATCCGATCAGCGGCGCACTCTGGAGCGGCCCGCCCTTCGAAAGCCGCATCTGGCGCTCGGTGAGCGATACGCGCAACAACGGCTCGCCGCAGTGGCTGCCGATCTTCCGCAATAGCAGCCTGGTCCGGTTCATGAACCAAAGCGGCCCGGCGGTGGCGCCCGACACGCCCTGGGGCCCGCTGAGGATCGTCTACCTGCAATATGCCAGCGACCCGATCGTATTCTTCGATTATCGCGACGCCTACCGGCAGCCGGATTGGATGAAGGCGCCGCGCGGGCCGGACGTCTCGCCGCAACTGAGCTGGTACCCGGTGGTGACCATGCTGCAGCTCGGTCTCGATATGGCCGTGGCGACAACCACGCCGATCGGCTACGGCCATGTCTACGCGCCGCAGGACTATGTGGAAGCCTGGAGTGCGGTGTTGGGCGTGAAGGACTGGTCGCGACAGGACCTCGCCGCCCTCAAAACCCATCTTGCCAGCAAGGTTGCAGCACAGGCCGACAGAGGCGGCTAGCTGGGGCTTCAGGGCACGGCCGAAATCAGCAGGAACATGGCGAGTATGCCGAGATGGACCACTCCCTGGAGTCTCGTCGTGCGGCCCGTGCCGAGCGTGGGCGTGCTGACGAACATGGTGAGCAGAAGAAACACCGCGAGCCCCGACATCTGTTTAGGTTCACGCCGCAGTCGATTTGCCACTGATGTAAATGGCGGAAAACGGCAGCGGGCGTAAGGGAGCCCGCTGCCGCCAGGAGCGAGGCACGACGACGGACTGACGTGCTCGGCTCCTTGTTCCCGCAGCGGCTTGGCGGCAGACATCGCCGCGGGAAATTGCTGGATGTTCCGCGGCTATCGCGGCGGCATTTGGGGCGGGCGCCCTGAAACCGCCAGGCTCCAGGCCGCGTTCTGTCAGGCCTTGCCCACGGGCAGCGCGACGAACCGGCTCGAGTCGTCGCGGGTGATCTGCATCAGTACGGCCTTGCGGCCAGCCTTGGCTGCCTCGGCCATGGCCTTGGAGACGTCATCAGTGGTGTTCACCTTGGCCGAACTGACGGCGGTGATGACATCGCCCGGCTGGATGCCACGATCGGCCGCATCGCTGTTGGGATCCACATCGGTGACGACCAGTCCTTTGCCATCGTCTGACTTGGTGATGGTCAGGCCAAGATCGGCCAATGCGTCGGCCTTGGCAGGCGCGACCTGCTTGCCGTCATCGCCGGAGGCCCGCTTGTCGCTGGACGGCAGTGTGCCGAGATCGACCTTGATCGTCCGGCTTTTGCCGTCACGAAATACGGTAAGATCGACCGATTTTCCCGGCGCATAGGCGCCGATCGTGCGGGCGAGTTCCTTCGGCGAGGCGACATCCTTGCCGTCGACCTGGGTGATGACGTCACCGGCGGCAATGCCTGCCTTGTTGCCGGGACCAGCGTCCTGGGCGTTCGAGACCAGTGTGCCCTTGTCGGATTTCAGACCAAGGGATTCAGCAATTTCAGCGGTGACCGGCTGGATCTGGACGCCGAGCCAACCTCGCTTGATGGAGCCTTCCTTCATCAGGTCTTCCACGACCTGCTTGGCGGTCGAGGCCGGGATGTCGAAACCAATGCCGACACTGCCGCCCGACGGCGAGAAGATGGCTGTGTTGATACCGATCACCTGGCCATTGAGATTGAAAGTCGGGCCCCCCGAATTGCCATGATTGACCGGAGCATCGATCTGGATGAAGTCGTCATAGGGGCCGGCGCCGATATCGCGGCCCCGAGCGGATACAATGCCGGAAGTGACGGTGCCGCCGAGGCCGAACGGGTTGCCGACTGCCACCACCCAATCACCGATGCGGATCTTGGAGTCGTCGGCGAAGTCGACATAGGTGAACTTGCCGCCGCCATCGACCTTCAGCACAGCCAGGTCCGTCCGCGGATCGGTGCCGACCAGCTTGGCGTCGAGTTCCTTACCGTCACTGGTGACGATGGTGAAGGACGAGCCTTCCGAGACGACGTGATTGTTGGTGACGAGATATCCGTCCTCCGAGATGAAGAAGCCTGAACCCTGTGCCACCGGGCGCGGCTTGCCGTCACCATGTTTGAAGCCGCCCTGCTGCCGGTTGTCGGGCAGGTTCTCGAAACCATCCTGATCGTCGGAACCGTCGTCGGCGACCGGCTGGACCGTGGACTTGACCTTGACGCTGACGACCGCCGGCGAAACCTGCTCGACGACATCGGCGAAGCTCGGCATCTGCGGCGCCTGGACATGCACCGCGTCGGCCAGCACGGGGGCAGTGCCGGAAACAACAGCTCCGACGCCTACAGCGCCTACAGCGCTCAGCGACACTACAGCCGCCGCCAGGCGCCGACGAGTTCCGGAATGCGAATTGGGGACAATATTCATGGGGTTCCATCCTTTTGAGTGAGATGCACTGAGCATCCTTGGCCGGGATGGTTAGAAGAACCTACATTACGGCATCATTGCCATATCATGAAAGTTTTGTCATTTTCATTCCATAGTATTTATAAAGACGATATGTATAGTTATTTTCACTAATATTGCAAATTTGTAACTTGCACGTTCGATTATTATTCAATTCTGTGACATCGAATTCGGTGGATTTGCGATGTCACGACAATCTAAATCGACACTAGAAAAAGTGAATGTGCCTTCCGATTTATTCGGAGTTTACGCGACATTGGGCCGGGGCTTGCCGGGCGGCGATTTCAGATCGAATTTCATCGCGAGTTCTCTATGTGTTGATTGCATGGCAGGCCATTTGAAGGTAGCGCGCATGGCATTGGGCGCGCCTTTGTCGCCGGGACGCCAAGAGGCCGCTCCGGGCGGTGATTTTCCGCAGGGTGAGAGCCTCCCCAGGAGGTGATTATCGTCCAAGCGAGGCGTCGAGAGGGTCTGTCGCTAGCTCGCTAAAGACCGGCGCACCGCTACCATACCACTGGCCCTCCGTCCCGCATCGCCACCGGCATTCGAGCAACACTGGTGGCGCCTGTCGCGACGGGCGTCATTGGCGGAAAGACATGCTGTTCGACTAGCCTCATTCATACCGCAAGCAAGAAATAAACGCTCGATCCACGTTTGGGATTCACCGCATATTCCAAGAAAACCAGGTACTGCCTTAAATTACTTGGCTTTGATGCCATCCGCAGCAGCAGGTCGCACGGCGGGATGAAGTCCACGGAGAAGCATATGAGGCGCATCATCGTCGCTGCGATCATCGCAAGCATGGCAGCCCCCACCTGGGCAATGCCCGTCGGAGCGCTAAGGCCGTCGGTTTCCGATACGGTCACGAACATCGACCTAAGGAGGCCTTCCCGCCATCGACCGGGACATGGAGTACGGCCACCGCACCACAGGCCGCCCCATTATCGGCCCTCGCGTCCGCCACGCCATCACCGGCATTCGAGGAACAATAGCGGCGCCGTCGCCGCGGGCCTCATTGGCGGAATGCTGCTCGGCGGGATGGCGATCTCGGCTGCCCGCCAGCACAATCACAGCGCTTGGAACAACCATGTGAACTGGTGCTCGCAGCGGTACCGCTCCTACCGGGTCTCGGACAATAGCTGGCAGCCCTACAATGGCCCACGCCGGCAGTGCATCTCGCCCTTCTGAGTGCGCTCTGGGCTCGCTGGTGCTAGGAAGCCTACTGGGATTTGTTGAAACGGCTGAATGCAAGCTTGGACGGGAGCAAAAGCGAGCCTGGCAAAGGCCGGCGGGGCCATTGGCGTGAGCCAGCGGAAGTATCCCGCCTGTTCAAAGAGCATCTCCGCGAAGGCGTTTGCCGATCAATTGATACATGTCCGGCGTTCTGGTCGATGCGACGAATCTCGGTCCGAAAGTCGCAGGTCCGCAGGGAAGACATGGTTCTCTGTTTTCATCCACGTCGATGCGCCAGTTGGGAGGACTATTGTGCTAAAAAATCTATCGATCGCGGCAATCAGCGCCATCATGATTGTAAGCTTCAAGCATTCCGCGTTTGGCACGTCGATCGGCGTGGGCAATCCCTACCCGGTCAGTCACTACGAGTGCCAGGACGGCACGCGTCTGGCAGTGCGTCTCCTCGGGGATCGCGCTTCTGTATCCGTCAACGACGCGGCCGAGGTCGATCTGCCCTCCAAGGGACCGGAAGGAACGACGTATTCGAACGGTCAGTGGACGCTGACCATCATACAGGGACGCCTGTCCTGGGGTGTTGGCCGAGCTGTGCCATCTCTATGCGCCGGCGGTTGAGCCTCCCACCTCAGGAAAACTGATGAAGACTATCCAGTTCGGTCGCGCACTTCATCGCAGCTTTCGAGATCCAGATACGCGTCGGCTCCTCGTGCATTGCAGTGTTTCTGGACGCCTGGTGCCTCGGCGCGGCCGGCGGCAGGAACAATGGCACCCATGACAATCTCCATCCGTCAAACCAGCGGTTAATGCATGTCGCCCAGAAGTGCGCAGCGGTTCTGGGACAACGATATGCATCAAAACAAAGACTTAAAGCGAGTCGCCTGAATCTGTTTCGACGCGACACGCTTTAATCCCAAGAGATGCGCTTCGACAATAATACCGAAAACGCACGCGCTCTGACGGCAGTGCATAAAATGCAAAGAATCCAGAAACTAGGCATTGTGTCTCCAAATATCCGAGCCACCATGCAGAATTATTGACAACGTGTTCGCATGCGCGTGATGTCGGCTTAATTCACCAAAGAGGACGAAAGATATGCGGAGATATGCACTAGCTGCCCTGTTAAGTGCCGCACTCGGCTTTGGTATTCCTCTTGCCGCTGTGTCCCCAGCGGGAGCTGTGACCGTAAATATAAATATCGGATCAAACCTTAACAACGGCCGCGCGATTACTTGCGCTCAAGGCCAGCGATTGATTCAGAGCAGAGGCTTCAGGGACGTGCGTCGCGTGGACTGCCGGGGACGCAATTTTGTTTATCACGCGCGTCGCATTGGCGGCAGCACTTTCGAAATAGTGCTGAATGCCCGTACTGGCCGCGTGGTGGATTTCCACCGCATTCGTAGATGACTCAGAGAGGCAAGGGAATGACGCAGTTGTCCGAGACCCAGCAACCCAGACGATCTGCGTGGACGAACTCGGCGATCGGAATCGTCTTTATCCTGGCAGGGATCTTCGTGTTGGGCGATCTGGCGCTGGCCACGACCATCAGCGCACTTGTCCTGGGAATTGCGATCGTATGCGCCGGCTTTGTCGAGATCGCCCTCGCCATCTGGGCCGGCGGGTGGCGTGGTTTTCTCTGGCAGACGATGCTCGGCATCCTGTACGTCGTTTTTGGCTGCCTGCTCATCAGCTTGCCGGTGCTGGGATCTATCATCCTCACATGGGTGCTCGGTGTCGTGCTCGTGATATCTGGGCTCGGAAGAATGTCTTTGAGCCTGCGCTACCTGTCCACCGACCGATGGATGATGCTTGTTTCCGGCCTGTTCGGTCTCGCGGCTGGCTTCTTGATACTCATCGGATGGCCATCGACCGGGGTTTGGGTGATTGGGGCGTTCATGGGTATCGACCTAGTTCTTCACGGCCTGGGCTGGCTCGTTACAGGCTTTCGGCCAACGGATACGACCCGATGATCCAACCATTTTCACCGTGACCGTTACCCGCTTTGCGGCATTGGCTCCTGTCCTGCCGCGACGGTTCCCAAGCGCGGCAAGCTTTTTGCGTAGGGTTTCATTTTGTCCTGGACGTCGCGAACGGCCCGTCGATGCGCACGATGCCGCATGATCGGGATCAGCCACCCCTCGAGACCAGCAGCGCGCCTCTGATCACATAGGAGAAGTTCGGGCGGCTCCGGACGAGAATTCGTCGCGACAAAGCCGAGCGCAACGGACGAAGCGGCCGACAACCAATGTCGAGACCGCAGGCTTGCCAGTCGGACAGGCAAGCAAAATGAGACGTGCTGCACACTATTCGGATTTCCGGCTCAATCTTTCACCTTCTAGGATGTGTATTACGTGCCCTTGGAAAGTCTTAGCCTAGGAGGGCCCCATGTCCGATTTGATCGTCATCGTCTATCCAAACGAGGCCAAGGCTGAAGAGGTACGTCAACGGCTCATAGGACTTCAAAAGGAATACGTTATTAAACTTGGCGACGCGGTTATTGCCACGAAGACCGAGGCGGGTGCGATTAAGCTCAATCAACTTGTGAATACGACGGCGGCAGGCGCTGTATCCGGTAGCTTCTGGGGCTTGCTTATCGGTGTTCTCTTCCTGAATCCGCTGATCGGGCTTGCGGTCGGCGCCACCTCCGGAGCCCTTGGCGGCGCTTTGACGGACGTGGGTATCAACGATGCGTTCATGCGCGATCTGTCAGCCAGCATCCAGCCTGGGGACGCTGCCCTGTTCGTGCTCGCGCACGAGATGACAGCGGACAAGGTGCTCAAGGAGATCCAGGCCTTTGGCGGCGTGGTGCTTAAGACGTCGCTGGATGAGACGAAGGAGCAGGTTCTGCGCGATGCGCTTCAACGCGCTTCCGCGATGGCCGGCCAAGGCGCGGCCGCGACCGCCTGACCGCGGTCACGGAACATCCCGGAATCGGAACTCTGCTGGTCGGCAAGGGCGATGGATGGCCCGATAGTAAGTGGGCGATGCAAGCATGTCCGGCCTTGAGACAGCGGCCCTGCTTTTGATTGAAGCCATCTGCGGCGCGGGCGGAGCTTTCGCTACGACTTGGTTTTGGCGCATGGCTGCGCTGGGTTGGAAATCTGGCGCGGCGGCTGGCGTCGTGGGAGGACTGACCCTGACAGGGCTGGCCGGTCGGATTCCCGCCTTGGCAAACTTCCTCGGCAACGTCGAAAATGCTGTCGATGCCACCGCTCGCGGTGTCGGCACCCTCACGCCCGGCGTGCTGATTGGCGTCGGCATTGCCGGCCTTCTTGGCGGCATCCTGTCGGTTTGTATCATCGGCCTCGTCCGGGGCGCGGGATCCGGACGTCGCTAGGGGCCCGGCCAATCGAATTTCCTGGCGGCAATCACGCGTTCCGCCGATCGGCGGACCCAAGCAACTGAGCGATCCAAAGGGTCGCCGGCGATTGCGAGCAAAAAGTAACCAGCGCGATGGTGATGGGCACACCTATGAACGCGCCGAACACACCCCAAAGAAACGACCAGAAGAAGACCGAAAACAGCACCACAAAAGGCGACATCGCCAACACGTAACCGGCAACCCGCGGTTCTATGTAGCTGCCGATGACGAACTGAATGATGTTGAGGCCGGCAAAAATCGAGACGGCGGCCTGTGGCGATCCGAACTGCGCGAGCGCGTAAAGCGTCGGCAAGAATGTCGCGACGAACGGCCCCATAAACGGAATATAGTTCAAGGTGAAGGCGATAACGCCCCACTCGGCGGCAAACCGCAGTCCGAAAGCCGCCGAAAGCGCGCACACCATCGAACCGGTCGCAAGGCTCATCAATGTCCGAACCAGCATGTAACGTCGCCATTTCGATGCTGTCTGACTGCTGCCATTGATCAGTGCGGCCGCCACCTGGGCGCTCAGCGCTACACGAGCATTGCGAGCCGCCGCTTCAGCGTCGAGAAGACCCAGAAGCACGTAAACGACGACAACGATCCAGAACGAGATCACGGTATTCAGCCTTGCGGTCACGCCTTGAGCTATCCGCACGAACCAGCCGACATTGAAATGCTCGGCCCAGGCGCCGGCCATCACGACACCGTGCCCTTCCAACCACTCGGCGAGTTGACTGTAGAGTCCTTGAAAGCGGGCGCTGTCGGCGAGGACCGATCGGCCAATGCGGCCAAAACCCCAACTGGCGATCGATGCAAAGGCGAAGAATGCCAGGACGACGACACAGACGACTATCGCCAGTGCGATCAGCTTTGGAAGAAGCCGCTGCAGGTTGCGCTGCAATGGCCACACCAGCGCGATGAGGAAAAGAGCGCACACGACTGGCGCGAAAATTGAGGCAGCGGCCTGCAGCGCCCATATGACGGCGATAACCGCCAGAATATACGTAGGCGCAAAGAGCGTTCGCTTCGCCATGGTATAGTCTGTTCCCGGCCGGCTGGATGACGTTACAGACAACTCCGAAATTGGTCCGGAAGCTTGCTCAGCGCCCAGACCAATGTTCATCGATATCGCTTAACCAGCTCGATTCGTGCTGAATAAAGCTGATCTTACGCATCGCGCCTAGCACCGTTTTGTGATGGGTCGACCCTGACGATCGCGAACCGTGTGACCCCAGCGATCACGAACCCAGCATTCGCGATGATGCGCGCGCGGTGCCGTCGCAGCGCCGACCACAGCCCCTGTGCCGCCACCGACCGCCGCGCCTACAAGGGCACCTCGACTGCCGTTTGCAAGGCCGCCGATGACCGCACCCGTTCCGGCTCCTGCCAACGCCGTGCCTGCTGTTCGCTGTTCCGTGGCAGTACAACCCGCGGCCATCAGAGCCAAAGCAGAAACGAATATAATACTTCTCATGGTTTCATCTCCTGGGTACATTTACATCCGCTCGCCAACAACGAGCATTCCGTCCAACAATGTGCCGATTGTTCCTATAGGATTGGGAGCGACTCCAACGCTCTATGAGCAATTCTGGGGTAGACGGTCTTTATGTGCTGGAGGCCGTCCGACAGGTATGGCCTTCAGACTATTTGGGGGCCGACCGGCCGCCTGTATCGAGCCCGGCCGGGTTGCTATCAATAGTCGACCGCATCGCGAATGATGGGACAGGTCATGCAATGACCCCCGCCTCGGCCGCGGCCGAGCTCCGCGCCTGAGATAGTGATGACTTCTATGCCTTCCTTGCGCAGCAGCGTATTTGTGTACGTGTTGCGATCGTAGGCAAAGACGACACCAGGCGAGGCGCAAACCAAGTTGGCGCCGCTGTCCCACTGGGTGCGCTCGCGCATGTAGTCGTTGCCGCCGGTTTCAACGACGCGCATCTTCTTGAGACCAAGCGAGTCACGCACCGTCTCAATGAAACTGCCTTTGTCCTTGTGGAGTTCGACGCCCCCCTTGCCGTCAGGGCGATAGGAGAATGCGTCAATGCCGTTGACGATGTCCGGATACATCAGCACGCAGTCGCGATCGGCAAACGTGAATACCGTGTCGAGATGCATCGCCGCGCGCAGCTTAGGCATTGCGGCGACGATCACACGTTCGGCAGCTCCTTTCTCAAACAGGGCCGCCGCCACTTGGCTGATAGCCTGGCGCGAAGTGCGCTCGCTCATGCCGATAAGCACATTGCCCTTGCCGATAGGCATGACGTCCCCACCCTCGAATGTGGCAAGCCCCCAATCCCTGGTCGGGTCACCCCACCAGACATTGACCTTGCCGGCGAAGTCCGGGTGGAACTTGTATATCGATGTGGTGAGGATGGTCTCCTCGTGGCGCGCAGGCCAATAAAGGGCGTTCAGCGTCACGCCGCCATAGATCCAGCAGGTGGTGTCCCGGGTGTAGAGCGTGTTGGGCAAAGGCGGCAGCAGATATTCGTTGACGCCGGCCGCGTCACGGATCAGCGCCAGTTGTTCGCCGCCGATGCTTTCCGGGAATTCGAAGGTCGACAGCCCGCCGATCAGTGTTTCAGCGAGGTCGCGATTAGAGAGGCCGTCGAGATAGGAGCGGACCTCGTCGATGAGGCCGAGGCCGACCTGGTTCGGTACGATCTGCTGGTCGAGGATCCACTTCTTGGCTTCCGGAATGGCGACCGTCTCGGCGAGCAGATTGTGCATCTCGACCACCTCGACGCCCCTGTCGCGCATCTTGGTCATGAAGTCGAAATGATCGCGCTTGGCATTGTCTACCCAGAGCACGTCGTCGAAGAGGAGTGCGTCACAATTGCTGGGTGTCAGCCGCTGGTGGGCGCGGCCGGGAGCGCACACCATGACCTTGCGCAACTGACCAACCTCTGAATGAACGCCGAATGAAGTATTGTTTGTCATGACCTTCCTTCTTTCTGTTCAAGGTGCGATGGCGCCCGTCAGCAGCCCGTAGGCTCCGATCAGGCCAGCGATGAGCGTGACGGCGAACACGAAGAGTTCGGCGAGCGTGAACAGCTGCAATTTCTGCTCGCGCCGCGCCCAGACGTAGAGGATAGTTCCGGGCGCGAAGAGGACGGCAACAAGCAGCACGTATTTGAGCCCGGCGGCGACGAACATGAAGACCGTGTAAATCGCCGCGATCCAGGCGAAGATCTGGTCGCGGCCGCGCTGATCCGGCGTCTTTTCGTAGCCAACGCCGCTACGAGCGAGCAGGATGCCGTAGCCGGCCACGAGCAGGTAGGGCAGCAACGCGGTGACGCTCGTCATGTCGAGCATGAAGTTGAACGCGTCCCGCGACCAGTAGGTGGAGATCACGAAGAGCGATACGACGATGTTGGTGAGCCAGAGTGCGTTAGCGGGAACCTTGTTGCCATTCTGCGCTGCGAAGAGCCTTGGCATGTCCTCCGACTTCGCCGCCGCGAACAGCACCTCGGCGCAGATCAGGGACCAGGCGAGATAGGCGCCGAGCACCGAGATCAGAACGCCGATCGAGATGAAGACCGCACCCCAGTGACCGACGACCGCTTCGAGAACGCCGGCCATCGACGGCTGCTGGACACCGGCGACAGCCGATTGCGGCAGAGCCGCGTAGGGCAGCAGCGTGACCGCTACCATCAGGCCTGTGACGCCGACGAAACCGAGAATCGTCGCCGTACCGACGTCGGAACGCACCTTGGCAAAGCGGGAATAGACGCTGGCGCCCTCGATGCCGAGGAAGACGAAGACCGTGATCAGCATTGTGTCGCGCACCTGGGCGATCAGGGACTTTGGCGGCATGTCCAAGCCGCCGAAGAAATTCTCGCGGAACTGCCCGAAATGGAAGAAGAAGATCAGGAGCAGGATGAAGACCAGGATCGGCACGATCTTGGCGATCGTCACGACAGTATTGATGAAGGTCGCCTGCTCGACGCCGCGCAGGATCATGAAGTGGAAAGCCCAGATGCCGATCAACGAGACGATGATGGCGATGGCGCTGCTGCCGTCCCCAAAGATCCCGGGAAAGAACCGCCCCAGCGTCGAGCCGATGAGCACCCAATAGAAGACGTTGCCCAGGCAACTACCGAGCCAGTAGCCGAAGGCGGACAGGAAGCCCATGTAGTTGCCGAAGCCGGCCTTGGCATAGGCGAAGACGCCTGAGTCGATGTCTGGCCTCTTCTCGGCCAACGCCTGGAACACCCGCGCCAGCATGTACATGCCGGTTCCCGCAATTGCCCAGGCGATGATTGCGCCGAACGGACCTGTCGCAGTCGCGAACCGGCCAGGCAGATTGAAGATGCCCGCGCCGACCATCGATCCCACCACCATGCTGGTCAGCGCAAACAGCGAAAGCTTCTGATTTTCGTTTGAAGTCATAAACCGCTCTCCTGGCTGCGCGAACCAGAGTTCGCGATCAGACGCCTCGCCGACACGTCTCGGTCCAGCAAGGTTAGGTCTGATCAGAAGCAGTAAATGCGAATGTCGGCAACCGGTTAAACGAGCCAAGGCAAAGGTTTTGGACGTCAGGTATACTAGTGGGATTTTATGCCAATCACGTGGGCGCTAGATTCGAGATAGGTTGCAGGCGTAACAATGAGGCCGCTGGACCGCCGTCCGCCAAGGAATTGTTGATCCAAATTCAATGAACTCGACCGTTCAGCAAAAATTCTCGATATGGACCCTGACGGCTATGGTCGTCGGTTCGATGGTCGGCGCGGGCATCTTCTCTTTGCCGCAGGCTTTTGGTCGCGAGACCGGTCCGTTCGGGGCCATGATCGCTTGGGCCATCGCTGGCGTCGGAATGCTGATGTTGGCCTTCGTCTTCCAGACCTTGTCGGTTCACAAGCCGGACCTCGATGCGGGCGTGTATGCCTATGCCAAGGCCGGCTTTGGCAACTATCTCGGCTTCCTCTCGGCCCTCGGTTACTGGTCTGCCGCCGTTCTCGGCAACGTTTCCTATTTCGTGCTGATAAAGTCGACGCTGGGGCTTTTCTTTCCTGTGTTCGGCGATGGCAATACCATCACGGCGATCGTCATTTCCTCGATGCTTCTGTGGATCGTACATTCGCTGATCCTGCGGGGCGTCAAGGAAGCGGCGGCGATCAACACCATTGTCACTTACGCCAAGATCATTCCGATCTTTCTCTTTATCATCTTCGTTATCTACGGCTTCAGCGCCGATGTCTTCACGACCAATTTCTGGGGCGGGGAAGAAGTCAGCGTTGGCAGCATCGCGAGCCAGGTTCGCGGGACCATGTTGGTGACAGTATTCGTCTTTGTCGGAATCGAAGGCGCGAGCGTCTATTCGCGTTACGCACGCAACCGCGGGGATGTCGGGGTCGCGACGCTCCTTGGTTTTCTCGGCGTGCTCTGTCTGCTTGTGCTGGTCACCATTCCCTCCTACGGGATCATGCTTCGTCCTGAACTGACAGCGCTGCGCAATCCCTCCATGGCCGGCGTATTGGAAGCGGTGGTCGGGCCATGGGGCGCCAAGTTCGTCAGCTTCGGCCTGCTGATCTCCGTTGCCGGTGCCTATCTGTCCTGGGTGCTGCTGGCCGCTGAAATCCTGTTCACCGCATCACATCACCAGACAATGCCGCGTTTTCTTGCGTATAAAAACAAGCATGGCGTGCCGTCGCGGGCGCTCTGGCTGACCAATACGGTCGTGCAGGTTTTTCTGGTCCTGACGCTCTTTGCTCAACAGGCCTTCAGGCTCGCTCTCGAGCTGACCAGTTCCATGATCCTCATCCCATATCTTCTTGTCGCCGCTTACGGGGTCAAGCTCGCATGGGGCGGCGAGAGCTACGAGAACGACCCCGTAGCGCGGCGTGTCGACTTCGCAAGGGCGGCGATAGCATTGATCTATACGGCCGGTCTCATCTACGCCGCCAGCGCCAAGCACCTGCTGCTCTCGGCCGTCATCTACGGACCGGGCACGATCCTCTTCGTCATGGCTCGGAAGGAGCGGGGGCAGAGGGTGTTTACTCCCGCCGAGATGGGGATGTTCGTCGTCGCCGCACTTGGCGCGGTCGCGGCAATCTACGGCATCCTTGCCGGCGCCATCGCAGTCTAGGGCCCAAAGCTGTTTCGCAGCAGAAGACCACTCAGCGTGTGCGCCCTGCTGTCAGGCTGGCTGATCTGCTGCGAGCTCGTGGCCTGGGCGCCTTGCCAGCCTTCCACGCGTGCCTCCTTTGGCGTAATGCCGAATTCCTTCCTGAACATCCGGCTATACGCCGACGGATCCGTGAAGCCCCAATCCCCGGCAATGGCGGAGATCGGGCGCCCATCCAAGCTGTCGGAAAGTATATCGCGTGTCTTGAGCAGGCGTTTGTGGCGAATATAATTCGAAACACCTCCGGCCGGTTCGAATATCCGGTAGAGGCGAGAGCGGGACACACCGAGTTCGCGGCAAAGCCTGTCGGATGCCAAGGACTGATCATTCAAACTTTGTGCAATGATTTTGGCAGCGCGCTCGGCGATCACGGCGTCGATCACACGCTTCGCCTCGGTGATGCGGTCATGTGATGGCGACACGCACGCAGCCAGCAGATTGGTGGTGGCAGTGGCAATGTGCGACACATCCACGGCCCTCAGATCGGAAAAGGAACGGTGCAGCAGAAGCATGTAGTCTGCCAGGAGTCTTTTCGACTCCTCACGTATTTCAATCCTGGACGATTGGATGAAAGGCAGGTCGCGTGGCAGGAAAACGGCAAGGAGGGCGTCGTTCTCCATCACGCATTCGTAGGGCTCTGCAAAAGATTGCAGGGTCGTTCTCACGACCTGCCAACTTCCAGGAAGCCTGCCCTTGGACAAGGGCAGGCTCAAATACCAATTGTCCACCGAAGGGTTTTTCAAATGCCGCCAGCGACAGCGGTAGCCACTGCCAGGCAATTCGAGGAACATGACAGCCAACGTTCCCAGATCCCACACTGTTTCATGTGCTGGAAACGAATGGCTCCGTTCTTGCATAAGTTCAGTGTCGGCAACGCCTTGATACCAGGTTCGAAACAGGTCGAATTGCTTAGCAGGCGGTGCCGTGGAGGTATCGATGTCGACGGCGCATTGCAGGGACTTCTCGGCACCTGCTCCTCCAGATAGCCCGGCGGCATGAACCATAGCATCCATAGCAACTATCCGTCTTTGTTGGTGCAACACGGGGTTATTGCAAGAACATTAGTTAATTCTAATATATACAACTCCGGCAAGCAATGTTGAAGGTGGATGTAATACCCTGTCTACTACCAGCATAGAAGCATGTTAATCAATCGTTAACATGCCATCTGGCCCATTTGAGGTATCCACCAGGAATTCGTGAACTGGGCTTAATTGTACCCGACGGAAGTTGTGGAGGTGGCTGCGTGATATCCGAGGCTTATCAGACCGGTTGTGGTGGCTCTCAACTCAGTATGCAAGGCATCCCAATCATAGACCACCAGTCCATTTTTCTTGTTGGAGGCTGTACTCCCTGAAATGTCTTGTGGGACTAATGCCCGGATACCACGCGCACAACGGGAATCGGTAAGGACGATCTAGCCGCCCTCGCAGGCGTCACCGCGAGATCTGCAGCATGATCCTCATCGGCAGGGACCACACAGCCATGGCGCATGAAACCAGCGAGGGCCTCGGACGTCGCGACTTCATGATCGCATCGGTCGCTACCATCGGCGCTGCCGCTGCGCTCATGGCCGGGCCGGCGCAGGCGCAAACGGGCTCGGCACCTGCAAGCGCGTCTCCCGCAGGGACGTCGGGGACCGTCTATACCGGCGATGTCATCGACGGAAAGAAGGTCATCAGTTCGCTTGACATCTCGGATCTGAAACCAGGCAAGCACAGCTTTTATTTCCAGGGCGTACAGATGCCGACGGGCCAGCACTGGTACGTCTCGGTGATGGTCGCCAAGGGGGCAGCCCCAGGCAAACGACTGGGGCTGATGAGCGGCGTGCATGGCGATGAAATGAGCCCCATTCAAACCGTGCAATCCGTAATGCGTGAGCTCGATCCGGCCGCGATGTCGGGATCGGTGATGGCGGTACTCGACATTTCGCGCCCCGCAATGGAAGGCATGGAACGGAGATGGCCGAATTCGGGGCGCGGGATCGACCTGATCGACATCAATCGGTTGTTCCCTGGCAACGAGGACGCTCCCGACGCGCCGACGCGCCACGCCGGCCTGATATTCAACCGGCTTCTGCGGTCAAACCTCGACTACGGGATCGATTTTCATACAGCCGCCACGGGCATGGACGCGACGGCGTTCCACCTTGCACGCATGGATCTCCCCGAAGTGCGGGCGATGGCGGAACTCTATCCGGTCGATCAGATTTTCGACAACTTTGGCGAGCGAGGTCTTCTCGCCAATGCCCTCATCGATGCCGGCATTCCCGCCTTCACGCCCGAGATCGGCAAGCCGCGGATCTTCGATCACGACATGATCGCCCTGTTCGTCGAAGGAACGATGAACGTCATCAAGCACCACGGAATAATTTCAGGCCCTATCGGCAGAACCAGCAAGGATTCGAGCGTTTTCGTCGCGGACGGCATGTTTCCCGTCACCGCGACGCATGGCGGTTTCATCGAATTGTTGGTCGAACTCAATGAGACCGTTCGGCCCGGACAGAAAGTTGCAGTCCAAAGGAACACCTTCGGGGAAATCGTCGCGGAATACTCCGTGCCTCTCGGCGGCGAAGTCGGCGCCAGGCGGACCGATGCAACAGCGGAGTCGGGGACTCCGATCGTATTCCTCATCTTTGACAGCGCCAATCCTGTCGGCGGCGATGTGTTGGTCGAGTAACGGGACCTGAAACGACAAGAACCGCGACACGAAGCGCCGTCCGGCAGGTGTCAGTGTCGCTCAACCGAAAGCAAAAGACATGCTGCGGCTAGGCTCGAAGTACGGTCACCTCGTTCACAGTTCTGGTTGCGGTTGTCTCAATCCCGATCTTCAACGAGTCTCTCGTCGTCTGGAGGCCTTTTCCAGGCGTAGTTTTCTCTCCGGTTTCGGGGCTGCCGCCATCGCCGGGGTGCTGACAAAGCCGTCCTTCGCGCAGACGGCCGCGCCCCCTTCCAAGATCCTGTTTCGCGAAGTCCGGCTATTCGACGGCAAGTCGGGTACGGTGAAGGACGGAGCGCAAATCCTGGTGGAGGGCGGCAGGATTTCCGGAATCGATATGACGAACGCCCCTCCCCCGGAGGACGCCACCGTCATCAAATGCCGCAATGGCGTCCTCATGCCAGGGCTCATCGACGCGCATTGGCATGCGATCTTCGCGGCGGTCCCGGTCAACATCCTGCTTAACGGCGACCCGGGGATTATCTTCGCAGCGTCCACCGCCGAGGCGGATCGCACGCTCAGTCGCGGCTTCACCACCATACGCGATCTGGGAGGTCCCTCCTTCTCCTTCAAGCAGGCTATCGACACCGGGCTGATCCCTGGCCCGCGCATCTATCCCTCCGGCGCGATGATCACGACCTCCGGGGGCCACGCCGATCTTCGCCTGCCAAGCGAGATTCCGCGCGACGGCGGCAAGCTCAGCAAAGGTGAACTCCTGGGGGGAGCGGCCATCGTCGACGATATCGGCGACCTGAAGATGCGGATCCGGGAGCAGCTTCTCCAAGGCGCGTCACAGATAAAGTTGGTGGGCGGCGGTGGCGTATCATCGCCCCGCAGTCCGCTGGACATCGTCACCTTCAGCGAAGAAGAGCTGCGGGCAGGCGTCGAGGTGGCACAGGATTGGAGCACCTACGTTACCGTGCACGCCTATACGTCTCGCGCGATACGACGCGCGCTGGCAGCTGGGGTGCAGTCGATCGAGCACGCGCATCTGATGGACGAGGACACTGCGGCGATGATCGCCGAGAAGGGCACATGGCTAAGCACCCAGCCCTTCCTGACGGCGGAGGACACCGGCCCGCTGACGGGACCTAGCGCCGACCGCGCCCAGGAGCTTTTCTCAGGGACGCCGAGGATATATGCCTTTGCTCGCAAGCATGGCATCAAGACGGCCTGGGGTTCCGACGTGCTGTTCTCGCCTGCGTTGGGTCCGCGCCAGAGCATGATGCTCACGCATTTGGCCAACTGGTACAAGAACGCCGAAGTCCTGCAGATGGCCACCTCCGGCAATGCCGAACTGCTCGCACTCTCCAATCTGCGCAACCCTTATCCGGGCAAGCTCGGCGTCATCGAAGAAGGAGCTTTCGCGGACCTCTTAGTCGTGGACGGCAACCCGCTCGACGACATCCGGCTGATCGAGGATCCGCATAAGAACTTCGTCGTCATCATGAAGGACGGCCGGCTTCACAAGAGCACCCTTTGAGAGTCAGCGGAAAACCGTATGCCGCCTTTACTTCCCAGCAATCAGTTAATCCGGCACGACCTCATGGTCCTGACGAAGCAAGCCCGCGAGAAAATCTCGACTAGGCAGCCGTCGTCATCGGGAAATCTCGCCGCGAGGCAACCAGACAGGCTCCTGACGCTCCGTCCGGCAGACTTCTTCCTGATACTTTCCATTGAGCGCTCTCGGCTCTCTTCTCTGCCCGCAGGGTGCGAGATCGATATTTAGAACCTGCATGGAACGGGGACATGCCAGAAAAATCGGATCACCTACCTGCAACGCCATATGAACGGGCCGAAATCGAGCAGGGCAAGTGGCGCAGGTTTCTGCTCTTTGGGCTCCTCCTGCTTGCGGGCGGCGTGTTTTCAGTCGCAGTTCCCAGCGTTTCCAATTTCGCATCCAACGTCGTGTTCGCCGTGGCCCTGATGGCAGTCGGCGTCATCAAGGTCATCCAATCGCTCTGGATCAAAAGTTGGGTGGGCTTCGTGTGGCAGGAACTGACCGGCTTCTTCGAGCTCATCGGCGGCATCATGATTTACTTCAATCCTATCAAAGCATCGGCCGCAATATCACTGTTCATAGCGTTTGTACTATTTGTCCACGGCGTTCTTCAATTAATCATCGCCGCTGAAGTCAGGAAAGTCGGCGGCTGGTATTGGTTCGCCGTTTCCGGAATCGTGGCCATATTCGCTGCTTTCTCCATACTGCTGAAGTGGCCGATCGTCAGGGAGATGCCGACTGGCTTGGTGGCCGGATTTTCCATGATGATTGCTGGACTGGCGTATCTCGTCATTGCCCTGAGCGTGCGCAGGACGAAGATTTTGTCTTGAGAGCAGGATCCGACGATGATGAAAAGCAATTTTGACTTTCGAGCCAGGGTCGTGGCGGCCGCATTGCTAGTCGGCGTGGGCGGCTTCGCGGGAGCGGCACGTGCGCAGACCGCGGCGACGGTGCCAGTGGTCGTGCAGAAGGTCCAGTCCGGTCCGGCAAACGCGCCGCTGACATACAACGCGCAGGTCGAGGCGATCGATGCGGTCGACATTCAGGCGCGCGCGTCCGGCCTGCTCAAGGAGATCAGGTTCTCCGAAGGCCAGCGCGTGAAGGAGGGCGATCTGCTTTTCGAAATCGAGCCGGATCAACTGTCGGCGGCGGTAATGTCCGCACAGGCGCAAGTGGCCAGGACCGAAGCCACCCGCAACGCCGCGCGACAAAGCCTCTCACGCGCCAGGGACCTGCTCAGCCGCAGGACTATTTCTCAGGCCACGTTGGATGACGCTCAGGCTGCATTCGATGTCGCCGCGGCGGATGTTCAAAGCGCCAATGCAGCCCTCAATACGGCCGAACTCAATCTTTCCTATGCTCAGATCAGGTCTCCCATCAATGGCACCATCGGCCGCTCCCTGGCGACGCGCGGTAATCTCGTGGGGCCCGGCTCCGGATCATTGGCGCGCGTCGTACAACTCGATCCTATCCGCGTCGCATTCTCGATCGCTGACAGCACTTTGGTCGACATCAGGCAGAAACTTGCCGGTGGCCAGAAGATCGATGCGAACAAATTCCACCTGAGTCTGTCTCTCGCCAACGGCACACAATTTGCTTTGCCGGGGCGGGTGCAGTTCATCGACAACGAGGTCAATCAGCAGACCGGTACCGTCGCTGTCCGCGCGCTGTTCCCCAACCCCGACCACATTTTGGCGCCTGGCCAGTTCGTCCGGCTAACAATCGTCGACGAAGAAGCCAGGAAATTGCCGATGGTGCCGATGGCGTCCGTTCTTCAGGACCGCCAGGGCAAGTTCGTCTTCGTGCTCAACGACAACAATACCGTGACCAGGCAGGCGATCACGACCGGTGCGCGCATCGACAATCGCTGGGCGGCGACGAGCGGATTGGAAGGCGGCGAAACGATCGTCGTCGAGGGCCTGCAACGCGTTTCCGATGGTCAGCAGGTCAACCCCCGCGAAGCGGAGGATACGCCATGATCTCGGACCTCTTCATCAGCCGCACCCGGCTCGCGATCGTCGTCTCGATCATCATTTCGATCGCCGGCGGGATCGCGGTGTTTTCCCTTCCCATACAGCAGTATCCGCAGATCACCCCTCCAACGGTGACGGTGTCGGCCTCCTATCCGGGAGCAAGCGCGGAAGTCATCGCCGACGTGGTGGGCGGCCCGCTGGAGACGGCCATCAATGGCGTGGACCACATGATGTACATGTCGTCCACCAGCTCCAATGCCGGCCAATACACGCTATCGGTGACCTTCGAGGTCGGAACCGATCCCGAGACAGCACAGATCAACGTGCAGAACCGCGCTCAGCTGGCGATCTCGCGCCTGCCGGCAGCGGTCGCGCAGCAAGGTGTCTCCGTGCGTGCCCGCTCGCCGGATTTTATCCTCGGCATCGCTTTCTATTCGCCGGACGACAGCCTCGATGCGCTGGCGATCACGAATTTCATCACCACGACCGTCGCCGACACGATATCGCGCGTGCGGGGCGTCGGCGAGGCTTCGGTCGCCGGGGCTTCGGAATACTCGATGAGGGTGTGGCTCAACCCGCAGCGCATGGACGCGCTTGGCCTGACGCCCGACGATGTCTCGGCCGCCATCCAGCGGCAAAACATCCAGGCGACGCTCGGACAGGCCGGCGCCCCCCCGCAGGCGCAGGGCTCGGAGCTGCAATACACTCTGGTCGCGCAGGGGCGGCTGAGAAGCGTCGAGGAATTCGGGGACATCGTCGTGCGCACGGGCTCGGCGGGGGCCAAGGTCTACCTGCGCGATATCGCGCGGCTCGAGCTTGGCGCGTTAAGCTATGCTTCGAGCGCCAGCTTCGCCGGACACGCCTCGGCGATGATGCAGATCAACCAGTCGCCCGGCGCCAACGCCATCCAGACCGCGGCGTCGGTCCGCGCCGAACTGGAGCGCCTCTCGTCACGCTTTCCCAAAGGCATGCAGTATCACATCGTCTACGATGCGACCCGCTTCGTGAATGCCAGCATCTCGCTGACGGCCAGAACCCTGCTTGAAGCGTTCCTGATCGTTCTCGCAGTCACCTACGTCTTCCTGCAGGATTGGCGCGCCATGTTCATCTCGGCGCTTGCCATCCCGGTTTCCATGCTCGGCGCCTTGGCGGTGCTGTTTGCCGCCGGCTATTCGCTGAACATGATTTCTCTTTTGGCGCTGGTGCTGGCGATCGGCCTGGTGGTGGACGATGCCATCCTTGTCGTCGAGAACGTCAAGCATGTGCTGGAGGATACCCCTGACATCGCGGTCGCCGACGCCACGCGCAAGGCGATGCACCAGATCACTGGGCCGATCATTTCCACGACCTTGGTGCTGCTTGCCGTGGTGACGCCGACTGCGTTTCTCGGCGGCATAGGCGGCCAGCTCTACCGGCAGTTCGCCGTGACGCTGTCTTCGGCCCTGGTGATTTCTTCCTTTGTCGGATTGACCCTGAGCCCGGCGCTGGCCGCACTGCTTTTGCGGCGCGATATGGGCCATTTCAAGCGTGGCCCGTTGGCCTGGTTCACGGCATTCATGAACGAGACGCGAGACGGCTATGGACGCCTCGTCGGGTTTCTGGTGCGGCATTGGTACGTGCCGGTGGCGGGATTGCTTGCCTGTTTTGCCATCGCCTATCTGATCTTCACCGGGCTACCGTCGACTTTCCTGCCCGACGAGGACCAAGGCGCGCTGTTCGTCGACATCCAGTTGCCCAATGCCGCTTCGCTCGACCGCACGAAAGCCATCGTGGAGGACGTGCGCAAGATTCTGACCGACACCGGAGGCGTGCAAGACGTCATCACGGTTGCGGGGTTCAGCATCCTTCAGTCGACGAGTTCGCCGAGCGGCGCAATGGCAGTCGCGGCGCTGAAGCCCTGGGACGAGCGCACGTCCAGCGAACTGCAGCTAGCCGGCATCCTGCAGGCGCTGCGGATGAAGTTCTCCCAAATCCCGGGCGCGAACGTCGCCGTCTTTGCTCCGCCGGCGATTGCCGGCATCGGCTCGGTCGGTGGCCTGGACTTTCGCCTGCAAGCGCTTGAAGGGCAACCGCCGCAGGAGATCGCGCAGGTCGTCGGCGCCCTACTCGGTGCCTTTAATCACCTGCCGGAGCTCGGCGGCGCCGCCACCACCTTCAGCGCCAATGTCCCGCAGGTTTATGTCGATGTCGACAGGACGCGCGCCGAAGCGCTTGGGGTAAGCGTGTCGGACGTCTATTCCACCATCGGCGCGGCCTTCGGATCGCGCTACGTAAATGATTTTACGCTCAATGGCCGCGTGTTCCAGGTCAATCTGCAGGCCGATGCCGATTTCCGTGCCCATGCGGAAGACATCTTGAACCTGCATGTGCGTAGCCGGAACGGCACCATGGTGCCCTTGAACAATCTGGCGTCGTTGACGACGATCCTGTCGCCATTCGCCATCCAGCGTTACAATCTGTCGGTCGCCGCTCCCATAAACGCCATTACCGCACCTGGAAGCAGCAGCGGCGGCGCCATGGACGCGATGGAGAAGACAGTGGCCCAGCTGTTGCCAAATGGCTATGGCTTCGAGTGGTCAGGCCTGTCGTTTCAAGAGCGCCGCGGCAGTGGCCAGGAGGGGCTGGTCTTTGCGCTGGCGTTCCTCTTTGCCTATCTCTTCCTTGTCGCCCAATACGAGAGCTGGTCGCTTCCGTTGATCGTCACCCTTTCGCTCGGAGCGGCTCTCTTCGGCGCCATAGCGGCATTGAAGGTCTTCGGGTTGCAGAACAGCCTCTACGTGCAGATCGCCATCGTGCTGCTGATCGGGCTGGCGGCGAAGAATGCCATCCTGATCGTGGAATTCGCCAAGGAGCGGCGCGATGAGGGACTAAGCATAATGGAGGCGGCGCGGATCGGGGCCGAGCAGCGCTTCCGGGCCGTCATGATGACCGCGGTTTCCTTCATCCTCGGGATCATTCCTCTTGTCGTGTCGACTGGCGCCGGTGCGGGCGCGCGGCGGGCTGTTGGCGTCACAATTTTCGGGGGCATGGCCGCGGCTACGACTATTGGCCTGTTGATCATCCCCTCCGTCTATTTTGTCGTCCAGAAAGCAACCGAGTATCTGTCGTCCCGGCGTCGGGGAGATCGTACGGAACGCCTCGATATGATCGAACCATCACATTGAGGTTCGTCCTCGCCAAAGGGCGGTCGAAATGGCCCGCGGCAACCATTTATATTCTTGGAATCTCAATTCTTGGCTTTGCGTCCATTTTTTCGCCGAACGGACTCCTTCTCCGAAACGTGACGATGGACTGACGGCCGGATGCAAGTACATTCGGCGCAATATTTGGCGAAGTTGCCCCCAGAGGCCGGTTTCCGGGCGGCCTTCGAGTTCAGTGACGCATCGTCTGGAGGCTGCAACCGTGAGTCCAGAGTCCTGCTCATCCTTGCCGTTGGCCGCTTCGCTCGCGGTGTTGTCGCTGTACGCCACCGCAACGAGCAATGCGGAGGCTGCCTCGTTGGCTGCACGCGGCAACGAACCCGGTTGGCAAATTAGGATCTCGGACACCGCGCTCAGCTTTAATGCCTTAGGGGGCGAGACCTTCACAGTTCAGCCGGCTCCGCGCCCCACAAGGCAAGGCGACGCCGACACCTATCTGGCGACGGTAGACGGCCGGCAACTCGCGCTGACCATCGCTGCCAAAATATGCGTCGATATCATGAGCGGAATGCCATACCCCCAAACCGCGACCGTCATCCTTGGCGACCGGAAATTTGAAGGCTGCGCCGGAGAGCCGGGCGACCTCCTTCACGGAGATTGGCTCGTGGACGAGATTCGAGAAGAAACCACGGTCGCGGGTTCGAAACCCACCCTTGCCTTCGAGCCGGACGGACGCATCCATGGGAATGGTTCGTGCAATCGGTTCTTTGGCGGCTTCGCCTTGACCGGAGAAGCGCTGACGATCTCGGAAACCGGCTCGTCCAGGATGATCTGCGATCAACCCCTCATGGATCAAGAGCGCAATCTTCTGGAGGCACTCGGGTCCGTCCGTCGCTTTGAAGCCCCACAGACAGGACGAGTGCAACTGTTGGACAAGGATGGCCAAAGGCTGGTGAGTTTACGAAGATAAGCCGGCGCGGCCAGCAGCATGCAGAACCCCGCAGGACGATTTGTGTTGGTTATCTCGCTGGCGTTGCTGGTGCAAAGCTGCGCCGGTCCAAGAGCCGTGACGGGCCTTGCCTCGCCTGTACAAATTAGCAACGAAATGTCGGCCATTTCCTTCCTGATCGCCACCACGCGCACAAGATCGCCTATCTCCGAACCGCCCTATTCGCGGGATCGTTCCCCGATATTGAGCTTTTCGCAGTTGACTGTCGTCGTGCCGGCCACACACCGGCCGGGCACCGTCGAGACGTCATCGACATCACCCGATCCGAAGCGCCATTTTTCCGCTCGTGATCTTGTCCGCTTCGAGAACAGAGCATCCTTCGCAGGTCGGTTAAACGGTATGCTGGCGAAGCGTCCGCCTTCGGAGCGCGAGGTGTTTATCTTCGTGCACGGCTACAACAACAATTTTGCCGAAGGCCTGTTTCGTAATGCCCAAGTCGTCCACGACTACCGCATCTCCTCGGTTCCGGTTCATTTCTCCTGGGCGTCGGCGGGATCTATCGGCGCCTATCTTTTCGATCGCGATAGCGCTCTCCAGGCGCGGGACGGCTTGGCCGAAACGATCGAAATCGCAGCTCGATCGAACGCTAGCGGTGTTTTCATCGTCGGCCATTCCATGGGCGCGTATGTCGTAATGGAGGCGCTTCGCACCCTTGTATTGCAAGGTAAGGCGGCGGTGACCTCAAGAATCCGCGGCGTCTTGCTTGCCGCGCCCGATATCGATCCAGATGTCTTCAGCAGCCAAGTCAGGGACATACCCCAACTGCCGCACCCCTTCACGATCGTTGTCTCTCGGCGAGATCGCGCCTTGAGCCTGTCGCGGCGCATTGCAGGTGGCCAGCCACGAGTCGGCAGTGGCTTCGATATCCCGCTCCTCCAGAAAAAGGACATTCAGGTTATCGACATTTCCGACGTGGACGGCGGCGGCCACAGCGGCTTTGCAACGTCGGAAACACTGATGAAGCTGTTGAGGTCCGGCCCCCTGCTGCGCCGTCTCATCGTGAACGAAGATATGCCGGTCGAAGACAAAGCCGAAGAGACCCGGCAGATCATCTTCGATAACGCCTCCCTCGTTCTCCATCTGCCGCTCACAATCCTGAAGCGGTCGGCATCCCGGCAATCCGTGTCCCAGCAGCCGGCGTCCGAGATCGGCGCCATGTGATGAAAGCCCCTGCATTTTGAATCAGACGGAATGAACATTTGGAAGCTGAAGTCGCGATAACTCAATCAATCCTGCTGAAGCTTGTGCTTGCGTTGCTGCTCGGCGCGCTGATCGGTGCGGAACGCCAGTACCGGCAACAATATACAGGACTTGTGACGCACGCGCTGGTCGCACTGGGCGCGGCGGCATACTCCTCACTGCCGGGCGCTCTTGGCTCAGGTCTCGATCTTAGAATGGGGGCTCAGGTCGTAACCGGCATTGGCTTCCTTGGCGCCGGCCTGATCATCAGGGACGGTTCCAACATAAGAGGGTTGAGTACGTCCGCGACGATCTGGAGCACTGGCTCTGTCGGGGTCTTCGTAGGCTTTGGCTTTCTGCTGCTGGCCGCGGAAACCGCAATGCTCATTATTATACTCAATTCGCTTCTTCCTAATTTCTCAAGATTCTTTCGAAGGCACTCTCAGGAACAACCTGCCGTCGAATACACGTACACCATAGAGATCGTATGCTCACGGGATAATGTTTATTTGCTCAGATCGATTCTGCTTCAGACCATCAATACAAACCTCCTCCGCCTACGCTCCCTTAACAGCCATCCCATCAATGAGGGCGACGCCATGAGAATAGAAGCAACGTTGTTCAGCAACCGTGATGATGCGCAATCAGTCGAACGCGTCGTCGCTCACCTCGCGCTCGACTCGAATGTTCAGTCGGCTTCCTGGGAGCCGGAAGAAAAGACCGAATAGAGCGAAAGCCAGAAAGACCCTCGACACCACCTCGAAACGTCAAATTTTAAGGAGCTGCTACAATGGAAGGAAACACCAAGGCCTTGTTGGCAAACAAATTGATAGCTATCGGCCTCTTGCTCATAGGCTTTCTCATTTTTGCATCGGGCTATCGCTATGGCTCTCCATCGAGCATCATGGTTGGCTGTCTTCTCTTTGCTATCGGAATCATTCTTCTGATTATAAAGATCGCCCGCAGAAACAAGCCGGACTCGGTTGCTTGACTTATCGAGTTGGACGAAAGCGATCGCGTCCAACTCCAGTCCGGACAAAAGACTTGGAGAGGCCCTCGTTGTTGGAGGCTCCTAACTGGTACGCCCGCCAGTATAATTCCGTGGTCGCGCGCACCCGCGAGTCCGATCCCGACGCGAAATTCCATATCCAGCAGATTGGCGAGCAGCGCCATGCATCGAGCCTTGCAACGATAGACTATGGCGACGCGTTCGTCCTGGATTTGCGGGACAAGGGTGGCATCGCCATGTCCGGGGCGATCAATGACGATGCGTTGACGGCGGTGTTCCTCTGGGGCGAAGGCACGACCTTCAACGGACAACGGAGTGAAGTACCGCAGTTGCGGATCATCGGCCCGGGAACAGAATTCAAGCTGGAGATGCCAGGAAGCTATCGCCTCATGCGGATCGGTCTGCGTGGGTCCGCGCTCGAGTCTCTGCGCACGGCATCAGCCTCCCACCTGGGCCAGAGGACCGCGCTGATGCCAGGGATACATGAGCAACGCCTCACGGCAGGAGCCGAGCTGGAGCTTCAGCAGAGGCTGCTGCGAACCGTCGGGTTCGCGGAAGCTGCAGCACAGCGTGGCTATGACCTAAGTGCCGGCCTGGCCGTTGCGGCGAGCGAAGCGGGCGCCGCGCTCGCGCGGGTGCTTTCCCTCACGGAGCAACCATCCCCCCGCACCTTCGGCTCCAGCGATCGGCGCGATATCGTTGATGCCACCCTGGCCATTCTGGAGGCAAGGCCTCATAGCCCTGTTTCCGTCAGTGCAGTCTGCGAGGTACTGGGCATTGGCGAGCGAATGTTGGAGCGCGCCTTTCAGGAACGTCTGGGAGTCAGCCCTCGAGCTTACGAGCGGGAGCGGCGGCTTCGGGCCGCGCACGGCCTTATCCTGACGCAGGGCGATCGCCTCTCGATCACCGACATCGCCATGAGCTTTGGTTTCTGGCACCTGGGCCGTTTCGCTGGAGCCTATACGTCAATCTTCGGATGCTCCCCCAGTGAGGCGCGTCGGCGCTTCTGGAGACACGCAGCACCAGACTGATGGGATGCTCAAACCTGCCGATCCGAGGCTGGTTAACGCGGTGCCTCAGGCATTTTGATCAGGATGGGAAGACGATGAAGCCGTCGGCTCCTGTGGACGGAGGCAGTCGGCAGAAATGCCGGATCCCCCGCGGTCGGCGAATCCTAAAGCCAACGACACACCTACGCGTAGGGCCTCATCACAGCTATGTGCAGCCCGCATTCGGCCTAGTTGCCTGCTGAACCACCCCAATCCGAGAGCTTTCGGGCACTCCGTCGGAAAGTGGATAGAAATTGGTTGGCCGTCAGGAGATTCTGATGGCGCGACCTCAGTGGGGCCGCAACAAACCTTCCGACCGGTTGGTCGCAAGCAAGAGAAACGCAAGGTCACTCCACATGGCGCGCTCGGCGCCGATGAGAATGGCCATAGTCGCAAGGGTAAATACGATGCGAAAACGCTGTCCCAGCTTCCACGAGAAATAAACGCATTGTCTACGTTTGGGATTCCTAGCCCACTCTAGGGGAGCATCTCCGGCTTAAGATTGCCTCAAAATCAATCTCATCCGCGGCGGCAGGTTGAGGGTGTGTTTTATTGTCGGTTTCCTTGCGGGAAACGGCCTGCCGACCTCTTGAGCTGCCTATACTTCGGCGTCTCATGTACGACAGGAGTTTGTTATGGACGCGAGAGTAACCGCTGCCGGCATTCCCACCGACCCTTTTGCGGATGAGCCTCTAAGATGCGCCATCGACGTAAATAGCTTGTCGGCACCCCCAGCCGAACAGTTTGATTTCTATCGATCATGGTTTGCTGGGGTTGCCGAAATACAGCTTCTTCGGGCCGAGCACGCCGTGTTCCCGGCTCGTCATCAGGTATGGCAGTTGGGCGATCTGGCGTTGAGTTCCATCGAAATCCCAGGCTCCGGCTACGAGATACAATGGGAACATCGCAGACGGTCCCTGTTGGATCACTGGATGCTGTCCGTGCCGTTCTCGCAGTCTGCTGCCGGCGAGATGATATCTCGTCGGCCCCGCATGAGGTGTCTGGCCTTGCCCGATGTTGGAGTGAGCAACGATGATCTGTTCATCACACTGTTTCTGCCCCGCACATGGCCGGCAACCAGATCATCGAAAATCGAAGCCAGCGACGAGGCACTGGATTTTCTTGCGCACTACGCCGTTCTGCTGCACCGCTCACTTCCTCATTTGAGAGAAGCGGATCTGCCCCATATCGTCACCGCGACTGCCAACATTTCCGCGGCTGCTCTTATGCCGACAAAAGATCATCTGGCAGAGGCGCAAGGGCCTGTGAACGCGGTGTCTGCCGCTCGGATTGCCAAGCGTATCGCAGAGAGGTTGAGCGATCCCGACTTGACGCCCAACAAACTCTGCCGTGCGGTCGGTGTCTCACGCTCCCGTCTCTACCGGATTTTCGAGCCGGTGGGCGGTGTGTCCAACTATGTGCGGCGCAAGCGGCTGCTGAAAACGCGCGACGCTCTAGCGGACAGTTCGGACAGGCGAACGATCTCCAGCATTGCCGAAGTATGGGGCTTCCAAGATCCGTCTACCTACAGCCGGATGTTCAAAACAGAGTTCGGCATCTCTCCAAGGGAAGCGCGCGAACTCGGGTGGCAGGGCGTCAAGCATTCGACCTGGCTGACTGTGGATGAGCCCCTCGCGGATGCTGGCATCCTGAGCAACCTTCTGATCAACAATTCATTGGGATTGTCCCTTTCTTCAAGACAGTGACGGATTCCTGGCAGAGGTCGGGGCGCCTGGAGATCATCCCACAAGCTACAAGAAATATACGTCAAACCCATATTATGGATTCCTCGCATATTTTTCAAAAATCGATGACCGTTTAAGCTCGGCCGTGTCCTCGTCATTAGCATCACGATTTTCGATAACTCCACTCTGGATTTTTAATTGTCAGGACCGTCTCCTTGCGAAAAGCACATCGTTCATTGTTGATCTGCTAGCTCGATAGGAGCTTGTGATGGAGGTAACAGTACGAAGCGATACTCTTGGCGAGCCGATCGCTGGAGCAGTTGCCATACACGCTGCCGACATCCGCACATCATCGATTCTGCTGGCTGGGCGAGATGTTCTTGTCGACTGGTTCTATACCACCCAAGCAGGTGCGGGTGTCAGGATTTCAAGTCCCATAACCTCGATCTCGCCGCGGCTACATCCGCCGGGGATGAGCCCGATACGTCTGGTCTCTTGATCGAGAATTCCATGGGGTTGCCGTCACCCTCTTTCCAGCAATGAGTTTGCCTCAATGCAAGACAAGCCATCAATTGTCAGCGAAAGCGAAACGATCGGGACCCCAGAACCTCTAAGATGCGTCGTAGACGTTGATACCTCGCAGGCGCCACCGCCCGAGCAATTCGACCTTTTCCGGAGTTGGCACTCAAATATAGCCGACGTCGAATTGCTGCGAGACGAGTTCGGCTCGTTCTCTGCGCGCGAGCGGGCGTGGCGGTTGGAGAGCCTCGTGCTGGCTTTCATCGAATATCCCGGGATGGGGTACCGTCGGCGGTGGCGCAGCAGAAAGAGTCCGGTGTTCGACCACTGGGCTCTTTCGGTGCCCCAGACAATCCCCGCGGGCGGCGGCACGCCAAGAATGGGACAGCTGCGCTGGCAATGCCTGGGTGCACCCCATGAAGACCAGGGTGAGGATGACGGTGTCCTTGCGCTATTCCTTCCGCGGGATTTCGCCTTCTCGCAACCCTTCACGCTCGATATCCGGCCCGAGATGGCCGCATTCGTCGCCGACTATGTTCTGCTGCTCTATCATTCCTTCCCCCATCGCACGGAAAGCGACGTCCCGTATGTCGCATCGGCGACCACCAGCCTGCTTGCCGCGTGCATTTCCCCGTCCCGGGATCACTTTTTCGAAGCACAGGAGCCGATCGACGCGGTCATCATGGCCCGCGCGAACAAGATCATAATAGCCAATCTGGCCGACCGGAATCTGACACCGGGAAAGCTCTCGCAAGACCTCGGAATTTCACGCTCTCGACTTTATCGGATTTTCGAACCAGCCGGAGGAATCTCGCACTATATCCGGCGACAGCGGCTGCTGAAAACGAGGGACGCGCTCGGAAACATCGCGGATGGACGCCCGATTTCGAGCATTGCGGAGGAGTGGGGCTTCATGGATCCCTCGACATATAGCCGGACATTCAGGCGCGAGTTCGGAATCTCGCCCAAAGAGGCGCGGGAGGCGGGCTGGCTGGGCCTCAAGCACCCTCCGTTGGCGGAGCGGTCGAACAACGGCAAACCTTCTCTGAACAGCCTCCTGGCCAACAATTGCCTTCTCAGCCATCAGCTTTCGACTACGTGATTGGAGTCTTCGGCTGAGGTAATCTTGTCGAAGACAAGAGTGAACCCATTCCTTGGCGAAGCTGGAGATTGGGCGCCGGTTCGAACTGCCCGCCGGGAACACCACGCAGTCTGACGAGGCGCTCGTATGACATAAGAGATTGCACCCTCAGCGGAGAGGCCGATGTCAGAAGTGTTGGTCCCGATAGCGCAGGCTCATCGAAGCTCATAAAATACCAGCCAAGAAGTCATTAAATTTCGGAGGTTCATTTGGTGAATTCTTTGAGCAGACGATCCGTGATCGTTGGGGGAATATCATTTCTGGCGCTGTCCGGGCATGCGGAAGCTTCCCAAAAGAGTTGGTATATCGGGAGAATTCCAGATAAGCCTTTTGACATCCCTCTCGTAGACAAGACGCGCATCCCCCGGCAATTCCGTCGGCAAACAGTGCCTTACTTGGGTAGGGAAACCGCCGGAACAATCCTAATCAACAAGCAGGAGCGCTTCCTGTACTATGTCGAAGACGCAGGCAGGGCGATCCGCTTCGGCATCGCTGTCGGTCGGGATGGACAGCGATGGGGTGGAGAAGCCATCGTTGAACGAAGAGCCCAATGGCCGACCTGGACCCCCACCGCCAACATGCGACGCCGTAATCCGAGCTTGCCGCAGCGCGTTCCGGGAGGCCCAAACAATCCTCTCGGCGCCCGGGCGCTGTATCTGTATCGCAATGGCCAGGACACGCTGTATCGCATTCATGGGACCAATGAGCCGTGGACCATTGGAAAAGCTGCATCATCCGGCTGCATCAGGATGTTGAACGAGCATATTTTTGAACTCTTCGGAACGGTGCGCAACGGCGCGCGCGTTATCGTTGTCTAGCCTGCGGCAATCATGAATGCCATTGCGCGGCACCTCTAAATGCCGAGGCCGACGCGTGGAGACATCCTCGTCACAGGACACCGTCTCTCCGGAAGCTTGAGCGCAGAGGAAGCCGGCGCTTCTCCGGTTTCGTTTGGCTACCGCACGACCAATACAGGCACACTTCCATCCGCGAGAACCTCCGACGTCTGGCTTCCCAGCAAAAGCTTTCTGATGCCACGACGGCCATGGGAAGCCATCACAATCAGGTCGCAGCCTCGTGACTTGGCGGTGTCGATAATCGCCTTGGCCGGGTAGGTATCCGGGACATGTAGAAATTCTGCGGAAACCCCCATCCGGTCGGCTGCCTCCCTGACTTGATCGAGGACTTGCCCTGCGAATTCCTTGCTCGCGGCCTCAAAACTATCAACCTCCTCCTGCGAAGGAATAGACCCGGAGGTAAATCCGGTTCCATAGTCAATCAGCATTGGCTCCGTGACCGTGACAACTGTCGCCTTGGCAGCCAAGGCTTTCGCCAGGGCTATCCCCTGCTCAACGCCCTTCCTGGCGACGTCGGAGCCATCCGTGCTCACGAGGATATGAGTGTACATCTGAGTTCTCCCTGCCTGGTCGACCACGGTTCCGGCAACACCAACACTCGTCGAGATATGCACGTTGGTGCACTGCAAGCCCTCTCTTGGACATCCAACTCACGCCGCTTGTATCGCGACGCTGGGCACATTCGGGAGCGGACGCACCATCTCCAAACCGCGGAGGAATAACGCTAGCCCGGCCCGACGATCACTAATTGCCTTTTCGTGTACCAGCTATGGTTAAATCACAGACAAGACGACAGATATTCGCAATGCCTTTGTTGCCCCTCAACCTACAATTCATCGAGTCATTGCGTTATGTGCAATTTATCCCAATGAATTGCATCTCGTCCAATTCTCCTTATTGCGACGTGCATATGTTGGCGATTCCCCTTTCGACCCCAAAATCGAACAATATGATTTGATCAATGTATCTTTCGGTGAGTATCTCCATGTGAAAAGAAGCACATTATTGACTGGAGGGGCGGCAGCCGTCACCGCCTGTCTGCAAAGCCCGCCTTTTCGCAGTCGATGGGACGTGCATCTTGGGGTTAAAGGCGACGCGCCCCTGCACCGCGCGAATGACTCGGGCGGAAGCCCCGAGCCCGAGCGACCAATCGATCTTTTCTGATCCCGGCACAGGATCGTTTTCGGTCATAATTCGAAGAAAGCAGACAGCCAAATCCGCGACTATGCCGATTTGCGTCCGGCTTTGGCTTTGGGGCGGTCCTTGATGCCTTCCTTGGCGAGACTCTTGCGGAGAACCGACGCCAGATCGATAACGTTCTCCTTGGGCGGGGGCACCGGTTTGGGCGGCTGCTTGCCCTTGCGTTTTGCGTCGATCAACGCGATGAGCGCATCCTCGTAGGTGTCTTCAAATTTCGACGGATCAAACTTGGTCACTTTTTTGTCGATCAGCAGGCCTGCGATTTCGAGCAGTTCCTGGTCATATTCATGGCTTTCCAGGTCTTTGAATACGGTCTCTTCCGAGATCATTTCGTCATGGGTCCGCAACTCGGTAAGCAGCATTCCCTTGCCATATGGCTGTATCACGACTTCGCGCCCGCGTTGGTACAGCACCACGCAAGACCGCGCCGCCACAGCCTTCTTGGCCATCGCTTCGCGCAGCACTGAGAAGGCCTCGGTGGAAGCGCCGTCGGCAGGGATCAGGTAGTAGGGCTTTTCCAGGTAGCGCGTGTCGATGTCCTTGATGGCGACAAACTCGTCGACCTCAAGCGTGTGCTCAGACGTCATCTTGAGCTTTTTGATCTCGTCCGGTTCGACCTTGATGAAATCGCCCGCGTCTGCCTCGTAGCCTTTGACTTGGTTTTCGCTATCGACGACATCGCCCGTCTCTTCGTCAACATAGGCAGCCTTGACGGGCAATCCATCTTTCCTATTCAAAATCTTGAAGTGGATTTTCGATGCCTCACTGGTTGCACCCACAAGCTTCACTCCGCACGACACGGACCCGACTTTCAGAAATCCTTTCCAAACTGCTCGTGGGGCCGCCATGCAGTCCTCCTGTCGCGCCGATCCTTGGCACAAACGTCAGCCGGATCGTTCCGTTCCGCCCGCCTGATCAGCATCGACGCACGCGATCGCATCACGGATGGTGCGGCTTTCCATGCCAACGGTGCCTCCGCGCGGCGTCAATCCTGCTTTCGCCGCGACAAATGCGAGACCAGCGCGGTGATCAGGCTGCTTACCACAATCCATGCGGCGATCTCGCCGTCATGCACTTCAGGCCGGCGCGGCATGTCTATCTTGTTGCCGCTCAACGCCACTACCGGCGCAAGGTCTGGCCGACTTCCGCGCCTGACCGAGTAAGCGCGCGTAATTTCTGCACCGAAGAGGAATATCTGCGCTGAATAATAGACCCAAAGCAGCACCACCATCAGCGCGCCTGCCGCTCCGTAGGAAGTCGCTATCGCGCTGGTGCCGATATACCAGCCGATCAGCGACTTGCCGATGGTGAACAGCAACGCAGTAACCACCGAACCGACGGCAACATCGCGCCATTTGAGCGTGCGATCCGGCAAGACCTTGTAGATCGCCGCGAAGAGCAGCCCAATTAGCAAGAAAGAGACAACGGTGTTGACGCTGCTGAGCACCAGTTCGCCGAACGGCAGGTGGTGATTGATGACATCGCTCAGCGCGGTGATCGCTGCGCTTGCCGCCAGCGATACCAGCAGCATGAAGCCCAACGCGGCAACCAGGCCGAGGCTTGCCGCCCGCGCCCGCACCAGGCGCGAAAGCGACAGGCCGTCGGCTTTTACCTTCCAGATCTCGTTCAACGACTGTTGCATCTCACCGAAAACACCGGAGGCAGTGAAGAAGAGCGTCACCAATCCGATGAGCGTGGCAAGCGTCCCGGACCATCTGTGCGAAGCCGTCTCGATCGTCGCCTTGAGCAGATCGGCACTCTGCGCGCCCATCGCGCCGGATATCTCCGCTGACAGGGCGAGTTGGGCCGCATCCTTGCCCACGGCCAGACCGGCGATCGCCACGACGATCAGAAGGATCGGCGCCAGCGATGTCGTGGCGTAGAAAGCCACCGCCGCCCCGTGGCTCAACGCATTATCGTCGATGAAGCCGGTGACGGCGTCCTTCAAGAGAATCCAGGTACCGCGAACCCAGTGTGGCATCTCCCCTCACCAGTCACGCCATATGGGACGCGGAGCGTCGCGACCTATCTCGATCATGCCTGTCACGGCTCGTCGCACAGGGCTTCCCGTAGCCGATACACCGCGCGGGTTGGGGTCAAGCTCCATCGAGCGCAGCCCGTCGGTAAGGCTGGCGCGGTGAGATGGCGTGGATAATCCCATCCCGCGAGCTCGGCCTCGTTGGCGAGCTTTGCGTCGCAGGGTGATGCGTCAGCCATTTCGGGCCGCGCAATTCTTCTTGAGCCTTATGATCGCCGATTTGTGGACGGTAACCACACCGCCACAGTCAATCCGTACGCTCAGCTTGTTGGTTGCGGGATCGACCCGAGTGACATCCCCAACAAGAACGACTTTGTCTCCGACGTGAGTTCTGGGGGGCGCATCGATCGCATAAGGACGATCATAGGAGGGGATGCTCACCCTGGCGCGTCCACTGGGAAGCATGTCCATGACCGTACTCGTCAGGGCAACTTCATCACCGATTGCAACTTCTCGAGGCAGGTTGAATTGCAGCATGGTATTTCTCCCGAGACTATCCCAAATCAATGCTGGCAGCTCGAGTTGGTTGCCTGAAATCGCACCTACATAGCAGGCAATCGGAGACGTGCCGACGCGGATCGCGAGCCGCGGGCTCAACAGCTCGCCGGGGAGGAGCACACGGGGGCGGAACCTTTAAGAGCCAAGCCAACCGATATTGCGTGATCGCGAAACGTCCCAGCGCGCAACGGCGTCTCGCCCGAGGTTGGGTTGCATCTTGTAGGGCTCGCGTTCGCCGTAGCACCGGCGGTACCCCCGAGTTGGACATTTGCTGTCCGTTCCCGCAGGAGAAGCATCCAGCCTGCAGCACGTTAGGCGCAGTCTCTTTTCGCGAAATGTTGAGGCGAATTGCGTGGCCGACAAGGCAGGCCGACCACACGGGCGCCAGCTTGCCGTAACGCTGACGTAGAACAAGTTGAGATCGGAGCATGGGGCGCGCGAGACGCTCCGTCATCTCAATGCAGCGCCCTTCGCCGTTGGAGACAAAAGCGCATCTTTGCGGAACAAGCAGCCCGCGCCTCAGTTATGCAGGTACTCATCCCCGGGACGGCGGCTGGCTAAGATGTTTTCCAGTGTTACACCGTTGTAGTCGAGGCCTATCGCTTCTCTGGATTTTCGCGGCGGTAACCCTGTCGGGTTGCGCGGGAGGCGTGCTCGACCCGCAGGGACCGGTCGGCGCGGGGAACCGCACGATCCTCCTGAACTCACTGGCCGTCATGCTGGTCATCGTCATTCCGACGCTGGTCGCGCTGCTTGCCTTCGCCTGGATATTCCGTGCCTCGAACCGCAGGGCTCGGTATGATCCAGAGTTCACCTATTCCGGCCGGATCGAGCTCATCGTCTGGTCGATTCCGACGTTGACCATCCTCTTCCTCGGTGGCTTGATCTATTATGGATCGTACCATCTCGATCCTCGCAAGCCGATCGACTCCAGCCGGCCGCCACTCGAAATCCAAGTCGTGGCGCTCGACTGGAAGTGGCTGTTCCTCTATCCCGATCACGGTGTCGGAACGGTCAACCAGCTGGTTATTCCGACCGGCATGCCGGTGCGTTTCAGATTGACCTCGGCCAGCGTCATGAACACCTTCTTTGTGCCCCAGCTCGGCAGCATGGTCTATGCCATGAACGGGATGCAGACCGAGGTCAACCTGCAGGCTGATCGCGAGGGCGAGTACTTCGGCCTGTCGGCGCATTTCAGTGGCGATGGCTTTTCGGACATGAATTTCCGTGTCAGGGCAGTCTCGGCTGACGCCTTCGCCAGTTGGGCCTCCTCCTTGCATGGCGGAGGCGGCGTGCTCAACGCCAGCGCCTATCGCCAGCTTGCCAGGCAAAGCATCAACGCGCCGGCATCCTCGTTCGGCCATGTGCAGCCGGGCTTGTTCGATGCGGTCGTGCACCAGACGCTACCTCCGGGGCCGGGACCTGCTGGAACCGCCGCCGGAGAGCCGCAGGTGAGCCCGAAAGCTGAGCCCAAGGCGGGAGCGCCGCCCATGGCTCACCAGCACGATGAAGGAGGATGACGATGCTCGGCAAGCTCGACTGGTCGGCCGTTCCCTTTGACCAGCCTATTCCGCTCGGCGCGGCCCTGATCGTCTTCCTCGCCGCCGCCGCCGTTCTGATCTGGGTAACGATCAAAGGCTACTGGCCCTACCTTTGGCATGAGTGGATAACCTCCGTCGACCACAAGCGGATCGGCGTCATGTATATCGTGCTGGCGGCGCTGATGCTTCTGCGCGGCTTCGTTGACGCCGTCATGATGCGCACCCAGCAGGTGCTCGCCATCCACGGGCCGGGATACCTGCCGCCGGAGCACTACGACCAGGTCTTTTCGGCCCACGGCACGATCATGATCTTCTTCGCCGCGATGCCCTTTGTCATTGGGCTGATGAATTTCGTCATCCCGCTGCAGCTCGGCATCCGCGACGTCGCCTTCCCGACGCTGAACTCAGTGAGCTTCTGGCTGACCGCGACCGGCGCGCTGCTCGTCAACATTTCGCTCGTCGTCGGCGAGTTCGCGCGCACCGGGTGGCTACCTTATGCACCGCTGTCGGAGACGACCTACTCGCCAGGCGTCGGCGTCGATTATTATTTGTGGTCGATCCAGATCTCCGGCGTCGGCACCCTGCTCACGGGCGTCAACCTGGCGACCACCATCCTCAAGATGCGCGCGCCAGGCATGGGCTATCTGCGCATGCCGATGTTCTGCTGGACCTCGCTTGCCTCCAACATGCTCATCGTCGCCGCATTCCCTATCCTTACCGCAACCCTCGCCATGCTAACCCTCGACCGTTATCTCGGCTTCCATTTTTTCACCAACGAAGCCGGCGGTAACCAGATGATGTTCGTCAATCTCATCTGGGCCTGGGGTCACCCCGAGGTCTACATCCTCGTGCTTCCCGCCTTCGGGATCTATTCGGAGATCTTCTCGACCTTCTCGTCGAAACCGCTGTTCGGCTATCGTTCGATGGTTGCGGCGACGATGTTCATCTGCATCGTCTCCTTCATGGTCTGGCTGCACCACTTCTTCACCATGGGCGCCGGCGCTGATGTCAATGCGGCTTTCGGCATCGCCACCTCGGTTATCGCCGTCGGCACCGGGGTCAAGATCTACAACTGGCTCTTCACCATGTATGGCGGGCGCGTGCGCTTCGAAACGCCAATGCTGTGGGCGCTAGGCTTTGTCACCACTTTCATCATCGGCGGCATGACCGGCGTGCTGCTCGCCGTTCCGCCGGCCGATTTCATGCTGCACAATTCGCTCTTTCTCGTGGCGCATTTTCACAACGTCATCATCTCGGGCGTGCTGTTCGCGGCCTTTGCCGGCTTCACCTATTGGTTCCCGAAAGCCTTCGGCTTCCGGCTGCATGAAGGTTGGGGCAAGGCGGCGTTCTGGGTCACGCTTGCCGGCTACATTCTGGTGTTCGTGCCGCTCTATATCGTCGGCCTTCTCGGCATGACCCGCCGCCTTCAGCATATCGACATGGATATGTGGGCGCCGTGGCTTGTCGTGGCGGCCTTCGGAATCGTGGTGATGATCGTCGGCGCCGCATGCCAGGTCACGCAGCTTGTCGTCTCGATCAGGCATCGCGACGAGTTGCGCGACGAGACCGGCGACCCTTGGGACGGGCGCTCGCTGGAATGGTCGACATCCTCGCCGCCGCCCATCTTCAACTACGCGCGGCTGCCGCATGTCGAAAACGAGGAGCCCTACTGGACCGTCAAGCAAAGGGCAATGGACGAGCAGAGTCAGGAGACCGAAGAGGACTACGAGGCGATCGAGATGCCGCGCAATAGCCCCACAGGCTTCGTCACCGCCTTCTTCAGCACTCTGATTGGCTTCGCGCTCATCTGGCACATCTGGTGGTTGGCGATTGTCGGCTTCATCGGGGCCTATGCCACCTTCGTTGTATTCGCCTGGCGCGAGCATGGCGATTACGAGATCCCTGCCGAGGAGGTCGGCCGCATCGATCTTGACCGCAAGGCAGCCCAACTTGCCTGGATGCATAGACGCGAGCGTGGGGCATGAGCGACATCCCCGCCGGCACCGCAACGCGCGATCCCTACCGGCTGGGCCGCACCGCAGGGCATGGCCATCACGTGTTCTCGGCGACCGGCCACGGCGAGGGAGGCCCGGCTTCGAAGTTCGTCACGGTTGCCTACGGCTTTTGGATCTTCCTGTTGTCGGACATCATAATGTTCTCGGCTTTCTTCGCCGCGTATGCCGTCCTGTCCAATTCGGCGGCGGGCGGGCCAACAGGCAAGGAGCTGTTTGAGTTGACGCGCGTCGCGGCACAGACGGCGCTGCTGCTCACCTCGAGCTTCACCGGCGGCCTTGCGATGCTCGCGACCCACCGCCGGTCAATGGCCGCCGCCCAGTTCTGGTTGCTGGTGACCGGCCTGCTTGGTGCAGCCTTCCTGTTCCTGGAGGTGCAGGAATTCGCGGCCATGGTGAATGAGCAGGCGGGCCCATCACGCAGCGCCTTCCTGTCCGCGTTCTTCGCCCTTGTGGGCTGCCACGGAACCCATGTTGGACTTGGCCTGCTTTGGCTCGGCACCATGATGGCACAGCTCTGGATAAAAGGCTTTCGTCCCGACATATTGCGCCGGCTTCACTGCTTCAGCCTGTTCTGGCACGCGCTCGACATCATCTGGATCGCCATCTTCACCCTGGTCTATCTGCTGGGAGCGTCATCATGAGCGAAATGGACAGCCGGAACGAGGACATGCTTGACCGCCGCGATTCCGCACCAGGCGAAGAACGCAGCGAGGAACACGAGGTGGCGGGAGGCCTTTCCGGCTATCTGCTGGGCTTTGGCCTGGCAATGTTGTTGTCAGTGGCGTCCTTCATTGCGGCACAAACCGATCTAATTTACCAGCCGGCCGTGATCTCGGCCCTGACGGTGCTTGCCATCGCACAAATGGGCGTACATCTCGTCTTCTTCCTGCACCTGACGACAGGACCTGACAACACCAACAACGTGCTCGCGCTCGCTTTCGGTGTGCTGATCGTGACCTTGGTCGTTTTGGGCTCGGTGTGGATCATGAACCATCTCAGCCAGAACATGGGAGCGATGGATGCGCATCAGGCTCACATGATGCCATAATGCGGTTCCAGGTCTGTGGCCTGGGCGCAAAACCGCCTGTCCGTCGGTTCGGTTACCTTGCGCATAGCGTCTGCACTTTCAGGCGTCGAAAATCCATAGGTGCGGAGAGCGGTGAGGAGCTGGTCGAGCTGTTTGGCCCGGCAATGTCTATATCGGCCCGCTCACGGTCGGCGGCAGAATGAGCTGCTGCCCATGGTCGCAACGTCTGTGCCTTCCATCATAATTTCAGGAACTAGGAACATAGGGGCCTCGTCCGAGTTCCATTGAAAGTGTGGGAACATAGCTCAGTTTGCCAAGGGATCGGGCGAGGATTCCTTGCTCTGTGAGCGCTCCCACTTTCCACATTGTGTTCAACGAATGCTCCGGATCATGGGTCGCCCACAGCTTTCCTCCCTGGCTTTCAGCCTCCTGGTACTCGTTAATTGTGCATTGCTGCAAAGCAGGGCCTGGGCACAGCTACCCTGCCCCGCCGACCACGCCAAGCTCCTGGCTGCCCTCAAGGCAAACGTCAAAGCAAGCGGAGGCCCCGCCAATGGCGGCTTCGAGACCAATGAATGGGCGGCGATCGTTACGCGTGACGGGACAGTTTGCGCCGTTGCTTTCAGCGGCCCCACCAGCGATGCGCAGTGGCCCGGCAGCCGGCTGATCGCAGCCGAAAAGGCCAGCACGGCCAACGGGCTCAGCGTTGCCCAGATGGCTCTCTCGACGGCGAATCTATATGCTTCTGTTCAGCCGGGTGGCCCATTGTTCGGCTTGCAGCTTACCAATCCTGTCAACCAGGCAGCCGCTTATGCCGGCGACAGCAAGACCTTTGGGAGTGCGAGCGATCCGCTGATTGGCAAGCCGATCGGCGGCGTCGTGGCATTTGGCGGCGGCCTTGCTCTCTACGACGGCAAAACGATTGTCGGCGGGCTTGGCATCAGCGGCGACTCCTCCTGCGCCGATCACAATGTCGCTTGGCGCCTGCGTGCGGCCCTGGGCCTGGACAAGGTTCCGGCGGGCGTCAACCCCAACGCCAAGGACGCCATCGTCTACGATCTCGATCCTGGCGGAAAGAGCGCCTCCGGCTGGGGTCATCCGTTGTGCGCGGGAACCGAGGCGGACGTCGCGGCGGAACTCGGCGCCGGAGTGGGAGGTTCGATCCGCAAATGAGGGGATCTCTGAAAGTGGCGGGGAAATACGCATCTGCGACACCAGACGGCCGAGGAGCGGAAAGGGGCCGCGGTTTCGACTTTAGGCCGTTGAAGTGGCTGGTGCTGGCCGCAGGCTGCTCATTGCTGAACGCCGCGGCCGCGCAGTCCGCGGTAACACCCGCCATCACACCGCCCGCCGCGGCCGCGCCACCTGATGACGGCCAATGGACAATGCCGGCTAAGAATTATGCCTCGACGCGCTACAGCGAACTGGCGGACATTAACGAGGACAATGTCAAGAACCTTCAAGTTGCCTTCACTTTTTCGACCGGAGTGAACAAGGGTCAGGAAGCGGCGCCACTCGTCGTCGGCAACACGATGTATATCGTGACGCCTTTTCCAAACATCGTCTACGCGCTCGATCTTTCCAAACCGGGCGCGCCGATGAAATGGAAGTACGAGCCAAATCCTGAGCCTGCCGCGCAGGGCGTTGCCTGCTGCGACGTCGTCAACCGCGGTGCGGTCTTCGCCGACGGGCGCCTCTTCTTCAACACGCTGGATGGTCACACGATCGCGCTGGATGCAGCCACTGGCCAACCGGCGTGGAACGCCCATGTCGGCAACATCAACATCGGCGAGACCATAACCATGGCGCCGCTTGTGGTGAAGGGCAAAGTGCTGGTCGGCAATTCCGGCGGCGAGATGGGCGTGCGCGGCTGGGTCAAGGCGCTGGACGCGGGCGACGGACATGTCGTCTGGACGGCTTACGGCACCGGACCGGACAAGGACGTGCTGATCGGGCCGGATTTCAAGCCGCACTACGAAATGGACAATGGCAAAGACCTTGGCGTGACCACATGGCCGCCAGAAGCCTGGAAGATCGGCGGCGGCAACATGTGGGGCTGGATCTCTTACGATCCGGACCTCAACTTGATCTATCACGGGACCGGCAATCCAGGGCCGTGGAATCCGGACCTTCGACCCGGCGACAACAAATGGACCTCCGGGATTTTCGCGCGCGATCCCGATACCGGAGCCGCGAAATGGTTCTACCAATGGAGCCCGCACGACCTGCACGATTACGACGGTATCAACGAGCAGATCCTGCTCGACATGAATTGGCAGGGTAAGCCGCGCAAGGTGCTGGTCCGCCCGGAGCGCAACGGCTATCTCTACATTCTGGATCGGACCACCGGGGAAGTCCTGTCGGCGACACCCTATGGGGCCGTCAATTCCAGCAAGGGCGTCGATCTGAAAACCGGGCGTCTGATCGAAAACCCGGACAAGAAAACCGGCACCGGCAGGGTGATCCGGGATATCTGCCCGACAGCATCCGGGCTCAAGGATTGGCAGCCATCTGCGTTCTCGCCGAAGACAGGACTGCTCTACATTCCACACAACAATCTGTGCATGGACGAAGAGGGCCTCGAGGTGAACTACATCGCCGGCACCCCCTATGTCGGCATGAATGTGCGCATGATCCCGGGCCCGGGGGGCAACCGCGGCGCCTTCACCGCATGGGACATCGCGGCTGCGAAGCCGGCTTGGAGCCTGAGAGAGAATTTTCCGGTGTGGAGTGGCGCGGTCGCCACCGGCGGCAACGTCGTGTTCTACGGCACAATGGAGGGCTGGTTCAAAGCTGTTAGCGCAAGGACAGGGGAATTGCTTTGGCAGTTCAAGACCTCGTCCGGGATCATCGGCCAGCCGGTCACCTATCGCGGCCCCGACGGGCACCAATATGTCGCGATCCTGTCGGGCGTCGGTGGTTGGGCCGGCGCGATCGTATCGGGCGACCTCGACCCGCGCGACGCCACCGCCGCGCTCGGCTTTGTCAACGCGATGAAAGACCTGAAGAACGCGACCACGGCGGGAGGCACGCTCTATGTGTTCCGGCTCCCCTGATGCTTTCGAGTTGAAGACAGTTCGAAGACGCGAGGCGAACGGGCGTCTTGTGGCCGCGGTGGTAGCGTTTGCCTCGCTGCTCTTCGCGGCTGTCGCCGACGCACGTGAACTCAAGGTATGTGCCGACCCTAACAACATGCCGTTTTCCAACGCCGCTGGACAGGGCTTCGAAAACAAGATTGCCCAGATCATCGCCAAAGAGCTGGATGCAAGACTTTCCTATACCTGGTGGGCCCAACGTCGCGGTTTCGTTCGCAACACGCTCAAGGCAGGCCTGTGCGATCTCATACCTGGCACTCCCGCCAATCTCGAAATTCTCCGCGCCACCGCTCCCTATTACCGCTCGACCTATGTCTTCGTGACGCGGCGGGACAGTCCCGAGATCACGTCTTTCAACGATCCACGCCTGCGCACTCTGCGCATCGGCGTGCAGCTCATCGGCGATGACGGGGCCAACTCCCCACCGGCCCAGGCACTCGGCCGCCGCGGCATTGTCGGTCATCTCGTCGGCTATCCAGTCTATGGCGACTATTCGGCTCCCAACCCGCCCGCGCGCATTGTCGAGGCGGTGGCCAGCGGCGAGATCGATGTTGCCGTCGTCTGGGGCCCGCTCGCTGGTTATTTCGCCGCCAAGCAGAAGACACCGCTGCGCATCACGCCCGTGACACCTCGAATCGACGGGCCTCAATTGCCAATGGTCTACGACATCTCCATGGGCGTCCGACGCGGGGACGACGCGCTGCGCGACGAAGTGGATGCAGCTCTTGCCAAGCACAAGGCTGAGATCGACGCGACCCTGGCCCGATACGGTGTGCCGCGCCTTGATACCGGCGGGAGCGCGGACCGATGAGGCGGAACCTCACCGTGCTCTTGTCGGCGATGCTGGCCCTTGCCGCTTGCCAGCGGGAAGAGCGCGACACACGTCCGCAATCGGCCCTTGGGTCCGGCCAACAGCCAACGCCGGTGACTGCGCTGGAGCCAGGCGGCCAAAGGCCGCTCCCGAGCGACAACAAGGCGGCCAGCTTCGAGGCCAATGCCTTTCATCTCAGCGAGGGCAAGCGCCTGTTCAGCTGGTTCAATTGCACGGGGTGCCATGCCAATGGCGGCGGCGGCATGGGACCGGCGCTGATGGATGAGAAGTGGATTTACGGCAACTCGATCGAGAGTATCCACGCAACGATCCGGGACGGGCGGCCTAACGGCATGCCGAGCTTCCGAAACAAGATAGCCGATGATCAGATTTGGGAGCTTGCAGCCTTCGTACGTTCGCTGAGCGGCAACGCGCCCTCCTCCGCCGCACCGCAGCGTAACGACGACATGATGGTCCATCCGTCGGAAAATCGCCTCCCCGATGCCGCGACGCTGGGGAAATCGCCGTGAAACGATTTTTTCCCAAAGCGTGTTGCGCAGCCGCTCTCCTGGCGCTTTCAGGTTGCAGCGGCTGGCAGTCCGCTCTCGATCCGAAAGGCCCGGCCGCGGGCGAGCTCGCCTGGCTGATCTGGTTTTTCACTGCCCTGTGCGCGGCCGTGTGGATGCTGGTGATGGTCGTGCTGGCCGCTACCCTGTTCCAGCGAGTTCGAACAGGAAAAGATCCGCTCGTGCTCGACCTCGCTTCCGAACATCGCAAAAGGCGCGTGGTCTTGACCGCGGTTGGGGTGACTGCGGCGATCCTAATTGGGCTGACCCTGTTGAGCTTTTTCGCCAACAGGACGCTTGCCGGGATCGGCTCGGACGAGGCGCTGACGGTCCGCGTGACCGGCCATCAATGGTGGTGGGAAGTGCGCTACGAGAATGCCCAGCCAAGCCGCATCCTGACGACGGCGAACGAAATCCACATTCCGGCCGGCGAGCCGGTTCGGCTTCTTTTGACTTCAACAGACGTAATCCACTCCTTCTGGGTGCCGAGCCTTGCCGGCAAGCTCGACCTCATCCCCGGACATATGAATGTGCTGGACATCAGGGCTGACAAGCCAGGCGTCTATCGTGGTCAATGTGCTGAGTTCTGCGGCGCGCAGCACGCCAACATGGGCACCTTCATCATTGCCGAGCCGCGGCCGCAGTTCGATGCCTGGCTGGACGACCAGTTGCGGCCTGCCGCCGCTCCGACCAATGCCGAAGCCAAGGCCGGCGCGGATCTTTTCCTCCAGCGGCCCTGCGTGATGTGCCACAGGATCGGCGGCACACCCGCAGGCGGCACGGTAGCGCCCGATCTTACCCATATAGCCAGCCGGCAAACTCTCGCAGCCGGAACGCTGACGATGAGCCGCGGCAATCTCGCCGCTTGGATCACCGACCCGCAAGGCATCAAGCCCGGCTCCCACATGCCTGTAACGGTTCTCAATGGCGACGAGCTCAATGCCATCATTGCCTACCTCGAGGGGCTGAAATGACCGGCGCCGACCTGACGAGCGGACGCGACCTGCGGGCGGAGGCGCAAGCAAAGGGAGATCTCGCTCCCGAGCATGACGGACCGCGCGATACCGGTATGGAGCAAGCCGATCTCCAGCGGTGGCTGGAGCGCACCTGGCGTACGCCCCCGGGCATCATCGGCGCGCTGTCGAGCGTCGACCACAAGGTGATCGCCAGGCGCTATCTGATCACTGCCTTTGTCTTTCTGTGTCTGGGCGGGCTCAACGCAGTGGCTATGCGTGTTCAGCTCTCGGGACCACAGCGTGGGCTGATCGGGCCGGACCTCTACAACCAGCTGTTTACCATGCACGGCGTCACGATGATGTTCCTGTTCGCGGTACCGATCGTGCAGGCGACCGGCATTTATCTCGTGCCGCTGATGGTCGGCACCCGCAACATCGCGTTTCCGCGGCTGAATGCGTTCAGTTACTGGGTCTATCTCTCGGGCGGCCTGTTCGCCTGGGTGTCTTTCGCTCTCAACATGGCGCCGGACGTCGGCTGGTTCGCCTATGTGCCGCTGTCCGGTCCCGAATTCGCCCCTGGCAAGCGCGCCGACGTCTGGGCGCAGATGATTACCTATACCGAGGTGTCTTCACTGGCTGTGGCAGTGGCGACGATCGTCACGATCTTGAAGCAGCGTGCTCCCGGCATGTCGCTGGACAAGATCCCGCTATACGTCTGGGCGATGCTGGTCACCTCCTTTGTCGTCGTCTTCGCAATGCCGGCGGTGATGATCACCTCGACATTCCTGATCCTCGACAGGCTGGTCGGCACACACATCTTCAACCCGGCCGAAGGCGGTGATGCCTTGCTGTTCCAGCATCTGTTCTGGTTCTTCGGTCACCCCGAGGTCTACATCATCTTCCTGCCGGCGACCGGCATGGTCTCCTCGATCATCCCGGCTTTCGCCCGCCGACCGGTGTTCGGCCATCTCGGCATGGTTCTGTCGTTGATCGCGGTCGGCTTCCTGTCCTTTGGCCTGTGGGTCCACCATATGTTCGCGACAGGCCTGCCCAAGCTCGGCGCCAGCTTCTTCACCGCTTCCAGCATGATGATCGCTATTCCCAACGGCGTACAGATCTTCTGCTGGCTGGCAACGATGTGGGACGGCAGACCGGTGATCCGCGCGCCAATGTTGTTCGTGTTCGGCTTCTTCTTCATCTTCGTCATCGGCGGTCTCACCGGCGTCATGCTGGCCTCCGTGCCGCTGGATCTGCAGGTGCACGACACCTACTTCGTCGTCGCGCATTTCCACTATGTGCTGATCGGCGGATCGGTATTCCCGCTGCTGGGTGCGGCCTATTTCTGGTTTCCTAAAATCACCGGCCGCATGATGAGCGAGCGCCTGGGCCGCTTGCATTTCTGGCTGGCCTTCATTGGCTTCAACGCCGCCTTTTTCCCGATGCACATCGTGGGGCTGTGGGGCATGCCGCGAAGGGTCTACACCTATCCGGCCGAGCTTGGCTGGGGGAACATCAACCTGTTCATAACAGCAGGCGCGGTGGTCTTCTTCCTGAGTTTCGTCCTGTTCACCTTCAATCTTGTGCATGGCGCGTTGAAAGGCGCAGCGGCAGGCAACAATCCCTGGGAGGCCGGCACCCTGGAATGGGCAACGCCCTCGCCGCCGCCGAGCTATAATTTCGCGCGCATTCCGGTCGTCACCAACGCGGAGCCACTCTGGGCCGAGCGCGACGCTCTTCCTGTAGCGACCGGGCTTCGCGTCGACGCGCGCGAGCTGCTGGTCTCGACAGTCGCTGAAGCGCATCCCGACATTCGCGAGAAATCGGCGACACCGTCGATCTGGCCGCTCTTTGCAGCGTTCGCCGTAGGCGGCACGTTTCTCTATTCGATCTTCACCCCCTGGGCCATCGTGTGGGGCGCCCTGCCAATCGCCGTCACCTTGATCGGCTGGTTCTGGCCAAAAGGTGATCTGGAGGACGAGGAATGAACGAGCGTCCCGTCACAGATGTTTCCGGTCTCCCCACCTTTGGGCATGGTCCGCGCAGCCCGACCTGGTGGGGCACGCTCGCTTTCATGGCTCTGGAGGGCACCGGCTTTGCGCTCGCCGCAGCCGCCTATCTCTACCTGGCGGTCTCTTGGCCTGAATGGCCGTTGAGTGCACCGCAGCCGAACCATTGGCCAGGAACGATCGTCACGCTGCTGCTGATCGCCAGCCTGGTGCCGAACCACATCCTCGATCGCTATGCCAAGCAATGCGCCATCGTGCCGGTGCGGATCGGACTGGTTGTCATGTCGCTGCTCGGCCTCGCCCCGCTCCTTGTGCGCTGGTTCGAGTTTCCGGCCTTGAACGTTTACTGGGATACGAACGCCTACGGCTCGATGCTTTGGGTGCTGCTCGGGCTCCACACCACGCATCTGATAACAGATGTCGGCGATACGATCGTGCTGACGGTGCTGATGTTCACGCGCCATGGCTATAGCGGGCGACGCTTCGGCGACGTCGGCGACAATGTTTTCTATTGGGATTTCGTGGTCGCAACCTGGCTTCCGATCTATCTGCTGATCTACTGGGTACCGAGGCTCGGCTGACATGCGCGCGGTCCGGTTGGGAACTTCTTGGGGTGGGCTTTTGTCGGGCCCGTTGGCTTGGGCGGTCTCGACGCAACTGAACTACTCGCTGGTTCCCTGGCAATGCAATCACCAGGTGCCGGTCGTGCTTCCCTTAGCGTTGCTGCTCGCCTTGTTCTCGCTTCTGGGCGGTGCTCTGTCCTGGCAGGCAAAGCGGCAAGGCGGCGCTGCTTTCAAAGCAGAACGCACGCGCGGTACCGAGCATTTTGTCGCCGATCTCGGCATGCTGGCGGCTCTCCTGTTTGCACTGGTCATCATCATGCAGGGAAGCGCCGCACTCATCCTGGACGAGTGTCTGCGATGAACCTGGCCACGCTCTTCTCCACCTCGATCTGCTATGGCTCCGGCGCGCCCGAGGCCGGATGGACACTTGCGCTTCCCATCACGGTCCCGCTGACGGCGGTCGCGCTCATCTACATGGCCGGTGCGATGCGGCTGTGGCGCCGCAGCACTCGCGGCCGTCCGCTGCGGATGCGTCAGGCGCTGCTGTTTGCCGCCGGCTGGAGCGTACTGACGGCAGCGTTGGTCAGTCCGATCCATGCTCTCGGCGAGCGGCTGTTTGTCGCGCACATGATCGAACACGAGTTGCTGATGGCGGTGGCGGCGCCGTTGCTGGTCATCGCCTGCCCCGCCCCTGCTCTGCTGTGGGCATTTCCCGTAACGTTTCGGCGTGCCCTGGGTATGGTTGGGCATGGCAAATCGCTGCGAGCGCTCTGGACCTTTGCGAGCCGGCCTGTCACCGCAACGATTGTTCACGGGATCGCGATATGGGTGTGGCACATTCCGGTCCTGTTTGAGGCAGCGCTCGAGCATGGCGTGCTGCACTATGCCCAACATGCGAGCTTCCTCGGCACAGGCCTGCTCTTCTGGTGGGCGTTGCTGCCGCGCCCAAGCCAACAGCAGACCTATGGAAATGCCGTGATGCATCTTTTCTTCACCTCCCTGCACACCGGCCTGCTCGGCGTCCTGCTTCTTCTATCGCCGAAGCTCTGGTACCCGGAGAATGCTGCCGGGGCGGCAGTGTGGAATTTAAGCCCGATCGAGGACCAGCAGCTTGCCGGGCTCGTTATGTGGGTCCCGGCCGGCCTTATCTATGGCGGGGCAGCGCTATTGCTGGCCGGCCTCTGGATAACAACGAGCGGAACCAGGAAGGTCGCGCATGCGCCCTGGCCCATCTAAATTGATCATCGCCGTGTGCATTCTGCTGGTCGTCGCGGGCGGCGCGCTCGCATTGTGGGCCGACCGAGCCCGTCGGGTGCAGCAAGAGGCGGATGCCGCTACCGGCGGCGTCGGTGCACGTGCGATACCGATCATGCTGGCGAATGGCTGCGCCGGCTGCCACACCATCACCGGTGTACCCGGTGCGGTAGGCCACGTCGGCCCACGCCTGGACGCCAGTCTATCTGACAGGATCTATGTTGGCGGTGTGCTGGCTAACAATCCGGAGAACATGATCCACTGGATACGGTCAGCAAGGGACATCAATCCGCACACCGCCATGCCCTCCACCGGCATCACCGAGCAGCAAGCGCGTGACATCGCCGCCTATCTCTATGCTTTGAGATAGACCGCCGCCTCGGCGGGACCACGGGCTGCGCCCAGGACCATAGCCGACGACGGGGAACAAAGCTGCCCGATTATGGTTTGGACAGCAGCCGGCGCAGTACAAATTCAAGTCCGCCGTGCTGCTGGGTCATAAGCCCCAGCCAAGAGCCCGCTTCCCCCTCCCTCAAGAGCGGGCTCTTTCCTTGTGGATCGGATGCGGAGCGATCAGGGGCGAGGACTGAGGCGACATGAAGCAACTTCTGTCAGATCTCGCCGCAATGGCCGAACCCGGCTTCTGGATCGCCTTGGGGCTTTTAGCCCTGCCTTACTCCGTGGGAGTAATCTTCCTGATCAAGACATGCCACTGCCTCTGATCGCCCAGCCTTCCGATCGTACGGGCTTTATTACCTGCCAGCGCAAGATGTGAGTGACCATCACGAACTGGAATCGTCGCCGAGGCCATCCGCGCCGCTCGAACACCCATAAGGTTGCCGACCACGCGTTGGAGGAGTTGCTGGGAGCATGCATTGCCGCGGAGGAGCCTTCCGCACTTGTATGTCGCCTTTGGTGGGCCCTGAACGATGCGCGGAAGCGCGCGTTCACAGCATCGAACTGGCCGGTTGAGCATACCGCGACGTTGGTCGAAGAATCCGGATTGCGGCGAGCACATTTCTCCCCTTTTTCGGTCACATTTTATCGGGGCGGATCCCACTCACACCGATGCGGCAACCATCGAGTCCGAGGAAACACTGGACAAGTCGTTCTGTTGCTGGCGGCGAAACCAGTCCAGGGTGAGGCGCACACCCTCTTCAAGAGGTATTTGACAGGCCCAGCCGGGGATGATCCTCCGCGCTAGAGTTAAGTCCGGGCAGCGGTTCGTCGGATCTTGGGGGATCGGATCAACATGCACGATTTTGGTGCCTGGCACCAAGCCTGCGACGTAACGGGCAACATCGATAACGGAAATCTCACGATCGTTTCCGATGTTCAGGGGACCAATATAACCATGCTCCTCCCCCCAGAAGAATTGTTCTAGGCCGTCCACGATATCGCTGACGTATCCCCAACTCCGCGACTGCAAGCCGTCGCCAAAAACGATTATAGGTTTGCCGAACAGCGCATTCGTGATGAAATTTGATACTGCACGTCCATCGTCAGGTCGTGTCCTAGGTCCGTAGACGTTGAACAATCTTGCAACTCGAATGTCGAGCCCGCTCGATCGGTTACTCTCAAAAAGCAGGGCCTCGGCGCAACGCTTACCTTCATCATACGATGAACGCGGCCCCGTGCAATCAACGGAGCCCCTGTAAGTTTCCGGTTGCGGCGTTACCAGCGGATCGCCGTAAACCTCAGACGTGGACGTGAAACAGAAACGGCCCCCGGCGCGAAGAAGGGTCAGAAGCCGCATAGTTCCTATTACGTTGGCCGAGATGGTTCGTACCGGATCTTGCATATACCAGGGAGGCGAAGCAGGCGAGGCGAGATGATAGATCTCGTCAAAAAGGCTCCCCTGCTGAAAATCTTCAACAGCCACATCTACCACGACCAAGCGAGGGTCGGCGATATGATCCAGATTGGCACGAGTACCAGTCCAGAAATTGTCAACAGCAACAATTCGATTGATTTCTTGCCTTAACAACAGTCGATCAACCAGGTGGGATCCGATGAACCCGGCTGCTCCCGCGACAAGAACACTTTTCATTTCCGACCCAAAGCTTTGCAGCTTGCTCAGGAGCTATGAACGCTGACTCGTCAAGCCGTCTGAATTGCCAATGAGATGTCACTCCCTCCACGCAATGATGGTTCGCGCAACGCGCATCGCCCGAACAACCCAAATCCGCGCAAATAGTACCACCCCATTGGACAATGGCACATCTTAAGGACCCTGTCACCAGCGGTGCAGTGCATACACTACACTGTAAAAACGAAAGATTTCTGTAGCCTGACTATCTTCGATGGGCATAACATCACCACAAGTTCAATAGGGAAATGTATCCTCGACAACCCAGCACAGGTGGGAGAATAGCGATAGAAACTCAGACGGCCCGGGCAGGTGTTCGTTCGCATCCGGATCGAACGTAAAGTCCGTGTGCGAGAAATGCCCTCCGTCCGGTTGGACTTATCGAACAACGGGGATATGCGGCGCGATCTCGCGCCTCCGGAGGATCTGGTCGAGCATTGAGGGCGGCTGCTATGCGCTCTCGAATGGTGAGGCTCGTGAACGGCAGGCACCATCAAAAGTGCTGATTGCACTGCGCGGAAATGTAAGCCTCAATGGGGCTGTCAAGGGAGGCGGACGCCATCATCGTGTCGGACCAGACAGGCGCGCAATCAGCTGTCGTGACAATCATCGATCCGTCCCGCAAGCGAGGACTGTTCGAACCTTCCGAGCTTTGGCGATATCGGGAAGTTGTGTTCTTCCTGGCCTGGCGTGATTTCAAGGTCAAATACCGGCAGACTTATCTGGGCATCCTTTGGGCAATGCTGCAGCCGCTCGTTGCTATGTCGGTCTTCAGCATCTTCTTCGGCAAGCTCGCAGGCATTTCGTCCAACGGCGCGCCATACCCGCTATTTGTTCTGTGTGGGCTTGTGCCATGGAGTTTTTTTTCGCGAGCCGTCGCCAGCATGACGGGCAGCCTCGTCAGAAACCAGGAACTGGTGAAACGCGTCTATTTCCCGCGTCTGATCATTCCCATCTCCACGATGGCCTCATGCCTGACCGATATGCTCGTCGGCTTCGCTCTTTTGTTCGCCGCCATGCTGGCATTCGGAAGCTGGCCGGCACCACAAGCAGTCTTCTTGCCGCTGTTCGTGCTCGTAATGGCTGCGTCAGCGACTGGAGTGGGCGTGGCATTGTCGGCGATCAACGTTCGCTTTCGCGATGTGGGCTATCTGTTGCCGTTCAGCCTTCAGATACTTCTGTTCATGACCCCGATCGTGTACCCAGCCAATCTCGTCCCTCAATTGTGGCGGCCGCTTTATAGTCTGAACCCAATGGTTGGGACAGTCGAGGCCATCCGCTGGAGCGTGCTGGGCACGCCTGCGGACTGGCTCATGATCTCGATATCAACGCTCTCCTCGCTAGCCCTTCTCGTTGCCGGACTGACTATCTTCTCAAAATCCGAACGCGCGTTTCCGGACCTGATCTGAGTGATGACCGACATCGTGATCCAGGCTGCCAATCTCTCCAAGGCGTATAGACTTGGTGTGGCGAACAACAGCTTCCCCACGCTGCGAGACGCGCTCGCCAGCAAAAGGCGGGGTCTTCGCGGGGAGGCCGATACAAGCCACCGAAAAGGTGCGGACGAGCCGTTCTGGGCGTTGAAAAACGTCTCCTTCGAGGTGCACGCAGGCGAAGTCCTTGCCGTGATCGGTCCCAACGGTGCAGGAAAGAGCACCATTCTCAAGATACTGGCGAAGATCGTGGAGCCGACTTCCGGCCGCGCGACGATACTTGGACGGCTGGGAGCTTTGCTGGAGGTCGGCACGGGGTTCCATGCCGAACTGACCGGCCGTGAGAACATTTATCTCAACGGGGCCATACTCGGCATGCGGCGCATCGAGATCAATTCCAAGCTTGACGAGATCGTGGATTTCTCCGGGGTCGAGCCGTTTCTCGATACGCCTGTCAAACGATACTCAAGCGGCATGTACTTGCGTCTGGCCTTCGCGATTGCCGCCCACGTCAATCCCGACATTCTGGTGGTCGATGAGGTCTTGGCCGTCGGCGATGCCACGTTCCAGAAGAAATGCATCGCCAAGGCAGCGAGCATCGCCGGGACAGGCCGCACCGTGCTGATCGTCAGTCACCAGATGCCGGTTCTGCAGCGACTTTGCACCCGCGCAATCCTTATCGACGGCGGGATGGTCCAGGCGGACGGTCCGACTCAGGACGTGGTCCGGGATTATCTCCAGACGCTTGAGGCCCGCGCAGGAACCGATCTGAGTGTGCGATCCACGCGCACCGGGCGCGGCCGCCTCCGTGTGGTCGGCATCGAAGTTTTCAATGAAATGGGTCCCGTCGCGTCCGGGCAGCCGGCAACTTTTCGGCTTCAGGTTGATGGGCCGCGCGAAACATTGCAGTGCCTTGTGACTATCATTGATGATCTCGGGGATCCTGTGACCTCATTTGATAGCCGGGAGCAATCCCTGCATGACCGTCACGGCGAAGTCTACACGGTACATGTGGACAGCCTTATGCTGAGACCAGGGCGCTACAGGATTGACGTAGCGCTGGTGGCGGACGACAGGGTGGTCGAAGACCATGTCGAGACGGCCGCTGTGTTCGATGTCATGCCCGGTTTGCTCGACGATCGACCGGTCAGCGCCCAGCCTGGCTTTGGCAATGTCAGCTTCCCGCATCGATGGGTGGTCAGGAAGTGACGCCTGTTTTCACCTGGCCACGTGCGCAAGCTGTCGCCGAATCCTGCGCCGCTGCTTTGCTGTCCACATCATGATCTTCAGGGCAAGCCGTTCGGCTTTGCTTCCGATCGTTGCAGGCGTGACATAGGGCGCGCGTGCCAGCCGCAGCGCCAATTGGAGGCGGAAATCCCGCGTTCCACTTTCCATCATATGCTCCGCGATCCAGTCCAGAAAAGCGGCGCGGGCGGGGTGTTTCCCCATCCGATCGTAGAGCCCTCGCTGAGTGGCAATCGCCGAGGCCGAACTGGAATGCTGCCGGTAACGTGCGAGAGTTACAGGAGTGATAAAGGCTGGGAATCGCAGGAATAGCTTCGCCCACAGAGCCTGGTCTTCATAGAGCTCAAAGTGCTCCTCAAAGCCACCAACCGTGCTAACCGCGCTTCTCCGCAAGAGCACGGAACAGGTACACGGAACGTGGCCGTCCTGCATCAGCACCAGCCGACCCAAAAGCCGGGGGGGCTGATGTAAGCGTGCGGCAAGTCCATCTGTCGGCTCGACCCAGTCGGAGCGCGCTCCATCCGGATACCACCATTTGGTCGGCCCGAAAATCATTGCGGCATCCGGGTTGGCATCGGCTGCCGCCAGGACCGTCTGCAGCATATGCGGCTCGTACAAATCATCTGCATCCAGGAAGGCAAGCAAATCGCCGCAGCTGGCGGCTATTCCGGCGTTTCTCGCTGCCGCGGCGCCACGCTTGGATCCGGGAGGCCTGCGCAGCACCTTAATTCGAGGATCGATTGCCGCGGCATCATTGGCGATCCTGATACTGTCGTCCGTCGAATTGTCGTCAACCAGCAAGAGCTCCCAATCTGCAATCGTCTGGGCCCGGACGCTGGCGATCGCTTCACCCAGATTTGACGCCGCATTGAGGAAGGGGGTTATGATCGTCACCCGCGGCACGGAAGTCATCGCTGCAGCCGTCTTACGATGCTTCGCTTGCTCGTCTTCCAGGTTTCGCGCGCGAGCACTTTCCAGATTGCGGAACGAATGCGGAAGGAGGCGCCCTGATCCGCCATCACCCCATTCAGCCATCTGAGAAACGTGATACGCGCGGCTTCGTCAGCGCCTGCCCTGGCAGAAGCGGCAGAGCAGCTTTCGACGTGCTGGCGGTATCTCGCCCAGGTCTGGCCGGACACGTAGACGGGCGCGAATGCGAGCGCCTTCGCAAAGAATGTCTGGTCTTCGAACATCAGGCGAAAGCTGTTCTCGAATCCCCCGAGCGTTGCCAACAAACTTGAACGCATCAGGGCGTTGCAAGTTGTCGGCGTCTGGGCTTGGTTCTGCAGCAGCAGTTCCAGCAGCACGGGCGGATCGTATCGGGCGTTCGGTTCGACTCCGAGCGGGTAATAGTAGTCCGCACGACCAGCAAGCTTTGCCCAGCTATGCCAGATCAACGTCCGGCCGTAGATTAGACCGAGCGCCGGATCGTTTTCCATGATGCAGACTTGTTCGGACAGCTTTTCGGGCAGCCATGTATCGTCTGCATCGAGAAACGCGACATAGGCGCCCCGCGCCTCGGCCAGCCCGCGGTTGCGCGACGCGCTGATACCATGATTGCCGTTATCGGGATGGGAGAGTAGTCGCACCTTGCCTGGCAAGCGCTGCGCATACTCGCGCACGATGACAGATGACCGGTCCGTCGAGCCATCGTCGACGACGAGGAGTTCCCAGTCGGTGAAGCTTTGACCTACAACGCTGTCAATAGCTTCTCGGAGATATTTCTCGCCGTTGAACACGACGATGATTCCCGTGACGCGCGGTTCTCGGCATGCATGGTCAGCCATGGCAAAGGACCGCGCGCCGGAACTCTATCTCACCCCAATCAGCGACCGTGACCCGCGGCAGTCGGAAAGGGTCGACCCTGAGCCCAGCTTCACGCGGCAGGATGGTTACTGCATAGTCCATGCCAGCAGATCTTACCGCTTCGGCGGTGCTGTCGTCGAAGTCTCCGAAGGGGTATGCGAATCCCGCCACCCTCCGCCCTGTAATCTCTTCGCATTGTTGACGGCTAGCAGAGATCTCGCGTTCAAGACTGTCCCGTTTCAGCAACGGCAGGGATGGATGCGTGCAGGTGTGGGCACCGATCGAAACGCCATCGGTGTCGGCGAGATGCCGCAGCTCCGAATGAGTCATGGCGCGGTCACGCCTTCGGGGGCTGGCGTCGGTTCCTGCCCATCTTGCCAGCTGCTGCAGCGCCCTCCTCCGTTCGTGTACTCTCAACGGCTTCAGCAGTGCGTGCAAGCCGAAATGGAGCGCCGTGCGGCTGATGACGAGATTCGATTTCGCGCGCGTGGCGTCCTCCGTCACGAGCCAATCATAGTTTCGGCCTGCGATCTGGATCGCGAGCCTCTCCGGGAGAGCAGGCGTTTCCAAAGTGATGCGCGACAGAATATCCCACCAGAACACTGAGGGGTCGCTGAGCGCGTGGGTAGTGACGAAGACGGTCACAGGAGCGTTCATGCGTAGCATGACCGGCACGGCATTTTGCACGACATCCGCATAACCGTCGTCAAAGGTAACTGCCGCGGCATTTCTCGCTGGCTTTCCGTCCCGAAGCCGTTGTGCCAGCCATTGCAGGGGAACAATATCGCGCGCCTTTGTCAGGATTTCGATTTGGCGTGCGAAATTTTGTGGCGAGACCGAGAGTTCCCAAGGATCGACGCGTGGTTCTCCGACGCGATGATACATCAGCACGAGCGGCCGGTTGTAACCGGCAAGCAATCGGCCCCGTCGCAGGAGCTTGCTAAGAGCTTGACGCACTGTCACGCCGCTCGTCGCCTGAAAGCGCGCGCGGCGACAATCACCGGGCAACATGGGTCATGCACATCGAGCATTGCCAAATTCAGCTCATGCTCCGCCAAGCCATAGAGAAACCCGGTAGCCGAATAGGCGTTTCCATAGTGGCGGACTTCGACATTCTCCACCCCGAACCTGTCTGAGAGAAGCCGGCCCAGCGCCGCCGGGGTTATCGACCAGAACCAGCTCTCGCCCCATTCTCCTCGGTCAATCGGGCTTACCCAAGGGACCGTGACCAGAAGCACGCCTCCCGGTTTCAGCATCCGCCATAGGGTTGCAACCGCGACAGGCATGTTGAAAAGGAGGTGCAGGGTCTGGGTGAGCACGATGCAGTCAAATGTCTCGAGCGGCAGGTCGTCGCCGTTGGCCAGATCGCCAACGAAGGTCGTCAGCGGGTGGCCTTCATATCGGTTTAGAACGTCGCTCCTGGCAACTCGACTGCCTCCGAAGCGGGTCGTATAGGCGTTGTCCCCGATCTCCAGAACCCTGCCGGATATGTTCAGCGAACATGATGCGAGGAAAGTCTCGACATAGCGGCGGTCCACTGGCTTGCCGCGATCAAAACCGAAATTTGTACTGAAGGGCAGCGGGCGGCTGAGGTCACCGAACCGGACGCCCGATCGGCGCCGACTTGACCAGCCCTTGAAACGCTGCCGCAGCATCATGGTGGTCTGCAATGGCGCTGCGAGCGAAACGGCAATGGTGTTCAGGAGCTGACCGCCGAGCGAAGAACGGGATCGAACCGCTGTACTAAGCTGTCCCAGTTGCATGTGCGCATAATAGCGTTTCCAATTTTCGACGCCCTGATGGTAGGCGGCCGTCCAGTCTGGATTGGTCCGCGCAAGATTCCTCTGCCGGCCAAGGACTTTGAGCGCCGCGCGCAACATCATCGGATTGCTGTTGGACATATTCGTTGCGTGCCTGCGGTAATCTGCGAGACACTCCGGGGTGCATGCGGCCTTGTTTGCCCGAGACAGGCGAAGGTAGACGTCGTAATCCTCGCAAGCCCGCAGGGATCGGTCAAATCCGCCAGCAGCCTCCAATGTGCTACGCCGATAGAGCACTGTCGCATGCATTCCAATCAGGTTGCCGGTCAAGAATCCGGCATACGGGTCCTCTCCCACCGGCCTCAGCGGAACTGAATTCCTGACTGCGCCGGCCTCATCGATGTAGCAATAGGCTCCATAGACCAAGGCGCAATCCGGACTGTCATGGAACAAAGCAAGATTGGTAGCGAGCGCCGTCGGGCGCAGCCTGTCGTCGGCATCCAGGAACGCGATGAATTCGCCACGTGCTGCCTTCATTCCCGTATTGCGGGCAGCGGCTAAACCCTGGTTTTCTTGGCGGATGTAGTGGACGTCGACATACCGGCGAACAACATTTTCGGGATTGTCCAACGAACCATCGTCCACAACGATGATCTCATCGGGCCGCACGCTCTGGTTCCGGACACTGTCGATCGCTTCCGCGAGAAATCGAGCATGGTTATAGGTCGTAATGACAACCGAGACACAGGCTGCGGCGGGTCTGACGGTCATCTTTCGCCCACTTGGCTCCGCGCAGTCGGGTAGCCGGCAAAGGTTAGCCATGCGACTGAGCGCCGACATGCCTCCTCGAAGCCGACCACCGGCTGGTATCCGAGCTCGCGCTCGGCCTTGGCCGACGGGAGTTTCACCCGACACCGGTGCAACAGCGCACGTTCTTCAGATACCTTGATCTTTGGAGCCATAGGCGGCCTCTGATCGAGCCCTGATTTCCGCCACTCGGCATAGCCTACCTTTAGTCCGCTACGAACGGGTCTCGGGAGGCTTCGGACAAGCCGCCGGTAAAGGTCGCCATCTCTCAGCCATTGTGTCCAGTTCGGCGCGAATGACAATGGCGCGGAAACCGAAATCGCAGCCAGGTCGAAGCCCAATGCCTCGGCTATCGGGCGGCAAAGATCTGCCCAACTTATCCTTTCGCGGTCCCCGACCAGATAAGTTCGCCCAGCCGCCTCGGGCACTTCGATGGCAAGCTTGATCGCATGAACGACATTGTCGACATAAGCGCTGTTGCAGATGCCATGGCCGCCATCCACCAGATAGGCAGAGCCGTCGAGGAGATCGTTGGCGAAGCCCCCCGTCCAGCTGGAGCGCGGGCCAAAGACAATTCCGGGCCGCAGCACCACCACCTGGACTGCACCGTCCCGTGACAATTCCCCGAGACGACGTTCAGCACGAACCTTGGCATTGTTGTACTCGACCGTCTGGCCGTCGTGCAGCGCGCTCGTTTCGTCCGTTCCGGGCAGCGGCGATTGGCCATGAACGGATGCGCTACTGAGGTAGACCAGGCGAACGACGCCCGCAGCGGCGGCGGCAAGATAGACAGGCTCGACGGCATCGACGATCGTGCGACTATCACCGGCAACTGCATGAACAACGGACTGACAGCCAAGAAGGGCCGCAGTAAGAGCCGGAACGTTATGCGCGTCCGCCACCCTTCCATCGATCGCAAAGCGGGACAGGCTGGCGAAAGCACTCGGCCTGCGAACGATCGGCCTCACCTCAGCCCAGCCGGAAAGATGCAGCAACTCCACTGTCCGGCAACCTATGAAGCCGTTGGCGCCAAGCACGGCAACAGTGCCGGTCATTGTCTGGTCTCGGCGGAAGCAATGACGTGGCGAAAGTCTTCTGCTCCGAGCCAAGGCATGTCCAGCCGTTTCCGTCTGGCATAGCATTCCTCGATTCGCTTGAGCACGTTGCGCCCCGCTGTGGCTGACCCGGAAAGGAGGGTTCCATTTCGGACCGTGTCGACCAAGTCCGAAATCTGATCGCAGAACGCGTCGACGAAATCGCGCGACCGGTCGTCGGTGTTGGTGAAGGAGGCGGTGGCTGCCGTGCGGCATCCTTTCAAGGCGATCTCTACAAGCTCAGTCTCATTGACTGCCCAAGAAATCGAGCCACGTTCGCCCTCAAGACGGTAAAGGTTCGGACGAGCCCAATCACGGCTCAGCCGGACCGTTGCCTCGAAGCCGCCAAAACCTAACCGGACAAGGCAGTTCGCCTCGACGCCGCCCATTGCGTCATCGGCGTAGTGGATTTCATGGGGCTCTCCGAACCACCAGGTCAGGAGGTCAAGGCAATGCGTGCCTATGTCCTGAAGCACGCCACCGCCGGATTCCGCGCGGCTGAAATAGCTCGTCGAAGCGACAGGCCACTGGAAAGGGCCACCCTCAAAACAACAGACACCTTGAATTTTTCCGATCAATCCGCCCTCGACCATGGCCTTTATCGATCGGGTGGCAGGGAACTGCCTTCTGACGAGGCCTGTTGCCACATGCAGATTGTTGGCTGCCGCTACCGCCAGGATAAGGTCCGCGTCGGAGCTGCTCGTGGCCATCGGCTTCTCGCATAGAACATGCATGCCGGCCCGCAACGCCTGCATCGACTGATCAAGATGGTATCGAGGCGGGGAAGCGATGATCGCCACATCGGCGCCCACAGCCAGAAGGCCGTCGAAACTGGCTGCAACCTTCGCTCCGGGCAGCCGCGCCTGCACGACCGCGGCCGATTTCGCTTCGGGATCAAAGATGGCTGCGACTGCGATCTGGCCTCTGCCTTGAAGGCGCGACAGCGCTTCCGCATAGTAGAGCTTCGTGACGGCGCCACATCCGGCCAAAACGAGACGGACAGGCTCACCTTGCCGCAGCCGTGCCGGCTGCCGTTGCACAGTTTCAATTTGGGCGGACAATCTCGCCTCCCTGCTTCGCAACGAGCCGCAGCATACGTCCAATTGTCTTGAGCGACGGATCGAGTTGGAAGGCTTCACTCATTTGCGCGAGGCATCCAGCCCAATCACCAGAGCCAAGCAACCGCCGCCCGGTTTCGAGAGCGCTTTGCGAATAAGTCCGCCGAGCCGATGCGGCGACATCGTCCGCGAGTTCGCTTGGAAGATAGCTCTTGAAAATATCAATCGCCATTCGCGTGTAGGCCATGTCCGCGGCATTCCGGATATGGCGCCCTGTGTTCGATTGCGGGTGCATCCGATAAAGCGCAAGGGCTTGCGGTTCGTACCAGACAGGAAAACGAGAAGCGATGCGTATCCACATCTCCCAGTCTTCGCTGCATTTCAGCCGCCGGTCGAAGCCGCCGAGTTCTTCGTAGACCGCGCGTCGGACCGCGATGGACGGCGTCATGATGCGCTGTTCGAGCGCCAATCGGACCACCGCATTCTCAAGCCTTCCGGAGATTGACTGCATTGCAGGTTCGATCGACAACTGCTGTCCGTGGGCGTCCATGAAGACCGTCCGGCAGAACGCCGCTCCTACTCTCGGATCCGCATCGAAACCCCGACCGAGCAATTCGTAAAATTCTGGTCGGACGGCATCGTCGCCGTGCAGGAGATGGACAAGTTCCCCCTGGGCTCGGCTCAGACAGGTATGGAAGTTGCCGATGTGGCCGAGGTTTTGCGGCTGGCGGAAAAAGCCGACACGCCTTCCCCCGATTTCGTTCACGACTTTTTGCGGATCGTCGGACGAACAATCGTCAACCACTTCGATCTGCATATGAGCCGGGTCAGGGGCTTGCGCGAGCACGCTTTGCAGCGTTGAGGCAAGAAAGCGGGCGCTATTATAGACGGGGATCATCACCGACCACTTCGGACGAACAGCCGCCTGTGGCAATGACGGGACCGGATCGCGATTCTCGAAGTTGCGGAAAGCCGTCATCTCCCGAGCACCGAGGATTTCAGCAGGAGCAGTGCCAACCGCGCGATATCGCGTTTCGGCACGTTGTTTCCGCCAGTGCCGCTTCGCAGCAATCGTAGGAAGCACGATCTGGCCGACGGCAAGTCACCTCCGTTCAGATACTGCTTCGACCATTCGTAAAAGTAGCGGGAACAGCCGCCACGGGCAAACTGTGCCCCACGGGCATCCATGACATTCGCCATTCGCCGGTAGAATCCCTCGATCGCATCAAGCCTGAGCGGGCTTGGCAGCGCCGATACAAGCCCACCCGGGTGCAGACGATAGATACCTGCCACCTCGTCGACAAAGGCGAGGTCTGCTGTCTTTGCGCAATGCACATACAGCGGCCAATCAGTAATCGGAAAGAAATCTGCATACCAAGACGGTACATCCCGAACGCACGCGGTTCGCATCATACCGCCGCAAGTGGCGAAGGGATTGCCTTCCCAAATTTCCCTTTGTGTGATTAAGGGCTTCTGATCCCGTGGCGTCCACCGCCGCGACGTGATCTCGTCGCCGTGCGCCACGAGCGCATTGTAAAATATGGCCGAGAGCTCAGGATGCGCGTCAAGATGGGCCACCTGATCTCGCAGCTTGGTCTTGGATGTCCACAGGTCGTCGCCATCAAGGATCGAGACATAGCGCCCGCGCGCAACCCGGAGTCCTCTCGCAACGACCTCGTTGGATCTCAAATTGCTGCCAGAATAGATCGCCGATAGTCTTTCGGGATAATCGGATACATACCGCTCCACGATCTCCCGGGTACCGTCCGTCGAAAAATCTTCGCTGATCAGGATCTCGACACCGGATTCCGTATCTTGCATGAGAACGCTGTCGATCGCTGCCGCTACGTAGCGAGCGTGATTGTAGGTGACAATGAGCACGGTCACACTGACCGTCGGTTCATTCACTGTCCGCTCAAAAGTGCATTCTGCCGTCTGAGCCAAATTGCGGCCCGACGACATCTGCTCTTCCGACAGCAGCAGCTTCTTCATTCCAAGCCTCTAAGGAGAAACGGGCTGTCTGAGCCGCTGCCCTCTTGGGGCATTGCAAAGGTTCCTCGTTCGGGATGCTGCGCCAAATAGCCTCCGCAGGGTCCAAGTTTGCTGTCCATTGCAGCCAGATTGTTGAGCAAGGCACGGTAATCGGTATTCTCGCCGCGATCGAAAAGCTCATCGACAGCGTAGTCCCAGAACGGTTTCCCGATCCCCGAGCTGCGGCCTTCGCGTTCCAGTTTGGTTCCTTGTTTCGCCTTGCGCCGGAAAATGGCAAGCGTCGCACCGACGACTTTCGCGAACTGCGAGGGCGATCGCCAGAGCACTCTGGCGAAGTTCATGCCGACGGCAGCAAAGCGGCGCCTTTTAAGCCCGAGCCTGGCGATCTCGACATCGTTACGGAACATCACATCCGATAGGATCGGGCTCACCATCTCGCTGCAGCGAGCAAAGAGGCTCTCGAGCACCATCCGACGCGAGATGAGCATTCGGACGAAATCTTGCGACATGGCTCCTGGCGTTCGGCGGTATCCGACCAAGTGCTCCTTGACGACATCGAATCGGTATTTCGAGGCGATACTCAATTGGAGGAAGAAGTCCTCACAACCCTCCGCACCGTTTTCGCGCAGTCGCGAGGAATAGCCACCCATTTCGAGTAAGACATCGCGCCGGAACATTGCCGAACTTCCGTGACCGATAAAGTTCTGTCCGAGATGCTGCATGAATACCCATCCGTGCGGGTGCATGCGCTTAGGCGTAATGATCGCCTTATCATCGGCATCAATCGTCCGGTAAAGCGTATAGACAAGCCCAACATCATTGCCTGCTGCAGCGAAAACACGCAGCTGCTTTTCGAGTTTGGTTGGGTGCCAGAGATCGTCGGCGTCTATAGGTGCTATATAGATACCCTTGCTTGCACGTATCCCCGTATTCCGCGCCGACGCGACGCCACTGTTCTTCTGTTGGAGCAGCTTGATACGCGGGTCGTCATTGGATAGTCGGCGGACGATTGATGCAGTTTCATCAGTCGAACCGTCATCAACGACTATTATTTCGATGTTTCTGTAGGTCTGGTTTATCACCGACGCCAAGGTGCGTTCGATAAATTGTTCTGCGTTGTAGGCAGGGATAATGACAGCCACAAATGCGTGAGTAGGACATTGTGAGTTGCTCGTAGAACAACTCCCCTTGGTGCGGCCACTTCCCTTCACTGTCACCCGGCCTCTGAGCCCTGCATGTACTGCTAAACGGCCGCTGTCCGGCTCACTAACATTTGGGGCCACGCACACTGGACGGCCCTCGCGCGGCCTTCTTAGGTGGCCGATCCATTCTCCTTGTGCGACAGCCCATAGCGTATTTTCCTTTCGCCCCTGGCGGACTTGGTGTTCGAAAACTCACGCAATAGCCACGCCGCCCCCTGCCTAAGTGACCCGAAATGATCTCGCCCGTGCGTAGAGCTGCCCACGCAGAGTGGCGGATCCGAGAGTATCTGCCGTTCCTGCAATCTATGCTCCTGGATGGCGAGTAGATAGATCGTCAAAAGCGGTACCCGTTAAGGACAATTCGCGACCGTTTCGGGATGCCCCGAGAATAAACGGTCTCTTTGCTGAGCGCGTTCACGAATGTCACGAGCTGACTGAATCGCACCCAAGGCTGCGGAAATTCGCGTTCCATCTGGAGTTCGCCCCTGGGACCGGACAAATTGAACAGCAGAATTGACTTGGAAGCCGGGCTTTCGAAGGATGGAAGCGATGGTGACTTATCGCACGCACAGCATCGAGTTCAAACGTCAAGTAGTGCAGGAGTTCCTCTCTGGCGAGACGCTGCATGGTCTCGCCAGGCGGCACGAACTGCCGCGTAAACCTGATCCGCATCTGGGTCCTGAATTACGAGGCCGGCTCCTTCGACGAGACGTGGCGGCGGCTGACACGATGCAGACGTATGAGCGCGGATCGCAGCCTTGGAGCGGCTGGTAGGCCGACAAGCCTTGGATCGAGTTTCCAAAGGGCTCTGAAAAGCGTGCCACGTCCCAGAGGCGGGACTACATCTGCCTTCGGCGGCAGGACCTCGCCGTATATGTCACGACCTTTGCCGGGAAGAATGCTTGCGAATCGCTGCGGAGATCGCCGCCAGGCCACCCCGCAGTTCGTCCTCAAGAGGATAGAGGAAGCCGATACGCATGTGGTTGCGCGGCATCTCGAACCAGTGGCCCGGACCGACATAGGTGCCATAGCTTTCCAGCAGGTCGGCGTAAAAGTCGTCGAAATCGAATCCCGGACCATGACGGAAACGGGGGAAGCAGACCACGCCGCCCTGGGGCTCGACCCATTCGATCAGCTCGTCGCTCTCAATCCAATCGCGCATGATGGCAAGGCGTCCGGCCAGCACTGGCGCCTGCGCGGCGAGGAAGGCGTCGCGGCCTTCCAGGATGCGGGCGCCGATCCACTCGTCGACGACGCTGCCGCAGATGCCGATCTGCTCCTTCGCCGCCAGGAAGCGCTCCATCAAGTGCACGTCGCGCGTCATGATCCAGCCCACGCGGATGCCCGGCGCGCCGTAAGCCTTGGACAGCGAAGCCACACTGATCGCGGCGGGGCTGAGCGAGGCGGCGGGGGGCAGCATCTCGCCATGGGTCAGGTCGCGGTAGGTTTCGTCCACCAGTAGCCTGCATCCCGCCTTTTCGACCAAGGCGATCAGCGCGTCCAGTTGAGGGCGGCCGATCATCGTGCCGGTTGGGTTATGCGGGCAGGTGATGCTGACATAGCGGGTGTTCGGGCGCAGAGCGCTGGCGACGGCATCGATGTCGAGGCCGAACCGATCGTCGAATTTGAGGTCGATAAAGGTGATGCCGCAGCCGATGGCGCGCGGCGTCTCGATGTTAGTGGCATAGTTCGGCCGCACCACGACAAGATGGTCGTCGCGCGATAGAAGCGTGGTGGCGATGATGAACAGCGCGCCAGCGGCGCCGGCGGCCACCAAAACGTCGTTGGGGCCGAGGCCCTTGCCCTGCGCGGCTACCAACGCCCGAAGCTCAGGGTCGCCGCGATGCTCGCCATAGGGCAGCAGCAGGTCAGGGACGGAGAGATGGAAATCGGACAGCTTACGGTCTCGTACGGAGCTTTCCGACAGGTTGAAGCGAATGCGGTCATAGCCGTATTCCTCCGGTGATTCCTTCTCGATCACCATGCGTGCGTAGTCCATGCTTTCCCCCGTCAGGCTGCCAGCCGGGCGACGGCCAAAACGGCCTGGTCGACCTCGTCTACTGTGGTGTAATGCGATAGGCCGAGCCGAGCGACTCCGCCTTGCTCGCGCAGACCGAGCAGGCCGGAGGCTTCATAAGCGTAGAAATCGCCGGCCCAGCCGAAGATGTTTTCGCCCGCCAGCGCGGCTGCGATCTCCTGCGGCGACCTCTTGGCCAGCCGGAAGCTGAAGGTGGGCACACGGGCGTCCAGCCGGTTGCGGCTGGCGATGCCGCAGAGCTTGAAACCGGGAATGCCGGCAACACCCGCCAGGAACCGGTCCATCAGTCCGGCTTCGTAGTCGGTCGCCGCCTCCAATCCCGCCACGATGCGCTGGCGCAGCGGCGCGGCAACGTCGACGCCGGCGCACTGCTCGCCGAGCCAAGCGATGTGCTCGATCGCCGCCTGCGTGCCGGCCTGCGCCTCGAAGGAGGGAGTGCCGGGGGTGTGGCGCCACGGCATGTCGAAGGAGGCGGGCCGCACCTTGAGCGGCGTGAGCCGGTCGCGCAGCTCCGGCCGTATATACATGACCCCGGCGTGCGGACCGAAGAACTTGTAGGCAGAGCATGCGAGCAGGTCGCAGCCGATCGCCGACACGTCGAGGGCCAAATGCGGCGCCGACTGCACGGCATCGACCATGGTGACGGCGCCGGCAGCTTTACCAGCAGCCACGATACGGGCAACGTCGTTGACGGTGCCGAAGATGTTGCTCGCGTGATTGCAGGCAATCAGACGCGTGCGTGGGCCGATCAGTTCGTCCAGCATGTCGTAGCGATATTCGAAGGTTTCGGTATCGAACTCGAGCCAGCGGACGGTGACGCCACGTTCCTCGGCTGCGATGATCCACGGGCCGACATTGCCATCATGGTCCATGCGGGTAAGCACGATCTCGTCGCCCGGTTTCCAGTCGCGTGCCACCATGCGCGAAAAATGGAAGATCAGCGAGGTGCTGTTGAGGCCGAAGACGATCTCGTCCGGCTGTGCGCCGAGCAAGGCGGCCGCCGCTGCATGCGCTCCCACCAAGATGCGGTCGCTATCACGCGAGGTGTGGAAGGCACCGCCCTCGTTGGCGCAGCTTCGCAGCATCACCTCGCTCATGCGCTCGACCACGCGTGCCGGTACTTGCGAGCCGCCCGGCGCGTCGAGATAGATACGTGGCTTGCCGTCGTCGGTGATCGCCAGCGCCGGGAAGGCCCCGCGCACCGCCTCGATGTCCCATCGTCCAGTCGTCATGGAATTCCCTTTCAGGTCGGTCGCACCGCCGCGATCGCGGCCGTCAGTTCGTCGTAGTCGAAATTCCCGCCGCACAGCACGATCGCATTGACTTGGCCGCGGTACCGTTCCGGGTGCTTCATCAGCCCTGCCAGCGCTAGGCCGGCTGCACCCTCGACCAATAGATGCTCTTCGATCGCGAGACGGGCGAGCGCGCCGGCGATCTCGGCTTCGGAACAGATGACCACATCGTCGACGACCGACCGGGCGAGGCCGAGCGTGACTGAATCCTCATCCATGCCGCCGGCGACGCCGTCGGCCAACGTCGGCAAGTGCTCGACATCGATCACCTTGCCCGCTTCCATCGACGCTGCCAGCGCCATGCTGTTGGCGGCCGCGCAGCCGATGATCCGCGTGCGCGGACTGAAGGCCTTCATCACGGCGCCGATGCCGCCGATCAACCCGCCGCCGCCCATGGCGATGAAGACATTGTCGATATGCGAATGCTCTTCCAGCAGTTCGAGCCCGATCGTGCCCTGGCCAGCAACAACATCGGGATCGTTGTACGGAGATACGTAGACGAGTCCCTTCTCCTCGCCCAGGCGGCGCGCGTGCGCCTCGGACTGGCCGCTTTCGTCGCCATGCAGGATCACGTCGACGCCAAAGGACCGTATGCGCGCCAGTTTGGCCTTCGTGACATTGTGCGGAAGCACGACCGACAATTTTCGGAACAGGCGCGACGCCGCGAAGCTGGAGGCTATGCCGTGGTTGCCGGACGAGGCGGTGACGAACGGCCGGCCCCCGGTCGCATCGTCCATCGCGGTCAGCTTCGAGAAGGCGCCTCGCGCCTTGAAGGAGTTGGTGAACTGGAAATTTTCGCATTTGAACAAAACGGTGCTACCGATCGCGTCGCCGACGGCGGACGCGCCCAGCAGCGACGTCTTCGCGATATGACCGCGGATGCGGGCATGCGCCCGCACGGAACGCGCGGCAGCGGCGGCGATGTCACCTTCGTTCGACATGGTTCTGTCCTGGGTCAAGAGTTTGCGGCTGTGCCGGCGCTCGCGAGGATGGCGCTGGCGATTGCCGCGTCCTCTGCGCCGAGGCCGGTCAGGTCGGCGATGCTGATGTCGCCAGGCTTGCGCGTCAATGAGCCAGTCCGCAGCGATACGCCGATCTCACCGATCCGCTCTGGCTCGACGAGGCCGGCCGCGATGGCATGAGCGAACTCGCCATGGTCGATGCTCTGCAGGGCCGAATCGGCGAGCAACGTGTCGGCGCGCGCGACCAACGTATTCTCCAATTCCTGTTTGCCGGGCGCATCGGCTCCGACGGCTGTAATGTGCGTGCCGGGCGCGATCCATTCAGCGCGCACCAGCGGCGCGGTCGCGGGCGTCGTGGTGACAATCACTTGTGAATCGGAACAAAGGCCGGCGAGCGAGCCGACTGGCGATACCTGGAGGCCAAGGTCGGCCACGTCGGCGGCGAAGCGTCCCGCCGCCGCTGGGGAGCGGCCCCATACCGCGACCGAAAGCGGCTCGCCGTGAGCCAGCGCTCGCAGCGCGCGTAACTGCATGCGTGCCTGGGTTCCGGTGCCGACGATGCCGAGGCGCGTCGCGCCCTTGGGCCAGCACAGCCGGGTCGCCAGCGCGCCGGCATAGCCAGTGCGCCAGTCGGTCAGCATGCCTTGGTCGAACAGCAGCGCTACCGGTTCGCCTGTCGTGGCCGACAGCGCCACCATCATGCCGTTGCCGCTTGGAAGGCCCTTGGTCGGATTGTCGTAGAACCCAGTCGCGACTTTGACGACGAAGATCGACGCGCCCGATACATGGGCGCATTTCACATGGCAATCGCCGTTCGCCGCCGCGAATCCCATGTGGACGACGGGCGGCTGCTGGACTGCCCCGGCGCTGTAGGCGACGAGGCTTTCGCGAACGGCCGCAATACCGGCGGCGTGGTCGAGCCGCCGCAGGATCTCCGCTCGGTCGAGGATGAGCGGCATGTTTGCGGCTGGCCTAGCCATGGTCGTTCCGTTCAGGCCGCCGAGCGGGCAAGGCCGCGCAGGAAGAGCTGCACACGTTCCAACCCGCCTTCCAGGACATGCGCCGGCGCGCCGATGCCGACGCGGAAATAGCCGTCCATGCCGTAGACGTCGCCCGGCGCGACAAGCACGCCCTGCTCGTCCTTGACGCGATGCGCCAGCTCGGTCGAATTTATCGGCAAGTGATAGCGCACGAATGCCATGCCGCCTGCCTGCGGCGGCGCCAGCGAGACCAGCCCCTCGTTGGCGCGGACCCAGCGCACCATCATGTCGACATTGCGTGACAGGAGGTCCCGGCTGCGGTCGAGGATCGCCTTGCGGCGCGCCGGCTGCAACACCATCGACGCGACCAGTTCGCTGACCGCGCCGGTAGTGATGGAGGTATAGTCCTTGCGCTGCCAGGAGGCATAGATCTCGGCAGCGGGGCCGACCAGCCAGCCGATGCGCAGGCCCGGCATCGCCATCGCCTTCGACAAGCCGCTGGTGACGATGGCTTTCTCATAAAGGTCGACGCTGCTCGGCGGCTCGAGGGTACCGTATTCGGCTCCCTTGTAGACCTCGTCCGTATGTAGCCAGATGCCGTTGGTGCGTGCGATGGCCACAATTTCCCCGAGCAGGTCCGCCGGCACCACGCGTCCGGTCGGATTGTTGGGCGTGCAGAGCGTGATGACCTTGGTGCGGGGCGAAATCGCCGCGCGGATGTCGGCCGGATCGGGCAGCCAGCCCAGTTCCTCGCGCAGCGGCACATCACGTACCACCGCGCCGAGCGCCTTCGCCCATCCCCTGATCTGCAGGTAGTTGGGGACGACGACGATGATCTCGTCGCCCGGCTCCAGCAGCGTCATCGCCATCAGAAAATTGGCTTCGGCCGAGCCGTTGGTGACCATCACCTCGTCGACCGTACGATTCTTGTATGTGGCCGCGATCGCCTCGCGAAGGACGACGGCACCGTTCGTCCAGCCGTAACCGAGTTCGGCGGCAAGCACCTTTTCGCGTTCCTCCGGGCTCAGCAGTTCGTTGAGCGAATAGGGGTGTACCCCGCTATCGGAGAGGTTGTACTCGACGATGTTCTCGTAGAGCGACTGGATGCGTTCGAGGGTGAATTCTTCGATCTGCATGTGTGTACGATTCCTCTTCTTCAGGAAGCCGCGCGGGCCGGTGAGGTCGCGTTGGCCAGGATGCCTAGCACAGTTCTGTGCAACTCAGGTGTGGCGCTGGCCACGACGGAACGGCGGCCGGAACGGATCGTCAGCTCGCCGCCCTGCCAGTCGGTCATGACGCCACCGGCGTTACGCACGATCGGGATCAGCGCGCAATAATCGAAGGCGTCCAGCCCCCCGTCCACATTGATGTCCAGCGCGCCGTCGGCGACGCGGCCATAGGCATGGCAACCGCCGCCATAGACGCTCCAGCGCACCTGGCGGCGCAGCCTCTTGTAGGCGGCCGTATCCTTGTCGTCGAAGGATTCCGGGTTGCCGTTGCCGACAAGGGCCTCGCTAAGGTCCTGGCAGGCGCGCGTGCGTACGGGCTTGCCGTTGAGGGTGGTCGGCGAACCGTCGGCGCCCAGCCAGCGCTCGTTGGTGACGGGATTGTCGATGACCCCGAGCATGGGAACGCCGTTGCGGGCCAGCGCGATCAGCGTGCCGAAGGTCGGAATGCCGGTGATGAAGGCTTTGGTGCCGTCGATCGGATCGATGACCCAGACCCATTCCGCGTCGAGGCCGACGGACCCAAATTCCTCGCCGAGGATGCCGTGGTCGGGATACGCCTCCTGGATGCGCGCGCGCAGCCTCTCCTCGACCTCCCGGTCTACCGCGGTGACAGGGCTTGCATCGCCCTTGGAAACGAAGCCGTGTTGCTCGCTGAGCGCTTCCTGGATTGTCGCCCGGCTGACGTCTGCCAGCGAACCGGCGAAAGCCGTAAAGGTCTTGGGGTCAGATGCCGGCATTGTCGGCTCCCTCTATGAGTGGGGTTGCGGGTTCGTCCAGAGGACGCGTGTGTCGTGAAAGCCTGTATTCGAGGGCGCGCAACGCCGTGGTGAGCACGTAGGTAATGGTGAGGTAGATAAGCGCCGCGGTGATGAAGAGCTCATAGGGCGCGAAGGTGCGGGCGACGATCGTGTTGGCGGCGCCGGTCAGCTCCATGACGGTGATGGTCGAGGCGAGTGATGTGGATTTCAGCATGCTGACCACCTCGTTGCCGTAAGCCGGCAGGGCGATGCGGAAGGCGCCCGGCAGGATGATCGTGCGGTAGGTCAACGCCGTCGACATGCCGCAGGCACGCGCCGCCTCGATCTCACCGGCTGGCACCGCCTCGATGGCGCCGCGCAGGATGTAGGCGGTGTAGGCGGCCGTGTTCAGGCTGAAGGTCAGAATGGCGCACACCCAGGCCTGGCGCAGATATGGCCACAGAAAGCTGTCGCGAACGACCTCGAGCTGGGCGAGACCGTAATAGACAAGGAAGATCTGGACCAGGAGCGGCGTGCCGCGGAAGAAGTAGATGTACCAGTGCAGCAGGAGGCGCACCGGCGCCGGGCCGCTGACGCGCAGGATGGCGACGGGAAGTGCCACCGCCATGCCGCAGAAGAGTGAGGCGACGAGCAGTTCGATCGTCGTGACGGTGGCCGACAGCAGCGCCGGCAGGCTCTCGACCATAAGCTCGAAGTTCATCGCGCCAGCTTCCTCTCGCCGCGCGTCGCACGCCGTTCCAGCGCGTCGACAATCGAGGTGTTCAGTATGGTGAGCAGGAGGTAGATCAGCGCCGCGGCGAGGTAGAAGCGGAAGGGTTCGCCATTGACCTGCGTCGCCATGGTGGAGATGCGCATCAGCTCCTCCAGCCCGACGATGGAGATAAGCGACGTGTCCTTGATGAGCGAGATCCAGTTGTTGCCGAGGCCGGGCAGCGCGTAGCGCCACATCAGCGGCAGGCGGATGTGGATGAAGCTGGTCGCGGCCGACATGCCGAAGGCATCTGCCGCCTCGATCTCGCCCTTGGGAATGGCGAGATAGGCGCCGCGCAGCACCTCGGCCGCGTAGCCGCCGAAGACCAGGCTGAGCGCGAAGACGCCGGCCGGCATCGCCGGCACTTCGAGAAAGCGGATGCTGGGGTCAATCATCTTCGCCAAGCCGGTCAGGGCCACCGTGCCGCCGAAATAGGCGATGAGGATGATGAGGAGTTCGGGCGTGCCGCGCACGACCAGAGTGAAGCCCCGGCCGATGGCGCGCAGCACACAGTTCGAGGAGAGCTGTGCCAGCGCGCCGAGAATGCCCCAAACGAGGCCGACCGCCAGCGACAGCAGCGCGACCTCGACGGTGGTCATGAGCCCGCGCGCGACCTCCAAACCCCATCCCTGGAAAATGTCCATCTGCCGCTCCTGCGGTGGCAAGAAGAAAGACGCCGGCCATCGGGTGAAATGGCCGGCGATGAACCGTACGGCTCGGCCTAGTTCGATGCCGGCAGCACGCTGAACGACCAGTACTTGTCGTTGATGGTCTTGAACGTGCCGTCGTCGATCATGGCCTTCATCGCCTTGTCGAGCTCGTCGCGAAGGCCGGCATCGTCCTTGCGCATGCCGATGCCCACGCCTGGCCCGAAATACTTCACGTCCTTGATCTCCGGACCGATGAATTTGTAACCCTTGCCTCGGTCCTTGTTGAGGAAGTCGTTGGCGAGCTTGATCGGGCCGGCGAAGACGAGATCGGTCCGCTTCGAGGTCAGGTCGAGCAGCATGTTGTCGGCCGTGTCGTAGAGCTGGATCGTGGCCTCAGGAAAGTTGTCTCGCATGTAGTTCTCGTAAGTTGAGGCACGCTCGATCCCGATGGTCTTGCCCTTGAGACCATCGGGGTTGGGCTTGCCGTCGTCCGTCAGCGGCTTGGCATCGCTTCCGTCCGGACCGACGAACCGGGCGGTGGAGGAGCGGTACGGGATCGAAAAGTCGATGCTCTTCTTGCGCTCGTCGGTGATCGACATCGACGCGGCGAGAAGATCGAACTTGCCGGCGACAAGGCCCGGAATAAGCGAATCGAAAGGCATGCAGACAAAGGAGGCGTCGGCGCCGAGGCGCTTGACAACTTCCTTCGCGACATCGATGTCGAAGCCGCGCAACTCGCCGTTCGCGTCCTTGTAGTTGAACGGCGGGTATGTGCATTCACTGCCGACGCGCAGGTCGCGCGCCGAGACCTGCGTGGCGAAGGCGGCGAGGCCGGCCGCAAGCATCAAGACAAGTTTTTTCATCATGTTCCCCTGTTGTTTGTCCTGTTCAAAGAACGCGCTGCAGGAAGGCCCGGCAGCGCGCCGATTGCGGATCGCCGAGAACCTGTCCCGGCGGGCCACGCTCCTCCACCATGCCCTGGTGGAGAAAGAGCACCTCGCGCGAGATCTCGCGCGCGAAACCTATTTCATGGGTGACGACGATCATCGTGCGTCCTTCTTCGGCGAGCGTGCGCATGACCGAGAGCACCTCGCCGACCAGTTCCGGGTCGAGCGCGGAGGTCGGCTCGTCGAACAGCATCAGCTTCGGCTCCATCGCCAGCGCGCGGGCGATGCCGACGCGCTGCTGCTGGCCGCCGGAAATATGCGCGGGGTAGTGGTCGCGCTTCTCGAACAGCCCGACCTTGGCGAGATAGGCCCCGGCTCGCTGCCGGGCCTCCTGTTTGGACAGGCCGAGCACCTTCATCGGTGCAAGCATCACGTTGTCGAGCACGGTGCGCTGGCTCCACAGATTGAAGCTCTGGAAGACCATGCCGATGCGGCTGCGGATGCGATTGATCTGGCGCGCATTCAGCTTCGCGCGCCCCGAACTGCGATCCAGCGTCAATTCCTCGCCTTCCACCGCGATCGTGCCGGCGTCGGGAATTTCCAGAAGATTCATGCAGCGCAGGAAGGTGCTCTTGCCCGACCCGCTGGCGCCGATCATGGTGATCACGTCATGGGCATGGGCGACCAGGTCGACGCCTTTCAAGACTTCCAGAGCGCCGAAGCTCTTACGGATGTTATTTGCCCGCAGGACGGTGTTTTGGTCCATGTCCACTTGGTGCCCTTGCCTCCCGATCGGCTGGACACGGAGATTGTCCCGGAAGCGCGGCTGCCCAAAGAGCCAATTTCGCCGACGGGCAGCGGACCAATTCCAGTCCCGTGGGCTGTGAATGCGTCGTCAACCGTGTTCGAGGATAGTCTGCGCGAGGATGTCGACGCAACGCGGGATGCGGCGGACCGACGTGTTGCCGAAGCCCAGCACAAGACCCCTCGGCTTGGTTTCCCGGCGTGCGTAGCGCGAGAGTGGTGGGCAGTCCAGCCCCTTCTGGAGCAGTGTTCGCGACACGGCCACGTCGTCAAACGGTTCGCGTGCGTGGACGGTCAGGTGCAGGCCGGCGTGAACGTCGGGAACGTCGAAGCCGTCTCGCAGCTTTGCGCGCAGGCATTGTGTCAGGCAGGCGGCGCGATCGCGGTAGATGGTGCGCATACGCCGAAGGTGCGAGGCGAGTCGCCCCTGGTCCATGAAGTCGGCGACCAGCGCCTGGTCCGGTAGCGGTGCGTAGAAGGAGAAAATACGCTGGGCGAGGGCGAACGCCTCGACCAGCGGCATCGGCGCGATCAAATAGGCGAGCCGCAGGCCGGGCGCCAGCATGCGGTTGAACGAGCCGGCATAGATGACCCGCCGCGGATCGCGCGCGTAGAGCGTCGTCTGCGCTTCGCCCGACCAGCGGATCTCGCTATTGGAATCATCCTCGAATATCCAGCCGGGCCGGTCCGCCGCCCAATCAAGCAGCTTTTGCCGGCGATCCGATGTCATCGTGCAGCCGAACGGCCATTGCTCGGTCGGGGAGACAACGGCCATACGCGCCTCTCGGACCATCACGCCGGCGGCTTCTGTATCGAAGCCTTGCCTGTCGAGCGGGGCGGGAACGGTGACAAGGCCGAAGGCTTCCAGCGTGGCGATCTCGGGCATGTGGCAAGGATCCTCGACCAGAACGGTGTCGCCGCGGTCGAGCAGAACATGAGACGCGAGAGCGGCCGCTTGCAGCGTATTGCCGATGACGATGATCTGTTCGGGACGACAGTTGATCGCTTTAGCCTCCGCCAGATAGCCCGCGATGCGGGTGGCCAGCAGTGGCGCGCCGCGCGAATAGTCATAGCCGGTGTGGGCGCTGGCGTGCTCGCGCCAGCGGCGGCTAGCGATCTGAGCGAACTCGTCATAGGGGAACTCGTTCAGCGCCGGCACGCCGGCGCTGAGATCGTAGGTCTCGATGCGTTCGGCTGGCAGGTTCATGTCGAGCAGCGCCTGGCCGCGGCGCGAGGGTGCCGGGAGCGCATTTGGACCTGACACCGGTATGACCGCCGTCTCGGCTCGGGGGTGATTGTCTTCCGGCAGCATGGTTTCGACGAAGGTGCCGGCGCCGATCCGACGTGCGACATAGCCCTCCGTGGCAAGTCGCTCATAGGCGAGGACAACGGTGTTGCGCGAGAGCCCGAGTTCCTCGGCCATGACGCGGCTTGGCGGCAGGCGCGCTCCTGGCGCCACGATGCCATCCCGTATCCAGCGGCGCAACTGCTCGAAAAGTTGCTCGTTCAACGGCGTGCCACGGCTGCGGTCGAAGACGATCCTGTTCCAGCTGGGATAGTTGAAAGCGTGCATGTCTGTTCACCGGCTACGGCGGGACCTCACGAGCGGCGACGCAGCCATAAGGATGATCTTCCTATCGAATTGAAATCACCCTATCACATGACGAACGATGAGCAGAAAGCCTTCTCTGCATGCGTCGAATGCCAGCTTTCAGCCACTGGCAGCGTGCACCAAATGGCCGAGATGCACGCGCAAATTGTTCACGGCTCCACTCGTGAAGTGGAGCCGCTCTTGATCACACCTCAGTTGCCTCGGCAAGTTCGAGAGCATCTTCTACATCGACTCCCAGATAGCGGACCGTGTTCACGATCTTGCTATGACCGAGCAAGTCTGGATGGCTCGCAGAGGATAACTGACCTCAATCCAACAAGCATGTTTCTGACAGCTCAGCCTCCGCACGTCGACAGAGCCGGTTTGGGCGGGCCCGGTCCTTTCCGAATGATTCTCTCTGCTGCTCAGCCGCCGCCAAAGGTTTGTGCCCCTCCGAGCACAGGAACCGTTATTGACCGCTGAATGCCGCAAAGCTTTTTTCGAAGCGGTCGACGACGTCCTCGATATCGGACATTGCCAAGCAAAGCGGCGGACACATGCGGATGACGTTGCGGTACGGTCCCGAGCGGCTGGCGACGAGGCCGTTGCGGCGCGTTTCCTCGAAGATAGCGAGGGTCTCCTCCGGCGCCGGCTCTTTTGTCGCGCGGTCCTTGACAAGTTCGATCGCGAGCATAAGCCCGCGGCCCCTGACATCCCCGATGATTGGAAAGCGCTCCTTCATGTCGTTAAGGCGACCCTTGAGCACCGCGCCGACATCCCGGGCGTTCTCTTGGAGTCGTTCCTCTTTTATGACCTTTAGGACGGCTCGACCGGCCGCGCATGCCACCGGATTGGCGCCATAGGTGTGGAACAGAAATTTATCGGCCATGGATTCAGCGACATCTCGCTTGGCGATGACCGCGCCGAGAGGGATGCCGTTACCCACACCTTTGGCGACGACGACGATATCGGGCACAATGCCATGGGATTCAAACGCCCAGAAGGCATCGCCGGTTCGGGCGACACCGGATTGCACTTCATCAATGATACAGAGACCGCCGGCCGCGCGGACACGCTCGACAGCGCCGGCGATGTAGCCCGCCGGCATCGGCACGATGCCGCCATAGCCCTGCACCGGCTCGATAATCATGCCGGCCAGCCGGCCGCTGGTCGAGCTCGCTATGGCGCGCTCGACCTCGTCGAGATAGGGCTGCAAGCCTTCGCCGTGTATGCCGCGATACTGGTTGGGCTCGGCCACGAAAGTGACGCCGCCAAGCTGGGGTACGGGATGGCGAAAACCCGCTATCCCGGTCACCGACTGCGCGCCGAAAGTGGCGCCGTGATAGCTCGAGGCAAGCGCCAGCATGTCGATGTTGCCGGTATGCGAGCGCGCCATCAGCAGCGCAAGATCGATCGCTTCGGCCCCGCTGTTGGTGAAATGTACGACCCAATCGTGACCGGCCGGCATCGTTGCCACCAGTTCCTCGGCGTACTGAGCCGGAACCGGGTGGTAGAACATCGTCGTGCAATGCGTCAGTTCCGCCAGTTGCTCGGTGGCCGCCTTGACCACCTGCGGATGCGCGTGGCCGACCGAGATGCAAAGGTTCATGCCGAGCAGGTCGATGTATTTACGATCCTTCTCATCCCAGACATACTGGCCCTTGCCGCGCTTGAGGATCAGCGGGTCCTTGTAAGGAACGAACTTGCGCTGCGTGGCCGAATAGAAGCGGTTCCGCCGATCCACGATGGCCTCGGTCGACCAGTCGATGTCCAGGTTGGAATGGACGTGCGGGGCGTTCATGCCATGTCTCCCGTGTTGCGAACTCCTGGATTGAAAACACGGAATGCGCGGCGCGCACACCGCCAAACCTCCTTATCAGGATAACTGATGGAGTTGATTAGTCATGCAACGAGGGGCGATCGACGGCATAGCAGTCGGCGGGAAGGCCAGGCAGGCGCGTGCTGATCGCGTTGGTCAGCACCTCCGCGGTACGCGTGGCGAAAGCCTCGGGGAGGTTTCCGAGCTCCCGCTCGCGCGCGACCAGAAGGATGTTGCGCGACAGCCCGGTGAACGGCAAGGGATGGACGTCAATCTCCATACCCTCCGCCAGCCCGTCGATGAGCAGGGTCGGCGTCAGGATCGCAAAGCCCATGCCGGCCGCGACCGGCGCCATCACCACGCTGGAGCGGTCACCTTCCATGGCACGCGGGATCTCGATGCGCAGGCGGCTCAGATGCTGGTCGACGCGCAGGCCAACCGGCGTCTCGCGCGAGAAGCGCACGAAGGCGAGCTTCTTAGAGAGCTTGACGATGTCACCGACATCGCCGGCAAAACCCTTTGGCGTCACCAGCAGGAATTTTTCGGTCATCACAGGATAACGTGTCAGTCCCTCAATCTCGAACAGCTCGCCGGAGGTGACGGCGAGGTCGGCGCGGCGGGCCCGCAGCAAGGCGACGTGGTCGGTCGCCAAACCCGCGAACAGGCTGAGCTCGGGAATGCCGAACCCCTTGCGGGCAAGGACCGAAAGCGCCGGCGCCAGCGTTGTCGCGATCGACGCCAGAAGCGCGATGCGCAACAGCGGCAGCGGTGCTGCATTGACGCGCCGCGCGTCCGTGCGCAGGCCCTCGACCTCGGCCAGTATGGCAACGGCGCGGCGATGCAGCGCGATGCCGGCTTTGGTGAGCTCGATCGGCCGCAAATTGCGATCGATCAGGCTGACGCCGAGCGCGCTTTCCAGGTTCTTCAGATGCTGCGAAGCGGCCGATTGCGTCATGCCCAGCATCTGTGCCGCCTGGGTGACGTGCCTGGTCTCGACGATGGCGACGAAAACCTCGATCGATCGGAAAAGGTTGAAATCGAAACTGCCGCTCTTCACCCGCAACTCCGCCCGTGAAGCATCATAAGTTTTCCTAATGTTGCGAAATTTGGGTTGAGCGCAAGTGGTTTAGCGGGAAAAGATCGCGCTGTTCCAATCCAGCGAAGGTATCCCACAAGGTGAATGGCAGCGCACGCATCGTGATCATTGGCGGCGGTGTCATTGGCCTCGGCATTGCCTATCACCTTGCCGAACTGGGCGTGAGCGATGTCGTCCTTCTGGAGCGCCACCAACTGACCAGCGGCACATCCTGGCACGCCGCCGGAATCGTCGGTCCGTTACGCGCCAGCCTCAACCTGACAAGGCTGGCGCAATATGCGACCGAGCTGTTTCCACGCCTCGAGGAACTGACGGGCCAGGCGTCCGGCTACCGCCGCACCGGCGGCCTGTGGCTGGCGCGACGTGCGGAGCGCATGGACGAACTGAAGCGCATCGCGCATTTGGGCGATGTCTGCGGCCTCACCGTTGGGATTGTCGATCAGGCGGGCGTGGCCGAGCACGTGCGCGGCATCGTCACCGATGGCGTCGAGGGCGCGCTGTGGGTCGAGGAAGACGGCCAGGCCAATCCAGTTGATATCTGTGCGGCCTATGCAAAACGGGCCCGCGCCGCCGGTATCCGCATCCTCGAGGGGTTAGCCTGTTCGGGCATCGTGACCCGCAACGGCCGGGTCGCTGGCGTCAAGCTGGCCTCCGGCGCCACCATCGATTGCGAGACCGTCGTCAACTGTGCCGGCGCCTGGGCGCGCGATATCGGCGCGCTCGCCGGCGTTCCTGTGCCGCTGCAGGCCGTCGAGCACATGTATGTCGTGACGGAGCCGATCGCCGGTCTGCAGGATCCGTTTCCCATCCTGCGCGACCTCGACGAAGGCATCTACATCAAGGGCGATTCCGGCAAGCTGGTGTTGGGCGGCTTCGAGCCGAACGCCAAGCTCTTCGATGTTCGCGGACCGGCTGGCGACAGGCCATTCCTCGAACTGCCCGAGGATTGGGAGCAGTTCGAGCCTTTCATGTCGGCCGGACTGAAACTCCTGCCGGCGCTGTCGCAGACCGGCATCAGGCACTTCATGAATGGCCCGGAGAGTTTTACCCCCGACACGCGGCCGCTGATGGGCGAGTCGCCCTATCTGCGCGGCTTCTATGTCGCCGCCGGCTTCAACTCGACAGGCATGATGTCGTCGGCCGGCGCCGGCAAGGCCATGGCCGAATGGATCGTCGACGGCGAGCCCAGCCTCGATCTGTGGGCGCTTGACATCGCCCGCTTCGACCGCGCCGCCGCGGCGCGCTCTTTCGTCGGCGCCAGGATGGAGGAAGCGGTTGCCGACCTCTTCCGCATGCATTGGCCTTACAAGCAGGCCGCCGCCGGGCGCGACGTGCGGCGTTCCGCCTTTCACCGTACGTTCGCCGAAGCGGGTGCTGTGTTCGGCGCGCCGACCGGCTGGGAGCGACCGCTCTGGTTCGGCGGCACGGAGACGCGCGGCTATTCCGTCGGCGCTCAGAAATGGTGGAGCCCGGCCAGGGCCGAAGCCGAGCGAATGGCGCAAGGCGTTGGCCTGTTCGAGCTTTCGCCCTTCACCAAGATCGATGTGCGTGGACGCGACGCGATCCAGCTGATGCAAAGCCTGTGCGCGGGGGACGTCGACAGGCCCGAAGGCCGCGCCGTCTATACGCAGATGCTCAACGCACGCGGCGGCATCGAGGCCGATGTGACGGTCACGCGAGTCGACGAGCACGGCTTCCGGGTTATTTCAGGTGCCGCGACCAGACAGAAAGATTTTGACTGGATCGCGCGCCATGCTGAGGATCTTGGTCTCAACGTCTCGGTCTTCGACGCCACGTCCGCAGAGGCCGTTCTCGGGGTCATGGGGCCGAATTCGCGGGCGCTGCTGCAGAGCCTGACCGACGTCGATCTTTCGGACGCAGCCTTCCCGTTCTCGACTTCGCGCCGCATCGACATCGGCACCGCGAATGTGCGGGCGACCCGAGTCAGCTTTGTCGGCGAGCTCGGCTTCGAGCTTTATGTGCCGGTCGAACACGGCGAGAGCCTGCTTGCCATGATCGTCTCAGCGGGCGGCGCCCATGGCCTGACCTTTTGTGGCCACTACGCGCTGGATGGCTGCCGGTTGGAAAAGGGCTATCGCCATTGGGGCCATGATATCGGGCCGAAGGACACGCCGCTGGAGGCGGGCCTGTCCTTCGCGGTGTCCTGGAAGAGGGATGATTTCATCGGCCGCGATGCCCTGCTGAAGCAGAAGGCCGATGGCCTGAAGCGCCGGCTCATGCATTTCGCCGTCGACGGCGACAATCCGCTTCTGCTGCATGACGAACCGATCTATCGCGACGGCAAACTTGCCGGGTTGACGACGTCAGGTGGCCTCGGCGTTCGCACGGGGCTCAGCCTTTGCCTGGGCTACGTTGCCTGTGATCCAGGCGAGACGAAAACGCAGCTGCTTGCCTGCGACTACCAGATCGCGGTGGCCGGTGCGCGCTACAGGCTGCGCCCACTCGACAAGCCACCCTATGACCCAACCGGATCGCGCATGCGCGTAAGCGCGGAGGAAAATTCATGAGACAACAGGCCCGCGTGGTCGTTATCGGCGGCGGCGCCATGGGCGTGTCGCTGCTCTATCACCTGGCCAAGCGCGGCTGGAGCGATGTCATGCTCGTCGAGAGGCAGGAGCTGACAGCAGGCTCGACCTGGCACGCCGCCGGGCTCTGCACGCATTTCGCCCACAATGCGACGATCATGGAGATGCGCGCGCATTCGGTGCGGCTCTATCGCGAAATCCTGACCGCCGAGACCGGGTTGCCGACAGGTTTCCACCCAAGCGGCGCATTGCGCATTACGCGCTCGCCGGAGCGCATGGACGAATTCCGCCATGTGCAGGGGCTTGGCCGGTTCGTCGGCCATGACTTCCACATTCTCAGTCCCGATGAGCTCAAGCAGATCTATCCGCTCTGCCATACCGACGGCATCATAGGCGCGATCTACGAGCCCAATGACGGTCATGTCGATCCGACGCTGGCGACCAACGCAATGGCCAGCGGCGCGCGCTCGCGCGGCGCCGAGATCGTGCGCCACAATCCGGTCCTGGCAATCGAGCGCAAGCCATCGGGCGAGTGGCTGGTCCGCACACAACAGGGTGACATTGTCGCGAAGCATGTGGTGAACGCGGCCGGCACATGGTGCCGCGAGATTGGCGCCATGATGGGGCTCGACCTGCCCGTGGTGCCGATGCTGCACCAATATGTCGTGACCGATACCGTCCCCGAGATTGCCGACCGGATCGCCGCCGGCGCCAAGGAACTGCCGATCATCCGCGATCCGGAAGAAAGCTGGTATCTGCGCCAGGAGCGCGACGGCTTTATCGTCGGCCCCTATGAAAAGTCGGCTCACCCCTGGGCGGTCGATGGCGTGCCACCAGAATTCGGCATGGACTTGCTGCCGCCCGACCTGGATCGGGTCGAGCACATCATCGCGCTGGCGATGGAGCGTGTCCCGGCACTCGCCAATGCCGGCATCAAGACGGTGGTCAACGGGCCGATCACCTTCACGCCGGATGCCAATCCGCTGGTCGGTCCGGCATTCGGCCTCGGCAATGGCTGGCTGCTCACCGGCTCAAGCATGGGCGTGATGGAAGGCGGCGGCGCCGGTCGCTTTCTCGCCGACTGGATCGTCGACGGATCACCGCCAATGGATGCGCTTGCCATCGACCCACGCCGCTTCGGCAATTATGCCGACCGCGACTATCGCATCGACAAGGCGGTGGAAGGGTTCGGCCTGCAATTCGGCATCCACTATCCCAACGAGGAACGCGAGGCCGGCCGCCCGCGCCGCACGACGCCGGCGCTCGAACTTCAGAGAAGCCAGGGGGCAGTGCTGGGCGCCGCCTATGGCTGGGAGCGGCCGAACTGGTTCGCTGCCAACGGCGCCGACCGTGACCCGCCACTGACCTTCCGCAAGCCCGGCTGGTTCGACGCGGTGCGCGGCGAGTGCCGTGACGTGCAGGCCAGCGTCGGCGCCATCGACCTTTCGGCCTTCTCCAAATTCGAGATCGGCGGACCAGGCGCCAGCGCCTTCATGGCTTCGCTCGGCGCCAACCGACCACCGGAACGTCACGGCCGCATCGGGCTCATTCACGCGCTGACGGCAAAGGGCGGCGTGGCGTCGGAATTTACCGTGACCCGACTCGGCGACGATGGGTTCTACTTGACCAGCGCAGCACTTGCGGAGCGACATGACGAAGGTCTGCTACGCTCACGCGCCGCAGCGTTTCCAGGTGTGACGATCGACAACGTCACCGAGAGGCGCGGCGTGCTCGGCGTGATGGGGCCGCGTGCCCGTGACCTCTTGGGAAAGATCTGCGAAGCCGATCTATCGAATGCTGCATTCCCCTGGCTTTCCGCGCAGATCATCCGCGTGGCCGGCATCAAGACGGCAGCGCTCCGGGTCTCTTATGCCGGTGAGCTCGGATGGGAACTGCACGTTCAGTTGGCGCAGTTCGGCAAGCTCTACGAAGCGATCACCAAGGTCGGAACGCAGTTCGACCTGCGTCCGTTCGGCATCTACGCGCTCAACGCGATGCGGTTGGAAAAAGGTTATCGTGCTTGGGGCGCCGACCTGACCACCGAACGTACGCCGCTGGAGGCTGGGCTGGGTGCGCTGGTCAAGACTGACAACCGGACGTTCGTCGGCCGTGAGGCGATGCTGGAGCGCATCGGCGAAAGCGCCTGGTCCATGCTGCTGCTCGAGATCGATGACGACGGCGAGAGGCTGCCGTTCTACGCCCACGCCGTGATGCAGGCGGGGCGCCCGGTCGGGGTCGTTACCTCCGGCAGCCACGGCTTCCGCACCGGCAAGACCGTTGCGCTCGCCTATCTGCGACCCGGTGTTGCGGCTGAAGGCCTGACCGTCTCGATCCTCGGCAGGGAACTGACGGCGCGGGAGCTGAAGAAAGCGCCTTACGATCCGGACAATCTGCGGCTGCGCGGCCTTCAGGCCGATGCGCCGGCCGCCTTCATGCCTGCCTGATCACGGAGACGAAAATGGACAAGGACGCGATGATCGACGCTCCAGCGCCACGAAGCGGGGGCCGAGCGGGAAGGCAAGGCCAGCGCCTGGCCCAGCAGGCGCCGCGGCGTCCCTACATCAGCCGGCGGATCGGCACGTTCAATATCCTCGACGAGGAAGGCCTGAGCCTGATCGAGGCGAATGCCGACCGGCTGCTCAAGGAGGTCGGCATGGAGTTCCATGACGATCCCGAGATCCTCGACATCTTTCGCGATGCAGGCGCCGACGTGCAGGGCACCAGGGTTCGCTTCGAGCCCGGCATGTGCCGCACGATCATCCGCGCCACCGCGCCTTCGCAATTCAAGCAGCACGCTCGCAACCCAGCCAACACGGTGGTGATCGGCGGCGACAACACCGTGCTGTGTCCGTCGTGGGGACCGCCCTTCGTCCACGATCTCGATCGCGGACGGCGCTACGCCACGATCGCGGACTTCCGCGATCTGGTGAAGATCCATCAGATGATCCCGCATCTACATCATTCGGGCGGCGTCGTTTGCGAGCCTGTCGACCTGCCGGCCAACAAGCGTCATCTCGACATGCTCTACACCCACATCCGCCATTCGGACCGTGCCTTCATGGGCGCGTTCATCGGTTCGAGGCGAGCACAGGACGCGGTCGACATGGCCAAGATCGTCTTCGGCGAGGAGTTCGTCGCCAACAACGCTGTGCTCTACAACGTCTCCAACACCAATGCGCCGCTGGTGCTCGACGCCAACATGTCGGGTTCGCTGAAGGTCTGCGCCCGCAACAACCAGCCGGTCGCCTGCACGCCATGGACGCTGGCCGGCGCGATGAGCCCGTGCACGGTCGCCGGCACGCTGGCGCAGGTGCTGGCCGAGGCGCTCGCCTGTCTCAGCCTCGTACAGCTGATCAACCCCGGCGCGCCCTGCCTGATGGGAAGCTTTGCCAGCACGATCTCGATGCAGAGTGGAGCGCCGACCTTCGGGACGCCGGAAGCGGGCAAGATGGTGCTCGCCTGCGGGCAGTTGGCGCGTCGCGTCGGCGTTCCGTTCCACACCGTCGGTTCGCTGTCGGCCTCAAAGCTGCCCGACGCACAGGCCGAGCAGGAAGCGACATGGGGCATATTGATGTCGATGTTTGCCGGCGCCAACGTGATCAACCACGCCACCGGCTGGCTCGAGGGCGGACTGGTCACCGGTTTCGAAAAGACGGTCATCGACGCCGATCTCTGCGGCAAGGTCGCCAGCCTGTTCGAAGGCATCGATCTGTCGCTCAATGCGCAGGCGATGGAGGCGATCGAAGCGGTCGGGCCGGGATCGCATTTCCTGGGCAGTGCGCATACGCAGTCCAATTTCCTCTCGGCCTTCTATCGCTCCACCAGCAGCGACAACAATTCCTTCGAGCAATGGAACGAGGACGGCCGGCTCGACGCCGCGCAACGCGCCAACCGGCAATGGAAGAGGCTGCTCGACGACTACCAGGATCCGGGGCTCGATCCGGCGATCGACGAAGCGCTCCAGGCCTTCATCGCCAACCGCAAGGCCAGCGAGCCGGACCAGGCTTATTTCTAGAGCCGGTACCGCATCTTTGATGGCCCGTTCGTGGAATGTTGACCGGCCGAGCTCCACGAGAAGATCGTTCCCAAACGGCTTTATCTGGTTCGTCCTTGCACGATACGGTCGATGATCATGGCGCAGAGAAGTATGGCGAAGCCCGCGAGCAGTCCCTGCCCGACAGCTGCGTATTGAAGCGCATTGAGGACATCTTCTCCCAACCCTTTGGCGCCGATCAGGGAAGCGATGACCACCATTGAAAGGCACATCAAAATGGTCTGGTTTATGCCGGCCATGATGGAAGGCATCGCTAGCGGGAGATCGACCCGGGTCAGGAGAAACCATCTTGTTGCACCATAGGCTTGCGCGGCCTCTCTAATGGCCGGCGGGACACCCTGCAAACCGAGCGCAGTCAGGCGCACCACTGGCGGCGTACCGAAAATCAGCGTGGCGATGACGCCGGGCGGCTTGCCGATGCCGAACAATGCGATCACCGGGATCAAATAGACAAATGCCGGCATGGTCTGCATGAAGTCGAGCACCGGCCGCACGGCGGCATAGACGCGCGGTCGGCGCCCGCACCATATCCCAAGCGGAATTCCTATCGCGAGGCAGATAATGGCCGATGTGCCCAACAGGGCGACTGTTTCCAGGCTCTTTTCCCAAAAGCCAAGCACGGCAAGATAGGCGAGCGCAGCCGCGGTGAAGATGGCGACGCGCGGCCCCGCCAGTTGCCAGGCCAGGGCTAGAATGATCGCCATTGTCACTGGCCAGGGCATGCCCGTCAGTCCATAGGCCAAGGCATCGAGCACCAACGATATTGCGCCTGTGATGCCGCCGAAAAAGCCCTCCCCGAGATGCGACACCGCTCCCATCAGGCTGTCCAGACCCGATGACAACGCGGCCTGCCACTCGCGATTCGAGGGCGCGGCAATCAGCCAGACGGCTGGTGTCGGCGCGGCGAAGCGATAGACCGAAAGCCCATAGGCTGCGATGCAGAAGGCAAGGGCGCATAGCGCCAGCGGATGATTGAGCCCGCGCTGAAGCGTCGGGTTCGAACGCCAGCGCGCGAAGCGCCGCTCCAGCATCCGGTTGGCGAGGAAACCGGCGATCAACCTGGCGAAGAGCAAAGTGACAATGCCGGACCCAATTACAACCGGCGCCTTCGCTTTTGCGGCGTCGGCCCGCATTCTGGCCGTGTTGGCAGCTTTCTCCAGAGCGGCCGCTGATGATTTCAGGCCAGCTGCATTGTCCGCCCCCGCTGCCTCGGCGGCCTTTGCCTGTTCCGCGCGCACCTGTGCCTGCTTGGTGACGCGTTCGGCGCGTGCTTGCTCCCCGGCGCCGAGGTTGCCAGCCGCGCCGACGCCGATCTGAACCACCGCAAGCGTCTCCAGGAAGAAGATGAGCCAGAACAGAAGTGTGATGCCTCGGGCAGCGGCCCACACCGGTCCAAGCAGCACGGCCGCCAGGTTGAACGGCCAGACGGCACCGGAAGCCCGCCGGATGCGGGCGAACACATCGATATAGTAATCGGGGTTGCGGAGGACGAATTCTCGTACGAGTCCTTCCTCTACCGGTTGGGCGTGCTCTATCGATTGCACAGCGACAGGATCATGGGCGTTCACGGATTTCGCCCTTTCGCAGACCGTCGAGCAGTATCTGCCTGTCGACGATGCCGACGACAGACCCACCGGGATCTGTCACAGCAAGCGGTGCGGCATCCCGTGCCGCGAGTTCGACGAGTTCGGCCAGGGATTCTCGAGAATCCACCCTGCGCAACCGCTCGACGTCCAATTCCGGATGAGACCGGCTCTTGAAACTCTCGACCGACTCCATGATGCGCCCGGCGGTGATCACCTTCAGGCGCGAGATGTCGGCGACGAATTTCGCGACATAGTCGTGCTTCGGAGATGTGACGATCTCCTCGGGCGTGTCGGTCTGGACGATGACGCCATCTTTCATGATCGCGATGCGATCGCCGATCCGGATCGCCTCGTCGAGGTCATGGGTGATGAAGATCACTGTCTTTCCCATCGAGCGCGAGAGGGCCAGGAACTCGTCTTGAAGTTGCCGCCTTATCAAGGGATCGAGCGCGCTGAATGGCTCGTCCATGAGCAGGATCGCTGGATCGGCAGCCAAAGCGCGGGCGAGGCCGACGCGCTGCTGCATGCCGCCTGAGAGCTCATGGCAGTAGCGATCCCCCCAGCCCGACAGGTTCACCTTGGCAAGTGCCGCCTCGGCCGCGTCAAATCTCCGCTGCTTGGTCGCGGCTTGGATCTCCAGCGGGAGCGCGACGTTGTCGCGTACGGTGCGATGCGGAAGCAGACCGAAGCTCTGGAACACCATGGCGATCCTGCGAGACCGCAATGCCCTCAACTCAGCGGGCGACTTGGCCATGACGTTTTCACCGTCGACGAAAATCTCGCCGGCGGACGGCTCGAGCAGGCGGTTTATATGGCGGATCAATGTCGATTTGCCACTGCCCGACAGGCCCATGACGCAGAAGATTTCACCCGGCCGAACCGAAATGTTGACGTTGGCGACGCCCACGACACATCCGAAGCGCCTGGCCACTTCGTCCTTGTCCAGGCGGTCGCGCAAAATCGCCATCATCGCCACTGGCGCGCGGGCGCCAAAGATTTTCCAGACGCCCTTCAAAATGATGGCGGCACCGTGGCTTGCCGCGTCTCCGCGGTCCGCCAGGCCGGGTCCTCCCGGCGCAATGATCGGTGCGGTGTCCACCGTCTACCGCTCCCGTCCGATCACGGATTTGAGCGGCCGGGCAACAGTGCAGGCCGGTTCAGAGCCTGCAATGCCGGCCCTGGCCTTCAATGACCGAACCACTTCGCCACGTCGTCGGGGTGGGCTTTGATCCATTCCTTCGCCACATCGCCTGCCGGCTTCTTGTCGACGATGATTGCATAGGCCCATTTGCTGATGTCGTCCGGATTGAAAGTAATCCGATCCAGGGCGGCGGTCAGTTCCGGTTGCCGCTGGGCCAGCGAACCAGCATAGGCGATGTGCACGGTGGTGTCAGCATATGCCGACGACACTTTCGATTTTTCGAACCATTGAGGATCCTCGCTCGGTTGCAGCATCATGAACTTGGCTGGGTCGTGTTTCGGTTCGGTGAGAAAGGCAAGCTTGTAGCGGGCGAAATTCTGGTGTGGGCCGTAGCAGTAGCCGACCCATGGCTTGTCTGCCTTCGCGGCCCGGTCGAGCGATGCCGCGGCCACCGCTTCGTCGGTCACCTGGAGATCGAAGAAATCGGCGAATCCATAGTCGCGGGCCCGCACCTTTTCGATGTTTGTCGACTGCCAGCCTGACGCGCCGATCCAGATTTCGCCCTTGCCGTCGCCATTGGTGTCGAAGATCTTGGCGTTGTCCGGATTGGTGAGATCCGCGACATCCTTGATGCCATATTTGTCGATCGTGACCTGGGTGACGCAGTAGCCTTGCTTGGCTTCGTAGCCGTTCTGCGCGAGTTTCACCGTGCCGGCGCTTTTGACATATTTGTCTACCAGGCCCTGCTGGTTCGGCAGCCAGACATCTGGCCAGATGTCGACCTCCCCTTTGTTGCGATCCATGGCTTCCCAAATGACTGGGACTGCGGTGGTGGTGACGGTGGAAACGTCGAGCCCAAGCTCCTGTTCGGCCGCGTTCTTGATGACGTTCATGACCGCCGTTGCGGTAGCATAGTTTGGATCCGGCATAGTCACGTCTGCACCGAACGCCGACGATACCGGCGCCAACAATAGAACGCCGAGAGATGGTGCAAGAAGTCGGTTTTTCATATCGTTCCCCAGTTGAGTTGCGCTGATTTTTCTCAGCTTATTGGTCAAGTTAGCGAAACGTGCAGGCAATCCATCCCAAATTGTGCCGCATTAGCAAAAACGATGAAGCGCATAAGGCGGTGGTTGAGATTCCGATACCCGCTCTGTAGGCAGAGGGTGTCTCCATGCTCAGGCCGTCACGTATATGCTCCCTGCCTCGACGGAGACTGGGAACGTCCTCGCGCGAACGGACGGGTTGACCAATGCTGCGCCCGACCTGATGTCGAATTCCCACCCGTGCCAGGCACAGCGAACGATTTCATTCTCACGGTGATAGATGAATTCGGCTCGCTCGACGGGAGCAGTCGTTCCGCATTGCGGTCCCTCACAAAGGGGGGCCCCTCGATGCGGGCATACATTCAGCAGCGCATGGAAACTATCGCCGATCCGGAACACGCCGATCGACAGGCTGCGCACCTTGGCGATGAACGGCGTTCCGACCTGGATCTCGTCGGCGCGACAAATATACGTCTTCTCAGCCATGTCAGGTCGTCACGCTGCAGCAGCGGCTTGCGGGCGGGGAATGCGCTTGTAAACGTCTAGCGCATTCTGGCCGAGCACCTTGCGGCGCCATTCCGGCGGGATGTGCAAAGTGTTGACGTCATCGTAGTCCCAATGGGGGTAGTCGGACGCAAACAGCAGCGTGTGCTCCCCGTCCATGGCCTCCAGGATCGCCCAGAGGTGGTTGACATTCGAAGGCTGCTCCAGCGGTTGGGTGGAGAAACGTATGTTACGCCGGCAATATTCCGACGGCAGCATTTTCAGCCATGGCGTCTCTTTTCGCAGTGCTTTGTAGTCGGCATCCAGGCGCCACAGGACCGACGGGACCCAGGCGACGCCGCACTCGATGATCACGAAGTAGAGGTCCGGCCATTTCTCAAAAACGCCATGGGCAATCATGCTTGCCACATGCGACATGGCCGACATGTGCAGGATCGCATGGGTCTCCCAGAAGAAAGTGGTGGGCGCTGGCGCGACAGCGTTCCAGTTGATGCCGCCATGTCCACCAAGATGTATGGCGAACGGCAAACTGACCTCGGCACAGGCCTCGAAGATCGGGTGATAGAACGGGTCGCCATACGGCCGCACAGAGCCTTGGGAGGCCAGAACTTGCGCCATCCGGGGATGCGCGCCGAGGCGCCGGATCTCCGCCGCCGCAAGGCGCGGGTCTTGCGGTGCGATGATGATGGAGCCCATGAAGCGGCTGTCTTTCGGCAGCCATTCATTGATCTGGTAGTCGTTGTAGGCGCTTACCAGCGCGCTAGCGTAATAGGGATTTGCCAGTGTCGACGCTTCGATGGGCTCGTCGCCAGTTAGGATTGCCACTCCGACATTGTATTTATCGAGGTGCTTCTCCTTCATGATCAGGTAGTTGTCCGCCTCCACCTTCGGTCGCACATCCTTGCGGGAGAAATCCTGCGGATGAAACCAGGGGCGATGGCCGTGCGGAAAAGCGCCGACCGGGCCGGTCTTCTCGCCCTCGATGAACATGTCTTTCCAGACACCGGACAGGTAGGGCTCCAGCACCGTCGCGTTGGACCAATAGTTGTGGCAATCGCAATCGACTATGAACATTTTTCCCTCTTCCTTTGATGCGGCCGTCACTGACGCCGTGGCTTCTGCACCGAACTTCCGCTTTGATAGTGCACGGATCAAGCGTATGAACAGCTAGATACGATCGCAAAAATCGATGGCTCGCCTATGCAGTTGGAACAAATAGAAACGTTTCTCGACATCATTGAATCGCGAAACTTCAACCGGTCGGCGGAGCGCCTCGGACTGACGCAATCGACGGTCAGCACCCGTGTCAAGAACCTGGAGGCCGCCGTGGGGTCCGAACTCTTCCATCGCGGCCGCGCCGGTGCCGAGCCGACCGCGGCAGGGCGGCGGTTTGAGGTTTACGCGCGGTCAATGCTGTCGACCTGGTCCCAGGCCCGTCACGACGTGCGCGCCTTTAACAGATTCGAAGGCAGCCTTCGGGTCGCTGCCCAGGTTGGAATGACCCGCTCGATCCTGCCTGGTTGGTTGGAAATGCTGCTGCAAGTCTTGCCGCGGTCCTCGATCCATGTCGAATCCGACTACTCGCCGCAGATGATATCTGATCTGAGCCTGGGAAACCTCGATATTGCTGTTGTTTATGCTCCACGCTACCTGCCCGAGATCACATATGACCAACTGATGGTCGAGGAATATACAATGGTCTCGACCAAGGCACGCCGGCTTAGCGATGTAAGCCCGGACAATTACATCCGGCCGGGTTACACCGTTGCGCTCGAGAAGGCTCATGCCGAGGCGTTGCCAAATCTGACTGCGTGCCGGCTTTCGATGGGCTCCGAAACGCTGGCCGACAATATGCTGAGGCGCGCAGGCGGCACCTGCTACATGCGCGCCGACGATGCGCGTCGCTTCGCCGCCGAGCAACCCTCCCACATTGTGGAAGGTGCTCCAACTCTGCATCAGCCCGTCTACACCGCAATTCTCGCGCGACGCCGGCATGAGCCAATCATAAAGAAAGGCATTCGCGCGCTTCATCTTGCGGTCATGTCGCTGGAAGGTTGATCGATATTGTCGATCATAGATGTTTGAGGTTCCTCCTGTATCGAACGTAGGCCTGCTGGCATTCTTGGCCCCTTAATGGGAGCCAGATGATGAACGCCCTCGTTTCTTTCGCTCCCTCCTGCCGATCCGACCGCGTCAGCGGACGTCACACGCTGATCTGTCGCGGCATCGTTCAGGAGACGCACGACGTGAAGACCTTCGTCTTTTGTCCAAAGCGCGGGCAGGCCGGCCAGTTCAAAGCCGGGCAGTTTATCACTCTGAACCTCGTGATCGACGGCGCTCCGGCCGTCCGGACTTACTCGATCTCTTCGCCGCCAACCCGGGTGGGAGACCTCAGGATAACCGTCAAGCGCGTCCCCGGCGGCCTCGCTTCCAATTGGCTGCATGACAATCTCGAACAGGGAAGCGAAATAGAGATCGACGGCCCGTCCGGCAGCTTCAACTGGGATGACCTGCGGAGCGACCGGCCGCTTTTCCTCTCCGGCGGCAGCGGCATAACACCGGTGATGTCGATGCTGCGCACGCTCGCCGACAGTGGCTCCGACAAGGATGTCTGCTTCATTCATAGCGCACGCTCGCCGAAGGACATCATCTTCGGTGACGAGCTTGACAACCTGGCACGGGACCATCGCAATTTTCACGTCCATGTCGTCTGCGCCGAAGCTGTGCATAATTGGGCCGGTCCAACTGGATTGGTTGGTGAGTCCATGTTGCTGAAGTTTGCTCCCGACATTAGGGAGCGCACCGTTTATGCCTGTGGGCCCGAGCCTTACATGAACGCAGTCCGGAACGCCCTCAACAGCATCGGCTTGGATCCTGGTCGGTATCATGAGGAGAGCTTTGGCGGCCTGCTGAAGCCTGCACCGGTGTTGCAAACAGCCCAGGCCGCTTCCGTGCGTTTTGCTCGCACAGGTGTCACCCACCAATGCCGTTCGACACAGACCCTGCTCGAAATCGCTCGGAGCGTTGGTCTGTACCTGCCAAGCGCTTGCCAGCAAGGGATTTGTGGGACCTGTCGTGTGCTGAAGGTCAGCGGCGACGTGGAAATGGCTGATTTCGGCGGACTCAGCGCACAGGAGAAGGACGCCGGATATGTGCTCGCCTGCTGCACACATCCCATGGGAGCGGTGTCGATAGACTTGTAACTGCAGGCGCACACCGCGGCCGTGCAAATCACAAAGCAATTCAATACCGATATTGTCGTGGAAGGCACCGAACCGATGACCAATTCGCGTGAGAGATAAGACATAGGCAGCATCGATCTGGTGTTCGACGTCATCGGTGGCGACATCCAGAAGCGGTCTGCAGCCCTGATCCGGGGCGAGGTATGCTGGTGACCGTCGTCGGACCAGCCGAGGCGCAGCCCGCGGATGGGTTGGCGGTCGATTTCGTCGTCGAGTCCGGTCGTGGCCAGTTGAGCGAGATCGTCCAGCAGGTGCGGAACGGACGGCTGCGGACGAACATTGGCAAGGTCGCGATCTCGACGAGGCGATCGCCGCCTCAGGAAAAAATACTGTCAGAGCATTGTCACCCGACAACGCTTCACTCACAACAACGCGTGCATGTCACGACGCGATTCGCGGCCGCCCGGTGGCTGTCGCGACGACGATGGCTTCCACGAAACTGCGCTCGCCTTCGATTGTAGCAACTCTTATGTCGCGTGCGATCTCGATCCGAGCCTGATCGGCCCCGGCGCGCTCGGCAAGACCTGCCGCCAAGACTCGAATGTGGGCTTCGGCTGCGGCCATCGCCTCGTCCTCGGTGTCATAGTCGTCCAGCCGCTCGCCGGAATTGAGACGGAAAAGCCCGATCTCCGGTTGGCTGACACGCGCTTCCGCTGACATTCGCACCTGCCCAACCACGGCGCCCAACGCATTTGCGACATCGGCGTGTTCGGCAATGCTGCATTCATTGCCGATCAATTGCGGCAGCCCGGCAAAGTGCAGCGAAGCCGACGCCCCGAGGCCGATCACCGGCCGGTCGAGCGCGATCGACAGCCGCGCCATGCCGCCTCGCCCGCCAACCGCCCGCTGAACCAGCGGGTTGGCAACGGAGACGCCGCCCTCCAGCCCGTCCTCGGCAAATACCGATTCAAGAATTACTTCGGCAGAACGCCGGGTGACGGCGGCAAGAACCATCTCGGAAAACGCTTCTGCGCCTTTGGCGACACGATGCCCCTGGCCGTCGCGCTTGCGTGAGAACAATTCGGCGCCCAGTCGAGCCGCGACAGGATCCCAGTTCCCTTGCCGGCCGAGCACATGGGCTGCATCGGATGGCGTGAAGCCGACGATATGCACCAGGCCACGTGCGACGAGGCGATTGAGCGTCGCGACCTGTGACGTCGATACGAGCAACCGGTCGAGCGCGGCGGGAATTGCCGAAATGTCAGCATAGAGCCGCGTCTCGGTAACCGTCAGGCCTGCGGCTAGACGTTCGGGCACACCTGTGCGCAATGCGAAGCGGCCGTCCAGCCGGCTGGTGTTGGGACTGAGCAATTGCCGCTTGAGACCTTGGTATATGGCATCGCCATGTTTCACCGCGGCGAGCGCGAGCGGTACCAGCCGCCGGGGCCCGAGCACGATCGTCGAAGCCAACGACTGCTCATGAAGCGAAACTTCCGAATCCCCACCAAGGCCAAAGGTGCGCATGGCGACGGCTTCCACCATGGTTCGCATTCCGCCGACGGTGGCGCCTTCCGGATCGAGCCGCAGGCGGCCGCCGTCCAGAACTGCGATGTCGGTGGTGGTGCCGCCGATGTCGGACACCACCGCATCATCGATGCCGGTCATGTACCGCGCCCCCACCAGGCTTGCCGCTGGTCCTGACAGAATGGTCTCGATTGGCCGAGCGCGGGCGAATTCTGCGGTAATGAGCGCGCCGTCGCCGCGCACGACCATGAGCGGAGCGACGATCCCGCGTCTTGCCAGAAAGCTCTCGGTGGCGTCGACAAGGCGATCGATCATCGAGATCAACCGGGCGTTGAGAAGCGTGGTCAGCGCCCGACGCGGGCCGCCGAGTTTCGACGACAATTCATGCGAACAGGTCACCGGGAGCCCGGTGCGCTCGCGGATGACGTCACGTACCGCGATTTCGTGTTCGGGATTGCGAACGGCAAAATAGGAGGCCACGGCGACGCCTGAAACTGTGTCGGCTAGAAACGGCAGCGCAGCCACGAGAGCGTCGAGCACCAGCTCACGCGGATCTCCGTGGACGTCATGTCCGCCCGGGCAAAAGATCACGGGATCGGAGCCGAGGGCTTTTGACAATCCGTTCCGGGCAAGGTCGGCTTCAGTGAAGCCGATCATCACCAGCGCGACCCGCCCGCCCTGCCCTTCGACGAGGGCGTTGGTGGCCAGCGTGGTCGACATCGAGACGAGCTTGATCGCGCTGGGCTCGATGACTGCCTCGGACAAAACAGCGTCTGCGGCGCCGGCGATGCCCTCGGCAAGATCGTGTCGCGTGGTCAGCGACTTGGCCTTGGCCACGATGCCTGTGGATTCCGACCACAGCACGGCATCGGTGTACGTGCCGCCAGTGTCAATGCCCAGATAAAGTGGCGACGGCTGGTGCGCACATGCGTTCATTTTGATCAGTCACCCGACCCAGGTTCCGGCGAAAAATATTTCGCGAGCTTGTCCGCTTCGCCGTCGAACGCCTTGGCGTCGGCGGGTGGATCGCGCTTGATCGCAATATTGGGCCACACAAACGCATACTCGGCGTTCAGCGCGAGCCAATCGTCGAGACCAGGCTCGGTATCGGGAAAAATGGCCTTCGCCGGGCATTCCGGCTCGCAGACGCCGCAGTCGATGCATTCATCGGGATGGATGACGAGCATGTTCTCGCCTTCGTAGAAGCAGTCCACCGGGCAGACTTCCACGCAGTCCATGTATTTGCATTTGATGCAATTGTCGGTGACCACGAATGTCATTCGGTGGCCTTCAGACCAAGCCGTAGGTCATATCGAAGGGAATGCGATGGTCATCGATAGCCCGCACGCCAGCGGTGTTTTCAGCCAGGACGATCGAGGCTTTCCGCTCCTGCTCCGACAGATACGTTCCCCACAGGGTGACCACGCCGTTGTTCACGATCACGTCCGAACTCGAGGGCCACGATTCGGATCGCAAGGCATCGACAATCTCCATCCTGATGCTGCTGTCGTCATGCAAGGCCGGAGCGCGCCACCCTTTCCTGGCAATGACCAGCGCTCGCACCAGATTAGCGCGACTGACGATCCCAACCACCTGCCCGTCGCGCAGCACTGGGACACGCTTGATCCGATTGTGCTCAAGCAGGATTGCGATCTCGGCGACTGGCGTACTCTCGACCACCGTCGCAACCTGCTGTGTCATGACGTCGATCACATGATCGGAATGAGATTTGACATAGTCTTCCGCCTGAACCGCGTTGTTGGTGAATAAATGAAGCCACCAGGAACGACCCTGCGGTGCTGTTCCGATCTCCGCCCGGCGGATCAGGTCTCCTTCACTGACGATGCCCAGCAGCGCACCTCGATCGATCACCGGCACGGCGCTGATCCCGTGCGACAGAAGAATATCGGCGACCTCGTCCACCGTACTGTCAGGCCCTACCGCGATGGCCGGCGACGTCATGACGTCCTTGGCGATCAGCATTTCGTTCTCCTTCACCGGCCTGCAGGCGGCAGTACCGGCGGCAAGGTCGTTCCAGAGCCTTGCCCGTTGCCAGCATGGAGATGGATCGCGCGACAAAACTCCCTTGCATGGAAAGCGTACGCTTCCAGATCGGCCGGATCGCCAGCGAACAGCCCCATGTCCTCGGCTTTGTGGAAGAACCAGGGAGCGGGCAAACCAGGATCGAGCGCGTTCACGGCAACGGCCGCAAGCAATGGCAGGCCTTCGTCCGCATCGTCGTCCATCAGTTGTTCGAGTGCACCCTGGATCACGCCTGTTGCTTGCGAACCAACCATGCTCTTGGCCAGTCTTGCATAGGTGATCGGCAGCCGGGTCCGTGCTTGCAGGAGCAGTTCCTCGCGCAGCCGGGTTTTGAGAGCATTGTCATCCACGGGTACGATTGGGATGCCGTCATCTGCGTCAGGGCGATTGGCAGATACCATTCGACCGACGACATGACGCCGAATGTCCGGGCCAGAAAGGATCCTGCCGAAATCGTGTTCAAGCCTGTCCATTATTGTCATTGCCGAGCCCAAGGTGCCCTTCGCGCGATATCGCCAAACAGTCCCCTAGCGTTGAGACCTGCTGGCTGGCACCCAATCTGTCGTTTCGCTACGCACGAGCTTCACTCATCCTTATCTGCAAGACAAACGAAATTTATTGCCGCTTCAGCACAATTATTTTGCATCATGATTCCGATCGCGGTGAGGGGCGCAACCCTTTCCTTTTCGGATTCGATATGCATTTTTTACGGACGCGGCCGTCGCACTCCCAGCGTCCTGGGTTTCAGCAGGCGGCAATTCGCTCCCAAAGCGATCCAGAAGGAGATTTTGAGGATGATCACTGGTGCTCAATGCCGTGCCGCTCGCGCACTGGTCGAATGGACCCGTGAAAAGCTCGCCGGCAATTCAGGCGTGGATGCGCTGGTCATCGAAGAATTCGAGCGCCGGATCAACCTTCCTGACCGAGATATCTGCGACACGCTGCAAACCGCGCTTGAAAGCGCCGGCGCCGTTTTCATTGCCGAGAACGGCGGCGGTATCGGCGTTCGCCTGAAGCTCAACCGCTCGGAAGTCAAGCGGATCGGCGTTCTGGAGAATGAAGGCGGCATTGTCGGAACAGATGCCGTTCCATAAGCAAGACCTTCCGGGCCCAATGAATTCATGGTCGCAGCCCGTCGCTGGACAATTCAGGATCGGCATCGGCTTGATAGTGCACACAAGGGAGATGGCTCTCATGACAGTTATCTGGAACGATCTCACCAACGAGGAGCAGACGGCACTCAAGCGAATGAACCGCGGACCCTACCCATCTCTATCGAAAGCCTTGGCCGAACGTCTTGTCTTTCTCGGACTGGCTGAAGAAAGACCCAGCGGGACCGGAATAAACCGGGCCGGAAGAGAGCTGGTGATAAGAACGTTGCTTGGCGCTCGCTCTGACTAAGTTTAGGATTGATAGCCGCCAGACTGCACCGAGGTGGCTGACTTGACTTCCCGGATTGCTTCACCAACTATGGTCCTATGAACGCCGCAGTCAGAATCCGTCGCGATTTTCTTTTCCGGGTTTGCCCCATAGCGGGAATGTAGCCCCCGGCTCGGCTGCCATGCGCGCCCCGAGCCGAGGGGCGGTGTGTTTGCCCACACATGGGATGGTTCCGCAGGGCCTCAAGCCTCCGGAGCATCGGCGTTCCATCGAGATTTTCACGAATTGGCCCGATTCCGGCACCCTCCGTGGCGGCTGGTCCGAGCGGAAGCATGAGTATTCAAATGCAAGACAACACGAAAACCCGGCGCAAGCCGAACATCCGCATCTCACAGTCAGACCATGCGCGTCTGTCGGCGGTTGCGAGCACCGTGGCCGCGCGCAATCCGGAGGCCTCCGATGAACTGCTCGCCGAACTCGAGCGGGCACGTATAGTCGCCGATGGTTCGGTCTCCGCCGGCACCGTCCAGATGGGTTCGACGGTGACATTCAAGCCCGATACTGGCAATGCCAAGACAGTCACGCTGGTTTTTCCTGGCGACGCGGATATCTCCGAAGGCAAGGTTTCAGTCCTCACGCCGATCGGCACGGCCCTGATCGGCCTCTCGGCCGAACAGTCGATCATGTGGACCGCGCGCGATGGGCGCCGGCACAAACTGTCGGTGCTCGCCGTAGGCCAACCCGCTGCGGACGGCGATGCAGTCGATCGGCGCGCACCAGCGTCTTCGGCGATCCCGGCAGACGCCTAGACATGGGCGTTTCCATCCGTCTCCTCAATCACGCAGGCAGTTTGATCGCGGGAGTGTGACCCCTGCGCCGGCCTGTTCTGGTCCGGCACAGGGGGTAGCTTCCACATCCGATCAAATGCTTGACGCCGGAACCCTTTCACGGGTCCGTCTTGGAGACGCACCATGCCCACTATCGATAGCTGCCAACTGACCACCAAGGACTTCACGATTCTTGAAGTGATGCAAGAGCGCCATCCCCGCGGCGATGCCTTGTCCGTTGTCCTTCAACGGAAGATTTCGAGCGCAATTGTGATGTTTCGAGAAGACATTCCGCCAACGGTCGTGACGCTCAGCACCCGAGTGACCTATCGTGTAAACGACGGCCCTGCCGAGACCCGCATCGTCGCACATGACGAGATGCGCGGTCTGGTTGGCATGCTTTTGCCGATCACCAACCCGCGCGGCCTCGCGCTGCTTGGTCTGGCCGAAGGTCAGTCCATGTCCATTCCGACCGCGCAAGGCGGCCATGAAACACTGACTGTGCATGAAGTGGTCTACCAACCGGAAGCCGCAAGGCGTGAGAGATTGAAGCTGGCGGGGAGTGCGGCGCCGGAGCCGTGGCGACCGAACGGACCGGTTTTGCGCGTCGTCCATCACTCTGATGAGGCAGAACCCAACGCGGAAAACAGGGCCATGGCGGCTTTCAACGACGGGTTTGACGACCCGGGGCCGTCGGCCGCCTGAGGCCTCGACTACCCAGAACGCGGGGAAGGCGGGTAGACAAGCGTTCCGTCGAGCCTTGCCTCCACACCGTCGGTGAGCTTCGCCGGCTCGACCTTGTCATGGCCCATCAGATGAAAAACAGACTCGCCACGACTGATCAGATAGTCCGCGACGATTCTTCTGTGGCAACGCCACCAAAGCGTTTCCGAGCACATGATGGCGCACCGCTGCTGCCTGCCAAGGGACACAAGCCGCTCCAGGCCGCCATGAAACTCCGCCGACAGCGCGTAGTCGGCGTAGTTGTGAAAACTCTGGTTGATCCAGAATGCATTGAGCGTCGGTGGAATGGGGTGCGCCTTGCCGCGCAGGCCGCCAAGCTCGGCAATATGCTCATATCCGATCGCGAAATCCGCAAGGCTGTCCGGCAGCGTTTCGCTGTTGAATTGCGGATTCGCCCGCGATCGCCGGATGGTCCTTATGTCGACCACGAGGGTAATCTCGCCAACCCGCAACAGGGCGACGAATTCGGCGATCGACCGGGTCGAGTGACCGATGGTGTGGAACGGATAAGGCATGTTCGATCAATCCATGGCGGTGGATTTCTTTCCGGCCGCGTGATCAGTGATTTGGAACTGAAAGAACGCGGTCATTTCACCACCTGCTTCAATCCACGTAGCGCCTCCTGTACGTCGGTTCGCGACGCGCTTGCATCCGGATAGACTGCATAGGCCGGATAGGTGAATTCCGGCGCGCCCTCCACGACCTCCAACTGCCCGGCCTCGATATGGGGCGCTGCCGCGCCCCTACGGAAATAGCCCATTCCGCCGGCGCGCAGGATGTAGCTCAGCCCAAGCGGACCAAGGCCGACCATCAATCCCGGCTCCCCGAAGGCAGAGGAACTGGCGCCATGTTGGGCCGCAAACAGCGGCCCCCAATCGACATAGACATAGTCCCTTGAGGCGTCCAACTCTGAGTCCCTGTCCGTGCTCCGAACCAAGACGAGCTGCTCCTCCACGAGGAGCTCCACCCTGAAGCCTGGCAGCAGCTTCGGCGCATAGAGCACCGCGATGTCGAGAACGCCAGTCCTGAGCTGCTCGAGGAGCTGGTCCGGCACGCCGACCTGGGCTTGGATGGCGATTTCCGGCCTGGCCTTCTTCATCCAGACCAGCCAATCGAGCAGCAGCGGGTTCCACAGGCTGAGCTCCCCGCCCAGGGCAACGACGCTTGTCCGTCCCGATGGGATGGCGAGCTGGTGGCGTGCTCGTTCCCAGATTTGCACGAATGATTGCGCGAACCGCTCGAACTCCCGGCCCGCCTGCGTCAACTGCGCACCATTGCGATTGCGGACAAAGAGCTGACGTCCGAGCTCTTCCTCCAACGTGCGTATCCGCGCGCTGACAGTGGTCTGGGTGACGTGGAGTCGGTCGGCAGCTCTCAGAAAGCTGCCGGAATGGACGATTTCCAAAAACGTGCGCGCGCGGTCGATGTCCATGCTGGTTCCCGATTAGTGCAATAATCTTGCATCAATACAGCATTTAATTCCGTTTGCCTTCCTGTTTTACGCAGCGCAACGTCCACGTAGGCGAGGGTCTCCGCTGTAACGGATATGGAGCGTGCGATGTCTGATCGGGAGGATGTATGTCCGGAGACGAGAGAATACGCCTCTCCACCATGCTTTATGGATGAGCTTGTCCCGGGGTACGGCACTGAGCCGGCCGTTCAGGACGCATGGCCCGATGTCTGTCGATGGCGCAAGGCGGAACGCAAGCGTCTAATCGATGAGCGTCTCGCGATCGACGCCGAGGAACGCAATGCGAGGTCTTTACGCATCGCTTCCGTTCTCGACCTGGCCGTCGGTCGGGTGAGCGGGCGGATCGTCAGCGGCTATTGGCCGTTCCGCGGTGAGCCCGACCTCCGCAACTGGGCGATAAAGGTGATCGAGCGCGGCGGGCGGATTGCGCTTCCAGTCGTCATCAAGAAAGGCTGGCCGCTGGAGTTTCGCATCTGGGGGCCGGGAGACCCGCTCGAACGCGGATTCTGGAATATTCTTGTCCCCTCTCATGGACCTGCCGTCCAACCGGATGTGGTCATCGCGCCCGTTGTCGGTTTCGACGAGGCTAACTATCGCCTGGGTTATGGCGGCGGCTTCTTCGACCGGACCCTGGCCGCGGCGCCCAGGCGGCCTCTCGTCGTCGGCGTCGGTTACGCCCGTAGCAGGATCCGAACCATCTATCCGCAGCCGCACGACATTCCGATGGATGCGATCGTCACGGATGAATGAAAGAGCGCAGGCAAGACCTGGCCCCGTGTGACGGCGGATCGCAGGTGCCGTCCATGGTTGAGGCCGCCTCGCCTGCCGGAAGAGGAGAGCAGGAAGCATATCATGTCCATTCCAGCCACGACCTTGGATGATCACAAGCCCCGGTTTCTCGTCCGATGGCTGTTCTCGACCAACCACAAGGATATCGGGACGCTTTACCTGCTGTTCTCGATCATGGCAGGCATCTTCGGTACGGCGCTTTCCGTGTTGATCCGCATGGAGTTGCAGGAACCGGGTTTGCAGATATTTGGCGATCCGGGCGTCTACAATGTGGTCGTCAGTGCCCATGGGCTGGTCATGATCTTTTTCGTGCTCATGCCGGCGCTGATTGGTGGCTTCGGCAACTGGATGGTGCCGATCATGATTGGCGCACCCGACATGGCTTTCCCCCGCTTGAACAACATCTCGTTCTGGCTGCTGGTGGTGTCATTCATCCTCTTCATCACCTCGATGTTCGTTCCGGGAGCGCCCGGTACACTCGGCCATGGCGGCGGCTGGACGCTCTATCCGCCTTATTCGACGGATGGCCAGCCAGGTCCCGCCGTCGACCTCGTTATTCTGTCTATCCACCTTTCGGGGGCCTCCTCGATCCTCGGCGCGATCAACTTCATCACGACCATCTTCAACATGCGCGCACCCGGCATGACCATGCACAAGATGCCTCTGTTCGCCTGGTCGATGCTGGTCACCGCCTTCATGCTTCTCATGTCGCTGCCGGTGCTCGCCGGCGCGGTCACCATGCTGTTGACCGATCGCAATTTCGGGACGACCTTCTTTTCGCCGTCCGGCGGCGGTGATCCGATCCTCTACCAGCATCTGTTCTGGTTCTTCGGCCATCCCGAAGTCTACATCATGATCCTGCCTGGCTTCGGCATCATCAGCCACGTCATCTCGACCTTCGCCAAGAAGCCGATCTTCGGCTATCTCGGCATGGCCTATGCAATGGTGGCAATCGGCGCGATCGGCTTTGTCGTCTGGGCACATCATATGTATACGACCGGCCTGTCGGTCGACACGCAGCGCTACTTCGCCTTCGCATCGATGGTCATCGCCGTTCCAACCGGCGTGAAGGTGTTTTCGTGGCTGGCGACCATGTGGGGAGGATCGATAGAGTTCAAGACACCCATGATGTGGGCTCTCGGCTTCGTCTTGCTGTTCACCATTGGTGGCGTCACTGGCATCATGGTTGCGAACCCCGGTATCGACCGCGTGTACCACGACACTTATTTCGTGATCGCTCACTTCCACTATGTGCTGTCTTTGGGGGCGGTCTTCGCGATCTTTGCCGGCTTCTACTACTGGTTCCCGAAGATGACCGGCTATATGTACAGCGAAACGCTCGGCAAGCTGCATTTCTGGCTGATGTTCATCGGCGTCAACCTCGTCTTTTTCCCGCAGCATTTTCTGGGCATGGCCGGCATGCCGCGACGTTACGCCGACTATCCCGATGCTTTTGCCGGCTGGAATTTCGTCTCGTCGATCGGTTCCTACATCTCAACGGCCGGGCTTGTCGTCTTCTTCATCGCGGTTGCCGAGGCCTTCAGCCGAAGACGCCAGGCAAGCGCCAATCCTTGGGGCGAAGGGGCGACGACGCTGGAATGGCAGCTGCCATCGCCGCCGCCCTTCCATCAATGGGAGAAGCTGCCGCGCATTGCCTAGTGTTCGCTCCGGTTCCGAACCGGCGCCTGTTTCGACATTCTGTCGGGAGAACGTCATGAACGAAACCACAGATCCAAACAACCAGATCCTGCTCGTGGCGATCATAGCGTTTTATTGGGCATTGCTGGGCAGTTGGGGCCAAACTCTGCCGCGCTCGGGCAACGACAAGGCCAAGCAGGACGATGCGCCGAGAGAGCAGCGAACCGGCAGTATCGACGATATATCCTATACGGACACACGCTTGGATGCGATCCGAGAGATCGACCCAACTTTCGACCTTGCCGCGTTTCTGACCGGTGCCAATATGGCTTATGAAGCTATCCTGCGCGCGTATGCGGACAGCGACATCCCAACGTTGAAGCGTCTCGTCGGGCCGGAAGTGCTCGATATCTTCGGACGAGCGATTGCCGGCCGCCGGGATCGGGGGGAGATGCTGCAACTCACCTTCATTGGCACGAAGGAAGCAAAGGTCGTCGACGCTCTTGCGGAGAACGGCACCGCTGAGATTGCCGTTCGCTTCGTTTCCGACGTGGTCAGCGTTACACGCTCGGCCAACGATGCGATCGTCGCCGGCGATCCCCAGCAGATCGTTGAGGTGATCGATACGTGGACGTTCGCCTGTGACACCCCGTCAACAAAGCGCAATTGGATGTTGATCGCCACGGAAGGCGAGTAACGAGTGCATGCTCATCCGATGCCTGCCTGACAGCCTTGTCAGGTCAACCCGGAGCGCTCGAGCCGCGCGGAATTTCAGCTTTTGACAATGTGCATCCACGATTTGTGTATCACGATCAAATCGGCATGACCGGTTCAGTCGATCATTCTCAAGCCGCGAGCGGGTAGCACCGCCAAAGATCCACTCCCTGAACCTGCTGTAGCCTCAGGCGCCGGATATGGTCAGATCCGCATGCATCGCATCGGCCATATCAGCGATTGATCCACCATCAGATCTTTCCGGAGACACGTCAGCCTTCGCCCTTACGCCGTGGCTCGAATGGAAGGCGACGCATCGTTCAGGCTATTCCAGGTTTCATCGGTCGCGGCATCCTCGATCGTGATTATACCAGCCTCCTGAGCCATTTGAAAAAGGGGCACGGCATCGGTAACCGCGCGCTTGGCTTCACGCCTATCCTTCCATCCGACAAGAATCTTGTTGATGCGGAAATTTTCCTGGCTGGTCGAGGCGACGAAGACAGGCCGTCCTGCCTGAAGGATCAGGCTACCGAGGTCGGGTGGAACGACGAAAATTGCCAGAAGAGGCGCCCTCGGGCGACGCTGCGACGATGCCGGCTTGGCCAAGGGGAAAACGTCAACAGACACCCTGCCGCGCAACGCGGCTTCACAACGCGACAACCCTCAAAGCCGGAGGTCTACCTGCACAGTTTCAAAAAAGTCGATGATGGACGATGGTTGTGGTGAGAAGTACGCCGGCCGACGTGATTGTGAATGTCCTCCCTACTCGAACATGATCCGAGCGGTGCCTCTTTTGGCAATCAACCGTCTCCGAGCCTCTTGGATCCGCTCAGCCTGTTGTTTGGAATAGGGACCCATTGGCCGAGTCTTTTCATCGCCGCGACGGACCCTGCAGTACCAGCGGCCCCTGTCCGAAAAGATTTCGACCGAGGTCGGCGCCTCATCGGACGCTTCCCTGGCCACACCGGTAGCGAACTTGACGATCTTTGAATGAACGGCGTCCAATCCGTTGGTGGTGCTCGGTTCCTGTTGCATTGTGGACATAAGTCGAACTCCTTTCAGTCACAGCGACGCACCGCTGCGCCATACGGGTTGCGCTCTCTACGGATCGCGGTGCCCAAGAGCGCTTGCTACCTTGCCATTTGGCGCTCCATTTCCATCTCTGCCCCTAGACTTTCGATGTCACGGAAGATCGAAGCGACAGCCAGCGTGCGCCCTTCGCGCTTGAAGCGCAGCAGGCAGTCCCTGGCACCGATGTCTCCATCGACAGCAATCTCGTCCCATTGCCCGGCATGGCCGACATAGTTGATGGGAACGTCGTAGTGCTGGCTCCAGAAGAACGGCACGGCCGCGAATTTCTCGCGATGGCCGAGGATGTTCAGGGCCGCGGTTTGCCCCTGCCTCTCTGCAACCACCCAATGCTCGACCCGAATGTTCTCGCCAGTGTGAGGATCCGGCCACCGCGCAATGTCGCCGGCCGCGAATATGTCCGGTGCGCTCGTCTCCAGAAAGGCATTTACGGCGACGCCGCGGTCAAGAGTGAGCCCCGCCCTTTCGGCAAGCCCGGTCCGCGGACGCACGCCGACGCCGGCGACGACGAAATCCGCCGTCAACATGTTGCCACTGCTTAGTTTCACTTTGTTGCCGTCGATGCTGCTCGCGGTGTCCTCGAGATGGAACACGACTCCATGCTCCTCATGGAGTGCGCGGATGAAGTCACCCATTTGCGGACCGAGGGCCCGTTCCATGGGTCGTTTATCCGGCGCCACGACATGAACTTCGATATTGCGCGCGCGCAGCGCTGCGGCAACTTCCAAGCCAATGAAACTGGCGCCAAGCACGATGGCGCGGCGCGCAGTCGTGGCTCGCTCGATGATCACCTTGCAATCTGCAAGCGAGCGCAGCGTGTGAACATGTGGCTGATCCGCGCCGGGGATGGAGAGGCGCACCGGTTCGGCCCCCGTGGCAAGTAGCAGTCTATCGTAAGGAATCCTGCTTCCGTCAGCCAGAATGACCTCGCGAGAACGCAGGTCGATATCGACGGCCTTCGTATCGAGACGCAGGTCGATGTTGTTTTTTGAATAGAATTTCTGGCCGCGCAGCGGAATCCAATCCTCCGGAGCCTTCCCTGCGAGGTAGTCCTTGGAGAGATTCGGCCGGTCGACGGGCGGCGCATGGTCGTCGCTGATCATGACGATGCTGCCCTGGTACTGCTCTCGCCGCAGCATTTCGGCCGCCGCGAAACCGGCCGCGCCGCCGCCGACAATGACGACTTTCTCGGGGACCCCGCCCGCGCTTCCGCCGCGCGGCTTCGGCGCCGTCCGTTTGAGTTTCTCGCCCACGAATATCCGCCCATCGCGCTGTTCCACCGACCAGCAAGCGAGTGGATTGAAGGCAGGCGCTCGCAAGGCTTCGCCTGTGCGCAGATCGAAGCAAGCGTGGTGCCACGGACATCGAATGGAATCCGACACCACAAGACCGTCACCGAGCGGCCCGCCGTAATGTGTGCATGTCGCGCCAATGGCGAAGATCTCGGCCCCGCGGCGCACCAGCAACACCTGCTCGTCGCCGCAATGGCCGACAAGCTTTCCGCCATCGGGAAGGTCGGACAGCGCGATCCCCTGGACCAGATCCGGTCCGTTTGATTTGGTATCAGCTTCAGCCATATTCTCGTCCTTGGCGATCCGTGTCAAAACCGCTCGTGCGGCGAGGCGGCACACTGCTTCGGGGTACCTTCTGCCTGGCTAGTGCGCCTTCAAATTCTCAGCATTATCCGCGCCGACATTCCGACTGCGTCATGTACTGGGCTGAGTGGCTCAGACCGCAGTCTCCCGCTCTCGCGGACATCATGCAAACGAATTTAATCGATAGTTGAGTGCAGTTTTCATGATGGCTTTCCCTCCGCGATTCCACTGCGCACAACTACAAGATCGCCTGCCCAGTCTTTCCCCAGTCGGCAAGAAACGACTTGAGGCCCTTGTCGGTGAGTGGATGTCTGGCGAGGTTTCTGAGTATCGCTGGTGGTACGGTCGCGACATCCGCGCCTGCGATCGCCGCCTGTTTGACATGGAGTGGAGTGCGAATTGAGGACGCCAGGATTTCCGTCGTGAAGGATTTGCCGTTGTCGTAGATCACACTTCAGGTTCGGGAGCGACTCCGGCTGGCAGGGTCATCTGATGAGGCGCTGGCGACTCTCGAAACTGAGCCACATCGGGAATTCCCCGCCAATTTAGATACTTCCGGCCTCGGGCCTGGGGTGATGTCCAGGCAGTTCGGAAATGCCTAGGATTCAGGGCTCGTCATTCGCCGCTTGGTCGGACAGACCCATTTCTGGTGCGGCATCACGGCGTCTTGCCACGCAATAAGATAGATTGATAATATATCTTATATAGAGGATCACATCGAAGAGCGAACCAAGGCTTCAGCCAGCTTGCGTCGGAGAAAACAGGAGCTTCGGAATGACCGCGAACGGTCGAAGCAAGAGAACAATCGTGGTCGACGGCGTGCCATTGCCCAACATGCTCGACGAGGCAATGATCCGCAGTGTAGTCCACGGGTTTTATGACGAAATTCGCCGTGATGACCTTCTCGGTCCCATTTTCCACGATCGGATCGAGCCAGATAAATGGCCGCAGCATCTGGCGAAGATGTGTGACTTCTGGTCCGCTACTCTACTTCGGACATCCCGATACGACGGCAGGCCACTGCCGCCGCACCTGGTCATAGCCGGCCTCGGCGCGGCGCATTTCCGTCGCTGGCTAATATTGTTTCGGACAACGGTGCGTCGCATTTGCCCGGCCGAGGTGGCGACGCTTTTTATGGATCGCGCGCTGCGAATTGCTCACAGTTTCCGTCTCGCGATCGCCTTCAACCGCGGCGAGACCACGATCGGCATCGAACCTATCGTCGAGAGAGACTTGTGATGCACGACCGGTTTGTGAGTGGTTCCTACAATGCACAGCGATCGACAGGGAGCCGTGATTCATGCGGCTGACCAGCTTTTCGGATTATGCATTGCGGATGCTGATGTACACTGCCGCCGCCGGTAGCCGGCTTATCACGATCGAGGAGGTTGCCCGCACCTTCAACGTGTCGAAGACGCATCTGAACAAGGTCGCCAACACCCTGACCCGTGGCGGCTATATGAAGGCAATCCGCGGCCGTTCCGGTGGTCTCATTCTCAGGCGCCGGCCTGAGATGATCCGGATTGGCGATGTCGTGCGGTTAACCGAGCCGGATTTCGCGCTGGTCGAATGTTTCGCGACCGGAAACCGATGTGTGCTAACCGCCTCCTGCAAGCTTTCAGGCATGTTTGACGAAGCGACAGCCTCCTTCCTGAACGTCCTTGACCGCTACACGCTCGCCGACATCACACTGATGCCCGAAGACTTCCTCGGCGGTCAGATACCACCCGTTCGCACCGGGGCGACACGCAAGACCGTATAATGTTGCGCGGCTTCGACGCGCGCTGTTTTTGCTCGGATGTGAGATGGGCCATGGCTGAACCAAAGAAGAATGATCAACAGGTCACAAAGGACATTGATTCTGATATCGACCCGGACAACACTCTGCTGCCGATGCTTATCGGTGGGCTTGTCCTGATAGTTATCGGAGCGATCATCGTGATGATGTTTGTGTAGTTTCGCAACGATGGCGTGTGACTTTATCGGCCCGGCTGTTGTCTGGGCGCCTGCAACCCCAATTGCGATTTGGCGGATGGAGAACTGTCGGCCGAGGAGGGGAAGTACAGAGCGCGCGACCGGCGGGCGCTTGGACAGCGCATAGCCGGCGACGATGAGCTGCAGGAGGTATATCGTCGTCTGCGCCAGCCCGGCCCCGATGATCCGGCAGAGCCGATCTCCACGGCCGAGATGCGGCGCAAGCGCCTGCTACTCACCCCGCGGAGACGTACGTCGTCATTGAGTTCAGAACTTGCATTCCGCTTCGTTAAACTACCATTTCGCACTGCTCTTGTTCCGAGCCCCTCATGACGTCGGCGTACCGTTTTGGGTTGAAGTGCAGATAGAGAAACGCTGTGACGGTCACGCAGCCGAGATGCATGATCCATCCGCTGCTGAAGCTCCCGCTCCAGCCATGCAGGAGCGCGGTGGCGAATGGACCAAGCGCGGCGATCAGAAAACCGCCGCCCTGCATCAGCGCAGCCAGCGCGCCCGCCTGCTCCGGGCGCGGCAGATGATCGAGCGCCGTGACGATTGCAAGCGAGAAGCTTCCGCCAAGACCGGCCCCGCATATCCCCACCCACAGAACGGGCGACAGTGCGGGAAAAACCGCAAGTCCGGCAAAGCCCGCAGCCTGCAGCAGCAGGGTCAGCCAGAGCCAGGGACGGCGGTCGATGCCCCGGCGCGCCAGGACAGGCAGCACCAGGGCCGAAGCCGCCTGGCAAATGGCCATCACGGCCACAAGATTGCCGCTGGCGGCACTGCTCCATCCTTGCGCCTGGTAGTAGGGCGCAAGCCAGGCGACCATAGATGAATAACCGGAGTTGACCAGGCCGAAGGCCGCCATCAGGACCCAGGTCCGTGGACGGCGAAGCAGAAAACCGGTCAAGGCGCGATCGGGTCTTGAAGCCTTGGCGTCGGACAGGACGCGGAATGCGGCGCACAGCGCGATGGCGGCGGGAGCCGCGAGCCAGGCAAGGGCTGCCCGCCAGTCGTATCCGTTGTTGACGAGCAGGGGCGCCAGACGTGCGCCAAGCGCCCCACCGCCCATGATCATGCAGGAATAGAGGCCGGTCACGGCGGGTGTGCTGGTCGGGAACTTTGCCTTGATGATCCCCGGAAACGCGGCCTGGATGAAGGCCACCCCCGCCCCGCAAAGTGCCGCCGTCAGGATCAACGACAGGCCGCCGGGCACGACAAGCCTGAGCAGCGAGCCCGCTGTCAGCACCATTAGCGCCGCGAGCAGGCCCCGGCGCGTTCCGACGGCCGCCTGGATGCCCGGTGCAACGAACGCACCCAGGCCCATCAGCAGCATCGGCAACAGCGTCAGCATGGCCAGGCTGCCATAGCCCATCCCGGTGTCGGCCACGATATCGGCCAATATCGGTCCCGGCGCCGTCAGGAAGGGACGCAGGTTGATCCCGATTAGCACGACGAGGGCAAGCAGCGTCCATTGCCTGTCGGTTGCAGGCTGCGCGGTCATCGACATTTTCGCGCTGTTCATCTGGCGCCCGCTTGCACCAGCAGGGTTATCATCTGCGCATAGCCGTTCCTGCGCGCGTGCCGCAGCGGTGTCGCCCCGTCCTTGTCGGCGAGATTGACGTTGGCGCCGGCCTCGATCAGCCGCCTCACGATCTCGACATGACGCTGCCCGCCATCGCCGAGGATGATGGCCTCCAGCAACGCGGTCCAGCCGAGCTTGTTGACGTGATCGACATCAATACCGGCATCGATCAGCGCGCCGACGGTCTCGACATGTCCGCGTTCGGCAGCCGGAATGAGCGCGGTACCGCCATAGCGATTGGTGCTCTTCAGGTCGGCGCCGTGCGCAAGCGTCATCTTCAGGATTTCGAGATGCCCGCGCGCGCCGGCGTAGAGATATGGACTATCCTGGATATCGTCCTTGGCGTTGACGTCCGCGCCAGCCTCGATGAGAGTCCTGGCAGCGCTGACCTTGTTGCCGTGGGTCGCGACGAGAAGAGCCGTGCGGCCGTTCTTGTCGCGCGCGTCGATCCGGGCCCCCTCGGAAACAAGCATCTTGATCATGGAGACATCGTCATTTGCCGCAGCCGAGTGAAGCCTTGTCTCATTCATGTTCTGCCCCAACGCTATCGATGGAATGCAGGCGACGATGACGCCCAGCAAAAGTCTGCGCTCGATCATCGGCATCAGCCCCCCGACACGCTGTGCGTGGAAGCCGAGCGGGTTGCTGCGGCGAGCGAAGCCGTCATGCTCCGCCGAGAGGTGGCGAAAGCATCCTGCCTGGGACGGAGTTCCAGGCCGACGAGCAATTCCGCGAGCCTGACAGCCGCCGACACCCCTTCGACGACCGGGACACCGTGAAGGCTGGCCAGTCGCCGCGCCATATCCGACATGCCGGCGCAGCCAAGCACGATGGCGTCGGCGCGATCGACCCGCAGCGCCTCCTGGATTTCTTCGCTGATGATCGACAAGGCCGCCTCGCCATTAGCTTCCAGCGCCAGGACGGGAATGCCGCTCGCCCGCACGGTGGCGAATGGCGAAAGGCCGTAGCGAACCAGATTGTCCTCGAGAATGGGAACGGAAACCGGCAAGGTGGTAATCACCGTGAAGCGCCTCGCCACGATGCTGGCGACACGGGCGGCGGCCTCGCCTATGCCGATGACCGGCTTGCGCGTCAGCATCCGCGCGGCGTCGAGTCCGGTATCGTCGAAGCAGGCGATGATATAGGCGTCCACGGCGTCACTGCGCTCGGCCCCTTCGATACGGTCGAGAAGACCTGGGACCGCCTTCGCGCCATCGATCGCGCCTTCGATGGAAGCCGGGCCGCTGTCGTTCTGCATGGCGATGATTTCGGTGCCCGCCTGCGCGGTTCGCCGCGCCGCGACGGCGATGGATCCCGTCATCGACGCGGACGAATTGGGATTGATGATGCCGATGCGTACCATGGGAAAAATTCCTGAAGCCGCCGCCCGGCCGAACGTGCATCGCTGCCGTTCCGCATCACCGGTGGCCTGTCTCGATATTGAAGCCTATTCGATCAGATCCGTGTCGCGGCTGTGCCGCCAGAACCGGTCCGGGGTCCTGAGCAGATCGCGCAAGCCCAGCCGCTCGATCATCAGTTCCGTCTCCCGTTGCGCGGCATCGAGCACGGCATCCTGATCGACATGAACCGGCTTGCGGTCGCGCAACAGCACGCGTCCGCCGACCAGCACGGTGTGGACGTCGTTGCCGTTGGCAAAATAGGTGACACGGAATTCCGGCATGTTGGCCGGGTAGAGATGCGGGCGCCGCAGGTCGACAAGAATGACGTCGGCCTTCTTGCCGGGCTCCAGCGATCCGACCTGATGGTCGAGGCCCAGGACACGCGCGCCGTCGATGGTGCACATCTCCAGGGCCTTGCCCGGCGGAAGCCAGCTCGGATCGTGGAAATGAGTGCGATGATAGTGCATGCATTGCTGCATGTGACGGAACATGTCCGCGGAGCGGTCCGGCGCGGTCGCATCGGAGCCGATGGCCACCACGACGCCAGCGTCGAGAAGTTCCGTGACCGGGCAGCGCGCGAGAATGGCGGCCACGGCGCTCGGATTGTGCACGATGCTCGTGCCGGTTTCGGCGCAGATCGCTATTTCTTCGTCAGTCAGGGCGGTCGCATGCGACAGCAGTGTGCGCGGCCCCAGAATGCCGATCTCCCCGGCGATCTTCACGCTGCCCTTGGTATGACCATCCTGGGTGAAGATCAGGCCGCGCTGTTCGGCGATCTGCCTGACCTTGCGCGATTGCGCGATGGCGTCCCCTGCCCCGGGACCATCGAGATGTTCCTGATGCATGGTCGGCGTCAGCAGGGCGAGATGCAGACGATCCTCGTGGGTGCCGTGCCAGCGGTCGGCCAGCTTTTGCGAGGTGGCAAGCTGCTGGTCGAACGACACCGGATAATCGGTACGGCTGGCGCCCTTCCAACGTGCATAAGTCAGGGGGTGCGGCGGGCGCGTGGTGCCGACGGCGACCACTGAGCGCGTGCCGATGCCAAGCACGCCTTCCATATGGGCGTTGCCATAGGCCGGATCGTCGGTGCGCATGACCGAATCGCCGCCGCCCAGCAAGGACACGCCGGTCGTCACGCCGAAACGCAGGCGTTCCAGCGCGGCAAGCTGCGCCTCCGCATGCCAGAATTCCGGCGTCGAACCCACCGTATAGGCACCTTGGCATGCCCTGTACCAGAGGTCGCTGCGGCCGCCGCCCATCGTCTTGATCAGCCCGTGCCCGGCATGGGCGTGGCTGTCGACGAAGCCTGGCATGACGGCCATGCCGCGGGCGTCGATCGTCTCGCGCGCCGGATGGTCCCGCGCCACGTCTTGCGAAGCGCCGACGGCCACGATGCGGTCTCCCTCGATGGCTACGGCGCCATCGGGAATGATCCGCCGATCGGGATCGACAGCGATGACGGTGCCGTTTCTGATCAGAATGTCTGCCATCACAGGCTCGCTTCTCTTTTTTCGCTGCAAAGGATGCGGTCGAGCGAAGGCGCGAGGCGCAGGAGTTCGCGCGTGTATTCGTGAGTGGGCGCGGAGAACAATGTTTCGGTATCCGCGAGTTCGACGATCTCGCCGCCTTTCATCACGGCGACCCGGTCGCACATCTGCCGTATCACCGCGAGGTCGTGGCTGATGAACAGCATCGACAGCCCGGCAAGATCTCGTAGGTCCTTCAACAGGTTGAGAATTTGCGCCTGCACCGACACGTCGAGCGCCGAGGTCGGCTCGTCGCAGATCAGCAGCGATGGCCGGGGGCCGAGCGCCCTCGCAATCGCGATGCGCTGGCGCTGGCCGCCTGAAAAGGCATGGGCGAACCGAGAGCCGGCCTGCGCCGGCAGGCCCACCGCCTCGAGCAATGTCTCGGCGTCCAGCCGCGCTTCCGCCGCGCTGGAGGCAAGCTTGTAGAACAGGATTGGCTCCGCGATCGCCGAATTGATCCGCAGCCTTGGATTGAGGGCCGAATACGGGTCCTGGAACACCATCTGGAGTGACTGGCGCACGGTCTTGTCGCGACGGGCGGCCAATGCCGTGCCCTGAAACTCTATGGTTCCCGAACTCTGCGTCACGAGACCGGCAATGGTGTTGGCGACCGTGGTCTTGCCGCAACCGGACTCGCCGACAAGCCCGAAGATTTCGCCGCGGCGCACCTCGAAGGAGACGTCCTTCACGGCCTTGAAGACCGATGCCTTGCGGCCCGGGATGAACGAGCGCTGGCCGTATTCCACGCAAAGATTGCGTACCGTCAGCGCGGTTTCGCCGTTGCGCCCCGCAGCGGTGCCGGTGTTCTTGGAGCGCACGGCTTCGCGCGCCTCCAGTGTTGTCTTCGTTTCCTCGCTTGGGACCGGCAGACGGTCAAGGCGAATGTCGATCGGCGGAACGGCGGCGATCAGCGTGCGCGCGTAAGGCGCCTTGGGCGCGGTCAGCACATCGCGTGTCAATCCACTCTCGACCACGCAACCGTTCTGCATGATCGTGACCCGGTCGGCAATTTCCGCAACCACGCCCATATTGTGGGTAACCAGCAGGACGCCGACGCGGCGATCATCGGCAAGTTCGCGGATCAACTTGAGGATTTGCGCTTGCACCGACACGTCGAGCGCCGTCGTCGGCTCGTCGGCGACGATCAGCCTTGGGTCGCAGGCAAGTGCGGTGGCGATGACGACACGCTGGCGTTGGCCGCCCGACAATTGATGCGGATAGTTGCCCAGCCGGCGTTCCGGCTCGGGAATGCCGACGGCTCTCATCAATTCGAGCGCGCGGGCCCTGGCTTCGCGGCGCCCGATCTTCAGATGCGCCAGCATGCCTTCGCACAACTGGCTTTCCACGGTGAAAAGCGGGTTCAGGCTTGTCATCGGATCCTGAAAGATCGCGCCGACGTCACGGCCTGGAATGATCCCCTTGGTGCGGCCGGTTCGGATGTCGATCGGCTTGCCCGCTATGGTGATGGTGCCGGAAGCAATCCTGCCGGGAGCCTGCAACAAGCCCATCAGCGCATTGCCGACGGTGGTTTTTCCCGCACCGGATTCTCCCACCAGTGCATGTATCTCGCCGGGCCGGATCGTCAGGTCGATGTCATCGACGGCAGCGAGAATGCTGCCGTTGGCAAGCGGATATTCGACCCGCAAATTCCTGATGTCGAGCGCGTGTGGCGTTGTGTTTTCCATCAGTTCGCCATCAGTTTGGGGTTGAAGCGATCGCGCAGGTAATCGCCGATTATGTTGACTGCCAGAACCAGGACGACCAGCACGACGGCGGGCATAACGGCGATCCACCACAGGCCAGAGAACAGGAACTCGTTGCCGATGCGGATCAGCGTGCCGAGCGAGGGATAAGTGGCCGGCATGCCGGCGCCGAGGAACGAGAGGGTCGCCTCCGTCAAGATCGCGCCCGCCAGATTGATGGTGGCGATCACCATGACGGAGCTCATCACGTTGGGCAGGATGTGCCGCATCATGATGCGGCGGGAGGGAAGACCGATGACCTTGGCGGCTCGTACATAGTCGCGGGAAATTTCCACCATGCTGGAGGCCCGCACGGTGCGGGCATATTGCACCCATTCGTTGACGGCGATCGCGAAGATCAGGATGACCGGTGCCCAGTTCGAGACCGTATCGGCGCTCAATTGCGCGCGGGCTATGCCGCTGATCAGAAGCGCGACGAGGATCGTCGGAAAGCTCACCAGAACATCGGCGATCCGCATCACGATGCTGTCGATGATACCGCCGAAATAGCCGGCTATCGATCCCAGCGTGACGCCTATGGCAGCGGCCAACAATACCGCCCCGGCGCCGATCAGCATCGATATGCGCAGGCCGAAGAGGATGACCGAGACCAGATCGCGTCCCTGATTGTCGGTGCCCAGCAGGAAGCGCGGATCGCCACCGTCCATGAACACGGGCGGGATTTCCATGTCGATCAGCGAATATGAGGAGACATCGCGCGGATCGATGGGTGCGATCAACGGAGCGAAGATCACCAGCATCAGCATGGTCACCAGGATCAAGCCAGCGATCATGACCGCGATGGGAGGAAGCCTGCGCGACAAAGACACCTGCGTTGCCATCATTTTGTCCTCAGCCGCGGATCGATCAATGCGTAGAGCATGTCGACGACCATGTTGATCACGACGAACAGGAAGCCGACGAACAGCAGATAGGCCGCGAGGACGGGGATGTCCGGATAGCCGACGGCGTTGGTGAAAAGCAGCCCCATGCCCGGCCACTGAAAGACGGTTTCGGTGACAATGGCGAAGGCGATGAGTTGTCCGATCTGCAGCCCGGTGACGGTCACGACCGGCATCAAGGCATTGCGCAGCGCCAGACGGCCGTAGATGTAGCGGCGGGGCAGACCGCGCGCGAAGGCGAAGCGGACATAGTCCGAAGAGAGCACGTCGATCATCTCGGAGCGCACGAGGCGCATGATCAGCGTCAACTGGAACAGCGCCAGTGTGATCGAAGGCAGGATCAGCGATTTGAGGCCGGAGGCCGTCAGGAAGCCTGTCTTCCAGAAGCCGAGATCGACAAGCTCGCCACGCCCCGAGGACGGCAGCCAGCGCAGACTGACGGCGAAGATCAGGATGAGCAGCAGGCCGGTGACGAATGTCGGCATGGATATCCCGACGAGGGTCAGCGACTGGATCAGCCGCGACAGAAAGCCGTTCGGTTTCAGGGCGCAGAGAACCCCCGTCGGGATGCCGATGAACAGCGACAGGAGGGTCGCGACCACGACCAGTTCCAGCGTTGCGGGAAGCCTGGTCAACAGCAGGCTGACGACAGGCTCCTGGTAGCGAAAGCTGGTGCCGAGGTCGCCATGAAGCGCGCGCCCGACGAATTCGAGGAACTGTACGAAAAGTGGCCTGTCGAGTCCGAGAGCGACGCGCAAGGCATCCTTCTCAGCCTGGCTCGCGCCTTCGCGCACCATCGTGGCGACCGGATCGCCGACGAAACGGAACATGATGAAGGCGATGGCGGTTACGGCAACCATCACGAGGATGGCCTGCAACAGCCGCACCGATAGAATCCGGATCATCAGGAAAAACCTTTCAAGAAGCGCGGATCGAGACAGGCGGGGCTTGCGCCACCGCTGGAGCAGCTCGCGATCCACCACGGATAGCAGGCGCTCCAACCAAGTCAGGCGTGTCCGCGAAAGCTCCCTCGCAAGCGCGGGCACGCCTTACCGGCGCATTTTCCTAGTTCATATGCGCGAACCAGGGACGCACATACTCGTCGGGGAATTGCGGCATGTCGACCTTGTCGCTCATCGCCCAGGCGACCGGCTGCTGGTGCAGCGGCAGATAGAGGGCCTCATCATGCGTGATCTTGAAGGCCGCCTTCAGCATATCCACCCGCTTGGCCTCGTCGAGTTCGGTCGATGCCGAACGGGCCAATTCGTCAATCTTGGCGTTGGAAAGCCCGTTGGGGTTGCTGCCGCCATAATTGCCGTCATTGGTCGCCAGCAAGGCTTGCAGCACGCTGTAGCCATCCATCGGCGGTAGCGAGGCCCATCCGAGCATATAGATATCGAGATCGCCCTTATCCATTCGAGGGAAATAGGTCGTCTTGCTTTCGACGTGCACGTCGGCCTCGACGCCGATCTTGGCCCACATCGACGCGATTGCCAGGCAGATCTGTTCGTCGGCGATGTAGCGGTCGTTGGAACAGGCCAGTCCAACCTTGAAGCCGTCGGGATAGCCGGCTTCCGCCAGCATGGATTTCGCCTTCGCGACATCATAGTCCAGCGCTACGTCGATCGACTGATCGTAGCCGGTGACCTGTGGCGCGACCAGTGTGCCGGAGGTGCGCGACTTTCCGCGCATCAAACGCTTCTGGATCGTGTTCAGGTCGACCGCGTGCCAAAGCGCCTGGCGCACTTTCACGTTCAGCAGCGGATTGGGCTTGCCGGGCGCTGCATGAAGCTCCGGCCGGAAGCTGAAGCCGAGAAAGATCTCGCGCAGCGACGGGTTCTCGACAACCTTCAGGCCGGCGGTGTTGGCGACCCGGTCGATGTCCTGCAACGGGACCGGCGCGATCATGTCGAGTTCGCCCGAAAGCAGCGCCGCGACGCGCGTGGCGTTCGAAGCGATCGGGCGGAATTCCACCCCCGTCAGATTGTGCTGCGGCTTGTCCCACCATTCCTTGTTGACGGCGAAGACCGAGCGCGAGTCCGGCTCGTAGCTGACCAGCTTGAACGCGCCGGTGCCATTGGCATGATTGCTGGCGTAGGTGACGACCCCCGTTGAGGCATTGCCGGGCTTGAGGGCATTGTGCTCCTCCATCCATGGCTTGCTCATCATGTAGATGGCGACGAGATCGTTCAGGAGCAGCGGATAGGGTCCGCGCAGGATCAGGTCGACCGTGTAGTCGTCGACCTTCTCGACGCCGGTTACGGCGGAGAGGTTTTCTCGGTTGCGCGCGCCGGGATCGATCTGACGTTGGATGGTGGCGACGACATCGTCGGCATTGAAGGGTTGACCTTCGTGGAACTTGACGCCCTGCCGCAGCTTGAAGCGCCAGCGCGTCGGCGAGACGATCTCCCAGGAGGTCGCAAGCGCAGGCTCGATAGCCATTTCCTTGTTGCGGCGCACCAGCCCGTCGAACACCATGTTCTGGACGCTCTGGGTAAAACTGTCGACCTGGGCATTCGGATCGTACGAAATGACGTCGCCGGCCGATGACCAGCGCAGTGTCTGTGCAAGCGAAGGCGCTGTCACCGACATCACCATCGCAAGTCCGGCGAGCAGGACCCTAACGCATTTTCTCATTTTCTTCTCCCACTTGTATACGAAGTTTCCGATCTATTGGATACCATTTATCCCCATTGATATCGTACACACATTGTGCACAATATCAAGGCAGGCATGTTCGATTTCGTTTCTCATGTGCAAAACCGCTCAAGTGACCGTTCCGAAAAGGGATTCCGAATGACCCAGGCCTTGCTGATAGAAAACGGTGTCATCGTCACCATGGATGCGAGGCGCCGGATTTTCTCGAGGGGTCATGTCCTGGTGGAGGATGGCCGGATCGTCACCGCCGGCGACGGCGCGGCCCCCGCCACAGATCAGAAGGTGGCGCGCATCGATGCTTCGGGAATGGTTGTCATGCCGGGTCTCGTCGACACGCACGCGCATGCGGGTCACATGCTGACCAAAGGCCTGGGAGACGATTCCGAAGCCTGGATGACTATCGCGGGGCGTATCTATGCAGAGGCGTCGGATACGGAATTCTGGGCAGCCGAGGCCACATTGTCGGCCCTTGAGCGCATAAAATGCGGAACGACCACCGCTGCCCTGCTGTTTGGCGGCGGGCCGGACATCATGCGCACCGAGGCGCCGGGGGCAGCACGGGCACATCTTGCCGCCATCGCCGAAATGGGAGTGCGCGAGATACTCGCCGTCGGGCCGAACCGGCCGACCTCGTCCCATGTCTATCGGGACCACGCATACGTTCCGTCTGTCGAAATCACCATTTCGCCGGAAACCCAGTTGGCAGTGTGCGCGGAAATCATCGATGATTGGGCTGGTCGCGATGGCCGCGTGCGGATTGCGGTCTCTCTCCCGGTGTTCACTCGGCGCGAACTTGACGAACAAACGGTATACAATCTGTCCCGCAATGCTCGCGACCTTGCTCGCGCAAAAAACGTGCTGTTCATCCAGGATGGCCATCGCGACGGTTCCATCGCCGCCAATGCGGAACGGCTCGATCTGTTCGACGAGCATTCGCTGCTGGCGCACTGCATCGAACTGACCGAGGCAGACATCGCCGCGCTGAAACGCAGCCACGCCAAGGTGGCGCATAATCCAAGTGCTCTGATGTCGGTCTCGGGCCGTTGTCCGGCGACGGAACTGATGGAAAGGGGTGTCACCGTGTCGCTCGGCACCGACGCGGCGGCGCCCGATCGCTCTTTCGACATGTTCCGCAACATGTTCCAGGCGCACCGCTATCATGCCCGGCACTTCAGGAACGATGCGGTCCTGCCGCCGATGCAATTGCTGGAGATGGCGACCATCGAGGGCGCGCGTGCCCTGTCGATGGAGAACGAAATCGGCTCGCTGGAACCGGGCAAGCGCGCCGACATCATCCTGGTCAACATGCGCCAGCCGCATCTGTGGCCGCCGGCGCACCCCGCGCAGCGGCTGGCACGCTTCGCCAACGGCGCGGATGTTGACACGACGATCGTCGACGGGCGTGTCCTCATGCGCGGACGCCGCCTCGTCGATCACGATGAAGACGCCATTCTGGATCGCGCCGAAGGAGCCTTCCATCTGATGATGAAACGCGCCGGGCTGGCATAGGCCGAGTTCCGGGGCGCAAACAGGGAGACCCAGATGACCGAAGACCTTCTCATTCGCAATGTCAGGCCCTTGGGCGGCGCTGTCACGGACCTCTACATTCGCGACGGTCGGTTCGCGCACGCAACCAGCGGGAAAGCGGCGCATGAAATCGACGGGCTTGGACAGGTTGCCCTGCCCGGCCTGGTCGAGGCGCACACGCATCTCGATAAGACGCTTGTCGGCATGGACTGGTTTCAGAACCGTGTGGGACCCACGCGCAACGACAGGATCCTGGCCGACAGGAAGGCCAAGCGGGAACTCGGCATCGATGCGCGCAGGCAATCGGCGCGTCAGATCGTGCAGACGCTGGCTTTCGGCGTGACGCATATCCGCAGCCATGTCGACGTGGATACGGAAATCGGCATTACCAACATCGAGGGTGTCGTTGCAACGCGCGAAGCCTTCAAGGGATTGGTCGACGTGCAGGTCGTCGCCTTCCCGCAAAGCGGCATGCTGGGACGCGAAGGCACGCAGGCGCTGATAGAGGACGCATTGAAGGCGGGGGCCGATATTGTCGGCGGCATCGACCCGGCAACGATCGAGCGGGATCCGGTTCGCCACCTGGACGCAATCTTCGCGCTCGCGGATCGATACGGCAAGCCGGTCGACATTCATCTGCACGAACCGGGAGAATTGGGCGCCTTCTGCCTTGAGCTGATCGTCGAACGGACCAAGGCGCTCTCCCTTCAGGGCCGCGTCATGGTGAGCCATGCCTATTGTCTCGGCATGCTGGACACGCATAGGCAGCACACGTTGATCGACGCGCTGGCGGCTGAAGACATCGCCGTCATGACGGTCGGCAGCCCATCCGCGCCGGCGGTTCCGCTGCGCATGATGCGCCAGTCCGGCCTCGTCGTGGCATCCGGTTCCGACGGCATCCAGGGCACCTGGGAGCCATGGGGCAATGGCGACATGCTGGAGCGGGCCAAATATCTTGCGCAGCGCAACGGCATGACCAACGATGCCGATCTGGAAGAGACGGCGCGCGTTTGCACCTTTGGCGGCGCGCAAGGTATCGGCCTGACGGATTATGGGCTTTCGCCCGGTTGCCACGGCGATGTCGTGCTGGTTTGCGCGCGGACCCTGGCGGAAGCCGTGGCCCTGACCCCACGGAAGCGCACGGTCATCCGCGGCGGCCGCGTGCTCGTGCGTGACGGTGCGCTGGCCGGAGATCTGCCCGATGTCGCATAGTCGTCGGACGAACCAGCGTGACGACGGACCCGTCCTGCTCACCGCACGATGGGTTGTCGGCCACCGGGACGGGCGCCATATCCTTCTGGAGAATGGCGAGGTCGTCCATGAGAACGGCAGGATCGTCTTCGTCGGCCATCGCTACGGCGGGCCTGTAAAGCGGCGGATCGATCATGGCAGGGCGCTGATCGGCCCGGGTTTCATCGATCTGGATGCGCTTTCGGACCTGGATACGGGCGTGCTCGGCCTCGATCATCAACCCGGCTGGAAGAAGGGCCGCGTCTGGCCGCGCGACTATGTGGAAGCCGGGCCGGTAGAAATGCTGGCGCGCGAGGAGCTGGCGTTTCAAAAACACTATGCCTTCGCGCAACTCATCCGCAACGGCATCACTACTGCATTGCCGATCGCATCGCTGTTTTATCGTGCATGGAACGAGACATCGGACGAATTCGCATCCGCCGCCGAAAGCGCCGCAGAGTTGGGCCTTCGCGTCTATCTCGGGCCTGCCTTTCGCGCCGGCCATTCCGTCATCGAAGCGGATGGCGGCATCGTCGTCGAGGTGGACGAAGAGCGCGGCGCGGAGGGTCTGGACGATGCCGTTGCCTTTTGCCTGGAGCACGAAGGACGCTTCGGCGGATTGGTGCGAACCATGCTTGCACCGGACCGTGTCGAGTTCTGGACCGCCGACCTGTTGCGCAGGACCGCCAATGCCGCGCGAGACCTCGGCGTGCCGGTCCGTCTGCATTGCTGCCAGTCTTCATTCGAGATCGAGACAGTGCGTCGCCGGTTCGGCACGACATCCGCCCGCTGGCTCCAGGACATCGGCTTTCTCAGCGAAAGAGCGTTGTTGCCGCATGGCACCCACGCCGACGGCGATGATCTCGAAATCATCGCCGGTTCGGGTGCCACATTGGTGCATTGCCCGCTGGTGATGGCGCGGCATGGCGCGGCGCTCGACAATTTCGCCCGCCTTCGCGGCCAGGGTCTGCGCATCGGCATGGGCACGGACACCTGGCCACCCGACATGGTGCAGAACATGCAGGTCGGCCTGATGCTCGGCCGCGTCATGGCGGGCAATCTGGAGACGCCGAAATCAGCCGATCTCTATGACGCGGCCACGATTGGCGGCGCCGACGCGCTCGGCCGGTCGGACCTGGGACGTCTGCAGGCGGGAGCCGCCGCCGACATCGTCGTGTTCGACCTGTCCGGCAACCATCTGGGACAGGTCCTCGATCCGATCGCCTGCCTGACGACGTCCGCAAGCGGACGCGATGTGCACACGGTCATCATTGACGGGCGCACCGTGATGAGCGCCCGAACCATTCCGGGTTTCGATCTCGATGCAGCCCACCAGCGCGCACAGGCCCAGTTCGAACGGCTTGTCCAGCGTTATCCGCAACGCACCTGGCGACATCCGACGGTCGCCGAGATTTTCCCTCCCAGCTATCGGATGTTCATGGCATGAGGGCTCCAGAAACGACACACAACGATTGGAATAAACCTTGATGGCACGCGAGCCGACGGCATTGGCCCTCGACGCCGGGCCGTTTGCATCTCTAAACTCCGGCTTTGCGGATGCTTTTCTTCTTGTGTGCTTGGATATGAATTTCAGGATCGGTCATGACAATCAACATTCGCAATAAAAATCCGAAATCCGCCGTATCCAAGTCCGACGCGGTCTATCGCACGTTGAAGCGCGTCATACTCGACCAGGCGCTGACCGCGGGAACAAAGCTGCCTGAGGATTCGATCGGCGAGCGGCTGGGCGTCAGCCGCACCATTGTCAGGCAGGCGCTGGCAAGGCTGAACGGCGAAGGCCTGGTCGAATTGCGCCCGCACAAGGGCGCCTGCGTCGCGCAGCCGAGCCTGGAGGAAGGCCACAATATATTCGAGGTGCGGCGGGCGCTTGAAGCGCTGGTGGTCGACACGCTGATCGGCAAGCTGACGCCGCAAAAGATCAAACAGCTCGAAGCTCATGTCGACGCGGAAGAGATGGCCAAAGCCAACAATGCCGCGTCGTCGATTCAGCTGGCCGGCGAATTTCATGTGCTGCTTGCCTCGCTCACCGGAAACGAACTGTTGCTGCGCTATGTCACGGAACTCGTTTCGCGTTCATCGCTCATCCTGTCGCTCTACGGACGGCCGCATTCGTCCGACTGTGCCGTATCCGAGCATCACGAGATCATTGCCGCCCTGGCCGCGGCCGACCGGAACAAGGCTGCTGCCTTGATGGACCATCATATTGATGCAATCACCACACGTGCACTGCTGAAAGCGAAACCCGAAAATGACTTTCCGGACCTTCTTGCTGCCTATGCGCGGGAGGAAGGGCTATGATTTATTGGATGAATGCCGAAGAGACGAGGAGTGACCCGAAAATGATCAGGACGAAGGTGATGTCAGGTTAAATCCGCCTCCTCATGCGGTCGTGGCGACCAGCACTTCGGTCGGCTGGAACTTCAACACATCGATCAGTCCGATGTCGGAGATGCGCAATTCCGGGATGACGACAAGCGCCAGCAGAGAGTGCTGCATATAGGAATTATTGAGGGCGCATCCGCAGGCAAGCATCGCCGCGATCAGGCCATTGGCTTCTTCTGCCACGATTTCGGCGCGCTGGTCAGACATCAGTCCGGCGATCGGCAGCTTGACAAGTGCAAGTTCGCGTCCTTCGCTGAACAGCACGACGCCGCCGCCGACCTGTCCCAGCCGATTCGCCGCCAGCGCCATGTCGTCCTTGTCGGTACCCACCACGATCATGTGATGACTGTCATGGGCGACGGTGCTGGCGATGGCGCATGGTTTATCATAACCGAAGCCGGAAACGAACGCGTTGATGACCTTTCCCGTGCCGTGATGCCGTTCCACCAGCGCGATCTGGCAGACGTCACCGGTCCGATCCATCTGAACGATACCATTCAAGGCGCCGAGCGAAGCCTCCAGGGCACGGGTCGGTGCCTGGTTCTCGAGCACGCCGATGACCCGCGCCATGACCTGGTTCGCACCCTCGGGCGCCACGATGTCGAAGTCCGCCGCTGAGAGCTTCTTGCCCAAGCGAACCGTGTTCTTGGTCGAGGCGGGATAGTCGTAGGGCGTGATGTCGGCGACGAGCTTGCCGTCGTTCGACACCACACAGCCGCGTGCGATGACGGTTTCGACCGGGAGTTCGGTGAGATCGGAGGTCAAAACCAGGTCGGCGCGCCGCCCGGGCGTTATCGAGCCAAGCTCACGCTCCATGCCGAAATGCTGAGCAGTATTCAGGGTGGCCATCTGAATCGCGGTGATCGGCTTTAATCCCTGGGCGATGGCATGGCGCACAACGCGGTTCATATGGCCGTCATTGACTAGTGTGCCGGAATGGCTGTCGTCGGTACACAGCACGAAATTGCGCGAGTCCAGGCTGAGCTCGGTCAGCGCCTTGATCTGCGCGTCGACGTCGTACCAGGCGGAGCCAAGCCGTAACATGGCGCGCATGCCCTGGCGCACCCGCGCAACGCAGTCCGCCAGGCTGGTGCCTTCGTGATCGTCGGACGGACCGGCGGCGACATAGGCATGGAAGGGCAGACCGAGATCCTTCGAGGCATAGTGGCCGCCCACCGTCTTGCCTGCCGCCTGAGTGGCAGCGATCTCGGCCAGCATGTCGCCATTTCCGGCGACCACCCCAGGAAAGTTCATCATCTCGCCGAGGCCGACGATGTTCGGCCACGACATCGCCTCACGCACGTCGGCGGGACCGAGGCTGGCACCCGCGTTCTCGAGGCCCGGAGCGCTCGGCACGCAGCTCGGCATTTGCACGAACACATTGATCGGCAGTCCGGCAGCCTCGTCGTGCATCAGCTTGACGCCCGGCATGCCCAGGACGTTGGCGATCTCGTGCGGGTCGATGAACATCGAGGTGGTGCCATGCGGGATGACCGCACGCGCGAACTCGGTAACGGTGACCATGCCGCTCTCGACATGCATATGCGCATCGCACAGCCCCGGCAGCGCGTAGCGGCCCTCTCCGTCGATAATCTGCGTCTCGGGGCCCACGGCATGGTCGGCATTCGGGCCGATGAAGGCGAAGCGGCCGACCGCGATGGCAATGTCCGTCGCGGGGATGATCTCGCCCGAATGGACATTCACCCAGCGCACGTTCCGGACCACCATGTCGGCCGGCGTGCGTCCCATGGCGACATCAACCAACTGCGGCGCGCATTCGAACCAGCTCTTGATCATCTGTTGTTTTCTCCCCCAGCGCGCGCGCCCGCAAAGGGCCGCACGACCTCGACGCAATATCTTGGCGAACTGTAAGCGGCGCGCTGGCGGTAATAGTCCAGGCAGAAATCAAGGAAGGCGGCGAACTTACGCGACACATACCGGCGTCGCATGTAGAGCAGATTGATTGGAACCAGTGGCGAGCGCCATTGCGGGAGCACCGGCACCAGATCGCCGTTCTTGCACTCGATCTCGGTGAAGAAGGCTGGCAGATAGACGATGCCCTCGCCGGCTACGGCGAAGTATTTCAGCATCCAGTAGTCGTTCGCCATGCACTGCGCGGTCGGCATGAAGTCGACCGTTTCCGCGCCGCGCTCGAGATGCCAGGATTGCACGCCGCTCGGGCGGCGGAAGGCGACGGCCCCATGGCCCGCCAAGTCTGCGGGCGTCGACGGTTCCCCGAATTGCTCAATGTAGCGCGGGCTGGCGTAGAGACAGAAGGAAGCCTCCCCGAGCTTGCGAGCGATGTAGTCTGAGTTCGCCGGCTCGCCCCAGTGGAATATGCCGTCGAAAGGCTGGTGCTTTTCGGGCGCCAGGAAATAGCCGAGCGAAAGGAAGATCACGTCGACATTCACCTGCGGATACTGTTGGCGGAAGGCGAACAGCAGTTCCGAGGTGAAGGAAGTGCCGAACTCGCCGGTCGAGCCGATCGTCAGCGTGCCGGCGATATCGTGGCCCGCCTCGGCGATCGCCGCTTTGGCTCCTTCGCAACTTTCCTTGATGCGTTGCGCATGGTCGAGGAACTCGGCCCCGGCATCGCTCAAATGCAGTTCCCGACCGTCGCGCACAAACAGTGCGACACCGAGCGAATCCTCCAACGCGCGCACTTTGTGACTGAGGCTGGACTTGGGCAGTCCATACAGTTTCGCGGCGTGCGAGAGCGACTGCGCCTCCGCCACTTTGATAAAATAATCGATCGCTTCAAAATCCATCGATCGTCCAAGAATTTGAACGGTGCGTCCAGAACTAGCCGGAAACTGCCATTTGCATGGACGACCCTAATACGACAGGATCAGAGCGCGCAAGGTGGGATTTTTGGCGCAGAGAAGCTTGGTCCCAAGCCCGAGCGAGGCCACACGAGCGGAGATGAATTTGTCCGACATACGCGAATTCATCCGTGCTGGTCGCGCCGAGCATAAATCGACTCTCATCGTCACCGGCGGCACACTAGTCAACGTCGCTTCGGGTGAGATCTATCCGGCCGACGTCGCCGTCTACAAGGATCGCATCGTCGCTGTCGGAGACGTCTCGGAGTACCGCGGCCCCGAGACCGAGATGATCGATGCTACTGGTTATTTCCTCTGCCCTGGCCTGATAGACGGCCACCTCCACGTTGAATGTTCCAAGATGTCGGTAACTAGCTTCGCCAAGGCGGTGGTGCCGCTCGGCACCACTTCGATTGTGTCGGGCCTCGACCAGATCCTCGTGGTGTCCGGCCTGGAAGGCGCCCGCGAATTCCTCGACGAGGCCAAGGCAACCCCTCTCAAGATCTTCTGGGGCGCACCATGCAAGACGCCCTACACACTGCCTCGCTCCAACGTCGGCTATTATTTCGGACCGGACGATCACCGCGCCACCCATTCCTGGCCGGAATGCATCGGCATATGGGAGACGGTGCGCGAGTTCGTCGACACGATGGATGAGCACGTTCTGCAGGCGGTCGAGATCGCCGAAAAGAGCCGTCTGCCGATTCTCGGCTGCTCGCCGATGTGTCGCGGCAATCGATTGAACAGCTACCTGCAGGCCGGAGTGCGCTCCGACCACGAGAGCTACACGGCGGACGAGATGCTGGAGAAGCTGCGCAAAGGCATGCATGTCGTCATTCGCGAATCTTCGATCTCCCATTTTCTCGAAGAGAACCTGCGGATGGTCACCGAGATGGGAATAGCCGCGACGAGCCGGGTCAGCTTCTGCACCGATGACGTGGTCGCCTCGGATATCCTGGCCCGCGGCCACCTCGACAACATGATCCGCATGGCGGTCGCGATGGGAGTTCCGCCGCTCACCGCCATCCAGATGGCGACCATCAACGGCGCCGAGGCGCTGCGCATCGGCCAGAAGGTCGGCTCGATCTCGCCCGGGCTCGCCGCCGATATCCTGCTGGTCAAGGATATCGCGGATTTCCATGTCTCAGGTGTCATCGCGAAGGGCAAGCTGGCCGCCCGCGACGGCAAGCTCGTGGACGATCTTGCGCCGCCTGCCCGCAGCGCCGTTGTCACCAACACATTCAAGGTAGCGCCGGTTTCACAGAAAGACCTATTGGTGCGCGCGCCCGGAGCGGGCGACAAGGCGGCCGTGCTGGCGATCGCCGTTACGCCCGAGAGAATATTCGTACGCACGCGACGTGATGTCGTGCTCCCGGTCCGCGACGGCTATATAGACGCGGATCCATCACAGGACGTGCAGTATCTCACCGTCGTCGAACGCTACGGCCGCACTTCCCATCGGCCGGTCGCGTTCGCTTCAGGCTTCGGACTGCGCTCCGGCGCACTCGCCACTTCGACGGCGCCTGATGATAACAACATCGTTTGTGTGGGCACCAATCCCCACGACATGTCGTTGGCAATCAACCACATTATCGAGAACAATGGCGGCCAGGCGGTGGCGGACGGCGGTCGGATCGTGTCATTCCTGCCCCTGCCGATCGGCGGAATCGTATCGGACATTGATCCTCCAGAGATGGCGAAGAAAGAGCAGGAGCTCGACGCCGCCGCGCGCGCGCTCGGCTGTAGGCTGCCATGGCCTTTCATGTACATGTTCGTGCTGCAGATCACCGCGATACCCGATTTCGCGATAACCGATCTCGGCCTGATCGATTGCATAAACCTGACGGTGGTCGATCCGTTAAGCCGGCCTCATGACTGGGAACGCTAGAAAAGGGAGGGAACCATGCTGAAAAACCTTGTTGTCGCTGTTTCGCTCGTGGCCGCGACGTGGCTGTGGGGCGGCCGCGTACAAGCCGAAGAGCCGACCAAGCTCAGGATCGCCGGCATTCTTTCGGCGGGCAAGGAAGCACCGTGGGAATCATCCTTCGTGAGTTCCATGGACCGGATCATCGCCGCCAAGCCCCACGGCCTCGACATCGAGGTCAATTATACCGAGAACGTTTACGACAATGCCGAGCAGGTGTTCCGCACCTATGCTGAGACCGGCGACTACGACATCTTGTTCGGCGACACCGCCTATGCAGATGCGATCGAGAAGCTGAAGGACGAATTCCCCGATACGATGTTCGTCATGAGCGGTTCGGGCAATCGCGGACTCGGCGGCAATGCCTATTGGATATTCGTCCACGCGCACGAGCCTGCCTACGTGATGGGGCAACTGGCCGGCAAACTCACGAAGTCGAATGTCATCGGCGCCATCTCCACCTTCCCGGCCGAAGATACCAACGATCAGATCAATGCCTTCTTCACCGGCGCCAAGGAAGCGAACCCAAAGGTGAAACAGAAGATCACCTTCATCCAGTCCTGGTTCGATCCGGCTAAATCGAACGAGGCGACCTCGGCGCAGATCGCCGCCGGCGCGGACATGATCTACCAGATGTCGGGCGCCTTCGAGGTTTGCGAGGAGCGCGGCATAGGCTGCTTCGGCAATTATGTGGACATGTCGAAAGTGGCGCCGAAGTCGATCGTCGCCTCCACCATCGTCAAATGGGATCCGCACATTAATTGGATCATCGATGAATGGTGGAAGGCAAAGACCATGAACGCCAAATTCGACGCGCCGAAGGAACCAAGGTGGTTCAGCTGGCAGCAGGGTTCGGGCGACCTCATCCTCAATCCTGCCTGGGAAGCCAAAATGCCCGATGACGTAAAGGCGCTTGCGGCTGAAACGGCCAAGGCCATCCAAGGCGGCAAGAAGAAAATCGAGCTCAATGTGAACGAGCCGAAATCGGACTGACGCCGGAGGTGGTGCCGGGCCGATCCGAGATGAGCAAGATACCGCGCCTGTCGGTTCGGCACCTGACGAAGCGTTTCGCTGCGCTTGCTGCCAATGACGACGTCTCGCTCGACGTCATGCCCGGAGAATTGCATTGCTTGTTGGGGGAGAATGGCGCAGGCAAGTCGACACTGTCGTCCTGCCTCTACGGGCTCTACCAGCCAGACGCCGGCGAAATTCGGGTGGACGGCAAGACCGTCCAGCTAGGCTCGCCGGGCGAAGCCATCCGCGCCGGCATCGGTATGGTGCACCAGCATTTCGTCTTGGTGCCCAACTTCACTGTGCTGGAGAATGTGGCGGTAGGAACGGGCTCCGGCTGGCGGCTGGGCCGGGCTGAGGCTCTCTCCAGGATCGAGACGATCTGCTCCACCTACGGCATCTCGCTCAACCCACACCGGCACGTCGGCGACCTTTCCGTCGGCGAACAGCAATGGGTCGAGATCGTCAAGGCGCTCTACACTGGCGCCAGACTGCTTATCCTCGACGAACCGACGGCGGTGCTGACGCCCGAGGAATCGCGCCGCCTGTTTGCGATCGTGCGGCGGCTCACCAGTGAAGATCTGTCGGTCGTGCTGATCAGCCATAAGATGTCGGAAGTGATGCAATCCGACCGGGTCAGCGTGCTGCGCAAGGGCAGACTGGTCGGAACGGTCATAACCTCGAACGTCAGCCGCGACCAACTCACCACCATGATGGTCGGCCGCTCCGTTGCGGCGCCGGCGCGCGCCGCAGATGCGAAAGCGACCGGCGAGACGGTGCTTTCGGTGCGTGGGCTCACGCACCTGCGCGATGGAAGGCCCGTGCTGGACAACGCATCGCTCGACATCGCAGCCGGCGAGATCGTCGGCATCGCCGGCGTTTCCGGGAATGGCCAAGACGAGCTGTTCGAGTGCCTCGCAGGCCTCGCCGCGCCCGACGGCGGCACGGTCTTGCTCGATGGCGAAACTCTGCAGGCGTACTCACCGGCGACGGTTGCTGCGAAAGGCATTGGCTACGTGCCCAGCGACCGCTTCCGCGACGGGCTCGTTGCCGATCTCGATATCGGCGAGAATCTTGTCCTTGGCCAACAATGGCAAACGCGCTGGCGCAATGGGCCATTCATCGACACCGCGGCGCTCGACGCAAATGCGCGCATGGTCATCGCTGCCTATTCGATTGCCGCAACCGGGCCGTCGTCACCCTCTCGCAAATTGTCTGGCGGCAACGCGCAGAAGGTCATCCTCGCCCGCGAGTTCGCCAAAGCGAAGCGGCTTCTGCTGTGCAACCAGCCGACGCGCGGACTCGATGTCGGCGCCATCGAATTCGTTTACCGACAACTCCTGCACAAGCGCGACGAAGGCTGCGCCATCCTGCTTGCGAGCGAGGAACTGGAGGATCTTTTCGCTCTCAGCCGTCGTATATGTGTGATGTTTCGCGGCCGCATCCTTGCGGTGCTCGATACGGAAAAAACCACCTATGACGAAATCGGCAGCCTGATGGCCGGCCATGGGAGCGAGGCTGCGGCGTGACCGATTTCAATCTCGTGGAGTGGCGCCTCGAGCGCCGGCTGGAACCGCGGCCGACCGCGCGCATTGTTGCACTTGCTTTGGCGGCGATCGCGGCGGTTTTGGTTTGCAGTCTGCTTTTCGCCGCCGCGGGCGCCAGCCCGGGTGCCGCCTTCACGGCTCTCCTGAAAGGCAGCTTTGGCTCGTTGCGCGCCGCCGGCGAAACGCTGGTCAAGGCAACGCCCCTGATCTTCACCGGTCTTGCCGCCTGTGTCGCCTTCCGCGCGCGTATCTGGAACATTGGCGCCGAAGGCCAGGTTTTTGCCGGCGCCATGTTCGCTTATTGGGCGCAGCACAATCTCACCGGATTTTCGCCTTTCATCCAAATTCCTGTGGTTATAATCGGTGGCATTGTCGGCGGCGCACTCTATGCCGGCCTTGCGGGCGTGCTGAAGACCCGCTTCTCGGTCGATGAGGTGATCTCGACCGTCATGCTCAACTACATCATCGTCTATGTCCTTTCGCTGCTGCTGCTGCGCGGCCCATGGAGCGAGGCGGGCGCCTTCTTCGAACAGACGCCGAAGGTCGATCCGGGCTCGGTGCTTCCGTTGCTGTTTTCCGGTTCACGCCTGCATTCCGGCTTCCTGCTGGCGATTGTGGCGGCTGGCTTGGTTCACATGCTGTTGACGCGCACACCGCTGGGCTATGAGATCAAGGCTGCCGGGTCCAACATGCGCGCGCTCGATGTACAGGGCACCAATACTCGAAGGCTGGTCATAGTTGTGCTTCTGGTTTCCGGCGCGCTTGCGGGGCTCGCGGGGATCACGGAAGTCTACGGCGTCCATTACCGCCTGAAGGCAGGCGTAATAGCAGGTTACGGCTACAGCGGCATCATCGTGGCCATCCTCGGCCAATTGCATCCGCTTGGCGTCGTCGTTGCCTCGGTGCTGTTCGGAGCGTTGCTCAACGGCGCTACGCTCATGCAGATCAAGACCGGCGTGCCCTCGGCGCTGATATACGCCATCCAGGCGATCCTGCTTTTGTTCTTCCTAGCTGGCTGGGCAGCGTGCAATTTCCGCCTGCGGAGGGTCGGCCGTGCTTGACGCACTCTTTCAAACCTCAATCCTGGTCAGTGTGGCGGCGGCCACCATCCGCATCAGCACCCCGCTCCTGCTCGCCGCACTTGGCGAACTCATCGCCGAGCGCAGCGGCGTCTACAATATGGGTCTTGAGGGCATGATGCTGATGGGAGCCTTCACCGGCTATCTCGCCGCCTATGAAAGCGGGTCGTTATGGCTGGGCGTCCTCGCTGCCGGATTTACCGGCGCGCTGATGGCTCTCGTCTTTGCCGTGCTGGTGATCACGCTGAAAGTAGAGCAGATCGTCACCGGTCTTGCCGTCAACCTGCTCGGCGCCGGCCTTTCCACATACTGGTTGCGTTCCGCTTTCGCTGGCGACGGCAAGACGCCGACCATCCCTTTCTTCGCCGATGTGCCGGTGCCAGGGCTGAGCGATGTTCCCGTGCTGGGCCCCATCCTGTTTGACCAGCGGGTGCTGACCTACATAGCCTTTCTGATGGTGCCGGCGGTATGGCTCTTCCTGTTCCGGACGCGTTATGGACTGATCGTGCGCTGCGCCGGCGACAATCCCAAGGCCCTCGATGTTAAGGGGGTAAAGGTCGCGCCGGTGCAATATGCCGCCGTGCTCTTCGGCGGCCTGATGGCGGGCGTTGCCGGCGCGTTTCTCTCCGTCGGCCAGGCGGCGCGTTTCGTGCCGGACATGACCAACGGGCGCGGCTGGCTGGCCATCATCATCGTCATCGCCGGCCTATGGCGCCCCTACCCGGTTTTCGTGGCGGCTCTGGTGTTCTCCTTCCTCGACGCGCTGCAATTGCAAATCCAGGGCGTCGGTATCGCCATCCCCTACCAATATATGTTGATGATGCCTTATGTTGCGGCGATCGTTGCGTTGATGATCCGTCGCTCGCGGACCAGCGCACCGGCTATGCTGGGCGTGCCGTACAGGCGGGAATAGGGCGGTCGGTTTTCATTCTGCTGCTGTAAGGCTGCCTGTACGTAGCTGCTATGCGGCATGGCCCAACCCGTGACCGCGGCAGCAAGCTTCCAGCAAGATCGACCGCTTTGGCGGAGCCGGTATTGTAGCCCAACCCGCCCAGGCAGGGAGACCTGACCGTCAGTCACGGGACGTCACAGGGCAAGCAATTTGCCGCCCTGGAAATCTGGATCGTTGGAACTCGACTATCCCGCTGGTGGTTAGCCAGAAGGCTGCATAAGCCTCGCTCAGGAACGCCAGCCACCACTGCCGAAGTGACCTGAACTACGGAGCGTCGCCAGCAGGATGTTGGCTGCTCCGCGTTGATCAATCTTCGCTTGCTCACCAAGCGGAGACGCATTCCAGGCAGCCAGTTCTGACACCAAAAGAGCGGTATCCCCGTCTACCGATGCGCATCTAAGTTGTCCGTTCTTCCCCATCACGATTATAGCTGTACCTATCACGCCATATCCAATCGCAGCTATCCGCTGAACCCAGGTATCGCCGTCAACGCGGACATCGAACAGAACCGACCCTTCGGTTTTTTCCGCAGCGTCCGCCACACGATCACAGAACGGTCGATTGAGGCCTTCGATGTTGCCGAGTGACTGCTCAAACAAGGCCAATTCGACATGCTCTGCCACCATAGCTGTGAGAGTGCGCGCTAGCTGGCCCAATCAGCAAGACACCAGGACCATTATCCACAGCAGCCACAGATGGTCCCCTTTTTGCCTACTTAATGCCCCCCGTCGGACCGCGAGCCGGGCAACGGCCTCTATGGCTTGGTCGACCTCGTCCGTCGTGGTGTAGTGTGACAGACCCAGCCGGGCGACGCCGCCTTTTTTCGCGCAGTCCAAGCCTGCCGGAGGCTTCATGGCATAGAGTCGCCGGCCCAGCCGAAGATGTTTTTCCTCAGCCAGCGCGGCCGCGTTTTCCAGCGGCGAGCGATTGGCCAGCGGCGAGGTGCCTGTTGAGCGGCAGATTCAGGGCCCTGATATCTGCGCACGCGGCACATCTTGCCCACCCCGGTTGATCGCCTAAATGTTTGGTCCCGGCATTTGCTGGAGCGGATTGAGTCTGAAGCGTTCCGGCTGTGACGCCCACGCCTTGCAGATGAACTCGTAGCGATCCTTCCGCAGTCAGCCTCCGGTTCAGCGGTCAGCTTCACTCCAATTTCTTCAAGCGATTGCGGGCCTCATCTATTCTCGGCACTACAATTGTCAGCCTACTGAATCCAGCATTCTCTTTATCACGGAAAATTTGAAGGTTCGCGCCTGCGACGCCACGCCATATGGATCAACCCCGGCATGGGACGGTCATCAGGCCCCGGGTCGAACAGGTGAGTATAGAACTTCTCTCCACCGCTCATGCTTGGATGTTGCGAGTGCGTCGAAAATTCCTTGGATTTCCGTTGTGCGCGTCCTTCCAAGTCACCAGCATCTGCAATTAGAGAACGTTTGGCTTCGTTCCAAGATGGTTCTCGGGCGGCAGCGCAAAGTCCGCTCGGCGTGCACACCATATGTGTCTCAGCTCGGCCCTTTTTTACTTTGCGTTGGATTCAAGGTGAAATTAGGGGACGCAAGCGAGAGGTCGGCTTTCGGCATCAAGCGGGCTAAGCAGTCATTCAACTCCTGGCCTCAAGCAGCTCATGCACGCTCCACTTGACGGTGCGTGCCGCCCCAGCCGATGTCGGGTTTATCTATGTCGACGGCGAGACATGCCTTTGACCACGCTTATTGGGGGCGCCGACTGGCGAGCCGCTTCGCCATCATTAGCGATGGAACGGAAAAGAAACCATTCTGCATAAGACTGCTGCTTTTCGACGCACCTTTTCGAAACGTCGGAACGAGCGCTTTTCGCGCAGGCCTCAATGCCCCCATAGGTGAACCGGTTCCATGACGAGTCTGACAATACGCCACCGCATCCTCGTCAGTTTCGCTGCCGTTCTGGTGGTTATGTCCGTGATCGCCGTTATCGCGTACGCCTGGTTTCTTCAGGCGGAGCGGGAGGCAACTGAGGTCGAGAAGGGCATCCTTCCAGACCTCTATCACAGCACCGAGATCATGATGGGGCAGATGAAGGCACATAGCCTGCTTCAGGAATATGCCCTCCAGGACAACCCGTCGGATAAAAGCACGCTTGAAAGCACGATCGCGACCAATCGCGACCAAGTGCGGCGGTTGATGGACGAGTATGAAGCAACGATCGTCTCCGACATCGACAAGCAGAATTACGCAGTCGTCAAAGAACTCGCCAACCAATTTCGGCTGGCGGAAACTGCTGTGCTGGACACGAGCCGAGCTGCCTTGTCGAAAGGTGAAACTCCCAATGAAAGCCCGGTCATCAAGAACACGGTAGAGCCGATCTTTGTGAAATTGCAGTCCGCTCTGCAAGCCATGCTCGAGGATCACAGAGGCGAGGCAAACAGCGCGACGCAGCGAATCAGCTCAATCGTTAGCACGGCGGAAGTCGGTTTGAGCGTGGGCTTGTTGATAGCCCTCGGACTAGCCCTTCTTTTGGGTTACCAGCTGTTCCGCGCTATCACAGCTCCGCTCACACGTTTGGTCGACGCAGTTCAAATGATACGGCAAGGCGACTTCAGCGAACGCCTCGATCTGAGGCGCCGGGACGAATTCAGCGTGCTTGCCGACGGCTTCAACGCAATGGCAGACGATCTCACAACTCTCATTGGTCAGGTACAAAGGTCCAGCATACAGGTCGGCACGTCGATAACTGAGATTGCTGCAACCTCCAAGCAGCAGCAGGCAACAGCGACTGAAATCGCCGCGACCACAACTGAGATCCGCGCGACAGCCAAGGAAATTTCCGCCACTTCAAACGAGCTGGTTCGCACGATGAACGAGGTCTCGACAGTTGCCGAGCAAACGGCGGCCGTCGCCGGCGGAGGGCAAGAGGGGCTGACCCGTATGGAAGGAACCATGCAGCAGGTCATGGACGCGGCGGGTGCGATCAATTCCAAACTCGCGATCCTGAGCGAGAAAGCTGGCAGCATCAATCAGGTGGTGACGACCATCACCAAAGTGGCCGATCAGACGAACCTGTTGTCGCTCAACGCTTCCATCGAGGCTGAGAAGGCCGGCCAATATGGCCGGGGCTTTGCAGTGGTGGCGACAGAGATCCGAAGGCTTGCGGACCAGACGGCCGTCTCCACTTACGATATCGAGCAGATGGTCAAAGACATCCAGTCGGCAGTCGCTGCCGGTGTGATGGGCATGGACAAGTTTTCCGAGCAGGTCCGCCGGGGCATGCACGAAATCCAGCAGGTCGGCGGGCAACTCTTCGACATCATCCAGCAGGTCCAGGGGTTGGTGCCACGTTTCGAAGTCGCCAATGAAGGCATGCAAGCACAAGCGATCGGCGCGGGACAGATAAGCGACACGCTAACCCAGCTAAGCGAGGCAGCTCAGCAAACAGTCGAGTCCCTTCAGCAATCGACGCTCGCGATCGACGAGCTCAATCAAGTCTCAGGTAGCATGCGAAGCAGCATTTCAAGGTTCAAGCTGAGAGCATAGCGGGCCGGCAGTAGGAGGTGATAATGCTATTCCTCGCCTTCAGTATGGGTTCGGATCGCTACTTGATCGATGTCCACCAAATTGAAGAGGTGCTGCCCTATATCGATGTGAAAGTTCTGCCGGGTGCGCCAACCGGTGTGGTCGGCCTGGTCAGTTATAACGGAATACCCATCCCTCTCATCGATGTTACTCTTCTTGCGCTTGGCCGGCCATCGGAGCGCCTATTGAGCACCCGGATCGTTGTTACGCGCTACCCGGCGCGAGATGGCGAGCAACGCCTGCTTGGGTTGGTCGCGGAACGGGTGACGGATACGGTCGAGCGAGACCCTGCCGACTTCGCGCCGTTCGGCCTCGAGCCAGGAACGCCGTCTTATCTTGGTCCGGTGACTTCGGATGGCACGGAGATCATTCAGTGGGTCAAAGCGGAAGCGCTGCTTTCGGAAGAGATTCGTACCGCATTGCTCCGCCAGGCCGTGATGGGTGTTTAATGACCGGCGCAATAGAAAAGCTCCTGATGGAAACCATTGGACTGGACAGTGCCAGCGTTGGCCCGACAGTGGTCCGTCAGGCGGTCAGAGACCGGATGGCAGCGTGCCGGATTGCCAATCCTCAGGCCTATAGGGAACACTTGACCGGTTCCCCGCAGGAGCTTCAGGAGTTGATCAATGCGGTGGTGATCCCGGAGACTTGGTTCTTTCGCGACCGAGAAGCGTTCACGATGTTGGCGCGGCATGCGCGCGTGCACAAGCGTGCTCAGCCAACAAAAGTCTTGAGCCTGCCATGTTCAACCGGTGAAGAGGCCTATTCGGTCGCAATGGCCATGTTCGATGCCGGTTTTGAGGCGCACGAGTTCAACATCGATGCGGTGGACGTCAGTACCCGCAATATCGCGCTGGCTGAACGTGCCGTCTACGGGCGCAATTCCTTTCGCGGCAGCTATCTCGAATTCAGGGACCGCTATTTCGAAGCGGTCGAGGGTGGGTTGCGGCCCAGTGCTGCGGTGCTGAAACAGGTTCGCTTCAGGGTCGGCAACCTATTCGGTACTCGCGCAATTTTTGGGCAAGAGGTCTACGACATCGTACTCTGTCGGAATTTGCTGATCTATTTCAATCGCGAACTGCAGGATCGCGCATTGACCCGCCTGAAAGACCTCTTGGCCACGGACGGACTTCTTCTGGTCGGTCCCGCGGAAGCAGCACTTCCAAGGCTGCATGGCTTTATTTCCGCTGAATGGCCCTTGGCCTTTGCCTTCCTAGAATCGGAGCCCATCAAGGCCGCGGCGCCGACAACTGCTATCCCGGTGCGGACATCAACCCCGAAGCTCAACAAGAGCAAGCCCGTTCTTCGGCCACGACTGACCGTCGGCAAGGAAAACAGTGCGCCGGCCCTGGCCAAGCCCGTTGATCAGGTCTCGGAAAGCCTAGTCGCGGTTGAACGGATCGCCAATGCGGGTCGGGTAAAGGAGGCACAGGAGGTCGCCCTCGCCCATCTCGAGAAATTCGGTCCTTCCGCGCAAATCTTCTACCTGCTGGGCCTCGTTCAGGATGCGGATGGCGCTGCATCCAAGGCCGCGCAAAGCTATCGCAAGGCACTCTATCTCGCGCCAAATCATCGAGAGGCTCTGGTCCACCTGGCTTTGCTGCTTCGCAAGCAAGGCGACCACAGCGGCGCCGAGGCGCTGGCCGACAGGCTGGTCCGGGTCCAGAAAAGGAGCGGCACCTGATGCCGGCTTCGACAAGGATCGCTCTGCCAGTGGAGCAGATTGAAATCGACGATTGCTGGCGGCGGATAGGCGTTCGGGGTGACAAGTCCTGTCCCCAACTGGAGCAGCATCTACACTGCCGGAATTGCCCGACCTACAGGAAGATTGCACGGCGCCTCCTTGATCGTGCGGCGCCCTCGGCATATCGCGGCGAATGGCCCGATAGCGCTGGTCGTGCAGCGGTCGTTTCGGCGGACGATGAAGCGCCACAGACGGCCGTTCTCTTCCGGTTGGGGCACGAATGGCTGGCGCTTCCAGCTGGCATTTTTCATGAAGTGGCTGAATCCCGTCCCGTTCATTCCCTTCCACACCGCAGGAATAGTGCAGTGCTCGGCATCGCCAATGTCCGGGGCGAATTGCTGATTTGCCTGTCGCTCGCTGAATTGCTCGGGATCGACGAACCCAAGGAGGAGGAACAAGGCAGACGAGCCAAGATATTTCGCCGCCTCGTCGTGGTGGGCGAGCGGGACAAGCGGGTTGCTTTCACGGTTGATGAGGTCCACGGCTTACATCGCTACCGGGCACGCGACACTCTCGCCGTGCCAGCTACGATCGGCAAGACGCTGTCGGCGGCTACTGTTGCCGTTTTGCCCTGGCGGGAACGGGCTGTTGGCTGTCTCGACCCGGGACAACTGCTCACGATGATGGATCGGAGCATGGCATGACAGATGAGGACTTCAGCCAGGTTTCGATGTTGAGCCTTTTCCAGGCCGAACTGGAGACGCAATCACAGGCTTTGACCTCCGGCCTTCTGGCGCTCGAACGCGATCCTGTCGCCACCGACGCACTGGAAGAATGCATGCGGGCCGCGCATTCGCTGAAAGGAGCAGCCCGCATCATCGATCTGACGCCCGCCGTCAAAGTTGCAAATGCAATGGAAGATTGCTTGGTCGCCGCGCAACGTGGGCATCTGAGGGTACGCAAGGAGCATATAGATGCGCTTCTGCAAGGCTCTGACCTTCTGAAATTGATCGCATCGGGATCATCGAACGAGAGCGTCAACCCGGAAGTCGAAAGCTTTCTGGCGAAGTTTGAGGAACTGTCCCTCCCCGAGCCCGCACCCCAAGATTCGGCAGCTGATTTCGCAACGCCAGAGCATAGCCGAAAGGAGCCGGCGGCAACCTCGTCAGCGAACCCCCTTGTCGAGCCGAAAGCTCAAGCCCGAGGGAGCATCGGCTCAGATAGAATGGTTCGGGTGACGGCAGAAAGCCTGAACCGATTGCTCGGTTTGGCCGGCGAGTCGCTGATGGAAGCTCGGCGGCTCAGGCCATTCGCTGACGGGCTGCTGCGGCTGAAGCACCTTCAATCAGACATCGCAAGTGCGTTCGACAATCTTGATGCAGTGCTGCTGCCGGTCACAAAAGATGCGGCTGTGGTGGAAGCGCTGGTTGAAACGCAGCGAAAGCTTCGGTTGAGCCAAGCCTTCTTGGCGGAGCGTCTCGATGAGTTGGATTCAGTCGATCGGAAAGCCACCGATCTTGCCAACCGATTGTACGAGGAGACGTTGGCGAGCCGGATGCGACCTTTTGAAGACGGGGTGAGACATTACGCAAGAACGGTCCGCGACCTCGGTCGTACACTTGGCAAGCGAGTGCGACTGGAGATCATAGGCGGCTCGACCGGCATCGACCGCGATATCCTCGAGCAGCTGGATGCCCCCTTGGGGCATCTTCTGCGCAACGCGGTAGACCATGGGCTTGAACCGCCTGATGAGCGCCTCGCAACCGGCAAACCCGAAGAGGGACTCATCAGGCTCGAAGCGAGGCACAATGCCGGACTGCTGCAAATAGCCGTGGTGGACGACGGCAGAGGGATCGAGCTCTCGAAGCTGCGCGAGACTGTCGTCGCCCGGCAGTTTGCAACCAGGGAAAGCGCCGACGCGCTCAGCGAAACGGAATTGCTGGCATTCCTTTTTCTGCCCGGCTTTTCGATGAAAGTTGGCCTGTCCGACGTCTCCGGCCGTGGCGTGGGACTCGACGCAGTGCAGGCGATGACGAAGGAGGTTCGCGGAATCACGAGCGTCTCCTCGGAATTTGGTCGAGGAACCCGGTTTCAACTGCAACTGCCGCTGACGTTGTCAGTCCTGCGCACCTTACTCGTCGAAGTCGATGGGGAGCCCTATGCGTTTCCACTCGCTGCCATCTCCAAGACAATGAAATTGCAGCGGGTGGAGATCAACCTCCTGCAGGGCCGCCCGCATTTTCGCTTGAACGATCGACAGATCGGGTTGGTGACAGCGCGCGAGGTGCTGGATCGAGGAGAGTCTGCGTCCGAACCAGAGGAACTCTCGGTCGTCGTGGTGGAAACGGGTCGGGGGGACGCCTACGGCGTAATCGTCGACCGTTTTCTCGGGGAACGCGAACTGGTGATCAGACCTCTCGATTCCCGGTTTGCCAAGATCAAGGACATCAGCGCAGCGGCCCTGATGGAGGACGGTTCGCCTGTTCTGATCTTCGACGTCAATGATCTGGTTCGATCGGTGGAAAAGCTTGCGTCGTCCAGCGGATTTCGAGCCCTTCGGCGAGCCGCGGGCGGTCCCGGACCGAGCAGACGCAAGCGCGTGCTGGTGATTGACGATTCACTCACGGTTCGCGAACTCCAGCGCAAGATGCTGGGCAATCACGGTTATGACGTCGAAGTGGCAGTCGACGGTATGGACGGGTGGAATGCCGTCCGATCTGGTCCTTTTGATCTCGTCGTCACTGACATAGACATGCCGCGCATGGATGGTATCGAACTGGTGAGCCTGATCAGAAAGGACGTCCATCTCAGGAACACACCCATCATGATCGTTTCATACAAGGATCGGGAAGAAGACCGCTCGCGCGGGCTTGACGCCGGTGCCGACTATTATCTGACCAAGAGTACCTTTCAGGACGAGGCGCTGATCCATGCCGTCGTGGACATGATCGGCGAGGCGACTGAATGAGATCGAAATTGGCGATCAACGAATGAGAATTGGCGTAGTCAACGACATGCCGATGGCGGTTGAACTTCTGCGCCGGCTGGTCATGTCGACCGGCGAACACCAAGTCGCATGGATTGCGACCAATGGGCGTGAGGCGGTCGAGGTCTGCAGACGTGATCTGCCGGATCTGATACTCATGGATCTAGCGATGCCAGAGATGGACGGGGTGGAAGCGACCCGCAGAATCATGGCGGAAACCCCATGTTCAATCTTGCTGGTGACCGCCAGTATCGAAGCCAACGTCGCCGGCGTCTACGAAGCGATGGCGCATGGCGCGCTCGACGCCGTCGATATTCCCTCAGTAGGCATCGAAGGTGATGCGTCCTCGCAATCCGCACGGCTGTTGACCAACAAGATAGCAACGATCGGCAAGCTGATCGGCGATGCGCCGGGCAAGGCAAGAAGGAGGATGTCCCGTGCGGCTGAGCCGACAGCTCGACGGCTAATTGCAATCGGTGCCTCTGCTGGCGGGCCGGCCGCCGTTGCCGCAGTCCTGAGCGCGTTTCCCGTTGATTTCGCCGCCGCCATCGTGCTCGTACAGCATCTCGATGCCCAATTCGTTCCAGGCCTTGCTGATTGGCTCGGCCAGCATACGCCTCTCCCGATCCGTCCAGCGCGGGAAAACGATAGTCCTCAAGCGGGCACCGTTCTCATTGCCAGTTCCGCGGATCATCTGGTTTTCAAGTCAGCTCAGCAACTTGGCTATACGCCTAGCCCCGAGGACAGCGTTTATCGGCCGTCCGTAGATGTGTTCTTCGAAAGTGCCGCGCAATGGTGGCCTGGCTCGGTGATTGGAGTCCTGCTCACAGGCATGGGCAAGGATGGTGCGCACGGGTTGAGACAGCTCCGCGACAAGGGGCATCTCACAATCGCGCAGGATAGAGCAACCAGCGCCGTTTACGGCATGCCGAAGGCCGCCGCCGATGTCGGCGCGGCTGTTGATATTCTTCCTTTGAGTGCGATCGGCTCACGCATAATCGAAGCCCTTTCAGCGCTCCAGGTGAAAGGGTTCGTCCGATGACGCTAGAACCACAGCTGGTCCCACCACTTGCAGATAACTATTCATCCATGGTTCTGCTCATCGATGACCAGATCATGGTTTGCGAGGCGGTCAGGCGCGCTCTAGCCAGCGAGCCTGATATCTCGTTACACTTCTGCACCGACCCTTTGAGAGCGATCACGGTCGCCGACGAGGTAAAGCCAACCGTCATCCTGCAGGATCTCGTCATGCCCGGGGTCGATGGGCTGCATCTGGTGCGAGAATACCGGAAGCATGCTTCGACACGCGCGGTACCAGTCATTGTGCTGTCGAGCAAGGAAGACCCAGCCACCAAGGGCGAAGCGTTCGCTGCGGGAGCGAACGATTATCTCGTAAAGCTTCCGGATCGTATCGAGCTGATTGCACGCGTTCGATATCACACGCGGGCCTATCTGGATCACGTCCAGCGAGAAGCTGCATACCGAGCGCTAAGGGAAAGCCAGCGACAGCTGATCAGTGCTAATCTCGAGCTTGAACGTCTGACGCGGATCGATGGCCTGACGGGCCTCGGCAACAGGCGCTATTTTGACGAATATCTGGCGTCTGAATGGAAGCGTGCTTTTCGCGCACAATCCCCATTGTCGCTGTTGATGATCGATGCCGACAACTTCAAACGATACAATGATACCTATGGCCATATGGCCGGCGACGAGGTGCTCAAGCAAATCGCCCGCGTAATCCAGAGCGGTTCCGGCCGTTCCACCGATCTCGCTGCGCGGTACGGAGGCGAAGAGTTCGTCATCGTGCTGGTCGACACTTTACTGGAACAATCCAGTGCGATCGCAGAGCAGCTCGTCCAGAGCGTGCGGGAGCTGAACATACCCCACGGCTCGGATCGCGTGACCATCAGCGTTGGCGTCGCAACAGCGGTGCCCACCGAGAACGAAACGCCGAAGGATTTCGTCAATGCCGCCGATCTGGCTCTTTTTCGTGCCAAATCGGAAGGACGAAATCGTATTGCGCTTCAGATGTCCCGCGCTTGACGAGTGGCTAGGCAAACCGCAGCAGGCTCCAAACATTTGAAAATACGTTGAATGCACCCCGCTCGCCGGCCTTCAAGAAGGTCTATGCCGACCAGCTCGCTCATTCCGCAGTTGGACATCAAAAACTCATCGCCATTGCATTTGGCTGAAGCGGGCGCCGCAGTTCTGCTCTGACAGGAGCGTGGACCGCAAGCAGTTCGTTCCACTCCACCGAGTTTTCTGCTTGAATACCTCTAAAGCCATCCATGGAGGCCCCTTCCATTCTGAATGATCCCTTCGCCCCCTTACGACAGCGTTTCCTGGCTCGGTGCGCCACTCAACTCGCGGAGTTGAGGGCGGCGCGTCAGAGAGGCCCGTCAGTGGGCTCCAACGACACCCTGATTCCCACCGCGCACTCGCTCGCCGGGGCCGCGGGGACATTCGGGTTTGCGGAGATCAGCGCGCGGGCATCGGCGTTGGAGACATTGCTGATCGAGCAGGCGGACGATGGGGCCTCGCACGCCGCACTCGATGCGCTTATCACGGAGATCGAGCGGACGCTGAAGTGACTCAGCAGACGGGGCTCACTTCTTCGCGCCGCCCAGGCCGGTCCTGGTCATCTCACCCCAGCTCTGGTCGGCCCGAAGAAATTGCCACCAGCCCTTCACGCGCCAGAAATTGTTGAGCTGGCGGTAGCCGAAATTCTCGATCACGGCGACCGCCGTCAATACCGCGAGGTCCCTGGCGCGGGGAAAACGCTGCAACTCGGCCTCTTCGAGAACGAGGGAGCATACGCTCACGCAGACGCCATAGGTGAAGATGAGCGAGGTGAAGGCCAGAAGATATTCGGCCGAAAGGACACCGAGCAGCCAGAAGGCGGGGATGAGGATATAGCCCAGCACCTCCGCCACCGGTCCCAGAACGTCGACAATGAAGATGTGGCCGAAGCCGAGAAAGCCGACGCGGCCATAGCGCGGGTTGAAGAGCATGGAGCGGTAGCGGAAGAAGCATTCGAGCGAGCCGCGCTGCCAGCGCGTGCGCTGCCGGGCAAGGACGCTCAGCGATTCCGGCGCCTCGGTCCAGCACACCGGCTCCGGAATGAACTGGATGCGGTATTTGCGCTTTTTATCCCGCATATAGCGGTGCAGCTTGATGACGAGGTCGAGGTCCTCGCCCATCGAACCCTTGGTGAAGCCGCCGACCGCCACCACTTCGGCCCGGCGAAACATGCCAAAAGCGCCGGAGACCAGCATCAGTGTGTTGATGCGGCTCCAGGCAAGCCGCGCCATCAGGAAGGCGCGCAGGTATTCGACCACCTGGAGCAGTGGCAACAGACGGCGTGGCAGACGGACTTCGCGCACCCTGCCTGCCTCGATCCTGGAGCCGTTGGCGATGCGGATCGTGCCGCCGACGGCAATGGTGCGCTCGGGGTCGTCGATGAATGGCTGGGCGGCACGCATCAGCGCGTCGGGCTCAAGGATAGAGTCGCCGTCGATGACACAAAAGAGCGGCGCGCGACAGACATTGATGCCGGCGTTCTGGGCGTCGGCCTTGCCGCCGTTCTCCTTGTCGACGACGAACAGCCGCTCGGTCATCGGTGACGAATAGAGGCCGCGGATCGGATTGTGCGCGAGCGCCTCCTCATAGGGCCGATGGAACTTTACCAGCTTGAACGCCTCGATGAGGCGCAGCAAGGTCTCGTCTTTCGAGCCGTCGTTGATGACGATGACCTCGAAATTGGGATATTCGAGCGCCAGCATGGAATGGACGCTCTCGACCACGTTCAAGGCCTCGTTGTAGGCGGGCACCAATAGCGCGATCGGCGGCGCGACATCGCCATAGCGGTGCCAAAGCAGCGCCGAGCGCGCGACCGGTGGGCGCTTGGACAATGCATAGCCGGCGACGATGAGCTGCAGGAGGTATATCGTCGTCTGCGCCAGCCCGGCCCCGATGATGAACCAAGACAAGATGGTGGCGGCAAGAACGATCTCGTCGCTCCAGTCGGCGATCATACGGCTGGTCCCTCGGCAAGAATGAGCGAGGCGGTGCGCTGGCTGCGCGAGACCTCACTGTCGGCAATCTGGCGCAGCAACCGCTCTCCCGGCTGGCCGAAGGAGCGCAGCGCGTTGGCGGCGGCATAGCGCACGTTCCACACCTCGTCGCCCATCAGCTTGGATAGCGGCCGGCCAAGTTCGGCGAGGCCGAGGCGGCCGGCGGCATCGGCGGCCGCGCTGCGCACCTCCCAGTCGCCTTTTGTCATCGCGGTCGAGAGGATCGCCGGCGCGTCGGCATTTCCGGTGAGGCCGAGCGCCCGCAGTGCCGCCGCGGCAACCTCGGGCGAGGCGTCGTCGGCCAAGCGGGCGAAGAGATCGGCGAAGCGGAAGCCGCCGGCGCGGGCCAATGCGTCGATCGCGGCCGCCCTTATGAAGGGCACGGCGTCGGCGCGCGCGGCATGGTCCGCCAGTTCCTCCAGGCGCGCGTGCGGAAAGCCCCTGAACAGCTCGATCAGGCGTCGCGAGCGCTGCCCGGCCACGCCGATCTTGCGCAGCGCAATGCCGAGCGGCGGCAGGCTGTTCAGATCGCAGAGCGCTATGGCGACGGCGATCCTGACCTCGCGCGAGCGGTCGTGGTCGAGCGCGGAAAGCAGGCTTGCCACCGCACCTTCCGAGCGCAGCGCCGCCAGCATCTCGGCCGCATGGATGCGTTCGGCGCCGTTGCCCTTTTCCAGTTGCCTGCCGACAAGGGCCGGCAGGCCACATTCCTTGAAAGCAGCAAGGACATCGTCGTGCTCCTCGCCGCGCAAAAGCGAAATGAACTCGAAGCCGGTATTGATCGCCACGCCAGCCGGCACCGAAAGAATGGCCGTTTTCAACACCTCGCGGTCGCGGCTCTCGGTGAAGGCGATCAGCGCAGTCAGAAGCTGACGCCGCTGGTCGGCCGCAGCCTTGCTCCGGCGCTCCTGCAGGACGCGTCTCGCGATCAGGAACAGCATGATCACCAGCGAAAGAGCGCTGAGCAGTATGGAGAGATCCCAGATGTACCACATGGTTAGAACCGCGCGGTCAGGCCGAGACCGAATGTATTCCGGTCGAATCTCGGTCGTTCTTCATGCGCGATGCTGGCGCGCAACGTCAGCGGATCGCTGATGTCCCAGGAAACACCACCAAAGACCGCGCGCGTCGGCACCAGCGTGCCGTCGGAGATTTCGGGAGCGTCGGCATAACCGCCGAACACGTTGAAGTGCGGTGTCGCAGCAAGGTCGACGCGAAGCACATAACCGTCTGCGCCCGTGCCGATATCATCCTGCGCATGAACCCAGCGGGCGGAAAGCCCCAGGCGGCCGTCTAGGATAGAGGTCTGCACCCATGGCGAGATGCTGGTGACATTTGTGTCGGCGAAATTGTCGTACCGGGCGTCGATGTTGAGCGAAAGCGGGCCGAACGCCTTTGCCGACGCCATGACCTGCCACGAAGCCCCGGCGCCGATCGAATAGCGCGCGAGGAAATCAGCGTCCGGCGTCGCCGCCGCCAGAGCATAGGCAGAGAACGCCGGCGAGAAGGCCTGGTCGATACGGCCTTCGATCTGGACGTCGGTGCGGCCGAAGCGTGTGGCCAGCCGGGTGCGACCGGAAATCGTGGTGCGCGGCGACAGCCGATAGGCAAGGCCTGCCGAACTGTCGGTCCAGTCGCCGAGCTCGCTGGTGAGATCGCTCACCTCGCTGCCGAGGTCGAGCCGCCATTTGCGCGGCGGCGGCACGGCCAGCCTTTGCTCGATATCGAAAGAGCCAGGCTCGACGGCGAGCGCTTGGCTGTAGGCATCCCGCGCGTCCTCCTCTTTACCCTCGGCGCGGCGCACATCGCCGAGCCCGACCAGCGCCTCGGCATTGCGCGGATCGGCCGCAAGCACGCGCTGGAACGACTGCCCGGCCCGCGTGTAATCGGCCTCGAGCAAAGCCACTCTCGCATCCAGCTCGAGCGCCTCGACATTGCCTGGCACTGAGGCCAGCACGCCATCGACCAAGCGGCGGGCGCTCGGCGCGTCGCCCCGCCAGATCGCCAGGCGCACCTTGCCGAGCCGCGCGTCGAGAAGGCCCGGCTTGATCGCAAGCGCGCGGTCGAAGAAAAGCCCCGCCTCGTCGAAGCTTTGGCTGGAGCCGACGACCAGGCCAAGGGCGACGAGGATGTCGGTGTTCTTCGGCGCCAGTCCCAGTGCCCGGCGATAGACTTTCTCCGCCTCGGGCAGCTTTCCCGCCGCTCGCAGGCGTCTGCCCTGCTCCATCAGACCGGCGACGGGATCGGGCCGCCGGCTAGTCGGTTTCTTTGTCGGCGCCGGAACCGCGGGAGATCGTCTCACCTCACTGCCGGCGGCTTGCTTCGCCTTCTGGATATTCGCGATAAGCGTGGCGGCGTCAGCGTTGCCGGGCTCGGCCCGCAGGGCCGTTTCGGCTAGCGGAAGCGCGGCATCCAGATTGCCCGAGCGGAACTCGACCTCAGCCATGCCAAAGCTGGCGTCCCGATAGGTTGGGGCCAAGGACAGGGCGTTGGAAAAAGCGTCGCGCGCTGCCGACAGATTGTCGCGGCCGAGTTCGGCAAAACCGAGTTGCACCAAGGCGTCGGCGTTATCGGGTTTAAGCGCAAGGGCGCGCCGTAAAAACTCCACCGCCTCGTCAAAATGCTGCGCTTGCCTGGCCTTGACGCCGAACTCGTAAAGTTCATCCACCGTCTGCGCCAGCACCGCGCCCTGGGGCGCAGCGATCGCCAGGATCAGACATGCGCCAAGGGCTGCGCACCGGCAGCGCCGCATCAGCGTTTCCCGCTCTTTCGCGCGAGCAGACGCGCCAACCGCGCCAGAAGCTCCTCGGGGATGAATGGCTTCACAAGGTAGTCGTCGGCTCCTTTTTCGAGGGCCGAGACGATGTCCCTTTCGCCCTTGCGGGCGGTCAGCATGACGACCGGGGTTTCGGACAAAGCCGGATCGCCCTTGATGCGGGCAAGGACCTCCAGGCCGTCGGCCTTGGGCATCATCGCGTCGAGCACGATGATGTCCGGCGCCTCATGCTCTGCCTTCGAGAGCGCTTCCGCCCCGTCTACTGCTTTGATGACCTCATATCCCTTTGCCCTGAGCCTGAATTCCATCAGCTCGATCAACAAGGGATCGTCATCGCAAATCAGAACTCTTGCCTTCGCTCCGTTCACCAGCCTTGCTCCGGTTCCGTCGCCCCCCGGAGTGATCCCATGAACCGACATCCGCCAATGCGGTCCATGCAGACAGAAATATTCGTCTCGACTCTCTCATCGACGTCCGCCGATGCCACGCGATTATAGACAACCTGATTCGCTGCGCCTGCACCTCGGCACAATCAGTAGATGAATAAGGCGACATGGTATAGGAGCCCTGAACGGCATCGCACAGTGTGCAGACAAACTGCGCTCGGTGGCCAAGCCATACGTCGGCTCAGGTGCGCGATAGAAGCAATCTTTTGACTTCACCGGCAAGCGCAAGCGGGTCGAAAGGTTTGGCGATCACCCCCACCGCCCCCATAGCCAGATAGCGTTCGACCTCATGCGTCTGGGTGCGCGCGGTGATGAACACCACGGGTATCGACGCCGTCGGCCGGGACTCGGCCAGGCGCCTCAGCGTCTCCGGTCCGTCCAAGTCCGGCATCATCACATCGAGCAGGATGAGGTCGGGCCGCCATTCGGCGGCATCGGCCAGCGCCTGCATGCCCGAAGAACAGGATCGCACCTCGAATTCCGGCTCGAGCTCCAGCGACATCTGGGCGATTTCGCGGATATCGTCCTCGTCGTCTACATAGAGGATCCTTGCGGGCATTAGCATCACTCCTTGGCGTGCGCGGCAGGCCGAGTGCCATTGCGGGACGAAACCAACATGTTCCGTACCAACTTTGCCACATCGATTTCCGACGCTCTGGTCTTGGTCATGATCGCCTGCACCCGATCGCCGAGCTTCTGGTCGAGTTCCGCCGCCGAGAACACGATGACCGCAGTCTCGAGCGGCAGATCGGTCAGGAGGTCGAGGCCCGATCCGTCGGGAAGCGCGATATCCAGGATGACTAGGTCGAAGCGATAGCGGGCGATCGCCTCCTGGGCCTGCTTTAGTGTCTTCGCCGAGGTGATCGAGACGCCCGAACCCAGCCCTTCTGACATCACCGCAAGCACGCCCTCATCGTCTTCGACATGCAGGATTTGTGGCTTCGGCTCGACCCTACGGCCGACGATCTTGGCAAGAGCGGCGTGAAGCCGTTTCGAATCCACCGGCTTCTCCAGCCAGTCGACGATGCCGACGGCGCTGCCGTTCAGCGAGCGCCTGGCCTCGTCGGCGACGGCGGAGATGACGATGACCGCAATGTCGGAATTCACCGGTGATGCCCGTATGTCGTGGAAGAGCTTGATTCCGGATTCCCCCGCCAGCTTGATGTCGAGCGTCAGCGCCACGTAGTCGCGCGAGCTCAGCAGCGCTTTGGCGGTGTCGATATCGGGCGCGACGTCGCTGGCAAAGCCTTCTGCATCGAGAAGTGCTGCGATCACCACAGCAATGTCAGGCTCGTCCTCGCAGATGAGGACACGCAGGCGGCCATCGCGCTTGCGCGCCCGGCGCTCGACCGAAACCGGCTTCTCGGTCTGCCTGTGCGCTTCGGGGAGGTCAATGTGAAACGAGGTTCCCTTGCCTTCCTCGGTTTCGAAGGAGATGCCGCCGCCCAACTTTTCAGTGATGGCCTTGACGATGCTCAAGCCCAGGCCAGTACCGCCTATCTTGCGAGTGCTGGAGGCGTCCGCCTGCTCGAACTTCCCGAATATGCGACTGCGGAACGCCTCGGGGATGCCAGCGCCCTGGTCCACGACCGAGATGCGCAGCATATCGGGGGCACGACGATGGAGTTTCACCGTGACGATGCCATCAGTGTGCGAGAACTTGATCGCATTCGACAGCAGGTTGGCCATCACCTGATGCAGGCGATCCGGATCTATGTTGGCTTCGGCGCGCGGGGCATCGTCGACCAAGACGATCCTGATTCGGCTGTCGGCCATGTAGTTGGTGCTGGCGGCAATCGCCTGTTCCAGGACCGGGCGGACAGCCATCTGCCTGATCTTGAAGGTGATCACGCCAGATTCGATCTTCTCCATATCAAGGATGTCGTTGATGAGAAGAACCAGCCTTTCACTGTTGGTGTGGGCGATGTTGACGAGATTGGCGGCCTTGGGCGGCAGTTCGCCGGCGACGCCGGCCGCGATCAAACCAAGTGAGCCGCGGATGGAGGTCAGTGGGGTGCGCAATTCGTGGCTGACCGTCGAGATGAAATCGTTCTTCAGCTGGGCATTTCGCTTTTGCTCGGTGATGTCGCGATTGTAGGTGATGACGCCGCTGATCTTGCCGGTCTCGTCGCGGAACGGTGCCTTCAGCGTGTAGAGCCAGCCTTGTCTGCCGTCCGGGAAAACCGCCGGCTGGTCGATGCGCAGCGTCTGCCCGGCTTCCAGAGCGCCCATCTCATCCTGCCGGAAGCGCTCGGCCACGTCCTTAGAGTAGAAATCGAAATCCGTCTTGCCGATAAGCTGTTCGACCGAAGCGGCGCGCATCATTTCGGCAGTGGCGGGATTGGCGGCGATGAACCGGCCGTCGACATCCTTAATGTTCAGGCAATCCGGGAGTTCGCGGACCATGGCCCGGTAGATCATGTTGGACATCGCAAGATCGCGCCGCCGCTGCTGCCGGTCCAGCAGAACGCTTATGAGGACGGTGCTGAGGAAGCGGAACACGAGTGATGGGAGTGTGCTCTGCTGCACCAGGTCGGCAACGACTTGCGAGGGGATGATCAGGAGCGTGATCAGCCCGGCGAAAGCTACCGACACGCCGAGTCCGAATATGTCGAACATGGTGCGAGACCGGGCAGTAACGATGTGGTGCCACGCAATACCGACTATAGCGGTGATGAGGATCCCCACGACACCGACGCTCGCGCCCTGTCCACCGAGATAGATGCGATAGGCAATGGAGCCGGCAGTAGCGATGAACATCGCCGGCCATCCACCGAAGAACGCGGCAGCCGCAATGAAGGCGGCGCGGAGATCGACGACGAAGCCGGAGACGGACAAGCCCGTCGCCATGGAAATGATCGCGCCCATGCACATGACCACACCAAGAACCAGCGACTGCATCCGCGTCGACAGGCGCCCGGTGAAGTCCGCCACAAGATCCCAGGCGACCACGAGGATGGAGACCAGGGCAAGATTGGCGAGGAGTGACTGCCAGAACTCGGTCATGACTTTCCCGCTCCTTTTCCCGATAGATACCGCCAAAACCTATCCGAGGTCTAAAGAAGCTACAGACTCCGGCCCTCTGCCAGTTGAGGCTCGCTGCTCGAAGTCGCGTCGGTGGTTAATCCGCGCGTCGACAGCCCTCTGGCCGAGCCTGCCATAGCCCGGGCGGAACCATCCTCTCCGCTCGCGGTTTGGGCGAGCAACCCAAAGGGAGAGCTTCATGACACAATCGCGCGACTGGTTGATACAGTGGCTGAGAGACGCTCACGCCATGGAGGAGCAGGCCGAGACGATGCTCTCCGGGCAACTGTCACGCCTCGAAAGCTATCCGGAACTCGGCGACCGCATCCGTCAGCGCGGCAGCAGGCCTCGCGCCTCAAAAGCTGTCTTGACCGGATCGGAGAGGGATCCTCCGCGATGAAAGACGCAGGTGGCAAGCTCACCGCCATGTCCCAGTCGATCAGCGGCGTGTTCGCCGGCGACGAGGTGATGAAGGGTTCGCTTGCCAGCTATACTTTCGAGCATATGGAGATTGCCTCCTACACGATGCTCATCGCCGCGGCCAACGCCGAAGGGGAGGCCGAGGTGGCGCGTGTGTGTGTGAACAGAATCTGCGCGAAGAGGAGGCGATGGGGGGATTGGCTCAAGAGCCATCTCGCCGAGACGACGCAGATGTTCCTGTCTCGCGCCGCTGCCGACAGCGATGCCGCGAAACGGTGACGCCCAAATGGCGCGGGCGGACTTTTTTTCTGGCGATCGGGTCCGCTGGGCGGCTCTTGCGCCGGCCGCTGGGTCTTAGGTCGCAGCTAAGAGCCCGCTTCTCCTCCCACAAGAGCGGACTCTTGTCTCGAGTTTATGATCGGCCGCGGATTCGTCAGGGCACGGGTGGGGCAACATGAAGCGACTTCTGTCAGATCTCGCCGCAATGGCTGAGCCCGGCTTCTGGATCGCCCCGGGGCTTTTGGCGCTGCCTTACGCAAGTGGGCGTATTCGTCCTCATTAAGACATGCCGGTGCCTCTGATCGCTCAGGCTTCCAGCCGCCCATGCGCGGACCTTAATACACCATCGTTGAGAGCACTTTCGGGTCTCACTGTCATGATCGCAAAGGGGCCGCGTGACCGACGAGGTGGGGATGCATCGACCGATGAAGTTGCTGGGCGCGTGTTGAGCAATCCGCTCGGTGTTATTGCGGGGTTGCTCCCATTCTTGCGCGTGGCGCACCATATTAGCCATTTGACGGGCGCAGATGCCGGTTTGCGGGGACTCGTCCACCAAGAGGCTCTAGAGTTGCGAGTGTAGTCTGCTGGCCAGCCAGTCCGATACTTTTTCGGTCAGGGGGCGCGCTTCCCATTCGCCCAAACTGATCTGCCTTGATCGCGCAAGATCCTGGCTGAACAGGTCGATCTGCGTTTTGGCAAAATCCCGGCCGTAGACATTCAGCGTGGCTTCGTCGTTCAGCCGCAAAGAGCGCTCGTCCAGGTTGGCAGAGCCAAAGCTCGTCCAGACGTCGTCGACGATCAGGAGTTTGGGATGATACATCGTTGGCTGGAACTCGAAGATCCGGACCCCAGCTTTGAGCAAGTCGCCCCAGAAGTACCGCGAGCCCTTTCGGACCAGGGGCACGTCTGTGAGCCAGTTGGGCACGATCACGTCGACTGCTACCCCTCGTTTCCTGGCGTCCAAGATCTGCTGCAGGGCAATATCGTCAGGCACGAAATAGGCCATTCCGATGCGAAGATGATCCCTGGCGGCAGCGATCGCCGCCAGCATCATCAGTTCCATGTTCTCCGAGCCATTTGGCTGCGATGACAGGATCAGCTGAGCGCTAAGCGACCCCGCAGGTTCGGAGGGTGGGTAGAACTTCTCACCTTGCAATGTCTCGCCGGCCGTCTCCAACCAGTTTTCCGCGAATGCCGCCTGGAAGGCAGACACTGCGGGTCCTTTGACTTGATAGTGCGTGTCGCGCCACTCATCTGGGTTGCGGGCGTTTCCGAGCCAGTTGTCGGCAATACCGACGCCGCCGGTGAACGCGACCAGCCCGTCGACGATGAGCAGCTTGCGATGGGTCCGGTTGTTTACACGATCCAACGTATACCAATGAATAGGTCTATAGCGCTGGAACCGCACGCCGGCGCTTGTCATGATCTCGATCAGGTCTTCATCGAACGGCAGGCTGCCGACCCAGTCAACGAGCACACGGACCTCGACACCCTCCCGGGCTTTGGCTGCCAAGGCGGTCGCGAACTCATAACCGACGACGCCCGACCAATAGATATAGGTCTCGAAATCAATTGTAGACCGAGCCGCATGGATTGCCTGCAGCATTGAAGGAAAGATCTCATCTCCGTTGACAAGGGTTTGTACCGCGTTTGAATCGAACAGCTGTCCTTGTGAATAACTGCTCATGCTCCTTGCAAATTCGGGATCCGACGCGTCGAATCGGTGCGGGACAAGCGTTCGCAAAATGCGTGGCTCTGGTGCCAAGTTTATGCTGAGCAACGTGATCAGGCTGGCGATGACGGCAACGGCCACGTATTTGAGGCTGTTAAGCAGCCTTCCCCGGTTTACGCCAAACCTCACTGGGTCCGCACCCGCCCGTAGCGCCGCGAGTCCGCATGGCACATCTCAATCGCCCTGCTGTTTACGAGTGCGATGCTTTTCGATTTCCTCTGGTTCCTCATCATCGATTCTGGTGATGTTCGATGCCGAGCTATTCGTTCGCAACATCTCATCCAGCTTGGCATGGATCGCCTGCGTGTCGCGATGTTCTGCGCGTTGAATGAACAGTGTCATGGCCCAGGTGAACAGGGTCGCCGCGCCGTGCCAGTTCAAACTCGCCCTGTCGAGAAATAGCCAAAGGGCCGCGTAAGCCAGCAGCACCAGGAATGCTGCCGGCCGAGAGGTCAACGTGCCAATTGAGGTGAGCACGCTCGTGATCGGGCGAGTTGCCATCATCAAGAACTTTCGACTGCAACGCAGGTTCCCGTTGTGCCAAGCTCTACAATGCATGCCGGCGGAGCGCCAAGCAGTGGTGGGAGCGCATGTTCCATTCCAAGCGGCGTTCGATCATCTTTTTTAGGAGCAGCCTGCGAGCATTCTCTATCTCACCATTTCGGCAGCAACGATCACCGTGGTTTGTGTTCCTCGATTGCGCGTTCGATAGCCTTTACGCGTCTCACCCAAGCGAAGGTCGGCAGTCTGGAAATCGTCTGATGGCCGCGCCACTGACAGTCTCCGAAGCCGACAGTTCCTCAACACGGGTTCGGGCGTCCAGCCGTGTGAAGATGCAATCGCTTCCAGTTCGGCGGCGGTTTGCGTCGTCGGCGCCCGCCAAACGGTGAGTACCCCGCAGCCGTGAGCGAGGCGGCCCATCAAATGACCGAAGATGTTGTCGCTCGACATCGCTGCATCGTACTTCAGCTGCCGAACCTCACGATTTGAGCTTCTATTGTGCAGCTTGCATCCGGAACCAAAGTCTGAGGAGCAAGTTTGGCCGTGATGCCGAAGTTTGGCATGGCCATTCAAGGAAGGAAAATCCGATGAAAGTACAATGTGGGACGACGGCGGCTGCCGCTGCTTTGGTCATGTTAAGCTTGCCGGCGCTGGCCCAGACGAGTGGGACACCGGAGCTTAAGCCGCCGCCGCAGCAGTCTGGATCCACACCACTGCCAGGCCCTAACAAACAGACAGAAGACCAGACGCGTGAGATGATGCGGCAGATGATGGACGAGATGTTACAGGACAAGCTGCAGGGAGATCGCGGCCCCGAAGAAAGGCTTCCGCATCGGCAAGATTGGCACCGGGACATAGGGCAAGGGCCGCACGATGGGGACAGGATAGCTCGAAAGCCTGATCGCATGGGGCCTCGCATGATGCACGCGGCCAGGATGAAAATAATGTTTGCGATAATGGACGCCGACGGCGATGGAGCACTTTCGCAGAGCGAGATCCAGGATGTGATCGGGAGGATATTTGACGTCGTCGACGAGAACGGCGATGGCAGGATTGACTTGGAGGAGATTGAATCCTTCTCACATAGTCGCGGAAGTGGAGAGATGCAGTAGCACTTCGAACTTAGGCGCTTTTTTGGACGCTATCCCTAGCACCGGTTGGTAGTATGCCCGGCTGGTCGATCGGACCTCCACACCGATGCGAGCATGCTCGTGCAGTGACCCGAAGCAGGCAAGCGTCTCTTCAATTCGTGGAACGTGCCAGAGGCCGAAGTGCCTCGGCGCTTCCAGCAAGGTTTCATGAATTGGCTCAGTTCCGCACCCTGATGGGCGGCTGGTGCAGGCAAAGCACGTCTATTCAAATGCAGGACTGCACAAAACCCGGCGCAAGCCGAACATCCGCCTCACACACCCGACCTTGCGCGTCTCCGATGCCGCGGCGGCGCGGACTCGCCACGACTGATCAGATAATTCGCGACGATTCTCCTGTGGCAGCGCCACCAAAGCGTTTCCGAGCACATGATGGCGCACCGCTGCTGCCTGCCGACGGACAAACGAACCTTAACGGAGACTTTCATGGGCAAAAATCAGCATGTCGTACCTCGCGACGGTCAGTGGGCGGTGCTCGGCGCCGGCAATAACCGCGCCACTTCGCTTCATCCGACCCAAGCCGGTGCGGTCGCCTCGGCAAGAGACATCGCCATCAACCAGCACAGCGAGGTGGTGATCCATCGCCCCAACGGGCAGATCCGCGACTCGAACTCTTACGGCAACGATCCCTTCCCGCCGCGCGGTTAGCGGCTTCAACACAAGGATATCCTAAAATGCAGACCCAGGAGAACGAAAAGGGCAAGGACAAGACCGTCACCATCATTGTTGACGGCAGCCCCTACGAGGTCCCGAAGAAGGACACCATCACCTACGCCGAGGTGGTGACACTAGCTTATCCCGATTATCCGCAGCACCCGAGATCACCTACTCGGTAACTTACACCCGCGGCGACGGTCACAAGCCGGAAGGCATCCTGGCTCCGGGTGGCAGCGTGAAGGTCAAGGAAGGAATGGTCTTCAGTGTTAATCGAACTGGCCAGTCATAACGACGACATCCGCCGACTGCTTGAAAAGGGCTACGCCCTGAGGATCGACACATTGCACCTCGTGGTCCGGGACGTTCCGTACCTCGCTCTCGCCGGATTGCCGAAGGGCCTTACACTGCACGGTTTGAGGAAGTCACTCGGGGTTTATCTCGCCGAGGCGGAAGCATCCACCAGGCAGATGATGGACGTTCTCGGCCATGACGATATCGACCATGCCGAACTCTATTCCCGGGAAGCGTCGCAGGTGCGTTTGGCTGTGCAGGGCATGGACCGAGTCGTAAGGCTGGTAACGCGCAAACCATTGCTTGGCGAAACCTGTTGGCCAACCTCGTGGCGAACCACCATTTAACGCACTATAAATAACGATAATGGTGGGCCCGGAGGGACTCGAACCCCCAACCAAGCGGTTATGAGCCGCCGGCTCTAACCATTGAGCTACAGGCCCCACGCGGGCTGGATTAATGTTTTTCGCATCGCGGCACAAGGCTTTCCGGGACCGCTGGTCACAATCGTCCAAATCAGCCCATAATCGCGCCATAAGGAGCCGCGTGCGCCCGCTGGGCGCGGATATGCTTACCCGAGGAGATTTCATGACCAGACCTCTTTTGCCCCTCGCACTCGCCGCCGCCATCGCCTTTCCGGCGCTGGCCGCGGCCGCTGAGTCGCCGACACCGCCCCGTATCGTGGTTTCGGGCGAAGGGGCGGCGACTGTAGCGCCCGACCTGGCGGTCCTGACGCTCAGCGTCATGCGCGAAGCCAAGACGGCGCGCGCCGCACTGGATGCCAACAACGACGCCATGGCGGCCGTGATCGCCGCGATGAAGTCGGCCGGCATCAAGGACCGCGACCTCCAGACCGCGGGCATCCAGATCAATCCGCGCTATAACTACACAAACAAGCCCGACGGCGGCCAGGAGGCCGAATTGATTGCTTACCAGGTAACCAACACACTGTCGGTGCGCGTGCGCGACGTCGACAAGACCGGTGAGATCCTCGACAAGGCGGTGTCGCTGGGCGTCAACCAGGGCGGCGGCATCGTCTTCACCAACGACAATCCGGCTGCCACCGTCACCGAAGCGCGCAAAAAGGCGGTGGCCGATGCCATGGCCAAGGCCAAGACGCTGGCGGAAGCAGCCGGCGTCAGTATAGGCCGGGTGATCGAAATCACTGACCAGAACATCGCGCCGCCACCGATGCCGATCAACGCCAAGGCCTTCGACGCGGCCGTCGGTGCTGCTCCGGTGCAGGCCGGCGAGAACGCCTACAATGTCCAGGTCACCGTTACCTTCGAACTGAAATAAGCGTCTTCGATGGTCCATGGCCGAGCCCGACCCTGAACCGTCCGCCGTGGTGCATGAAAAACCCGCGGGATCGCTCCCGCGGGTTTTTTGAGCCGCATTCTTCCCGAAGGAAAGCGGCTCCACTACTCCAGACCGACCTTCGCAGAAGGTCGTGTCTCCAGACTGATCCTGAAAGGATCATGTCTCCAGACTGATCCTGACAGGATCGATCTTCGCAGAGGGTGGGTGTCTGCCGACTGACCCCGCAGAGGATCATGCCGCTACCAACCCTCGCAGAAGGTCGCGCCTTAAGAGGCTCAGCGGTTGATGATCGGGCAACCACGCTCATTGGCGAACACGATGACGACGCGGTCGCCATACTGGCGGCCCATCACCTTGACCGTGCGGCGGCTGACGTCGACGACGCGGGCACGGTGCAGCCCCATGCGTTCGGCCTTGTTCAGGGCCCAGTCGGGCGAACAGCCGCGGCGCCAGTCGTCGCGGCGTTCATCGCGGCGGTGGCGATAGCCGTCATCGCCGGCATAGACGCCGAAGCGCGGATCGTTGTTGTTGCCGAAGCCCAGGTAAAGGCTGTCGGCATGGGCGGGAACGGCCGCCAGCGTGCCGAGGCCGACGAGGGCCGAAAGGGCTGCCGTTTTCACCGAGTTGAACATGGTCTTCTCTCCTTGTTGCGGGCTCTCGCCCGTCCTCTTGAAATCGATGATGGGAGAATGCACCCGCCTGTCTGAACTATTTACGAACCTGCCGTTCATCGGCGGTTCATGTGGCGGAAAAAGGAAGCTTCTACGGGTTTTCCAACAATGTGCCCCAAACGTCTCGCATGGTTCCTGGTTCCTGCGCGCCCTTGCGGACACCGGCCTCAGGGCTCGTCATCCCGATGCGAGCTATGGTTCCTCGTCCCGATGCGAGCTTATGGCTCGTCGTCAAGCATATAGTCGAAATAATCCTCCGGCTCGGCCAGATCCGTCTCGTTGGCCTTGACCCGGCCGCGCATCGACATGCCGGCCTCATGCACCGTCTCGGCACTGCCCGACACCAGACGGTGCCACCAGTAGAGATCGTGCCCCTCCGCGACCAGCCGGTAGGCGCAGGTGCTGGGCAGCCAACTGATGGTGCGTACATTTTGCGGCGTCAGCCCGACGCAATCGGGAACGCGCGCCAGCCGGTTGTGATAGTCCGAACAGCGGCATGTCTGCGCGTCGAACAGGCGGCAGCCGACGCTGGTCCAGTAGATGTCGCCAGTATCCTCGTCCTCGAGCTTCGACAGGCAGCATTTGCCGCAGCCGTCGCAGAGCGATTCCCACTCGGCCGGGCTCATTGCTTCCAGCGTCTTTGTTTTCCAGAACGGCGTTTCCATCTCCGGCATGTGGCCCCAGCCGCCGCGAAGGTCAAGCAGGGCAAAGGCTGGAATGGGGCGGCACCCCCGTCGAAAGACATGAAGTTGCCTTCAAAAGGCCGGCCAATCGCCCCGTACGGTCCCTAACCATGAGCCGCCGGAACCAATTTCGTTAAAATCGGTTTCGGCAAGGATGGGACCCCACAAGGAGAATTTCGATGAAACGCCAACCACGGATTCTGGCAGGCACCGCACTCGGCCTGCTGATGGCATCCGCGCCGTTGGGCGCATCCCCGCTTCAGGGAAGTGCCGCGTTCGGCCCCATGCGAGACAGCGCAATGCCGCTGGTCCTGGCCCAGGACACCCAGACTGACGATGCACAGCAGAGCGACCAGGAACTGCTACGCAAGAAGAAGCGCGATCAGCAACAACAGCAGACCGAACAGGCACCCGCACAGCAGCCCGCGCCAGCCGCCGAGGAACAACAGCCACGCAGGAAGAAGCGCGATCAGCAGCAGGTCGAGCAGGCGCCCGCTGGTGAAGCCGCGCCCGCCGTCGAGGAACAACAACCGCGCAGGAAGAAGCGCGATCAGCAACAGCAGACCGAACAGGCCCCCGCGCAGCAGGCCGCACCAGCTGCCGAGGAACAACAGCCACGCAGGAAGAAGCGCGACCAGCAGCAGGTCGAGCAGGCGCCCGCCGGTGAAGCCGCGCCCGCCGTCGAGGAACAGCAGCCGCGCAGGAAGAAGCGCGACCAGCAGCAGCAGACCGAGCAGGCGCCAGCCGGTGAGGCAGCACCCGCCACCGAGGAACAGCAGCCGCGCAGGAAGAAGCGCGACCAACAACAGCAGACCGAACAGGCACCGGCGGGCCAAACGGAACCTGCCAACGACAACCAGCGCAAGAAGCGCAAACAGGAGCAGCAGGCCGAGCCCAGCGCCGTGCCGACACCGAAGGAAGCACCTGCCGCAGAAGCACCCAAGGCAGAACCGGCACCCTCAGGCGAGCGGCCGGCAGCCCAGGGCGAACAACCCCAGGACAAGAGGAAAAAGAACGCCAGACAACCGGCTAGCGAGCAGCCGGCGAATGGCGAACAGCAGCCGGCCAATGGCGAACAACAGCAAACCGGCAGGCAGCCTGCAACGGGCGAGCAGCCGGCCACGGGTGAACAGCCCAGTGCCGGCAAGGCCGCGCCTGTCCAGGGGCAAAACCCCGAGCAGGCCGAGACGTCCGCCGACAAGAACGCTGCCCCCATTCTCGACAGCCAGAAGGATGCCAGACGCCGCGGCCGCGGCGAGAACGGCCAGGCCAGCAGGAACCCCGCCAACCAGAATGGCGAGCAGCAAAATGGCGAGCAGCAGAATGGTGGGCAAAACGCCCGGCAGGGCGGTGCTCAGGGCCGCCAACCCGCGGTCGCTCCCGTCGACCAGGGTCCGCCCCCGACCGACGATAGAGCTGCTCAGCAGGAGATCAAACCGGAAAAAATCGTCCCGGTTACCGAGGAGAAGGGCAAACGCCTCGAGCGCGCACCGGACGAGAACATCCGCGACCGCCGCCGCCCCAAGGGTGTCGACGTGCTCAAGGAGATCGGCGATCGCGTCATCATCCAGCTCAACGATCAGACATACGTTCAGAGCAGTGACCGGCCGCGCCTGACCCGCGGCGCCAAGGATGTCTACTATGAGGATCTGTCGCAAGGCCGCACGCGCGAGACAGTCGAGCGCGACAACGGCGTGCAGATCGTCACCATCCGCAACCGCTACGGCGACATCATCCAGCGGTCGCGCATCATGCCCGACGGTCATGAGTATGTGTTGAGCTATGTCGACGAACGAAGCTACGACGACGATAACGATTGGCGCGATCCGGGCGACGACCTACCACCGATGCGGCTGACCATTCCGCGCCGGGACTACATCCTTGACTCCGAAGAGGTCGAAAGCCCGGACGACTACTACACCTTCCTCGAGCAACCGCCGGTGGAGAAGGTGCAGCGCCTCTATTCGATCAACGAGGTCAAGCGTTCCGCACGGGTGCGCGACATTGCCCGACGCATCGATCTTGACACGCTGAACTTCGAATTCGGCTCTTCCTCGATCTCCGATGCCGAGGTGCAGAAGCTCGAGGGTGTCGCCACGGCCATGGAGAAGCTGTTGAAGAAGAACCCGGCCGAGACCTTCCTTATCGAAGGCCACACGGACGCTGTCGGCACACCGGAGGCGAACCTCGCTCTGTCGGACCGCCGCGCCGAAGCGGTGGCCGAAGCGCTGACCAACGCCTTCGGCATACCGCCTGAAAACCTGACCACGCAGGGCTATGGCGAGGAATATCTGAAGGTCGACACCTCAGGCCCCAATCGCGAGAACCGGCGTGTCGCCATCCGCCGCATCACCTCGCTGGTGGCGCCGGTGGCGAGCAACAACTGACCACGATCCGGGAGCCGGAAACCGGCTTTCGGAAAAGATCATGGTCCACAAATGTCTGCATTTCCAGGCGCTTGAGCAGGCTTCTGGAATCGGATCGGTAAAAAGCCCATCCCGGTTTCGCCGGGATGGGCGAGATCGCGGCAACGGCCCAAGTTCAACAAGAATTGTCCTGGCGTCGGGTCCCGCTCATTGAATCGCGAGATGGCCTACCCCAGATTCAGGATCGGGCGTTCCCTGCCCCGTCCCGACTCCAGCGGGACGCACTGAGCCCCGCCGGCCCTCTCCGGCGGGGCTTTTTGCTCAGAGCAACTCCAGGAATGTCTGAAACCGAGTTCCATCCGGAATTTGCGCCTCGATACATCTTTAGAAAGCCGTCCTGATCTTCGTGTCGGAATTGGCAAACACCTCGTCCGGGACAAAAAAGTCGCCGGCCAGCGGCCCGGCCGCACCCGGCGCATACACCGAAAAATCGCTGATCCCCTCGGCGCGCAGCACTTCCTCGTCGATGTAGAAATTGCCGGTCGCTTCGCGTGATGGCCGCATGAAGATGGCATGCGCGGCATCGGCCATGATTTCGGGCGAACGGCTCATCGCGGCCACCGTCGCGCCGCCCAGAAGATTGCGCACCGCCGCGGTATCGATGGTCGAGATCGGCCACAGCGAATTGACCGCGATGCCGTCCTTGGCGAACTCCGCGCTCATGCCCAGCGTGCACATGGACATGCCGAACTTGGCCATGGTGTAGGCGACATGGTTCTTGAACCACTTGGCCTTCATGTCGAGCGGCGGCGCCAGATTCAAGATATGAGGATTCCCGGCCAACTTCAGGTGCGGAATGCACATTTTGGAAACGAGAAACGTGCCGCGCGTGTTGATCTGGTGCATCAGGTCGTAACGCTTCATGTCGGTTTCCAGGGTCCCGGTGAGCTGGATAGCGCTGGCATTGTTGACACAGATATCGATGCCGCCGAATTTTTCGACCGTCTTCGACACCGCTTCGGCCACTTGCGCCTCCTCGCGAATGTCGCACAGGACCGGCAGCGCCTTGCCGCCGGCTTGCTCGATCTCTTCAGCGGCGGTGTAGATCGTGCCCGGCAGCTTCGGATGTGGCTCAGCGGTCTTGGCCGCGATCGTCACATTGGCGCCGTCGCGCGCGGCGCGCAAAGCGATCGCCAGCCCGATGCCGCGCGACCCGCCGGAGATGAACAGCGTCTTTCCCTTGAGCGACATTTTTCCTCCGCTTGCTTGTCTCGTAGCGCGATCCTTGCCTGTGGCGGTCCCCGGATACAAGAGCTTGCGGCAGCGGCTGACGGTGACGCTGCGGAGGGTCCGTTCCTTGCCGCTGTAAATGATCTGGAGCTATAGGGGCAGCGCTGACTTTGACGATGATCGTCAAATCCTGGCTGAGACGGCACCCTAGACCAGCACCAGCCCCTGCCGCATCGCAATGGCGATGGCATCCGTGCGGTTGGCAGCGCCCAATTTGATCAGAATCGCGGCGACATGGAACTTCGCCGTATGAACGGAAATGTCGAGCCGCCGCGCGATCACCTTGTTGGGCGCGCCTTCGGCCAGCAGCGCCAGCACTTCCGCTTCTCGCGGCGACAGCGTCGGGCGGGCGGCATGCTCGTCGGGATGCTCCTCGTCGAAAAGGCCGTCGCCGCCAATATCGCCGCCTTGGAAATCATCGCGGCGGCCAGGAACGGATCCGCTGTCGCCAAAGACGCGGTAGCCGGCCGCCGCCAGCCTGGCGGCGGCCGCAATCAGCATTGCATCCGCCGCCGTCGGCAGCACGGCGAACACCTGCCCCTGCGTCCGTGCCAGGCCGGCCTGCGAAGACAACAGCACCCGCGCGGTCGCGGCGGGAACGGCGTCGCCCTTCCCTGTTCCCGCACCCGTGGGGCCGGCGGTCTCGTCGACGATGGCGACATCAACCGCTTCGCTGCTGCCCGGCGTCACCGGCAGCAGATCGTCGGTCGCGGCAAGCGACACAGACAGCCGCTCGGCGCGCGCGGCATCACCGAGCGCCACCAGCACGACCAGCTGCCGCTCGCCGGTGCCGCTTTGCGTCATCTCGCCTGTCGCGATCGCGTCCATCAATCCTCTCAGTTAAGCGGCTTTTCGCCGATCGTCAGCGCCACGTCTCGCTGTTCTCCGCCGCGCACGACACCGAGCGTAACCGAAGCTCCGGCGCTGTCGGGCCCGAGCCTGCGGATCAGCTCGCGCGGGCCGCTCACCGCCTCGCCGTTCCAGGCGACGATGATGTCGCCGAGGGAAAGGCCGGCGGCCTTGGCCGGACCGTTGTCATCAAGGCTCATGACGATGGCGCCGCGGGCCTCGCCGTCGCGGATCGGATGCAAGCCGGCGCCGAGATAGCCGCGGGCGACATGGCCTTTTTCGCGCAGCGTCGCGACCGCCCGCTCGATCGTCTCGTAAGGCATGACCAGCGCGCGGCCGCGCGGCCCGAACAACAGCATGCCGATCAGCGCGCCCTTGGCATCGAGCACCGGGCCGCCCTCGAAACGGCCGCCGGCGCCCACCGCCAGGTTGATGCGCCGGTCGATGGTGCCGCCGCGCATTGAGCGCCAGGCCGGGCCGACTTCGCCGACCGAGCCTGAAACTGCCAACGCCGAACCCCGGCTGTTGCCGATGGCGACGGCAATGTTGCCGGGCCGCACCGCATCCGCTTTGGCCAACGGCTCGGCATTGGTAGCACCGGCCGGCTTGAGCAGGGCGACGCCGGTCGAGGGATCGCGGCCGACAAGATCGGCCTTCACCGTCTCGCCCGAAGCCAGCGTCAGCTCGATCTCCTCGCCGGCCTCGACGGCTTCCTCGGCGGCAACGAAGTAGCCGTCGCGCCAATGGAAAGCGCTCGCTGTGCGATGATTGTGGGTGGTGAAGCTCGCGGTCGCCGGTGCCGCCTTGGCTGCCAGATCGGCAATGGCTTCCGAAAAGGCACTTAGATTGAATTCGCTCATAACAGTCTCCTGGGTTCATCCATGCCCCAGATATCGCGCGGCAGCGCGCTTGGAGATACTCGCCTGACGGCTAGTCGGCCGGGCGACTGGCCATCTGGTCAGGTCGCGGCGGATGAAGCCGCTCCGCACATATAGTCATCGTTGCGCCTGAAAACATGGAGCCTGCCAATGGCCGTTGCTGCCGCCAAATTCCAATCCGACGCCGCGCTGCTCGACGCCTACTCGACGACGGTGGCCGATGCTGTCGACCGCATCGGCCCGGCCGTCTGCCGCATCGAGCGCATCGGTGGCCAGGGCGGGCATGGGTCGGGCTTCGTCATTGCGCATGATGGGCTCGTCGTCACCAACTTCCACGTCGTCGGCGATGCCAGAACGGTGCGCGTATCGATGCCCGACGGCGCCTCCAGCGAAGGCCGCGTGCTCGGCCGCGACGCCGACACCGACATCGCGCTGGTGCGCGCCGACGGCAGCTTTGCCGATGTCGCGCCGCTGGGCGATTCCAAGCGCCTGCGGCGCGGCCAGATCGCCATAGCCATCGGCAACCCGCTCGGCTTCGAATGGACCGTCACCTCGGGCGTCGTCTCGGCGCTCGGCCGCTCGATGCGCGCTTCCACCGGGCGGCTGATCGACGACGTCATCCAGACCGACGCCGCGCTCAACCCCGGCAATTCCGGCGGACCGTTGGTATCCTCGGCGGGCGAGGTGATCGGCGTCAACACCGCCATGATCCATGGTGCGCAAGGCATTGCCTTTGCCGTCGCCTCCAACACCGCCAATTTCGTCATTTCGGAGATCATCCGTTTCGGCCGCGTCCGTCGCGCCTTCATCGGGGTGTCGGCCGACACCGTCAACCTGCCCCGTCGCGCAGCCCTTCTGTCACAAGTATCGAGCAAGACCGCGGTTCGGCTGCGCGGCGTCGAGAAGGAGGGCCCTGCGGCCAAGGCCGGCCTCAGGGAAGGCGATATCGTCGCCGCGATAGACGGCCGACCGGTCACCGGCGTCGACGACCTGGTGCGTTTGCTCGACGCCGAGCGGATCGGCCGCGAGACGCGGTGCACGGTGGTGCGCCGCACCGGCGTCAGCCAGGTGACAGTGACGCCAGTGGCAAGGGCTGGTTGAGGGTTTCCACTCAGGCGCTCACTGCACCCTGCGCATACTGTGCCAGGAATTCCTCGCTTGGCGGGATCGGCTTGATGACATCGATCAGGACGCCGTTGGGATCCCTGGTGATGAAATGGCGCTGGCCAAAAGGCTCGTCGCGCAGGGACCGAAGGATGGGCAGGCCGGCGGCTGTGATCCGCTCATAGACCGCATCGGGATCACGGACTTCGAAGTTGATCAGCAGGCCCGAGCTCCGACCCCGTCCCTCTTCCGGGATCGTCTCATGGTCGCCTTGCACGATACCGAGATTGACGCGCTTGCTCTCCACCGATTGCAGATGCACGTACCAGTCGCTCGTAAACAGCGGCCGGAAGGCGAAATGTTCGACATAGAACGCCGCTGTGCCGGCAACGTCCCCGGTCATCAGCACCGGATAATAGCTGGTCGTCTTCATCTTTCCTTCTCCCGTCAAGCAACATACAGTCTGCATGTAAATTGAATTAACATACAGGCTGCATGTATGCAACAGAGATCAGCGCGCCGTTCGAACCGTGACCGCACCGAGGCGACACGCGCCGAACTGATCGCCGCGGCGCGAAAACTGTTCATCGAAAAATCCTACGCCGAGACCGGCACACCAGAGATCGTCGCCGCGGCCGGCGTGACGCGCGGCGCGCTCTACCACCACTTCTCCGACAAGCAGGCGCTGTTCGGCGCCGTCGTCGAGCAGGAGGCTCAGGCGGTGGCGCGGGAGATCGAGGGCGCAGCGCCGCCTTCGCTCAATGCCCGCGACGCGCTCATTGCCGGCTCCGACGCCTATCTTGCCGCCATGCGCGCGCCCGGCCGCACGCGGCTCCTGCTGCTCGACGGCCCGGCCGTGCTCGGCCGCGCCGAAATGGACGCCATCGACAACCGCCATGGCAATCGCTCGCTGCGCGAAGGGCTGGTCGCGGCGATGCGGGCGCGGACCATAAAGAAGCTTCCGGCCGAAGCGACGACCGCCCTGCTCGCCGCCGCCTTCGACCGCGCGGCACTTGCCATTGAGGCGGGCGGTTCGGCCGAAGACTACCGCACCGTTCTCACGGCACTGATCGATGGGTTGTCCCGCGCGTGATCCGAGGCTTCCCGCCGATGAGATCCAGGGCAAAGGTTGGAATCAAATCTGTGCGCTGGAAATTTCCGGCTCTTCGTCGGGCGCCTCGCCCGGCTCGAACTCGTTGAAGCAGCCAAGTTGGCGCTTGAACTGGTCGATCAGCCAGGCCGCCGCCGGCTTCGGGCTGCGGTCGGCGCGGTGCATGGCATAAAGCGGCGAACGCACCTCCCTGAAAGGCTCGAGGTCGAGTTCCACGAGACGGCCGGTAGCCAGATCGTCAGCGATCAGCCAACGCGGCAGCCCGCCCCAGCCCAGCCCCTCACGCATCAACATATGTTTGGTGCGCAGGTCCGTCAGTCGCCAGGTTCGGTAGGCGAAGACGCCAAAATCGCGCCCCTTGGTACGCTCGGACTGGTCGGTGACGACGAGTTGTGTGTGTTCGCGCGCGTCCTCGATCGCGACCGGTTTGGGCAGCAGCGCCAGCGGGTGGGTGGGCGCGGCCGCCAGCACTATCGACATGAAGCCTATGCCCACCAGGTGGACGTCGACATCGCCCAGCAGGCCGCCAATGCCGAGATCGGCCTGGCCACCGACAACATGGTCGGGGATTACGCCGAGTGTGCCGATGTGCAGGCGCAGCATCACGGTCGGAAATTGCGCCTCGAACGCCTTGAGCACCCGCACCAGCACTGGCGAAGGCAGCGCCGCATCCACCGACAGCGCGACTTCCGCCTCCAGCCCCCGATGGTGACCATCGACGCGCGAGCGTATGCGGTGCAGCACGCTGATCATCCGCCGCGCGTCTTCCAGCATCGCCCGACCGATCTCGGTCAGCTGCGGCTCTCGCGTGCCCTCGCGCTCGAACAGCTTCAGCCCGAGTTGCGCCTCGAGATTGGCGATGCCGTAGCTGATGACGGATTGCGCCCGGTTGAGCTTGCGGCCGGCGGCGGAAAAACTGCCGGTGTCGGCAACGGCCACGAGGATCTGAAGCTGGTCGAGTGTCGGGTTGGGTTGCATTATTGTATCTAATTAATGGATGGATCGTATAGAAAATATACCAGTTTATCTGATGGATCGAAAGCCCATATGTAGCGGGACAATCCAATTCCACTGGAGAGACCCACCATGTCCATTCTTCTCGTCACGTCGAGCCCGCGCGGCGCGGCCTCGCACTCGACCCGTATCGCCACCGAATTCGCTCAGAAGCTGCTCGCCGCCGACCCGTCGAACACGCTTGTCGTGCGCGACCTCGTCGCCAACCCGCTGCCGCATATCGATACCGACTATGCGACCGGCATATACACCCCTGCCGAAGCCCGCACGCCGCGTCAGGCCGAAGTGGTCGGGGTCTCGGATGCCGTGCTCGACGAACTGTTTGCCGCCGACACGGTGATCCTGGCCACCGGCTTCATCAACTTCAACATCTCCTCGACGCTGAAGTCCTGGGTCGACCATGTCGCCCGATCCGGCAAAACCTTTGCTTACGGCGAAAATGGCCCCAAAGGCCTCGTCACCGGCAAGAAGGTCTATATCGTGCTGGCATCCGGCGGCATCTACTCGGAAGGCGCGGCTGTGCAGTTCGATCACGCCGTTCCTTATTTGCGCTCGGTGCTCGGCTTCATCGGCATGACCGACGTCGACGTCATCCGCATCGAAGGCGTCGCCAAGGGTCCTGACGCAGTCAGCGAAGCGCTCGCCAAGGCAACCGCCAAGGTCGACGCCGTGGTGGCTGCCAGCCGGGATGTCGCGGCAGCCGCGTAAAAGCTCTGATTGCCAACCAGATCGAAGGCAGGCGCCCGCGCCTGCCTTTTTTGGCCTATCCAATGATGTGCCGCAGCAGTCCCGCCGAAGCGACCCCGATCAGCACGGTCGGCAGCATCGAAAATCGCGTGGCGGCAATCAGCGTGACGGCCAGAGCCAGAAGATCGGCCGGGTTTTTCGAGACGAAGGCAGGCGCGATCACCGAGATCAGCACGCAGCCGGGCGCCGCCTCCATCACGGCCGTTGCCCGCGCGCTGAGCACCCGATTGCGCAGCACGACATAGCCGCCGACGCGGCTGAGGTACGTGACACCGGCCATCAGCACGATGGTGAGAAGCGTCTGCGCGTCGATCATGCCTCATCCCTCCACAACAGCCAGGCCGAGACCAGCCCCGCCAGCGCGCCCGCCGCTACATACCAGGCGCCGGGAACGAAAAGGTAGGTCAGCGCCGCGATGATCAGACTGACCAGCCACGGCCGCGCAGCGGCAACATCCTTCCACATGCCGCGCAGCAGTACCAGGAAGACGGCCGCGAACGCCATGTCGAAGCCGTAGGTCTCGGCGTCGCCCAGCACCGGGCCGAGCAAGGCGCCAATTATGGTGAAGGCCACCCAGGTCAGGTACATCGCCAGTGCCGCGCCCATATAGTAGCGCCGGCTGAAGGCCGGCGCGACGCCGTCGGCGGCGCGCCGTTTGGCGTCGGCCAGGCCGAGCGCCCAGCTTTCGTCGCACATGAAGAACAGCGCGGAAAACGCCTTGCGCCGCGGCAGGTCGCGCAGGAACGGCGCCAGTGCCGCCCCCATCAGGAGATGGCGGCTGTTGACCAGGAAGGTGATGGCGACGATGAGCAGGACATGCGGCGGCGACGTCCACAGCTGGATCGCCGCGAATTCCGAGCCGCCAGCGAAGTTCAGTCCCGTCAGCAGCGACAGTTCTGCGGTGCTGAGCCCTCTCTGTGTGGCCTGTGCACCAAGCACCAGCGCATAAGGGATGGTGCCGAACAGCACGGGCGCGCAGGAGGCCACGCCCCGCCGGAACTCGGAGTTCAATCCGCCGCCCGCCGCCGATCTCGCAATGCTCATGATCTTCCTCCGGCCGCGCCGCGCGGCCGCCTCTGCCGGTTCCGTTGGATGTCGCTGATGTCAGGGCGACCATAGCCGCCAGGCCTCGCAATTTGGTTGCGAAGATTGTTGTCTTTCATCAAATTTTGGCATCTTGTACCATTAATCACCAGAGAAACGGAATTTAGAGCCATGAAACTTGACGAGATCGACAGGCGCATCCTGCGGGCGCTGCAGCGCGATGGGCGCATGGCCAACAATGAACTGGCCGCTGAAGTCGGCCTGTCGCCGTCGCCGTGCCTGCGTCGCGTCAAGCTCCTGGAGGAGGCCGGCGTCATCGACCGCTACGTCGCAGTGCTCAATCCGGCCCGCATCGGCAAGGGCCTGACCTTCTTCACCCGCATCTGGCTGAAAGCGCAGGACGAAGACACGATCGAGCATTTCGCCACCGAAGTGGCCAAGCTGCCGCAGGTGATGGAATGTTATCTGATGCTCGGCGACTGCGACGCCATGGTGCGCGTGGTGGCGGCCGGCATCGACGACTACCGCCGCTTCCAGTCGGAACATCTCAGCCGCATCAGGGGCGTGCAGAACGTCAAGACCGACGTTCCCAGCCAGACCATCAAATACACATCGGAACTGCCGATCTAGGCGCCGGGGAATGGCCCATCCCGGACTGGATAAAAAATGCAACCGGATTGTAGGATTGGTGCCGGCGCCGGCGTCCTTCGGACGCAAGCGGCAGGCCAAGTCAGGCCGTGCCGCACAACAAATGCCTTACGGCATGGGAGAAAACCATGAACCTTTCCTATCGTTGGGTCATTGTCGCGGCCGGCGCGCTGATGTCCTGTGTCGCCATCGGCACGATGTTTTCGCTGGCGATCTTCCTCGAGCCGATGGCGCTCGATACCGGTTGGTCACGCGCCGGCATATCGAGCGCGATGACGCTCAATTTCCTGGTCATGGGCCTTGGCGGCTTCGCCTGGGGCGCGCTGTCGGACCGCTTCGGCGCCCGCATCGTCGTCACGATCGGCGCGTTGCTTCTCGGCCTGGCCTTGGTGCTGGCCAGCCGCGCGGGCTCGCTTATCACCTTCCAGATCACCTTTGGCGTGCTCGTCGGGCTCGCGGCCAGCGCCTTCTTCGCACCGATGATCGCGCTTACAACAGGCTGGTTCGACACCAATCGCGGCCTTGCCGTGTCGCTGGTCTCGGCCGGCATGGGCGTCGCGCCGATGACGATCTCGCCCTTCGCCCGCTGGCTGATCTCGGCCTATGAATGGCGCACCGCCATGTTCGACATCGGCATCATGGCTTGGGTGCTGCTCCTGCCGGCGGTGCTTCTGGTGCGCCAGCCACCGAAGCCTGTCCTAACCGACACCGGCTCCTCGCCGGTTGCCGAGGGCGCCGGCCTGAGCGTCGGCCAAGCGCTGCGCTCGCCGCAATTCATCGTGCTGGGGCTGACCTTCTTCGCCTGCTGCGCGGCGCATTCGGGGCCGATTTTCCACATGGTCAGCTATGCCATGCTGTGCGGCGTGGCGCCCATGGCCGCCGTCTCGATCTACAGCGTCGAGGGCCTTGCCGGGCTTGGCGGGCGTCTGCTCTATGGCGTGCTCGCCGACAGGCTTGGCGTCAAGCCGGTGCTGATCGCCGGCTTGTTGATCCAGGCCGTGGTGATCGCCGCCTATCTCTCGGTCAGCCAGCTCGACCAGTTCTACATGCTGGCCGTCGTCTTCGGCGCCACCTATGGCGGCGTCATGCCCCTCTACGCGGTGCTGGCGCGCGAATATTTCGGCCAGCGCATCCTGGGCACCGTGTTCGGCGCCGCGACCATGCTGTCCAGCCTCGGCATGGCGCTCGGCCCGCTGGCCGGCGGCATGGTGTTCGACGCCTACGCCAACTACCATTGGCTGTTCATCGGTTCGGCCCTCATCGGGCTGGGTGCGGCAGGCATCGCCATCGCCTTCCCGCCACTGCCGCGCAGAGCGTTGCAGCCGGCATAGCGAGCAAACGAAAGGGCCGGCCCAGGATCTGGGCCGGCCCTCGGGTCTGTCGAATTCTTGAGCTGTTCGTCGGCGCCTACCCGAACATCCGCTCGCCCTGCTCGTCGACGAGCTGGATGCCCTTCTTGATCGAGATGTCGACGGCATCGTCCAACCCGGCGAAGCGGTCGGCGCGGATGAATCTGTGTTCCTTCAGGACGCCGTCGACATCCTTGGAGACGACGCCGCAGGTCTGGTACTGGCCATCGGCCTTGTAGGGCGTGGCGCTGATCGTGAAACCCTCGTGCTCGACCTGCTTGGCCGGTGCGGCGCTCTTTGGCTCGGCCGCTTCATCACCGCCACCGCCGAAAAGACGCTTCAGAAAAGACATCGGACTTCCTCCAACAGCATTCATCCCGCACCACATAATCTGGCGCGGGATGAATTTCACTATCGCTCCTTGCCTGAACGGGCAAGGGCCGTGCCGGTTGGACCGAAGCCGGGTTATTTGCGCGACAGCGCTTCGAGCGCCGCGGCGGCGTCTTCGAGGATGCTCATCGCCTCGGCCTGCTTGTCCGCCGGCGCATCGACGATGTCGCTCAGCGCGGCGCGCAGCCGGTGGCGCAGCGCACGGAATTCGTCGCGCTTTTCCGAACGGCCGCCTCGGCCGTCGCGCCGATCCTCGCTATCGTCGTTCCAGCCGAACCAGTCGCGCGCCTTGGCCATCTTGCGGCCGAAGCGCTCGAGATGGTCTAGCACGCCGTCGATCATCTCACGGTTGTCGGCAAGATGCGCCTGCCCGGCCTCGGTGATCGAAAACACCTTCTTGTTGCCTTCGCTCGAGGACACGGCATAGCCTGCCTCTTCCAGGAAGGTCAGCGTCGGGTAGACCACGCCCGGGCTCGGGCTGTAGATGCCGCTGGTGCGCTCCTCCAAGGCCTTGATGATGTCATAGCCATGGCGTGGCGCCTCGGCCAGCAGCGACAGCGTGATCAGCTTGAGGTCTCCGTCGGCCAGCATGCGCCCGGCGCGGAACATGTCGCCCGGGCCGCCGCGTCCGCCGCCCCTGCCATGGCCGAACGGGCCAAAGCCGCCGCCCCCGCCTCTGCCGCCAAATTTGCCGGCCATGTGCATGAAGACGCGCTCGGCGCGATCGCCAAAATGATTGTGTCCGTGCATTGATTGCTCCTTGAGTTATATCTTACGACATATCTTAGCTAGGCACACGCCAGCGTGGAGTCAAGATATATCTTACGATGTATCGGGCCGGAAGCGAACAGCATCTGTCGGACGCCGATCCGTCGGTCGCGCTCGAACATGCGTTCATCATGATTGGAGTAGCCGGCGCTACCAGCGGCCGTTGCGCCGGTTCCAGGCATAGAGCAGGTCGGCGAAGCGGTCGTAGCCGAAGCGAGCGAGCGGTAGCGTAAGGGCGTTGCCGAGCAGCTTTGCCAGCCAGCCCTCGCCCGGCGTCAGCGCCCACACGGCGATGGCGACATCGGCGCCGACCAGCAGCCTGCCCTGAGCATCGGTCGCGTGCAGCCGGCGGCGGATGTCTTCCAGCGAAGCGCCAAATCCGGCCAAGGCTGCCGGTTCATGATTGATGTCGCGAAATTCGATCCGCCCGGCCTTGACCGCCTCGATCAACCGCCGCTTCTGCCTGGCAATGCCGGCATCGCAGACCGGGCAGCGCGTGTTGTACCAGACGGTCAGCAATGGCCTGGTTCTGCTATCGATCACTTCAGGCCCATCGCCGTCTTCGGCCCGACGCATTTGTTGTCGCGAAACAGCGCCCACTCTTCGCACAGCCGCCGATTGGGCAAGCGGCAAAATCCATATTCATTGCCAGCCTTGTCCTTCTTGATCATCAGGCGCCCGCCGATCTCTCCGCAATGGACCGATGCGGGATTGGACATGCCGACCGGTTTTTGCGGGGCAGTGTGGGCATCGATCGGCATCGACGACCACGCGGCAAGGCTGATAGCCAATATCGAAACTTTCTTCATCGCGATCTCCGCTGGCTGCACTCTATCACGATGGAGCGCACCGTCTTGCCGCAAGGCGCCGTCGAGCCGGCACCTGCTCATCGGCTCCGGAACGTCCCGATTTGCATCATCCAAGCGACGAGATGATCTCGCGGTAAGCAAGCTCCGGGAAAGCCTTCAGGGTCCGTGACTTGACGTTGCCGCCCGCGGCCAGCATCAGCGCGAAACGCGCCAGCACCGCATCGTCGGGCGCTTCGACCACCGCCACCATGTCGAATTCGCCCATGGTCAGGTAGAACGACTTGAACGATCCCCCCATCTCGCCCAGCTGCGTCTTGGCGGCATCGAGGCGCTTGGGGGATTCGCGCACGTTCTTCGCGCCCTGCTCGGTCCAGTTCATCAGCATGATGTAAGTCGTCATGGCACGCCTCCTCCGGGGCCACGGAGCACGGTGCTCAGGCCATGGCGATGTCGACACGGCCTCGACCGGGGCGGGCTTCCCGGGCTGTCGCCCAGAAAAATGCATCCGACACGAAATTATCCTCCCTAAGGGCGCGTGCCGCAATGGCGAGCGCCAAAGAAAAAGGGCGCCACGATGGGCGCCCTTGATCTCTTCACAATCGGTAGGCCTCAGCTATCCAGGAAGCTTCTAAGCTTGCGCGAGCGGCTCGGGTGCTTGAGCTTGCGCAACGCCTTGGCTTCGATCTGGCGGATACGCTCGCGGGTGACCGAGAACTGCTGGCCGACTTCCTCGAGCGTATGGTCGGTGTTCATGCCGATGCCGAAGCGCATGCGCAGCACACGCTCCTCGCGCGGCGTCAGCGAGGCGAGCACGCGCGTGGTGGTCTCGCGCAGATTGGCCTGGATCGCCGCGTCGATCGGCAGGATCGCCATCTTGTCCTCGATGAAGTCGCCCAGATGCGAATCCTCCTCGTCGCCGACCGGCGTTTCGAGCGAGATCGGCTCCTTGGCGATCTTCAGCACCTTGCGCACTTTTTCGAGCGGCATTGCGAGCTTCTCGGCCAGTTCCTCCGGCGTCGGCTCGCGGCCGATCTCGTGCAGCATCTGGCGCGAGGTGCGCACGATCTTGTTGATCGTCTCGATCATGTGCACCGGAATGCGGATGGTGCGCGCCTGGTCGGCGATCGAACGCGTGATCGCCTGCCTGATCCACCATGTCGCGTAGGTCGAGAACTTGTAGCCGCGGCGATACTCGAATTTGTCGACGGCCTTCATAAGGCCGATATTGCCTTCCTGGATCAGGTCGAGGAACTGCAGGCCGCGATTGGTGTATTTCTTGGCGATGGAGATGACGAGGCGCAGATTGGCCTCGACCATTTCCTTCTTGGCGATAGCCGCTTCGCGCTCGCCCTTCTGCACCTGGTTGACGATCTTGCGGAATTCCAGGATCGAGATGGCCGTTTCCGTGGCCAGATTCTGGATCTCGGCGCGCAGGTCCCTGATCGCGTCCTTCTCATTCTTGGTGAACTCCTTCCAGCCGCGCGAGGTCAGATTGGCAATTGAGCGCGTCCAGTTCGGGTCGAGCTCGGAGCCCTGATATTCCTTCAGGAACTCCTCGCGGCGCACGCCATAGCTTTCGGCGAGACGCAGAAGCTTGCCCTCGTTCTGCACCAGGCGCTTGTTGATGTCGTAGAGCTGCTCGACCAGCGCCTCGATGCGCGCCGTGTTGAGCGACAGCGACTTCACCGCCTTGATGAGCTGATCCTTCAGCTCCTTCAAGCGGCGGTCCTGGCTGGGCGACAGCGTGCCGGCCGCGGCCAGCCGGTTCTCGACCTGCTGATCCTGCAGCTTGCGCAGCTTCTTGTAGGTGTCGGCGATGACGTCGAGCGTTTCCATGACCTGCGGGCGCAGCTCGGCTTCCATTGCCGCCAGCGACAGGCTGGCCTCGTCCTCGTCCTCCTCGTCGTCATCTCCGATGCCGCGCGTGTCGGCGCCGACATTGGTGATGTCGTCTTCATCGTCGCGTCCGCGGCGCGGCTTTTCCTCGACCTTGGGCGCTTCCTCGACGCGCTCCACCACCGGCGCCTGCTTGGCCTCGGGGCCGGCATAGGTGGCTTCGAGGTCGATGATCTCGCGCAGCAGGATCTTGGATTCGTTGAGCTCGTCGCGCCAGATGATGATGGCCTGGAAGGTCAGCGGGCTTTCGCACAGGCCCGCGATCATCGTCTCGCGGCCGGCCTCGATGCGCTTGGCGATGGCAATTTCGCCCTCGCGCGACAACAACTCGACCGAACCCATTTCGCGCAGGTACATCCGCACCGGATCGTCGGTGCGGTCGGTCGGCTCTTTCTTGGTGGTTGTGGCGGCGACGGCGGTGCCGGTCTGCTCGGCCAGCTCGTTGGCGTCTTCCTCGGCATCCGCCGCGGTGTCGCCGGCCTCGGCCTCTTCGCCCTGCTCGTCGTCCTCGACGACGTTGATGCCCATGTCGGACAGCATCGCCATCGTGTCCTCGATCTGCTCGGAGGTCACTTCCTCGGAGGGCAGCACCGAATTCAGCTCGTCCATGGTGACATAGCCGCGCTTCTTGGCGGCCTTGATCATCTTCTTGACAGCATCATCGGAAAGGTCGAGCAGAGGGCCATCGGTGGCGCCTTCGCGTTCGGTCTCGACCTCTTCCTTTTCCTTTGTCGCCATAGTCTTTATCTTCTCCTAGCGGCCCGACATCGAGGCCGCGCAAGCTGTCGGACCGGTCAAATCGGCTGGGCTCGCTTTTGCAACGCGCTTCACCGGGCCAATAACTGCATCATCTCTTTGTTGGTGCCCTGTCGTCGCCCAAAACCGGTTTCCATTTTTGGGCGACATGCATTAAGTCCAGATTAACCCTGATATCTGTGGCAGGCTGGCTGCCTGTCCAGTGACCAAGACCTCACATCGCTGCTTTTCCCGTCGACGCGGGTGCGGGTTAACGTTTCGAATCGTCCTGATTCCGCCATTCTGCCGGAAGGTCAAGCGCCTCTCGCATGATTCGCATGAAAAAAGCGAATCAATTACCCGACTTAGCGCGGTCCGGCTCTAGAAGATCCATGACAACGCCGTCATTCCTGCACTTGCTGGCATGAGCCCGTCCCAACCCTCGGGCCGAAATGAGCTCCGCCTTTCTTCTGCTGGAGTATGATCGTTCCCGAAAACCGGGTCCCGCTTTTCGGAACCATGCTTCAGGCCCGACCAGCCCTGCCCGACGAAACACCGAAACCTTCGATCAGCGCTTCCGTCGCTTGTACATCCCGAAATTGCGCTTGAATTTCGATCAGATGGCGGAAATTCTCGTCCGAAGGATCCGCATCCATCGCCGCTTCCGCCTGTTTCAGCTCCTTATGTAAGGTGCGCGCGCTGCGCTGCAAGTGCAGCGCCTGGTTCAGAGCGTCGCGGGCATCCTCGAGCGCTGCCGTCTCCAGCGCCGGCCACTGCCGCGCCCGCCTGATCAGGCCGACGGCACGCTCCCAGATCTCGGCGCAGCCGGCGCGCTCGATCGTCGCCACCACGGCGTGGCGGTCATTGGCCATGTCATGTGCCATCGCGTCGAGGATGGCGCCGTGCAGCCGCTTCAGCTCGGAATTTGCGAGATCGAGGAACTCGACATGGGCGAAATTCTCGTCGATCAGCGCCGGGTGGTTGACCAGTGCGACGATGATCGTCGCCTCGCGCACCGACATGCCTTCGCTGCCGCGCTTGACCAGTGCCGACTGGCCGAGGCTTTCCGTGATGGCGATGCGACCACCGCCGGCCTTGGCGAATTGTCCGCCGGGAGCGGGCGCCTTGCCCTGCCCCGGTTTCCAGTCCGGACGACCTTGCCGCGTTGCGCGCTGAGAACCGAAGAAGTTCAGCACGCGCTCGCGCATCTCCTGCTGGTAGTGATATCGCAGGCTTTCATCACGGATGCGGCTGGTCAGTTCGCGCAGCCGCTTCTCCAGTTCGGCCCGGCGCTCCGGCGTGTCGAAGACGCCGCCCGCCGTCTCGCGCATCCATAACAGATCGGCAAGAGGAAGCGCTTCCGCCAGCACGGCGCGGAAGGCATCCGGCCCCTCCGCCTTGACCAGGTCGTCGGGATCCTTGCCTTCCGGCAGCAGCGCGAAGCGTGCGGTGCGCCCCGCCTGGACTACGGGCAGCACCATGTCGGCGGCCCGCCATGCCGCCTTCAGCCCGGCCTTGTCGCCGTCGAAGCACAGCACCGGCTCGGCGGCCATACGCCACAACAGTTCGAGTTGGTTTTCGGTAAGCGCCGTGCCGAGTGGCGCCACGACATTCTCGAAGCCGGCCTGCGCCAATGCGATGACATCCATATAGCCTTCGACGGCGATGACCGTGCCGCCCTTGGCCAGCGCTTTTCGCGCGCGGGCGAAATTGTAGAGTACGTTGCCCTTGTGGAAGAGCTCGGTATCGGGCGAGTTCATATATTTGGCGAGCGCATCCGGCGCCAGCGCTCGCCCGCCGAAAGCGATGATCTTGCCGCGCGAATCCGGAATCGGGAACATGATGCGGTCGCGGAACCAGTCATAGGAAACCGGAATGTCGTCGCCATGGCGCACCAGCCCACAGGCCTCGATATCGGCCTTCGGCACGCCCTTTGCGGCCAGATGCTCCTTCAGCGAATTGCGGCTGTCGGGCGCATAGCCCAGCCGGAACGCATGCTGCGTCGCGGGCGTCAGTCCGCGGTCGCGGAGATACGCACGGGCTTTGGCGCCCTCCGCGCCCTGTAGCCGCTCCTGGAAAAAGGCAGTCGCCATTTCCATGACGTCGGTAAGGCTGGCGCGTTCCTTCTCGCGCCGCTCCTCCTGCACGTCGCGAACCGGCATCGGCACGCCGGCCATGTCTGCAATCTTCTCGACCGCCTCGGGAAAGCTCAGTCCGTCAAGTTCGGTCAGGAACTTGAAGTGATCGCCCGAGACCGAGCAGCCGAAACAATGGTAGCGGCCCTTCTTGTCCTCGCAATGGAAGGATGGGCTCTTCTCGCCATGAAACGGGCAGCAGGCCCAATAATCGCCGCGTGACGCATTGGTCTTCTTGCGATCCCAGGCGACGCGCTGGCCGATGACCTGCGAAATCGGCACGCGGTCGCGTATCTCGTCGAGGAAGGCGGGCGGAAAGCGCATCGGGGAACTCGTTTATCCCCCATATAATCATGCCCGCGAAGTCCGGCGACCCCTAATGCTGACGATGCCCGGTTTCCACAGGGCAAAAGGAAAGGCGGCCGTTGCGGGCCGCCCTTCCTCCAGTCTGGCACTATCGGGACTTTACTGCGCGGCGATGGCGCCAAAGATGATGCCGGAGAGGGCGCCGACCAGCACATAGTCATTGCCGACGCGGATCCATTCCTGGCCACGGCCCGGGCGATGCAGGCCGTAGCGACCATAGTCGCGGACCGGCTGATGCTGCCGCCAGCCGGAATATTTCTGGCCATTGCGCCAGTTGTTCCGCTTCACGACGACCTTCTTTTGAATGATACGCTTCTGGATAACGCGCTTCTGGATGACGCGCTTCCTGACATCCCGGTTGGTGGGCTTCTGCCAATCGACATTGGTATAGTTCGACTGCGGCGCGACCGGCGCATTGAGCGGTGCGGCCTGGCCCGTCAGGGACGTGGCGGCCAGCATCGAGAAAGCAAGACCGGAAAGAACAATGCGCTTCATGAAGGAATCTCCTTGGTTGTCAATGCCGCAGAAATAGCCGTCGAAGAATGAACCGAAACTGAACATGAGCATTACAATTCCGTAATAAATCCGAAGCTTTAGGCCGATTGGTTGAACATCCTCGCAAATTCCGGGCGAAGGGCGGGGGGCAACATCGGCCGATCCGCTGCGTCAGGGCGGCGGGGCTCATGCAACCATTTCGGCATCCGTCCATTCTCCGACACGGCCCGTCGCGCGCGGAGAGCCCTTGAAATCGACAAATTTTTATTATCCGGCTAAAATATTCGAGCTATTATCGGCCAACGTCATGATCATGATTCGCACCCCTCCTCTTTCTCCCGACCGCCGCGCTGCCCGTGTCGCCGGCCTTGTCCGTATCGGCGCGCCGCAATGAGCGGCTCCGTGGTTCTCCTGCATCTGGCCGGCGCCGTGGCGCTGATGCTGTTTGCCACGCGCATGGTGAAGACCGGCGTCGAGCGCGCCTATGGCGACGTGCTGCGCCACAAGCTGCGCGCCACCATGCGCAATCCTGTCATGGCGGTGCTGGCCGGCACCGGCCTCGCTATAGCGCTGCAGAGCTCCACCGCCGTCACGCTGCTGGTCGGCTCCTTCGCGGGCTCCGGCATCGTCTCGGGCGCGGCCGGGCAACTGGCCGTGCGCGGCGCCGAGATCGGTTCGGCTCTGGTGGTCAAGCTGCTCACCTTCGATCTCACGCTGCTGGTGCCGCTTTGCCTGATCACCGGCACGGTCATGTTCATGGCCACCGAGCGGCGCGACTGGCGCCAGACCGGTCGCATCCTGGTCGGCATCGGCCTTTTGATCCTGTCGCTGGAAATGATCGGTCAGGCATCCGAGCCGCTGCGCAACAGCCAGTTGATGCCGGTCATCATCAATTACTTCTCCGGCGATTCCATCACCGCCTATCTGCTGGCGGCGCTGATCACCTGGCTGTTCCAATCGAGCATCGCCGCGGTCCTGTTGATGGCGACGCTGGCGGGCCGCGGCCTGATCACGCCCGAACTCGGCGTCGTCCTCATCCTGGGCGTCAATCTCGGTTCGTCGATCATCGCGCCCATGCTGACCCGCTCCTCCGGCCCCGAAGTGCGCGTCGTGCCGATCGGCAACCTCTTGATGCGCGGGCTTGGCTCGCTGGTCATGCTGATCCTGGTCATGATCTTCAGGCCGCATTTCGCGTTCCTTGGCGCGACGGCAGCGGACCAGATCGTCAATGCCCACATCCTGTTCAATGTGCTGATCCTGCTCGCCGGCCTGCCGCTGGCGGGTCTCGTCTACCGCGCCTCGGAGAAGATCGTGGCGCTCGGCACCAAGGCGCCAGCCGCCACGCTCGACGTCGTCGAACTCTCGGCGCTCAACGAAAGCGCGCTCGACGTGCCGAGCCAGGCGCTGGCCAATGCCACCCGCGAGGTGGTGCGGGTCTGCGAGACGGTCGAGATCATGCTCAAGCGCATCATCGAGCTCTACGAGAGCGCCGATGCTGACAAGATCAAGGCGCTGGCCGCCCTTGACGACCGCGTCGACCGCAAGCACGCGGCGATCAAGCTCTACCTCGCCAAGGTCACCAAGAACCCGCTGACCGAGGACGAGGCGTTGCGCTGCCAGGAACTGATCGGCGCCTGCGTCAAGCTGGAGCAGGTCGGCGACATCATCGTGCGCAACATGCTGGTACATGTGAAGAAGAAGTTCGACCGTGGACTGGAATTCACCGACGAGGGTTGGAGCGAGCTGTGCGCCTTCCACGCTTCGGTGCTCGCCAATGCGCGGCTTGCCTTCAACGTGCTGGTGTCGCGCGATGCCGAGACGGCTCGCCAATTGGTGCTGGAGAAGGAACGGCTGCGCGACGCCGAAAAAGAGACCAGCGCCAGCCATTTCCTGCGGCTGCGCGAAGGCACTGCCAAAAGCGTCGAGACCAGTTCGATCCACCTCGACACCATCCGCGATCTCAAACAGATCAACTCGCTGCTGGCATCGATGGCCTATCCCGTGCTGGAAGAACGCGGCCTCCTCGGCGGATCCAGGTTGAAGGCGAGCTGATCAACGACATCTCTCCCTTCTTTGAGACACCTCATCCCCACCTCGCTTTGCGACGCCACCTCCCAACAAACAAGGGCAGAAGGAAGAGCGCCGCACTCTGCCGAAAAAATTGTATTGCGGCAGAATTGCATGGCGTCGGTCCTTCGGCGGCAAAATTGCCATTGCCGCGTTTCCATCGCTCGGGCTAGGCATATCAGCCAAAGCTTTCGGAGGAGATCGATGGACACCCATTCGCGCAGTTTCGCCAAGGCGCTTTCGTGGCGCGTGACCGGCACCATCGATACGATGATCATCTCGCTGGTGGTGACCGGAAGCGTCAAGCTGGCGGCCGCCATCGGCGTGACAGAAGTCTTCACCAAGTCGCTGCTCTATTATTTTCATGAGCGGGCATGGCTGAAGGTTCCTTATGGACGCAAGACCCCGTTCTGAACCCGGGGTCAAGATTTTGAACCCGGAGATCAAGAAAAGCTAAAGCGGCGACAAAAATTTCTGGATTGCCGGCAGCGCGCATCCGTGGTTTGAGGCCTGCATTCGAGGATTTAATTCCCGCCATGTCGCTTCCGCTCATCGCCCTGTTCATCGCTGCCCTCGCTTTCGGCACCACCGAATTCGTCATCGCCGGCGTGCTGCCGCAGGTGGCGCAAGGGCTTGGCGTTTCGGTTCCGACATCGGGCTATCTCGTCTCCGGCTATGCCTGCGGCATCGCCATCGGCGGTCCGCTTCTGGCACTTGCCACCAAGTCCTTGCCGCGCAAAACCTTGCTGCTCGGCCTCGCGGTCGCCTTCACCATCGGTCAGGCGGCCTGCGCGCTGGCGCCCGACTTCACCTCGATGCTGCTTCTGCGCATTGCCGTCGCAGTCGCGCATGGCGCTTATTTCGGCGTCGCCATGGTGGTTGCGGTCGGGCTGGTGCGCGGGGACCAGCGCGGCATGGCGGTGGCCGTCATCCTGTCGGGCCTCACTGTCTTCAACGTGATCGGCGTGCCAGCGGGCACTGCCATCGGCAACATCTGGGGCTGGCGCGCGACCTTCTGGGTTATGTGCGCATTGGGCGTGGCGGCCACGCTTGCCATGGCAGCCCTTTTGCCGCGCACCGCAGGCTATCAGGCCAAACCCGCCGGCCTCGCCCGCGAGGTCCGCGTGCTTGCCCGCCAGCAGGTCTGGACCTCGCTGATCCTGATGCTGATGCTGATGATCGGCCAGTTCGGCCTGTTCACCTACATCACCCCGACATTGCTTGAGATCACCGGCCTCGACGAGAACCTGGTGCCCTGGGTGCTCTTGCTCAATGGCGTCGGCGCCACGCTTGGCGTCTTCCTCGGCGGCAGGCTAGCCGACTGGAAGCTGATGCCCTCGCTGATCACCATGCTGGCCCTGCAGGCGGTGACGCTTGCGGTGATCTATGCCGTCAGCCCCTATCCCGTGCCGATGGTCGTGGCGATCGTCATCTGGGGCGGCCTCAACTTTGCCATCGGTACGCCGATCCAGACCCGCATCCTGTCCTGGACTGCGGATGCCTCGAACCTGGCCTCCTCGCTGATCCCATCCGGCTTCAATGTCGGTATAGCGCTCGCGGCATCGCTCGGTGCCGCCATGCTCAATGGCGGTTACGGTTATCGCAGCCTGCCGCTGCTTGGCGCTGTGGCGATGCTCGTCGCAGTCGCGGTGGCGCTCGCCTCACACATCTGGGAGTGGCGCAGCAACGCCACGCCACCGCTGACGGCAGCGGCTGAGTAGATTATCCGCGTCAGGACATCCACCACCGATCATGCCTGATCCGGGCGTCCACCGGCGCAAGCACGACGCGATGAACAGTCATGTCTCGCCCGGCGGCTGCGCAGCTCCAACGCATTACAGATCGATGCGGAACCGCAGGGTCTCCGCTCCGCCATAGGCGGCATCTTCGAGGAAACGTTCGACCAGTCTGCCGCCGTTGGCCAGGATCACTTTGTGCGAGGCCGGATTCCCAGGTTTTGCGGTGATGTCGACATGAGCCAGGCCGACCGCCCTCGCCTCATCCAGCATAAGCCGCAGCGCTTCCGTCGCGTAGCCGCGTCGCTGTTTCCACGGCACCACGGCGTAGCCGATATGGCCAAGCACGTGCGGCGGCAGCGCCGACGTGCCCTTCTGCCAGCGCAGGCCGATCGAGCCTGACGTCTCGCCGTCCCACATCCAGCGCCTGAAGCCCGGCAGGCGCGGGACCTGTCTGCCGTCAGGCAAGGTGATCGGCGGCCCCTTGGCCTCGGGATCATCGAGGCTGGCCAGGAACGCCGCCGGATCCTCCTCGATTGCGGCAAGCTGCTCGCGAGCTGCCTCCATGAGCCGTACATTGTCGGGCGACCAGCCGCGCTCGAGCGCAACCTTGTAGGACGCCAGATGCTTGAGCCCGGGCTTGACGATTTCGATCATGATCCATGCTCCCTCGCAGGCCAAGCAGGCATAGCGATGGCCACTGGAACGCTCAAGCGGGCTGGAAGCGGATCGCGCCCTTGTTGAGGAAACACGCTTTGCTGAACAGCGACAGATCCAGCGGGTTCGGTAGCCGAACGTCGCTGATATCGGGAAACGGCTTCGTTGACGGATCGTAGGAGCGGTCGATCTGCGAGATGAAGACCAGGATCACGCCCCTGTCACGCGCAAAAGCCTTCAATGTCCGGACCTGGTCCATCAGCTCCGGATTTTCCCGCTTCTGGTCGAGCAGTTGCAGATAGTCGATGACCGCGAGCGTCCCGCGCGCCACCGATCCCAACACCTCGACGATGTAGTCGGCGCTGATGGCTTCGGAAGTGTCGGACGCGAACAATCGGTCGAACTGGGCGGGGTCCGCCCCGATGGCGCGAAACCGGTCCAGCACATCGCGATGCGTGTATTCCAACGAGAAGAACACGCTGCGATGGCCACGCTTCATGGCTTCGACCGCGAGCTCGAGGCTCATCAGCGTCTTGCCGTGGCCTGGTCGCGCACCGACCAGAACCAGGTCGCCGGGCATCAGCCGCGAGAACAGCCTGCCGGCGGCCGTCGTCTCGGCTGCCTTGGCCGCAAGCAGACTCCAACTCGCAAAACCTTCGCGGGCTGCAACACGGTCAAGCGCCTGATGGAGCGGAATCTTCTCCTTGCGGGACAACAGCCTGGCTTGACGCTTCAGATGGTAAATGGGCGCAATCATCGCAAACCTCCTGGTGCGAGCAGTCTTCGCAACCCCTCCTTATGCTTGGTGCTCGAACAGTCGGTTCGATGATCGGATTGCCCCGCATGAATGATGCTTTCCCGACGGAGGGAGGAGGCGTGGGCGCGCCGGAATCAGACAATACCCCAATGCTGACGGGTCGAAAACGCGCATACGTGCCGGGAATGCTGAACAAGATGTGTTTCGCCGGCCGGCATAAGCCGATTTATGATCGTGCCGGGGGTGATTCACCGCCAAAACACAAACGCTTCGACAGGAGAACGGGTCTGGTGCGGTTGAGATCTATCCCGCTGGGTGTCGTCGCCAGCCTCTTCCTCGTTGTCGTCGCTTTGACGGCACGGTCCTTTGCCGCGCCCTCGGCCATTCCGGCCTGGCTGCAGGCCCATGTCGGCGAAGGTGATGGCCAGATCTCAGCTGTGGTCCTGGAGCGGGCCCGAGCGCTTTACCTGAAGAAAGTCGGCGCAGGAGCCGTTAAGAATCCCTGCTACTTCGCCATGGATGCAACGCGCCCTAGCGGTCTGGGCAACAACAAACTGGGTCACCGTTATTACATCATCTGCGAGGCCAGCCAGGCGTTTCGCGCGGTTTCGGCGGGCCACGGCAGCGGCCGGAATCTGAAGGGCGTCGCCGATTTCGCCAATGGCAAGCGCTGCGCGAAGAACTTCGGCAATGCGCTGGATTCGTCACTGACCGCCGGCGGCGCCTATATGACCGGCGAGGCGAAAACCTCGTTCAAAGGCTATTATCGCACTGCGGCGAAGCAGGACGTGGCTTTCATGCGTACCTTCGTGCAGTTCGATGGCGAGGGCGAGGCCGCGAACGCCAGGCAGCGCGTGATCGGCGGGCATCCGGCGGAAGTGTTGAAGGGAATGTGTCTTCGCAAAGATCCGGCCAGTTCGCATGCCGACCATGACGGCTACGTGCCGTTCGGCAAGCTGGTGGATTATGCCGGCGGCCGCAGCAATGGCTGCACCAGTTGGTCGGCGGCGGATGCGCAGCAGATCATCCCGATGGTGAAGGACAATCCGACTACGCTCTACATCTACCCTGAATCGCGCGACATCGCCGCCGTTGCGCAAATCGTGGCGGCGGGCCGTTCGCTGTCGGACGCTGGCCCCTATTGGAACGCATCCTGCCTGAAGGAAATCGGCACGCCGAAATTCTGGCCGCGAAAGACGCTCGAGCCGATCATTGCCCAATACAGGAAGGACCACCCGGCAGCGCCGCCGCAGCCGGTGCCGATCTGCAAGGAGCCGTGAGGTCCGTCCCGGCTCCGGGGATGCGGGGTCTACGGGATCGCATCCCTCAGCGCAGAAAATCGAACACCGCCTGCATGAAACCGGATGGATATTCGACATTCGACAGGTGAACCGCCGGCAGGACGACCAGCTTCGCGCCGGGCACCGCCGCGGCGATCAGTTCGCTGTGGCTGGCCGCCGTCACCGTGTCGTGCTCGCCGGCGATCACCAGCGTCGGCCGCGAGATCAGCGCCACGGTGCGGCGAAGGTCGGCGTCGCGCACCGCCGCAAAGAGGCCCGCCAGGCCTTGCCGGTCGATGGCGAGCAGCATGGCGCGAAATTCCTCGATGACGGGCTCGTTGGCCGCCACCATTTTTGCCGGGAACCAATTGTTGAGGAACGTTTCGGCGGTTTCGGCCATGTCGGGCGCCTGCCGGACGGCGGCAATGCGCTCGTCGAAATGGCGTGCCGGTCCGAGATGCGACGAGGTGTTGCTCAGGATCAGCCGGTCGATCCGCTCCGGCGCGTGGATGCCGAGCCATTGCCCGACGAAGCCGCCCAGCGACAGGCCGAGGAAATGCACGCGGCCAAGGCCGAGCGCGTCGAGCAGCTCGATCACGTCGCCGCCGAGCCGATCGAGCGAATAGGCGCCGGCCGGCACGCTCGATCCGCCATGGCCGCGAAAATCATAGCGCAGAAGATGGAAATGCCTGGACAGCTCGCCGACCTGTCCATCCCACATATGCAGTGTGGTGCCGATGGAGTTCGACAGCATCAGCACCGGGTTTGCCGCATCGCCGTCGAAGCGGTAGGCGATGCGCGTGCCATCGCCAACAGTTACGAAATTCAGCTCATTCATGATGAAAGATCCTTCTGGAAGGGTTGAATGAGACAGAGCGTAGCCATGTCGTTGTTTTGTTGATATTACAAAGTGAGGACAATCTCTGTAATCAAAGCTGACATGGCTGACTTCACCTTGCACGACCTGCAGTGCTTCGACGCCGTGATCCGCACCGGCGGCTTTCAGCCGGCGGCGGCCCTGTTGCATCGTTCACACCCGGCTGTATTCGCCGCTGTCGCCAAGCTGGAACGGCAGCTCGACCTCGTTCTCCTGGACCGCAGCGGCTATCGCGTGCGCCCGACCGAGGCAGGGCTGTCGTTCCACCGCCGGGCGCAATCGCTGCTGCGCGAAGTGGAAGGCCTGCGCGTGCATGCCGCCCAGCTCTCGATGGGCGAAGAAAGCGAAATTCATGTGGTGATCGGCGACCTATGCCCACGACCGCAGGTGCTGGGCCTGCTCGGGCGGTTCTTCGCGCAATGTCCCGGCACGCGTCTGCACCTGCACTTCGAGGCCGTCGGCGGCCCTTGGGAACGCCTTTTCGACGACGAGGCCGATCTGGTCCTGCACTGGATCGACAAGGGCGATGCGCGGGTGGAATGGATCGATTTGTGCAAGGTGCCGTTCATTCCCGTGGTGGCACCGGGCTTTCTGCCGGAGCGCATCGAGCCGCCGATCACACCCGACCAGATGCAGGCGCTCACCCAATGCGTGATGCGCGACACTGCCCGCCATTCACCGCAACAAGACTACTTCATGGTCGAAGGCGCGCCGCAATGCCTGGTCGCCGACCAGGGCATGAAGAAGGAGATCATCCTGCAGGGCCTCGGCTGGGGCCACCTGCCACGCTTCCTGATCGAGGAGGAGCTGCGTGATGGACGCCTGCGGTCCATCGCCGGCCCTCATATGCCGGGCCGCACCGACGAACTGGTGGTTGCGCGTCGCCGCGACCGTCCCCACGGGCCGGTCGCCAACCGTTTGTGGGATCATATCCAGCAGGAGGCGCCGGCATTGCGCCACGCGTTGGAGCCCCAGAAGGTTGTTTTATAGGCAGGCGAGCGCTGGCGCTCGCGCTCGACGCGCCGACTATTGCAAAAGCCCCTTGATGATGCCGCTTGCCTTGCCGAAATCCATCTGGCCGGCATATTTCTGCTTCAGTGCCGCGATCACCTTGCCCATGTCCTTCTGGCTGGCGGCACCGGTCGCCGCGATCGCCTCGCGCGCCGCGGCGGTGATGGCGGCATCGTCGAGCTGCGTCGGCAGGAAATCGCGGATGATCTCCATCTCGCTGCGCTCCTGCGCGGCCAGTTCCGGACGCTTGCCGTCTTCGAAGGCCTTGGCCGATTCTTCGCGCTGCTTCACCATCTTGGCCAGGATCTGCAGGATCGCCTCGTCGCTGGCCGGTTCCTTGCCGGCACCGCGATTGGCGATATCGCGATCGTGGATGGCGGCTTGGATCAGCCGCAATGTCGGCAGCCGGTGCTTGTCCTGCGCCTTCATCGCGCTCTTCAGGGATTCGGCGATTTTTGCGCGCATCGTGCTCTCTCCTTCGGTCGGCGCGGACAATAGCGCCCGGTGCGGACCAACGCAAACCCTGATATGTCGAGGCAAGCCTATGATATTGCTCAATGAAATAAATCGTAGCGGCATTTCCCATCATCATTGACCGACCTGCCCCCTTCCCCTATGTACTGGGCCTTGCATGAACTGAAGCTTGAGTGCGTGGAGGCAGCGAATTCGCCGCTCCGCGCCGTTTGCCGCGCAAATAGCCCGCCGGGCCTGTTTGAAGCGCGCGGCCTGATAGGAGTGCCGCCATGGCCGACACCGCGTCCACCCCCGCTTGGGCCACCGAGAAACCGACGGCATTGCTGGTGCTGGCCGACGGCACCGTCATTGAGGGTCGCGGTCTCGGCGCAACGGGTTCGGCGGTCGCCGAGGTCTGCTTCAACACCGCGCTTGCCGGCTATCAGGAGATCCTGACCGATCCGTCCTATGCCGGCCAGATCGTCACCTTCACCTTCCCGCATGTCGGTAATATCGGCACCAACGGCGAAGACATCGAGGACCTCAATCCGGCTGCTCGCGCCGGTGCCGTCGGCGCCGTGTTCAAGGCCGATGTCACCAATCCCTCCAACTACCGCGCTGCCGGCCATCTCGATCAATGGCTGAAGAAGCGCGGCATCGTCGCCCTCTCGGGCATCGACACCCGCGCGTTGACCGCGTTGATCCGCGAAAAGGGCATGCCCAACGCCGTTATCGCGCATGCGCCCGACGGCGTCTTCGATCTTGACGACCTGAAACGCCGCGCCGCCGCGTGGTCCGGCCTGATCGGCCTCGACCTCGCCAAGGAGGTCACGTCAGGCCAGTCCTCGGTGTGGCGCGAGACGCCTTGGGTGTGGGACGAGGGCTTTGGCGAACAGGACGAGCCCTCCATGCATGTCGTCGCCATCGACTATGGCGTCAAGCGCAACATCCTGCGCCTGCTTGCGGGGCTTGGTGCCAAGGTGACCGTGGTTCCGGCCAAGACCGGCGCCGAGGAAATCCTCGCCATGCAGCCGGACGGCATCTTCCTGTCCAACGGCCCCGGCGACCCTGAAGCCACCGGCGCCTACGCCGTGCCGGTCATCCAGGACCTGCTCAGGACCGAGATTCCGGTGTTCGGTATCTGCCTCGGCCACCAGATGCTGGCGCTGGCGCTGGGCGGCAAGACCGCCAAGATGCATCAGGGCCATCACGGCGCCAACCATCCGGTCAAGGACCACACTACAGGCAAGGTCGAGATCGTCTCGATGAACCACGGCTTTGCCGTCGACGCCGACTCGCTGCCGTCAGGCGTCGAGGAAACCCATGTCTCGCTGTTCGACGGCTCGAATTGCGGCATCGCGCTGACAGGCCGGCCGGTATTCTCGGTCCAGCACCACCCCGAGGCCTCGCCCGGCCCGCAGGATTCGCATTATCTGTTCCGCCGCTTCGTCAACCTGATCCGCGAAAAGCGCGGCGAGGAACTGCTGGCCGAACGGGCTTAGTTCCGACAGATCCTCATATTCGTGCCCCATCTTCCGCGACGCCTTTGGTGACGGTTCCGAGTGCCGCAGGCCTCGCCACTTTCGTAACGAAGACAACGAGCGCCAGCACTAGGAAAACCGCGCCAACCAGGTAAGGCGCACCGCCGAAGGTCACTGGCGCGCTTGGCCCGGTGAACCAGGAAAAGATCGCGGTATAGAGCAGCGGCGTGACGATCGATGTGATCGAGAAGATCGACGTCATCGCGCCTTGTAATTCACCCTGCGCCGAAGGCGGCACCTTGGCGGCGGCGAGGCTCCTGAGCGGCGGGTCGGCCAGCGCTTCCAGGCAGCCGACGACGATCACCGCATAAATCATCCAACCCTGCGTCGCGAAGGCGTAGCCGAAAGCACTGAGCGCCGTGAACGCCAGACCGATCACCGCCGTCCTCCACTCGCCAAGCCTGGGAATGATGCGTGGCAGCACCGTTGCCATGACGATGGCTCCGCACAGGCCGAAAGCGCCGAGCGAAAAACCGATCTGCTGCTCGTTCCAGCCATAGCGATAGTTGGAGACGAACGACCAGACCGCCGGATACATCATGTGGCCGAGCGTCATCAGGAAGAAGACGAGCCCGATCCAGCCAATGCCTTGATATTGGCGCATCTGCAGAAGCGTGCCGACTGGGTTGGCGCGCTTCCACTCGAAGCGCCGGCGGTGCTTTTCATCGAGCGTTTCGGGCAGCAGGAACAGCGCGATCAGGAAGTTCACAAAGGCAAGTCCGGCGGCGAAATAAAACGGCACGCGCGGCCCGAAGGTGCCGAGCAGCCCGCCAAGGACCGGCCCGATGACGAAGCCGACGCCGAAGGCGATGCCGAGCAGGCCGAAATTCTTGGCCCGGTTCTCATCGTTCGAGATGTCGGCGATGAAGGCTGATGTGGTCGAATAGCTGGCGCCTGAAATGCCGGCCAGCACGCGCCCGATGAACAGCATCGGGTAGGACCAGGCTATGGCGCAGATCAGATTGTCGATGGAAAACGTCAGCACGGAGGCGAGAAGGATCGGCCGCCGGCCGAACCGGTCGCTCAACCCGCCCATGATGGGCGCGAAGAAGAACTGCATGGCCGCATAGACGAAGAACAGCCATCCGCCCTCGATCGCCGCCTCCGAGACGCCGACGCCGGTCAATTCTTGCAGATAGGCCGGCAGCACCGGCATGATGATGCCGAATCCGATGATGTCGAGGAGCAGCGTCGTGAAGACGAGCGCAAGCCCCCGCTTGGCGGTTTTGGGATCGATCATGGTTTCGTCTGCTCCTTCCCGGCGCCTGGCGCGCAGGCGGAGGCACTTATAGGCGAGCCCGCCATCAGGAACAATGAGGGAACAAGCAGGACGTTCGCATCCTGACACCCCCTGACGACATCCTTGCCGTCAGGTCACCCGTGAAAGAACCGGATGCTCAGATCGGGTTGTTGAACGTATCGCAGTCGGAAAGCTTGCCGCTCTTGTAGCCGCGCGCCAGCCAGGTCTGCCGCTGCGCCGACGTGCCGTGGTTGAAGCTTTCCGGCACTACATAGCCCTGCATTTTCTTCTGCAGCGTATCGTCGCCGATCTGCCTGGCGGCATTGAGCGCGCTTTCCATATCGCCTTGCTCCAATATGCCCTTCTGCGCCGTATAATGCGCCCAGACGCCGGCGAAGCAGTCGGCCTGAAGCTCGACGCGCACCGACATCTGGTTGGCTTCGGCCTCGCCCATGCTTTGCCGCATCTGGTTGAATTTGGACATGATGCCGGTCAGATTCTGCACGTGATGGCCGACCTCATGCGCGATCACATAGGCCCGCGCGAACTCGCCCGAGGCGCCGAACTGCTGGTCCAGCTGCTGGAAGAATGTCATGTCGAGATAGACCTTGTGGTCGCCGGGGCAATAGAACGGTCCGGCCGCCGACGAGGCGAAGCCGCAGGCCGAGCGGATCTGCCCGCTGAACAGCACCAGCTTAGGGTCCTCATAGGTCAGTCCGTTGGCCTTGAAAATGCCGGTCCATGTGTCCTCGGTCTCGGCCAGCACGGTTGCCACGAACTGCTTCATCTCGTCGGAAGCCGGCGCACCGGTGCCGCCGTCCTGGCTGCCGCTGTTGTCCGTTATCTCGCCGCCGCCAGGCAGCAGGCCTCCACCGCCGCCGCTCAGCACCTGGATCGGATCGATGCCGAAGGCTTTCAGGCCGAAATAGAGCACGACGAGGATGATGATGGTCGAGATCGACATGCCGCCGCCGCTTCTGCCGCCGATCGGAATGCGGAACTGGCCGGGTCCGCCACCACCAAATCCGCCGCCGCCGCTGCTGCGCTGGTCCTCGACATTGTCACTCTGACGACGGCCTCTCCAGAGCATGGCAACTCCCCGCGCTGCGAATTTACTGGTCGATCCGGCGCGAGGCCGGCTCCACCTCATGAACAATTATCTCAATGGTTGCGCCAAGTCACAGCATTTTTCGCGGCCGTGGCCGTGCTGGCATGTTGGCTCCGCTGCTCTGGCCGCGACTGTGGAATGTCTATGGTATCGCCGGCGAAACGGGGCCGGCGTCTTGGCAAAGTCCCTAGCCCGCCGTCATCGCCTTGCGGAACGCTTCCAGTGTCTCGGCGCTGACATGGTGCTCTATGCCCTCGGCATCGATGCGCGCCGTCTCGGCGCTGACGCCGAGCGAACGCAAAAAAGCCTCCACCGTCTGGTGGCGAATGCGGCTCTCTTCCGCGACCTTGCGACCGGCTTCGGTCAAGAACACGCCGCGATAAGGCTTTCTAGAGACCAGCCCGTCGGCACACAGCCTGGTCAGCATCTTGGCCACTGTCGGTTGGGCGACCCCCAGCCTGGCCGCGATGTCGACCTGGCGAGCCTCGTTGCCGTCCTCGATCAGGTCGGCGATCAACTCGACATAGTCCTCGACCAGCGCGCTGCGGCGCGCTTCGCGCGTCTGCCGGAACCCTTCCGAATGGACATCGGCATCGGGCAGCGGCTCACGCGGGACCGGTCTGTTCTTCAGCGCCAATATGCGCTCCTCCTTGGCTGCCCGAAGATTGAATCGGCCCGCATTCATAGCACGGGCCCCCACAATCCTGGCGTTTATTTGCATTCGGGCCCAGGCGCAACCGCATCGCCGCCGCGTCGGAGCACGATCGATCACATCACAAAAGCATGATCAATGAAATATAGCATATTGCATAATGTTGAGCCGCGACATAGATAGGAGACATCATCCATTGCATCAAGCGGAATTCGCCATGTCCGAGACCGACGCCACCGCCATAGCCAGACCCGCGTGGCGGTTCGACAGGCCAGGCGACGAGCAGCCGAGTCTGCGCGAGGTCAATTCCTCGATCGCCGTGCCGAATTCGGGCGTCTGGTTCCGTCGCCTGTTTGCCTTCATGGGGCCGGGCTACATGGTCTCGGTCGGCTATATGGACCCGGGCAACTGGGCGACAGACCTCGCCGGCGGCGCCCAGTTCGGCTACACGCTGCTGTTCATCATCATGCTGTCCAACCTGATGGCGATCCTGCTGCAGGCGCTGGCCGCGCGTCTCGGCATCGCCACTGACCGCGACCTCGCCCAGGCCTGCCGCGCCTACTACCCGCGTCCGGTGAACTTCGTGCTGTGGATCGCCTGCGAGCTCGCCATCATCGCCTGCGACCTCGCCGAAGTGATCGGCACCGCGATCGCGCTGCAGCTCCTGTTCGGCATTCCGCTGATCGGCGGCGCCATGCTCACCGCGCTCGACGCCTTCCTGGTGCTTTTGTTGATGAACAAGGGCTTCCGCTATCTCGAAGCCTTCGTCATCGCGCTTCTGATCATCATCTTCAGCTGCTTTGCCATCCAGATCTTCGTCGCCGCGCCGCCGGCCGGCACGATCCTGCATTCGATGTTCGTGCCGTCATCCGAAATCGTCACCAATCCGGCGATGCTCTACATCGCCATCGGCATCATCGGCGCCACCGTCATGCCGCACAATCTCTATCTGCACTCCTCAATCGTGCAGACCCGCGCCTATGAACGCACCGACGAGGGCAAGCGCGACGCCATCAAATGGGCAACGACGGACTCGACCATCGCCCTGATGCTGGCCCTGTTCGTCAACGCCTCGATCCTGATCGTGTCGGCGGTCGCCTTCCACAACACCGGCCACCAGGACGTCGCCGAGATTGGCCAGGCTTTCGAACTGCTGTCGCCGCTGCTCGGCCTGAGCATCGCCTCGATCCTGTTTGCCGTGGCGCTGCTCGCCTCCGGCCTGAACTCGACGGTGACCGCCACGCTTGCCGGCCAGATCGTCATGGAAGGCTTCCTGCGCCTGCGCATTCCGCAATGGGCGCGGCGCCTGCTGACGCGCGGCCTCGCCATCATCCCCGTGGTGGTCGTCACCGCGCTCTACGGCGAAAAGGGCACCGGCCAGTTGCTGGTGTTCAGCCAGGTGATCCTGTCGATGCAACTGCCCTTCGCGGTAATCCCGCTGGTCCAGTTCGTCTCTGACAGGAAGAAGATGGGCAGCCTTGCCATCCCGCGCGGCGTTGCGGCGCTCGCCTGGGTGGTCGCCGCCATCATCCTGGTGCTCAACTTCAAGCTGCTCTACGACACGCTGTTCGGGATCGGCTGAGATCGGCCGCGACAAAGACGCGGCCCGCGCTATTTCTCGGTCGATCATGACCACGATAGCCCAATCCCGAAGCTTCTATGCCAAGCTGATGGCTGCCCAGGCGCGTTCCGCCGATCCGCGTCTTGAAGAGGTGTTCGCGGCCGTGCCGCGCGAGGCGTTTCTCGGTCCTGGCCCATGGACGATCGTCGCCGGCCAAGGCGCGGTCGAGACCCCGAGCGCCGACCCGCGCTTCATCTATCAGAACGTGCTGGTGGTGCTCGATGCCGACAAGGGCATCAACAATGGCGAGCCGTTCCTGCACGCCATGTGGATCGGGAAACTCGCGCCCAGGCCCGGCGAGGCTGTCACTCACATCGGCGCCGGCACCGGCTACTACACGGCTTTGCTGGCCAGGTTGGTTTCACCTGGCGGCACCGTTGCCGCCTTCGAACTGGACGCCGATCTTGCCTCGCGGGCAAAGGCAAACCTTGCGGGCTACGAGAACGTCACTGTCATTCCTGGCGATGCCGTCACATCGGATTTGCCGCCGTCGGACGTCATCTATGTCAATGCCGGCGTCGCGGCACCTCCACCCGGCTGGCTCAAGGCGCTGAAGCCGGACGGCCGCATGATCTTCCCGTGGCGCCCGGCCGAGCGCGTTCCCCTGGCCGTTCTGGTGACCCGCACCGAAAACGGTTTTGCCTGCGACCCTTTCATGCGCTCCTGGTTCATCCCTTGCTCCGGCGCGTCGGTTGCAAGTCTCGCGGCAAAAATCCCGACGCGCGACCAGGCCGCGCGCAGCCGCTCGATCTGGCTGACAGCGGACAAGTTGCCGGACCGCACCGCCACCGCGATCTTTGAGCATGTCTGGTTTTCGTCACGCAGCCTCGATGCGCGGCCTCGGGTCTGACGAACCGAAATTCGGCACGCCCTGTCGGACGGCCAGCCAGTCATCCGTCCTTGGGCTGAAGTCCGGCCCTGACGGCGTGGATCGAAACAGGAGGAGCATCCCATGAGAAAGATCATAGCGGCGACATTCGTCAGCCTCGACGGCGTCATGCAGGCGCCGGGCGGCCCGGAGGAGGATCCCGTCGGCGGCTTCAAGTTCGGCGGCTGGACGTTCCACTATTTTGACGAAGTGGCGGGCGCGGCAATGGATGAACTATTCTCCAAACCCTTCGCCCTGTTGCTCGGCCGCAGAACCTACGACATATTCGCCGCATACTGGCCGTATCAGAAAGATCCGATCGCGGATGCCTTCAACCCTGCGACCAAATACGTAGCGACGCATCGTCCGGATTCGCTCACCTGGCAGAACACGCAATCGCTTGGGCCTGATATCGTCCCGGCGTTGCGCCGCCTCAAACAGGAAGATGGACCTGACCTGCTCATCCAGGGATCGGCCAATCTGATCCAGACCCTGCTCGCCAATGGGCTGATCGACGAGATTCGGCTGATGATCTTCCCGCTGTTGCTGGGCAAGGGCAAGCGGCTGTTCGGCGATGACGCGATGCCGGCCGCCTTCAAGCTGACCCGCTCGCAGGCTTCCAGCACCGGCGTCATCATGGCGACCTACGAGCGCGCCGGCGAAATCAAGACCGGTTCCTTTGTCACGGGGGAGCCATCCGACGCCGAGCTCGAGCGGCGCAGGACCTGGAAGTAAACGCTTCTTTTCCTCTCCTCCACGAACGTGGAGGAGAGGAAACCAGGTTCTGAAAATTCCCTCAAGCCGCCTGCGGCCGGCGCGCCAGCCCGTCGCGTATATGCCGTGCGAACGCTTGCGCCGCCGGGCCGACGCCGTGCCTCGGCAGATGCAGGTTGATCGAGAAATTCGGCAGCGGCGGCAGGCCGGACTCGGACGGCAATATGTCGAGATCGGCCGGCACCGTGGAGGCCAGCCAGGTGGTGACGGCCAGATCGGAACGCACCGTTGCGGTCGTCGCGTCGATATTGCCGTTCTCGAACACGGTGCGCCATTCCAGCCCATGCTCGTGGAGCGCCGAAAGCACAACCGGCCGGAAGGCGCAGCTGTCGGCGACCATCGAGACCGGTAGGGGGCGCTTGGCGCGCGCGACACCGCCCTTGGCGCCGACCCACACCAGCCGATCGATGGCGAGGCACTCGCCATCCGATGCCCCCACCCGCTCCTCGATGACCGCCAGGTCGATAGTGCCGGCCGCGAGCGCCGCGGCCAATTCCGGTGAGGAGGCGCAGACCAGCGATATCTCGACCTGCGGATAGGTTTGCGCATAGGCTTTCAGCACCGGCGCCAGCGTCGTGCCGACAAGGTCGTAAGGCACGCCGAACCGCACCTGGCCGGCCACGACATTGGCAGCCATTTCGGCCCAGATCTCGTCGTTGAGGCTGAGCAGCCGCTTTGCCTTGCCGAACAGCCGCTCGCCGGAAGAGGTCAGCCGCAAGCCGCGCCGGTCGCGCTCGAACAGGCTGCGGCCGAGCGCCTCCTCCAGCCGCCGGACTTGCTGGCTGACGGCGCCTTGCGTCAGGTGCAGCGCATTGGCCGCCGCCGTCATGCTGGCCTTGTCGGCGACGGTGACGAAGGTGCGCATGAGCGTCGTATCGAGGTTGCGGATCATGTCCTGCATTATAGATGCTAATGCCTGTCATCGTAAACATTGCATTTACTGATATGCGGCTGCATTTAACATGGGGCCTTCGACAGAGGACGCCGCATGCTCCAACCCGTCATCCCGCTGATCCTGTTCGCCCTGGTGGCGACCAGCACGCCCGGCATCGCCACCACCTTGTCGACGGCGTCGGGCGCGCAGTTCGGCTTTCGCCGCTCCATCCCGCTGGTGGTCGGCAGCGCGGCCGGCCTAGCCACAGTCACCGGGGCGGCGGCCGCCGGGCTGGCCGGCCTGCTTCTCGCCATGCCGTCCTTGCAGCTTGCCATGAAGATCGCCGGCTCACTCTACCTCGTCTGGCTGGCGCTCAAGATCGGCCGTGCGGGAGCGCCCAAGCTCGACCTGACGATGGTCAAACCGAACAGTTTTCTCGGCGGTGCCGGCATTCAGTGGATGAACCCCAAGGGCTGGGCGATGGGGCTTGGAGCCGCGGCATCCTTCGCCGCACTCGCCGACGGGCCGGCGCGGCTGGCCCTGCTGCTCGGCTCCACCTTCGGCCTCACCGCCGCCTTCTCGCTGTCGCTATGGTGTGTGGCCGGCATGCTGCTCGCCCGGCTGCTGAAGACCGAGCGGCAATGGCGCGCGCTCAACATCCTGCTCGGCCTGGTGCTGGCGGCATCGATCATTCCGATGTGGCGGCAGGCGTAAGATGGGCCTGCAGAACCTGGGTTCCTCGCCCCCGCAAGGCGAGGCGAGGAACCCGAATCCTGTCAAGCCGCGTAGCGTGCGGCTGGCTTGTCGGCGTGCAGGCTGCCGTAGAAGGTCTGCCGGGCGCCGAGGAAGGCGTCCAGCTTGGCCGTATCGGCAAGCGCGGGCACGGTGACGGCTTCGCCCCTGGCCAGGCCGACAAGGGCAGCATCGACCATATCGTCGGCAGTCATGATGATTTCCTTCGGAAGCTGGTCGATATCGCTTCCCGCGGCTTCCCAGAAATCGGTCCGGGTCGCCCCCGGCAGCACCACCTGCGCCTGGACATGGGTGCCGGCAACCTCGCGCTGCAGGGCTTCGGTGAAGTTGACGACATAGGCCTTGGTGCCGCTGTAGATGCCGCCGAATGAGGTGTCGAAGGCCAGCACCGACGCGATGTTGACGATAGCGCCGCGGTTGCGCGCGAGAAATCCCGGCAGCACAGCACGCGTCAACCGCGTCAGGGCGATCACATTGACCTTGATCATGCGTTCAGCCGCATCGGCGTCCGCCGTCGCAACCACCTGCGCACCGCCAAGCCCGGCATTGTTGACCAACAGCGTGACGCTGTCATCCGTCGATACCGCCCGCTCCACCCGCCGCACATCATCGTCGTCGGCCAGATCGGCACTGATCACGCTGGCCTTGCGGCTATAGGCATAGCGCAGCCTTTCAGCCAATTCCTCGAGCCGGTCGGCGCGGCGCGCCACCAGCACCAGATCATATCCCTGCCCCGCCAGCCGGTCGGCATAGACAGCGCCGATGCCGGAGGAAGCGCCGGTGATGACGGCGGTGCCCTTCTTCTCATTCTTGCTCATTGTCCTGTTCCTTTCGCGCTCTTCGCTCTGGTTCGGCTTCGACGGATGCGCCGGCTGCCGAGCTTCTCGATCGTCAATTGGTGGCATATGCCACTTTCGGCCAAGTAGGTATATGCCACTATCTTGTCAACGGCGGCCGCGAAAACTATTTCTGCGGCAGGCTGGCACAGGCTTTGCCAGCGAGGAGTTGACATGACCGATCTTCAGCAACCGGGATTCAGCCGGTGCAACAATGCCACCTTGCGGCGCACCGCGCGCAGGCTCGGCCGCTTCTACGACGACGCGCTTGCGCCTTCCGGGCTGAAAGGCACGCAATTTGGCCTGCTCTTTCAGATCAGTGCCAGCAGCGAACCGGCGATGGGGACCGTTGCCGAGGCGCTGATCATGGATCTCTCGGCGCTCGGCCATACGCTGAAGCCGCTGGTCCGCGACGGCTATGTCGAAACCTTCCCCGATAAGGACGATCGCCGCGTCAAGCGCGTCCGGCTGACGCCGCACGGCCAGGCCAAACTCGAAGAGGCGATCAAGCTGTGGAGTGTCGCACAGCAGCGCTTCGAGGAGATGATCGGCGCGGAGCAAGCCGCGAAGCTGCGTGCGACGCTGGATGCTGTGGCCTCTCTGGACCTCGAAACGCCGGCGGCCGCTCCCTCCAGTTGAAGCGGCCGCGAAAGAACCAGCGACGAAAAGCTTGGCGCCCTCTACTCCGCCGGCATGGCGACCGGCCGCGCCAGCATCCGGCCGGCCAGCACGATGCCGAGCCCGACGACGGGGAAGACGGCCGCGATGAGGCCCAGATCGGCCGGACCGCCATAGCGCAGCACGGCGCCGCCAACCACCGCGCCGAGCGCCACGCCGAGGTAGAGCGCGGAGGCGTTGAGCGACAGCACGATCGGGGCAGCGTCCGGGGCGAGCTTGATGATGCGGCTCGCCTGCGCCGGCGGGAAGGCCCAGCCGACGATGCCCCATGGCACCATCATGCCCATCAGCGCCGGCCCGGCGAGATGATGCGGCAGAAAGGCCGGGATCAGCGAGAAGGTGACGAGCATGGCAGCGCTCAGCGCCAGCGACCAGCCGACGGTGCGCGTAGCGCCGAAGCGGTCTGCGGCCTGGCCGCCGGCGATGTTGCCGATGACGGCGCCGACGCCGAAGGCGAGCAGCATGCCGGGCAGCGCTATCGGGGAGAGCCCGCTGGCTTCGATGGCCAGCGGCGCGATGAAGCTGAACACGGTGAAGGCGCCGATGAGGGCAAGTGTGGTCGTCACCAGGATCGGCATCACGCCGGGACGCATTGCCGCCGCCAGCCGACGCTTCAGCGGCAGCTTGGTGCCGATGATGCCGCGCGGCAGCCGGTACCAGAGGATGGCACCGGCGAGCGCGCCGAGGCCTGCGATGGCATAGAACGTGCCGCGCCAGCCGGCTATCGCCGCGACCAGCGCACCGAGCGGGGCGCCCACCGCCACCGCCACCGTGGTGCCGCCGACGACGACGGCAATGGCGCGGGCCCGGTGATGATCATCGACCAGCGCCACCGCCGTGCCTTGCGCGGTCGCCGCGAACAGGCCAGACGACAGCGCCATGATGATGCGCGCGGCGAGCAGCACTTCGAAGGAGGAACTCAAGGCCGCGGCAACATTGCCGATGACGAAGAACACCAGCGTCCACAGGATGACGCGGCGCCGGTCCCATTCGCCGGTCAGCGTCGCCAGGATCGGCGTGCCGACCGCATAGGCGAGCGCGAAGGCGGTGATCAGCGTGCCGGCGAGCGGAACGGAGATGCCGGCATCCCTGGCGATGTCGGGCAGAAGGCTGGAGATGACGAAGCCTTCGGTCGAGATCGCAAACGATCCGAGCGCAAGCCAGAAAATCCGCTTGTCCATGGCGATGTGTCCTTAGTTCAAAAGTTATTGAACAATTGGACATAACCCGGCAGGATGTCAATGAAGCCAGGGAAAAATAGCACAACCATCCTGACAGCCCTGTGTCAGCACGGTCGTGAAAGGGAGAGCGGGGTGCACGGCAGACGCGGAGCGGGTGCGTTGAAATCGGCCGGAACTGTGCTTAGGTTGCAACCATGAGCCTGCCACATCCCAATACGGACCAGATCAGCCTGCCGATCGTGCTCGCCGTGCTCGGCGACCCGACGCGGCTGGCGATCGTGCGTTATCTCGCCAGCAAGGAAGGCGTGCCGCTAAACTGCAGCAAATTCCTCGATCTCGCCTCGAAGACCAATCTGAGCTACCACCTGGCAAAGCTGCGCGAGGCCGGCGTGACCCGCGCAGAAGTGGCCGGCACCAACCGCATGATTACGCTGCGCCGCGCCGATCTCGATGCCCGCTTCCCCGGCCTGCTCGACAGCATTATTGCCGCCGCAGGCGACGATCCGGCGCTGCCGGCGGTCGGCGGCCATGATATCGAAGTGACGGCCTGACTCGCGGGATCTGGGTTCTCGCCCCCACGGTAGTGGGGAGAGGAAACGCTGCCTCACAACCGGAGTTCCCATGCGCATTGCTGTCCTCGCCGATATCCACGGCAATGTGCTGGCGCTTGACGCCGTGCTCGCCGACCTCGAGCGGCGCGGCGGCGCGGACATCACGGTCAATCTCGGCGACAGCGTTTCGGGTCCGCTCTGGCCGCGCGAGACGTTCGCGCGGCTGGAAGCGCTGGACCTGCCGACCGTGCGCGGCAACCATGACCGCCGCGTCGCCGCCGATCCGGCCGATGAGACCATGTGGGCCTCCGACATCTACGCGCAGGAACGACTGACGGGGGCGCAGCGCGAGGTGCTGTTCGCCCAGCCTCTGACGCTGGAGATCGCGCCCGGCGTGATCGCTTTCCATGCCAGGCCCGATCACGACGAGAAGTACCTGCTCGATACGATCACCGAGGGCCGGCTGGTGCGCGCGCCGCTGGCGGCGATCCGGCGGCGGTTGAAGGCGCTCGATCCGGCCTGCCGCCTGGCCCTGTGCGGCCATAGCCACCGGGCCGAACTGATCCGCTTGCCCGGCGGTCCGGTGATCTTCAACCCGGGCAGCGTCGGCTGTCCCGCCTATGAAGACTCGACGCCGCCGGCGCATTTCTCCGAGCAGGGCGCGCCGCATGCGCGCTACGGCATCGTCACTTCAGACGAGCCCGGCCGACCCGACCGTTTCGAGGCCATCGCCGTCGACTACGATCACGAGGCGGCCGCCAGCCAGGCCGAACAGGCGGGACGGCCCGAATGGGCCCATGCGCTGCGAACCGGCTTCATGCCCGGCTGAATGCTTTTTGCATTCGTGCCCGGCTGAATGCTCTTCGCATTCGTGCCCGGCTGAATGCTCTTTGCATTCATGCCGCGAGCAAGCGCATGCCCGGCTGAACTCGCTCCTCGCTCCCGATGATCCCCTTCACGCAGCTCCGTCTCTGCCGGAAGAAAATCTCGCTTCTGGACAGGGCGCAGCGTCGTCGCCTATAAAATCGGCTTCGCGTGTGGCGGCGTTTCGTATCTGGCGGTGCCTTTGGTAATGCAATCTATCGGCCACGGCGAAGTGATGAAGCGCTGGTCTACGCTCCGAACGACGCTCTTCGCGCTGATCGCCGCTCCTGTGCTTCTGACGGTGGCCCATGCCGAGGATGGGCCGTTCATCTCCATCGTCACCGGCCTCGCTCCCGACGATCTCCTCAACGTCCGCGCCCATCCGTCGCCGATCGGCAAGACCGAGGCGCGGCTGGCCAACGGCGCCAGCGTGAACAATCTCGGCTGCATCGACGTAGACGGCCGGCAATGGTGCAAGGTCGAGGCCGAGAACCCGAAAATCAGCGGCTGGACCCCTGCCCGCTACCTGAACCCCGTCAATCCGGCTTCGCCGCCCGATCCGGATCAGGCGGATGGAGGCCAGGCGCTCGACGCAACGGCCGGCCCGACAGCCGCTCCGCCGCCCGCGTTGCCGCCCGACCTGACGGCGAGGCTGGGCGGAGCCGACAACGCGGCTGCAACCACGCCGAAATCCGCGGCGGCAGTTGCCATGCAGGATGCTTACGGCCTGGCGCTGGTGGCGAATGAACCGCCGCCCACTGGGGAGAATCCGCCTCAGGCGGAGGCCAGCGCCGGAGGCGCCGCCATTGAAATTCCCTGTGCGCGCAATGTTGGCCAGCCGATGACCCTTTGCGCGGCAAGCGTCGAGCACAAGGGCAGCGACAAGGCCGACGTCACCGTGACCTGGCCGGACGGCGGCAGCCGCGTCATCTCCTTCTACGGCGGCCTGCCCGCAGGTTCCGACGGCGACAGCGATTTCCGCTTCACCCGCGAAGGCAGCCTCAGCATGATCCGCGTCGGCATCTCGGAGCGATTGGAGATTACGGACGCGGTGGCGTTTGGGGATTAGTTTGGAAGGCAATAGGGCAGTAGGGCAGTAAGGCAATATGTGAAGTGCCTGGAGTGACTGCCCTACTGCCCTACTGCCCTACTGCCCTACTGCCCTACTGCCCTACTGCCCTACTGCCCTACTGCCCTACTGCCCTACTGCCCTCATTTTCGGGGTTACATCAGGCAAAACTCTTCCCTATAAGGCCCTCCTAGCCTGATACCAGAATCGCAAGCACAACCGGCCGGGTCTCCCGTCCCGGTTTTTCGTGCAAGCCGCTCGCCGAACGGAATTCATAAAGATGCCAAGACGCACCGACATCAAGTCGATCCTGATCATCGGGGCCGGCCCCATCGTCATCGGCCAGGCCTGCGAATTCGACTATTCCGGCACGCAGGCCTGCAAGGCGCTGAAGGAAGAGGGTTTCCGCGTCATCCTGGTCAATTCCAACCCGGCCACCATCATGACCGACCCGGAACTGGCCGACGCCACCTATATCGAGCCGATCACCCCCGAAGTCGTGGCCAAGATCATCGCCAAGGAGCGACCCGACGCGCTGCTGCCGACCATGGGCGGCCAGACCGCGCTCAACACCGCGCTCTCGCTGCGCCGCATGGGCGTGCTGGAGCGCTATAATGTCGAGATGATCGGCGCCGACGCCACGGCCATCGACAAGGCCGAGGACCGGGCGCTGTTCCGCGAGGCGATGAAGAAGATCGGCCTGGAAACGCCGAAGTCGATGCTGGCCAACGCCACCGACGTCAAGAACGCCGACCGCAAGACGCATGAGGCCGAGCGCGCGGCACTGAAGGCCGAAAAGCCCGACAACCTCGACGCCGCGCTCGACGCGCTGGAGACAAGCTGGAACCTCGGCGAAGGCGACCGCAAGCAGCGCTACATCAGCCACGCCATGGCGATCGCCGCCCAGGCGCTCGACCATGTCGGCCTGCCCGCCATCATCCGCCCCTCCTTCACCATGGGCGGGACCGGCGGCGGCATCGCCTACAACAGGGCCGAATTCTTCGACATCGTCCAGTCCGGCCTCGACGCCTCGCCGACCACCGAAGTGCTGATCGAGGAAAGCGTGCTCGGCTGGAAGGAATACGAGATGGAGGTCGTCCGCGACAGAGCGGACAATTGCATCATCGTCTGCTCCATCGAGAACATCGATCCGATGGGCGTGCACACGGGCGACAGCATCACCGTCGCGCCGGCGCTGACCTTAACCGACAAGGAATACCAGATGATGCGCAACGCCTCGATCGCGGTGCTGCGCGAGATCGGCGTCGAGACCGGCGGCTCCAACGTGCAGTTCGCCGTCAACCCGGCCGACGGCCGCCTCGTGGTCATCGAGATGAACCCGCGCGTCTCCCGCTCCTCGGCGCTGGCCTCCAAGGCGACCGGTTTCCCCATCGCCAAGATCGCCGCTAAGCTTGCCGTCGGCTACACCCTGGACGAGCTGGAGAACGATATCACCGGCGGCGCGACACCCGCCTCGTTCGAACCGTCTATCGACTACGTCGTCACCAAGATCCCGCGGTTTGCATTCGAGAAATTCCCCGGCGCGGAGCCGGTGCTGACCACCGCGATGAAGTCGGTCGGCGAAGTCATGGCTATCGGCCGCACCTTCCAGGAATCCTTGCAGAAGGCGCTGCGCGGGCTGGAGACGGGCCTCACCGGCCTCGACGAGATCGAGATTCCCGGCCTTGGCCATGGGACTACGCCCGCCAGCCATGTCGACGACCGCAACGCCATCCGCGCCGCCCTTGGCACCCCCACCCCCGACCGGCTGCGCATGGTGGCGCAGGCGATCCGCATGGGCACCTCGCTCGAAGACGTGCACGCAATGTGCAAGATCGACCCGTGGTTCCTCGAGCAGATCGCGGGCATCCTCGCCATGGAATCCCGCATCCGCGAGCACGGCCTGCCTGAGGATGCCGCCAATCTGCGCATGCTGAAGGCCATGGGTTTTTCGGACGCCCGCCTCGCCTCATTGACGAAGAGCGACGTGGAAGTCGTTCAGAAGATTCGTGAAAAGCTCGACGTTCATCCGGTTTATAAGCGCATCGACACCTGTGCGGCCGAGTTCGCGTCGCCCACCGCCTACATGTACTCCACTTATGAAGTGCCCTTCGCCGGCGCGCTCGCCAACGAGGCGCAGGTGTCGTCGCGCAAGAAGGTGGTTATCCTCGGCGGCGGTCCGAACCGCATCGGCCAGGGCATCGAATTCGACTATTGCTGCTGCCATGCCGCGTTTGCGCTGCGCGACGCCGGCTATGAAGCGATCATGATCAACTGCAACCCCGAGACCGTGTCGACCGACTACGACACCTCGGACCGGCTCTATTTCGATCCGCTGACGGCGGAGGACGTGCTGGAGATCCTGCGCGCCGAGCAGGCGTCGGGCGAGCTGGTCGGCGTCATCGTCCAGTTCGGCGGCCAGACGCCGCTGAAGCTCGCCGACGCACTGGAGAAGGCCGGCATCCCGATCCTCGGCACCTCGCCCGACATGATCGACCTGGCGGAGGACCGCGACCGCTTTCAGAAGCTGCTGCACAAGCTCAACCTCAGCCAGCCGAAGAACGGCATCGCCTATTCGGTCGAGCAGGCCCGCCTCGTCGCCGGCGAGCTCGGCTTCCCCCTGGTGGTGCGCCCCTCCTATGTGCTGGGCGGCCGCGCCATGCAGATCATCCATGACGAGGGCATGCTGCAATCCTACCTGCTCGACACCGTGCCCGGCCTGGTGCCGGAGGACATCAAGCAGAAATACCCCAACGACAAGACCGGCCAGATCAACACGCTGCTGGGCAAGAACCCGCTGCTGTTCGACACCTATCTCAGTGACGCCATCGAGGTCGATGTCGACTGCCTCTGCGACGGCAAGGCGACCTTTGTCTCTGGCATTCTCGAGCATATCGAGGAGGCCGGCATCCATTCGGGCGACTCGGCCTGCTCGCTCCCCGTCCACTCGCTGCCTGCGGAGCTGGTCGACGAGTTGGAGCGCCAGACGGCAGCCCTTGCCCGCGCGCTCAATGTCGGCGGGTTGATGAACGTGCAGTACGCGATCAAGGACGGCACGGTCTATGTGCTGGAGGTCAACCCGCGCGCATCCCGCACCGTGCCCTTCGTCGCCAAGACCATCGGCCGCCCCATTGCCAAGATCGCCGCCCGCATCATGGCCGGCGAGAGCCTGGAAGACGCCTTCGCCCATTACGGCGCCATGCCCGACCCTCGCAATCCCGGCCACATCGCGGTCAAGGAAGCCGTCTTCCCCTTCGCCCGTTTCCCCGGCGTCGACATCCTGCTCGGCCCGGAAATGCGCTCGACAGGCGAGGTCATGGGCCTCGACCGCGATTTTGCCCTTGCCTTCGCCAAGAGCCAGTTGGGCGCAGGCGTCGACCTGCCCCGCTCGGGCACTTTGTTCGTCTCGGTACGCGACGAGGACAAGAAGGGCATATTGCCGGCGGTCAAGCGCCTCGCCGGCCTCGGCTTCAAGGTGATGGCCACGTCAGGCACCGCCCGCTTCCTCGCCGAAAACGGCGTCGTCGCCGAGAAGATAAACAAGGTGCTCGAAGGCCGCCCCCACATCGAAGACGCCATCCGCAACCGCCAGGTGCAGATCGTCTTCAACACCACGGATGGCCAGAAGGCGGTGTCGGACTCGAAGTCGTTGCGGCGAGCGACGCTGATGCAGAAGGTGCCGTATTACACGACTCTGTCGGGTGCGGCGGCAGTGGCCGAGGCGATCGCGGCGTTGAAGGCGGGGAGTTTGGAGGTCAGGCCGCTGCAGGAGTATTTTGCTTAAGGCGACAGCCAATCAGTAAAAAATTCCGAGACGATGACTCCCACGGGAAATCAAAGGTCACTTTCTCCTCGGATTCTTAAGCGCTATCAAATAGTCGGCAGACGAATCGACACTATTCTTTGGAAACGTTAGGCTCTTTTTATTCCGGTTCGTTTTAGAAACACCTTCAATTTGCTTCGACCATTGACCGAACGTATCTAGAATCTGCTGTATCTGCGACAGAGAAAACTTCTCCCCCTTGGCGAGAGGAGTGGGGTTACTCTTCACTTGGATGCAGGCCATTGGAGCCTGCTCACCCCACCGCCACACACTCAATCTCGATGTCAAACTCCATCGGCCAAGAAGCCACCGGCACAAAGCTCCGCGCCGGCGGGTTGGTCGAGAAATACCTGGCATAGACCCGGTTGATCGCGTTGTAGAAGCCGGAATTGACGGCGTAGATGCGCACCATCACGACATTGTCCAGCGAGGTGCCGGCCGCTTCCAGGCAGTGTTTCAGCGCCTTCAGCGACGCCTCGGTCTGCACCTCGATGTCGCCCCGCACCATCTCGCCGGTCACCATGTCCACCGGCGGTGTCGCCGAGATGAACACGAAGCCGTTGGCCCTCACCGCCGTCGAACAGGGCACGCCGAGCGCCCGCACCTTGTCCGACATGACGGGCACTTCGATGACTTCCTTTTTCACAGTGGTGCTCCCTGGGTTTGGGGGGAGCTTATAGTGCCGGCCGGGGAACGCCAGCGCCGACCCGCAGTCCAGAGCCGGAACTCGTCCCTCGCCTGCGAAATCTCGTAGGGCGCTCCCTCTGGCGCCGACGCGTTGTCCAGCCCTCACCCTTGCCCCGGATAGGGCGTGCCGTCCTTGTGCAGGAAGCGGCCGTCCGAACTCGGGCTCATCATGTCGATGTCGGAGCAGGTGATGACATCGTCCGGGTTGCGCGAGCCGACCTCGAGGTAAAGCGCCGTCGTGGACGAGCGGTTGATCAAATGGTGACCATTGCCGCTGTTCTTGGCGAAGGTGGCGCAGTCGCCGGCGCTGAGCAGCGACTCCCCGCCATCCTCGACCAGCGTCAACTCGCCTTCCAGCACATAGACGAACTCGTCCTCATGGCTGTGCCAGTGACGCTGGCTTGACCAGCCGCCGGGCGGCAGCGTCATCAGGTTGACGCCGAAATCGGTGAGGCCGCCGGCATCGCCAAGCCGGCGGCGCGTGCGGCCGGCGCAAGGGGCGTCGAAGGGCGCGGGATAGCCCGAGCCCTTGCGGACGGGCAGCGATGCGAGGTCGAGTTTGGGCATGGGTGCTCTCGGGGTGGTGGTGCGGCACTGTAGTCCCACGCAGGCATGGGAAGAACCCTGTTGCGAGATGTGAGCCGTCGCGCCCTACGGCGCCCCCCTCTGTCCTGCCGGACATCTCCCCCACGAGGGGGGAGATTGGCAGCTTCGGCGACGGCGCTCTTTCTTCCAGCGCTGAAGATTAGCGAAAGCATTCGCGACAGCCAATCTCCCCACCTGTGGGGGAGATGTCCGGCAGGACAGAGGGGGGCGCCGTAGAGTGCTGTCGTCTGCGGTTCAGCTCCCTCTCGACCGCCCTCACCCCTGATGCGCCGCGCCCAGTTCCTTCACGTGCTTCTCGTGCATCTTCAGCGTCGGCAGCGTCTTCTTGGCGAATTCCTTCATCGCCGGATCGTCGCCCGATTGGGCATAGGTGCTGAAGAGCGCGACGGCGTCCTTGTGAGCTGCTGTCTGCATCATGATGTATTTGGTGTCGAAGTCCTTGCCGCTGGTGGCCTTGAGTTCGTCGAGCTGGCCCTGTTCTTTCGGCTGAAGCGCCGGGCCGGCCGGCTTGGTCGAGGCGGTGGTCTGGCCCTGCGCGAGTGCCGCCTTGAAGTCCTCGCCGGCCTTGGTGTGATCCTTGATCATCTGTTTGGCGAAGGCCTTGACGTCGGCCGACGCCGATTTCTGCTCGGCGAGCTTGCTCGACTGGATCTCGAACTCGTTGGCGCCGGGCACCGTCTTGATGAAGGTCTGCGTGTCGACCTTGCTGTCGGCTGCCAACGGCGTCGTTTGGGCGGTGGATTGGGCAAGCGCGGCGGGCGCGGCGGCGAGCAAGGCCGCGGCGGTCATGGTTAGAAGCGTTTTCATCTGCAATCTCCGATCGGAATGGTTCCCTCGGGATTCCAACGCCGCAGATGAGCGGAAGTTGCGCCGGGGCACCTTGCCGTCAATGGCAGCATGCCTCGCCATATTGCAGCTGCTCGTGCCAGTTCGGCCGGCCCTCCGGGGTGAAATCCATCAGGTTCCACAGGATCTCGCAGGTGCCGATGGCGCGCGGGTCCTGGCCGGGCTCGGGCGGGGCGAAGCCCAGCTCTGACGACCAGAAATGCCTGATGCCGTCAGCGTCGCGGTTGAACACCGACAAAAGCGGGATCTGCGCGCGGTCTGCATCCTCGGCATTGTAGTCGCGCTTGAAGCTGTTGTTGGCCGACGACACCAGCCGCATGTTCTTCCAGCCACGGTCGCGGCCGAGCGTGACGAGGTTTTCGAGCGCGGTTTTCGCCACCACGGCGAAGTTGAACCCGGCCGCCTGGAGATGGCCGACGGCGCCGTCGAACTGGTCGAGCAGCGCCGTGCAGGACGGGCATGGCTGGTCCGGCCGTGCCAGCTTCGCCGTGCCGCCCGTCATTGCCACGTCGCGCGTCTCCTGCGGATGGCGCGGAAACATCATCTGGTAGAGGATCAGCGTGTCCTTGCCGGGTGCGAACAGTTCCGACAGCTTTATCTCAGCCGCCCTGCCCTCGGCATCCAGCCCATCGAACACGTAATCCTGTGGCACCAGCCCGCCCGGCGGCAACGCGCGGCGCGCCACGGCCACATCCTCCATGGCGCGGCGCAGCGCGATTTCCTTCTTCAGCAGCTTTTCGCGGGCGGCGCGGTATCTGGCGGATTCGTTGGGGAAGGTGATCATGATCGGCTCCTTGGGTCACAGCGCCGGCGTCCCGGCGCGGTTGCTCTAAGACCTAAGGACGCGCCGCTGCGGCCGGTTCCGACAATTTTCCCCTCACCCCTTCACGCCGCCGGCGGTGAGGCCCGAAACGATCTTGCGCTGGAAGATCAGCACCAGCACCACCAGCGGCACGGTGACGATCACCGATGCGGCCATGATGTTGCCCCATGGAATCTCGAACTGCGAATTGCCCGACAGCAGCGCGATCGCCACCGGCACGGTCCGCTGCGCGTTGTTGGAGGTGAATGTCAGCGCAAACAGGAACTCGTTCCACGCGCTGATGAACGCCAAAAGCCCGGTGGTCGCCAGCGCCGGCCACATCAACGGCAGGAAGATGCGCGTGATGATGATCCACGGCGTCGCGCCGTCAAGGATCGCCGCCTCCTCGACCTCGACCGGCAGGTCGCGCACGAAGGCGGTCAGCACCCAGACGGTGAACGGCAAGGTGAAGATCATGTAGGAGAAGATCAGCGCGACAAGCGAATTGTAGAGGCCGAACATCCGCACCAGTTCGAACAGCCCGGCCAGCACCGCCACCTGCGGAAACATCGACACCGACAGGATGGTAAGCATCAGCGCCGAGCGGCCGCGGAAGCGCACGCGCGCCAGCGCGTAAGCCGCAGTGACACCGAGCAACAGCGAGAGCGCAACGACCGCGCCGGAGACCACCAGCGAGTTGATGAGATTGCGCACGAAAGCGCCTTCTGTCAGCACATTCCTGTAATTTCCGAGGCTGAACGTCTTCGGCCAGAGGTCGGCCTGGAACAGTTCGGTCCCCGATTTCAGGCTGGTGACGATGGCGTAATAGAAGGGGAATACCGCGACCAGCACGATGACCGCGACCAGCAGGTAGAAAGCCGTCCGCTTCAGGATCCACATCTCAGCGGCCCCCCTCGAGGCTGATCCGGCCGATCCGGATATAGGCCATGGTGAGAAGGGCAAGAATGAGGAACAGCAGCGTCGAGGCGGCCGAGCCGTAGGCGAATTTGTCGAACTCGAACAGGTTCTCGCGGGTGAACACCGACATCGACTTGGTGTGCACATTGTTGGGCGTCAGCACATAGATGAGGTCGAAGATGCGCAGCGCGTCGAGCGCGCGGAAGATCACCGCCACCATCACCGCAGGCCGGATCAGCGGCAAGGTCACCCGCCAGAATATCTGCCACGGATTGGCGCCGTCGAGCCTGGCGACCTCGATGATCTCGCGCGGCAGCATCTGCAGCGCGGCAAGGATGAGCAGCGCCATGAACGGCGTCGTCTTCCAGATGTCGACGACCAGCACGGCCGCCATCGCCGTGTCGGCGTTGGCCGTCCAGGCGATCTTGGTGTCGATCAGGCCGAGATTGAGCAGAACCACATTGATGATGCCGAACTGGTCGTTGAGCATCCACTGCCACATCTTGGCCGAGACGATGGTCGGGATCGCCCAGGGGATGAGGATCGCCGCCCTGACGATGCCGCGGCCCGGGAATTCGGCATTGAGCACCAGCGCGACGACGATGCCGAGGATCGTCTCGCAAGTCACCGAAATCACCGCGAAGCGCACCGTGTTCCAGACGGCGCTCCACCAGATCGGATCGGCCAGCACACCATCATAGAGCACCCGGCCGCTCGGCATGCGCAGCACCGAGAAGTAATTGGCGAAACCTGCCCACTGGCGGGCGTCGAGATCGGCCAGCGAAGCGTCGGTGAAACTGAAATAGACCGTGCGGGCGAGCGGCCAGCCGGCAGCGGCGGCGAGCACCAGGAGCATCGGCGCCAGGAACAGCCAGGCCGAACGCACGCGCTGGCGCATCAGCCGCGAGCGCGGGCGGTGGGTCGCCACGGCTTCAGGCCTCGGCTCCGCTTCTGTCATCCCTCGCGCCGGGCGGGACATGGAGGCGCGTTGTGGCGTCACCAGCCACGCCCCTTCAGCCTGGTCAGCATGGCTTCGAGGTCGGCCAGATTGTCGCCCGCGGTGCCATCGCCCGACAGCGTCTTGTGGACGGCGTTCCAGAATTGGCTCGACGCCTCGTTGTACTTGATCCTGGCCGCGGCCGAGGGACGCGGCACCGCATTGAGGAAGATCTGCTTCCAGCGCGGAACGATCGGCTGTTGTCTGGCGATGTCGGTATCGTCATAGAGCGCCTGGATGGTCGGCAGGCTGGAGTTCCTCAGCGCGCGGTATTTCTGCATCGCGGGCGAGGCGATGAATTTGACGAGCCCGATCGCAGCGTCCGGGTGCTTGGAATATTTGGACACGGCAAGATTCCAGCCACCCAGCACCGCCGCCGGACGCGCGCCTTCGCCGGTGCCGGCCGGCAGCGGCGCTACGTCGAACTTGCCCTTGATCGGCGAGCCTTCGGAATTGCCTAGTGCATAGGCGTAGGGCCAGTTGCGCATGAAGACCGCATTGCCGGTCTGCCACACGCCGCGCGATTCCTCTTCCTGATAGGCCAGCACGCCGGGTGGCGCGATGGTTCCGACCCAGCCTTTGGCCGTGTCGAGCGCTGCCGCCGCTTTTGGGTTGTTGATCGAGATGGTGCCGTCCGGCTCGATGATCTGGCCGCCGCCGTTCGACATCACCCATTCCAGCGCGTCGCAGGTCAGCCCCTCATAGGCATTGCCCTGGAAGACGAAGCCCCAGATGTCCTTGTTGCCGGCAGCCCGTTCCTTGTCCATGACCAGCCTGGCGGTGTCGGCCAGCTCCTTCCAGGTGGCAGGCACCTTGGCGTCGTATTTGTCGAGCAGGTCCTTGCGGTAGTAGAGCGCCGGCGCATCGGTGAAGATCGGCAGCGCCACCAGCCTGCCGTTGACGGTCTGCGACTGGATGATCGAGGGGAAATGGGCGCCGACGACATCCTTGGTCGCCGCGGTCAGGTCGACAAGCTGGCTGGCGAGCTGCGGCGCCCAGATCACATCGGTCTGGTAGACGTCGATATCGCTATTGCCGGCGGCAAGCCACAGCCTGTACTGGCCGAACTGGTCGGTCCCGGATGCCGGCATGACGACGATGCTGACCTTGTTGCCGCTGTCCTTCTCATAGCGGTCGAGGATTTCACGCAGCACCTTGATGCCGATTCCTGTGTCGCCCGATACGATCGACAATTCGACGGCTCGCGCAGGCACAGCCGCAATCATCGCGGCAGCGACCAACGTGGCAAATGCGTGAAAGAGCCTCATGGCGGCGGAGGATCTCCTTTCGGAACGGCGACGCAAGCCTTCGAGGCTCCGGAAGCTCGTCGGACCCCTCCACCACTCTTTGAATGCGGAGCGGCGCTCTGGGTTCCCGAGCGATGCCCGCGAGCGGCGGTGGGCCGGGCCGCGGCTTCAGCCTTCCCAGGCGACAGGGCTCATCCCAAGCCGCTGATAGAGCCTGACAGCGGCGGCATTTTCCACCGTGTTGGTCTTGAGGTCGACATGGTCTGCGCCGCGTTCGCGAAAGACGGCGAAGGCGTGCCACATCAGCGCCTCGCCGATGCCCCTGCCGCGCGCCTGCGGATGCACGGCGAGATCCCTGACGAAGGCGCTCGTCCAGCACAGCGCCGCCGCCACCAGCAGGCCCTTGGCGTCGATGACGAGGAAACAGAGCGCAGAATCGAATTCGGGGTCGCCTGAGATGCGTGGCCACCATTCGTCGAACGGGCCGTCGGCGCCATCGTCGAACACTTCGGTCAGCAGCGCATGCAAGGCCGGCGCATCGCCGGGCTCGAGGGTGCGCATGACAAAGCCATCCGACCAGTGCGCGGGAACCAGCGTCTCGTCGAGGATCTTGCGCAGCCGGATGTCGTTCGGAGCCGGCGGGCGCGGTTCGGGCATTTCGCTCAGGCGTCGGGCAGCAGGCGGCGCCGCTTGCGGTCGACGCCGAGGCCGGTCGCCTCGAGCAGGCCCTTGCGCTTGGCGTCGAAATAGTAGCCGGTCTGGTAGAGCCAGTCGGCGCGCTTGGCGTTGCCGTCCGACACCAGCCAGGCGCCACGCAGGTATTTGACGGCGTATTTCAGGTTGGTTTCGGCATCGAACAGGCCCCTGGCCGGTCCGTCATAGCCCATGCCGCGCGCCGTCGCGTGCTTGATCTGCATCAGCCCCCAATGGCCGTTGTTGTAGGCTTTGGGATTGAAGGTGCTTTCGCGGTTGACGACATGGCGCACAAGGTCGACCGGCACCTGATAAAACGCGGCGTATTTTACGATCAGCCGGTCGATATCGCCGCGCACGCCGGTCGCATGCTCTTCCTGCACCGGAGCGGCAGGAAACTGGACGAGGGCAGCCGGATTCTGCGGCACAACATAGGCCGCCTGCTGCACGCCGGGCATGGCTTTCTGATCGTTCCTGGCGATCGCCGGCACGATGAGCCCGGCGGTGGCGTAGGTGGCTGCCGCCTTGATTGGTGCGCCGGCGCCAGCCGGCGGCGGCGCCTGCCAGGCATTGGCGGTCACCACCGCCGGCACGGCCGGTGCGGTTGGGGTCGCTCCCGCAAAGGCCGCGGTTGCCGCGGCCGCCTGTGTGGTCGGGCCGGCGGACAACTCAGCGGTTTGAACGGGCGTAATCCCCGACGATTCCGGCAGCACCGAAACCGTCTCCGGCAACGGTATGGTGAAGCCGGCATCGGTGCCGGCGACGGTCGCTGTTTCGGTCAGGGAAGACGCGGATTTCATCTGCGATGTCGACGTGCAACCGCTGACGCAGGCCATGGCCGCGATCACGCCGAGCGCGATAAGGGTTTGTTTTGCTGGCAAGCCGCGTTCGGGTCCGGTTCGTCGGATGTTAAGAAATCCCTTACACCAGCGATTCCTGGCGAGCAATCGGGGCGCTCAGGTGGTTTTCGGGTGGCGAGACTCGGGCCGAAATGCCATATTGTTCCTGATATGTACCGGCATGAATGCCGGTTTCTGGCCATTTTGCGAAAGGAGCACGCCATGCAAACGCCGTCGCAGATCACAGCCGGCCACGCAGTGTTAGAAACAGTGATCGGCTTCATGGGGATTGCCTGGAGCGAAAAGGGCCTGATCCGGCTCTGCCTGCCCGAACGCAGCCGCGAGGCAGTGGAACGGCGGCTGCTGCGCCATGCCGGCGTTTCGGCCGCTACCGTGCAGCCGCCGTGGGTGGTCGAACTGATCGCCTCGATCAAGGCCTATGCGGCAGGCGAGGACGTCGATTTCTCCTCCGTGCCGGTCGATCTCGACGGCATCGACGATTTCCGCCTCGCCATCTATGGCGCGGCGCGAAAGCTAGCCTATGGTGAAACCACCACCTATGGCGAACTGGCCAAGCGCGCCGGCCATGCCGGCCTGCCGCGCGAAACGGGTGCCGCGCTTGGCGCCAATCCGGTGCCTCTGGTCATTCCGTGTCACCGCATCGTCGCCGCCGGCGGCAAGATCGGCGGCTTCTCCGCGCCCGGCGGCTCGACCACCAAGGAAAAGATGCTGGCCATGGAAGGCGTGCGCGTCGGCCCGCCGCCGCCAGCGCAGGTCTCGTTCGGATTTTGACGCGATAACAGCCGCGCCAGGCTATGGCCTAGTCGTTATGAAAAAACCGCCGGCGGAAACGCCGGTCGTTGTCCGGTCGCTTGCAATTGTAGACCGGGCAGGATTTCGTATCGGCGCTCGGCACATAGGCGCGTGTCCTCACCTCGCCCATGGTGCAGAATTGCTGGCTCTGCACGTAGCGGTCGTAGAGTGGCAGTCCCGGTACCCGCCTCGACTGGTAACGCAGGATGACGGCGCCCTGCCGCGCGATCGTCGCCTGCACGCGGCCACACTCCATCCGCGTCGGATCGTAGCGCGAGATCGCCTGCGCCTCGGCGGCAATCAGCGTCAGGCATGCTGCCAGCAGAATGGTCTTCATGGTCCTCTCCCCTGATGCGCGGCTCACGGACAGCGCCATCTGACGCAACGGTTTCACCGGATTGGGGCGGCCGTTGGGCGGTCCCTCGATCACGGCTTTCTCACGCAGTCTTGTATTTCGTGCGAAAGCAGCCTATATCAACCCCATTGATATTTCGGCCGATCGATCCGGGCCTCGCGATCTTCGCGTTTGCTGACGTCTATCTCCAAAATCTCGATGCACACCGGCTGGACCTCGGTTCGGTCAAACCAAAGCAAATGTGAAGGACTATTTTTATGGCAACTGGAACGGTCAAGTGGTTCAACGCCACCAAGGGCTTCGGCTTCATCCAGCCTGACGCGGGCGGCGCGGACGTTTTCGTCCACATCTCCGCTGTCGAGCGCGCTGGACTGTCGACCCTGGTCGAAGGCCAGAAGATCAACTTCGAGATCGAGCAGGACCGCCGCACTGGCAAGTCGTCCGCTGGATCTCTGAGCAAGGCAGCCTGATTTTGAAAATGGCGCGCGCCGGGCGACAGCCCGGGGCGCGCGGCAAGTCACGGATGTACTGACGGTCGCGCGAGAAGCGCGCCGGAGCGGAAAGACCCGACAAGCCGGATCAGCAGATAGCTGCCAGCCCGGACCGGACGCTCCCGATCAGGCTACCGAAATGGGAAGGCGGGCATTGTCCCGCCTTTTTATTTGCCTGGATTCCAGGCATGTAAAGCCGACCCTGGAGTCCCACCTGTGGTACCACTAGAGTGGTATTATCCGGCCATGACCAAGCTTGAGCAAATCGAAAAGTCCATCACCGAACTGAGCCCCGAGGAGTTGAAGGCGTTTGCCGCATGGTTCGAGGCGCTCCAGGCGGACCTGTGGGATCGGCAGATCGAGGCCGACGTGAGGGCGGGGCGATTGGACAAGCTTGCCGAACAGGCATTGGCTGACCATCGCGCCGGCCGGACTCGCCCTCTGTGAATCACGGCGCCTCTCCATCATTCTGGAAGGCTTATGAAAAACTGTCATCGTCGATCAAAGCAAAGGCGGACAGGGAGTTTTCTCAGACTGCGTTCCGATCCTTTTCATCCCTCCTTACATTTCAAGCAGGTCGGTTGCTATTGGTCGGCGCGGGTCGACGAAACTACCGGCTGTTGCCATACGCAACAATGAAGATGTGATCTGGTTCTGGATCGGCACCCTATGCCGACTACGACCATCTGTTGAAATAGCTCCCGCGCAGCTTCCCGGACGATGGGCGGCCGGGCCTCGCGCCTGTTGACGCGTGCCCCGCCCCCAAAGAGCCGCGAGGCGGCGACGAGGTTGAGGATAAAGCTACCCCACCCACTCCATCGGCACATGCCCCGGATCCGCTTCCACTCGTTTCAGCCACGCAGCCACCGCCGGGTAGGCGTCGAGCTGGAAGCCGCCCTGCTCCGCCGTATGCGTATAAGCGTAGAGCGCGATGTCGGCGACGCTGTAGGCGCTTCCGGCGAAGAACGCGTTGTTCTCCAGGTATTTATTCATGACACCGAGCGCCTTGTTGCCGCGCTCCAGTGTCACCGCCAGCCGCTCCGGCGTCGCGTCCTTGGCCCTTTCGGGAAAGGTCAGCAGCGCCTTGCGCACGGCGATATAGGGCTCGTGGCTGTACTGTTCGAAGAACAGCCATTGATAGGCGAGCCCGCGCTCATACTTGTCCGCGGGCAGGAAGCGCGTGCCCTCCGCGAGGTAGAGCAGGATGGCGTTGGATTCAGCGATCCGCTTTCCGTCGTCGAGTTCCAGCAGCGGCACCATGGCATTCGGATTCTTGGCGACGAAATCCGCTTTTCGCGTATCGCCCGTGTGCGAACTCACCTCGACAGTGGTGAAAGGGAGGCCGAGCTTGGCCATCAGCAGGCGCGGCTTGTAGCAGTTGCCGCTGTCGATCATGCTGTAAAGTATCATCGCTGGTCCCCCGAGCGCTGCCATGTGCAGACGCGATTATCGTAGCCGCGCCGTCCTCACCAATGATTAGTTTTGGCGCGACGATCAGCGCCGCTGATGTGTAGCACACGGCGCTACCCGAACAGCGGCACCACCTTGCTGTCCCTGCCCAGCAGCGCGTCGATGGCGAGCGGTCGCTCGTCGAAGATCACCCCGGCCAGCGCCGGCCGGGCGAGTAGAAAACCTTGCAGCAGGTCGACGCCGCCATCGAGCGCGACGCGCAGATGGGTGGGCTGTTCGATGCCCTCGACCAGGACCTTGGCGCCGCGGTCGTGCAGGCTGGAGACCAGCGGGCGGAAGAACCGCTCGGCGGCGGCGTGGCGGCAGAATTGCGCGAACCAGCCACCGTCGATCTTGACGATATCGGGCTTGAGCAGGCTGACCCGCTCCTCGGTCGAGTGGCCGGTGCCGAAATCGTCGATGGCGATGCGGATGCCGTCGCGGCGCATCTCGCGTACCAGCGTGGCCAGCAGCGTGTCGTCGGCCGCCTGTTCGGTGATTTCGCAGACCAGCATGCCGGGGGCCAGGCCGAGCTCGCCGAGATGCCTGCTCATCAGCCGGATTTCGGCCAAGGCCCGGCCCCGACGGGCGTTGACCAATGGATTGTAGTTGAAGAACAGATCGAGCCCATCGACGCCGATATTGCGGAAATTCCTGAGATGCAGCACCCGGCACATGGTTTCGACGAACAGCCGGTCCTGGGCCGCGACGCCTTCGAAGAACGCCCGTGCGGCGCCCGGCCGGCCGGCGCGATGCGGCTCGATCAGGCCCTCGACCGCGATTGCGTGCAGGAAGCGGCCGCGCGGCGCGAAGATCGGCTGGTAGGCGCTGCGCAGGCGGAAGTCGCCATAAACGCCATACTCGATACCGACCTCGTCCATGAAAATCGCATCGCCGACATCGCGCCGCCGCTCGGGCCTCATCGTGTGCCCCTGCGCCCAAAGGCTTTGGCCGCTCGCGCGGTATGCGGCGCGGCGGCCGGGGCCGAAGATGCCCTGTCGGCGACAGGCGACGGCCCGTCCTTGCCGAAGACGCGGAAGCTGGTCGGCGCCAGTTCCGGCCGTGCCAGCACGAAACCCTGGACCATCGAAGCCCCGGATTTCTCGGCCAGCTCCAGCTGCCAGCCTTCCTCGATGCCCTCGAACACGGTGCGGATGCCTTGTGCCTCGAAGCTTTTCACCATGGACGTCAGCAGCGCGAAGCCGGCGCCGGACTCCATCAACTGCGTGATCCAGTGGGCATCGAACTTGACGATGTCGGGTTTCAACTCCTTGATGCGGTTGATGTCGGAATCGTCGGCGCCATAGTCATCGACGGCAATGCGAAAGCCGTTGCCCTTCAACGCCGCGACGAAACCGTGCAGGGTCTCCTGCGAGGCTGGACGCTGCTCGGTCACCTCGCACACGACACGGCCCGGATCGATGCCGGCCTCGTGCAGCACCAGGCGCATTTCGCGCAAGGCATTGTCGGCAACGGCGCGCTCGGTGAACACCGACGGATCGAAATTGACGAAGATCGACGCTTCCTGCGGCAGGCAGGCGCCGGCATTCAGCAGATGCAGCGTCCTGGTCAGCGCCTCGACATGAAGCCGGTCGGCGGCCGGGCAGGTGCTGAAGAAGCTCATTGGCGATTGCGGCTCGCCGTCGCGGAACGGCCGGATCAAGCCCTCGAAGGCGGCAACCGACAGCTTGCCTTCCCTGAAGGCGAAGATCGGCTGGAAGGCGCTTTGCAACGTATAAATGCCCCAGACACCTGACGAGGTGCCGTCATCATGACGGATGATATGGGCAAGCCCGATGCTGCGCGACAAGGTTCCTCGCTCCGCGAACTGGCGCAATTGGGTTACGATCCTGCCACGCAAGCCTCTACCGCCCGTTAATGAACTTTCTGTTGCCGATCACGGCTCATTAACCTCCTTGCGGCACTGGCCCAGCCGACAATGCTTGCACTCACGGGAATGATGCGACATGAGAAGCGCCGCGGCCGCTCCTGGCCGCGCTGATCCTTTCTGGAGAGAAAAAAGGTCATGGCCTTCCTTGCCGACACCCTTTCCCGCGTGAAGCCTTCCGCCACCATCGCGGTGACGCAGAAAGCCCGCGAGCTGAAAAATGCCGGCCGCGACGTCATTGGCTTGGGTGCCGGCGAACCGGATTTCGATACGCCCGACAACATCAAGAATGCGGCGATCGAGGCCATCCGCCGTGGTGAGACCAAATATCCGCCGGTGTCGGGCATCGCGCCGCTGCGCGAAGCGATCGCGAAGAAATTCAAGCGCGAGAACAATCTCGACTACAAGCCGGAGCAGACCATCGTCGGCACTGGCGGCAAGCAGATCCTGTTCAACGCCTTCATGGCGACGCTGAACCCTGGCGACGAGGTCATCATCCCCCGGCCCTATTGGGTCAGCTATCCCGAGATGGTGGCGATCTGCGGCGGCACTTCGGTGTTCGCCGACACTTCGATCGACAACGGCTTCAAGTTGACGGCAGAAGTGCTGGAAAAGGCGATCACGCCGCGCACAAAGTGGCTGCTGATGAACTCGCCGTCGAACCCGTCGGGCGCCGCCTACACCGAGGCCGAGCTTCGGTCGCTCGCCGACGTGCTGCTCAGGCATCCGCATGTCTGGACGCTGACCGACGACATGTACGAGCATCTGACCTATGGCGACTTCGTCTTCAAGACCATCGCCGAGGTCGAGCCGAAGCTCTATGAGCGCACGCTGACCATGAACGGCGTGTCGAAAGCCTATGCCATGACCGGCTGGCGCATTGGCTACGCCGCGGGTCCCGTCCAGTTGATCAAGGCGATGGACATGATCCAGGGCCAGCAGACATCGGGCGCCTGCACCATCGCGCAGTGGGCTTCGGTCGAAGCGCTGAACGGCCCGCAGGACTTCATCGCCAAGAACAAGGCTATCTTCCAGGGGCGTCGCGACCTCGTCGTCTCGATGCTCAACCAGGCGCGCGGCATCTCTTGTCCGTCGCCGGAAGGCGCCTTCTACGTCTATCCATCCTGTGCCCAGCTGATCGGCAAGAAGACCAAGGCCGGCAAGGTGATCGACACCGACGAGGCCTTCTGCTCGGAGCTGCTCGAGGCCGAGGGCGTGGCGGTGGTATTCGGTTCGGCCTTCGGCCTCGGTCCGAACTTCCGCATCTCCTACGCCACGTCGGAGACGCTGCTGGAGGAGGCGTGCACGCGCATCCAGCGCTTTACGGCATCACTGACCTGATCGTGAAAACAAAACCCGGCCAAACGCCGGGTTTTTAGATCGGCTCGACACGGTACTCAGCCGCCATATTGGGCCGGCGTCACCGCTTCCAGCCAGTCGGCATGCACGCCCTCGAGCGCTTCCTGCATCGCTATATGCGTCATCGCCGTTTTCGGCCCGGCCCCATGCCAGTGCTTTTCGCCTGGCGCGAACGAGATGACGTCCCCTGCCCTGATCTCCTGGATGAGACCGCCCCAGGTCTGGGCGAGGCCGGCACCCGACGTGACGTACAGCGTCTGGCCAAGCGGATGCGTGTGCCAGTGGGTCCGCGCGCCCGGATCGAAGCTGACCAATGTCGCCCGCAGCCGTGCCGGAGCCTCCTTCTCGATGATCGGCGTCTGCAGCACCCGGCCGGTGAAGTACTTTTCCGGCGCGATGACGGTCGGCGTGCTGCCGCAAGCAATGATCTTCATCGTTCGATCCCTGGAACTGGTGGCGATGCGGGCGGCGGCGACGCCGCTCTTCTTTCGAGACCCTAGTTTCGGCCGATATGGCCGTCGACGCAACCGGTCTGTTCGGCTTGCAAGTCAGCGGCAACCGCACCGCGCGCTCAGCCCTGAGGCTACCTATTTTCCTTGCCCTGCCGGCAAACAAGTGGGACGATACCTTTGGGCCGGTTGAAGACAAGCCCGCCCGCGACGGTCGAACAGGCCGGCCGCCGCTCAGGACCGACTGACCTTGGCCTGAACCATGAATGCCAGTCGGTCCCCAGGGAAACGCCTGAGTGGAGGTCAGTCATGGGTAATCGCGCCGGAGGACGACGCACGGGACCGAAATGCATTGCCATAGTCGGTCCCTTCGCAAGCGGTAAGACGACACTTCTCGAAGCCATATTGGCCCGCACGGGCGCCATTCCCCGCCAGAACCCGGTTTCCTCAGGAAACACCGTTTCAGATCATTCGCCCGAGGCGCGCGCGCACGCCATGAGCGTCGAGGCGACCTTCGCCACCACAGAATTCATGGGCGAGCAGTTCACCTTCGTCGACTGTCCCGGATCGATCGAATTCTCCTTCGAGGCCGAACCGGTGCTGGCCGCCAGCGACCTCGCAGTGGTCGTCGCCGAAGCCGACGAAAAGAAGATTCCCGCCCTCCAGCTCATCATGCGCAAGCTCGACGATCTCGGCGTGCCGCGCATCCTGTTTCTCAACAAGGTCGACAAGGCGATCGCGGGCGTGCGCGACACGTTGAAGATGCTGCAGCCGGCAAGTGCGGTGCCGTTGCTTCTGCGCCAGATACCGCTGCGCAAGGACGGCGTCGTCATCGGCTCGATCGACCTGGCGCTGGAACGCGCCTACATCTACCGCGAATATGCCGAGAGCGAGGTGGCCCAGATACCTGGCGACGAAAAGGCGCGCGAGCTGGAAGCCCGTTTTTCGATGCTGGAAAGGCTGGCCGACCATGACGACCAGTTGATGGAACAGCTGCTCGAGGAGATCGAGCCGCCCAAGGACGCGGTCTTCGACGATCTTGCCGCGGACCTGCGCGACGGCGCCGTCACGCCGGTGCTGATCGGCACCGCAGAGAAAGGCAATGGCGTGCTGCGTCTCCTGAAGGCGATCCGCCATGATGCGCCCGACATCGACGCGACCCGCAAACGGCTCGGCGCCCCCGAAGGCAACGCGACCGTGGTTCAGGTGATGAAGACCATCCATACGCCGCATGGAGGCAAATTGTCCGTGTCGCGCATCCTTTCGGGACAAGTCGCCGATGGCTCCGAGCTCTGGCTGCCCGGCGGCGACATGGCAAAGGTGTCCGGCATCTACAGGATGCTTGGCAAGGACCAGTCGAAGCTCACCGCGGCGAAGACCGGCGACACGGTCGCGCTCGGCAAGCTGGACGCGGTCAAGACCGGCCAGACGCTGACCTCGGCCAAGGGCGGCATGAAGCCGCTGCTACAGTTCGAGCCGCCGCAGCCTGTCTTCGCTTTCGCCTTGCGGCCGAAGGAGCGCAAGGACGAGGTGAAGATGTCGGCCGCCATCCAACGGCTGGCCGAAGAAGATCCCTCGCTCAGCCTGCATCATAACCAGGACTCGGCCGAGACCGTGCTGTCGGGCCATGGAGAAATGCACCTGCGCGTCGTACGCGAACGGCTCGAGGGCAAGAACCAGATTCCGGTCGAAGGCCATCCGCCGGCGGTGCCCTACCGCGAGACTATCCGCAAATCGGCGCAGCAGCGCGGCCGCCACAAGAAGCAGTCCGGCGGCCACGGCCAGTTCGGCGATGTGGTGATCGAGATAAAGCCGCTGCCGCGCGGCGCAGGTTTCCAGTTCACCGATACCATCACCGGCGGCGTGGTGCCCAAGACCTACATCCAGTCGGTCGAAAGCGGCATACGCGATTACCTGAAGTCGGGCCCGCTCGGCTTTCCCGTCGTCGACGTCGCCGTCAACCTGTCGGACGGCTCCTACCACGCGGTCGATTCCTCCGACATGGCCTTCCAGATGGCGGCCAAGCTTGCCATGAAGGAAGGCATGGCGGGCTGTTCGCCCGTGCTCCTAGAGCCAGTGATGAAGGTCGAGATCGTGACGCCCTCCGATGCGACCTCGAAGATCATCGCGCTGATCCCGCAGCGGCGCGGCCAGATCCTCGGCTACGACGCGCGGCCCGGCTGGCCAGGATGGGATGTCGTCGAGGCGACCATGCCGCAATCCGAGATCGGCGATCTGATCATCGAGCTGCGCTCGGCCACCTCGGGCGTCGCCAGCTACCGCGCCGTCTTCGACCACATGGCCGAACTCACCGGCCGGCTCGCCGACGAAGCGATGAATGCCAACGGCAAGGCAGCCTGATACTGATGCATGTCGTCTAAAGTGATCTCGGCTTTGGGACATCGACATCCACAAAGATTTGGGTGAGTGCCCTCTCGAACCTTGTTCGAGAGGGCGCAAACAAAAACAAAAAACGACGCCCGGGGGGGCCGGACGCCGTTTTGTTTGCGGACCGTTTTCTTGGGAGGAGAAACGGCAGGTCCGCCGCATCTTGAAGTCGCCGCTTCGGCGGAAGAAGGTTCGGACGCGGTAGCCGCCTGAGCCCGGATCGTCCGAGTGATGCCCCCATCTCCCGTCCGACCACACCGCGTCCTATGATCTGCTTAGCAGGAGCCGAGCGCCTTTGACATGTTACCAGAGGTTACATGTCACTGTTACGTGGCTATTTCGGTGGATTTTCCCGCCCTTCCGGCAGCGTCCGGGCAACAAAAAAGCCGGATCAATGAAGATCCGGCTGAGTTTGATTGGAAGTGCCTGTTAAGGCTAACCTCCAGAGGGGAACACTCGAGGGCGCTAATGGGAGGAGAACGCGCCCAGGAGATGAACTATATATGTGCTCATCATGCCCAAGAAACAAGCATCTATTTTGCAACACACGCATGCAAAAAGACGCAGGCTGTGGTCTAAGCCATTTCTGGACCCAATAGGACCAGCAGAATCACCGAAGCGGAACCCGCAATGAGACAATTGTCACGGCGGAATCGCGAATCACGCTCGGTTTTCATCCCGAAATGTCAAAAATGCGCAATGGCGTGGAATGAGGCAGCAGGCGTTTATTTCCGAGGCAACTAATGCATGTCGCGCAAAGTGTCCTCGGTTCGGCCGCGACGTGAACAACAAAGACTTGCGCGCGTCGCGGGAATCGGTTTGGGCGTGACATGCTTCAGGCGGGAGACAAGCAATGCGGACCTTTTCGGCGATCGCCGGCAGTGCTGCGTTCTTCATCGCGGCACCCTGTATCGTCGCCGGCCTCGTGCCGTGGCTGCTGACGGATCGCTGGGACCGGCCATGGTCGAGCCTGCCGGATCTTGCCCCGCTCGGCTGGATCCTCATCGCGGTCGCCGTGGCGGCGCTGCTGCATGCATTCGCCTGCTTTGCGCTTGAAGGCCTCGGCACGCCTGCTCCGGTCGCTCCGACCGAGAGACTGGTGGTCGGCGGGCTCTACCGCCATGTCCGCAATCCGATGTATGTGGCGGTGCTGTCGATCATCATCGGCCAGGCACTGCTGTTTTCAAGCTGGACGCTTGTCGCCTACGCCGCCATGGCAGCCGCGGCCATGGCCACCTTCGTCAAGCTGTACGAGGAGCCGACGCTCGCACGCCGCTATGGCGATGAATACGAAACCTACCGCCGCAACGTGCCCGCCTGGCTGCCCCGCCTGACGCGCTGGCGGGGGTGAGAGTCTGCGCGATCTCCGGGGTCAATACGACCAGCTCCGCGCCTTGGCGATGATGAAGTCGCGAAACACGTGCAGCTTCGCCTGGTTCTTCATCGCGTCGGGGTAGGCGAAATAGGTGTCGAAGGAAGGCACCTCCGTTTCCGGCAGGAGCTGCACCAGGCCGGAATCCTTGGAGATGACATAGTCGGGCAGCATGGCGATGCCGGCGCCGCCCTGCACCGCGCGCTTGATCGACAATATATCGTTGATCTGCAGCGTCGGCACGCGCTGGCCGCCCTCGAAATCGCCGACCGTCTCCAGCCAGTTCAGCTCCGACAGATGCGCCGGCACCGGCACGCCGAAAGTGACGATGCGGTGCGCCTTGAGCTCGGCCACCGAAGCCGGCCTGCCATGCTTGGCGATATAGCCTGGCGACGCATAGAGGTGGAAATGCACCGTGAACAGGCGGCGCTGGATAAGGTCCGGCTGCTGCGGCTGGCGCAGCCGGATGGCGCAATCGGCCTGGCGCATGGTGAGGTCGAGCTCCTCGTTGGCGAGGATCAGTTGCAGGCTGATTTCAGGATAGAGCTCGATGAACTCCTGCACGCGCTCGGTCAGCCAGCCGGCGCCGAGCCCGACCGTGGTCGTGACCCTGAGCACGCCGGAGGGGCGGTCCTTGGTCTCGGTCAGCCGCGACTTGATGGTCTCGAGCTTCATCAGCACGTCATGCGCCGTGCGGAACAGCATCTCGCCCTGTTCGGTCAGCACCAGGCCGCGGGCGTGACGGTTGAACAGCGGCACGCCGACATCGTGCTCGAGCGCGCTGACCTGGCGCGAAATCGCCGATTGCGACAGGTGCAGCGTCTCGGCCGCATGTGTAAACGACCCCGCTTCCGCCGCAGCGTGAAACACGCGTAGCTTGTCCCAGTCCAACGCCATGATTCCCCTCGTTCCTGTTTGGCGTCTGAATGAAAAATCAGGCTTTTACACGGCATTTCTAAGCCGTTCTTTCAACAGTTTGCGAACCGCTATTCGGCCGCCTCGCGATGCACCTCGATGCCGGCCAGGTACTTCTCCGCCTCGAGCGCCGCCATGCAGCCCAGCCCCGCCGCAGTCACCGCCTGGCGGTATATATCGTCGGTCACGTCGCCGGCGGCGAACACGCCGGGCACGTCGGTGCGGGTCGAATCCGGCGCCGTCCACAGATAGCCGTTCGGCTTCTGCTTCAGCTTGCCGACGAACAGCTCGACCGCCGGCGCATGGCCGATCGCGACGAACACGCCGTCGACCTCGAGCTGCGTCTCGACACCCGTCACCACGTTGCGCAGCTTCAACCCTTCGACCGAAGGCGGCAGTGGCGTCTTGCCCGGACGGCCGGTGATCTCGTCGACAACCGTGTCCCAGATGACGCGGACATTGTCCTTCTTCAAGAGCCGCTCGCGCAGGATGCGTTCGGCGCGGAAGTCCGAGCGCCTGTGGATGACCGTCACGCTCTTGGCGAGGTTCGACAGATAGAGTGCTTCTTCCACCGCCGAATTGCCGCCGCCGACCACCGCGACATCCTTGCCGCGGTAGAAGAAGCCGTCGCATGTGGCGCAAGCCGATACGCCGAAGCCCATGAACGTCTGTTCGGTCGGAATGCCAAGCCATTTGGCCTGCGCGCCGGTGGCGATGATCAGGGCATCGGCCGTGTAGACGGTGCCGGAATCGCCCGTTGCGCGGAACGGCCGCACGTTGAGATCGACCTCGGTGATGATGTCGGCGATGATGTCGGTGCCGACATGTTCTGCCTGCCTGAGCATCTCGCTCATCAACCACGGACCCTGGATGGGTTCGCCGAAACCGGGATAGTTCTCGACGTCGGTGGTGATCATCAGCTGGCCCCCCTGCTGCAGGCCGGCGACCAGCATCGGCTTCAGCATGGCGCGGGCGGCATAGATCGCCGCGGTATAACCGGCCGGGCCGGAACCGATGATGAGGACAGGCGCGTGCTTGGTGGTCATGAAAAGCCTCTGCGGAGGGCTGCCGGCGTTTGCGGCATGGAAAACTCGTCGATGTCGCGCGTAATGTAAGTGTTGCCCACGACGCCAGCAAGGCAAGTTGGCGCTCGTCCCCGGAAAGCTTTGTCGCACCGGGCGAACCGCTCTGGTGCTGCGTGGATTTCCGCGTGGGGGATGGCGTGGACAGCAAAGTCGTTTAATTACAAAATCCCGCAAGATTCTTTCGCCACCCGCAATCATCGAAAGCCCCGAAATGCCGCTCAAGGCCGACCTCGACGCAATCGACTGGAAGATCCTGCGCGAATTGCAGGCAGATGGACGCATGACCAATGTCGAACTGTCGAACCGCGTCGGCATTTCGGCACCACCTTGCCTGCGCCGCGTCAAGCGACTGGAGGAAGCCGGCATCATTCGCGGCTATCGGGCGCTGCTCAACGCGCCGGCGCTCGGTCTCGACGTGGTCGCCTTCTGCCTGGTCGGCCTGCACCATCAGGCCGATGCCGAGCTTCGCATCTTCGCCGAGCGCACGCGCGGCTGGCCGGTCGTACGCGATGCCTGGATGGTGTCGGGCGAATCCGATTTCCTCCTGCACTGCGTGGCAAGCGACCTCGGCGCCTTCCAGACCTTTGTCATCGAGGAACTGACCTCCACGCCGAACGTCGACACGGTGCGCACAGCCCTCACCATCCGCCGGGTCAAGGATGAAGGGTTGGTCTCGTTCGAGCGGCCGTGACGCCGATCGATTGCGGCGCCCGGCCAAAGCGAATTCCGGAATTTCGCCACATCGCCGCCGCGTTGATAACGGACAGGCGCAGGCAGCCGGATCGTCCTGTGCGATTTGGCGCCTGATTGGTTTCCTTGCCCAAGCAGCGTAAGTTCCAAGGACGATCCGCCGTGGAAGGGACCATGACCAGGTTTGCAAGCCCGATTTCGGCGCTCATCATCTGCATGAACGAGGCCGATATGATCGGCCCGTGCCTCGAAAGCATCGATTTTTGCGCCGAGATCGTCATCGTCGATTCAGGCTCCACCGACGCCACGTTGGACATCGTTCGGCAGTTTGTCGCTGAGGGCTATCCGATAAAGCTGCTGCACAATGGCTGGCCGGGTTTTCCGCATCAGCGGCAATTCGCGCTCGACCACGCCACGCAGCCCTGGTGTCTTTCGATCGACCCGGACGAACGCGTCGACGACCGGCTGCGGCAGTCGATCGTGGCGGCGGTCGAGACGGCGAACGCCGGTATCAGCGGATGGTACATCCGCCGCCGCGACTGGCTGAAGGGCTACGGCTATGCCCATCGCTGGGTGCTGCACAACAGGCTGTTGCGGCTTTTCCGCCGGGAAGGTGCGACCATGGACGTGACCGCGCGGGTCCATGAATCCTTCGGCGTTTCCGGCGAGACCAGCACGATCGAAAACGGCGTGCTGCTGCATCGCCGCGAAATATCGGTCGAGGAGGATCTGGCCCGGGCAAATGCCTATTCCAGCCTCAAGGCGGCCACCCTGGTCGAGAAAGGCAAGAAGCCGGGCCTGGTGCGGCTGGTGCTTTCACCGCTCGGCAACTTCCTGAAATTCTATCTGGCCAAGCGCTACTTCCTGTGCGGCCGGCACGGCTTCGTCTATTCGATGTCGGTGATGATCTATTCCTTCGCCACCGAGGCCAAACTGTATGAGGCCTCGCAAGGCAGCGAACCGGCGTGAGCGGTCGGATCCGGGTCAGGACGGCTTGGCTCGCCCATCGAGCCGTCCTATGGCGGCGATGAGACCGTCGAGGTCGCTGCTGTCCCGCAAGGGCCTGATGACGAAGCCGGAGCGAAGCTGCGCCTCGCCGCCGACGAGCCAGCCCTGCGGCAGGCCGGCGCCCAGGCCTGCCTCCATGTCGGCCAGCTTGTCGCCGACGATCACGGACCGCCGGAGATCGAGATCGAGGCGTCTCGCCGCCTCGAAGAGCATGCCGGGATTGGGTTTGCGCATCGGGTGATCCGATATGCCCAGCGGCCCCACGCCAGCCTCGTGGTAGGCGCAGGCCAGCACCATGTCCACGACAACGCCCTGATCGCGCAACAGGTCGAGCACGCGGCGGTTCACATCGGCGAAGGCACTCCAACCGAAATAGCCGCGCGCGATGCCGGACTGGTTGGTCACCACCACGACCGGGATGCCAGCATTGTTGGCGGCGGCGATCGCCGGCAACATCTGCGGCCGGAGCTCGATCTCGGCCGGATCGCTGGGATAGTCGGTATCGACATTGATGGTGCCGTCGCGATCGAGGAACAGCGCCGGCTGGCCGGCGGGAAAAACCCTGCCGCCGATCCGCTCCACCCACAGGCCCGGCTCGGCCAACGGGTGCGGCGCCTTGTCAGCCATTGCTGAGGCGCGCTTCCACCACCTCGCACAGGTGATGGTAGAGGCACAGATGCCCTTGCTGGATGATCGGCGTCGAGGTCGAGGGCACGTTGAGCAGGATGTCGGTGAGCGGCGCGAGCTTGCCGCCTGTGTCGCCTGTCAGGCCGATCACCGTCATGCCCATGGTCCGTGCCTGTTCGGCGGCCGCCAGGATGCTCGGCGAATTGCCGCTGGTCGAGATCGCCAGAAGCACGCCGCCGGCCGCGCCATGCGCCTCGACCTGGCGCGAAAAAACGGTGTCGAAGCCGTAATCATTACCCCAGGCGGTCAGCACCGCGGCATTGGCCGGCAGCGCGATGACATTGTAGCCCTTGCGCTCCTTGAGAAAGCGGCCGACCAGTTCGCCGGCGATGTGAATGGCGTCGCTGGCCGAACCGCCATTGCCGCAGATCAGCAGCGCCTTGCCCGACGAAAGGGCGGCGACGATCGCGCTCGCCGCACGTTCCATCGCGCCTGTTAGATCGCGCTCGACCAGCGCCGTGATCGCGGCCGCCGAGCGGACCAGGTAATCGTTCAGTTCGGACATGAAACCCTCAATTCTTGTTGCCGGCCGAGCGCAGCCTGCCGATGGTGCCGGTCGTGCTCTTGCCGGCGACGAGATCGACCAGGACCACGCGCCCGCCCGCTTTCTGCACCACGTCCGCGCCGACCACGGTGTCGACCGTGTAGTCGGCGCCCTTGACGAGTATGTCGGGCAGAAGCGCCTCGATCAGCGCCAGCGGCGTGTCCTCGTCGAAGACCACCACCGCGTCGACCGACGCGAGCGCCGCCAGCACGCAGGCGCGGTCGTGCTGGTCGTTGACGGGCCGTTCCGGCCCCTTCAGCCGGCGCACCGAGGCATCGCTGTTGAGGCCGAGCACCAGCCGGTCGCACTGGCTGCGCGCCGCGTGCAGCAGGCTGACATGGCCGGCATGAAGGATGTCGAAACAGCCATTGGTGAAGCCGACGCTGAGGCCTTCCTCCTTCCACGCCGCCACCAGCCGTGCGGCCGATTTGGCGTCGAGGATGGCATCCCTGTGGACGCTCGGACCGTGCGATCGAAACAGCGCGCCGTTGAGTTCCTCGACCGTCAGCCGCGCCGTGCCTCGCTTGCCCACCACAACGCCGCCGGCTGCATTGGCGATCGAGGCGGCCGCGGCCGGATCGGCGCCGGCGGCAAGCGCCAGCGCGAAGGTCGCGATCACCGTATCGCCGGCGCCCGACACATCGAACACTTCGCGCGCCTGCGTGGCGATGTGGCGCGCCTCCGTCGGACCGACGACGCTCATGCCCTTTTCGCTGCGCGTGGCGACGACGAAGTCGAAGCCATGCGCCGCAAGCAGCTCGCGCGCCGCGGCCACGATCTCGTCATCGCTGAACACCGGCCGTTCGACCGCTTCGCCGAGTTCCTTGCGGTTGGGCGTGATGGCGGTCGCGCCGGCATAGCGTGCATAATCCCGGCCCTTCGGATCGACCAGCACCGGCTTTCCCGCCTCGCGGCAGATCGCGATCAATTCGCCGGCGACGCCGTCGAGCAGGATGCCCTTGCCGTAATCCGACAGGATGACGATGTCGGCGTGCGCCAGCGCGGCGCGGAAATGCCGGACCAGCGCCGCGCGCTCCGCCGCGCCGAGCGGCTTGATCTCTTCCTCGTCGAAGCGCAGCACCTGCTGGTTGAGCGCGCTGAAGCGGCTCTTGGACGACGTCATGCGGCCGCGCTCCCGCGCCAGGCCTGTCGTGTCGGCGCCAAGCTCGCCGAGCATGCGCACCAGGCTGTCGCCTGCCGTATCAGAGCCGATCACCGAGACCGGAATGGCGGCGGCGCCGAGCGAGATGATGTTGGCCACGACATTGCCGGCGCCGCCCATCGCCAGGCTCTCGCCGCGCCCATGGAGCACCGGGATCGGCGCTTCAGGCGAAATCCGCTCGATGATGCCGTTGACGAACCGGTCAAGGATGAGATCGCCGACCACCAGCACGGTGGCCTGGCCGAAGTGCGCGATGGCGCGGTGCAAGGGCTCGGGGGAAAGTGGGTCGTGCTTGGTCATGTCACTGGCAACGCGCAAAAACCGGTTTTGAAGATGCATGGAGGACAAATTGGCCGGGATCGGTCGTTCATGGCGATGCCGATATACCGCAATTCGAGCCAGCGCAACGCCGGCTGGCCTCCTCAACTCTTCTGCAAGGCGACATGGACGCCAAGCCCGACCAGCACCGCGCCGCCGGCTCGCTGCATCATGCGCTGGGCGCTGCTGGAGCGGCGCAGCCTGCCGATCACGGCACCAGCCAGGAACACGCAGACGATATCGGCCGAGGAGAACATCAGGTTGACTGTCGTGCCCAGCACGACGAATTGCAGCCAGACCGGGAATGCGGCAGAGGCATCGATGAACTGGGGCAGGAAGGCCATGAAGAAGATCGCGGTCTTCGGATTGAGCACCTCGACGGCGATGCTCTCGAAAAAGGCGCGGCAAGCCGATTTCCGCTCGATCGCCGGCAGTGCCATGTCGCCTTCCGCGCGTTTGCGGAACAGCGCCACACCGAGCCAGATTAGGTAGAGCGCGCCGACGAGCTTGACCGCCATGTAGAGCGGCGGCACGGCGTGGAAAAGCACGGACAGGCCGGCGGCAGCGGCAAAGACGTGAACATAGCCGCCCAGATGAATGCCGAGCGCCGCAGTCAGGCCGGACCAGCGGCCGCGCGCCATCGTCTGCGCGGCGGCATAGAGCATGGCCGGGCCTGGAATATAGGCGAAGATCGCCGTGGTGGCGAAAAACGCGACGAGCAGCTCTGTCGACGGCATTCCTGGTCCCTCATGATCGCGCCCGGCGGCGCGAGCCGACTGAAGCGGCAGCTTTGCGGCGCCACTGTGGCGCGCTGCCCCGCGCAGGGCAATCGCGGACGGGTCCACCCCTCGATTGTTCTTGCGGATCCCAGTGCCGCCCGGCAACGCTGCTTTGTCGACAGCTTCGCAAGCCTCCCTTATAAGGACCGGAATCGCAAGCAACCAGAGGCGTTCATGATCATCGTCACGGGCGGCGCCGGCATGATCGGCTCCAACATCGTCGCCGCGCTCAATTCGGAGGGCCACGACGACATTTTGGTCGTCGACGACCTGAGCGATGGCCACAAGATCGCCAACCTTGCTGACTTGCGGATCGCCGACTATCTCGACAAGGACGATTTCCTGGCCCGCCTCGAGGACGGCGGGCTCGGCCGCATCGAGGCCGTCTTCCATCAGGGCGCCTGCTCGACCACCACCGAATGGAACGGCAAGTTCATGATGGAGGTGAACTACGCCTATTCGAAGCGGCTGCTGCATGCCTGCCTGGCGCTGCGCGTGCCCTTCCTCTACGCCTCCTCGGCATCGGTCTATGGCGGCGGCTCCGAGTTCCGCGAGGACGCGGAGCTTGAGCGGCCGCTCAACGTCTACGCCTATTCAAAAAAGCTGTTCGATGACTATGTCAGGCGCAATGTCTTCGATACCGATCATTCGCAGGTCGCGGGCCTGCGCTACTTCAACGTCTATGGGCCGCGCGAGGCGCACAAGGACGCCATGGCCTCGGTCGCCTTTCATCTGTTCAACCAGGTCGGGCGTGGCGAGAATCCAAAGCTGTTCGGCGCCCATGACGGCTTTGGCCCCGGCGAGCAGAGCCGCGACTTCATCCATGTCGGCGACGTCGCCGATGTCAATCTGTGGCTGTGGAAGCGCGGCGCGAGCGGCATCTTCAACTGCGGCACCGGCCGGGCGCAACCCTTCCGCGCCATTGCCGAAACCGTCATCGACGCGCTGGGCAAGGGCGAGATCGAGTACATCCCCTTTCCCGACCACCTCAAGGGCAGCTACCAGAGCTTCACGCAAGCTGATATGTCGCGTCTGCGCGCCGCCGGTTACAATGGGCAATTCCGCAGCGTCGAAACCGGCGTCAGAGACTATGTCGAATGGCTGAAAGCCCAGCGATCCTCGTGATCGGCCCACGCTGGGTGGGCGATATGGTGATGGCGCAGTGCCTGTTCTCGGCGCTGAAGGAGCTTCATCCAAATGCAGCCATCGACGTGCTGGCGCCGGCCTGGGCGGCCCCTTTGGTCAAGCGTATGCCTGAGGTCCGCCAGCAGATCGATTTCCCGCTGAAACCCGGCGCGCTCGAATTCGCACATCGGCGCCGCTTCGGCCGTCTGCTGCGCGGCCGTTACGACAGCGCCTATATCTTGCCGGGCAGTTGGAAGTCGGCGCTGATCCCGTTCTTTGCCCGCATTCCGCGGCGTTTCGGCCATCTCAGGGAAATGCGCTACGGCCTGTTGACCGACATCGTTCCGCTGCCGGAGGCCGTGAAACGGCGCACGGCGCAGGCCTATTTCGGCCTTGCACAGGGTGGCGATTTTCGGGCACCTCATCTGACGGTGGACGCCAATAACCAGGCCACCCTGCTCGACCGTTTCGGCCTGGGGCCGCAGAAATTCGTGGCGCTGATGCCAGGTGCCGAGTTCGGCCCGGCCAAGCGCTGGCCGAGCGAACACTATGCCGGGCTTGCCCGGGAGTTCATGGCCAGAAGGTTCAAGGTCGCGCTGTTCGGGTCGAAGAACGACCGCGACGTGACCGCGGAGATCGCAGCCCTCGCTCCTGGCGTGGTCGACCTGGCCGGCCAGACGCGGCTGGAGGACGCCATCGACCTGATCGCGGCCGCCGGGCTGGCGGTCTCCAATGACAGCGGGCTGATGCATGTTGCGGCGGCGGTCGGCACGCCGGTTGTCGCCGTCTATGGTTCGACCTCGCCACAGAATACGCCGCCGCTGGCCGAACGGCGCGAACTGGTCTGGCTCGGCCTCTCCTGCTCGCCTTGCCACCGCAAGATCTGTCCGCTCGGCCACCTCAATTGCCTGAAGACGCTCGAGGTCGCACGGGTCATGGCGGCGGCGGACCGCCTGCTGGACATCCCGGCCTCCGCATGAAGGTGCTGATCGTCAAGACCTCGTCGATGGGCGATGTCATCCACACTTTTCCGGCGCTCCAGGATGCGCGCCGCGCACGGCCCGATATTGCCTTCGCCTGGTGCGTCGAGGAGGCTTTCGCCGGCATCGTCGCGCTGCACCCCGCAGTCGGAACCATCCACACGGTCGCCATCCGGCGTTGGCGAAAACATCTCTTCGACAAGGCCACCTGGCGCGAGGCGACCGCCTTGCGACGCGCCTTGCGTGCGTGCCGCTATGATCTGGTCATCGATGCGCAAGGCCTGTTGAAATCGGCGCTGGTGGCCAGGCAGGCGAAGGCGCCGATCGCCGGCTTCGACCGCTCAAGCGCGCGCGAGCCTTCGGCAACGCTGCTTTACGACGTCGGCCACGCCGTCCCCCGCAACCTGCACGCCATCGAGCGGACGCGACGGCTTTTCGGGCAGGCGTTGGGTTACCGGCCCGATCTTTCGATACTGGATTCGGGCATTGTGCCGCCGCCCGGCAATCTGACCGGCATAGCCGGCAACACGGCCTTCCTGCTGCACGGCACCAGCCGCGAGGACAAGAAGTGGCCTGTTGAAGACTGGATCGAAACCGGCCGCCTGCTGGTTGAGCGCGGCATGACGCCGGTCACGACCTGGTCGGACGAGCGCGAACAGGCGGTGGCTGAAGCGATCGCCCGGGCAGTTCCATCGACGAGCATCGTGCCAAAATCACCATTGGCCGACATCGCGGCGATCCTGGGCAGCTCGAGGCTGGTAATCGGCGCCGATACGGGGCTCACGCATCTCGCCAGCGCCTTCGGCCTGCCGACGGTCGCGGTGTTTTTGGCCACGGAGCCGGGTTTGACCGGTCCGCGCGGCCCCTATGCATCGACGCTGCAGGCCGCGCCCGGTGAGCGAGTGTCGCCCGCGAGGGTGGTGGCTGAGGCTGAGAGGCTGCTGGAGCACCAGACGCATGGTCAGGCCGGCGCTGGCAAGAACTGATCTATTCAATCGGAAAGCTGGCGCTGCCCCTCATCGCCCTGCCGGGGAGAAGGACACCTTCACCGATGACTGCGCCAATTTTAAGCGTTTGCAGAATAGACGCCGACTTCGCGTTCAGCCGTCTTCTCCCCGTCACTATACGGGGAGAAGGTGCCGGCAGGCGGATGAGGGGCGGCGCCAACCTTGGCTAAAAACGCGCAGATCAGCGCCCCTCGAACCCCTTAGATAAACTGCACCTGGACGATCTCGTATCCTCTTGCACCACCCGGCGCGTTGACCTCGATGGCGTCGCCGACTTCCTTGCCGATGAGCGCCCGCGCGATCGGCGAGGAGATCGAGATGCGGCCGGACTTCACGTCCGCCTCCTGATCGCCGACGATCTGGTAGGTCTTCTTCTCCTCGGTGTCCTCGTCGACCAGCACCACGGTGGCGCCGAACTTGACCTTGTCGCCGCTGAGCTTGGTGACATCGATGACTTCGGCCCGGGCGATGAGATCCTCGAGCTCGTTGACACGGCCCTCATTGAGGCTCTGCGCCTCTTTGGCGGCATGGTATTCGGCATTTTCGGATAGGTCGCCGTGCGAGCGCGCTTCGGAGATCGCCTCGATGATGCGCGGCCGCTCCTCCTGCTGGCGCCAGCGCAGTTCTTCCTTCAATGACGCGAACCCCTCGCCTGTCATCGGGACCTTGTTCATGATACCTGACCTTTCCTGCCGCCACCCCCGCATTTCGGGGAAAGCCTTATCGATGGTGCAAAAAGAAAACGGTCCGGCAGCCTCGGGCTAACGGAACCGTTCACCGCAATTTCCCTGAATATAGCAATCTTTGTGGGCTTTTCACGCCCAAAAATCGGTTTCTGAAGAAATCATCACCGTTTTCGCGCGCGCCGTCGCAGGAGCCGGCATGGCAACAAAAAACCGGCCGTGATTGCTCGCGGCCGGTTCGAAAAGGCATTGAGGGGGGTCAGCTCCTCATGAAATGGTCGATCTGTTCGGCCAGCATGCCGTATTCGCGTGAACCCTTGCCGGTTCGCTTTTCGATCTCCATCAGCTGTTGCTGGGCGCCGGCCAGGTCGCCGATCTGGAGATGGGCTTCGCCGAGATATTCGCGCACCAGCGTGTAGTTGGGATCGATGCGCAGCGCTTCCTCGTAATAGCCGAGGCCAACGGCGACGCGGCCGGAATGGCGGTGCGAATAGCCGAGATAGTTGAGGATGCGCGGGTCCTGCTTGTTGGCGGCGAGGCTGAGCACGGCGATCGCCTCGTCATAGCGGCCGGCCATCGCCAGGTCATGCCCGGCATCATAGATGCTGTCGTCGTCCAGCATGCCTTCCTGGGGTGCGACGCACTTGTTCTTCTTCTTGTCCCAGACCATGCCTTTCTTGCATTTGGTGGTCGTACTGGTGTCGTCACCGCTGCCTGCGGCAAACACCGGAACGGCAAGGAACTGCAGAGCGAGAAGCGCGCTCGCCGCCTGGATCAGCACTCTTTTATGCATCGGAGCCTCCTGGAGGGGTGAGAATGCAACACTAACGCAGCGTGTCGGCGGTTTCATCCCGGAAAAAAGCAAGGGGCTAACATGAGGTGACGGATGCTCGAAATCCGCTATCATCGGCGGCGATGAAAGCTGAGCCAGCGGAGACCGCCAGTGCAGCGACGGCTTGAAAAGAACTGGGATTTGACGATCGGGCCCGACACCGTGCGGCTGTTCATCCTCAAATGCAAGGCGTTGAGCGCCGCGATCAATGAAGACTATGCCGACGGCGCCGAACACGAAATCGAGTTCGATGGAAACACCCGTGACAATCATCATCATGACGGACTCGCCGAGGAAAGCTCGGAAAACCTGACCGAAGAGGAACTGCGCGAGCTGATCAACGACCTCAATGTCGACGAGGCGGCCGAGCTCGTCGCGCTCGCTTGGGTCGGCCGTGGCGACTACGATGCCTCGGAATGGGCCGACGCCGTCGCCGCCGCGCGCGAGCGCGCCAACAAGCACACGGCCAAATACCTGCTCGGCTTGCCGTTGCTCGCCGATTGGCTGGAGGAAGGGCTGGAAGCGATCGGTGCGTAACGCGCCGGTAATCGATTGTGATCGGGCCTAAGCGCCTTCCAGGCAACTTCGAGCATCCCGGCACCGTTTCGAGGCGATGGCAACACTGAGCTTTTCCCGAAAATACAGGATTGCATTGGTCATGGTCGTGACAGCACTGCTGGTGACGCCGGCCGATGCCAGGCATCGTCACAGGCATCACGAGCCGCTTTTACCACGGGTGGAACAGCCGCTGACGCCGCGGGTTGACCGGCCGCTGAAACCGCGCGGCGAAAGGCATCGCAAGCCGAAGCCGGCACGGCAGAGGACGCAAAAACCGAAGCCGGTACGTGCGGATGTCCCAGTGCCTGAACCGCGCCCCGCTGACGCGCCAGAGGCGACAGAACCGAACACGCAAAATCCAGCCGCAACATCCGACCGGTTTCAGGAGGAAGGATCCCCTCGGAAGCAACAAGCCCGGCCCGAGCCGCCAGCCGATGCGAAAGGCGAACCGGAGCCGCCAGCCGTGGCGCCGACGCCGACACAAAGGCCTGAGACTGCGGAACCGGAGGTTGAGCCGCCGGCCCTCGCCCCGCCACCGCCGCCAAAGCCGGCGGACGCGGACAAAAAGGAGATGCTTCCCGATCCGCGTTCGGCTGACCTGCCAGACGCGAAAATGCCTGCCGAGGAAGTCGCCTGCCGCGAGCGGCTGAGGGGTCTCGGTGTCGAATTCGAGGAGCACAAGGCTGAAAGCGATCGCGATATCGGCTGTTCGATCCCCTATCCCCTGGTGCTGAAGAGCCTTGGCAAGTCGATCGCCATTGCCCCGGGCGCCGAGCTCAATTGCGCAATGGCCGAGGCGGCGGCACGCTTTGCCGGCAACGTCATCCAGCCGGCGGCGAAAGCCGAATTCGGCACCGACCTGAAATCGATCGGCCAGGCATCGGCCTTTGTGTGCCGGCCACGCAACGGCACGCGCAAACTGTCCGAACATGCCTTCGGCAATGCGCTCGATATTGCCAGCTTCACACTTGCGGACGGCAGGACGATCGAGGTCGGCCCGGCGCCACCGGACAAGGACGCCAAATTCCTCGACGCGGTGCGCAAGGCCGCCTGCGGGCCGTTCAAGACCGTGCTGGGCCCGGGCAGCGATGCCGATCATTCGCTGCATTTGCACCTCGACCTCGAGCCGCGCCGCCACGGCGGTACCTTCTGCCAGTAGGGCCGGCTCAGAAGCGATGCCGCAATTCGGCCGCAGGCATGAACGCCGGCGCTGATTTTTCCTTTACCGTTGATCGTTAAAATCCCGCCTATCGGGAAAGGGACTGCCGATGGACGGGATATTTCGTGCCGCGCTGGCGCTTGCGCGGCAATCGAAACGCGCGCGCGCCGCTGCCGGCGGGGTGGCCGCCCTGCTTGCGCTGGCCGCGGTGTCGGCCTGCAACACCGGCAACGTGCTGGCACTGGAGCCGGCCGTCGATGTCGGCGCGCAGACCGCGGCCGTGCCGCAATATTCAGGCATGCAGCGGCTGGTTCCTTCCAATCCCTACATGACGCAGGCCGCCTATCCACGCATGGACGAGCCGATGTCGCCGGTCGAGCAGATGCCGGCCAGCGAGACCGACTGCCGTCAGCAGCTGAGGCGCCTCGGCGTCACCTTCACCGACCTGGCGCCGATCCATGAAGGCCAGTGCGGCATCGACTATCCGGTGAAGGTTTCGGCCATCGGCAGCGTCGAGATGAAGCCCGCCGCGACGCTGACCTGCGACATGGCCGCCAGCTTCGCCGCGTGGACGAAGAACGAGCTCGTTCCTTCCGCCCGCTGGCGCTACTTCTCCGGCGTCAGGACCATCCACCAGGGTTCCAGCTATTCCTGCCGCAACATCGCCGGCGAAGGCGTGCTGTCGGAACACGGCAAGGGCAACGCGCTCGACGTGATGAGCATCGAACTCAACAATGGCGACGACATCGACGTGCGCAAGCCCGGCCTGTTCGCCTTCCGCACCCGCGGCTTCCTCAACAATGTGCGCGCCGACGGCTGCCAGTATTTCACCACCGTGCTCGGCCCCGGCTACAATTACGACCACCGCAACCATTTCCACTTCGACATCAAGAACCGCAAGAGCGGCTATCGCGCCTGCCGCTGATCCCTTTGCCTGGCGGCGGCTTCGCCGCGTACAGTGACGTCGTAGAACTCGAGCGGCATCGATGAGCCAACGAAGCTTCCGACGACGCGCTGCGACCTGGCTGGTGTTGCTTCTGGCGACCTATCTGGTGCTGGCCTATGTCGCCGCGCCGGAATTCTGGACGTTTCGCGATCGCGGCTTTCGCAGCCAAAGCTTCGAGATGGTGACGCACACCCCGCAAGGCATTCCGGGCGACCCGATCAATGTCGGCCTGATCGGCACGCAAAAGGAGGTTGTCCATGCCTTCGCCGTCGCTGGCTGGGACACGGCCGACGCCGTGACGCTGAGAACCGCGATCGATATTGGCGAAAGCGTCTTGTTTTCGCGCCCCTATCCGGACGCGCCCGTCAGCCGGCTGCTGTTCGAAGGCCGCGCCCAGGATCTTGCTTTCGAGAAGCCGGTCGGCGGCAGCGCCGACCGCCGTCACCATGTGCGCTTCTGGCAGACTGATGCCACGGGCGACGATGGCCGTCCGCTGTGGCTGGGCTCGGCCAGTTTCGACCGTGGCGTGGGCCTGAGCCACGACACCGGCGCCATCACCCATCATATCGGCCCCGACATCGACGCCGAACGCGACTTTCTTATGCAGGATTTGACCGCCGCCGGAATGCTGATCTCAACCAGCGACCTGGAAGGCATCGGCGCCACAACGCACGGGCGCAATGGCGGCGGCGACCCCTATTTCACCGACGGCAAGGCCGTGCTCGGCGTGCTGAAGCAACTGCCGTGATGCCTGAAGTCAGCTCGTGGCGACCACGACCTTGCCGAACGGTCCCTTCTCCAGATGCTGGAAGGCCTGCTCCACCTCCTCGAAGCCGAAGACCTTGTCGACCACCGGCCGGATGCCGAGCACCTCGATCGCCTGGTTCATCCGCTCGAAGGCGCGGCGATGGCCGATCGATATGCCCTGCACGACGATGCGATTGCGCAGGAACGGCACGATCGGAAAGCTGAGTTCCATCGAGCCCAGCAGGCCGATGACCGACAGGCGGCCGTCGGCGGCCAGGGCATCGAGCGATCGCCGCGCATTGTCGCCGCCGACCATCTCCAGGATATGGTTGACGCCGGTTCCACCCGTCAGGTCACGCGCGGCTTCGTCCCATGCCGGCTGGGTGCGGTAGTTGATCACTTGCCAGGCGCCGAGTTTCCTGGCCCGCTCGAGCTTGTCGTCGCTGCTCGAGGTGACGATGGCACGCAGGCCGAAAGCGGCCGCGAATTGCAGTGCAAACAGCGACACGCCGCCGGTACCCTGGATAAGAATGGTCTGGCCGGGCACCGGCTTCGTCGCCTCCGCCAAGGCAAACCACGCCGTCAGCGCCGCGATCGGCAGCGTCGATGCCTCGGCGTCGCTGAGCGAAGGCGGCGCCAGCACGACGGCATCCTCGTGAAGCAGCACGTAGTCGGACAAGGTGCCGGGCAGTGACAATCCCAGCGTGTGCTGGTGAAGCACCGGCGGCGCATCGCCGTCAGGCCAGTCGGCGATCACTTGGCCCAGCACGCGTTGCCCGGCCTGGAAGCGGCTGACGCCACCGCCGACCGCCACGACCTCGCCCACCGCATCCGATGTCGGCACGAAGGGGAAGACGAGGTCCGGGATCAGCACCCCGTCTAGGATCATTCGATCCTTGTAATTCAGCGATATAGTCTTGATCCGCACCAGCAGCTCACGAGGCCCGGGTGCGGGTACCTTTCCCCGCGCCGGTTGCAGCTTGGACAGGCCAAAACCGGTCATTTGCCAGGATCTGTTGATGTCTCTGTTCATCTCGTCTGCTCCGGATTGAGTTGCTGGCGAGATCTTTACGTCATTCCACTATGGAAAAAAGTGCTTCTATGTGGCATAATTGGAAACGAATTGAAGATCATTATTCTACAATAGGGGCACAGCCATGGAATCCGCCGATCTGCAGGGCATTGTCGCCTTCGTTCAAACCATCGAAGCCGGCAGCTTCACCAGTGCGGGAGAACGGCTGCGCGTGACGAAATCGGCGGTCGGCAAATCGATCGCACAGCTGGAGCATCGGCTTGGCGTGCGTCTGCTCAATCGCACCACCCGCAGCCTGAGCCCGACAAGCGAAGGCCTCAGCTATTACGAAGCCTGCGTCAGGGCGCTGTCCGAAATCGAAGCCGCCCAGTCGCTGCTTGCCTCGCACCGGCAAGTGCCCTCGGGCCGGCTTCGGGTCGATTTGCCGTCGGCCTTCGGCCAGCGCTGCGTTGCCCCAGTTTTGTTCGACATTTCCAAGCGCTTCCCCGATCTGGCGATGGAGATCTCCTTCAACGACCGTCGCGTCGATCTCATCGAAGAAAGCATCGACCTGGCAGTTCGCATGGGCGAGCTCGACGACAGCCTGTCGCTCGCGGCGCGGCGGCTCTATGTCCAACGCTCGTGCGTATTGGCCGCCCCCGCCTACCTCGAGGAGCACGGCAGGCCGCGAACGATCGAGGAGCTCGCCGCTCATAAGCTGATCGGCTACACCCGTAACGGCGTCGCCCATCCCTGGACCATAAGGCACGCCGACGGCCAAATCGGAAAGTTCACACCGCGGGCAAGGCTGGTCCTCGACAATGGCGAGCCGATGCTCGACGCCGCCCTTGCCGGCTGCGGCATCACCTTCCTGCCGACATGGTTGGCGGCGGACAGCCTCAGGAGCGGTGCGCTCGAAATGGTGCTGTCGGACCGCCTCGTCGAAAACATTGCCGTCCACGCCGTTTGGCCGGTGACGCGAGCAGTGACGCCGAAGGTCCGCGTCGTAGTCGATGCGCTGGTCGAGCATTTTTCGGCGCCGCCCTGGGATGCCGCCTGACGGGGCCGCATGCGCTGTCATCTTCCTGAAAACGGCTGCTGACTATTTTCCAATCCAGCATGGCAATGCTATTGACCCCTGATGCTATATGTTGAAATCGCCACCGTGGTCGTCCTCATCTGCGTGAACGGCCTTCTGGCAATGTCCGAGCTTGCCATCGTCTCGTCGCGGCCGGCCCGCCTCAAGGCAATGATCGATCGCGAGGTTAAGGGCGCCGGCCGGGCGCTTGCGCTTGGCTCCAACCCCGGCAAGTTCCTGTCCTCGGTACAGATCGGCATCACCCTGGTCGGCGTGCTGTCCGGCGCCTTTTCCGGCGCCACGCTCGGCGAAAGGCTGGCGCAGTTCCTGGCCTCGAACGGCATCCGCGAAAACATCGCCGATCCGCTCGGCGTCGGCATCGTCGTGGCCATCATCACCTATGCCTCGCTGATCATCGGTGAGCTCGTGCCCAAGCAGATCGCGCTGCGCGACCCCGAGCGGGTCGCCGTGCGCGCCGCCCCGGCCATGACCGTCCTCGCCACCGTCTCGGCGCCGCTGGTCTTCCTGCTCGATATCTCGGGCCGCGCCGTGCTTTGGCTGCTCGGCCAGCGCGGCGAGAGCGAGGAGAAGGTTACCGACGAGGAGATCAAGATGCTGGTCGCCGAGGCCGAGCATCACGGCACCATCGAGTCCGACGAGCGCCGCATGATCGCCGGCGTCATGCGGCTTGGCGACCGCGCCGTGCGCGCCGTCATGACGCCGCGCACCGAGGTCGACTGGATCAACCTCCAGTCCGACGATGCGACCACCCGCAAGCTCCTGATGGATACGCAGCATTCGCGCTTGCCCGCCGGCGACGGCGGCGTCGACGCCATGATCGGTGTCGTCCAGACACGTGATGTGCTGGCGGCATTGCTGGGCGGCCGCGCGCTCGACCCGCGTCGGCACGTGCGCACCGCGCCCATCGTGCACGATCAGGCCGACGCGCTCGACGTGCTGCAGACGCTGAAGGAATCCGACGTGCCGATGGCGCTGGTGCACGACGAATACGGCCATTTCGAAGGCATCGTCACCCCCGCCGACATCCTGGAGGCCATCACCGGTGTCTTCCGTTCCGACCTCGAAGCCGGCGAGGAGGAGAATGCCGTCAAGCGCGACGACGGCTCATGGCTGCTTGCCGGCTATATGCAGGCCGACGAGATGGCCGAGGTGCTGGGCATCGACCTGCCGGAAAACCGCGACTACGAGACCGTCGCCGGCTATGTGCTGTCACACATGCACCATCTGCCGGCGACCGGCGAATGCGTCGACGCGCAAGGCTGGCGTTTCGAGGTGGTCGATCTCGACGGCCGCCGCATCGATAAGCTGATCGCCACGCGCCTGCCCAGCGGCCACCGCGAAGTGGTGCGCTGATTGTTCCAACTTTGCCTCGGGCCAAGCGGTCATTGGCCGTCCGTCCGCGCCTACTGCTCCCTGAAGGCGCGGGCGAACGAATCGAGCATCGGCCGCGCGAGATATTCCAGGAAAGTCCGGTCGCCAGTGCTGATGAACGCCTCGACCGGCGTCCCGGGATAGAGCTGTTCGGGCTTCACGCGGGATGGCAGGTCGTCGATCTTCAGCTTCGCCCGGAAATAGGGTTCACGCGTAGCCTCGTCGGTCAGCCGATCCGCGGAAATCTGTGTCACGGTGGCTGGAACCTCGGGCGTGAGCCGCGTGTTCAAGGCGGACAATCGCAGTTTCGCCGGCTGGCCGACGCGCACCTGATCGATGTCCTTCGGCCGCAGCTTCGCGTCGACGACCAATCCCGATGCCGTCGGCAGGATCTCCATGATCTTTTCGCCCGGGGCAACTACGCTGCCCTTGGAATTGTAGGTCGACGACACCACGATGCCCGCTGCCGGCGCCTTGATTGTCGTGCGCCGCAGCACCGCCGCGGCCGCCCTGATCTGTTCCTCGACGTCGGCCAGGTTGGAGCGAACCTCGTCCAACTTCGTCAGCGCCTCCTCCACCCGTTGCGTGGTCAAGCGCTCGGTCTGCTCCTGCGCCTCGACGATCTGGGTGCTGGCCGATGCAAGACTGGCCTCCAGCGCTCCCGCCTGGCCGACGAGGTCGGCTTCGCTGCGCAGAAGCTGGGAGTATTCGGTGCGGTTGGTCAGGCCTTTGTCCAAAAGGCTGGTCTTGATGCCGAGCTCCTTTTTCACCACGTCTACCTGCTGCTGGATGGCTTGTTTCTGGGCGTTCAATCCCACCACGGACTGGCGATGCATGGCGACCCGCTGCGCGAGGATGGATCGTTCCGACCGGAACCGGGCGAGCCTGGCGTCGAATTCCTTCTGCTGTTCGCGAACCAGCATTTCGAAATCGTGCTGAAGCGGCGCCGGCGCCGCTGTTGTGATCGGCGCCAGCCTGTCCAGCCCGTCCCGCTCCGCCTCTAGCCGCGCCGCACTTGCCCTGAGCGCGATCGACTGCCTCGTCAGCCGGTTGAGCTCGGCCTGCGCGGCGGTTGGATCCAGCACGATCAGATCCTGCGCCTGCCGCACGCGATCGCCTTCGTGGACCAGCAACTCTTGGACGATGCCGCCCTCGGGGTGCTGGATGAGGATGTTCCCGCCCATCGCCGAGATCGTGCCTTGCGTGATCACCGCACCGGACAAGGGGGCATAGGCCGCCCAATAACCGAAGCAACCTGCAAATATCGCTATCGCCGCATAGCCGGCCAATGCCACGCGCCCTGTGTCGGTGCGCGGGCTGCGTTCCCCGGCGAGGCTGTGCACTGCCATCATCTACGATCCAAAGCGGGTTTTTTGCGGGGCACTGCGGATCGTCGTGGCGAACGACCCCGTCACCACCGTATTCTGCTGGGGAGAATTGCCGGCGAGCGGCTGTCGCAGCAAATCGCCGCTCGGGCCGAAGGCTTCGATCACGCCGTCGCGCAGCAGCATCACGCGGTCGCAGGCCGCCGCGATCGAAGGGCGGTGCGTGATCACGATCAAGGTAGTCCCTGCCGCGCGCGCAGCCGAGAGCACCGCTTCGAGCGCCGCCTCGCCGGCGCCGTCGAGATGAGCGTTGGGCTCGTCCAGGACGAGAATTCTGGGGTTGCCGTACAGGGCGCGCGCCAGCCCGATCCTTTGGCGCTCGCCGCCCGACAGCGCCCTGTCAGAGAGACCGATCATCGTCTGGTAGCCGTCGCGCTGCGTCAAAATCAGTTCATGGGCCTGGGCACGCTTTGCCGCCTCGACGATCGAGGCGTCATCCGCGTCGGGGTCGAAGCGGCCGACGTTCTCCGCGATCGATCCCGGGAACAGTTCCACCTCCTGCGCGAGATAGCCGATATGCCTTCCAAGCTGCTTTTCGTCCCAGGTCCTGAGATCGGCACCGTCGATCCTGACCGAGCCGCTGACCGGTTGGAGCGCACCGACAAGCAATCTGGCGAGCGTCGATTTGCCGGCTCCGCTCGGGCCGACGATCGCCACCGCCTCGCAGGCCCCGATGTGGAAATTCAGCCTCTTGACGATGGGCGGACCGCCGGGCGTATTCGGCGCGACGTAGATCAGATCCTGCGCCGAAATCGCGCCTGACGGATCAGGCAAGGCCAGTTTTTGCACCGCGGACGGACGTGCCGAAAGGGTTGCCTCCAGCCGTTTCCACGATCGTCTGGCGTCGACGATCTGCCGCCACGAGCCGATCAGTTGGTCGAGCGGCTGCAGCGCGCGCGACGATACCAGGGAAGACGCGAAGATCATCCCGGCCGTCATCTTGCCTTGCAGGACCAGCCACGCACCCACGCCCAGTATCGCCAGCTGCAGCATCATCCGCACCGCCCGCGACGTTCCGCTGAAGATCGCATTAGCCGTCGACGCGCGGTCGTGAACGATCAGCGCTTCGGCGACGTGCTTTCCCCACGCCCGCGCGGCGTTCTGGACCATGCCCATGGCGCGCAGCGTCTCGGCGTCGCGGGCAAAGGCCTGCTCCGACTGGCTGGCGACCGCCGAACGTCGTGAAAACAAGGCGTCGTTCCTGCCGATGGCAAGCTGGGTTGCCAGGACTAGTGCAAGCAGCATCGCCACGCCAGCCAGGGTGAGCCAGAACAGCACGGGATGGATCAGGTAGAGCAGTCCGAGGAAGAACGGAGCAAACGGCAGGTCGAACAGGACCGCCACGCCGCGCGACCTGATGAAGGCGCATACCGAGGCGAGATCACGCAATGGCGACAGGCCTGCGGAGGCGTGGTCGGCGCCAAGCGTAGCGGCGAACGTCTCCGCCCCGAGCTTGCTGTCGATGCTGGCCGCGACGCGCTGCGTGTAAATGGAGCGCACCGCGTCCAGAAAGCCCAGAAAGACCAGCGCGAGAACCGCGATGACCGACAGGTAGACAAGCGTCTCGACATTGGAGGAAGGCAGGACCCGATCATACACCTGCAACAGATAGAGCGGGATCACCAGCAGCAGGACGTTGATCAGCAACGAGAAAACGCCGACATCGGCGATGGCGCGCCACAAGACCGCCCGCAGACCTGACTGTCCCATCGTTCCCGCGCTCCCTTGGCGGCTCATGTCCCGAGACATCGGCGCTCAGACCGAGTGGTCGCCCGCGACGTCCAGGGGGTGGTGCTGCAGGTCATCCAGCGTATAGGCGCGGATATAGTCGATCTTCATCTCCGCCGGCGTGGCGAGATGGTCGGGAGGCGCGCCGGCAAAACCGCCGATGGCGAGATCGGCCAGCATGTACATGGGCGTGTGCATGTCGGACGGCGTCGCGGCTTCGGCGACCTTTACGCCGTCATAGGTCCAGACGAGCGTATCCGGTGTCCACAGCAGGCCATAGGTATGGAAGCCGTCGGTGTCCGAAACATTCACCGAGGAAGAGACCTTGGTGTGCTGTCCCGTCTCGTTCGTGTGCGCCGTCATGATGAGCGTGTTCGGATCCTGCCCGCGCGCTTCCAGGACGTCCAGTTCCGGCGGCCACGAGCCGTCTTCCGGCAGCAGCCAGAAGGCCGGCCAGGCTCCGGCCGTTTCGGGCAGGTCCGCCCGCATTTCGAAATAGCCGTAGGTTTGCGAGAAGCTTTCGTGGGTCGTCAGGATGCCCGAGGTGTATTCGTAATTGTTGATCAGTGGCTTGATGTCTTCGGGCGCTTGCGCCGCGGTGATGGTGAGCACCCCGTTTTCCACGCTGAACGGGTGGACTGAGCTGGTCGGGCCGTAATTGGCGTCGATGTACCATTGCAGCTCCCCATTGCTGCTCAACGTGCTTCCGTTCGGCGCTCCCCACCAGAAGTTGGAATTCCAGGTGCCATCATGGCCGTTCCAAAGGCTGAGCGTGTTGAAGTCGTCGGAAAAGGACAGCGCCATTCCGGACTTGTCGATCGGCAGTTCGAACTGGCTGGGCGCCAGCTTGTCCACCGTCGTGTTGTTGAACACCAGCACCTCGTCGGATCCGAGGTTCAGCAGAAGGTTCGATCCTGCCTGGGTCATATGTGCCTTGACGTCGTCGAAAGACATGAAGTCGTAGCCATTGAGGCGGACCGTGTCGTCCGCGCCGAAATCGGTGATCAGGTCGCTTCCATTGCCCTTGGTGATGATGAAAGTGTCGGCGCCGCTGCCGCCGATCAGCACGTCGTTGCCCTGACCGCCATCCAGCGTCTGATGGCCCGAGCCACCCTTGATGATGTTGTCCAACGCATTTCCGAACGCATAGCGATTGTTGCCGGTGACGACGAGATTCTCGAAATTGTCGGGGAGCTTGTAGCTCATCCATGTGTCGATCGTGTCGATGCCAGCCCCGGGATCCTCCACCACCTTGTTGTTGGTGGAATAGAGGTGATAGTAGTCGTCGCCCGCGCCGCCATAGATGGTGACGTTGACGCTGGCGTCCCCCCAGAAGGAGTCGTTGCCGGAGGTGCCGTGCAATTCCGGCCCGGATCCGGTCGCCGAGAACCAATGGGTGGACGTGCCCGTGTAGGGGAGAGGGATGCCTTTGGCGTTCACGACGGTGCTCATCAGGAAATCCTTTCCTCGCGCCTGTTCAGGTCATTCGAAACGGCAACCGCTTACGGAGCAACGTTGCCATGCACGATGTCGTTCCAGGAGCTTGCCACACAGTTCAGCATTACATCGACTGTTGGGTGACATTTTTCGAAACGAAAGCACTAGAGGCCAAGAAATGGTCTATAAATCGTAATGAAGTCAGTAAAACTTTTAATAAAATTTTCGCTTATACCGAGAAAACGGCGATATACTTGCTGCCACGCCTGGCGTAGGTCACAAAAAAGCGATTCCGGCTTTCTGGCGGGCCGTAACATTGCCGCTCTGGAGCGATGGGCGAATTCGAGGGCTGGCGCATCGAGCGAGGGAACAGGCCTCGGGCCGGCGGCGCAGTGCCTGCTATTTGTCGCAGGGGAACACCGTCAAACCGCGGCTTCGATCGGTTCGGAAAGCTTCGGGTTCGAGCGCGAGGCGATCAGGCAACTGGCCACGATGAGGCCCGCTCCCGCCAGCGTGGTCCAGGTCACCGCCTCGTCGAAGAAGAACCACCCAAGCGCAATCGCCCAGATGAAGGCGGAGTATTCGGTCGGGATCAGATATTGCGCTTCGGCGCGCGCGTAGGCCCAGCTCATCAGGAATTGGCCGGCGAGCGAAAGCGCCGTCACCCCGGCGAGAGGAAGCCAGAACTCGCTTGGCAGCGCAATGGCAAGCCAGGGTGCGGCGAGACCGAGGATGACGGCAACGCAAAGGTTCTGGAACAGCATGATTTCGATCGGCTTGGCCAGCAACGCCTGTTGCCGCGCGAGGATCAGGTTGTAGGCGTAGAACACCGTCGATACCAGCACGGCGGCCGTGCCGAGCAGGGCATCCTCGGCATAGGTCGCATGCCCGAACTGTCCGGCTATTATGATTGCGACGCCGGCAATGCCGGCCAGCGATGCCCAGATCGCCTGCCGTTGTATCCGTTCGCCCAACAACAGCGCGGCCAGCAGGAGCGCAAACAGCGGCGCCACGAAACTGAGGCCGATCGCCTCCGCCAGCGGCAGCCTGGCAAGCCCCCAGAAGAACGACAGCAAGACAATGCCGACAACAACGGCACGCAGCGCATGCAGCCTCAACACGGAAAGGGCGGGAAATGAACGCGATCCTGCCGACCAGCCGGCGCCCGCGACCACGGTCGCCAGCATGCTGCGCCATAGCACCGTGTTGTAGACGCCCACGGCAATGACCAGAACCTTCATCGCCGCATCCATCCCCGACAGAAGGAAGATGCCGAGCGCGCACACCAGCACCGGGATCATGGGGGAAACGACGCCTGCCAGGCTGGATGACTTCACGGGGCTTTGCTCATGTGATGGATCGCGGCCGGATATATCAGGGCAGAACGGCCGAGCCAGATGGCAGTTCCGCCCATATGGAGGGCCAACCCGTATCGGTCCGGCATCGCGCGAAAGCAACCTTCACAGCTCCACGCCTCAGCCCGGATACGATGCTGAATCCGCTGTCTTGCTCACTTCCGCTGCCCGAACGCCGATGAAAACAGATGAACTTCCAAGCTTGGCCGGCGTTCCCCGCGCATGATGCGGAAACTCTTCGTGTTTGGTACCTTGAAGAAAGGCTTTCCCCTTCACGGCGAGGGTTTGTCCGAAGCCGCATTTCTGGGCGCCTACAGGACGCGAGAGCGCTTCCCGATGCTGATCGCTGGACCTCGCTTCGCTCCGATGATGTTCAATGAACCAGGCGTCGGCTTCCAGGTCGGCGGCGAACTCTACGCCGTGGACGATCGCGCCTTGGCAAACCTCGACAGGATCGAATCCGTTGGCAAGCCCGGAAATTTGCGCGTGCTGATCGAAGCAGAGCCTGTCGATGGCGGGCCGCCTGTCTCGGCGTACGTCTACATGAAATCCCGGCATCTCGCCGCGCCGATCCACTCCCGATATCTCAAAGACTACAATGATCGGCGCTTCGCGCTTTCATGGGGTGGCTAGAACAACTCCAGGAAACGTGCGTGGCGTTTCCCGCCTGGTTCGGCTTTTCTGCGACGCCAAGTGGTTTCACCTCGCCACTGATGCTCCGGCACGTTTTAGCGCCAAGGGATTTTGAGCTAAGGTGACGCATCACCGATGCGGCATAGAGCATTCTCATGACTGAACGTACCGGCGCCGGAGACAGCAACACGGCAGTCGCAAGCGATCCTGCCGACGACGATCCTCGCCTGGCATTTATCTATCAGGAGGCGGTGCGAGGCCTCAATCATCAGCAGAATCTCGTCGAGAACATGAACACGCGCGCGGGCAGCCTCATCTTCGCCACCGCGTTTGTAAACTCGTTGCTTGGCGCAAGGGCGCTTTCCGACGGGCTCGGGCTCTGGGATTGGATCGCAGTGGCCCTGCTGTTCGGCATCGGCGGACTGATCGTCTTCCTGCTTTGGCCCTATCACAAATACACGTTCCGCTTCGATCCGGAAGAGCTGCTCCATCAATATGTCGATGGCGACAGGCCGCTGAAGATATCGGCCATGCAGCGCGCGCTTGCCCTTCGCATCAAGGCCGACATGGCCAGCAACTGGCGCATCATCCAGCGGCTTCGGGTGGCATTGCAGATCGCGCTGGTTCTTTTGTTGTTCGATATCCTGGCCTGGCTTTTCGCCGTCGCCGGCGTTTGACACGCACGATTTTGGGCCGAAGGCTATTTCCATCCCCAGCGGATTGCGCGGCAGCCCGACGCTAGGGTATCAGCACGACCTTGCCGATCGAGCGGTGCTCTTCGAGCAGGCGATGCGCCTCGCCGGCTTGGTCGAGCGGAAAGCGCCCGCCAGTCGTGACGACAATGTCGCCGCTGGCAGCCAGATCGAAAAGCTCCGAAAGGCTCGCTCTCAGCACCCCAGGGGACAACAGCGGGAGCAGCGCGAAGCCCTTCAACGACTGATTCCTGCCGATCATCGCCTCAAGCCGGGCAACGCCAAGCGCATAGCGGCCAAGTGCTGCAAACACGAGCTCGCCACCGGGCGCCAGGATATCGAGGAAGTCCCCGGTCATCGCTCCGCCGACGGTGTCATAGATCGTATCGAGACCACCCTGCGCGGCGTCTCTGGTTTCGGCCTCCCAGTCTCCGGAATGACGATCGATGGCGATGTCGGCACCGTGCGACATGGCGACGTCGAGCTTGGCCTTGCCGCCGGCGAGCCCAATGACCCGGCGCGCGCCTTGGCGCTTCGCCAACTGGACGAGCAGCGAACCGACCCCGCCCGCGGCGGCGGGAACCAAAACCGTCCTGTTCGCCGGCGGACTTTGCCGCAACAGATGAAAGGCGGTCAGCCCCTGCACCATCAACGCCGTCGCCTCCTCGGACGAAAGCGGAGCCGGTAGGGGAAGGCCCAAGCCTGCGTCGATCGTCACATACTCGGCATAGCCGCCAAAGGGGCGTGTCGAGGCAAACAAGGGCGCCGCGATCCGGGTCCCGATCAGCGCACCGTCCACCCCTTGCCCGACGGCCTCGACGACGCCCGCCGCCTCGACGCCGGGAACCATCGGCAATTGCGGCGTCACCGCATAACCATCCGCGCGCATCAGCACCTCGAAAAAGTTGATGCCGGCGGCATGAACGCGGATCAGCACCTCGCCGGCCTGCGGCTCCGGCGTCGGCAGGTCGACAGTCTCCAGCACCTCGGGGCCGCCGAAACGGCTGAATTGTGCGGCTTTCATGGCAAACTCCGATCGCTATGGCATCGGCCGCGGTTTGCCACTATCTGCGAGACCTCGACTACACACTCATTTGTCCCCTGCTGACCAGGTGGTGACCATGGCGGGAATAACCAAGAGACTGCCGATGCTGCCGGCGGAGCGCGCCCTGAAAGTGATCGCAGGGCGCTGGAAGGCGGTCATCCTCTACCATCTCTTCGACGGCCCAAGGCGGCTGACCGCACTCAAGGCGCTGATGCCGGGCATCACCCAGAAAGTGCTGATCCAGCAGCTCCGCGAAATGGAGGAGCACGGTCTCGTCAGCCGCGAAATCTTCGCCGAAGTTCCGTCGCGCGTCGAATATTCCGCCACGCCGCTCGGCCTCAGCCTCGAGCCCATCCTGCTGGCGCTGTGCCAATGGGGCCAGCACCACGCCGACGAACTGAACGAAAAGCATCGCCTTGCCGACTGCGTCATCCGGCCACGACCAGGGCGGGACGAGCAAGCAGCCTTTCGCAATTGAAAAGGGCGGCGCAAGCGCCGCCCCACATCCTTGGGAGGATGATTTCGAGGCGGTCAGGCCGCCTTGATTTCCTCGTCTATGGCGTCGGCCTGGCGCGCGGTCTTGAGCGCCTTGGCCCACCAAGCGACGTCGTTGACGAGCGCGGTCGCGGCCTGGTTCAGGTGCTCGATCTCCTCGAGCTTCTTCTCGCCCTGGCGCACCGCGAGGAAATCGCCCCAGGCGATATGGACGGCCGACTTGACCGGCGCCATCTGCAATTCGACCGCGTGGAGGCGCAGCTGCTCGACAGCGCGGGCACCGCCGACGCTGCCATAGCCGACGAAGCCGGCCGGCTTCTTGTTCCATTCATTGGCGGCGTAGTCGATGGCGTTCTTCAGCACGGCCGTCGGGCCGTGATTGTACTCGGCGGCGGTGAAGATGAAGCCGTCATATTCGGCGACCTTCTTCTGCCAGCGCTGCGCCACCTCGTTGGTCGATGGCACCCAGGCGGAGGATGCGACCTCGTCGAAGAAGGGCATCGGGAAATCGCGCAGGTCAACGACATCGACCTCGATATCGGCATGCGATTTGGCGATCTTGGCGATCCATTGGGTGGGCACGTCGGCGAAGCGCGCGGCGCGTGTCGAACCGACGATGATGGCGATCTTGGGTTTGGACATAGGGGCTCTCCTGGTAAGCAATTCCTGGGCAGGTAAGGCTGGTATCGTTTGGATACCGGGGCTATATGAGTTCCTGTCAACTTCATGCGCAAGGAGGCACCTTTTTGTTACTGAGGAACCCGCACAACACCGAAGACTGCCGTGCCGTTTCGGAAATCCTGCAGCGCGTCGGCGACAAGTGGACCGTGCTCGTCGTCGGCAAGCTCGGCGACGGACCGCTGCGCTTCAATGAGCTGCGCGCGGCTGTCGGCGGCATCTCGCAGAAGATGCTGACCACCACCTTGCGAGGGCTGGAACGCGACGGTTTCGTCACCCGCACCGTGTTCCCGACCATTCCGCCGCGCGTCGACTACGAGCTGACCGAACTCGGCCATGAACTGCTGGTCCCCGTCAGCGCGCTCGGCGAATGGGCGCGCAGGAACACCACGCGCGTGCGGGCCGCGCGTGCGAAATTCGATGGCCTGCATGGCTGAAATTCTACAGTCGTTCAGCAATCATTGACTGATTGTCTTCGTGTCCGCACCGCCGCCGCAGGGCTGAAAGACAGTTTCACAGCGGTCCCAGGCTTTAGCTTTCGGCCGGAACGGCCTTCGGCTTGCCCTCGCCGTCCAGCGCCACCATGACGAAATCGGCGTGCGTGACCTTTTCCATCAGGTCGGAGAGATAGCGCTGCGCCCAGGCCTCGACCTTGAGCGTCATCGAGGTGCGGCCGACGCGCTCGACATGGGTGTAGATGCACAGCGTATCGCCGATCTTCATCGGCTTGGCGAAGGACATCTCCTTGACCGCCGCCGTCACCACGCGGCCCTTGGCGCGCTCGGCGGCGCGGATGCCGCAGGCCAGGTCCATCTGCGCCATCACCCAGCCGCCGAAAATGTCGCCGGCGGCATTGGCGTCCGAAGGCATGGCCAGCGTGCGCAGCGTCAGATCGCCGATCGGCCGCCCGTCCGCGTAATGCACCATGCGAGTTATCCCCAGAGATTGACTGCCCTGATCCCGTATCGTCAAGGCGCCAACGCGTCAACGCGAGACGATCGCGATCCACGGCTCGGACCTTCATTTCGAGTCCCCCCGCAAGGGCTCGCGGCCTTCTAGAAATAGCGCTCGAGGTTCGCTCGAATGCGATCGAGAACAGTATGCCCGGAAACGTCAGGGACGAACGTCTTGCCGGTGATGGCCTCGTAAGCCTGCGCATAGACTTTGGAGGCCTGTTCGACGATCTCATCCGGGATTTCCGGAATAGGCTCCCTGTAGGGATCGCAGCGCGCCGTCACCCACGATCGGATGAAATCCTTGTCGAAACTTTCCGGCCGAGTGCCGTTCGCCAGGGCCTGTTCGTAACTCCCGGCGATCCAGTACCGGCTGCTGTCGGGCGTGTGGATTTCGTCGGCCAGGATGATCGTCCTGTTTTGGTCGATGCCGAATTCGTATTTCGTGTCGGCGAGGATCAGGCCGCGTTCGGCGGCACGCGCCTGGCCGCGGGCGAACAGGTTCAAGGCGTAATCCGAGACGGTGTCCCACTGCGCCTGGGTGAGCAGGCCCTGTTCGATGATCTCGGTCCTGGACAGCGGCTCGTCATGGCCGCCATGCGCGGCCTTGCTGGTCGGCGTGATGATCGGTCCGGCCAGCTTCTCATTGTCGCGCAGGCCGTCCGGCAGCCGCATGCCATACATGTCCCGTTCGCCGCGACGATAGCGGGTCAGGATCGAGGTGCTGGTGGTGCCCGCCAGATAGCCGCGCACGACGATCTCGACCGGCAGGATGTCGAGCCTGGTGCCGACGACGACATTCGGGTCGGGATATTCGAGAACATGGTTCGGGCAGATATCGGCGGTTTCCTCGAACCAGTACCGCGCCGTCTGCGTCAGGACCTCGCCCTTGAACGGGATCGAGGTCAGGATGGTGTCGAAGGCGCTGAGGCGGTCTGTGGCGATGATGATGCGCCTCCCGTCCGGGAGATCGTAATTCTCGCGGACCTTGCCCTTGTAGTGACCCGGCAGTTCGGGAATGAAAGCATCCGACAGGACACGCATGGGATCTCCTGCCTTGCGCAGATTGGCCGATGTCCTCGCATAAGCTGTCGACCCCATGCGTATCAAGCGGGATTGTTAAGGGTTCCCCGCAACTGGATCCGGCATCGCGGTCGCTTTTTTCACAACGCATGCCGGAAGGCCCAGCGACGCGGCAAGCCCGCCCCGTCTAGGCTGCGGCCAGATTTCCGGAGCCGGCCATACCCATCATGCAGACCTACGACTTCATCATCGTCGGCTCCGGCTCGGCCGGTTCGGTGCTCGCCGATAAATTGTCGGCCTCGGGCCGCTTTTCGGTGCTTGTGCTCGAAGCCGGCGGCAGCGACCGCCGCTTCTACGTGCAGATGCCGCTCGGCTACGGCAAGACCTTCTTCGATCCCACGGTCAACTGGAACTACAAGACCGAGCCGGATCCCGGTCTTGGCGGCAATGTCGACCACTGGCCGCGCGGCAAGTTGCTTGGCGGGTCCAGCTCGATCAACGCCATGGTGTGGATCCGCGGCGCGCGCGAGGATTTCGACGACTGGCGCGACGCGGGCAATCCCGGCTGGGGCTATGACGACCTGCTGCCGGCCTTCAAGGCGCTGGAGGACAATGAAGCCGGGGCCGATAGATGGCGTGGCAGAGGTGGCCCGCTGCACATCAGCGATACGTCTGATGCCGTCCACCCGCTGACGAAGCGCTACCTCGCCGCCGGCCAGCAGGCCGGACTGCCGTTCAACTCCGATTTCAATGGCGCTGCCCAGGAAGGCGTCGGCGTCTACCAGATCTCGACCCGCAACGGCCGCCGCATGTCGGCCGCGCGCGCCTTCCTGCGCCCGGCGATGAAGCGCGCAAACGTCCGTGTCGAGACCAACGCGCTGGCAAGCCGCATCCTTTTCGAAGGCAAGCGTGCGGTCGGCATCGAATATCTGCAGAAGGGCCAGACGAAGACGGCCCGCGCCGGCCGCGAAATCACCCTGTCCGCCGGCTCGATCAACTCGCCGCAGCTTTTGCAGCTCTCCGGCATTGGCCCGGCGGCGCTGCTCAACGGGTTTGGCATCCCGGTCATTCACGCCAACGAGAATGTCGGCGCCAATCTGCAGGACCATGTCGGCATCAACTACACCTTCAAGGGCAGGCTGCCGACGCTGAACCAGATACTGCGTCCCTGGTGGGGCAAGCTCATGGTCGGCATGCAGTACATTCTCACCCGCTCCGGCCCGCTGTCGCTGTCGATGAACCATGGCGGCGGCTTCTTCCGCACCGACCCCGCCTTTTCGCGCCCCAACATGCAGCTCTACTTCCAGGCGTTTTCGACGGTGATCCCGAAGAGCGGCGAGCGCCCGATTTTGACTCCCGACCCCTGGCCGGGCTTCTCGATCGGCTTGTCCAACTGCCGCCCGTCGAGCCGCGGCGAGATCATGATCCGCTCCAGCAATCCGTTGGACCATCCCAAGATCGTCGCCAACGCCTATTCGACCAATGCCGATGTCGAGGAGATGCTGGCGGCGGTGAAATTCGTGCGCAAGATCGCCTCGATGCCGGCCATGGCCGAGATCATCGCGGAGGAGGTTTTGCCAGGCCCATCAATCACTTCGGACGCCGACCTGATCACGGATTTCAGGAAACGCTCCGGCACCGTCTATCATCCGGTTTCGACCTGCCGCATGGGACCCGATCCCGCGCGCGCCGTGGTCGATCCGCGGCTCAAGGTACATGGGCTGGAAGGCTTGCGCGTGATCGACGCCTCGATCTTTCCCGACAACATCACCGGCAACACCAACGCCGCCTCGATCCTGACCGGATGGAAAGGCGCCGAACTGGTTCTGGAGGACCAAGAATGAAGATCACCGACGTCAAGACCTGGGTTGTCGGCAATCCGCCGCCCGGCATCGGCGGCAAGTATTTCATCTTCGTCAAGCTTACCACCGATGGCGGTGTGGTGGGTTACGGCGAGGCCTACAACGCCACCTTCTCCGCCCATGTCACGGCCAGGATGGTCGAGGACATGGCCGAGCGCTATCTCGTCGGCCGCGATCCGCACGACATCGAGAATTTCTTTCGCCGCGCCTATTCCTCCGGCTTCACGCAGCGGCCAGACGTGTCCGGCATGGGCTGCTTCTCGGCGCTGGAAATGGCCTGCTGGGACATTATTGGCAAGGAAGCGGACAAACCCGTCTACAAGCTGCTCGGGGGCCAGGTGCACGAGACGCTGCGCTCCTACACTTACCTCTATCCGCATACCGGCAGCGTCCATTCCGAGGACGCCCCGGACGGCAGGAATGTCTACAACGACCCCGAAATGGCGGCGGCCTGCGCGCTCGAATATGTCGAGCAGGGCTTCAATGCCGTCAAGCTCGACCCGGCCGGTCCCTACACCGCCTTTGACGGCCACCAGCCGCGCCTGCTCGACATCGACGTCTCGACCCGCATGATCAAGGCGATCCGCGAGGCGGTCGGCACGCGTGCCGACATATTGTTCGGCACGCACGGCCAGTTCACCGCCTCCGGCGCCCTGCGCCTTGCCCGTGCCATCGAGCCCTATGACCCCTTGTGGTTCGAGGAGCCGGTGCCGCCCGATATGCCCGAAGTCATGGCGCAGGTCGCCCGCGCGACTTCCATCCCGATCGCCACCGGCGAACGGCTGACGACCAAGTTCGAATTCGCCCGCGTCATCGAGAACCGCGCCGCGACCATATTGCAGCCGGACCTCGGCCGCTCCGGCGGCATTCTCGAAACCAAGAAGATCGCCGCCATGGCCGAGGCCTACCACATCCAGATCGCACCGCATTGCTATTGCGGCCCGATCGTCGGCGCCGCCAACATCCAGCTGGCGGTGACGCTGCCCAACTTCCTGATCCTGGAATCGCTGAAGCAGTGGGACGGTTTCCACGCCACGTTGCTCAAGAAGAAGATCGAGTGGCAGGACGGCAACGTCATCCCGTCGAAGGAACCTGGGCTCGGCGTCGAACTCAACGAAGACGTCTGCGACGCTCACCCCTACACCGGCAAGGACCTGCATTTGCAGATGATGCAAACGCCGCTGATGCCGTGAGCGAACGCTACGCCTTCATCGGCCTTGGCCATCTCGGCGGCAAACTTGCCGCCAGCCTGGTGCGCAACGGTTTTGCCGTCACCGTCTTCGACCGGGAGCCCACCGCCGTCCAGCGCCTCGTGGCGCTCGGCGCTATTGCTGCCGGCAGCCCCGCCGAGGCGGCTGAGCGGGCGGGCAATGCCATAACTTGCCTGCCGTCACCGAGGGTCAGTGAGGCGGTTCTCGCGGGGCCTGTTGGACTGCTCAACGGCCTCCCCGCCGGCGGCACCTGGATTGAGATGTCGACCAATGGCCGCGACGAGATCGTGCGCCTCGCGGGCCTTGCCTCGGCCAGGGGAATCGAGACCTTGGAATGCCCGGTCACCGGTGGCGTGCATCTGGCGGCGGCCGGGAAAATCACCGCGCTGGTCGGTGGCGATGCCGATCTTTACGGGCGTCATCGCCCTGCCATCGATGCGATGTGCGCGAAGTCGTTCCTGATGGGCCCGATCGGCTCGGCGGCGGTGATCAAGGTCATCACCAACATGCTGGCCTTCATCCATCTCGTCGCCGCCGGTGAGGCGCTGATGCTGGCCAGGCAAGGCGGGCTCGACCTCGCCCAAGCCTATCACGCCATCGTCGCCTCCTCCGGCAACAGCTTCGTCCACGAAACCGAAAGCCAACTCATCCTGAACGGCTCCTACGACATCGGCTTCACCATGGACCTGGCGCTGAAGGACCTCGGCTTCGCGCTCGGCCTGAGTCGGGATTTCGGTGTGCCGGTGGAACTGGCATCGCGCGTCAATGCGATTTTCGAGCAGGGCAAGGCGGCTTACGGCGGCGGCGCCTGGTCGACCCAGATCGTCAAATTGCTCGAGGACGCTGTCGGCGCCGACCTGCGCGCGCCCGGTTTTCCGTCCAAACTGGAAATCTGAATCCGGGAAACTTGAAGCGGTTTCAAAAGGTTGAGCGCTCATCTGGAATCAGGACCGGAGCGACCTGAATCAAAGCCGCAACGTCTTGATTCAATATCTGAGCGTCAGAGCGCCGGGCAGGATCTCGAAGGTCGCTGGTATGCGCCCGGGCGACTCGCCGTCGATGTCGACCAGCGCGCCGTTCTTTTCCACGTCGCCGAGCGGTTCGACAACCACTTTCTTGCCGCGCAGGATGGTGATGGCCGGATGGTTGCGATGCCTGCCGCCATAGAGCAGGCGGATATCCCAGATCAGCTTCAGCTTGCTGGCCGCGCGCAGGATGACGATGTCGAATTGGCCGTCGGTCAGTTCGGCGTCCGGCGCGATCATCATGCCGCCGCCGAAGAATTTGCCATTGGCCACCGCGACCAGCGCCATGCGCGCCTCGACCGGCGCGCCGTCATCGACTGAAATCGTTACATCCTGGAACCGGTAGCGGGCGAATTCGACCACGGTGCGACACAGGAACAACGTCTTGGCCGCAACCTTGCCCTTGCGCTTGTCGGCGTTGACGGCGCGATCGGTAGCGCCCGAGAGCCCCAGGCTCGCAATGTTGACGAAGTGCCGGCTGGCCAGCGCGCCATGGTCGTCGATATAGCAGATGCGCCCTGCATCGACCGCCCTGCCCTTGGCCCCGGCGATCCGCTTCAGCGTCGCGTCCACCTCCTTCGGCAGGCCGAGCCCGCGCGCGAAATCGATACCCGTGCCGCACGGCAGCAGGCCGAGTTCGGGCGCGCGGCCGTTTTCCTTGGACGCCTGCAACAGGCCGTCGGCCACTTCGCTGGCCGTGCCGTCGCCACCGGCCGCGATCACCAGGTCGAACCCGTTTGCCGCGAGGTCGAGCGCCAGCCTTTCGGCATCGCCTTCGGCCTGCGTTTCGCGCAGTTCGAAATCGCCGAAGTGATTTTTCAACGAAGCGGCGACCTCGGACCAGTGCCGTTTCAGCCAGCCGCCGCCGGCAATCGGATTGAGCACCACCCCGACCTTCAATGCGCATCCCTCCCCGCAAGGCGCCAGGCACGCACTGCCCGATCCTTTGCCGGCATTGAAGCCCGCGCCCGTCGGCTGAGCAATAGGCGCTCTCGGTTCGGGTCCCGAAAAAGCAGGGCAGGCTGTCTAAGGCCTTGGAGGGCGAAATTCCGAGACTTCTGGCAATGGTCCCCGATAATCCCGCTATCCACAGGCCCGCGGGCATTCCCCAACATCCTTGGCCGGCGTAAGTTTAACCCATCTCAGGCGGCTACCAATCGCCCAGCCGAAAGGCGAAAGTGAAAGGCGGATTTCCTGAGGCCCGTACGGCCCGAAGCGAGAGCAGGCTCGCCTGCTTCGAGGGACGGAAGCCGAGACCTACGGGGCCGCGGAAAGCGTGCCAACGCCGACGGCGGACCGATGCTGCCATGAAGGACGGCAAAAACCTTCGATGGCCGCAGGGCAAAGCCCGCAAGGGTGGAGACCGGCGTGGTCTGGAACGGGCGCGGCCTTCGGGCGGCGACTGGCAGGACCGTCAAAATCAAGGCCGGCTTGGTGCGACGACTTTACGGAAGTTGCTGCCGTGACCGTGTCCTGGTCTGACAGGGAGGCGCTGGGAGAAATCCCGGCGCCGACTGTCTTTTTCCCTCCCGCTCAAGCGCCTTCCCGGCGAAGTTGCGGGCGCCGCTTCACCGCGCGCCAAAATCGGTTAGTATCGCCCTGTCAGAGTCCGTTTGCGTTTGCAGGCGGGTTCGCTGAAGGGGGTACTTCATGACATTGATCCAGAAGCTTGCCGCCGCCCTGGCCTGACCGGCCATGGTCCTGTTTCGCTTCATGAAGCGTATCATCAGGACGATCCTCTGGCTGATCGTCATCATTGTCCTGATCCCGATCGCCGGGCTGGCCTACGGTTTCCTGACGACGCCGTCGCTGGACAAGACACCGTTGCCGGGTATCGCCGAAGGTGCACCGCCGCCGGCGCTCGCCGCCAGGGTGCGCGCCGAAATCCCCCGCTACCAGCGACCTGAGGAATCGACCTTCCTCACCTACCCGGAATGGGCCATCGTCTATGCCGCGCGCGAATATGCCGGCTTCGTCGCCAAGGACCAGCCGAGCGGCTTTCCCTATTTCGCCTATGTCGGCCGCTTCTGGCAGGACTACGCCATGGTGATCCGCGCCAGCTCCGCCTACAAGTTCAACTACGCCAACCACCAGATGCCGGTCGTCATCGGCACCAGCCACACGATCGAGCATGCCGTGCAATGGGCTTATGAAAACACGGTCGGCCGCATCACCGAGGCGATTGCGGGCAGGCGCACGGCGACTGACATCTACCAGGGCAAGGTGGCGGCCGAATACGCCGCCTTCCTCGACCAGGGGCCGTGGTACCAGTTTCCCTATGCCGAGAAGCGCGCCGGGCTTTTCGCGGTCCAGCCGGCGCCGGGCGACAGCGCCGTGCGCTCCAGCGAACGAAAGCTTGCCTTCGGCCTCGCCGACACGATCAAGCAGTTCTATGCCAGCCTGATCAGGCAGGCACTCGCGGCAACGTCCGATCCGGCCTTGCTCGACATCCACGTCTGGGCCAAGGGACCGGTCGGCGAAGCGACGCGCAACGAAGCCGACACCTTGCTCGAACGCGACTACGGCCCCGACGGCACCGTTTTCGTCACCAAGCGCTACCAGATGTTCACCGACATGATTCCGCGCCTGATCGACAAGGGCGTCTCATTCGTCGAGATCGGCGGCAACGACGAGATCATGATCACCGTGCTCTCCACGGATTCGATCGCCGTCCCCGAAGGCATGCGCATCCTGTTCAGCTATCCGCTGCCGGCCGATCCATCGACACGCCGCACCGGCATGGTCGTAGCCGTACCCAGGCTGCATCTGGTATTGCCGGCGCTGATCAAGTCAGGCGCCAGGCTGGAGCACGTCTACGACTACTGAGGCCTTTCGGCCACGCTGCGCGGAGAACGGCCGTGTCGAGCGCCACGCCACGCTCATTTCACAATCGCGGCCAAATCCCGCCTTGTTCGCGCGCGATGGACTGTCGCATGTCGCCCAAAGCGTGCCCGCGGGCTCCGCTCAGGGACCGGTTTGGACAGCGACATGCACCTGAATGGGCTGCCGAGGGGCACATCGAGGGGACGAGACCGTGATCAAGACCGCCCTTGTCGCCATGACCATCGTCGGCTGCGACTGCGACGCCAAGCTTTGCGAATATATCGGCGAGACGCCGGCCAAGTGGTCGACCATCGCCGAGTGCGAAGCGGCGATGAAGAGCCAGATGCTGCACGAGCGCAATTTCAACTATCCGCTCGTCTCTGGCATCTGCCGCGCGAAAGGTTCCGCGTCCTCCTCGCAACTGGCCGCGACCGCTTCGCGCCCGGAGCTGAGGCCCGCCAGCCGCGCCGTTGAACCGACGCTGCCGCCCGAGCTGAGCCACAGGCCGACGGTCCCGGTCGGCTCGCCGACGACGGCGATGGAAGCGGCCGCCGCGCGGCCGGTCGCCTATGAACAGGTGGTCGATGGCGGCACCGGCGTGCTCTATCGTACGAAAAACGGCTATGCCGTCGTCAAGACCGATCTTGGCCGCGCTGTATCGGCGACCGCCGACATGGCCAAGCGGTCAGCCAACTGGCTGGCTGGCCTGGTGCCGAGCAAGCTGTAGGGACGAAACTTTCTTCACCGGCGTCACCATCCCGGTCTGTCATCAACGGTCGCCGCCACCTTGGACCTGAAGAGACAAGACTCGCGCAAAGGTTGCAAACCGGATGGGGATGCAGCATTGTGTCGACCGCAACGATGAAGGGGGGCCTTCCATGAAACCAGCGGTTCGAACTGCGGCAGCCTTGATGCTGGCGCTTGCTCCGGGATCGGTCGGCGCGCAAGGCGTGGATCCGGGTGACGACAAGGGGATCATCTTCGCTCCGGGCGATCCCGACATGGCGGCGGCGACCGCGCAGGCGCTCGCCGGCCTCGATGAATTCCTGGCACTGTCCGAAATGCCTCCCTCCGGCACAGGTAGGTTCAAGTTGAAGGTCAAGGTGCGGGATGGGCATGTCACCGAGCACTTCTGGGTCATACCGTTCCGCCGTGCCGGGACAGGGTTTGTCGGCATATTGGCCAATGAGCCGGAGGCAGTGCACAACGTCGTGCTCGGCCAGAACATAGAATTCACCAGGGACGACATTTCCGACTGGGGATATACGCGGGACGGCCATCAGGTCGGCAGCTTCACGATCTGCGTGATGTTCAAGCGAATGTCGAAAGAAGAGGCGGACAACATGCGCGAAAAGTACGGCTTCGATTGCTGACGGGAACGCCGGCTGATCAAGCCGCTTCGTCCCTGGCGCCGATCTTGCGCACCAGCGCTGCCGTCGCCAGCATCGCGCCCATATCCGATATCATCGGCGCGACATGGGTCTGGTAGTCCAGTGGCACCGAAATGGCGGGCAATTCGAAGAAATTCTTCGCCTGCGGCAGGAGCAGAAAACCGTCGCTGCCGTTGAGGGCCACGCGCGCCGGTTCCTCCGGCCAGGTTTCGCCCAGCCATTTCAGCGCTTGCGCCAACCGGCCGCTCACCAATGGCTGCGCCGCCTCGGCATTGTCGGTGCGGAACTCATAGGCGGCATCGAGTTCCGGCACGCCGGATGACAGTTCCTGCATCTTGCTGGCGAACATGCCACGGAAGAAGCCGACGACGGCATTGGTCCGCCGCGTCGCCACCAATATTCCCGGAAACGGTTCGATGGCTTCGAAGGCGACGATCACGCCTTTGAAGGCCGTCGATGAGCCCTTGCCTGTCCCTTCCCGCAGTTCCGCTTCGTAGAGCTCGAACGAAAACTCTTCGTAGCGGCCGGAAACGACATCGTCGAACGACTCCCGGTTGAACGGCCCGACCGCCTCGCGCGGCAGCCGGTCGAAGGAATTTGGCCGCCCGCCATGCGCGTAGCGCACGTCGCGGATGAAGCCGAAGATGATGGGCAGCAGTGTTTTGCGAAATGATTGCTGCAGCCGCGTCGCCGGCTTCATCGCCTGGAAATAAAGCAGGATCGAAGCTGCGAAACCGACGACATAGAGGAACACATGCGGCGTCGAGAACCATTGCTCGTTGGGATCGGCGACCTTGTTGAACAGCCAGGCGATCAGCACCACCGTCGCCAGCACCAAACCGACGAACAGCGGCACCCGCCAGCGTACCTGCCGCACCACGGAGGCCCGCGCCGCTTCATAAGCCTCGATGTTTTTCCGGATGCCGGCAACCACGGCGTCGCCGGGCATGAAATCCGCTGTTTCCACCGCCACCCCCGCTTGCCTGGACCGGTTCATGATAGCCGGTTTTGTCTGAAGTATCGACTGTGGCGCCTCTTCAACAGATGCTTGCGCCGCCCCTTCATTCGCCAATCATCAGCGCTTGGAAAAGCGCCGACATGGCGATTTTGGCCAATGTCCACCACCTGTAGTTACGGAAAGACAGCGCTCAACCGCCTTTGCACCTTGTCACGCATGCGGCCCTCCAATCCTTCCACCGGCGCCAGCCGCTCATGATCCCCGGCGCGCAGCCGCACAAAGGGATGCATCCGGTAGGAAATGACTGACCCCCGCGTTCCCGCATCGGCGCTGACGTCGGCGACAAGAATCCCGCCAATGCGTCCCGGCCAAGGCTGGCGGATAAGGGCGGTTCCGAGGAAATCGCCAAGTCCATAGGCGACAATCGTATCGCCGATCCGCTCCACCGGCTGCACGACATGGGCGTGGTGGCCGGCGATCAGCCCGACGCCCTGCCCTGCCAGGCGCCTCGCCAGTCTCCGCGTTTCGGCGCGCGGAAAGTGGCGGAACTCCCAATCCCAATGCGGCACGGCGCAGAGGAGATCGAACCCGTCACCTCGCAGGTGGGCAATATCGCCGGCCATCGAAACGCGGCCGGCGAACAGGTCCTCGCCCGCATTGCGCCACAGCGTGAAGGCGGCGAACCCGACAGTCAGCGGCCCGACTTCGACAGGCTGCACCGGGCTGTTGCCGGCGAGGCCAATAGTGCCGATACCGAGCCGCTTCAGCGCCGCCACGGTCTCATCGAAACCGGCGACGCCCTGGTCGAGCACATGGTTGTTGGCCAGCGACAGCACCAGTCTTTCACGCGAGATGCCGACTGCCGCCAACGCGTCGCCGAGAAAGCGCTCGCTCATCGCGTGATGGGTGCCGAGCCTGGTGCCGAGCACGGCGCTTGGCTTGTCCACGATCGGGCTTTCGCAATTGCCGATCACCAGGTCGGCCGCGCCAAGCAGCGTTTTGATCACCGGATCACAGTCGGGCGCGCTGCGGTTGGCCACCGCCGAAATGTCGCCGACGAAGGCGAGCCGCACCGTCCGTTTCGGCGCCCGATCCACCATCGTTCCGGCCACGGGCGCGAAGCCTTGCACACCACCGGACAGCGACGGTTTCAGGAATCGCGGCAGCCACGACAGTTTGTAGGAGAGCGGATAGTTCGACACGCGATGTCCAATCGTTTGCCCTGTGTAGACCGTCTGCCGGGCGCGTTGAAGCCAGCCAATGGCAATCATGCATCAGCGCCCGGCAGACGCGGCATTGCAAATGCGTGTATGATTGCCGGCACGACGCGCATGGGAGGGGGAAAATGACACCACTGGCAAGTCTGCTGGCATTGGCACTTGCTCTGGTTCTGCCGATGTCTTCGGCGCAGGCCGCCATGCCCGAAACCGCGGCCGCTCTGTTCGAGGCCAAAACCGTGGTCGCGCGCGACACGGCGCTCTCGACGCTGGAGGCAGCCGCATCCACCGACCCGGCATCCGCCTATGCCGCCGGCGCCGGCGAATTCTTCACCGCGCTGGAATTGCTGGCCAGCGGCCTGCACCGCCACGGCTTCGAGAGCCCGCGATCCTTCATGCTGCCGCTGATGCGGCTGCCTGTGCCGGAAAACCCGAACCCCGAACCGCTGACCTACGAACAGTTCCGCGCCATATTGGTCGCCTTCCGCAACCGGCTCGAGAAATCCGCAGCCACGCTGGGCTCGGTGCCTGCCGATGCCGATATCGGCATTGTCATTGACCTCACCCAAGTCGGCATCGACCTTAACGAGGACGGCACGATCGCGCCGGACGAAAGCATTGCCGCCATAATGGCCTCGCTGTCGCGCGGCGTGGCGCCCGACGATGCCGCGCCTGCGCTCACCTTCCGCTTCGACCGCGCCGACGGTTATTGGCTGCAGGGCTATGCCGAGTTCCTGATGGCGCAGGCCGATTTCTGGCTGGCGCATGATTTCAGGAGCACGTTCGACGGTTCCTTCCACATGCTCTTCCCGCGCGCAAAACTGCCGTTGCAGGACATCCTCGTTCCGCCGGCTGGCGACATGGGCAGCAGCATCTTCTCCTCGGAATGGCGCATCGCCGATTTCATCTCGCTGGTGCATCTTGTCAACTGGCCGGTGGTCGAGCCCGAGCGGCGGCAGGCGGCGCGCCGTCACCTGCTGGAGATGATCCGGCTGTCGCGCGAGGACTGGAAGGCGATCTGCGCCGAGACCGACAATGACCGCGAATGGCTGCCGGGACCGCAACAGAAGGGCGAAAACCCGCTCACCGGCCTCGAAGTCGGAGAGCAGCAGGTCGCGGCCTGGCTCGCCACCTTGACCATGGCCGAGGACCTGCTCCAAGGCCGCGTGCTGCTGCCGCATTTCCGCATCACCGGCAAGGGCATTAATATGAAGCGCTTCTTCGACGAGCCGAAACCGTTCGACCTGGTGCTGTCGATCACCGGCCCGGCCATCGCGCCGTATCTCGAAAGCGGCACAATCCTGACCAGCGACGATTTCGACCAGATCCAGAGCGAATTCGGCGGCGGTGGTTTCCTGACGTTTGCGCTGTGGTTCAATTGACGGCCTAACAGGGCTGCGTTCCTGGGCGGTCGGCGCCAGCCCCCCACCCGGACCTGCGCTCCGACCTCCCCACAAGGGGGAGGTAGAAGCTCCATTGCAAACCCTAGAAAATCGCGCCCTGGTACAGCACCGCTTCCGCCTCCTCCGGCGCGAACCGCCGTGCCAACACGGTGGCCGATCAATGGCCGCCGCGAAACCGCGGTACGGGCCGGTTATCTGCGGCGGGCGGGTAGCAGTTTTGGGGCGACGCGCTGGGCCTTCTCGGGAGTACGGAATGACACGCGCCACCGTCGCGGCCCCGCTGAAACGGCCATTCGCTTCAATTAGCGAGAGCTGTTTTGCTTGACTCGGCCGTTAAAAGCAGGCAGCAAAATACTCTTGGAAGGGCTGCAATACCGCGTTCATGGTCGTGGACGAGCCTTTTTTGGCACAAAGTCCACGTCTCTCGGTTGGTTTTGAGAGGGATTGGTTAACCAACTTTGTCCATATTTTGAAGCAATCGGCAACCAAAGACAGGCGCGGCAAACGCGTCGGGGACCACCTGGGATCACTCACAGAATGGTCGTCGCGGCTATCACAGCCGCGGACGTGGGAGCCGATTGGAGCAAGATTGGTTGAATGGCGTTCTTGAGTAAGAAAATTGTCGGGGACAGGCGTTGGGACGGCGAAGCTGCCGACAACGCGTCACGTGCCTCATCCTTCAACTCTAAGCGGATCGTCCGCTGGGTAGCCGTGCCCGGCGTCAGCGCTGCCGTTGGCCTGTGGCTGGTCGGGACAATGGCTGGTCTGAGCTCCGTCGGCGCTTCGCTGTCGTCGACGTCGAGCGTCCTGCCGCAGAGGCTGGCCATGCCGGGCTCGCTCGCTCTTGCCGATCCGCTGAAACAGCATTTCCTGATGCCCGCTGCGCCATTCGCACTGGCCAACGCCGATGGCGGCACGCAGGCGCTGCAGAATCATGCCGTGCAGTGCGGCTCCGGATGCTTCAGGCTGGCCGCGCTCGCTCCCCGGGCGGAAAAGTCGGCGCGCCTCGTGGCCGCGTCCACGGCACACCCTGTCCCGGTCGCCAAGACGACCTCGCAGGAGCGCTTCGAGCGCATGGAAGCATCTCTCTCGCCAAGCAAGCTCGCCGCCGCCTTCGCCAACGCGGCCAAGCCCGTGGCCACGGCCGGCGCACCCGCCCGTCCTATCATCTCGACCTCCGCTCCACAGGTCGCCAAGGCATCGCTGGTGCCGGGCGCCAAGCTCATCGCCAGCCTGTCTGAAGACTTGCCGGCACCCGCGGCGGAGCGCTTCGCCCGGATCGACACCGGCTCGGTGGTTGTTCAGACAGCGCCGCAGCCGATGCATTTTGCCCAGCCGGATACCGGCACGCCGGACAATTCGCAACTGGCCCTCGCGCTCGCCCGCTCGCTGCCGGTCGAGGACGAGGCATTCGCCTCGCCATTGCCGATGACGGAGTCTTCGGCCGATGTCGCGGTTTCGCCTGTTGAAATCCAGCAGGAACAGCCGGGCGATGCCGCGGCCTTGCCCGACGCGCTCACCGATGACGTGCCGCTGCCGACCCGTCGGCCGCAATTCGACGCGCCGGAGCCGTTGAAGTCCGTGGAGCAGGAAAAGCCGACTCAACAGCCCAAGGTCGTGCAGCAGAAGCCGGCACCTCAGACAAAGCCGGTCCAGCAAGCCCAGCCGGCAAAGCCGGCCCGGCAGGGCCGGCCGGCGGATGGCGGCGACGCGTTGGCCTATGCGAAGCCAGACACGCCTTCGGGCGGCCTCGGCCAGGCGTTCAGGAACCTGTTCAACGCGCCGGGCGGCTCCAGGAGCGGAGCCGGCAGCGGTGTCGCCATCTATGACATCAGCGCCAAGACCGTCTACATGCCCGACGGTTCGAGGCTCGAAGCGCATTCGGGCATCGGCGCCATGGCGGACCAGCCGCGCTATGCCGATCAGAAGAACCGCGGACCGACACCGCCCAATACCTACAATCTGTCGCTGCGCGAGTCGCGCTTTCATGGTGTCGAGGCTTTGCGTCTGACACCCGTCGATGGCCGCAATAAATACAATCGTGACGGCCTGCTGGCCCACACCTACCTGCTTCGGGGCCGCTACGCACAGTCCAGTGGCTGCGTCGCCTTCAAGGACTATGCGCGCTTCCTCGCCGCCTTCAAGAAGGGCAAAATCAAGCGCCTCGTCGTGGTGCCGCGCCTGAACGGATCGCCGACACGCGTGGCGGACAACGCACGCGGCGCCTGACCGCAATCGGCAGGCATCACCGGCACTTGCCTCCTCCTGACAGCCTTCTGTCAGGAGCTGCATCTGGCCGTGCGCCTCGGCTGATCGCGCTCTTTCCATTTTCGCCAAGACCTCCCATATTCCGCCCATGGTCAAATCCACCGAAAAGAGAACGCCGTCGACGGCGAATGACGACCGCGCCGCGCCCAAGCGGCGCAGCCCGCTGACCGATTTCCTCGACGCCTCGGAACCGCTGCACAAAGGCGGCTTCGCCGAGATGCCGCAGCCCGAACTGTCGGGCACGCCGCTCACCGGTTCGGTCGCGGACTGGGCCGAGCAGATCGAGCAGGAAGCCGAACGCGAAGGGCGCCAGGCCGGCAAGGACGGCGGCAAGTCGCCGAAGCCATCGAAGAAGATCCCCGAGCGCTCCGCGGCGCCCGGGCGCACGGCGCGTGGCACCTCGATGGGCGGCGCGGCGACAGCCCGCGAGCGCGCGGCGGCCGGCCTCAATCCCGTCGCCGGCCTCGACGTCTCGCTCGAGGAAGCCGAGACGATGACGTCGAGCGGCGTCACCGCGACGGTGGCGGCTCTCTCGGCATTGATTGAATCCGGCAATCCGCTGCACAAGGACGGCGTGCTGTGGACGCCGCACCGGCCTGCCCGGCCGGAAAAATCCGAGGGCGGGATCATCATCAAGATGGTGTCGGATTTCGAGCCGGCCGGCGACCAGCCGACCGCCATCAAGGACTTGGTCGAGGGCGTCCAAAACAACGACCGCACGCAGGTGCTGCTCGGCGTCACCGGCTCGGGCAAGACCTTCACCATGGCCAAGGTGATCGAGGAGACGCAGCGTCCCGCCTTGATCCTGGCGCCGAACAAGACGCTGGCGGCGCAGCTTTATTCCGAGTTCAAGAAATTCTTCCCCGACAATGCGGTGGAGTATTTCGTCTCCTACTACGACTATTACCAGCCGGAAGCCTATGTTCCGCGCACCGACACCTTCATCGAGAAGGAATCCTCCATCAACGAGCAGATCGACCGCATGCGCCACTCGGCGACGCGCTCGCTGCTCGAACGCGACGACGTCATCATCGTCGCTTCGGTCTCCTGCATCTACGGTATCGGCTCGGTCGAGACCTATACGGCCATGACCTTCCAGATGCAGATCGGTGACCGGCTCGACCAGCGCGCTCTGCTCGCCGACCTCGTCGCCCAGCAATACAAGCGCCAGGACATCAATTTCGTGCGCGGCTCGTTCCGCGTGCGCGGCGACACGATCGAGATCTTCCCGGCCCACCTTGAGGATCGCGCCTGGCGCATCTCCATGTTCGGCGACGAAATCGAGGCGATCACCGAATTCGACCCGCTGACCGGCCAGAAGACGGGCGAGCTGAAAAGCGTCAAGATCTACGCCAATTCGCACTATGTGACGCCGCGCCCGACGCTGAACCAGGCCATCAAGTCGATCAAGGAAGAGCTCAAGCACCGTCTGGTCGAGCTCGAGCGCGCCGGCCGTCTGCTGGAGGCGCAGCGGCTGGAACAGCGCACCCGCTTCGACCTGGAAATGCTGGAAGCCACCGGCTCCTGCGCCGGTATCGAGAACTATTCGCGCTATCTCACCGGCCGCCAGCCGGGCGATCCGCCGCCGACCCTGTTCGAATATATTCCCGACAACGCGCTGGTCTTCATCGACGAAAGCCACGTCACCGTGCCGCAGATCGGCGGCATGTATCGCGGCGACTTCAGGCGCAAGGCGACGCTTGCCGAATACGGCTTCCGCCTGCCTTCCTGCATGGACAACCGGCCGCTGCGCTTCGAGGAATGGGACGCCATGCGCCCGCTCTCGGTCGCTGTCTCGGCAACCCCCGGCGGCTGGGAGATGGAGCAGTCCGGCGGCGTGTTCGCCGAGCAGGTCATCCGACCGACCGGCCTGATCGACCCGCCGGTCGAGGTGCGCCCGGCCAAGACCCAGGTCGACGACGTCGTCGGGGAGATCCGCGAGACGACCAAGGCCGGCTACCGCACGCTGGTCACCGTGCTGACCAAGCGCATGGCCGAGGACCTCACCGAATATCTGCACGAGCAAGGCGTGCGCGTGCGCTACATGCACTCCGACATCGACACGCTGGAGCGTATCGAAATCCTGCGCGATTTGCGCCTCGGCGCCTTCGACGTGCTGGTCGGCATCAACCTTTTGCGCGAAGGCCTCGACATCCCCGAATGCGGCTTCGTCGCCATACTCGACGCCGACAAGGAAGGTTTTTTGCGCTCGGAGACGTCGCTGATCCAGACCATCGGCCGCGCCGCCCGCAATGTCGACGGCAAGGTCATCCTCTATGCCGACCAGGTCACCGGCTCGATGGAACGCGCCATGGCCGAGACCAATCGCCGTCGCGAAAAGCAGATGGAGTGGAACGCCGCCAACGGCATCACGCCGGAATCGGTCAAGTCGCGCATCTCGGACATTCTGGATTCGGTCTACGAGAAGGACCATGTCCGCGCCGATATCTCGCAGTTCACCGACAGCGCCGGCGCCATGATGGGCAACAACCTCAAGGCCCATCTGGACGCGCTGGAGAAGCAGATGCGCGACGCCGCCGCCAACCTCGATTTCGAGAAGGCGGCCCGCATTCGCGACGAGATCAAGCGGCTGCGTGAGATGGAGATGTCGATCTCCGATGATCCGCTGGCCAAATACGCCGATATGGAAAGCCCGGTCTCGGGCCGCGAAAAAGGCAAGCACAACAAGGGCGTGGCCAGGCATCGTACATCGGAGGAACAGGAGCGGTTCCGCAAGCTCGACGAAGCACGCGCCGCCGAAGAGGCAGCCAAGGCTGCCCGGCCCAATCTCTTCCGCAAGCCCGATCTCGACGAGATGGGCGCCGATGGCGCGGTGCCGGTGAAGAAGCCCCTGTTCGCCAAACCGTCGATCGACGACATGGGCCCAGGCACCGACATGCCGACGCCGGCCGGTGCCGTGTCGCGCTCGCTGTTCAAGAAACAATCGGCGTCCGAAGCACACGGCTCGGATTTCGGCATTCCCGGCGAGCCGACCAAACCGCTGTTCAAGAAAAACTCTCTCGACGAGATGACCGTGCGCCGCACCGAGAAACCGGTCGAGGGAAAAGTGCCGGCGAAGCCTCAGCCGATCTCTCCCGTTGTTGGGGCCGGCAGGACAGACGGGGGCGCGAAGGAACGCGAGGACAAACCCGTCGTGCGCCAACGCGCCGGCATTGGTTCTTATGAAGACCCCGGCGACGCCCGCCGCGAAAAGCGCCGGCCCGCGAAGACAGGACGGCCCGGAAAGTAGTTCGTTCGAAAGGCCGGCGGGACGGCGCCCCCTCTGTCCTGCCCGTCCTCCACAGCAGCTGCGCTGCAGCTGCGGAGGGTGGACCGGACATCTCCCCCGCGAGTGGGGAGATTGGCAGCTTCAGCGCCCCGCTCGACGCTACCCTCCTCTTGCCCAGCGCATGACCTTTGGTGTACTCAGTCCCCACACCCAAACGTCTTGAAAGGAGGGCTGCGTGTTTATCGATCACCATCGTCAGCGTGGCCCGATTTCCGCCCTGCGAGCTTGCTTGCAGGGCTGACCAGGGACGGTCCGGGTTTTTCCCGCTTCGATTTTTTGGTCTGCCCTTCGTGGTGCGCATTGCCGAGCCTGATGGCCGCTTGCGCACTGACAAAGTGCATTGAGCCGGACTTTCCGGATAGACCAGAGAAATCGACATGGCCCTGATCAGCCTCAAATCCCTCGGCGTCACGATGAGTGCGCCGCTCTTTTCCAATCTCGACCTCACCATCGGCAGCGGCGACCGGCTCGGCATCGTTGCCGCCAATGGTCGCGGCAAGTCGACCTTGCTCAAATGCCTGGCCGGCGAGATGGAGCCGACCTCCGGCGACATTACCCGCACGCGCGGCTTGCGCGTCGGCCATGTCGAGCAGTCCGTTCCTGCTGCCCTGCTTGGCCGCAGCTTTCATCAGGTGGTGGCTGACGCTTTGCCGCCCGAGCAAGCCGAAAGCGAACTATGGCGTGTCAATGTGGTGCTGGATTCGCTCGACGTTCCTGAGGCGATGCGCGAGCGAGAGATGCAGGCGCTGAGCGGCGGCTGGCAGAGGCTGGCACTGATCGCGCGTGTCTGGGTCACCGATCCCGACATGCTGCTGCTCGACGAACCGACTAACCATCTCGACCTTGCCCGCATCAGCCAGCTCGAAACTTGGCTGAACGCGCTACCGCGAGAGGTGCCGGTGGTGATCGCCAGCCACGACCGCGCCTTTCTCGACGCCGCCACCAACCGCACGTTGTTCCTGCGCCCGGACCAGTCGCCGGTGTTTTCCCTTCCCTACTCCCGCGCCCGGCAGGCCCTCGATGAGGTCGATGCCTCGACCGAGCGAAAATTCCAGCGCGACATGAAGGTGGCGCAGCAATTGCGACGCCAGGCTGCCAAGCTCAACAATATCGGCATCAATTCGGGCAGCGACCTTCTCACGGTCAAGACCAAGCAGCTCAAGCAGCGCGCGGAGCGACTTGAGGACGCGGCGGCCCCGGCGCATCACGAGAAATCGGCGGGGGCGATCCGGCTGGCCAATCGCGGCACGCACGCCAAGGTGCTGATCACGCTCGACGACGCGGCGGTGGAAACGCCCGACGGCACGCTCTTGTTCAGGACCGGCAAGCGCCACATCTGCCAGGGCGACCGCATCGTGCTGCTTGGCCGCAACGGCGTTGGCAAGTCGCGCTTCGTCACGCTGATCCGCAACGCCATTATCGAACCCGACACGGTTCAGAACGTGAAGGTGACGCCGTCGACGGTGCTCGGCTACAGCGATCAGGCGCTGTCCGGCATCGGCGGCGACGATACGCCACTGGCGATGGTGTCGCGCCGTTGCGATGTCGGCGAACAGCGCGCCCGCTCTCTGCTTGCCGGCGCCGGCGTCGGCATCGAGATGCAGGAGCGCAGGATCAGTGTGCTGTCCGGCGGCCAGAAGGCGCGGCTGATGATGCTGGCGCTGAGGCTCGCCAATCCGAATTTTTATCTGCTCGACGAGCCGACCAACCATCTCGACATCGACGGCCAGGAAGCGCTGGAGGAGGAATTGCTCAAGCACCAGGCAAGTTGCGTGCTCGCCTCGCACGATCGCTCCTTCATCCGTGCCATCGGCAACCGCTTCTGGCTGATCGAGAGGCGGCGGCTGACCGAAGTCGACGATCCCGAGGAGTTCTTCCGCTCAGTGGCTGAAGGGGCGGGATAGATCGGATTGTAAGTTATCCGCTTACAGGTCCTTGAATCTTGTAAGCGATCTGTTTACATACGTCATGATCAAGTCTTTCAGGAACAAGGCCCTGTCAGAGCTCTTTCAAGCCGGGAAAACCGGCAAGATCGACACCAAGATGCACAAGCGCGTTCTTGTCCGGCTTGACCGCCTGGAAGCTTCAGAAAAGCCGGAGGAGATGAACCTTCCTGGCTTTGCCTTCCATGCGCTGAGAGGCTTCGATCCCATCCGTTACACGGTCCACGTCAACGGCCCGTGGTGCATCACGTTTGAATTCGACGGCAAGGACGCCGCCCGCGTCGATTTCGAGCAATACCACTGAGGCGGCCAGATTGGAGAAGTTCGACCAATGAGCGTGCACGAGCCGACGCGTCCTATCGAGCGCTGTCCCTCCCACCCGGGAGCGCTGCTTGGGGACATTATCCCGGCAACTGGAAAGACCAAGGTGGAAATTGCAAACCTGCTCGGCATCTCCCGGCAGCAGCTCTATGATATCATCCGCGAAAAGAAGCCGGTTTCACCGGCTGTGGCCGCCCGCCTTGGGAAGCTGTTCGGCGATGGAGCCGCGATCTGGCTTCGCATGCAGGCAGCTTTCGATGCCTGGCATGCCGAACGTGAGGTGAATGTTTCGGCTATTCCGACGCTCAAGGTCGCGTAGGCGGTGGCGCTCGAATGAGAAATTAAACGCTGCGAGAAAAATCGACGACCTGTCGGATCGCCTGAACCTGCCTCGTCCTTGGGATGCCGACACGATGATGCCGGCGCCAACCCAGGGAGAATGCATCATGTCCGTCCTTTCCTCCATCGGCCGCATCGCAACCCGATATGCGGCGGCGCGTGCCCGCCATCGCAGCGAGCGCATCCTGCTTTCGCTGCCCGTCGAACTGCGCAAGGACATCGGCTTTCCAGAACTCTTCGACGCGCAGAACAGCCGCCGCTCAGCCGCCGTCCCGGCCAGGGTCATATGAACGGCCGAGCCATGCGTCTATTGCTGGAGTTCGCCGGTCGCCCGGCCAGTCCGGGCCCGGCCCACGAGAAAAATTTCAAGCCCATGTAGGACCGCCGTCACCTCGCGCGTCCTATGGTCCGCAAGGCCAAATCAAACGTGAAGAGGAACACGCAATGACCGACCAGACCCCTGTTCAGCCCAAGGCGAAAGTGCTCGGCGGATTGACTCCCTATCTGCAGGTGGACGGCGCCTTCAAGGCCGCAGAATTCTACCAGAAGGCGTTCGGCGCCAAGCAGGTCTTTTTCTACCCTGCGGACGAAAAAGGCCGCACTATGCACATCCATCTTCACATCAACGGTTCGACGTTGATGTTGGGCGACGCCTATCCCGAGCACGGCCACCCGCACCAGGCGCCGCAGGGCTACACACTCCAGCTTCATCTCGGCAGCGACGAGATCGACGGCTGGTGGCAGCGCGCGGTCGACGCCGGCTGCGAGATCGTGACGCCGCTGCAGGTGATGTTCTGGGGCGACCGCTGGGGCCAGGTGAAGGACCCTTTCGGAGTCGCATGGGCGATGAACGCTCCAGTGGAGCAATAACCGTCGCAATTCGATAGCGGGCGTCAGCACTCTCGGCGAGAAGTGCGCGCCCACCTGCCCCGGGTCGCATCCCTGCCGGCCCGGCGCCGGATGCAGCAAACAAGGAGATTGCCATGTCCTATGTCGACGGTTTCGTGCTTGCCGTGCCAAAGGCAAAACTCGACGATTACAAGAAGCTGGCCAACACCGCCGGCGCCGTCTGGAAGGAACACGGCGCGCTCGCCTATGTCGAGTGCGTCGGCGACGATGTGCCTTATGGCGAGGTCACGTCGTTTCCACGCGCCGTGCAGGCCAAGGACGACGAAGTCGTCATCTTTTCCTGGATCGTCTACAAATCCAGGCAGGACCGCGACGCGGTCATGGCCAAGGTGATGGCCGATCCACGATTGCAGCCGGATATGTCGACAATGCCGTTCGACGGCAAGCGCATGATCTTCGGCGGGTTCCAGACGTTCATGGAATTGTAGGCAACGCACTTGGGCGGAGCGGGAGCGCTCCGCCGGAAATGCCGAGCCGCATTAAGCCAGTCTGTCCAGCAGAGGCTTCAGCCTGTCGCCGTAGCGCTTCCACAGGTCGACCGAGCCTTGATACATCGGCTGGCGCACCTGCGCGGCGGAAGCCGTGCGCACCGGCCGGTCGGTCTGGTGGAACGACAGCACGGCATCGTCCCATGGCAGCCCGAGATAGTTGATCAGCGCCCGGCTCTGGCCTTCCTGGTCGGCGACGAAATCCTCGTAGCGCACATCGTGCACGACGCCAGGCAGCACCTTGTGCCAATGCGCCATGATGTCCGTGTAGAGATTGTGGAAATCGGCGAGTTCGCCCAGATCATAGCCGTAGCGGTGGCTGTCGCCGCGGAAATGCACCTTGTAGATCGAAAGGCAGGTTGCCGCCGCATGGCGGGCGCAATGGATGATCCTGGCCTTTGGCATCATCATGTGGATGAAGCCGACAAGCAGGAAGTTGCCCGGCATCTTGTCGGTGACGTGGCGCATGTGCGGATAGCGGGCATGCAGCATGTCGAGATAGGCGCGTCCCGCCTCGGCAAAATCCGTATCGGGCGCATCCGAAACGCCCCAGGGGAAGCCGCCGGGCATGGTCGCCGGGAACTGCCTGCCGACCGCCGTCTTCAGGATGCCGAGCTCGCCGGCGCCGTAGACCTGCGGATGGCTGGCGATGATCTGCTCGACCAGGGTCGTGCCCGAACGAGGCATGCCGATGACGAAGATCGGCGTATCGTCGGAGATCGCGCTGGGCCTGTGCTTCTGGAAGAAATCCCTGTCGAACACCGTTTTCATAGCCTCGAATTCGGCGCGTGTCCTTTCCGCGTCGTAGTCGATGCCCTTGCGGCGGATGGCATTGCCTTCGGCGAAATAGTCGAAGGCTCTGTTATAATCCTTCAGATCGTCATTGACCTTGCCGAGGCCGAAGGCAAGCTGCATGCGCGCCAGGCTGTCCGGCAGCGCCTTGGCGTGCTGGGCCTCCATCCCGGTCAATTCGGCATCGCGCTCCTTCTGACGCTTGACCTGCGTCAGCATCAGCCAGGCGCGCGCCATGCCGGGATCGGCCGCCAGCGCCTGCCGGAACAGCTCGGCCGCCTCGTCGAGCTCGCCTTTTTCCATCAACCCGACGCCCAGCCCGTGCAGCAGTTCGGCGTCCTTCGGACGGATCGACAGCGCCTCGCGAAAGACGGCCAGCGCCTCGTCCAGGCGCCCCGCTTCCTGCAAGGTTTCGGCAAGCCCGATGCGGGCGCGGAAATGGAAGGGATTGCGCGCGACCGTGCCGCGATAGATCTCCTCGGCGCCCTCGAACTGCCCAAGCTGTTTCAGTGACGAGCCGAGATTGTCGCGCGCCGCGAGCTGGTCCGGCCGCAGCGCCACCGCGCCGCGGAAGAAGTCGGCGGCCGCCGCGACACGGCCGAGATCGCGCATCACCGTGCCGAGGTTGTTGAGGAAATCCGGATTCTTCGGCTGCAAGCGCACCGATTGCTCGAGGAGACCGAGCCCCTCGGCGCTGCGCCCGGTCTGGTGCAGCAAAAGACCGAGAAAATGCGCAGCCGCCGCATGGTTGACCTTGTGCGTCAGCACTTGCCGATAGAGCGCCTCGGCCTCTTGCCGCCGCCCCGCCTGATGCAGTTGCAGCGCCCTCTGCACATGCTGGTCGAGACTCGACGGCGGCTGTCCGCCCGAGCCGGAGTTGGCGCCAGCACCCGCCGCTCGTCTCTGATCTCTGTTAATGGGAAACCTGCCGTGTTTGTCCGCCTGCCGCGATCTAGGCCATTGGCGCGGCGGGTTCAAGGCTTTGCTTGGTTTCTTGCGCTTGCCATCGGCGCGGACAAGATCAAATCAGCCGGTTGGTCTCGGCCGTCTGCCTGGCGCGCCGAACCGTTCCGTCAGTATCGGCGATCGTCCGCCTTTCAGCCTCGTCGCTCCTGACGGTCAGCCGCGCCGACTTGACGATCATAGGTTTGCCGGTACGCCCGATGGCGACGGCATATGCGGTGGCCGGCCTGATGGGCGGGTTGATCGCTGTGGTATTACCTCTTGAGCTTCTCGCAGAAACCATGGTTTTTGTCCTTTTTGGAGAAATAAAACGCAAATTTCGGGAGTGGACCCCAAAATGATTTTTTGAGAATTTTTGGAAAATATCATCAAACCATAGCAGAGTTTTTCAAATGAACGCAGCAATCTTTTTCCGTTGGCTTACTTATTTTTCCAAATCTTCTTGAAAACCATGCAAAGTCGAGCTACATATATATGAGCGTTTGGGCCAGAATTGGCATTTCGCGGCGTCAGAGGTTCTCGACCCGCCAATCTCACTCCAAATCATCGATATCGGCAGCGCGGCGCATTTGCTCCGCGACCGTTCTCATTCTTCGAAAGACACCCATGAACACCGGAACCGTGAAATTCTACAATGGCCAGAAGGGTTTTGGCTTCATTCAACCAACCGACGGCGGCAAGGACGTTTTCGTCCACGTCAGCGCATTGGAACGCGCGGGCTTTCCTGGCCTCGCCGAAGGCCAGAAGCTGCAATTCGAGTTGGAGCGTGATGCCAAGGGCCGCGAGTCGGCCGCCAATTTGCAACTGATCTGATCCGGCCGAATTCGATGACCGCTGACCACGGATGTACTGGCAGCTCTCGAAAATGGCTTATTTCCAGCGATTGCCGGAAATAGGAAAGCGGGGCTCGTCCCCGCTTTTTTGCTTTGAGGCTCTCCGCCTCGCATGTCGCCACAGGGCTTAAAACATCAAGGCAGGACAATGCCGGACCGCACGACCCATTCCGTCGCACATTTCATGGCTCCTTTCGTACTCGGCGGGCTGGAAGGGCAACTGCCGGCGGGCGACTACGACATCGATCACGACGAAGAGCTGATCGAGGGCATGTCGCGGCTTGCCTGGCGCCGCGTCGCCACCTTCATCCATTTGCCGGCAAGGGCGGTGAAAAACCCGACCACCAGTCAACTCGTCGCCATCGATTACCTGGACCTCGAAACAGCGCTGAAGCGCGACAGGGAGAATGCAGCATGATCCGTTTCCAGCAGAATGCGCGTCCGCGCACCGACACGCCCTCGCATCTCTTCGCCGTCGGCCAGACCGTGCGCATGAAGAGCCGCACAGGGCTCCTCAACAAGACAACGGAACTGTTCGAGATCAAGAGCAGGCTGCCGGTCAAGGACGGCTCCCCGCAGTACCGCATCCGCAGCGAGCAGGAGACCCACGAGCGGGTCACCACGGAAGACAATCTCGAACCAGCCGACAATCCGATTGGTGACAATCCGACTGTTGGCAACAATCCGGCGGTCTGAGACCCCGGCGCCGCCAGACCACCAGCACGAGGAGCAGACAAGATGGCCAAGGGTCAACAGCGCAGCAACCGCGAAACACGAAAGCCCAAGAAGGACAAGGTGGTGGCCAAGCCCGCCTCCCCGTTCGGCTCGTCGGTCAAGCAGGCCGAGAGCGGCCTGAAGCCTAAATCGAAGAGCTGATCGCGGACGACTTCTTCCGCGCCCATCCCTGCCGCAGAATCTCCTGCCGGAGAATCTCCCTGGCGGAACAACGCATCATGGAGGCGTCCTTGAATTTCGTCATCGAGTTTTACCGATCGCGCGAAGCCGAGGAAGCGACGCTCGACAAGGTGTCGCTGGAAGCCCCTACCCTGCGCGCAGCCTGGCAGGGCGCCACCGCGCTCTTCCATACGCTCGCAATGCCGCAAATCCCCGACCGCGTGCGCATCTGCGATGAGCACGGCAGCGAGCTTTACTCCGGGCCGGCCGACGGCGCCTATCCATCCGCGTTGTGACCGTCACACGTCCCCGAAATTTGTTTTAGACGGCATCCGCGTTTTCCCAAGGTGCGGAAAAGACGAACACCCGGCCTTTCAGCAGCGGCCCCCGCCAACGATGCGGTAGTCGGCGGCGCGTGCCTCGCAGGCGTTGGGGAAGGTTCGCAACTCTCCGCCGCGCCGGGCGCAGACCGGCGCGTATTCGCGGGTGCAGAAAGTCTGCTCGCCGCCACCCTCGCCGCCGTCACGGCAGGGACCGTCGCGCACGATGCGATAACCCGCCCGGTCGGCAAGACAGGCATTGGCGAAGGTCTGGCGGTCGCCACCGCGCCGGGCGCAGACGGGCTCGTACTGTTTGGTGCAGAATTGCGGTCCCGGCCGCGGCGGCCGTGGCCGCGGTCCCGGGCCGTCGTCGACGACCACTGTACAGGCGGCAAGAACAGCCGACAGGAACAGGACGACAAAACCCTGTCGCGAGAAGATTGCCGCAAGAAACCTCATGATCGTCTCTCCCTCGATCCTCGCCTCGCTGCGTGCCGCTCCAAATACGCAGCTGTTCGGGACAATGATATTCACGAAGCAAAGGCTCAAACCAGTCGCGCTGTTGCGATCCTCCGCATTCCATCGCCGATTGCAACCCTCGTTTGCAGCCGGCTGCTAAAAAGAACGTCGCCTGGATTATCCCGGCGCCTCGCACCGCCAGCCGTCGCCGCCGCTGGCCCATGCGTGACGGGGCTGTGGCCGATGACCCCTCAGGCAACGAGGCCTATTTGCGGCGCGTCGATGCTCGGATTGGTCGATTCATGCGTCGGGACGCGCCCATCGGGGGCGGCCCGCGGCGCTATCTTGCAACCTTCACTTTTCCGTGCGATAAATTCCGTGTTCGGGCATTTGCGACCCGGAGAGCGGAACGTTTTGGACGACCTTTCCCCGATACTGTGAATCTCTGACGGCCCCGTTTTTCGGCGGGGGGTTTGACCATGCGCCAATGCATGACTGCCGAAAGCTACCACCGGGAACTGCCCTCGACGCGAGGTGGCGGGCAGGACCATCAAGACTGAACGGGTGAAGGAGTTTCCCCAATGGCCCAGACCGGCACCGTTAAATTCTTCAACGCGACCAAAGGCTTCGGTTTCATCACGCCCGACGGTGGCGCCAAGGACGTATTCGTCCACATTTCCGCGATCGAGGCCTCGGGCCTGCGCACGCTCGTCGACGGCCAGAAGGTCACCTTCGACGTCGAGCCGGATCGGATGGGCAAAGGCCCCAAGGCCGTCAACCTCCGCGCCGCCTGAGCCATCGGCCAGCAGCACGCCCTTCCTGGCCGTGCGACTGAGGCTCCGAAGCTTGAATGACTTCGGAAGAGGCAAACGAATTTTGAAGGCGCGGCGATTTTCGTCGCGCCTTTTTCATGTCGCAGCGCAGCAAAAATGCTGTCGCCCCAAAGTGGATCCGGTGTCGGGTCAACGACATGCATCATAATGAAAACTTAAAGCGCGACGCGCTTTAAGTGCCCGCAAAACTTTCTCTTGCCGATGACGCTAAAATAAAGGACAAATTTCCATTCGGGCATTTGCCGGCCCGAGACTGGAGTTTATGGGATCAAAGGAGCTTCCCATGCCGCAGACCGGCACCGTCAAATTCTTCAACCATGCCAAAGGGTTCGGCTTCATCACACCGGATGATGGCGCGAAGGATGTCTTCGTTCATATTTCGGCCGTGCAGGCGTCGGGTCTTCCCGGTCTTGAGGATGGGCAGAAAGTGACATTCGACACCGAGCCTGACAAGCGCGGCAAGGGTCCCAAGGCCGTCAACCTGTCGATCGGCTGAGCCTGCTCCGGAACGGCGGCTGTTCTGGCAGGACAGCTTCGCTCCCTGGAGCGTTCGATAGTTGATGCCCGTGCCCTCCGGTCAGGCAAAAATTCGTTCAGCCCCCGTTCAGCCACGGTCTCATATTAATCTTTCGTAAAGCCGGACCGCATCCCCGGAATTCTTACGGGCCGGCACGAAGGAGATCGACATGAACCGAATTTTCAAGACAGCCGTGCTGTCCGCCGCAGTGGTTGCCACCACGTTCGCGGCCTTGCCCGCGGCCAATGCGGGCGATTGGCGTCACCGCCACCATCATGACCATGGCGATGCCATTGCCGCCGGCGTCCTCGGCCTCGCGGCCGGCGCGCTGATCGGCGGTGCGTTGGCCAACCAGCAGCCGCCGCCCCGCGACTACTACGATGATGGCTATTACGATCGCGATGTGCGGATTCGCCCGGCGCCGGTCCGCCGCTACTATGCCGAACCGCAAGTGGTCTACGCCGACCGCTATGCCGAACCGTGGACGCGCGGCTGGTACGACTATTGCTCCGACCGGTACCGCACCTTCAACGCCCGCACCGGCACCTTCACCGGCAATGACGGCGAGCAGCATTTCTGCACCGCTAACTGATCAAGGGCTTCCCTGCCTCAACAAAAGCGCTGACCGCAAGGCCGGCGCTTTTTTGTCAAGCCGGCACCGGCTTCGGCGCGACGCGCTTCACGTCAAAAACGGATTGCTCCGCCGCTCCTCGCCGAAACGCCCGCCCGGACCGTGGCCGCAGATGAAGCCGATGTCGTCGCCGAGCGGCAAAAGCTTGTCCTTGATCGAGGCGATGAGTGCCGCATGATCGCCGCCCGGCAGGTCGGTGCGCCCGATCGAGCCGCGAAACAGCACGTCCCCGACATGGGCGAATTTGGCCGCGCGGTTGTAATAGACGACATGGCCGGGCGCGTGGCCGGGGCAATGCAGCACCTCGAAGAGATGCGAGCCGAACGAGACCGTCTCGCCTTCGGTGAGAAACCGGTCGGGCACGCAGTTGCGCACGCCGGCAATGCCATAGCGCTCGCCCTGGTTCTCAAGATTGTCGAGCAACATCCTGTCGGCCTCGTGCGGGCCGATGATCTCGACACCGAGCGCTTCCTTCAACTCCATCGCGCCGCCGGCATGGTCGATATGACCATGCGTGATCCAGATCGCGCCGGCCGATATCGCATTGTCCTTCAGCGCCGCCAGCACCTTGTCGATATCGCCGCCCGGATCGACGACGACACCGTGCTTGTCGTCCATGTCGAACAGGATCGTGCAATTCTGCTGGAAAGGCGTGACCGGCACGATGCCGGCATTGAGCTGACCCATGATCGTCCTTTCGATGTTCACGCCGTGATGTAGAGGCGCGAGCGAAGGGCGTCCACCCTTGGGATCGGTCGTTCCAAAGCGCGTCGCGTCGAAACGCATTCATGCGGCGCGCTCTGGAAACAGAAATGGGCGGCCGAAGCCGCCCATTTGGCCAGCCCGAGATCGCAGGCTTACTTCTTCATGGCGCCCATGACCGCGCCGATAATGCCGGTCAGGATCGCGCCGCCGCCGGCGCCGCCGACGATGTTCTGCAGGTTGAGCGCGCTGCCCAGACCACTCGTCGCTGCCGCAGCCGCTGCCGGATCGACTGTGCCGCCGAGCAGGCTGCCGAGGATCGCCGCGCCGCCGACGCCGCCAATGGCGCCGCCCAGGATCTTGGGAAGCTGCCCCAGCGCCGCCGTCTTGATCGCCGCGCCGACCGCCTGACCACCGATGATGCCTGTAATGATCTGAACGATGATCGGAAGAAGCGTATTCATGTCCATCTTACCAGTCCCTCCATAGCTGCCAGCCTCCCGGGCCGACACCATCATGGAGACGCTGAATTCGGCGAAAGTCAAATGCAGAAACGCTGAAATAAAAGGGGCGGCCCGAAAACCGCCCCTGCTTGCGTGAAAAGCTGTGACTTTCGTTATTCTGCGGCGATCGCGTGCTTCGGCTGAACGGCCGCAGAATAGTCATTCATCAGAGTCTTGGCGATCTCGCCGACCTCGAATCGGTACGGCCCGATCTCCGAAACCGGGGTCACTTCCGCTGCCGTTCCAGTCAGGAAGCACTGCTCGAAGCCCTCGAGTTCTTCCGGCATGATGGCGCGCTCCACCACCTCCAGGCCGCGGTCCTTGGCGAGGCCGATGACCGTGCGGCGGGTGATGCCGTCGAGGAAGCAGTCCGGCTTTGGCGTGTGGATCCTGCCGTCCTTGACGAAGAAGATGTTGGCGCCGGTGGCTTCCGCGACCTGGCCGCGCCAGTCGAGCATCATGGCGTCGGCATAGCCCTTGGCCTCGGCGGCATGCTTGGACATGGTGCAGATCATATAGAGGCCTGCAGCCTTCGATTTGGACGGCGCCGTGCGCGGGTCGGGCCGGCGCCACTCAGCCATATCGAGACGTATGCCTTTCAGCTTCTGCGCCGGATCGAAGTAGCTAGGCCACTGCCAGATGGCGATGGCGCAATTGATGCGGTTGTTCTGCGCCGAAACGCCCATCTGCTCGCTGCCGCGCCAGGCGATCGGCCTGACATAGGCATCCTTGAAGCCCTGCTTCTTCAGCAGGGTGCTGGAGGCGTCGTTGAGCTCGGCCACCGAATAGGGGATCTTGAAGCCGAGCAGCCGCGCCGATTCATGTAGGCGCTCGGTATGCTCGTTGAGCTTGAAGATCTCGCCGCCATAGGCGCGCTCGCCCTCGAACACCGCGCTGGCATAGTGCAGGCCGTGGGTCAGCACATGGATCTTGGCCTCGCCCCATTGCACGAACTCGCCATTCATCCAGATGAAGCCGTCCAGTTGATCAAAGGGAACGGATGCCATGGTAACCTCCCGCGGGCGGCAGCCCGCATATCGTTGTTCGTTGCGTGCTCTTGTCGGCCGCGCCAACTGGTTGGGGCGCCTGCCGCTGTCTGGAAAGGTAGGCGGATAATCGTGCTCTGGCAAACTCAGGAAGTTCCGGAAAACCCGGCCTGTCTTGCCTTTTCGTTCGCAATCCGCCCAAAACCTTGTCAAAAATTACCATTGCAGGGAAATTACGTCAATAGTACTGACATAATCTTCCCTGCCCATGGAGAAAAGATGACGGATCGAAGCCGAGCAGCCGGGACACCGATCAGGACCGCGATGTCAATCGAGGATGGCATTGATTTCGCCCTCATCGAGCTGTTTTTCTTCGCCTATCGCGATTTCACCTCGGATCCCGATCAGATCCTGGCCGACTATGGCTTCGGCCGCGCCCACCACAGGGTGCTGCATTTCGTCAACCGCAGGCCGGGCCTGACGGTCGCCGAACTGCTCGATGTCTTGAAGATCACCAAGCAGAGCCTGGCGCGCGTGCTGAAGCAGCTGATCGACACCGACCATGTCGTGCAGTTGCAAGGGCCGCGCGATCGTCGCCAGCGCGAACTGTATCCGACCGCCAAGGGCCGCGCGCTGGCGCTGGCACTGGCACGGCCACAGTCGCGCCGCATCCATGCTGCATTGGAAGATTCCGGAGCCGCCGAACGGACCCAGGTGGAACGCTTCCTCGAAGCAATGGTCAATCCGGAACTGAGAGCCCAGATCGACGTTGGGTCCGCAAAAATGTCAGGGAAAAGCCATGGAGAGCACTGAACGCGCTGATCACGCGGCCGCACCGGACGACGATGCGCCGCATTTGCTTGTGGTCGATGACGACACCCGCATCCGCAACCTGCTCAAGCAATATCTGACCGAAAACGGTTTTCGCGTCACCGTCGCCGGCAATTCGGGCGAAGCCCGGCGCAAGCTCGCCGGCCTCGACTTCGATCTTCTTGTGCTGGACGTGATGATGCCCGGCGAAAACGGCGTCGATCTGACCAAGGCGCTGCGGGCCGAGAAGAACGTGCCGATCCTGATGCTGACAGCGCTATCGGAGACCGACAGCCGCATCACCGGCCTGGAGGCCGGCGCCGACGATTACCTGCCAAAGCCTTTCGATCCGCGCGAATTGATCCTGCGCATCAACAACATCCTGCGCCGCGGCGGCCCTGCGACCACGCCCAAGGTGGAGCAGCTCGTCTTCGGTCCCTACACATTCCAGATCGCCAGGCGCGAATTGAAGCGTGGCGGCGAGGCGCTGAAGCTGACCGATCGCGAGCAGGAGATCCTGGCGATATTCGCCGCGCGCGCAGGCGAAACCATTCCACGCCACGAACTGGTCGGCGACGAATCGGATGTCGGCGAACGCACCATCGACGTCCAGATCAATCGGCTGCGCCGCAAGATCGAGCGCGATCCCTCCAATCCGGTCTGGCTGCAGACGGTCCGCGGTATTGGGTATCGGCTCAGCGTCGAATAGACTACCGCCTTCGGCCTGCCTGACGGCCACGGAGCGAGCGAAAGGTGAATGGCGACCACGGAACTGGAACAGCCGGAATCTGACGGCTTGAGCACCCGCTCCACACGGCTGCTCAAGAGGGGTCCGCGCGTCTGGAACCGGTTCTGGCGCCTCGTTTCGCTCTACATGCCCAAGCGCCTCTACGCGCGCTCGCTGATCATCGTCATCGCGCCGATGATCCTGCTGCAATCGGTGGTCGCTTTCGTCTTCATGGAGCGGCATTGGGCGACCGTGACGCAGCGCCTGTCGCAGGCGACCGTGCGCGACATCGCCGCCATCATCGACCTGATCGAGACCTATCCGCACGACGCCGACTACGCCAACATCATCCGCATCGCCCAGGACCGCATGCAGTTGAAGGTCGACCTCCTGCCGCCCGACCCGCTGCCGCCGCCCGGGCCGAAGCCGTTCTTCTCCATCCTCGACGACGTTCTCTCCGCCGAGATCACCCGCCAGATCAACCGGCCGTTCTGGATCGATACGGTCGGCAACTCCAACATCATCGAGGTCCGCGTCCAGCTCGAAGGCAAGGTGTTGCGCGTCTTCGTGCGCCGCAGCCAGGCCTATGCTTCGAACACGCACATCTTCCTGATCTGGATGGTCGGTACCTCGCTGGTGCTGCTGATGATCGCCATTCCCTTCCTGCGCAACCAGATCCGGCCGATCCTGACGCTGGCCGAAGCCGCCGAAAGCTTCGGCAAGGGCCGGCCGATGCCGCGTGATTTCCGCCCGCGCGGCGCGGAGGAGGTCCGCCGCGCCGGCTTTGCCTTCATCCAGATGCGCGAGCGCATCGAGCGCCAGATCGAACAGCGCACCGCCATGCTCACCGGCGTCAGCCATGACCTCAGGACCATCCTCACCCGCTTCAAGCTGCAGCTGGCGCTGGCGGGCGGCAAGGCCGAGACCAAGGCCGCGCTCAACCAGGACATCGACGACATGCAGTCGATGCTCGAAGGCTATCTTGCCTTCGCCCGCGGCGAGGCCTCGGAAGACACCGGGCGCTTCGATCTCGAAGCCTATTTCCAGAAGCTGAGCGAGGAAGCTCGGTTGCGCAAATGCAAATTGTCGACGACGCTTTCCGGCGATCCGACCGTGCATGTGCGGCCGAACGCCTTCGCCAGGCTGATGTCGAATGTCATCGGCAACGCCTTCCGCTACGCCAAGACGGTGGAAGTGGCCGCCAATCATGGCCGCGGCTCGCTCGTCGTCACCATCGACGATGACGGTCCAGGCATTCCGGCCGAAAAGCGCGAAGAGGTGTTCAAACCCTTCATGCGGCTCGACGAGGCCCGCAATCTCGATGCCAGCGGCACTGGTCTCGGCCTGTCGATCGCCCGCGACATCGCCCGCAGCCATGGCGGCGACATCACGCTCGACGTCAGCCCGCTCGGCGGCTTGCGCGCCGTGATCAAGGTTCCGGCCTGACAGGGATTCAATCGCGGGAAGCGGAAATCGTTTCGGGACGAGGTCATGTTCGGCCGATTTCATTGGCGCGTCATGAAACCATGCTGAAGAGCGCGCATGAAGCGCGCGACCTCACTTGATTCGAGCCCGCCGTCTGACTTCGATCCCGTACCCGCCCGGGTGTGCTGGAGCGAAGCGAGGGCAGCAGGCTGGTCGCCGTCCGGGCATCGGGCCGAGGCAACCGCCGACCTTTCGAGCAAAGGCCCGTCATGCGCATATTGATGGTCACCGACGCCTGGCGCCCACAGGTCAATGGCGTCGTCCACACGCTGGAGCGGCTCACCGAAACACTGAAATCGTTCGATGTCGCGGTGGATTTCCTGACGCCCAACATCTTTCGCACTTTGCCCTTGCCGACCTATCCCGATATCCGCCTGGCGTTGACCACGCCAGGTCATGTCGCGCGCCTGATCGAGGCCTACAAGGCAGACCACATCCACATCGTCACCGAAGGTCCGCTCGGCATCATGGCGCGGCGCTACTGCCGCAATGCCGGCCGGCCGTTTACCACCAGCTACCACACACGCTTTCCTGAATATCTCAGCGCCCGGCTGCCGGTGCCGGAAAGCTGGGCCTATCGCTGGCTGCGCGATTTCCACAATTCCGGCCAAGGCACGCTGGTCGCGACGCAGTCGCTGGCGGATGATCTTGCAGCGCGCGGCTTCAACAAGCTGAGGCCATGGACGCGCGGCGTCGACACCGATCATTTCCGGCCCGACAAGAGGAAGGATCTCGGCTTCCCCGGCCCGTTGTTCCTCTGTGTCGGCCGCGTCGCCATCGAGAAGAACCTCTCCGCCTTCCTCGATCTCGACCTGCCCGGCAGCAAGGTGATTGTCGGCGAGGGCCCGGAACTGGCGAAGCTCAAGGCGCGCTACCCCGCCGCGCATTTTCTTGGCCACCGCCCCAACGATGAACTGGCCGAAATCTACGCCTCGGCCGACGTTTTCGTCTTTCCGAGCCGCACCGACACCTTCGGCAACGTCATCATCGAAGCGCTGGCCAGCGGCACGCCGGTCGCCGCCTTTCCGGTCACGGGACCGATCGACATCGTCGGCGACGGCTTCGGCGGCGCGGTCTCCAACGACCTGCGCGCGGCATCGCTCGCCGCCCTCGATGTCGACCGCGCCCAGGCGCGAGAACGCGCTATGCGCTACAGCTGGAAAGCCTGCGCGGAAATGTTTCTCGATACGGTCCAGGAGGCGCTGGGCACGACGCGGAAGCTGGCCGCCTGACGCTCCCTCTCGGCTAAAACAGCCGCCCGCCGTCCGGCACCTTGCGCTCGATGGCGCCGAGCACCACGGCGCCCTCCTCGTCGGGAAAGCCGAGCGTCAGCACTTCCGACATGAATGGCCCGATCTGGCGCGGCGGAAAATTGACCACCGCGAACACCTGCCGGCCGATCAGCGTCTCGGGCGTATAATATTTGGTGATCTGCGCCGACGATTTCTTCACCCCGATCTCGGGGCCGAAATCGATCTTGAGCTTGAACGCCGGCTTGCGCGCCTGCGGAAACGGTTCGGCCTCGATGATCGTGCCGGCACGGATGTCGACACGATCAAAATCGGCGAAACTGATCTCGGGCTTGCGCTCGCTGCTTGAACTCATGTCGAAAACATCTTGGTCAGGCGTTGCCGAAAGTCTCGAACAGCACCCCGGCCAGCGCGTCCTTGGCCGATGTGCCGGACCAGACGACGAACTGGAACGCCTGGAAGTAGCATTCGCAGGCCTCCAGCGCCGACGACAGCAGCACCTCCACCTGCTGGCTCGAAGGCTCGACCCCGCCGGCCAGAAGCAGCGACTGGCGGAACATGATCGCGCCTTCCTGCTCCCACAGGTCGAAATGGCCGAACAACATCTGTTCGTTGATCAGCGACAACAGCCGCATCACTTCCAGCGCGCGCGCCTCCGGCACCTTGATGTCGAAGGCGCAGGCCAGATGCAGCGCCTCGAAATCCTCCATCCACGAGAAGGAGACGTGATAGTCGGTCCAGCTTCCGGCGACCGAGATCGAGATTTCGTCGTCGCCGGCCCGTTCGAAGGACCAGTCATTGTTGTGGGCCACCTGCTCAATGACATCCACCGGATGGATTTCGCGGGAGAATTCGAGTTCGAGAAGTTCCATGGAATGCTTCCTGTGTTCAGGGGAGCGCCACACGCTCCGCGGGGCACACACGACGAACAATCTGATCTAGAACTCGGACGGCCAGGACTTCTCGACGCAAAGACCCCAGACCGGACCCCACCGCCCGGCGCATGACCCTGCTCCGAATCATGCAACAAATTCAGTCTATTGATCGGGAGTCGCGTGAACAGCCCAATTTTTCGCGCTGCGTCATTCGCATGTGGAAAGGCGCTGTCACACAGAGTCACGCAATGCCGGTAAGCGATTCACGGCAAAGCGCTTTTCAGGCTGGTGCTTTGTGGAAAAGTTTAACGAATTATTTTTTCGGCCTGGGCTTTGCGGAAGCCGCAGGTGTGGCCTGCCCGGTCAGTTCGGCAAGCTTGGCCTCAAGCGCCTCGATGCGGTCGGCAAGGCGAGCATTCTCTTCCCTGGCCTTGGCGGCCATCTCGCGCGCGGCCTCGAACTCCTCGCGCTGCACCACGTCCATCGAATTCAGGATGCGTTCGGCCTGTCCCTTGAAGGCGGTCTCCACCTCGCGCCGCACGCCCTGCGCGGCGCCCGCGGCATCGGTCATCAGCTTGGCGAATTCGTCGAGAATGCGGTTCGGTCCGGTCGACATGGCAAATCCTCGGTTGCTGAAATTGAGTTAGTAGTGCCGCGCGCCGAATGCAAGAACGTTGAGGGTTGCCGTTCCATCTGCGTTGCTGTGGCGCATGGCGGTGCCATTCCTGTAAGAAGCTCCCGGACGACGCCAGAGCTGTACTTGAGGGCGCAAGCTCGCCTATTGTGTTCTCGTCTCGTATTGCCTCAAGCACACTTCAGTCAGGTCACCAATGGCAACCCCTCCGCGCCGACCGACCAATCCGATGGCAGCCGCCGAAGCTGCCTTCAAACCGGTGAAGAAGCCGGCACCGCCAATTCGCGAAGCTTCGGCCGCGCCGAACGTCCGCGAGCTTGTTTCGATCCGGATCGACCGGGCCGTGCTCGATCATTTCCAGGAAGATGGCCCCGGCTGGCAGGACAGGATCAACGACGCGTTGCGGCAGTTGGTGGCCGCCAAGCCAAGGGACTGAGCTCACCGCCCGCACGGCGCGATGGGCCTGCAAGCGGTGATCCGATCCGATCTTTGAGGCCGACCACCTTGCCTTGACCCCGCCAAAACCCTGCCGCATGGTCCGCGCCAAACGCAACCGAGAGCTCCCGTTGAACGAATATTTCCTGCTGCCGCTGGCCTCGTTGCCCTTTCCCAACATCGACCCGGTGCTGATTCAGATCGGGCCGCTGGCGGTGCACTGGTACGGCGTCGGCTACATCGTCGGCATCCTGTTCGCCTGGTGGTACGCCAAGCGGCTCGCCGCCAATCCGAAACTCTGGCCCGACGGCATCCTGCCGATGAAGCCGGAGGACCTCGATGATTTCATCATCTGGGCGGCCATCGGCGTCGTGCTGGGCGGGCGCACCGGCTACGTGCTGTTCTATGACCTGCCGCGCTATATCGCGCATCCGCTCGACATCTTCGCCGTCTGGCAGGGCGGCATGTCGTTCCATGGCGGCCTGCTCGGCGTCATCCTCGCCATGACGCTGTTTTCGATCAAGCGCGGCATCCGCACCTGGTCGCTGTTCGACGTCGTGGCCGCTGGCGTGCCGGTCGGTCTTGGCCTCGTGCGCGTCGCCAACTTCATCAACTCCGAGCTCTGGGGCCGGCCAACCGACGTGCCATGGGCGATCGAGTTTCCCAATGGCGGGCCGTTTACCCGCCATCCGAGCCAGCTTTACGAGGCCCTGCTTGAAGGCCTGGTGCTCTTTCTCGTGCTGCGCTTCCTCACCCACTCTCGCCTCAAGCTGAAAACGCCGCGCTTCGTCGGCGGCGCCTTCATCTGCGGCTATGGCCTGTCGCGCATAGCAGTCGAATTCTTCCGCGAGCCCGACCAGCAGCTCGGCTATCTCCTTGGCACCAACTGGCTGACCATGGGCATGATCCTGTCCTCGCCGATGGTGCTGGCCGGCATTTGGGCGATGACGACAGCCAAGCCGGTGCCGCAGTCACGGCCGCAGGCGACATGACGCGGCTGAAGGCACGCATCGTCGATCTGATCGAGGCGACAGGGCCGATCCCCGTCAACGAATACATGGCATTGTGCCTGTTCGATCCCGAGGCGGGCTACTACACCACGCGCGAACCGTTCGGCGCCGCCGGGGATTTCGTCACCGCGCCGGAGATCAGCCAGATGTTCGGCGAGCTCGTCGCCGTTTGGCTCTACCAGGCCTGGCTGGCGGTCGGCCGGCCGACGCCGGTCACCATCGGCGAGATCGGCCCTGGCCGCGGCACGCTGATGAAGGACATGCTTCGCACCCTGTCGCGGCTCGAACCGGCACTGGCCAACGACGCCGCTTTCGCCATGATCGAGACCAGCCCGCGCCTGACCGAGGTGCAGAAACAGACGCTCGGCGCCACACCGTTCTCGATTCGCTGGCACGAGACCATCGATACGCTGCTGCCACAGCCGCTCTTCATCGTCGGCAACGAATTGTTCGACGCCATCCCCATCCGCCAGTTCGTCCGCGTCGGCACTGGCTGGCGCGAGCGCGTGGTCGGCCTCGACGGCGCTGACAATCTTACCTTCTTCGCCGGCGCCGGCTCGCTCGACCCGACGCTGCTGCCCGCCGATGCCGGCGAGGCACCGCAAGGCGCGATCGTCGAAGTGGCGCCGGCGCGCAGCGCCCTGATGGCGACCATCGCCGAGCGCATAGCCGCTCATGGCGGCTCCGGCTTGTTTGTCGACTATGGCCATCTGCGGCCGGGTGTCGGCGACACGTTGCAGGCCCTGCGCCGTCATGATCACGAAGATGTGCTGGCCAATCCCGGCGAAGCCGACCTCACCTCCCATGTCGATTTCGCCGCCCTTGCCGGGGTGGTGCGCGCGCATGGTCTGGACGCCCATCTATCGACGCAGGGCGATTTCCTGCTCGGCCTGGGCATTCTGGAGCGCGCCGGCCGGCTTGGCGCCGATGCCAGCCAGGCGGCACGCGACAAGATCGCTGGCGATGTCGAACGCCTCGCCGGGCCGCAGGCCATGGGCGACCTGTTCAAGGTGCTTGCCATAGTGCCGCGCGGCGTTGCCGTTCGCCCCTTTGCCCAGGCTCCGAGCTCGGATTGACAAGGCGTGACGACGGCCAGTCCGGTTGTGTCGGTAGCTTTTCATGGCCGGCAACTTCTCATGATAGGAATTTTTTCTTGACAGGGTGAAGGCAACTATGGTAGATACTTGGTTATGGTGCTGAGTTGCGCCAGGGACCCGCCGCACAGGCGGGTTTTTCCGTTCAATGCTCCCTCACCGCGCAGCGGCGAAGGAACCGTTACCCCGGATTCGTTGCGTTGCCCCTTCGCCACGCCGGATTGACTTTTCACCGTCACCCCTCCCAATCTCCCGTCCGGTAAAAGAGCGGCTGAACGCCGGCCGTCTCGCTTCGGACTTTTTCTTGACGAAACCGCCCACACGGACAACAACGCCCACATGCTGAATCAGACCAAACTGGATCCCGTGCGGTCGCCGCTGCTGGACCTGGCGCAGGCACAAGGCATCCGCCACGGTTATTTCACCCGCGTCGGCGGCGTCTCGACCGGCATCTATCAGGGCCTCAACATCGGCACCGGCTCGGATGACGACCAGGCGCTGGTCGCCGAGAACCGCCGCCGTGTCGCCGCCTGGATGGGCGTGCCGGCGGACCATCTCCTGACCGCCTGGCAAATCCATTCGCCTGATGTCGTCGTCGCCAGGGGACCCTTTGCAGGCGAGCGTCCCAAGGCCGACGCCATCGTCACCGACCGGCCGGGCATCGCCATCGGCGCCTCGACCGCCGATTGCGGCCCTGTGCTGTTCGCGGATGCCGCGGCGCGTATCATCGGCGCGGCGCATGCCGGCTGGAAAGGCGCCTTCACGGGGGTGCTCGAGAACACCATTGCCGCCATGGAAAGTCTCGGCGCCAGGCGTGAAAACATCGTCGCCGTGCTCGGCCCCTCGATCGGCCCGGAAAACTACGAGGTCGGGCCTGAATTCGTCGCCCGCTTCGTCGAGGCCGATGGCGAAAATGACAGATATTTCGCGCCTTCGGCGAATCCCGGTCATTCGATGTTCGACCTCAACCGCTACACGGTGGACCGGCTCGACAGGGCGGGTGTGACCGCGCAAGGTCTCGGCCGCTGCACCTATGCCGAGGAAGATCTGTTTTACTCCTACCGGCGCACGACGCACCGCAAGGAACCCGATTACGGCCGGCAGATATCGGCAATCGTTTTGGAGAGTGAATAATGGCGCTGCATTTTGAACGATCCGAATTCGACGCGCGCCGCGACCGGCTGGTGATCGAGATGGCCGAGAAGAAGCTCGACGCCATCCTGCTCTTCGCGCAGGAAAGCATGTATTGGCTGACCGGCTACGACACGTTCGGTTTCTGCTTCTTCCAGTGCCTGGTGGTGAAAGCCGACGGGTCCATGGTGTTGCTGACCCGCTCGGCCGACCTGCGTCAGGCGCGCCACACCTCAATCATCGACAACATCGTGCTGTGGACCGATCGCGATGGCGCCAATCCGGCCGTCGACCTGCGCAATCTGCTGAACGAGCTCGACCTGCTCGGCGCCCGCATCGGGGTCGAATACGACACTCATGGGCTGACCGCCTATAATGGCCGCCGCCTCGACGAGCAGCTGCAGACCTTCGGCCAGATCGCCGATGCATCCGGCATCGTCGGCCGGCTGCGCCTGTTCAAGAGCCCGGCCGAGATCGCCAAGGCCGAGAAGGCGGCGAACCTGGCCGACGACGCGCTGGATGCGGCCTTGCCGCTGATCAAGCAGGGCGGTGACGAGGCGCTGATCCTTGCCGCCATGCAAGGCGCGATCTTTGCCGGTGGCGGCGACTATCCGGCCAACGAATTCATCATCGGCTCCGGCGTCGACGCGCTGCTGTGCCGCTACAAGGCCGGTCGCCGCAAGCTCACCAAGAACGACCAGTTGACGCTCGAATGGGCGGGAGTCTTTCATCACTATCATGCGCCGATGATGCGCACGGTGCTGACCGGCAAGGCCTCGAAGCGTCACCAGGACTTGTTCGACGCGGCCCGTGCCGCGCTGCTGGCGGTCGAGAAGGCGATGACGCCGGGCAACAGTTTCGGCGATGTGTTCGACGCGCATGCCCGTGTCATGGAGGCACGTGGACTGACCAAGCATCGGCTGAATGCCTGCGGCTACTCGGTCGGCGCCCGCTTCACCCCGTCCTGGATGGACATGCCGATGTTCTACCAGGGCAATCCCGAGCCGATCGCGCCGAACATGACGTTGTTCGCCCACATGATCATCATGGATTCCGAAACCGAGACGGCGATGACGCTTGGCCGCACCTATCTCACGACCGAATCACAGCCGAAGCCGCTTTCCCGCCATGATCTCGACTTGATCGTACAGTGAATCCACGATGGGAGGCGTTCTTCGCCAAGGAGTTAGAAGGCAAATGAGACGATCGCAGCTGACGACCGTGTCATTGCTCGTGGTCCTGGCGCTCGCCGCCTGCACCAACGCAAAAGACGTCCTCGAACCCTCCGCCATCACCCCGCCCACGGCCGCGGCGCCGGCCACGCCGGCAGCCCAGGGCAGCGCCGCCACCCCGGCGCCCGCTGGCCCTGCCACGACCACGGCGGGCGCTCCAGCAACGACCACGACGTCAGCCACGCCCGCACAGACCGCCGCAATCCTTGCCAGGACGCGCCTGCAGATCGCGCCGATCGTCGGCGCTTCGGTGGAAGCGGCGACGCCGCTGACGGCGGAGTTGCAGACGCGCGCTAGGCAGCGCGGCATCACGCTGGCCGGCAGCGCCGACCAGACCGCGACCCATGTGCTCAAAGGCTATTTCTCGGTGATCTCCGAAGGCAAGGACACCACCGTCATCTATGTGTGGGACGTCTACGATCCCTCGGGCAACCGCCTGCATCGCATCAACGGCCAGCAGAAGGCGGCTTCGGCCAGTTCCGGCGCCAGCGGGGGCGGCGACAGCTGGAAAGCGGTGGCGCCAGCCACCATGCAGGCGATCGCCGACCAGACCATCGACCAGTTCGCGGCATGGCTCGGCGGCAAGGCGGGCTAGACCATCGGACCCGAATGGAAACGGCCGCGGGGAAATCCCATGCTCGAACAAGGGGAAGGAGCAGCGGCGGCGGGTCAGCTGCCCAGTGTTGCCCATACGCGATGGCGCGAACATTTCCCAGGATTAGCCGGCGGATTTCCAATCACGGTGCTTGCAATAGCCGCGCGGGCCGCTAAAAGCCCGGTTAAAGGGCGTAGGCGAGTCTGTTGGGGCTCTCCATCCTCCACCAGGAACGGTGCATGAAACTCTTCGCGGGCAATTCCAACAGGGTGCTGGCCGAGGCGGTCGCCCGCTATCTCAACATCCCGCTGGGCAAGGCCAGCGTCAGGCGCTTCGCCGACCAGGAAATCTTCGTCGAGATCCAGGAAAACGTGCGCGGCGAGGATGTCTTCATCCTGCAGTCGACTTCCTTTCCGACCAACGATCACCTGATGGAACTGCTCATCATGATCGACGCCTTCATGCGCTCGTCGGCCAAGCGCATCACGGCGGTGATCCCCTATTTCGGCTATGCCAGGCAGGACCGCCGCGCCTCCGGCCGCACGCCGATCTCGGCCAAGCTGGTCGCCAACATGATCACCCGCGCCGGGGTCGACCGCGTGCTCACGCTCGACCTCCACGCCGGCCAGATCCAGGGCTTCTTCGATATTCCGACCGACAATCTGTTCTCGGTGCCGGTCATGGCCCGCGATGTGAAGGCGAAATACAAGCAGCTCGGCAACGTCGTCGTGGTGTCGCCCGACATTGGTGGCGTGGTGCGTGCACGCGCGCTGGCCAAGCGCTTCGACGCACAGCTCGCCATCGTCGACAAACGCCGCGAGCGTCCCGGCGAATCGGAGGTCATGAACATCATCGGCGCGGTCGCCGGCAAGGACTGCCTGCTGATCGACGACATCGTCGATTCCGGCGGCACGCTGTGCAACGCCGCCGATGCGCTGCTGGCCAACGGCGCCACCAGCGTCACCGCCTATATCACTCATGGTGTGCTGTCGGGCGGCGCGGTCACCCGCATCAGTGGCTCCAAGCTGCAGGAACTGGTGATCACCGATTCCATCCAGCCGACCCAGGGCGTGCTCGACGCCCCCAATATCCGCGTCATCTCGATCGCCGACCTGATGGGCGAAGCCATCTCGCGCACGGCAACCGAGGAATCGGTGTCGAGCCTGTTCGACTAATTGTCGATCCCGGCGGGCGCGTAGCGCAGCAAAACCGATTACAACGTGCAATCAGTGCTCCTGCAAATGGACCTTAGACCGAAGGTTGGCGCATCAGCTTGATGCCATCGGCATGCCTCAAGCGGCGATCGGACCGCCTATGCGCCGCGGGTTTTCGCCGGCATCTCGCGCACCGCGCATATAGCCGCGCGGCGAGGCGCCCAGCATGCGCTTGAACATGGTGATGAAGGCCGGCACGCTGTCATAGCCGAGATCGAGCGCCACCCGGGTGATCGGCTCCCCATCGGCGAGCCTCGGCAGCGCCGCGAACAGGCATGCTTGCTGGCGCCATGTCGACAGCGACAGTCCGGTCTGGCGATGAAAGGCGCGCGTGAAGGAGCGTCGGCTCATGCCGGCGGCGTCCGCCCACTCGTCGATCGTCGCGCGCGGCGACGGTGCCGCCACGAAACGCCGGCACAGCGCCGCCAGCCTGGGATCGGAGGGGAACGGCAGGCCAAGCGGCCGCTCCGGCAAAGTCGGAATTTCGTGCAGCAGGAGATTCATGATCAGCCCGCCACGCCCTTCCAGCACGCCGCCTTGCGGCAGTTTTTCCGATTCAACGATCAGGCTGTGCATCAGGTCGGTGACGCCGACGACGCGCAAGCCTTCCGGCAGTCCGGGGATCGCTCCCGGCATGACATAGACCGAGCGCATCGAGACATCGCCCAGCATCTCGACGGAATGCTCGGTGCCCGCGGGGATCCACATGGCGTGATCGGGCGGCACCATCCAGCGCCCGTGCCGCGTCGTCACCAGCACGACGCCGACCAGCGCATGCAGCAACTGGCTGCGGCTGTGGCGGTGCCGCGGCACATGGTAGCCGTCGGGATATTCGGTCGGCAACGCCACCGCCGGCCCGGCCACTTGCTCCAGCCATAGCCAGCGACGCTCGTGCAACTGCTCGAGGTCGGCATTGCCAGCGTGAAAAATTTCCCTGCCATGCGGCATAAGCTATGGCCCACTTGCGAAACTATTGGACCAAACCACGAAAGAAGTCGTCCCGCAAGCGGCCTATAAGCCATCCGTTCCCAAGGCGGCCGCAGGAGCGTCCGCCAGCTTGCCCGCGGGTATGCCCGCCAAAAAGACTACGGAGCCTGCCTTGACCGATACGACAGCCGTCGCCCCTCCCGCGACCGCCAGCCATGCTTCAGCCCAGGCGACGGCCTTCACCGTCATCCTGGCGGTGAGTTTTTGCCATTGCATCAACGACATCATGCAGTCGCTGCTATCGGCCATCTATCCCCTGTTGAAGGAGAATTACGGCCTCGATTTCTGGCAGATCGGCCTTCTGACCTTCACCTTCCAGGTGACTGCGTCGTTGCTGCAGCCGGTGATCGGCATGATCACCGACAAGCGGCCAATGCCCTATTCCCTGCCCTACGGCATGGCCTCTTCGCTGATCGGCCTGATCGTGCTTGCCTATGCCGGCCACTACACGCTGCTCCTGATCGGCGCTTCGCTGATCGGCATCGGCTCGGCGATCTTCCATCCGGAATCCTCGCGCATCGCCCGCTTCGCCTCAGGCGGCCGCTTCGGCCTGGCGCAGTCGCTGTTCCAGGTCGGTGGCAATTTCGGCCAGTCCATGGGACCGCTGCTGGCGGCATTTATCGTCGTGCCTTTCGGCCAGACCAGCATTTCATGGTTCGCCGTCGGCTCGCTTATCGGCATCGTCGTGTTGTGGCAGGTCGGCGGGTGGTACAGCCGCTTGCGCGCCACACAGGCGAACCGCAAGACGTCCAGTTTCGTCTCGCCCTTCCCGCGCCGCAAGGTGATGGGGGCCCTGGCCGTGCTGACGCTGCTGGTGCTGACCAAGAACGCCTACATCGCCAGCCTATCCAGCTACTACACCTTCTACGCCATCCATAAGTTCGGCGTTTCGGTGCAGATGTCGCAGGTCATGCTGTTCCTGTTCCTCGGCGCCTCGGCGCTGGGCATCCTGCTCGGCGGTCCGTTCGGCGACCGCTACGGACAGAAGGCGATGATCTGGTTTTCCATCGTCGGCGTGCTGCCCTTCACGCTGGCGCTGCCTTACGCCAACATGGAATGGACGATGGTGCTGACGGTGCTGATCGGCCTGATCCTGTCGTCGGCCTTCTCCAACATCGTCGTCTTTGCGCAGGAACTGGTGCCGGGCCGCGTCGGCATGATCGCCGGCATCTTCTTCGGCTTCGCCTTCGGCGTCGGCGGTATCGCCGCCGCCGTGCTCGGTATCGTCGCTGACATGAAGGGCATCGACTTCGTCTTCCAGATCTGTTCGTATTTGCCGTTCCTGGGCCTGTTGACGGTGTTCCTGCCCAATATGAAGGAAGCACGGAAGGCCTAACCTGGGAAAGCGCCTCGACACGTGCGAGCGCGTCGAGGCCTCAGTGCAGGCCGAATTCGCGCAGCAACTCCTCACGGTGGCGCACGAAGCGGCTTTCGCTGCGATCACGGGGGCGCGGCAGGTCGACGGTGATCAGACGCGCCGCGCCGCCTTTCTCCTTGGGCAGGATCAGCACTCTGTCGGCGAGATAGATCGCCTCCTCCAGATCGTGGGTGACCATGACCATGGTGACGTTTTCCTCGCTCCAGATGCGCGCCAGTTCCTCCTGCATGGAGATCTTGGTCATGGCGTCGAGGGCGCCGAGCGGCTCATCGAGCAGCAGAATTTCGGGCTGCACCGTCAGCGCCCGGGCGATGCCGACGCGTTGCGCCATGCCGCCCGAAAGCTGCCGCGGGTAGGCATCGCTGAACTCGGCAAGACCGACCAGCGCTATGTAGAAGCGCGCCCTCCGCTCGGCCTGCACCTTGGGCACGCCGCGAACTTCGAGGCCGAAGGCGACGTTGCCAAGCACGCTCAGCCAGGGCAGCAAGCGCGGTTCCTGGAAGATCACCGCCCGCTCCGCGCCGACGCCTTTTATTTGCTTGCCATCGATCGCAACGGCGCCTTCGTCGGCGGTTTCCAACCCGGCAAGGATGCGCAGCAATGTCGTCTTGCCCGATCCGCTGGCGCCGACAATGACCAGGCACTCGCCGGAGCGGATGTCGAGATTGAGCGAACGCAGCACGGCGAGCGAGCGCCCGCCGAGTGCAAAGGACTTCGACAGGTCGCGGATCGTGACCTCGCCGCGTGCTGTGGCCATGCTGGGTGCCTCCTTGCTCAATTGGTCTTGCTTTCGCCTGGCCGGTAGAGGATGTCGGCAGCCTTGAGCTTGCCCTTCGGCAGGCGGCCGTCGCGCTCGAGCACAGCCACCCAGAAGTCGATGTCGCGGTCGGTCGCCACCGCCTTTTCGCGCAGACCGAAACCCGTCCAGTAGCGCGCCAGTTCGCCGTTCTCGCCGCGTTTGTCGAGGATTTCGGCCAGCACCTTGCGGGCCTCGTCGGGATTCTGCCGCGACCAGTCGGCCGCACGCGCGGACTGTTCGACCAAGTTCTTGGCGGCGTCGCGATTGGCGGCGATGAAATCCCGCCGCAGCACGATGAAGCCGCCCGCGATCTCGCCCAGCACGTCGGCGTCGTTGAACACGCCGCGCACACCGCCATTGGCCACCAGGGCACCGGCGAAAGTCGCCTGCCAGTAGCCGAGCCCGGCGACATCGACCTGATGCGAGCGCAACGTCTGCTCGAGTTGCGGCCCGGGCACCACGACGAGCTTGGCGGCGTCCGGCGGCAGGCCGACGCTGTGCAGCGCTTCACGCACCGCGTAGTCGAGATGGGCGCCGAGCGTGTTGACCGAGATCGTCTTGCCGGCGACGTCCGCGATCGACCTGATCGGGCTGTCCTCCAGCACATAGAAAACGCTTTTGACCTGGCTGTTGATGCCGTTGCTCGGATAGGCGGCGACGAAGTCGTTGCCGCCGGCGATCGAGTTGATCACGGCCGGCGTGGCGGCCGAACCCAGGTCGACGCTGCCGGAGGCGAGCGCAAACAGCGATTCCGGGCCGCCGCCGGCATAGCCGACATTCTCGAGCTCGATGCCGAGGCCCTTGAAGTAGCCGAGTTGGTCGGCAAGCTCATGCGGCGAGATGCTGCCGCGGCTTGCGAGATAGCGTATCTTGACGGAAGCGGCCTGCGAGCGCGCGATCGATGGTAGCCCGACGGCGATGATGCCGGCGGCAAGAGGGGCGCGCAGAAGCAGCGAGCGGCGTGTGATGGTCATGATCCGGCCTTTCACTTTTCAAAAATGACGATGATGGGGGCGGCTGTTCAGCCGGCGGAACTGCTCCAGCGGCAAAGCCGCCGCTGCAGGCTGACCAGCACCTGGTTCGCGATCAGGCCGAGCGCGGCCAGGATGACGATCGACGCGAACATCAGCGGGATCTGGAAATTGTACTGCGCGTTCATCACCTGGAAGCCGATGCCTTTGTTGGCGCCGATCATTTCCGAGGCAATCAGCAGCAGCAGCGCGGTGGTCGCGCCGAGCCTCAACCCGACGAAGATCGAAGGCACGGCGCCCGGCAGCACGACGCGCCGGAATATGGTCAGCCGCCGGGCGCCGTAGACGCGCGCCATTTCGAGCAGCTTCGGATCGACCTCCTTGACGCCGCTGATCGTGTTGAGCAGCAGTGGAAACAGCGTTGCCCAGAAGATGACGAACACTTTGGAGGCTTCGCCTAGCCCCAGAAGCAGGATGAAGACGGGATAGAGCGCCAGGGCCGAGGTCTGCCGGAACAGTTGCAGGATCGGATCGAGCGCCGTCTCGACGCTGCGGGTCTGACCCATGACGAGGCCGAGCGGGATGGCGACCGTAGCCGCCGCGGCGAAGGCGAGGCCGGCGCGCTGCAGGCTGATGGCGATGTCGCCGAGCAGGCTGCCCCCGGCGAGGCCCTTCCAGAGCGCTACGACGATCATGTCGATCGGCGGCAACACCGCGGCATTGACCCAGCCGCCGCTCGCCGCCGCCTGCCAAAGCGCCAGGAACCCCAAAAGCACGCCATAGCGCGACAGCAGACGCGTGAGGGTTCGGCCAGCCAGGCTCAGAATATCGGCGCCGAGCCCGTTGCCGTTTTCATGCGCGCCGATGCCCGTCGGCCGTTCAATGTGCTGCAAAGTCATCGTCATGCCTTTCGCTTCAACGCATCATTCGGCGGCGAGCACGGTCGAACGGGCAACCGTCCAGGGGTTCTGCGGCCGCTTGAGGCCAAGATGCTCGCGCAGCGTCCTGCCCTCGTAAGCGGTACGAAACAGGCCGCGCCGCTGTAATTCGGGGACCACCAGGTCGACGAAATCGTCTAGCGCGCCGGGCAGCCATGGCGGCAGGATGTTGAACCCGTCGGCGGCTTCGTTGCTGAACCATTCCTCCAGCTGGTCGGCGACCTGAATGGCGCTGCCGATCACGGTGTAGTGGCCTCGTGCGGTCGCGACCCATTGATAGAGCTGGCGGATGGAGAAGTTGTGCTCGTCGGCGATCTGGCGGATCAGCGCCTGGCGGCTCTTCATGCCTTCGGTTTCGCGGCTCGGCGGCAGCGGTCCGTCGAGCGGATAGCCCCTGAGATCGAGCGTCTGCCCGGCAAGTCCGTTGAGCAGCGCGACGCCGTCCTCGGGCAGGATCAGGTCGTTCAATTGCTGATACTTGGCTCGCGCCTCTTCTTCGGTGCGGCCGACAAAGGGCGCCACGCCCGGCATGATCAGCACCTGTTCGGGATCGCGGCCGGCCGCCGCCACGCGGGCCTTGATGTCGCGATAGAATTCCTGCGCGGAGGCAAGGTTCTGATGCGCGGTGAAGATGACCTCGGCCGAGGCGGCCGCGAGCTTGCGCCCATCCTCGGACTGGCCCGCCTGCACGACCACGGGGTGGCCCTGCACCGGGCGGGGCACGTTGAGCGGCCCTTTGACACTGAAATGCTCACCCTTGTGGTCGATGTCGTGAAGCTTGTCCTTGTCGTAGAAGCGGCCCGTTTTCTTGTCGCGGATAAAGGCGTCGTCCTCCCAGCTGTCCCACAGCGCCTTGACCGTCTCGACATGCTCATGCGCTCGTGCGTAGCGCTCGGCATGGTTGGGCTGGATGTCGCGGTTGAAGTTGCGCGCCGTGTCGTCGCCCGCCGAGGTGACGACGTTCCAGCCTGCCCGGCCATTCGACAAGAGGTCGAGCGAGGCGAATTTACGGGCAAGCGTGTAGGGCTCCTCATAGGTGGTCGAGGCCGTGGCGATGAATCCGAGATGCGTCGTCAGCGGCGCCAGCGCCGCAAACAACGTCACCGGTTCGAAACCCGCGATCTTGGCGTTGCCGCCTTCGCGGGCGCCAAGCCCGACCGTCAGGTTGTCGGCGAGGAAATAGGCATCGAACAGGCCCCGTTCGGCGGTCAGCGCGAGCTGCTTGTGAAACTCGAAATTGGTCGCGCCGTCGGCCGGAGCGTCGGGATGGCGCCAGGCGGCGACATGCTGGCCGCCACCGGGTAGAAAGGCGCCGAGCTTGATCTGTCTTGATTTGATGGTCATGGCTGGGTCCCTTTGTTCGAAAACCATTTGGAGTTCAGGCGGCGAGGCCGACGCTGCGTGCCGTCCCGACGACGCGGGAAACCTCGGCAACCGCCTGCCGGGCGCGGGCATGGATGGCCTCCGACACCAGGACGCCGTCGGCGAAATCCCTGTCCGATGCGTAGATCGCGGTCGGCACGGTCAGCGCCTCGAAAAAACCGAACAGCGGCCGCAGCTGATGTTCGACGATCAGCGAGTGGCGTTCGCCGCCCCCCGTCGCGGCAAGGATGACCGGTTTTCCGCGCAGCGACGACGGATCGAGCAGATCGAACAAATGCTTGAAGAGCCCGGTATAGCTGCCTTTGAAGGTCGGCGACCCCGCGACCAGCACGTCGGCGCCGACCAGTTGTTCGATGATGGCGCGGGCCGCAGGATCGAGATCGCCGAGGCGCCTTGCCGCCGGCAGCGACGGACCGAGATTTTCAATGTCGTATATAGCCGAGGTCGCCCCGATGCGGTTCGCCGCCTCGCCGGCGATATGGCTGATAAAGGCCTTGGTCTTCGATGGGCGGGTCAGGTTGCCGGATATTCCCACCACCAGCTTGTTCGTCATCGGGCTCTCCTCGCGGTCCTTATTCATTAAGACTACCGATTTTGTAGAATTAAATGAGCGAGAAGATTTCAAAACTGGCGGAATAGGGAGATTGAGTTTGCGCCGCAGCGCCCTTCAGTGGTTCGGCAGATGCGCGGTTCCGGCCAAGGGCGTCGCCATTCTCGGACGCCAGGCCGACGAGCGACAGATCCAGGTCGACCCGACCGCCGCCGCAAGCTGCCCGTCCACTGCAACGCTCGAATGAGACCCCGACCGGACGCTGGCCGAACTCGATGCCTGAACCGAGAGATCCAGCCGCTGTGCGCGGCGTTGACGAGCGATCGTTAGCCACACCCGCGCCTGGCAGCCGTCCCGAAGGATGGATTGTGCGGGGCGAGGATCAAATCGACGGCCCGCCGTGCGGGTCGGCGGGACCTGAGCCAAGCCTGATCAGGCGGATTTCAGCACGGTGAATGGGCGCTTGACGGTCCGCTTGGCCTGGAAACTCCCGGCCGGAGCGGGACGGCCGACATGAAAACCCTGGACCTTGTCGATGCCGAATTCGCGCATGAGAGCCATCTGCTCGTCCGTTTCCACCCCTTCGACCAGGATTTTGTGGCCGCGGTTTCGGACCAGGGCGACAATGTCCTGGAGCATTGCCTTGCCGTTCGGGGTGGCGCAGTCGTGAAGGAAGGAGCGGTCGATCTTCACCGTATCGAAATCGATCAGGCGAAGCCACGAGAGGCCAGCGAAGCCGGTGCCGAAATCATCAAGCCAGATCTTGATCCCCAGCAGCTTCAGGTCGCTGATGCAGCGAAGAATGTCCGAATGCATCTCCATCTCCAGCCCCTCGGTGATCTCGAAGGCCAGCCTGTTGCCGGTTACGCCGGTCTCGCCCAGGATGGTCGCGACCGACGCCGCGAAGCCGGGCGTCTTGAGCTGGATCGGAGAGACGTTGACGCTGACCACGCGCACATGATCGTGCGCCAGGAGCTCGGCGCACACAGTCCTGATGGCCCAGCGCCCGAGTTCCAGGATGGCGCCGGTTCGCTCCGCTACAGGGATGAACAGGCTCGGCGGAACCGATGTGCCGTCCAGCATTTTGAGGCGCATCAGGGCCTCCACCGCTTCAACCCGGTCCGTCGCGACATCCTGGATCGGTTGATAGACGAGTGAAACGAGATCCTGGCCGATCGCGATCTTCAGCAAAGCCGCAATGTTCTCGCTCTCGTCGCTGCTCTGGGGATCGGTTGGGTCGAACAGCCGGGCACAGTTTCGACCGCCTGCCTTTGCCAGATAGAGTGCGCGATCGGCCTCGTGGATGATCTTCTCCAGCTTGGCACCGGTCTGCCTCCTGGTGAATGCGGCGCCAACGCTTACCGTCACAACCGAGATACCGTCGCGCCGCAGTTCGTGGGTAAGCGCCAGATTCTCGACGGTGCGGCAGATGGCTTCCGCGATATCTATGATCTGATCCTTGTTCTCCATGCGGGCCAGGACGATGAATTCTTCACCGCCGTAGCGGCCGATCGAGCCATTGTATTCCCTGATCATATCCCGGAGGGCATTGGCGACATGGATAAGGCAACGGTCGCCTTCCTGGTGGCCGTAGCAGTCATTGAACTTCTTGAAGAAGTCCACGTCGATGAGCATCGCCACGAAACTGGTGCCGACCCTTTGCCACTCCCCCCAGTAGTCCCTGAGCTTTTCGTCGATCGCCCGTCGATTCTCCAGACCCGTAAGCGGATCGGTCCGCGACAGCCGCAGCAGGGCCTTGCCGCGTTCGGTGGCTTCCTTGTGCTGGATTTTGGCCTCCAGCGCGTTCAGGAAGACGTTGTAGCGCTCCTCGTTCAGCTTCCAGTTCACATAGGACGTGAATGTGAAGCACGAAACGTAGAAGGCGCCAAATACCATCTTGTATGTTACCGTGGCAGGCACAAAGTAATTCACGGCATACAAGACACACATAATGATGGTTGATGTCACGATCGATAAATTAAAACTGAATGTAAAGAATAGATTCGCACTCATCATGAAAATGGTGCCGAATACCATATAGTAGGCGACGCTTTCCTTGTCCGCGCTCATAAAGGCCGGGAACAACCAGCCGATATAGCCGAAAATGATGGCCCCGGCGCAAGTCACGTCGAGCCATTCCGTGGCCACTCCCCGGCGAAGTTGCGCCTCCAGGATCGACAGCGCGGTCACGCCGACGGCGAAGCGCGCCATGATCGTATAGGCCGCCACGTCCGGGATCAGCAGCAGATCCGTTGCCGAAAACAGGAGATAGATGGCCACGGCGATCCAAAGCCCAGGCCGGGCTTCCAGTCTTCGCTTCGCCTGGGCTTCCCTCCGGTAAAGGACGCGAAGCTCGTCGGGCCCCGGCTCGTAGCGGGCTTCGTACGGCTCTACATGCGCCATGTCGGCCAGTCTGGATGACACGCGTTCGCTCTCGACAAATCCTGGTTGAAGGGGATTTTGCGTTCCAAGTTCTTTTTTGGCTTCTGCCCCCACGCGGGCCAACTCCTTGGACGCGACGGCGACTGCGCACCTCGCACGACAATGCAACGGCGCGAAACAAATTTCGGTTAATTCAGGCCGTGAATCCAATGCGGTGGGTTTTAACGCGCGAACATGGTTGGCGGGAAATTAAGCATACCGTTAAAATGCGTTCGGGACGACATTGGCAAATCGAGCATTGTACGCAATAAGTTAACTGACTGTTAACTATGGAGTGCTCGAGTGCAAAGTGTCTTTGATGGCAAAAGCCTGATTACTGCCGAGATGATTGCCGGCAGTTTTCCTCGAAGAAAGCCCGAGCATCACGGCGAGGCGTTCGAAACCGCCCGCGCGGAACTCGCGCTCATTCTCCACGCGACACGCCAGCAGGTCGAGGAAGAGAAAGACCCTGCCGAGATCGTTCGTCGCCTGCTGTCCTATCTCAACGCCCTGCGGGCCAAGGTTCACCCCGACGTTTGGCAGTCGTTGATCCCGGTGGCGCAGAACCATCCGATCCTTGACTACTTTCTCCAGGACCCGCTCACCCGGTGGTCATTCACCAAGCCCAGGGGCTATTCCGGCGACGCGCAGTTGCTTGACTACATCTATTGTGATCCGCACGTGGCCGAAAGCGTGGCGAGCGCCTCGGACACAGGGAAGGCACTCTACAGCCATACCAAGGACGTACCGTCCTGCGTGGCGGCGCGGGAACGGCGCGATCTCTTGACCCGGTATGTCGACGAGACGGCGGACAAGAGCGGACCGCAAGCCGAGGTCCTGGCGATCGCCGCCGGTCATTTGCGCGAGGCCAATCGTTCGACCGCCTTGGCTGAGGGCCGCCTCAAGCGTTGGGTTGCGCTTGATCAGGATCCCCAGAGCGTTGGATTGATCGCGCGAGACTTCCAGGGCACCGCGGTCGAGGCCGTCGACGGCTCGGTGCGGACCGTGCTCACCAGGGGCCACAAGCTGGGTAAGTTCGACCTCATCTACGCCTCCGGCCTTTACGACTACCTCCAGCACAACGTCGCCGTGAAACTCACGAAGACTTGCCTGCAGATGCTGAAGCCGAACGGCAGGTTCCTTTTTGCCAACTACGCCGAGGGCAATCCCGACGCCGGCTATCGGGAAACGTTCATGGACTGGGTGTTGCTGCTGCGCTCCGAGGCCGACATGTGGAACATCATCAATGCCAGCGTCGACCGCAACACCGTCGAGGCGCAGGTGTTCTTTGGCGAAAACCGCAACGTGCTGTATGGCGTCATCGAAAAGCGCGGATAGGGCAATTCCAGGAAAAATGTGCAGCGGTTTTCCCGGAGAAAGTGCGTAGCGCCTTCCCGGGCAATTGCCTAAGACAAAGAACTGGAGCGGGTCGGCGATCCTATCGACGCTGAACCGCTCCAGTGACAACCTTGGACCGGCGCCGGCGTGAAGCCTCGAGCGCTTTCGGCCGGGAGAGGCGTCCCGTCCCGGACCATTGCCTTTGGATGACTGCCTTTGGCTTGCACCTCCCGCCGCCTTCCGCTATAGAGCCGCCACCCGCGTAGACACCCTTGGAGGCAACGCGGCGGAAGGCCGCCTCACCCGGCGGCTTTCGACGTTTACGGTCCAGGCCCATTGCCAACCGCAAACGCTCCAAAACAACGCGAAAGGAAGTGCCATGAGCCACGATACTTACGAGCTCAAGGCCGAAGCGCGCGAACAGGTCGGTAAGGGGTCCGCCCGTGCAGTTCGCCGCAACGGTAAAGTGCCTGCAGTAATTTACGGTGACAAGCAGCCTCCCCTGGCGATCGCTCTCACCTACAAGGACATCTACTACAAGATCCACGGCGGCGGGTTCCTGACCACGATCGCCACGATCGATGTCGACGGCAAGAAGATCCAGGTCCTGCCGAAGGACTTCCAACTCGACCCCGTCAAGGATTTCCCTGTCCATGTCGACTTCCTGCGCATCGGCAAGGACACCGAGGTCAATGTCGACGTGCCTGTCCACTTCATCAACGAGGACAAGTCGCCCGGCATCAAGCGCGGCGGCGTGCTCAACATCGTGCGTCACGAGGTCGAGTTCCACTGCCCGGCCAATGCGATCCCGGAATTCATTACCGTCGATCTCACCGGCGCCGACATTGGCGATTCGATCCATATCTCGTCGGTCAAGCTGCCGGCCGGCGTCAAGCCCGTCATCTCCGACCGCGACTTCACCATCGCGACCGTCGCCGGTTCGTCGGCGATGAAGCCGGAGACGGAAGAGACGGTCGAGGCTGCACCTGAGGCGGCTCCCGCCGCCGAAGAGAAGTAACTTTTTCACGCCCGGAGCTGACGATGCCGCTTGTCTTTGCAGGCCTCGGCAATCCGGGCGCGAAATATGCCGCCAACCGGCACAATGTCGGCTTCATGGCGGTGGACGCGATCGCCCGCCGCCACTCCTTTTCGCCCTGGTCTAAGAAATTCCAGGGATTGATCGCCGATGGCACGCTCGGCGGTGAAAAGATCATCCTGATCAAGCCGCAGACCTTCATGAACCTGTCCGGCCAGTCGGTCGGCGAAGCGCTGCGCTTCTACAAGCTCGGCCCCGGGGCGCTGACCGTCTTCTACGACGAGATCGACCTTGCCGAAGGTAAGCTGCGCATCAAGACCGGCGGCGGCGCCGGCGGCCACAACGGCATCCGCTCGATCGACGGCCATGTCGGCAACGCGTATCGGCGTGTGCGCATCGGTGTCGGCCATCCCGGCGTCAAGGAGATGGTGCAGCATCATGTACTCGGCGATTTCGGCAAGACCGACCGCGACTGGCTGGACCCGCTGCTCGACGCGGTCGCCGACAACGCGGCGATGATCGTCAAGGGCGACGAATCCGGCTTCATGAACAAGGCCGCCCTCGCCGTTCAGGGCAAGGCCGGCGTGGAACCGGAAAAGCCGGCGCCCAAGCAGCAAAGCCACATCCGCCAGGCACGGCCGCAACAGGCGCCCGCCAAGCTGCCGGAGAGCGGCCCGATGGCCGCCATGCTGAAGAAGCTGTTCGGCAACAAGGACTGAGCTCGGGTCCATACGGCGTTACAGGGCTTGACGTTCATCACCCCTATCGCCCATAGCCCTCACCAAATCTCAAATTCCCGATAGGACCGGACAAAATGGGTTTCAAATGCGGCATCGTTGGCTTGCCCAATGTCGGCAAGTCGACGCTTTTCAACGCGCTGACGAGGACGGCCGCCGCGCAGGCCGCCAACTACCCGTTCTGCACCATCGAACCGAACACCGGCGAGGTGGCGGTGCCCGATCCGCGCCTGCAGAAGATCGCCGCGATCGGCAAGTCGAAGGAGATCATCCCGACCCGCATCTCCTTTGTCGACATCGCCGGCCTGGTGCGCGGCGCCTCGAAGGGCGAAGGCCTGGGCAACCAGTTCCTCGCCAACATCCGCGAGGTCGATGCCATCGTGCATGTGCTGCGCTGCTTCGAGGATGACGACATCACCCATGTCGAGGGCCGCATCGACCCGGTCGCCGACGCCGAGACGGTCGAGACCGAGCTGATGCTCGCCGACCTCGAGAGCCTCGAACGCCGCATCGCGCAATTCCGCAAGCGCGCGTCCGGCAAGGACAAGGAAGCCTTGACCGTGCTGCCGATGATGGAGGCAGCGCTTGAGCTTCTGCAGGCAGGCAAGCCGACCCGCATCCTGCTCGACGGCATCTCGGCGGAAGACCTGCGCATTCTGCAAGGCTTGAACCTTCTGACCTCACATCCCGTGCTCTACGTCTGCAACGTCGCCGAGGCTGACGCGGCCACCGGCAACGAGCACACCAGGGCCGTGGAGCAGATGGCCGCCGCGCAGGGCGCACGCACCGTCGTTATTTCGGCCGCGATCGAAGCCGAGGTTGCGCAGCTCTCCGACGAGGAAGAGATGGAATTCCTGTCCTCGCTCGGCCTCGACGAGCCCGGCCTGAACAAGGTGATCCGCGCCGGCTACGAATTGTTGCAGCTCATCACCTATTTCACCGTCGGGCCGAAGGAGACGCGCGCCTGGACTGTGCACAAGGGCGCCAAGGCGCCGCAGGCCGCCGGCGTCATCCACACCGATTTCGAGCGCGGCTTCATCCGCGCCCAGACCATCGCCTACAATGATTTCGTCACGCTGGGCGGCGAAGTAGCGGCCAAGGAAGCCGGCAAGGCGCGCGACGAAGGCAAGGAGTATGTCGTCCAGGACGGCGACATCATGCTGTTCAAGTTTAATACGTGATCCTTCGGTCATCTCCGCAGGGACCACAGGCCAGAGTGTGAACAGACCAGGCCGGGTCGCATTCCCGACAGGGTAAGGCCGTGCACGGGCTGCCCTCGCTAGGCCTTTCCGCTATTGGCTCAGTGAACGCGGAAGGGGACCATATGAAAAGGACCATCCCGACCCTGATCGGTTTCTCGGCCATTCTGACCTGGTCGTTCCTCGCGCTGCTTTCGACCGCCGCGGGGCCGATCCCGCCCTTTCAATTGGCGGCAATGACGTTTCTGCTGGGAGGCTCAGTCGGGGCGGCCAGCTGGATTGTCCGCCCGTCGGCGCTCAAGTCGCTGCGGCAGCCATGGCAGGTCTGGGCAATCGGCACGGCAGGGCTGTGCATCTATCACTGCGCGTACTTTTTCGCCATCCAGTCCGCCCCGCCGGTCGAGGTGAGCCTGATTGCTTATCTCTGGCCATTGCTGATCGTCGTCTTCGCCGCTTTCCTGCCGGGAGAGCGGCTGAGGTCTCACCACATAGCCGGTGTGATGCTCGGCCTGGCGGGTGCCATCGTCGTCATCACCAAAGGCGGCAGCGTGGGCCTTGCTGACGGCGTGAAGCCGGGCCACGTCATTGCCCTGTTCTGCGCCTTCGTCTGGTCCGGTTATTCCGTCCTGTCGCGCCGTTTCGGCCAGGTGCCGACCGATGTGGTGGCGGTGTACTGCCTGATCACCGCGGCCGTCGCCTTCACTCTCCATCTCGCGCTCGAGATCACTGTCTGGCCGCAGACAATGACGCAATGGAGCGCTATCGTCATTCTAGGCGTGATACCGCTCGGCGCCGGCTTCTACGCATGGGACTATGGCTGCAAGCATGGAGACATCATGATCCTGGGCGCGCTTTCCTATGCCGCGCCGCTGTTCTCGGTGATCGTGCTGCTGCTGGCCGGATTCGGTATCTTTCACTGGTCTGTTGCGCTCGCTTGCGTCCTGATCACGGTCGGCGCGGTGATCGCTGCCAAGGACATGTTGCTGAAGGTGCAAAAACAATCTCTTACCGAGGAGCCATCGCGCGCATAGGGCCAGATCTGCGACTGCGACGTGGCTACTGCCCGGCCACCGTCCTTCCGCTCACCCACACCGTGGCGATGTTGGCGCGTGCCGCGTTGAGCACGATCTTCTGGAAGACATCGTCGAGCGTGTCGTCCGCCGGGATGATGTGGATGTTCGAGGCCTTCGCCGTCGTGTCGATCAGCAGCGCGTCGAATTCATGGCCGACGCGAAAGCTGCCCGTCGGCAGGTCGAGCGCTTCGGCACCGCCGGCGGTGGCCAGCCAGAACGCCTCCTGATGCGTGATCGGCGCGCCGGGCGCGCCGCGCTGCGCTGCGTCCATGCCGGCATGGACGCCGCTCTGCAGGGTCCTCGAGGCTGACAGCGCATGCCGGCAGCCGTCGAAGAGCGACGGGCTGTAGCCGCCGGAAATGTCCGTCCCGAGCCCGACATGCATGTGCCGGTCAAGCGCGTCGCGCAGCGGAAACACCGCATTGGCGAAATAGAAGTTGGACAGCGGGCAATGCGCAACCCCAGCCCCCTTCCCCTTGATGAGGTCCATATCCCGCCCGTCGATGAAGTTCGAATGCGCCAGGATGGTGTGGCGCGTCAGCAGGCCGAAACCGTCGAGGCTCGCCGCGTCGGTGCAGCCAAAGCGCGTCTCGACGAATTGCCTTGCCCAATCGCTCTCCGAGCAATGTGTCTGCACGTGGCAGCTAAATTCCGTTGCGAGTTCGCCCAGGCCTTGCAGCGCCGCATCCGTGCAGCTTGGGATGAAGCGCGGCGTGATCACCGGCCGGACCAGCGGTCTTTCGCCGGTATCCAAGGATCTGACCGCCTCGATGAAGCGTCTGGTGTCGGAAATGGCGCTTGCCGCGTCGGCATCGCGATAGAAACACGGGCACTGCTCGGGATCGTCCATCGCCACCTTGCCGACCAAAGCGCGCTGGCCCTTTTCGAGGCATATCTCGGCAAGCGCCAAGCTGGCCTCGACATGGACGGTGGCAAAATAGAGCGCCGTGGTGGTGCCGTTGGCGAGAAGATTGTCGATCAGGTCGGCATAGACCTCGCGGGCGTAGCCGGTGTCGGCATAGCGCGCCTCGAGCGGAAACGTATATTTTTGCAGCCAGACCTCGAGCGGCACGTCCAGTGCCTTGCCCATTTGGGGCCATTGCGGCGCGTGGATGTGCAGGTCGATCAGGCCGGGCAGCAGGAACTGGCCTTCGCCGAGCTCCACTAGGCTGCCCGCCTGGCGGGCATCGGTCTTCCTCGCCGCGTATTCGGGATGGCCGGGTGCGAGAATCTCCGCGATCCGTCCCTGTGCATCGATGCTGAACAGATGGTCCTCCAGCACCTCCAGCCGGCCGCGCTCCGGCGTGTGGAAGGCGGTGCCAAGCAGCGTGAAGGCCTCTCTTGTCATGGATCGCTCCGGTTGCGCTGGCGCGTGTGGCCGTTATTGCATGCGCGCAAGAAAACAGTTGGCAAACCTTTGCGCCGCTGTCCTTTGGCGCCGACTGATCCCATGATCGGCCGGGAAATTCCAGAGGGGACATCATGGAACGCACTGCACCGGAAATCACTTTGATTGCTCAGCCGGACGATCCGGTGCCACTGGGCAAGGCCGCCCTGCTCGGCCTCCAGCACGTGCTGGCGATGGATGTTTACATCGTGCCGTTCATCATCGCATCGGTCCTGGCCTTCAGCGCGGGCGATGCCGGCGCCTTCATCCAGTCGGCCTTCGTCGCGGCGGGCATCGCCACCCTGATCCAGTCGCAGCTTCTGATGCGCCTGCCGGTGGTGCAGGGGCCGTCTTTTGTGCCGATCGGCGCGGTGCTGGCTATCGCCTTCGGCGCCGACGGCGGCATTGCCGGTCTTTCCGCGGTGATCGGAGCGCTCATTCCCGGCGCCATACTGGTCATGCTGCTCGGTTCGCCCACGGGAATCTTCCATCGCTTGGTGGACCGCTTTGTTCCGCCCATCGTCGGCGGCGCCATCATCATCGTCGTCGGCATCGCGCTGATGCCGGTCGCACTCCGCGAAAGCGTGTTCGCGGTCCACGGCACGGCCACCGTCGGCGGCAATATCATCCTTGCCTTTGTTGCGGCGGCGGTGCTCGTCGGCTGCATGCTGACCGGCATGGCACTCGGCGCAAAGGGCGCCTGGCTGCGCCTGCTCTCCGTAATCATCGCACTTGTGGCCGGCTGCGTGGCCGCCGCCTCCATGAGCCAACTCAACATGGGAGCGGTCTCCGAGGCGACCTGGTTTTCGATGCCGCGCATCGCCTTCCTCAATCTTGACGTGACGTTCTCGCTCTCGGCGACGCTCACGATGCTCATCGTCTATATCGTGGTCCTCGCCGAAACCACCGGCACCTGGTTCGCGGTCGGCGCCGTCATCGACAAGCCCCTGTCGAACGAACAGCTCGACAGGGGCGCCACCGGCGAAGGCCTCGGCTGCCTGGTCAGCGCACTGCTTTGCAGCACGCCGGTCACCGGCTATTCGTCGAATGCCGGCATCATCGCCATCACCGGTATCGCCAGCCGCGCCGCCTTCGCCGCGGCAGGCATCTTCCTGATCCTGTTCGGACTGATCGGCAAACTGTCGGCGGTGATCGCCTCGATCCCGGGCCCGGTCATCGGCGGCGTGTTCGGCGTGCTCTGCGTCGTCATCGCCATGAACGGGTTCCGCGTCGTGCGCGGCACGCCGCTGACGGAAAGGAACATGCTGGTCGTCGGCCTGCCGATCCTGATGGCCCTGTTTGCTACGCTTGCGCCGCCGGATTTCGTCAAGACGCTTCCCGATATCGTGCAGTACATTCTGGGCTCGTCCATCGCCTTTGGCGCCGTCTGGGCCATCGTGCTGCACCAGATCCTGCCGAGCGCCCGATAGGGGCATTCGCAGGCCGGCCCCCGCGGGTCCGGCCTGCTCTCCTCGATAAGCCCTAAGCGCGGTCGATGACCCGACCCGTCGAAGCTTTCATGCTGCCGGCTGCTCGACGAATTTTTCTGAGCGCCCCTGGTGTCGGCCCCAAGTCCGGCTTGTCTTGATTTTGTCATGCCGCAAGTCTAAGCGGCGGGCACAGGCTCGGCGCACGAAGGCTAGTGCGATCCGATACGACGCAGCAATCCGAACGCGCTTTCCGGCAAGGAGATCTGGCGATGATCAAGGCTTTCGTCGTGGACAATGATCGCCTGCGTCTCACGGACGATCTCCTGGCCAATGGCGACAAGGTCGTCTGGGCCGATCTCTTCAATCCGACCAAGGACGAAGAGGCTACAATCGAGAATTGGCTCGGCATCGCCATTCCGACCCGCGAGGAGATGGAGGAGATCGAGATTTCCAGCCGCCTCTATATCGAGGACGGCGCCTACTTCATGACCGCCACCTTGCCCGCCCAGACCGACGTCGACGATCCCCTGATCTCGCCGGTCACCTTCGCGCTCGCCGGCAATAGGCTGGTCACCGTGCGCTATCACGAACCGAAAGCGTTCAAGACCTTCCCTTTGCGCGCCGAGAAGGTGGCGACTGGCTGCACCAGCGGCGACACCATCCTGATCGGCCTGCTGGAAGCGATCGTCGACCGGCTCGCCGACATCCTCGAGCGCGCCGGCCGCGACGTCGAAGCGATCTCGCGCGACATTTTCGAGGCGCGATCGACCAAGGTGTCGAAGCGCAACCGTGATTTCCAGGAACTCTTGAAGGGCATCGGCCGCAAGGAGGACATCGCTTCCTCCGTGCGCGACAGCCTGATCTCCTTGCAGCGGCTGGCCGGCTTCCTCGCCCATGTCGCGACCCAGGCCAAGATGAGCAAGGACGTCCGCGCCCGCATCAAGACCTTGTCGCGCGACGTGCTTTCTCTTGCCGACCACGCCACCTTCCTGTCGCAGAAGATCTCCTTCCTGCTCGACGCCACGCTCGGCATGATCTCGATCGAGCAGAACGCCATCATCAAGATCTTCTCGGTCGCCGCCGTCATCTTCCTGCCGCCAACGCTGGTCGCCTCGATCTACGGCATGAATTTCGACGTTATCCCCGAGCTCAAATGGGAGCTCGGCTATCCGTTCGCGATCGCCATGATGGTTCTGTCGGCGATCCTGCCCTTCTGGTATTTCCGCCGCCGCGGCTGGTTATGACGCAACGGCCGGCCGGGCGCCCGCGGCTGGCTCACCAGAAAGGGCTTGACCAAACGCCGTCCGGCCTGCATCCGGGTTGCCGATCCATGTGGATCGCGCGTTCGGCAACCGGATTCCACGCCATGACTGGAAAGACATGGGCCTATGAGGACTTCGTCGAAGGAGCCTCGTTCGACCTCGGCACCAAACAGGTGAGCGCGGCCGAGATCATCGAGTTCGCCAGCGAATTCGATGCCCAGCCGATGCATCTCGACGAGGAGGCCGGCAAGGCAAGCATCCTGGGCGGCCTCTCGGCCTCGGGCTGGCATACCTGCGCCATGTTCATGCGCATGCTATGCGATGCCTTCCTGCTGGACTCGACCTGCCAGGGCGCGCCCGGCGTCGATCAGGTCAAATGGAAGAAGCCGGTGCTGGCCGGCGACACGCTCAAGGGCAGCCTCGTCGTCCTGGCCAAGCGTCCTTCGAAATCGAAGCCGCAGCTCGGCTTCGTGACCATGCGCAGCGAGCTGGTCAACCAACGCGGCGAAAGCGTCTTCGAGCTCGAGAATTCCGTCATGTTCCTCACGCGCAATGCCGCGGGGAGCCTTGCATGATGCTCGACGAATTCTTCCGCGTCGGCACCACCGTCACGCTGGGCTCTCATACGTTCGAAGCCGAGGCGATCAAGGCCTTCGCCCGCAAATACGACCCCCAGGTCTTCCACGTCGATGAGGATGCCGCGAAGAAGAGCGTGCTGGGCGGGCTGTGTGCGTCCGGCTGGCATACCGCCGCCACCTGGATGAAACTCAACCTCGAAACCCGCATAGACGCCGAGTGGAGCGGCCCTGGCCCGACGCCCGAATTTGGCCCCTCGCCCGGCTTCAAGAACCTGAAATGGCTGAAGCCGGTCTATGCCGGGCAGACCGTGACCTTCACCCGCACCGCCCTTTCCCACCGCCCGATCGCCTCACGTCCGGGCTGGCGGGTGCTGACCTTGCGCTCGGAAGCCTTCGATTCGACCGGCGACAAGGTACTGGAGTTCGAAAGCGCCGTGCTGGTCAAGGTGGAGTAATGGCGCCTCTTCCTTCTCCCAGGGAGAGAAGGAAGAACTGCTCTCTCAATGCCCCTCGAACCCGATCAGCGTCCGCACTGGCACGCCGAGCGCTTCCAGCTTGGCGCGGCCGCCGAGATCCGGCAGGTCGATGACGAAGCAGGCGGCAAGGATATCGGCGCCGATCTGGCGCAGGAGATTCACCGCCGCCTCCGCCGTGCCGCCGGTGGCGATCAGATCGTCGACCAGGATCACTTTCTCGCCCGGCGACACGCCGTCCTTGTGCATCTCCATCTCGTCCAGCCCGTATTCCAGGCTGTAGGCGACGCGCACTGTCTCATAAGGCAGCTTGCCTTTCTTGCGGATCGGTACGAAACCGGCGGAGAGCTGATGGGCGACGGCGCCGCCGAGGATGAAGCCGCGCGCTTCGATGCCGGCGATCTTGTCGATCTTCTCGCCGGCATAGGGATGCACCAGCTCATCGATGGCGCGGCGGAAAGCGCGCGCGTTGCCAAGCAGCGTGGTGATGTCGCGGAACAATATGCCGGGCTTGGGATAGTCCGGAATGGTGCGGATGGCCGCCAGCAGCGTGTCTTCGAGCGAAGGTTTCATGAGGCGGCTCCGGGTGGTCCAGTTTCGGCGGAAAGGCGTGAAATGGCGCAGCGCCAAATCCTAACCCGGCGCGACCGACAACGGCTAGCGCGATGTGGCGGCCGAGACAAGCGCATCCGGCGAAAGGAGCATATACGTCCAAAGGCTTGCCTCTGCCGGCGCTGCGATCTTTCGCATCGAAGCAATGGCCATCACCGAAAACGCAAATTCTGGCGGGTCAACTGTTCGATCGAGCTGCACCCCATCAGCTTCATGCCGCGTTCGATCTCGATGCGCATCTGTTCGAGTGCGCGTTCGACGCCAGGCTGGCCCGCCGCCGCCAGCGGAAACAGATAGTAGCGTCCGACGCCGACGGCCTTGGCGCCGAGCGACAGCGCCTTTAGCACATGCGTGCCGCGCTGCACGCCGCCATCCATGAGGACGTCGATCTGGTCGCCGACCGCATCGACGATCTCGGCGAGCTGGTCGAAAGCCGCGCGCGAACCGTCCAGTTGCCGGCCGCCATGGTTCGACAGCACGATGCCCTTGCAGCCGATCTCGACGGCGCGTCTGGCATCCTCCACCGACATGACGCCCTTGAGGCAGAACGGTCCCGGCCAAAGCCTCACCATCTCGGCGACGTCGTCCCACGTCATCGACGGATCGAGCATTTCGGTGAAGTAGCGGCTGATCGACATCGTGCCGCCGCCCATGTCGATATGCTCGTCCAGCTGCGGCAGCTTGAACGCCTCATGCGTGAAATAGTTGATCGCCCAGGCAGGCTTCATCGCGAACTGCGCCATTCCCGCCAGGTTGAGCTTGAAGGGAATCGCAAAACCGGTGCGCTTGTCGCGCTCGCGGTTTCCCCCGGTGATGCTGTCGACGGTCAGCATCATCACTTCGACGCCGATCTCCCGTGCCCGCTGCATCATCGCCCGGTTGAGGCCGCGATCGCGATGGAAGTAGAACTGATAGACCTGCGGGCCGCTGCTGATTTTTCGGACTTCCTCGAGGCTGACCGTGCCGAGCGAGGAAACTCCGAACATGGTGCCGTATTTTGCAGCGGCCCTGGCGACCGCCCGTTCGCCCTGATGGTGGAACAGCCGCTGGAGAGCGGTCGGCGAACAGTAGAACGGCATCGCCAGCTTCTGGCCCATGACGGTCACCGACATGTCGATCTCGTTCACCCCGCGCAGCACGTTGGGAACGAGATCGCAGGTTTCGAAGCTCTCGGTGTTGCGGCGATAGGTGATCTCGTCGTCCGCCGCGCCGTCGATGTAGTTGAAGATCGGCCCCGGCAGCCGCCGCTGCGCCATGCGGCGGAAATCGGAGAAGTTGTGGCAGTCGCTGAGCCGCATCATGGAACCCCAAACGCCCTATAGGCGGCAAAGCTTTCGCCGCCGTCGGGGCGTCGAATAGCAATCGCCTGCCGCGCTGCCAACCGGCTTGTTCGACAACAAAGCGATCACCTCACGCGCCAGCCTCTTCGGCAAGCAAAAAGGGCGCTTCGCGGGCGCCCTTTCTTCAATCTCCGGCCGCGCGGCTTAGTGCGCGACTGCTTCCCAAACCTTGCGCTTGGTCATGTAGACCAGTGCGCCGAACAGGAGCAGGAACACCAGCACCCGGAAGCCGGTTTTCTTGCGGGCTTCCATATGCGGCTCAGCCGCCCACGCCAGGAAAGCGGCGACGTCGCGGGAGTACTGGTCGACGGTCTGCGGCGCGCCGTCGTCATAAGTCACCTGGCCGTCGGAAAGCGGCTTGGGCATCTTCAGCGACACGCCGGACATGAAGTACGGATTGTAGTGCGTGCCTTCCGGGATGACCATTCCAGCCGGAGGCGTCTGGTCGTAGCCGGTCAGCAGCGAGTGGATGTAGTCAGGGCCGCCGGCATCATACTGGGTGAAGATGTCGAAGACGAACTGCGGAAAGCCGCGCTCCACGCCCCGCGCCTTGGCCAGCAGCGACATGTCGGGCGGGGCTGCGCCGCCATTCGAGGCTGCCGCGGCTTCCTCATTGGCGAACGGCGCCGGGAAATGGTCCGACGGCTTGCCGGGACGGTCGAACATGTCGCCGGCGTCGTTGGGGCCGTCATGGATGGTGTACTCGGCCGCCAGCGTCTTGATCTGTGCGTCGGAATAGCCGAGGTCCGAAAGCGTGCGGAATGCCACCAGGTTCATCGAATGGCAGGCCGAGCAGACTTCCTTGTAGACCTTGAGGCCGCGCTGCAGCTGCGCCTTGTCATAGGTGCCAAACGGGCCGGTGAAGCTCCAGTCCATTTCCTTCGGTTCGTTGATCGGGAAATGCGTCGGCGCCGCCGCGTTATGCGCCTCTTCGGCCGCGGTCGCCCAGGTGCCCGTAGCCCCAAGGCCGGCGGCCACAAGGCCGATCAGCGCAAGCGAGGTGAGAATCTTTTTCATGCCAAATCCCCTTAGATTCTCTACCGCTCAGCCCTTGGTCTCAGGTGCGGCCGTGGCGCCCGCCGGATGCCCGCTGCCGCCCTTGTTCTTCTCGAGCACCGCCTCGGTGATCGAGTTCGGCAGCCTGCGTGGCGTCTCGATCAGGCCGAGCACCGGCATGATGATCAGGAAGAAGGCGAAGTAGAACAGCGTCGCCATCTGCGCCATGAACACGTAGCTGCCTTCCGCCGGCTGCGAGCCCAGCCAGCCAAGCAGGATGGCATCGGCCACGAACAGCCAGAAGAACAGCTTGTACCAGGGCCGGTAGACCGCCGAGCGCACCTTGGAGGTGTCGAGCCACGGCACCAGGAACAGCATGGCGATGGCGCCGAACATGCACAGCACGCCGCCGAGCTTGGAGTTGATCGGCCCGATGTTGAAGGTGATGGCGCGCAGGATCGCGTAGAACGGCAGGAAGTACCATTCCGGAACGATGTGGGCCGGCGTCTTCAGCGGGTTGGCGACCGTGTAGTTGTCGGGGTGGCCGAGATAGTTCGGCAGGTAGAAGACGAAATAGGCGAAGAAGAACAGGAACACGATCATGCCGAACGCGTCCTTGATGGTCGCGTAAGGGGTGAAGGCGACGGTGTCGGTCTTCGACTTCACCTCGATGCCGGTCGGGTTCGACTGGCCCACGACATGCAGCGCCCAGATGTGCAGCACGACCACGCCGGCGATCATGAACGGCAGCAGGTAATGCAGCGCGAAGAAGCGATTGAGGGTCGGATTGTCGACCGCGAAACCGCCGAGCAGAAGCTGCTGGATCCAGTCGCCGACCAGTGGAATGGCGCTGAAGAAGCCGGTGATGACGGTGGCGCCCCAGAAACTCATCTGGCCCCACGGCAGCACGTAGCCCATGAAGCCGGTCGCCATCATCAGGAGGTAGATGATGCAGCCGAGGATCCACAGCAGCTCGCGCGGCGCCTTGTAGGAGCCGTAATAGAGGCCGCGGAAGATATGGATGTAGACCGCGACGAAGAAGAACGAGGCGCCGTTGGCATGCATGTAGCGCAGCAGCCAGCCGGAATTCACGTCGCGCATGATCTTTTCGACCGAATCGAAAGCGAGATTGGTGTCGGATGTGTAGTGCATGGCCAGCACGATCCCGGTCAGGATCTGCGCCACCAGCATGATCGACAGGATGCCGCCGAAGGTCCAGGCATAGTTGAGGTTGCGCGGCACCGGATAGGCGACGAAGCTGTCATAGATCAGCCGCGGCAGAGGCATGCGCGCATCGAACCAGCGCTCGATACCGGTCTTGGGCGTATAGGTCGAGTGTCCCTCGCTCATCGAAATATCCCCTGCCTCAACCGATAAGGATCTTGGTATCGGAAATGAACTTGAATACCGGCACAGCCATGTTCTCGGGCGCCGGGCCTTTGCGGATGCGGCCGGCGGTATCGTATTGCGAACCGTGGCACGGGCAGAACCAGCCGCCGAAATCGCCTTCCTGGCCGAGCGGAATGCAGCCCAGATGCGTGCAGACCTGAACCATCACCATCCAGGCTTCCTTGCCGGGCGTGGTGCGGTTGGCGTCGGTCGCCGGCGCGTCGGCCGGCAGGTTGGCGTTGCGGGCGATCGGATCCTTGAGATCGGCGAGATTGACGGCCTCGCCGTCCTTCATCTCCTTTTCGGTGCGGTTGCGCACCACCACCGGCTTGCCGCGCCACTTGACGATCAGCGACATGCCCGGCGTCAGCGAGGAGACGTCGACCTCGACCGAGGCGAGCGCCAGCGTCGAGGCATCGGGGCGCATCTGGTCGATGAACGGCCACGCGACGGCGCCCGCGCCGACCACGGCGGCCATGCCGGTGGCGACGTAGAGAAAATCTCGACGGTTGGGATCCTGGGTGTCGGTTGCGCTCACGGGTGCCTGATCCTTTCGCCTCTTCCGTGCCGGTGGGCGAGCCTTGTTCCCCGCTCATTCACGCCAACCCGACAGCGCATGGCGAACAGGCTAGCGAATTCCTCCGGCATTTGGACTTCGGTTTATGCGTGAAGCCCGTTTTTGTCCAGACGGGTGAAGGCACAAGGGCAGATTGTCGCGGGGACGAAATCCGGCACCGCGCGACAAGGCGGCGGATGACCGTGAAACACCGCCAAACAGCCGGGAAACAGTAGCGAATCCGGGGGCCAGCCTCGCCTCGACACCTGGCTCCGGGGGTCTATCCTGCCCCCATGGCGCATGTCATAGACCGCGAGGAATGGGCTGTTCGCCCCGACCGCTGGAAGGGCGAGTTGCAATGTGCCCCCTACGGTTCCAACTCCTGCCTGATCTTCAACTACCTGCCGGAGACCGGCGGCGGACCGCGCCTGCATTCCCATCCCTACGCCGAGATCTTCATCATCCGCCAGGGCATCGGCCTGTTCACGGTCGGCGGTGAGGAGATCGAGGCCTCTGCCGGCCAGATCGTCATCGTGCCGCCCGGCACGCCGCACAAATTCACCAATCTCGGCCCCGGCCCGCTGGAAACGACCGACATCCACGAGAACGGCACTTTCATTACCCAATGGCTGGAGTGATCCAGGACCAGGTGATTCCTGGAAAAGCGCAATTCCTGGAAAAGTATGAAACGGTTTCCGTCCGCAAACGGGTCAAACAATCCAGCCCTGTCGGTCTTCCGATCGCCGCCTAGATCTATGGCATAGGCAGCCGGCAGGGTCAGGACATGCAAACCTCGAACATCGAAATCGAAGGGCTTAGCATAGCGATCCGCGAGGCGGGCCCGGCTGAAGCGCCTGCATTCCTGCTGCTGCACGGCTGGCCGCAAAGCTCCTATGCGTTCGAAGGGGTGATCGGCCGGCTGGCTGCCGAGTACCGTGTCGTCGCACCTGACCTGCCGTGCATCGGCGGCTCGCAAGGCATGCCTGAGGCCGGCGACAAGAGAACTCTGGCGAGGCTGATGAGAGGCGTTGCCGAGGCCTGCGGGCTGCGGCACCTCTTGGCGGCCGGTCATGATGTCGGCGGCCAGATCGTGTTCGCCCTGCTGCGCGACCATCCCGAGATCCTTTCCGGCGCGGCGATCATGGATGTCGCTGTTCCGGGTGTCGCGCCATGGGAAGAGGTCATTCGCAATCCGCGGATCTGGCACTTTGCCTTCCATGCCGTCCCGGCGCTACCGGAAACGCTGGTGAGCGGCCACCAAAGCACCTATTTCGACTTCTTCTTCAATGTGCTTTCGAAGGATCGGACATCGATCCCGGCGCAGGCCAGGGAAATCTATGCGAGAGCCTATTCCCGGCCTGAAAGCCTCCAGGCCGGTTTCGATTGGTATCGCGCCTTCCCCGAAGATGCCAAAGCCAATGCTGCACGGCCCGCGACGCCTACAGCGATTCCGGTGCTGTATCTCAGGGGCTCGGCCGAGTCCGGCGATATCGGCGACTATGTCGAGGGCCTTAGGGCCGCCGGGCTTTCGAATGTCGAGGGCGACATCATTGCCGACAGCGGGCACTTCGTCCCCGATGAGAACCCCGAAGCGCTCGCCAGCCGCCTGGCGAGATTCCACAGGGAAATCGGCGCGGCAAGCGCCAACCCTACATGGCGCCGAGCCTGACCAGCACCGCCGTCGGGATGTTGTATTCGCGGATGACGGCATCGTGCTTTCGAAGGCCGCACAGTTCGCGCTGAATGAAATAGCCATGCACCGCCACCGCCGCCTCCTTGAGCAGCCTGGGACGCAACTGCTCGTCGCCATTGTTGCGCAGCCGGGCCAGCGTTTCTTCGACGCGCTGTCCGGCGCGGCCGAGCGCCGCCGCCTTCTCGGCAAGGACTTCATGGCCGAGCGCGTCGAAGGCGGCTTCGGCGGCCGAGGCACTGGTCAGACGGGACGGCGGGCGCAAGGACATTTTCAACCTCCTTTCGCGAAAATCATCCGGTGCGTGACGAATTCTTCGCCCGCCACCGGCGCGAAGCCAAGCCGCTCATAGAAGCCGAAGGCGTCCTGCGGCGCACGGGTGTTGAGCACCGCGAAATGGTGACGAGCCCTGTCGACAACGGTCTCGCCCAGCATCCGGCCAAGGCCCGTGCGCCGATGGCGCGCGCCAACGAACAAATGCCGGACCCGGCCATGGTCCCTGCCCTCGAAATAAGGATCGATGTTCAGCCCGCACACGCCGGCGAGTTCTCCGCCGTGCCAGGCTCCGAACAGTGCCTCGCCTCTTTTCAGGAACTTGTTGCGGCCGCTTGCCCAGCCGTCGCGAAGCCGCACCAGCATCCAGTAGCCCTCCCGCCGGCTCTCTTCCATCAGCGTATCGAAGGCCGGTGTCGTCGGCCGCAGCCGTTTCAGCAGATAGCCGATCTCGTCGGTCGCGCCCATGCCGCTACTCCGCCGGCCGCGTCTCTTCCAGCACGCTTTCCTCGTGATAGAGGAAGCCGCCGGACTGACGCTTCCACAGCCGCGCGTAGAGCCCGTCGAGCGCCACCAGTTCGTCATGCGTGCCTTGTTCGACAATGCGGCCGCCGTCGAGCACGACGAGGCGGTCAAGCGCGGCGATGGTCGACAGCCGGTGGGCGATGGCTATGACCGTCTTGCCTTCCATCAGCCGCGTCAGGTTTTCCTGGATCGCCGCCTCGATGTCGGAATCGAGTGCCGAGGTCGCCTCGTCCAGGATCAGGATCGGCGCATCCTTGAGGAAGACACGCGCGATCGCCACGCGCTGGCGCTGGCCGCCCGACAGTTTGACGCCGCGCTCGCCGACATAGGCCTCGTAGCCCTGTCGGTCGCGATTGTCGCGCAAGGTCAGGATGAAATCATGCGCCTCGGCTTTCCTGGCCGCCGCGATCACCTGCGCGTCGGTGGCGTCGGGCATGCCGAGTTTGATATTGTCGCGCAGCGAACGGTGGAAAAGCGCTGTGTCCTGACTGACGACGCCGATATTGGCGCGCAGCGAATTTTGCGTCACCTGCGAGACATCCTGGCCGTCGATGGCGATCTTTCCGCCTTCGAGTTCGTACAGCCGCAGGATAAGGTTGGCGAGCGTGGTCTTGCCGGCGCCGGACGGCCCGACCAGCCCGACCTTCTCGCCCGGCCGCACCACGAGATCGATGCCGTTGAGCACGCCGAACCCCTTGCCGTAGTGGAACTCGACATTCTTCACCTCGATGCGCCCGCCGGCCACGACCAGTTCCCGGGCGTCGGGTGCGTCGACCAAACCGAGCGGCTGCGAGATCAGCGCCTTGGAATTCTCCAGCACGCCGAGATTGCGCAGGATGCTGTTGAGCTGCATCATCAGCCGGCCAAGCAGCATGTTGAGCCGCAGCACCAGCGATAGCGTGAAGGCGACCGCGCCGACGGTAATCGAGCCCTCGACCCAGAGATAGACGGCAAAGCAGCCGATCGCCGTGATCATGATGCCCGACAGCGTCGTCAGCGCCATGCGCACGCCGGTCAGCCGGCGCGTGAACGGGCGCAACGCGTCGAGATAGATGTCGAAGCCGCTCCTGATGTAGCGGTCGTCGCCATCGGCGGAGAACAGTTTCAGCGTCTGTACGTTGGAGTAGGAATCGACGATGCGGCCGGTGATCATCGACCCCGCCTCGGCGGTCGCCTCGGCATGTTTGCGGATTGCCGGCAGATAGAGCCTGGCCAGCCAGGCGAAGGCCGCGATCCAGATCACCACCAGCACTGCGAGCCTGATATCGAGCCCCGCGACCAGCGCCAGCGTCGTCACCGTATAGACGATCATGAACCAGACGACCTCGATGAAGCTTTCCATCAGGTCGCCGGTCGCTTGCCCAGCCTGCCAGACTTTTGTCGCGATGCGGCCGGCGAAATCGTTCTGGAAGAAGGAGTAGGACTGGCGCGACACGTGCCGGTGCGCCTGCCAACGCACCAGATTGTAGAAGCCAGGCGTGATCGTCTGCTCGTCGACCAGGGCCGACAGGCCGACGACGATGGTGCGGACGACCAGCACCACGACGATCATGAACACAAGTTCCGGCCCGGCGGCCGTCCACAGCGCATGCCAGCTGCGTTCGCCGGGAAGCTGGTCAAGGATGTCGACCAGCCGCCCGACAAAGTAGAACAGCCCGGCCTCGACCAGCGGCGCGATGCCGCCGATGACCAGCATGGCGAAGAAGGCGAACTTGGCCTGGCCGACATAGTGCCAGAGAAAACCGGCGACGCCGGACGGCGGCCGAAGATTCGTGGGCTCCCTGAACGGATAGACCCAGTTCTCGAACCAGCGATAGACGGCTGTCATCATGCGGCGGCGGCCATCATTCAGCGGCTTGTCCCTTTGCGCCAACGTCATTGGCAACAACGTCGCTTGCGACACCGATCGGGCCGTCATCCAGCAGGAAACCGCCCGACTGGCGCTGCCAGAGCTGCGCGTAGAGCCCGCCCTTGGCCACCAATTCCTCGTGCGAACCTTCCTCGATGACGCGGCCCTGGTCCATCACCACAAGCCTGTCCATCGCCGCGATGGTCGACAGCCGGTGGGCGATGGCGATGACGGTCTTGCCTTGCATGAGCTTGTAGAGGTTCTCCTGGATGGCCGCTTCCGCCTCGGAATCCAGCGCCGACGTCGCCTCGTCAAGGATAAGTATGGGCGCGTCCTTCAACATAACGCGAGCGATGGCGATGCGTTGCCGCTGGCCGCCGGACAGTTTGACGCCGCGGTCGCCGACATAGGCATCGAATCCCTTGCGGCCGCTATGGTCCGAAAGCCCGGCGATGAAGTCCAGCGCCTCGGCGCGCCGCGCAGCCTCGACAAGCATGTCGTCGCTGGCGTCGGGCCGGCCATAGAGGATGTTTTCGCGCACCGAACGATGCAGCAACGAGGTGTCCTGCGTGACCATGCCGATCTGGGCGCGCAGTGAATCCTGTTTCACCGCTGCGATCTCCTGGCCGTCGATCAGGATACGGCCGGCTTCGAGGTCGTAGAACCGCAGCAGAAGATTGACCAGCGTCGACTTGCCGGCGCCGGAGCGGCCGACAATGCCAACCTTCTCGCCCGGCTTCACCGCCAGCGACAGGTTCTCGATGACGCCCTTCTGCTTGCCATAGTGGAAGCGGATGTCCTCGAAGCGTATCTCGCCTTTGGAGACCGTGATCTCCTTCGCACCGGGCCTGTCCTCGACAAGGCGCGGCAGCGAAATCGAGGCGATGCCGTCCTGCACCGTGCCGATATTCTCGAACAGGCCCGACATTTCCCACATGATCCACTGCGACATGCCCCACATCCGCAGAACCAGGCCGATGACCACGGCGACCGCGCCGATCGTCACCGCCTGGCCCAGCCACAGCCACAACGAGATGGCGGTAACCGAGAACAGGAGAAGCGCATTCAGGATGTAGAGCGAGCCGAACAGCACCGTCACCAGCCGCATCGACCGGTAGACCGTGTCGAGGAAGCCCATCATGCCCTCCTTGGCGAAGGAGGCCTCGCGGCGGGCATGGCTGAACAGCTTGACCGTCTGGATGTTGGAGTAGCTGTCGACAACGCGGCCGGTCATGACCGAGCGCGCATTGGCCTGTTCCTCGCCGACCTTGCCCAGCCGAGGAATGAAATAGCGCAGCAGAAGGATGTAGCCGACCATCCACACGCCGAGCGGTGCGGCCAGCCGCCAGTCGGCCGAGCCGACGATGAGCAGCATGCCGAGGAAATAGACGATGACGTAGTTCAGGACGTCGATCACCTTGATCACGCATTCGCGCACGGCGAGCGCCGTCTGCATCAGCTTGGTGGCGATGCGGCCGGCGAATTCGTCCTGGTAGAAGCTCATCGACTGCTTGAGCAGATAGCGATGCACCTGCCAGCGGATACGCATGGGATAGTTGCCCATCAGCGTCTGCTGGTTGAGCAGCGAATGCAGCCATACCGTGCCAGGCAGCGCGAACAGCACGATGAAGGCCATGCTGGCGAGCTTCCAGCCCTCCGTCTGCAGGAAGGTTTCGCGGTTCTGCGCCGAAAGCCAGTCGACGATGCGGCCGAGGAAGCCGAACATCCACACTTCCGCGATGGCGATTGCCGCCACCAGCACCGCATCGACCAGGATATAGGGCCATGCGCCGCGCGTGTAATGCAGGCAGAAGGCAACCAGCGTCTTGGGCGGCTCGACCGGCTCCGCGCCCGGGAACGGATCGAGCCTTTTTTCAAACCAGCTAAACAACAACATAGGTCATGCTCATGAAATCTGTTTCCGCTCACGCGGCGCGTGAACGTACGAAGTCCTCGGACCGCATGGCGCCGAGGGCCGACGGTCCGGAATCATCCGGACCGTCGGCCTTGCTTCGCGCTATATAGGGGTTCGCGGGCTTTTCGCCGACAGGCTCTTTTGTTGATCCTGACGGTGCGGTGTCGACAAGGCGGATCTTCGCGCCCGGCCGGATCGCCCGGATGATACGGCGCACCAACGAGGGCCGGCTCGGGTCGGGAACCGCGCGCGAGAAATCGACATCGGGCAGCATGCCGCGATGCGGACGCCGGCGAACCTCGGCGTGGACCGCCGACGAATACGTTTCGCCGATCAGCAGCGCCCAGGTCGGCAGCCGGTGGATATGCAGGCTCCTCGAGCCCGGTATTCTGTAGGGATCGAACATCGGTCCGTCCTCCGTGTGAAAATAGAGATAAAAAGGGTGTTCGACGTCCTGCCGCGGGATCGGCGGCTGATCAGTCGAGACGCGTTGGGGCGGGGCCATCGGCCCCTTCGGCAGCTTGAAAAACATCGCAGGATTCCTTCGAAGACCAGGGAATGGTTTCGGCGGAAATCGGTGCGGAAGCGTCTAAGAGATCAGGAGAACCGTCGTACCGAAACCGCCAGCGGGCATGTAAGCCCACGGAGAGGGTGCTGGATGTGCATGGTCATCATGAATTACCCCTCCTTCGGTTCGGGTTGACAATGTACGCTGTATACCCGACTTCGCAGAAAATGGCCACCCGCAGGTCCAGCAATTTCCAAAACCGCGAAGCCGCTGTGGCCGATTTGCCACTTAATAGAAGGATGCGGAAATGAACGACCGTCTCCGCATCGCCCTGTACCAGCCTGACATCGCCGGCAACACCGGCACAATCCTGCGCTTCGCCGCCTGCCTCGGGATCGGCGTCGACATCATCGAACCGACCGGCTTTCCGCTCTCCGATAAAGCGCTCAGGCGCGCCGGCATGGATTACCTCGAAATGGCTGCCCTGACCCGGCATGTCGACTGGCACGCCTTCGAGGAGTGGCGCAAGGCCCGCGCGCGCCGGCTGGTGCTGCTGTCGACCAAGGCCGCGACCCCATACACCAGCTTCAACTTCGCCACTGGCGATATCCTTTTGTTCGGCCGTGAATCCGCAGGCGTGCCGGATCCGGTCCATCAGGCGGCGGACGCGCGGCTGACGATCCCGATGCAGGCCGGCGCGCGCAGCATCAATGTGGCGCTCTCCGCCGCCATGGTGGCCGGCGAAGCCACGCGACAACTGGGCCAGAATGCCATCCGCTGAAGCGGCGGCCACGGTCCCGCCGGCGCCCGCGACACGGCCCTCGCCCGTCATTCTCACCCAGGCGCACATCGCCATCTCCTGTCGTTTGCATGTCGATGGCTTCTTCGCTACAAGCTCAACTTAACTTGAGGTCAAGCGGAAAAGTGCGAGATGGCGCCAGCAGCGGAATTAACGGTTGGCCAAGTGGCCGCGCGCAGCGGTGTCGCGGTGTCGGCGCTGCATTTCTACGAAGCTCGCGGCCTGATCCGCAGCCACCGCACGTCAGGCAACCAGCGCCGCTACGGCCGCGACGTGCTAAGGCGCGTGGCCATCATCAAGATCGCGCAGGAGGTCGGCATTTCGCTGGCCGAGATAGCGACGGCGCTTCAATCCCTACCCGAGGGCCGCACCCCGACGCGCGACGACTGGAGCCTGCTGTCGACCGCCTGGCGCGACGGGCTCGACCGCAAGATCGGTCAATTGAAGAAATTGCGCGACGGGCTGACCGACTGCATCGGCTGCGGCTGCATGTCGATCGACAAATGTCCGCTCCGCAACAAGGATGACCGGCTGGCCAGGGAAGGAACAGGGGCGAGAAGGCTGGTTCTTCCTTCTCTCGGTTCACGGAGAGAAGGTGCCTGAGCGTAGTGAAGGCGGATACAAGGGGCCGCGCCTGTATTGGGTTGTCCCCGTAAACAGGGCGAGGAAATCCTAATCCGCCGCCGGCAGGCGCCTTATGGTGAATTCGATCAAATCGCCCGGCCGCTCGAACCAGCTTTCGATCTCGGTCCAGTAAGCCTGCTTGGGGAAGCGCTCGAACCATTCCTTTGCCTTCAGGCGAGCGTCTGAACGCGGCAGGACGAAGGTTTCGCGCAAAAATCCGTCGCGCGGCATGCGCGCGCGTTCAGCCCGGCTTTGATCGAGCCTTTTCTTCAGGCCATCCAACGGCGGTCTTGCCGGGGTGCGCACGAAGGTCTCCTTGCTCCGATCAGATCAGACTTGACCCTTTCCCCTAAGAGATTAGGGATCGCGCCGGCAAAAGACGAGTCATTTGTAGGGGCCGGCCGCCCCGAAACCGGAGACAGCACTTGGAACGACCTGAAATACCGGCTGGCCTGCCCGCCGACATCGAAGAAAAGAAAATGAAGGCACGCCTGTGGTTCGAGGCATTGCGCGAACGCATCTGCGGTGCTTTCGAGCAGATCGAGCAGGATCTCCAGGGCCCGCTCGCTTCGTGGTCGCCGGGTCGGTTCGAAAGGACGCCGTGGGAGCGTGATTCCGGCAAGGGTGGTGGCGGAACCATGTCGATGATGCACGGCCGAGTCTTCGAGAAGGTTGGCGTCCACACCTCGACGGTTTACGGCGAATTCTCGCCCGAATTCAGGAAGCAGATGCCCGGCGCCGAGGAGGACCCGCGCTTCTGGGCATCCGGCATTTCGCTGATCGCGCACCCTTGGAACCCCAACGTTCCGGCCGTGCACATGAATACGCGCATGGTCGTCACCTCGCGCCACTGGTTCGGCGGCGGCGCCGACCTCACCCCGGTGCTCGACCGACGCCGCACACAGGACGACCCTGACACAATGGCCTTCCACCGCGCCATGCAGTTCGCCTGCGAGAAGAACGCCGGCATCGCCGACCATGCGAAATTCAAGGCCTGGTGCGACGAGTATTTCTTCCTTCCGCATCGCAACGAGCCGCGCGGCACCGGCGGCATCTTTTTCGACTGGCTGCATTCGGGCGAGGACAAAGGCGGCTGGAATGCCGATTTCAACTTCGTCCAGGATGTCGGGCGCGCTTTTCTCGTGGTCTACGGCCATCTGGTGCGGGGTAATTTTAACGAGAACTGGACCGATGGCGACCGCGACGAACAGCTCATCCGTCGCGGCCGTTACGTCGAGTTCAACCTGCTTCACGATCGCGGCACCATCTTCGGCCTGAAAACCGGCGGAAACGTCGCCTCGATCCTCTCCAGCCTGCCGCCGGAGGCTCGCTGGCCGTAAAAAGATGGTGAGCGCGCCGTGAGCCGCATTGATGTCCCATTCGCTGCGAAATGGGCACCGAATGTGGCGCGGGAGCCGTCGCAAAGTTTCTTTTTCGTCTAATAGGCATCGGAAAAGACTAGGCTATTTGTCGGGACGGGTCGGGAAGCGCCGGCGGTTCGCCTGCGCAATTCCAGGAGTGCAGAGCGGTTCTCCGTTCGGAATTGCGTCAGAACGAAGCGGATCGCGACTCGACGCAACCGGACGGCCCAGGACGATGCGGGACACCTCTGCCAAAAGGGTGCCCGCGCTTTCCAGGAGTACTTCGCAATGCGCAAGATCATTGTTTCGGCCGCAGCGGTTGCCATTCTTGCTTCCGGTTCGGTGGCATTCGCCGCCGTCAAGCACACCACCGGCACGATCAAGACCTTTGATACGGCGTCCAAAAGCCTGGTTCTCGACAATGGATCGTCTTTTACGCTTCCCCGGACCTTCAAGGATCCTGGCCTGAAGGTCGGCGAGAAGGTCAGAGTTTCATGGGACATGAGCGGCAAGGATAAGGTTGCCGAGGCAGTCAAGATCATGAAGTGATGACCTGCCCATAGGGCTGGCGTAAGAGGGCGGAGCAGCGCTGCTCCGCCTTTTTGTCGTTGACGGCAATCAATGCCACCCCATCTGTGTTATGGTTTCACCCGCTCGTGGTCCAACCAGTCTCAAGGTCGGACAACGCGCCAAGAAGATGCGGAGTCCCTGCCGCCTTTTGCAGGGCGGTCGACCGGACTCCATGGAGGAAAAGGAGAAATCCCATGAAGGAATTCCACTGCGGCTCGCTCGTTCCAGGTTGTGAATGGCACACGCGCGCCGAAGAGGAAGCCGAGGTCATGCGCCGTGCCGTCGAACATATGCGCGAGACGCATGGCGAGACGATCATCCGCGAAACGATGATCGAAGCGATCCGCTCGCGCATCGAGAAGGTCCGCGACGCCGCCTGATTTGGAGCAAGTTCCGGAAATCGCGGCGATTTCCGCCCGGATTGCGTTGACTGATGCTTTATCCGGCCTTCAGGGCCTGCGCGGCGCGCTTGAGCAGCGCGTCGCGATCGGGCCCAAACCCGGCATCGACCCATTCCGCTTCGAGATTCCTGAGGATCGCGCCGAGTTTTGGCCCGGGCATCCCCCCGATCGCCGTCAGATCGGCGCCCTTGAGCGGAAACACGGGCCTTTCCCATCTCAATGCGAAGGCGAGAAGTCGGGAAAAGCCGCCTGCCTCGATGAGCGCATCGGTCTGGTCCACCGCGCGCACCCGTGCCGCTGCGAGTGACAGGCGAAGCCGGTCGACGACCCCCTGCCGGTCGCCGCGGTAGAGCGTCTTGGCCAGTTCGCCTTCGGTCGTTTTCGGCTCGATTCCCGGCGTAAGCGCCCAGTCGCGCAAACGGTTTGCTTCCGCCGTCGACAGTCTCAGCCGCTCGGCCAGCGTCTTCATGCGCGCCGCATCCGGCGGCACGATCGCCTCCAGCCTGAGCAGTGGGTCCGCGGTCCAGCCCAGATCCTTCTCGGCTCTGGCCAGGCCGTGGATCGCGTCGATGCCCCATTTCTCGCTTTCCGGCAGCACGCTGGTCAAAACGCTTGCCTGCCGCATCCACAACAGCGCGCGGGACGGATCGGCCGCCGACAACAGCTTCTTGAGTTCGGACCAGACGCGCTCGGCCGAGAGCTGCACGAGCCCTCCCTTCAGCCGGGCGCAAGCCTTCAGCCCCTCGGCGTCCGGCCGGCCTTCGCCATACCAGGCGAAGAAGCGGAAAAAGCGCAGGATACGCAGATAGTCCTCGCGGATACGCGCTTCCGGATCGCCGATGAAGCGCAGCCGGCGCCCCTCTATGTCGGCGACGCCGCCGACCAGATCGACGACCGTGCCGTCGGCTTCCGCGTAGAGCGCATTGATGGTGAAGTCGCGCCGTTCGGCATCAAGCTTCCAGTCTCGCCCGAACGACACCTTGGCGCGGCGGCCGTCGGTCTCGATATCCGCGCGCAGCGTGGTGATTTCATAAGGCTTGCCGCCGGCAATCACGGTGATCGTGCCGTGCTCGATGCCGGTCGGAACCGTCTTGAACCTCGCCGCCTCGGCGCGGCGGATTGTCTCCTGCGGTAGGCAGGTGGTGGCGATGTCGATGTCGGCGACGGGCTGGCCGATCAGCGTGTTACGCACCGCGCCGCCGGCGACCCGCGCTGCCTCGCCGCCGCTCGCCAGAATGGCAAGCAGGCGCTGCAGATGCTTGTCGCCGAGCCAGTCGGCCCTGTCGGCGATCGAGACCTTCACCCATAGAGCCTTTCATAGAGCGTGCGGATGATGCCGGCGGTGACGCCCCAGATGCGCCGGTCGCCATAGGGCATATCGTAGAAGAACCATTCGAGATCGTTCCAAATGCGGCTGTCCCTGATGTGGTTGGCCGGATCCATGAGGAAGCGCAGCGGCACTTCGAAGGCCAAGTCGACCTCCTCGGCATTGAGTGTCAACTGGAAAGGCGGCCGCACGATGCCCAGCACCGGCGCGATCCTGTAACCGCTGCCCGCGACATAATCGGGCATGCGGCCGATGACCTCGATATGGTCCCGGCCAAGGCCGATTTCCTCGAAAGCCTCGCGCAGCGCCGCCGCTTCCGGACTGGCGTCGGTCGGATCGATCGTCCCGCCGGGAAAGGCCACCTGCCCGGAATGGTTGCGCAGCGTCTCGGCCCGCTTGGTCAAAAGAACCGTGGCATCGTCCTGGTGATCGACGATCGGGATCAGCACCGCCGCTTCGCGCAGCGGTTTCGCCCGGTGGAGGCGCGGATGGCCTGGATTGAAGCGATGATCGCCATAGTCGTCGCCGGCATGCGCCTGCGGCTGCGCGGCAAAGCGCGCGCGCAAATCGGCAATGGAAAAGGGCGTCGGCGTCACCTGGTCCATCATGAACTGTCCGTCACGCGCTCAGCTGCCTCAGCCTGTCGGCCGGCATGATCGGATAGGCCTGGCCTTTCGAACGAACGGCAAACATCAACCTGCCGCCGATCTCGATCTCCTCGCCATGCTCGACCAGTTCGTACATCACCGGCCGCGCCACCAGCGCCTCCAGCCGCCCGCGCACCAGCACATAAGGCTTCAGCCCGCCGGTCTCGTGCTCGTCGACGAAGCGCAGCGGCCGCTCCGGTCCGGCCTCGACGACGTCGCCGACATTGGTGCGGAACGTGATGATCTGGCCCTCGCCGCTGCCCGAGACATCCATCTCGACGGCGATGAAGGGTGCGTCGGCGACGCGGATGCCGACCTTTTCCACCGGCGTCACCAGATAGGTCCTGCCGTCCGCGTCCTTGCGCAGCACCGAGGAAAAAAGCTGTACCAGCGGCATGCGGCCGATCGGCGTGCCGAGATAGAACCAGGTGCCGTCAGCCTTGATTTCCATATCCAAATCGCCGCAGAAGTCGGGATTCCAGCGCTCCACCGGGGCCGGCCCCTTGCCGGCGCGGGCCGCACGCGAGATCAGCGCCTCGAGGCCGCGCGCCTCGGTCGCGGCCGCCAGGCTTTGCTGTCTTTGTTCGGAGCCCTCTGCCATCGTCACGAAATAGTCACTGTTGTTGCGCTTGTCAGCCTAACTCTGTGATTTAAATTTGAAGGCAGGCGCCAGACGGAGCCGAATCGCGGCATTCTGCGTCAAGCTGGTATTTCCAACCACAAGGATCGATGCTGCATGAGCGTGATGGTCAAGGAAAGCCCGATCAGCGAAAAAGACATGATCGCCGAGGCCGAGAAGGCGCTGGCCGACATTTCCAGGGTCCGCGACGGGGTCGGTCGCATCATCTTCGGCCAGGAAAGTGTCGTCGAACGCGCTCTGGTGGCGCTTCTGGCCGGCGGCCACGCGCTGCTGGTCGGCGTGCCGGGCCTCGCCAAGACCAAGCTGGTCGAGACGCTGGGCATCGTGCTCGGCCTCGATTCGCGCCGCATCCAATTCACCCCCGACCTGATGCCCTCGGACATTCTCGGCTCCGAGGTGATGGAGCAGGACGAATTCGGCAAGCGCTCCTTCCGCTTCATTTCCGGGCCGATCTTCGCGCAGTTGCTGATGGCCGACGAGATCAACCGCGCCTCGCCGCGCACCCAGTCGGCGCTGCTGCAGGCCATGCAGGAGTATCACGTCACCATTGCCGGTGCCCGCCACGACCTGCCCTCGCCTTTCCATGTGCTCGCGACGCAAAACCCGCTGGAACAGGAAGGCACCTATCCGCTGCCCGAGGCACAGCTCGACCGTTTTTTGATGCAGGTCGACATCCTCTATCCCGAACTCGAGGCCGAGCGCCGCATCCTTTTGGAAACCACTGGGGTCGAGGACGCGAAGGCACAGAATGTGCTGCAGCCGGCGCGGCTGAGGGATATCCAGACGCTGATCCGCCGCATGCCGGTGCCTGAAAGCGTGGTCGAGGCAATCCTGGCCCTGGTGCGCTCGGCGCGCCCCGGCCAGGGCAACGCCGAAACCGACAGGCATGTCGCCTGGGGCCCGGGTCCCCGCGCCAGCCAGGCACTGATGCTGTGCACGAGGGCGCGCGCGCTCTATGATGGGCGGCTGGCGCCGTCGGTCGACGATGTGCGGGCTCTGGCCGAGCCGGTGCTCCAGCACCGCATGGCGCTGACCTTCGCCGCCCGCGCCGAAGGCACCAGCGTGCGCGATGTGGTGGCCAAGCTCGTGAAAGGGATTTGATGGCGCGCATCGGCGAGCTCCAGGCTCCGGCAGCGACGCGCGACGCGCTCGCCCGCGGCCGGTTGCGGGCTTCGCTCGTGCCCGACTTGCTGGTCGAGGCGCGCCGCATCGTCAACACCGTGATCGCCGGCTGGCATGGCCGCCGCAAGCGCGGCATCGGCGAGAATTTCTGGCAGTTCCGGCCCTATGTCGAAGGCGATTCCTCGCGCATCGACTGGCGCCGCTCGGCCCGCGACGACCACACCTATGTGCGCGACCGCGAATGGGAAGCGGCCCATACGGTGTGGCTGTGGGCCGACCCCTCGCCGTCCATGCTCTACAAATCGACCGGTGCCGCCGTTTCCAAGCAATCGCGCGGCCTGGTGCTGGCGCTGGCCATGGCCGAGCTGCTGTCCCGTAGCGGTGAGCGCATCGCCTGGCCCGGCCTTACCGATCCGTTCACCGCCCGCAACGGCGCCGAGCGCATCGCCGCCCAGCTCATGCATGCCGGCGACTTGCCGGCCAAGCCCGATCTCTCCGGCATCCGCCGCTTCTGCGACATCGTCATCGCCAGTGATTTCCTCGACCCGGTCGAGGAAACCATGGCCTGGCTCGACGTGCTCGCCCGCCATGGCGTGCGCGCGCATCTGATCGAGGTCGCCGACCCGGCCGAGGAGACATTCCCCTATGCCGGCCGCACCGAATTCACCGACCCGGAGAGCGGCGAGAAGCTGACCGCCGGCCGCGCCGAGATGCTGGCCGATGAGTATCGCCTGCTCTATGGCGCCCGACGCCAGGAACTGGCCAGCTGGTGCAAGCGGCTCGGCTGGAGCTTCACCGTCAACCACACCGATCGGCTGGCTTCCGACGCCCTGGTACGCCTGCACATGGCGATGACCGATGGCGGTCAGCCCGGGCTGACCGCTGTTGGCCGCGCCGGCATGATCGCTGGTGGCGATCAGCCCAGGCCGATCGCTGGCGATCGCGGCGGCATGATCGCTAGTGGCGATCAGCCAGGAAAGGCCGTCGCATGAGCTGGCTGCCGCTTTCCTTTGGCGCGCCCATGCTGCTGTGGGGTCTTTTGGCGCTGCCGGTGATCTGGTGGCTGCTCAGGCTGACCCCGCCCAGGCCGCAGACCGAGGTGTTTCCGCCGCTGAAGATCCTGGCGCGCGTGCTGAAGCGCGAGGAAACCCCGCAGCAGAGCCCCTGGTGGCTGACGCTGCTCAGGCTGCTGATGGCGGCGCTCATCGTCGCCGCCCTTGCCGAACCGGTCTTCAATCCGCGCGAGAAACTGCCGGCCGAGGGCGCGGCCCTGGCGCTGGTCGTCGACAATGGCTGGGCAAGCGCCGCCGACTGGAACAAGCGCATCGCAACCGCCGAGCGGCTGATCGCCGACGCCGGTTCGAACGGCGTGCCGATCATCATCGCCTTCACCGCCGAAAAACCCAATGCCGAGATCGGCCCCTTCGATGCGGCCGCGGCGCTCGACCGCCTGCGCGCGGCAAAGCCCCGGCCGATCCCGACCGACCGACCGGCGGTCTACGCGCGCGTCGCAGCCGCCCTGGAGCGCCTGCCGGGCGCCAGCGTCGCCGTGCTGGCCGACGGCCTGGCGGCGAAGGGCGACGAGGCCGCCTTCAACACGCTTCTGTCCAAAAACGCCGCCCGCGTCGTGTGGGCCGTTGCCGACCGGATGTCGCTGACCGGCCTGACAGGCGCCGAGAACGACGTCGACGGTTTTGCCCTCACCGCCATCCGCGCGCCCGGCGATGCGGCCCCGGCGCAAGTCACCGCTGGCGCCTTCGACGACAAGGGCCGCCGCATCGCTGATGCGACGCTGACTTTCGCACCCGGCCAATCAACCGCCACCGGCACCATGGCGGTGCCGTTCGAGTTGCGCAACGATTTCGCCTCGATCGCGCTCGACGGCGAGCGTCAGGCGGGCGCGGTGCGCGTGCTGGACGAAAGCTCCAAGCGCCGCCGTGTCGGGCTCCTGTCGCAGGCCGAGGCCGACCAGGCGCAGCCGCTGCTATCGCCGCTCTACTATATCAGGCGCGCGCTCCAGCCCTTCGCCGACCTGGTCGAACCTTCCAGCGCCGACCTGGCCGACGCCATTCCGCAGATCCTCGACCAGAAGCCGGCGATGATCGTCATGGCCGATATCGGTACCATTCCCGCACAGATCAGGCCAAGGCTCGTCGACTGGGTTGAAAAGGGCGGCACCCTGGTGCGTTTCGCCGGGTCGCGGCTGGCCGCCGCCGGCAATGACGACGACCTGCTGCCGGTGCGTCTGCGCACCGGCGAACGCTCGCTCGGCGGCGCATTGTCATGGACCACGCCGCAGCCGGTCACCGAATTCCCCAAGGCTGGCCCCTTCGCCGATCTGGCGCCGCCGACCGAGGTGACCGTTTCCAGGCAGGTGCTGGCCGAACCGACGCCCGATATCGTCGAGCGCACCTGGGCAGCGCTTGCCGACGGCACGCCTCTGGTCACCGGCCTGAAGAAGGGCAAGGGCACGCTCGTGCTGTTCCACGTCACGCCCGAAGCAACCTGGTCGAACCTGCCGATCTCAGGCAGCTTCGTCGAGATGCTGCGCCGCATCGTGCAGCTGTCGCGCAACCAGGGAGCCGCCATCGCCAATGCCGAAGCCGCCGCCACCTCGCTGGCGCCCTACCGCATGATAGCGGCCGACGGAATGCTGGTGCCGCCGACGCCGGATGCGCGCCCGCTGGTGCCGGGCGCCGGTACACTGCCGGTGACCTTCGAAAACCCGCCCGGCCTCTATGGCTCGGAAGCCGGCGTTTTCGCCCACAATTTGCTCGATGCGACAAGCACGCTTGCGCCGCTGGCGCGCCCGCAAATCACTGTCCCGGTCACCACAATTCAGTATGCCTTTGACGAATCGCGTAATTTGAAGGGCGCGCTGGTGGCCGCCGCGCTGGCGCTGATGGTGCTCGATACGCTGGCGGTGTTCTGGATGGGCGGCCTGTTGACGCGCAGGCCGCGCCGCGCTGCGGCCGTAACCACCATGGCGGCCATTCTGATCGGGCTCGGCGCGCTGTTCGGCCATGTCGGCCCCGCGCGCGCCGACGATGCCAAGCCTGGCGACACCGCCGCGATAGAGGACATCTCCAAGACCCGGATAGCCTATGTGCTGACTGGCGTGCCCGGCGACGATTCGATCAGTCGCGCCGGGCTCGAGGGCCTGACCCGCTTCCTCATTGAGAAGACCGCGCTCGAGCCGGGCGCGCCGGCCGGCGTCGACATCTCCAAGGACGAGCTTTCGTTCTTTCCCCTCATCTATTGGCCGATCGATCCGGCCGCAGCCATGCCCAGCCAGGCCGCGATTGCCCGTATCGATGCCTATATGCAGCAGGGCGGCACCGTGCTGTTCGACACGCGCGACCAGTTCGCCAACGGCATCGGCGCCGACTCGACCAGCCCCGCCACCGAGCGGCTGCGCGACATCCTCGGCAACCTCAACGTGCCGCCGCTGGAGCCGGTGCCGTCGGATCATGTTCTGACCAAATCCTTCTTCATCCTGCCCGAATTCCCTGGCCGCTTCGCCGGCAGCCCGCTCTGGGTCGAGGCATCGCTCGACGCCAGCAATGCCGAAAACCGGCCGGTGCGTACCGGTGACGGCGTCTCGCCGATCATGATCACCGCTAATGATTTCGCCGGCGCCTGGGCCGTCGACGAGAATGGCGACCCGCTGCTGCCGACCGTGCCCAACGACCCGATGCAGCGCATCTATGCGTTGCGCGCCGGGGTCAACATCATGATGTACATGCTGACCGGCAACTACAAATCCGACCAGGTGCACGTGCCCATATTGCTTGAACGGTTGGGCCAGTAAGATGACGCTCCTTCTTGCGCTCGCTCCCCGGATCGGCCCTCCCTGCAAGGGGGAGGGTAAGGCATGAACTGGTCGATCTCCTTCGAACCGCTGATCTCCTGGCCGCTGCTGGCCCTTGTGCTGGTGCCGCTGGCCCTGCTCGCGGCCGTCGGCCTGTGGTTTCGCCAGCGCGGCGCGGTCCTGCGCCTCGTCGCATTGCTGGCGCTCGCCGCCGCTCTCTTCAATCCGGTGTTCCTCAACGAGGAGCGCGAGCCGCAGCAAAGCGTGGTTGCCCTGATCGTCGACCGGAGCCAGAGCCAGGACATCGGTGAACGGACCAAACAGACCGACGAGGCGCTGGCCGGGCTTGAGCAGCGCCTCGGCCGCTTCAAGCAGTTCGACGTCCGCGTCGTCGAGGCCGGCAAGTCGGAAGCCGCCGAGGAACGCACGGAAACGCGGCTGTTCGGCGCGCTCGAAAACGCCTTCCGCGACGTGCCGCCCTCGCGCATCGGCGGCGCCGTCATGATCACCGATGGCGAAGTGCATGACGCACCCGCCGGCGCGCCTGATTTCAATGCCCCGCTGCACGCCTTGATCACCGGCAACGACCACGACAAGGATCGCCGCATACGTTTCGAGAACGCGCCCCGCTTCGCCCTCGTCGGCAAGCCGCTCGATATGACCTATCGCGTGATTTCAACCAGCAACGAGACCGGGCCGGTCGATGTGCGCGTTTCGGTCAATGGCGAGCAGGTCGCGGTCGAGCATGCCACCGTCGGGCAGGCCATGCCGCTGCACGTGACCATTCCCGGCGCTGGGCGCAACATCATCGAACTCGCCATCGATCGCGAGCCGGGCGAGCTCACCGACACCAACAACCGCGCCATCGCGCTGGTCGACGGCATTCGCGAGAACCTGCGCGTGCTGCTCGTCTCTGGCGAGCCGCATGCGGGCGAGCGCACCTGGCGCAATCTGTTGAAATCCGACGCCTCGGTCGATCTCGTCCATTTTACCATCCTGCGGCCACCGGAGAAGCAGGACGGCACGCCGATCAACGAATTGTCGCTCATCGCCTTCCCGACGCGGGAACTGTTCGTCGAGAAGATCAAGGATTTCGACCTGATCATCTTCGACCGCTACCAGCACCGCGACGTGCTGCCGATCCTCTACTACGACTACATCTCCGAATATGTCGAAAAAGGCGGCGCGCTGCTGATTGCGGCCGGACCCGAATATGCCGGTGAAAGCTCGATCGCGCGCACGCCGCTGATGTCGGCGCTGCCGGCGATGCCGACCGGCGAGGTCGTCGACAAGGCGTTCTACCCACGCCTCACCGACATCGGCCAGCGCCATCCGGTGACGCGCGGTCTCGACGGTTCTGCCAGCGAGCCGCCGCACTGGAGCCGCTGGTTCCGCACCATAGGCGTGCAGAATCCCGAAGGCGAGGTGGTGATGAAGGGGGCCGACAACCGGCCGCTGCTCCTGCTCGACCGCAAGGGAGAAGGCCGCGTCGGCATGCTTCTGTCCGACCAGGGCTGGCTGTGGGCGCGCGGCTTCGAAGGCGGCGGCCCGCATGTCCAGCTCTACCGCCGCATCGCCCACTGGCTGATGAAGGAGCCAGAGCTCGAGGAGGAACGGCTGACCGCCGACGGGCGCGGCATGGTGCTGGAAATCCGCCGCCAGACCATGGCCGACGACCCCGGCCCGGCCCAGATCATTACGCCCTCCGGCAAGACCATTACCGTCAAGCTCGAGAAATCCGAACCCGGTGTCTTCCTGGGCAGCGCCCAGACCTCCGAGATCGGCCTTTACCAGGTCGGCAATGGCGACCTTACCGCGCTCGCCCATGTCGGGCCGGTCAACGCACCCGAATTCGCCGACGTCGTTTCCACGCAGGACCGGCTGAAGGCTCCCGCCGAAGCCACCGGCGGCAGCGTTCGCAGGCTTGCGGGATCGACCCTTGGAGGCGGCGACGTGACCTTGCCCTCGATCGTCCCCGTACGGTCCTCGGGAGAAGCGTCCGGCGCCGACTGGATCGGCCTGCGCACCACCGACGATAGCGTGCTCAAGGCGGTCTCGCGCGTTCCGCTGTTCGGCGGCTTTCTCGGCCTCGGCCTGCTGCTGCTGGCGATGGGTTCGATGTGGTACCGCGAAGGACGATAGGAGCATTTTCCCTCCTCCCCTTGTGGGAGAAGGGAAGAAACCTGCTCTACTCTTCCGGCTCCGTCGTGAACATCAGCGGATAGCCCTTGGCCTTGCCGGCGTCGGTGGCCCGTGTCGCCTTTGTCTCGGCGACGTCCTTGGTGAAGACGGCGACGACGCAGACGCCGCGCCGATGCGCCGTGATCATCACCCGATGCGCCTGGTCTTCGCTGAGCTTGAACTCGCCCTTCAGCACCGTCACCACGAATTCACGCGGCGTGAAATCGTCATTGAGCAGGATGACCTTGTAGAGCTTCGGCCGCTCGGTCTTGGGTAGGGTCTGCGTACGGGGTTTTGTCGTGATTTCAGGCATGGGAACCGGCAATTGCGCGAGCCTCGGCTACGCCCTATTTTCGCACGGGCGAAAGCGAGCGTCCAATCACAGAGCTATGTGGGAAGTGCGGCCCGCGGTTCAACGGCCCTGGCGGCCGAAGCCGCTCCGGGAGGGCAAGTTTCCGGCAGCATCCGACCGGCGTTCCATCCAGGATGCGACCGGCCAGGCGACGACGCAGATCAGCGTCACGCTGGCAAGTGCGATGAGCAGCCAGGTCTGCGCGGGCGTGATGTAATCCCAGTCGGTGGAAATCACAGGCGCGAACAGTGACGGCTCGGTGCGGCCGCTGGCCGGATCCGGCACGGGACTGGCGGTGAACAGGATCATAAGCCGGGCGGCGCCGGTGGCGACCAGGCTGCCGAACACGATCGAGCGCAGAATGGACGAAAGCCGCCTCTTCATGCGGATTGTCCTACGGCGCCGGCCTTGCAATCGGGTTAAGGCCGATCGAGACAAAGCCGCCGGCGCCGGCTTCGGCCACATCGTTCGGACCTGTCCGTTCGCTTCACTGCCGATACACGGCCTTCGGCTTTTTCGGACAGGAAGAAGGCCGCTCCAGCAAAACGCGACTGGAGCGGCCTTGTCATAAGGCAGGCAGTGTGCCCGACCTGGATTAAGCCTTCGGAGCGACCTTCTTGTCGGTCTTCTTGACAGTCTTCTTCGCCTTCTTGTGCTTCTTGGCAACGACCTTCTTCACCGGAGGCTTGGCGGTCGTGGTCGCCGGAGCGGTGGTCGTCGAGGAAGCAGCCGGAGCGGCGGTCGTGGTGGCAGCGGCGTTGCCGAGAGCCGGCATGGCGAAGGCGAGAGCAACGGCGAGACCGGTGGCGGAGAGGATGGACTTTTTCATGGCTTCATTTCCTTTTCATGCGGGTCGGGTTTCGAGTGTCACTGAACCGGGTCGTTCGGTGTCACCCCCAGCAACTTCAAAGCGTTGGCGAGCATCCGGATACCCTGTGCCTGTTTCTTGGCGGCGCAGTACCGGTTGCCCTTTCTCTGAAGTGCCTTTGCCGCGGTGACCTGCGTTGCCGCGGCATGGGTTTCGAGGGCTTCATCGAATTGGTGGCTGAGATTGGCACACCGCTCGGTCCGGGTGGTGGGCGTCACTTTTGCATCCGATTGTCCAGCAGCGGCTGTGACGAGCGAAATGCCCATCAACGCACCCAACAAACTGATCGACAACCTTGGCATCGGTTAATCCGTGAACCCGGAGACTTGCGTCGCGGCCAAATGACCTGACCGCCACGGCACCGTTATGCCGGCCTAGTTTTTCAGGAGTTTTTCCCGATTATAGAATTTTGTTTCTGGATTGTGTCTGTGCGCCCCGGCGGGAGGCCTCCAGCGCATTCGGTGTGGAGATTGCCAGATTTACCTTGCCTTGAAATCCAAGGCACTGGCCAACATATGGCCCGAATTCTATCGTGTGGGTGGCCGCCTGCCGGCTTGGCAGGTCAACGAAGACAGGATCCCCGTGAAATCCGACGCACACATACTGATCGTCGACGACGACAAGGGCATTCGCGACCTGCTGCAGGAGTTCTTCCAGAAGCGCGGCCTGCACACATCGGTTGCCGCCGACGGCACCGAGATGGAAACGATCCTGCGCCGTGCACAGGTCGATCTCATCGTGCTCGACGTCATGCTGCCCGGCAGGAGCGGGCTGGAACTGTGCCGTGACGTCCGGGCCCAGTATTCGACGCCGATCATCATGTTGACCGCCGTCACCGAGACGACAGACCGCGTGGTTGGCCTCGAGATGGGCGCCGACGACTATGTGCCCAAACCTTTCGACCCCCGCGAATTGCTGGCCCGCATACGCGCCGTGCTGCGGCGCAACGGTGCCCCCGAGCCCAAACGCGTCACATCGAAGCAGATCTACCGCTTCGCCGGCTGGACGATGGATTGTTCGCGGCGCCGGCTGACCGCGCCCGACGATGTCAGGGTCGAACTGACCATGGCGGAGTTCAATCTGTTGCAGACCTTCGTCAAGAGCGCACAGCGCGTGCTGACCCGCGACCAGCTCATCGAACTCTCCGGCGGCGATAGCGATTATTCCTTCGACCGCAGCATCGACATCCTGGTCAGCCGGCTGCGGCGCAAGATGGAAGATGACCCCAAGACGCCCAAGCTGATCCTGACGGTGCGCAGCGGCGGCTATCAGTTCCTCCCCGAAACGACTTCCGAATGAGACGTTTCCTGCCGCAGACCCTGCCTGTGTGGGTGCTGCTGATCGTCATTGCCGGCCTGTTGATCAGTCAGGTCGCGACGCTCTACATCGTGTCGCGCGACCGCGCGGCCGCCAATGACGTGGTCGATCTCTACCGCCTCAACGACCGCGCCTATTCGCTGGTGCAGCTGATGCATGCCGCCACGCCCGAGGAGCGCAAGGCGACCGCATCCGGCCTGTTCAACGCCACCTACGCTCTCACGGTTTCAGACACCCCCGCGGTCACCTCGTCGATCGCCGGCGACGATGAACTCGCCGAGCTGGAAGACATTCTCGTTGGACGGCTGTCGAAGTTCGGCGTCACCGACGCGCGCGTCCGGCGCGATCCGGCGACGCAGGAATCCGACAGCCCCGGTGGCGAGGTCATGAACAGGGACGTCGGCCAGGTGGAACGCGATCTCCTGGTGCTGGCGGCGAATTTCGCCCAGAGTGACAAGCTGACCGCCTCGCTGCGCTTCGCCGACGGCCAATGGCTGAACTTCACCGAGCCGATCACGCCGGTCGGCCCGATCCTGAGCTTCGACAGCCTGCCGCTCTATTCGCTGATAGCGGGGCTGGTGGTGATCATGTCGATCTGGTCGCTGCGCCGGCTGACCGCGCCCTACCGAATGATGGAAACCGCCGTGAACCGGATCGGCAATGACCTCAAGAGCCCGCCGATCGCCGAAAGCGGCAGCCGCGAGGTGCGCGCCGCCGCCAAGGCGATCAACGCCATGCAGGCGAGACTGCGTGAATATGTCGAGGACCGTGAGCACCTGGCCGCCGCGCTGGCGCACGACCTGCGCACGCCGATGACCAGGATGCGGCTGCGCCTGGAACTGTTGCGCAAGTCGGCGGTTCGCGAGGCGCTGGCGCACGATCTCGCCGATGTCGAGAGCATCGCCAGCTCGGTGATCGACTTTGCCACTTTCGAGGTGAACGAGGAAAAGAGCGAGCGCATCGACTTCTGGTCGCTGGTGGAATCGATCGCCGACGGCTACGCCGAGGTCTCCTTCGACAATGATGATACGCGCTCGCGCGGTCTGATCTGCATGGCGCGGCCGGTCGCGCTCAAGCGCTGCGTCACCAATCTTGTGCAAAATGCAGTCACCTACGGCAAGAAGGCGCATCTCAGCCTGTACCGGTCGGGCGACATGATCACGCTGGCCATACGCGACGAAGGGCCGGGTATTCCGCAAGCCCAGATCGACGCCGTGTTCGGATCTTTCGTGCGCCTGGAACAGTCCCGCAACCGCCAGACCGGCGGCCTCGGCCTCGGCCTCACCATCGCCCGCAACATCGCGCGTGCCGCCGGCGGCGAGATCCGCCTGTCCAACCATCCGGACGGCGGCCTGCTGACGGAGCTGCGTCTGCCGCTGGCGACTTGAGACGCGACTGAGGGATTACCGCCGCAGCACCGCGCTCAGCACGTCCCTGATGCCGATCGCGCCGACGAAGCGCGACTGGTCATCGAACAGCGCCACGGGCGCAGTCTGCGACCGGTGCATGGCCAGCATCACGGTCTTCAGCGACGTTCCGGGATTGGCCCAGAACACCTGGGCCGCTTCCTCGGGCTGGCCTTCGACCTCGGCGCAGGACACCCATACCGCCGGCTTGCCGTCACGCTCAGCCGCCGCCACGAGGCCATGGTCGTCGATCTTGAAGCGCGTCGTCTTGCGCCGGTCGAGCCACACCCAGCCGTCCTTGCCCTGTTCGAGATCGCGGCGGTCGCGCATCACGTTCCAGGCGGTGAGCACCGACAGCGGATTCACATTGGCGATGAAGTCGCGGACATAATCGTTAGCGGGCTTGAGCACGATGTCCTCCGCCGCGCCGGTCTGCACGATGCGTCCGCCCTCCATGATTGTGATGTGGCTGCCGATCTTCAGCGCTTCCTCGAGGTCGTGGCTGACGAAGATGATAGTCTTCTTCAGTTCGGCCTGCAGCTGCAGCAACTCGTCTTGCAGCTTGGTGCGGATCAGCGGGTCGAGCGCCGAGAACGGCTCGTCCATCAGAAGGATCGGCGCCTCGGTGGCGAAGGCGCGCGCCAACCCGACGCGCTGCTGCATGCCACCCGAAAGCTCATGCGCGTATTTCTTCGACCACTGCTCGAGATTGACCAGCTTGAGCTGCCTGTGGACGCGCTCCTTGCGCTCGGCATCCGGCACGCCGGCAAGTTCGAGGCCAAGCCCGACATTCTCTTCCACCGTCCGCCACGGCAGCAGGCCGAACTGCTGGAACACCATCGCAACCTGCTTCTGCCGCAGGCGCCGCAAGGTAGCCTCGTCGCAGGTGACGACATCGACGGTGCGGTCGCCATCCTTGACCAGAACCTGGCCGCGCGAGACGACGTTCAGGCGATTGACCGCTCTCAGCAGTGTCGACTTGCCCGAGCCGGACAGACCCATGAGGACGGAAATCTCGCCCTCATGCACGGTAAGGCTGGCGCCGGCACAACCGAGCACATTGCCGGTCTGCTCGAGGATCTCGGCGCGCGTCGCGCCCTTGTCGATGAGCGCCAGCGAACCCGCCTGGTCGGCGCCGAAGACGATATCGACGTTCCTGAAATCGACGGCGACGGTCATTTCTTGCCTCCAACGCCAATGCGGGTCATGCGGTCGAGCACGATGGCGAGCACGACAATGGCGAGCCCGGCCTCGAGGCCGAGATCGATGCGGCGCGAACCGAGCGCGCGGTTGATCTCGGTGCCGAGCCCGCCGGCGCCGATCAGCGCTGCGAACACCACCATCGACAGCGACAGCATGATCGACTGGGTCAGGCCCGCCATGATGGTGGGCAGCGCCGAGGGCAGTTCGACCTTCCACAGCAGCTGGCTCCTGGTGGCGCCGAAGGCCTCGCCGGCCTCGATGATCGACTTGGGCACGGAGACGACGCCGAGATGCGTGAGCCGGACCGCGGTCGGGATGACGAAGATGATGGTGACGATGAGGCCGGGCGCGTTGCCAAGGCCGAACAGGGTCAGCACCGGGATCAGGTAGACGAAGGTCGGCAGCGTCTGCATCAGGTCGAGCACCGGCAGCATGAAGCGGTAGACCTTCGGCTTGTGCGCCGCCCAGATGCCGAGCGGCACGCCGATGGCCATTGCCATGGCGGCGGCGGCCACGACCAGCACCAGCGTCTGCACCGTCTGTTTCCACAGGTTCTGGTTGATGATGAAGATCAGCCCGAGGAAGACGCCGATCGCGAGCGGGCGCGAACGCTGCAGCAGCCAGGCAATGATGGCGATGATGAGCGCCAGCAGCACCGGCGGCACCACCAGCAGGAGGTCGACCAGGCCGTCGAGGATGAAGTTCAGGCCGTTGGAAAAGGCCCTGAAGACGGTGTCGAAATTGTCGGTGAGAAACCCGAAGAACGCCTTGCCCCATGGGCCGATGGGAATCTTGTAGCTGACCAGGAATTTGGAAATCGGATCCATCTTGCCCCCTCTCCTACCGGCATCGCTTTGCCGCGGTGTCCGCTGTCGTCACGTCATCTTCTCACAGCATATGAAAAAGGGCAGCCTTTTCCAGTGGCTGCCCTTTTGTTCTCACGCGTGCATGCCGAAGTCAGTCGGCTCAGCTCCCCAGTGCGGTCTTGATGGCCGCTGCCGCATCGCCGCCGTCGAAGGTGGTCACGCCGGCGATCCAGGGTGTCACGGCATCCGGATTTTTCTTCAGCCAGTCGGTGGCGACAGTCTGGGCGTCGCCGCCCTTGAGGATGGCGTCCATCAACTGGCCTTCCATGTCCAGGTTGAACTTGAGGTTGGCAATGAGCTTGCCGGCGTTCGGGCACTCGGTGGTGTAGCCCTTGCGCACATTGGTGTGGACGGTGGCGGCACCGAAGCCGCTGTCGCCCATGCCGTCGAGATAGGTGATCTTCATGGCGCCCATCACCGGGTGCGGCGTCCAGCCGAGGAAGGCGATCCACTCATTGTTCTTCATCGACTGCTCGGCCTGCGTCAGCATGCCGGCCTCCGAGGATTCGACCAGTTCGAAGCCTTCGAGATTGTCCTTCGGGTTCTTGATCATGTCGAGGATGATGCGGTTGCCGTCATTGCCGGCCTCGATGCCGTAGATCTTGCCGTCGAACTTGTCCTTGAACTTGCCGAGGTCGGTGAGTGTCTTGACGCCGGCATCCGCCACATAGGTCGGCACGACGATGCCGTAGCCGGCGCCGGTCAGGTTCGTGCTGATGGTCTCCACCGAACCGTCGGCCGTGTAGTCCTTGATGTCGTTGGTCATCGACGGCATCCAGTTGCCCAGGAAGACATCGAGGTCCTTGTTCTTCAGCGACGCCATCGTCACCGGCACCGACAGTTGGATTACCTGCGGCTCGTAGCCGAGCGCCGTGAGCAGCACCGAGGCGATGCCGGTCGTCGCCTGGATATCGGTCCATCCGACATCGGAAAGGCGTACCGCCTTGCAGCTAGCCGGATCCCCGGCGAAGGCAGCGCTCGTCGACAAGAAAGCCGCAAGGCCGAGGCCTGCGACGAAGGAATTCATACGCGACATGAACTTTCTCCCATTTCGATTCTTTGGCGAGGCGAAGTCACGGTTTTTGTGCCCGCCTTGTTTCGTCAGCCAAACACCATTCTCGTGCGGTTTCAAGCATTAAGGCAATCACGATCAACGGCGCTGGCTGGCCGATCAGCGACACGTCAGCCGCTTTTTCCATGCGAGCCGGCTTTTTTGGTGGAAGGCCTGCCAGGGGCCTTCCCCGGGCCCGGCCAAGTGGGCTTAAAAGGGCGCCATGGCCAAACTGTATTTCCACTACGCGACGATGAATGCGGGCAAGACGACGATGCTCCTGCAGGCGTCGTACAATTACCGCGAGCGCGGCATGACGACGATGCTGTTCGTCGCCGGCCACTACCGCAAGGGCGACACCGGCCTGATTTCGTCACGCATCGGACTGGAAACGGAAGCCGAGATGTTTCGTGACGGCGACGACCTGTTCGCCCGCGTCGCCGAACATCATCAGCACGGTGCCGTGCATTGCGTCTTCGTCGACGAGGCGCAGTTCCTCGAGGAGGAGCAGGTCTGGCAGCTCGCCCGGATCGCCGACCGGCTCGACATTCCGGTCATGTGCTATGGCCTGCGCACGGATTTCCAGGGCAAGCTGTTTTCCGGCTCGCGCGCTTTGCTGGCCATAGCCGATGAGCTGCGCGAAGTGCGCACCATCTGCCGCTGCGGCCGCAAGGCGACGATGGTGGTGCGCCTCGGCCGCGACGGCAAGGTCGCTCGGCAGGGGGAGCAGGTGGCGATCGGCAAGGACGTCTATGTCTCGCTCTGCCGTCGCCATTGGGAAGAAGAAATGGGTCGCGCCGCCCCCGACGATTTCATCGGCTTTGTCGCGCCTTGACCGGGCTGTGGCATCACGGCCGCCGCTCTTGCCCCCATGGTGCAGTCCTCAGCGATCCGCCACGATGCAAAGTTTGTTAAGGCCCCGGTCCTATTCTGCGTCCTCTCGTTCCAGCCAGAACTCGTCGGGGTCAGCCATGTTTCGAGCCGCTTCGTCTGCCGCAGCCTTTCTGCTTGCCGGCGTCCTTGCCGCCCATGCCGGCGGCGATCCGGCACTGGGCAAGAGGGTCTTCAACCGATGCATGGCCTGCCATGAAGCAGCGAGCGACCGCGACAAGGTCGGCCCGCATCTGATGGGTGTCGTCGGCCGCGCCGCCGGCAGTGCCGAGAGCTTCCTCGGCCATTACTCCGAAGCGATGAAGAGTGCAGGCGCCGCCGGTCTCGTCTGGGACGAGGCCAACCTCGCCGAGTATCTGAAGGCGCCGCGGCAAAAAGTGCCCGGTAACAAGATGGCCTTTGCCGGCCTGAACAACGACGAGGACATCGCCAATGTCATCGCTTATCTGAAGGCCGATCCCAAGCCCTGAGCCAGGATTATTCCGTCCCCGCGATGGACGCCGAGCTGCCACCGTCCTCACCGCGCTCGATGCTCCGTCGGATTTCAGGCATTCGTGGCAGCGGGGGACTGAATGCCTGGCCGACATCCGCCGACGTTGAAGTTCAATGACAGTTGAACCACGCGTAGTCCAAACGATCCTTTCGCCATGATCGCGGATCGATTGCGTTTCAAGGGCGTGGGCAAGGTTTTTGTTTTCGAAGCGCCCCTGTCTTCACGTCTTTCAATCCCCTGAAGCCCCACATATATTCGCCGCTGTTCGCAATCAGCGACCTGATGCCGGAGCGGGAGGCCCTTATGGCGACATTGCAGAATTTCGATGCCGAAATTGCCAGGACCAAGCAGGTCGTCCAGGACATGCGCACCAAGATAGACCAGTCCGGCGCCGTGCTCGACAAACTTGCCACCGCCGACAAGAAGATCGGCGACGCCAATTTCGATATCGAGAACGCCCGCATCGAAGACGTGCTGAAGCAACAGAAGGTGATGGAAGGCAATATTGCCGACCTGATCATCGGGCTGGAGGACGCCACCAACGTTTTCGGCGCCGAGTTCGAGAGCATGAAGAACTACACCGGCTGGGAAAACTTCATCGGCATCTTCTCCAGCCAACGCAAGCAGCGTCTGCGCACCGACCGCGTCCGCAACATGTCACTGGCGGGCAACCTGCAGGAATTGCTGGCCAAGTCCGACACCATCGTCGGCATATTGAAGGCGCAGAAAGAAGTCCTCGACCAGCGCTACAAGACCTCCGAGACCAGCCTGTCGCAGGTTATCGAGCGCCGCAAGGCCACCATGTCCAACCTGGAAACCGTGCAGAAGCGCATCGAGGAGCTCAATCCGATGCTGCTCGACATCGAAAACAAGATCGCGGCCTCCACCAGCCAGAAGGAACGCACGCAGCTCGAAGGCGAACGTTCCAAGCTCGCCACGGAATACAATGAGAAGCAGGCCAAGGAACAGGAGTTGCTGGCCGAGAGCCAGACGCTGGAGCGCTACACCTCGATGTTCCAGACCTTCGTCGATTCGCTCAACAACCAGATCGCCGCACAGTCGACCCTGATCAACAAGCTGACCATCGACACCGAGCAGCGCATCGTTCTCTACAAGGCGCTGGAGGATTCGCTGAAGACCGCGGCTCAGCAGGACGTCGCCCACAAGATCAACACGCTGGGCAGCCAGGTCGACAACACCGCCGAGGAGACCATGGCCGGCATTGGTGCCGCCTCGCAGAAGCACATTGGCGACCTGCTCGAGATGCACGAGAAGAACATGGTGGCCACCGCCGACATCCAGCGCCGCAAGAAGCTGGCCGACGACGCCTTCGCCCGCCGTTTCGACGAAGTGCTGAAGAAGCACAATTCGGCCAATTACGTGCAGTCGTAATTGCCGCCCGCACCGGTGCGACAATGCCATGGCCAATAGCATGACCTCCGAAAACGACGCGGCGGCGCGGTATTTCTCGGCAATCACGGCAGCGCTCAGCGGGCTGGAAGTGTTCATGCGCGACGATCGCTCGCCGCTCTACCGGCACGGCATCGTCGCCAAGATCGTCGCGGAATACATCGCCCGGCTCGACAAGTCGTTCTCCTGCTGGCGCAACCGGCTGGGCTTCATGGACACGTTCCGCATTTCGCGCGCCGAAAGCGGATTCCCGGTGTTCCAGAACCTGCTTGAGCTCGAAAACGACCGCCGCCAGGCTGACACGCGGCTCGCCAACATCCCGCTGGCCGACGAATTGCGCGAGGAGATGGCCGACTTCATCCTGCGCCACAAGGAATTCCCCCAAGCGCTGCAGAAGTCGATGGCCGAGAGGCTTTATCTCGAGGACGTCAAGAGCGAGCAGACCTTCGGCCCCTTCACCCTGGCGCAGACGGCCAAGGTTTCCGTCAATCCGAAGACGGCGCGGCCCTACTACCTCGTCCATTGGGCGACCTTCGACGGCAGCGCCAACCTGCCGCTGGTCTACATGGTGACGGTGGAAGATTCCTCCGAAGACATGATCCGCCAGCTCGTCGACCGCAATGGCAAGCTCAGCGACCAGATCGACATTCCATTGCCAGTCGATGGCCTGCTCAATCCCGAGCTTGCCCATCGCTTCGACGATTTCACCGAGAAGAACTCGGCCTATACGCTGTCGCCGGCAACGATCGCCGTCAACCTCGACAAGGATTTCGAGCCGCTGCACCCCAAGCAGCTTCGGCGCGTCGTGCTCGGCCCCTTCTATTCGGCCGGGATCACCGACAACAATTCTACGGTGACCGAGGTTCTGGCCAAGGTGCGCAAGCCGGAGAACGCCTGGCTGCTGACCTGGACCATCCAGGAGGTTTACTCCAAGGGCGAAAAACCCGGCCGCAGGGGGCTGTTTTCAAGCGAGAAGACGACGCAGGAGTTCTTCATCAACACCGACGACCTCGAGGCCGCGCGCCAGGGCGTGTCGAGCTACGAGAACCACGCATTGATCCCGCACGAGGCCTACCAGGCGCTCTATGCCGCCGGCGAAGCGCAGAAGATCTTTTCCGGCTACAAGGTTCACATCCTGTCGAATGGGCAGGTCATCTCGGACGTCTGACCGTCACACCACGGAGCAACCTTCATGGATACCGGCCTGACCACCATCCCGGAAGCGGCGATCGAGAAGCACCGCGCCACCGCGCAGAGCTTCATCACCCGCATCGTCGTGCTGGAAGACCCGTCCAGCTCCTCCGGCACCGCGCTTGCCGGCACCAATCGCCGCTTCGTCTCCACCGTCTCTGTCGGTTCGGTGCGCCGCACGCGCGAGGTCGAGCTGGCGAAGACCGTCGGCGCCGTTCACCCCGACGACCAGTTGCTGACCATCCCGCAGCACACACTTTTGTTTCGTGCCCGGCGCGGCACGGCGCTCGCGCTCGCCATATCGGATGTTTTCGCCGAAGGCTCGGATCTCGAAAGCCTGCAGGCCAGGAACACCCGCGCTCCCCTCGAAGGCGACGAGGCCACCACCTTCAAGAAGCTTCTGTCGGCCTCGGCTTACATTTCCGCCTTCAGCCTGTCCTCCTACCTGTTCCAGCTCATCGACAGCGATGGCGAGGCGCCCAACGACATTCCCGAGCCGGATTTCCTCTTCGACACGCCGCAGGACGCGGTGAAGTCGATCCTGGCCGGTCTCGACAAGGCGATTTCGGGTGCATCCGACGATGCCGACCTGATGACCAGGGCGCGCGCCTTCGCCCGCGTCGCCATCGATGGGCTGCTGTCGCGAAAGGGCCGCTTCGACGGTATCGGCCCGTTCGAGAACGCGCATATCCGCATCGATGCCGACGATTTCACGCTCGACGGCTTCGACGTCGCGCCGGGCAAGCGTTCCAGGCCGCTGGTGATGACCTTCAAGAAACCGGAAGAGGTCGTCGGCAACCACATCGCCAAATATCAGTCGGTCAAGCTCGCCAAGATGTTGATGGCCTATGATTTCGAGCGCGAGCTGAACCCGTTCGTCGAGCTCGGCGGCTTCCTGTTCACCTTCATCGGCGACGGCGCGCCGGGCACCGGCAAGACGACGCTGATCCAGATGATTGCCGGTCTCGTCAATGGTTACTGCCAGGTCGCCGGTTATCCCTTCGCCTACGAGAATTTCGGCGTCGACCAGATCTCGTCCTATCAGGGCAAGTCCGGCCAGAACTGCCGCCAGTTCATCAACAATGTGTTGAACCCGCGCGTCATCGGTTTCGGCACCATCGACGACGTCGACCAGGTGGCGGCGCGCCGTTCCGACGACCGCGCCTCGGCCGGCCAGCAGGAGATCACCGGCGTGCTGATGGACGCCTTCGCCGGTGCCGCCACAGTGGTGCGCGGCAACTGCTCGTTCGGCATGTTCTCCAACTATCCCGAAAATGTCGACGATGCGCTGCGCCAGCGCGCCGGCGCCCGCTGGCTGGTCGACGGGCCGCAGACGCGTGACGATTACATCGACATTTTCGTGCTGCTCGCCGGCAAGAACCACAAGATCCCGCTCGGCGACCACGAACTCTACGCCGCGCAGGAGATCCAGCGCGCCGTGGCCGAAGCCTATGAGGAGCACAAGAAGCCGCGGGAGGACGGGCTGATCCGGGTCCATGAGCGCTACATGAAGGAGAATGGCGCGCCCAAGACCATGGCCGACATCGGCACCTATCTGCACCTGATCAAGCAGGCCGAGCCGCGCTTCACCGGCCGCGCCATCAAGAACGTCACCGACGCCATCAAGATGCGCGCCATGGACATCGAGCTTCCCGACGACTGGTTCGAAAAACCAGAGGTTTTCATGCACAAGAGCTATGACGAGAAGAAAGCGATGATCGAGCAACTGCGCGGCCCGTTCTCGATGGACATGGTCATGCAGGAGATCAACCGCTACGCCGACAGCGAGTTCCGCTACTCCGACAAGTCCGACGACTCCGCCGTGGAAAAGCTGCTGCGCGACGCGCGGCTGCGCGAACGGGCAGCGCGTGAGATGGAGGAGATGAAGAAAAAGGGGCTGTGGAATGCTTGAGCTTCCTTCGAAGCCAGCAGGTGCTGAAAGGTTTGGCGCTAGCGCTGACGCCCCCCCTCTCCCCGTCCTTCACGGGGAGAGGGTAAGGGTGAGGGGCAGCGCATGCGTGGACCATTAATCGAGACGACCAAGCGAGCAAGACGATTGGGTCAGTCGGACAATGACGCCGAAGATGCGCTTTGGATGGAATTGCGCGACCGCAGACTGAACGGGTACAAATTCGTGCGACAGTTTCCGATAGGCAGCTACTTTGCTGATTTTGCCTGCAGAGAATGCCAGCTGGTTGTCGAAGTGGACGGCAGTCAACACGCTGACAACAAATATGATCGGGTCCGTGACCAATTCATGGTTTCAAATGATTGGTCTGTACTCCGCTTTTGGAACGCGGACGTATTAAAGGAACGAGACGCGGTGCTCGAGACTATATTGGCGGCTATCGAACGGCGCCTCGATCGCCATATCGAGACGAACAATCTTCGATTTATCGCCGCCAAAGGCTATGGGGAGACATGTCCTTGACCGTCAGCGCCGCCCCTCACCCTTACCCTCTCCCCGTGAAGGACGGGGAGAGGGGGGCGTCAGCGTTGGCGCTTCGCCTTACCAAGCAAAGCCTCTTGGGCTCTTCGACATGAACGCCCGCAAACCCGATCTCCTGCGCGACAACGAGCTCATTTACGGCCGGCTGCTCGTCGTCGACGAGCCGCATCTCATCGAGCGCTACAACAAGGCGCTTGCCGCCTTTGGCCTCGAGCCCACCAAGCTGAAGAGCTTCCAGATCGACCGCACCGGTTTTTCGCCGGAAGTGGCGGAGGAATGCGGCAACTACGGCTACCTCGATCCCAATGAGGTCAACCGCCGCTTCATCATCCTGACGCCGTCGCAGATCGACCTGCCGGTGGTGCACACCGCCTTCTCCAACACCTCGCAGCTGATGTTCGAGTTCATGTCCAGGAATCAGCGCGCCATAGACGCGCTGACCATCAAGGATGTCATCTACGGCGAGATCGAGGATTCCATTCCCAAGGTCAACGATATCGAGGATCTGCTGTCGATCAACCAAGTCGAATTCAAGGTGCTGTCGGCCGAAGATGTGCTGGGCAAGGCCGCGGAGCTCGGCAAGCTCGTCGACCGCCTGAAACAGGAGCCTGACGCCTGGCGCGACAACGCCATGCTCACCCGCATGGTGGAACTGGCCAAGATCTGCGGCGACATCCGCGAGAACGCGCTGGTGCCCGACCAGGTAATCTTCCGCCACAACGCCTACTGGACCAGCCATTTCGGCGGGCTCTACGTGTTCGTCGACCCCGACATGACGACCGTCATCAGCGATCCGGCGGCCCCCGGGTTCCGCCGCTCGCGGCCGTGGCAGGTAAGCTATCTCTCGATCAAGGACGCCGACAAGGTGTTCAAGTTCCTCGCCGCCACCGGCCGCATCGAACTGCCGCGCGCCTCCTGGATCGAAGCCTCGGGCTATCTCGAGCACCGCGCCGAGATGGTGGTGCGCGCGCTGATCCGCGACGCCGAGCCGGATCGCAATCTGACCGACGTCGACAAGGTCTGGCTGCAGACCTGGATCCAGGGTCATGCCGATGTGATCGCCAGGGACGGCAATTTCCCCTTCCTCAACGCCGCCAAGCGCGAGATTGCCCAGCTCGGCCATCTCAAGATCGAGGATGTGTTCCCGCAGCAGCGCTTCCTGGCGGTCCGCGCCAAGCCCGACCATCCCGACGCCTGGCTGACCAACCGGCTGATCTCGGATTTCGTGCCGTCGGACTTCGTCTCGCGCTACGTCTTCAACAAGCAGGGCTTCTACAAGGACTATGAGGGCTTCAGCGACGCCTGGCGATCGCATGTTGTGGACATTCTGAAAACCACATATCTGAAGGACAAGGTGGCGTTCCGCACGCGCCTTTACGGCCTGACTGACTAGAACGAAACCGGCCGTCATTTCGTTCTAACTTGTTGTATTGGCGCATGATGTTATCCAGAAAAGTCTGTAGCTTTTTGGCATCGTGCTTTGAGGGGTGACACAGCCATGCTCGATCCGATCGTGAACTTCTTCGTCAGGATTTTCCAATGGATCGGCCGCGGCATCGGGCTCCTGATCGGCGTCATCTTGTGGCCGTTCATCTGGGCCGGGCGCTGGTATACGCAGCGCGGTTGGATCCTCAAGGCCCTGGTCGGCCTCGCCTTGCTCGTGCTGCTCGGCCTCTATGCCAATTTCTTCTACGCCACCCAGTGGTGGAACAATTTCAACCCGAGCTATCCCGACACCTACACGTTCGAGAAGCGCAACATCTCGGCGGGCGAACAGGTAGCCGCCGGTGCCGGTGCCGACACTGCCAGGACCTGCGGCAACTCCGGCATCGCCCAGATTGCCGCCGATTTGACCGACTTCAACGTTAACCAGAATGCCTGGATCTCGTCGATGATCCTCTACAAGCTCGGCCTGTTCGGCATCAGCTGGGACAACACGCCGTGGATGGACAACAAGGCCTCATTCCAGCGCGGCATCAACCAGGCGGTGCGCCGCACCGCGACCGAGCTCGCCGACAATCTCGGCCGTGTGCGCACGACATCGCAGATCGACGCCGACCTGCAGGATGCGCGCGGCAATCTGCAGTTCGACGAGTACACCTGGTATTTCGGTGTAAGCCCGTTCGGCCCGAAGACGCCGACCCCGAGCTATTATCGCGACGCCGTGCGCAAGCTGCGCTCCTTCAACGCCCGCCTCGCCACCTGCCAGGCCACCTTTGATGCCCGTGCCGACAATCTGAAGCAATATATCGACCGTATCGCCAGCGATATCGGCTCGACCTCGGCCATCCTCAAGGAACGTGCCGAAAACCATAACAATGGCTGGTTCGATTTCCGCGCCGACGACCGCTACTGGTTCGCCTATGGCCAGCTCTACGCCTATTACGGACTGATGAAGGGCGCGCAGGCCGACTTCGAGGACGTCATCAAGGAAAAGCACCTGCAGAGCCTGTGGGATACGATGGACGCGCAGTTCGTCTCGGCGCTGCGCATCCAGCCCTTCATCATCGCCAATGGCCGCGAGGACGGCTGGCTCCTGCCCACGCATCTGACGACCATGGGCTTCTATGTGCTCAGGGTGCGTTCCAACATGGTCGAAATCAGCAACGTGCTGACGCAGTAGGGCTGGTCGGCCCAATGCATGTGGCTCAAAAGTGGTCCGGCCTGGGGAGAACGACATGCATGGAGACAAATGCCTGAAGCGCGATGCGCTTTAGGCCGGCGATGGCGGATTTGCGCCGCCTTGTCTGTCGCATTCCGTGCATTGCGCGGCTGTTTTGAGACGGCGGACGCGTCCCCGCTCTGGCTTCTATACGGCGCGGCAAGCGGAGCCAGAAAGAACCGGAGGCAGGTCGGCCCGCCGCAGAGGAATTTTCTTCATAGGAAACATAGTTGCATGAAAGTTGACGCCACGGCAGCGAGAGGGCTAGAACATGCCCTTGCCCGCGCGGCGTATCGAACATGCACCAGTGATCAACCCGTCCCCTCCACCGTCCAATCCAGAGGAAAGCCGTCATGGCAGAAGTGAAGTCCGACATCGAGATCGCCCGCGGTGCGAAGAAAAAACAGATCCAGGAGATCGGCGCCAAGATCGGCATCCCGACCGAACACCTTTTGCCCTATGGCCATGACAAGGCGAAGGTCTCCGCCGAATTCATCAAATCGGTGAAGGGCAACAAGGACGGCAAGCTGATCCTGGTCACCGCCATCAACCCGACCCCGGCCGGCGAAGGCAAGACGACCACCACCGTCGGCCTCGGCGACGGCCTGAACCGCATCGGCAAGAAAGCGATCATCTGCATCCGCGAAGCCTCGCTCGGTCCGAATTTCGGCGTCAAGGGCGGTGCGGCCGGCGGCGGCTACGCGCAGGTCGTGCCGATGGAGGACATGAATCTCCATTTCACCGGTGACTTCCATGCCATCACCACCGCGCACAACCTCCTGTCGGCGTTGATCGACAACCACATTTACTGGGGCAATGAGCTCGGCATCGACACCCGCCGCGTTGCCTGGCGCCGCGTCATGGACATGAACGACCGGGCGCTGCGCGAGATCATCTGCTCGCTCGGCGGCGTCGCCAACGGCTATCCGCGCGAGGCCGGGTTCGACATCACCGTCGCCTCGGAGGTCATGGCCATCCTGTGCCTCGCCACCGACCTGAAGGACCTGGAGAAGCGCCTGGGCGACATCATCGTCGCCTATCGCCGCGACAAGTCGCCTGTCTATGCCCGCGACCTCAAGGCCGACGGCGCCATGGCCGTGCTGCTCAAGGACGCCATGCAGCCGAATCTGGTGCAGACGCTGGAGAACAATCCGGCCTTCGTGCATGGCGGCCCGTTCGCCAACATCGCGCATGGCTGCAACTCGGTGGTCGCCACCACGACGGCGCTCAAGCTTGCCGACTACGTCGTGACGGAAGCCGGCTTCGGCGCCGACCTCGGCGCGGAAAAATTCTTCGACATCAAGTGCCGCAAGGCCGGGCTGAAGCCGGCGGCGGCGGTCATCGTCGCCACCGTACGCGCCATGAAAATGAATGGCGGCGTCAAGAAGGAAGACCTCGGCAAGGAAAACATCGAGGCGGTGAAGAAGGGCTGCGCCAATCTCGGCCGCCACATCGAGAACATCAGGCAGTTCGGCGTGCCGGCGGTAGTTGCCATCAACCACTTCTACTCCGACACGGATGGCGAAATCCAGGCGATGAAGGATTATGTCGCCTCGATGGGCGAAGAGGCGATCCTGTGCAAGCACTGGGCCAACGGCTCGGCCGGCATCGAGGATCTCGCCAAGAAAGTGGTGGCGCTGGCCGAATCCGGTGCCTCGCAGTTCGCGCCGCTCTATCCCGACGCCATGCCGCTGTTCGAGAAGATCAACACCATCGTCCAGCGCATCTATCGCGGCTCGGAAGCGATCGCCGACAAGTCGGTGCGCGACCAGTTGCACGCCTGGGAGCAGGCCGGCTACGGCCACTTGCCGGTGTGCATGGCCAAGACGCAGTATTCCTTCTCGACCGACCCGAACCTGCGCGGTGCGCCAACCGGCCACACCGTACCGGTGCGCGAGGTCAGGCTTTCGGCGGGTGCCGGCTTCGTCGTCATTATCTGCGGCGAGGTCATGACCATGCCCGGCCTGCCCAGGGCGCCGTCGTCGGAAAAGATCTTCCTCAACGAAGCCGGCCAGATCGAAGGCCTGTTCTAGAAATCCTCAATTCCAAAAAGTGCAAAGGGCGCCGCAGCGATGCGGCGCCCTTTGTATTTCCGCAGACGACTACGCAGCGTTGCGAGCCAGCGCCCGCTGGTTGGAGCCGAAGATCGTATCGCGTTCCGGCAAGGTGCCGGTCTTCAGGCACTCGATCCATTCGGCGGTCTTGAGCACGGCGGCGAAGCGCGACTGCAGGATGATTGTCACCACGCGGTGGATCTCCTCGGCCGAGGCATAGCCGGCGCTGTTGGCGTAAGGCACCGAGCCGGTCGCGTCGGACAGGAACTCGACGGCAAAGCCCATATGCACGGCGTGGATGATGGTCGACAGGTCGCAATTATGCGTCATGTAGCCGACCACCACGATCGTATCGACAGCGTTGGCGCGCAGCCACTCTTCGAGATCGGTGCCGGTGAAGGCGGAAGGCAGCGTCTTCTCGACATAGTGGTCGCGTGGCCGCCTCGATATCTCGGGATGCAATTCCGCGCCATGGCTGCCCTTGGCGAAGATTGGTGACGTCTCCGGCGCCATCTGCTTGACGACCACCACCTTGATGCCGGCCGCGGCTGCCGCGTCCATGGCGCGCGCCACGTTGACGACGCTGTCGCGGAACGGCGGATGCTGGATGGCGAGATTGCCGCCGTCATAGTCATTCTGGACGTCCACGACGACGAGCGCGCGGCGCGGCGTCTTGCTGGCTGGTTCGGACATGATGCATTCCTTTCAGGCTTGATGTGATGCCCGAGCATAGGTCCGCCACCATCGGACGAAAGTGGCCCGATTGACATCATTCGAAAGAATTGGGACAATCCGCATAACCCCGCGCAGAAATCCCCGGAAGACATGACCCACCAGATCGTCGCCGTCGTCGCCGTCCTCGCCTTCGACGGCATCAGCCCGTTCCATCTCTCCGTGCCTTGCCTGGTGTTCGGCGAAGATCGCACATCGTTCGGCCTGCCGCGCTTCGACTTCCGCATCTGCGCGATCGAGGCCGGTCCCGTCCACACCGAGGCCGGGCTGAGCGTCGCCGCGCCGCATGGGCTTGAGGGGCTCGACGGCGCCGACATCGTCATCGTGCCGAGTTGGCGGGATCTCGAAGACCCGCTGCCGGAACCGCTGACCCAGGCATTGCGGCGGGCCCACCGCAGTGGTGCCCTGATCGTCGGCCTTTGCCTGGGAACATTCGCAGTCGCTGCTGCCGGACTGCTTGGCGGTCGGCGTGCGGCCACGCATTGGGCCTATGCCGAGCGGCTTCAGAAGCTTCATCCCGACATCGCGGTGGACGCCGAGGTGCTCTATGTCGACAATGGCGACGTGGTGACGTCGGCCGGCGTCGCGGCCGGGCTCGACTGCTGCCTCCATATCGTTCGCGCCCGCTACGGCGCCGAGGCAGCACTGCGGCTCGCGCGGCAGATCGTGCTCTCCCCGCACCGGCAAGGCGGACAGGCGCAGTTCATCGAGCGCCCGCTGGCGAGGAGCGCCGATACCGACAGGTTCACACAAGCACTCGACGCGGTGCGTGCGACGCTCGGCGATGCGCACAGCCTGGACCGCGTCGCCGAAGCCGCCGGCCTGACCCGGCGCACCTTCACCCGCCGCTTCCAGAAATCGATCGGCACCAGTTTCGGCGATTGGCTGATCGAGCAACGGCTTGAACTGGCGCAGCGTCTGCTCGAGGCGACGGAAAAATCGATGGACGTCGTGGCCTTCGAGGCCGGCTTCGGCAGCGCCGCTTCGCTACGCCAGCATTTTTCGGCGCGTCTCAGGACCTCCCCGGCGCAATACCGGCGTGAATTTTCCAGGCGGGCCGACCAGGGCGACCGGTCGCCGCACGCGCTTTCGCACTGAGCGCCCGCCGGGCACTCAACCGCGTTTGACCGCCCGCGCCGGATTGCCGACCACCGTCATGTTCGCGGGCACGTCGCGCGTCACCACGGCGCCGGCGCCGACGATGGCGCCCTCGCCGATGCTGATCCCGCCGAGGATGACGGCACTGCCGCCGATCCAGGCATCGGCACCGATCTCGACCCGCCTGGCGATTTCCAGCCCGGCTTGTCGCCCCGCGGCCTCCCTGTGATGCTCGGCGCAATAGATCTGCACATTGGGGCCGAGCAGCGTTCCCTTGCCGATGCGCACGCTTGCCGTGTCGAGAATGATGCAGCCGGCATTGAGAAAGACGCCGTCCCCGAGAAAGATGTTGAAGCCATAGGCACAGTGGAACGGCGCCTCGATGCGGGCGCCCTCGCCCGCGCCGCCGAGCAGATCCTGCAAGGCAGGCCCGATGTTGCCGCGCTGACGGGGCGCAAGCGAATTGTGCTCGAATACGGCGCCCGCAGCCACGCCGCGCAGCGCCTCCAGTTCGTCATCCATGCACGTATACCACTCGCCCGCCGCCATTTTTGCGCGTTCGCTCTCAGCCATGCGGTGCCTCCGTCATCATTGCCACGCACCGTTGCGGCGTAAGAGAGCGCCTATGCAAGTACTGGCCAAATACCGGACCTATGGTAGCCTGCCTTTTCAGGGCTATCCCGGCCCGGGATCGAGGGGGATCAACATGCTTTACATTCTTGCACTTCTGATCGGGGTCATTGCCGGCCTGCGCGCCATGACCGCGCCGGCCGCCGTCGCCTGGGGCGCCTGGCTCGGCTGGCTGCCGGTTGCCGGCACCTGGGCAAGCTTCATGAGCCACTGGGCCGCTGTCGGCATTTTCACTATCCTGGCCATCGTCGAGCTGGTCACCGATCAGTTGCCGTCGACGCCGAGCCGCAAGGTGCCGCAGCAATTCGGCGCCCGCATCCTGCTCGGCGCCTTCAGCGGCGCCGTGATCGGCGCCACTGGCGGCGCCACCATCGTCTGCCTGATCGCCGGCGCCATAGGGGCCGTCATCGGCACGCTCGGCGGCGCGGAGGCGCGCGGCCGGCTGGCGGCCGCCTTCGGCAAGGACCAGCCCGCGGCCTTCATTGAGGATGCGGTCGCAATCGTCGGCGGCCTCTTGATCGTGGCGGCGGTGGCATGACGGCGAAAACCTTCGATGCCATCGTCATCGGTGCCGGCCAGGCCGGCCCTTCGCTGGCCGGCCGGCTGACCGCGGCCGGCATGAGCGTGGCGCTGATCGAGCGCAAGCTGGTCGGCGGCACCTGCGTCAACACCGGCTGCATGCCGACCAAGGCCATGGTCGCCAGCGCCTATGCCGCGCATCTGGCGCGGCGCGCCGCGGACTATGGCGTGACCCTCTCCGGCCCGGTCGGCGTCGACTATGCCAGGGTCAAGGCGCGCAAGGACAAGGTGTCGAACGACGCCCGCGGCAATCTGGAAACCTGGATCGCCGACATGGATAAATGCACGCTCTATCGCGGCCATGCGCGTTTCGAATCCGCCAACACGGTGCGCGTCGGCGATGATCTCCTGACCGCCGGCAAGATCTTTCTCAACACCGGCGGCCGCGCATCGGTACCGGATCTGCCCGGCATTCACGACATCGACTTTCTCACCAACTCTTCGATGATGGACCTCGACGTGTTGCCGCGCCACCTCGTGGTGGTCGGCGGCAGCTACATCTCGCTCGAATTCGCGCAGATGTTCCGCCGCTTCGGCGCGGAGGTCACGATTGTCGAAAAGGGCTCGCGGCTGATCGGCCGCGAAGACGAGGATGTGTCCGACGCCATCCTGTTGATCCTCGAAAACGAAGGCATCGCGGTCCATCTCGGCGCCGACGCCATAAGCTTCGCCAGGCAGGGCGAGGATATTGCTGTTGCCTTCTCCGCCGGCAAGCCGCCGGCCGTCGGCTCGCATGTGCTCCTGGCTCTGGGGCGAACGCCCAATACCGACGATCTCGGCCTCGACCAGGCCGGCATCGAGGTCGACAAACGCGGCTTCATCACCGTCGACGACCAGTTGCGCACCAGCGTGCCCGGCATCTGGGCGATGGGCGACTGCAATGGCAAGGGCGCCTTCACCCACACGTCCTACAACGATTACGAGATCGTTGCGGCCAATTTGCTCGACAATGATCCGCGCAAGGTCACCGACCGCATCGAGGCCTACGCTCTGTACATTGACCCGCCGCTCGGCCGCTGCGGCATGACCGAGGCGTCAGTGAAGAAGTCGGGACGCCGCGCGCTGGTCGGCCAGCGGCCGATGAGCCGTGTCGGCCGCGCCGTCGAGAAAGGCGAGACGCAAGGCTTCATGAAGATCCTCGTCGACGCTGACACAAGGGAAATCCTCGGCTGCTGCGTGCTTGGCCCCGGCGGCGATGAAGCCGTGCATTGCGTGCTTGACCTGATGTATGCCAAGGCGCCTGTGGACACGCTGGCGCGCGCCATGCACATCCACCCCAATGTCTCGGAACTGCTGCCAACCATCGCCCAGGAGTTGAAGCCGCTGGTCTGAACTCCGGCTTCAGCGGTCGGTTCGGCCGCTCGGCCGGGTTCGGTCAGGGTCGTTTAGGCAGCACGGCATAAGCACCGCTGCCAGTGCCTCTTTGCTCTCCGCTTTCTGCATTGCTGCATTGCGGCAATGGCGCTTGTGCGCCATGGGGCGCTCGCGCAGTTTCCATTTGAACCGATTCAGTCTGGACCTCCCATGCCTTTGCCGATCCTTGCGCTTGCCATTGCGTCCTTCTGCATCGGCACCACCGAATTCGTCATCATGGGTCTGCTGCCGGAGGTCGCCGCCGACCTTGGCGTGACCATTCCCGCGGCCGGGCTGCTGGTCACGGGCTATGCGCTGGGCGTGGTCTTCGGCGCGCCAATCGTGGCGATGGCCACCGCGCATCTGCCGCGCAAGCCGGTGCTGGTCGGACTGGCCGCACTGTTCGTCGTCGGCAACCTGCTCTGCGCCATCGCGCCCAATTACTGGATGCTGATGGGCGCGCGCGTCTTCACCGCCTTCGGCCACGGCGCCTTCTTCGGCATCGGTTCGGTCGTCGCCGCCAGCCTGGTGCCCCGCAACAAGCGTGCCAGCGCCATCGCGCTGATGTTCGCCGGCCTGACGCTGGCTAACATCCTCGGCGTTCCCGCCGGAACGGCGCTTGGCGAAGCCTTCGGCTGGCGCGCCACCTTCCTGGCGGTGGTCGGCATCGGGCTGATCTCGGTCGCGGCGATCGCTTGGCTAGTGCCGCCGGATGTCACTGAACCAAGCGGCGACGGCTTGCGCGGCGAATTGCGCGTGCTCGGCAAGCTGCAGATGTGGCTGGCCATGCTGATCGCGGCGCTCGCCTCAGCCAGCCTGTTTGCCGTCTTCACCTATATCAAGCCCTATCTCACCGACGTGTCGGGCCTGTCCACGGCGGCGGTCACCTGGGTGCTCTTGCTGTTCGGCGCCGGCATGACCATCGGCAACATCATCGGCGGCCGGCTGGCCGACTGGAAGCTGATGCCGACGGTCATCGGCACGCTGCTGCTGCTGGCGGTCCTGTTTGTCGGCTTCATGCAGTTCGGCGCTATCGCCAGTGTCGCCATAGGCATCGTCTTCCTGTGGGGCATGCTCGTCTTCGTCGTCGTGCCGCCGTTGCAGATCCGTGTCGTGGAAGCCGCTTCCGAGGGACCGAACCTTGCCGCCACGCTGAACCAGGGCGCCTTCAATGTCGGCAACGCCAGCGGCGCCTGGATCGGCGGCGTGGCGCTCTCCTGGGGCGTTTCCTATGCCAACCTGCCGCTGGTGGGCGCGGCACTCGCTCTGCTGGCGGTCGCCGTAGCCGTTGCCTCGCGGGCACTGGACCAGCGCGCTCCGGTCGTCACTCTTCAACCTGCCGCGCAGTAGCTGCTTGCGCCCATAGCGCGACAGCCTGGACCAATCGACAAGCGCACAGTCGAAGAGGCATGTCTTCTCGCCTCTCGACGGAGAAAGACCCCATGCAGAAATCGATCGAACGCATAGCCGGCGACAGCGAAGGGGTTTCCTACGAATTCCCGCTGTTTCGCTTCGCTGGAACCGACGAATCCGCGCCTTCGGCCTATCTGCAGGCAGCACTTCATGCCGGCGAACTGCCCGGAGTCGTCGCCATTGACGCGCTGATGCCGATGCTGGCCAGGGCCGAGGCGGAGGGGCGCATCAAGGGCGACATCACCATCGTGCCCTGGGCCAATCCGATCGGCCGCGCCCAGTATCATTTCGGCGAACATCAGGGCCGTTTTCATCTGGGCACGCGCACCAACTTCAACCGCGGTTTCCCGCTGCTCGCTGCGCCCGACACGGCACTCCTGCCCGACACCGCGCATGGCACGCCCGACCAGCGGCTGAAGACGAGACTGGTGCAGCTTTCGCTCGGCCACGACATCGTGCTCGACCTGCATTGCGACGACGAGGGTCTCTCCTACCTGTATGTCCACACAAGCCTGTGGCCGGCAATGGCCGACTGCGCCGCCGCCATGGGCGTCGAGGCGGTGGTGCTGTGGAGTGAAGACACGGACGGCACTTTCGAGGGCGCCTCGATCATGCCCTATCAGAACGTTCCCGCCGATGTGGCGAAGCTCGGCCGGCGCGTCGTCACGACGGTCGAATATCGCGGCATCCTCGATGTCGATGGCGCGTTCGCGGCGTCGGACGCCGCGGGGCTCTACCGGCTGCTGGTGGCGCGCGGCGTAGTCGCCGACCCGGCCCTGCCCTCACCCGGTGCCTTCACCGGGGTTGTCGCGCCGCTCGAAAACATCGACATGATGCCGGCGCCCCGGGCGGGTGCCGTGCTCTATGACGTGGAGCCCGGCGACCGCGTCGCCAAGGACACGCGGCTTGCCGTCATCGTCCACGCACCGGGCGAAGCCGATGGCCGCACCGAGGTGTTCGCGCCGCAGGCCGGCATCGTCCTGACCCGGCGCTCGCGCCGTATCATCCGCGCCGGCGAGGATCTGTTGAAACTGGTGGGCGACAGGAAGAGCGCCGACGCAAGGTCCGGCACACTGGAAGATTGAGCCTCCATCGAATCCAGTTGCGCGGTCGCTCAATCGCCGCTATGGGAATCGCCATGAACATGCGTTCGATCAAGACCGTTTGGTGGTGGGCCTGCTGACAGCGGCCTGTTCGAACGCGTGCGCGTGAAAAGAGAGGGTGGCCGCAGCGGAATGTCCGGGCGGCCATTTGTTTTTTCCAAGCCATTCCCGGGTCCGTTGCCCAAGAAGCTGATGGAGACGGCAATGACGATGAAGGTTCTGGACAACGGCGCAGAGAGTTTTGTGACCGGGGGTGGCATCACCATCACCCGCGAGCGCCACGACCGGCCCTATGAAGGCGCCATCGACGCCTATGTCGACGGGCTGAATGCGCGCCGGGGCGCGGTGTTCTCTTCGAACTATGAATATCCCGGCCGCTATACGCGTTGGGACACCGCCATCATCGACCCGCCTTTGGTGATCTCGGCGCGTGGCCGGTCCATGCGCATCGAGGCGCTGAACCGGCGGGGCGAGGTGCTTCTGCCGGTCATCGTCAAGACGCTCGGCGATATCGCCGAGATCACGATCGCCGAGGCGTCGAAAAAGCTGATCCGCCTCGACGTCGCCAAGCCGGGCCGTGTCTTCACCGAAGAAGAACGCAGCCGCGTTCCTTCCGTCTTCACGGTTCTGCGCGCCATCACCGCCTTGTTCAAGACCGCCGAAGACGCCAATCTCGGCCTTTACGGCGCCTTCGGCTACGACCTCGCCTTCCAGTTCGATCCGGTCGACTACAAGCTCGAACGCAAGCCAAGCCAGCGCGATCTCGTGCTGTTCCTGCCCGACGAGATCCTGGTCGTCGATCATTATTCGGCCAAGGCCTGGACCGATCGATATGACTACGCCGGCAAGGGTTTTTCGACCGAAGGCCTGCCGCGCGACGAGATCGCCGAGCCGTTCAAGACTGCCGACCGTATCCCGCCGCGCGGCGACCATGAACCCGGCGAATACGCCAATCTTGTGCGCCGCGCGATGGACAGCTTCAAGCGCGGTGACCTGTTCGAGGTCGTACCCGGGCAGATGTTCTACGAACGCTGCGAGACCCAACCCTCCGAGATTTCGCGCAAGCTGAAGTCAATCAACCCCTCGCCCTATTCCTTCTTCATTAATCTGGGTGAAGGCGAATACCTGATCGGCGCTTCGCCCGAAATGTTCGTGCGCGTCAACGGCCGCCGTGTCGAGACCTGCCCGATCTCGGGCACGATCAAGCGTGGCGACGACGCCATTTCCGACTCAGAGCAGATCCTGAAGCTGCTCAATTCCAAGAAGGACGAATCCGAGCTCACAATGTGCTCGGATGTCGACCGCAACGACAAGTCGCGCGTCTGCGAGCCGGGTTCGGTGCGCGTCATCGGCCGCCGCCAGATCGAGATGTATTCGCGGCTTATCCACACGGTTGACCATATCGAGGGCAGGCTGCGCGAAGGCATGGACGCCTTCGACGCGTTTCTCTCGCACGCCTGGGCGGTGACCGTCACCGGCGCGCCGAAACTATGGGCCATGCGCTTCATCGAGCAGAACGAGAAGAGCCCGCGCGCCTGGTATGGCGGCGCCATCGGCATGGTCAATTTCAACGGTGATATGAACACCGGGCTGACACTGCGCACCATCCGCATCAAGGACGGCATTGCCGAGGTGCGTGCCGGCGCCACATTACTGTTCGACAGCATTCCCGAGGAAGAAGAAGCCGAAACCGAACTGAAGGCCTCCGCCATGCTCTCCGCCATCCGCGACGCCAAGACGGGCAATGCCGCCAGCACCGAACGCACCACCGCGCGCGTCGGCGACGGCGTCAACATCCTGCTCGTCGACCATGAAGACAGCTTCGTCCACACGCTGGCCAATTACTTCCGTCAGACCGGCGCCAATGTCTCGACCGTGCGCACCCCCGTGCCGGAAGAAGTTTTCGACCGGCTGAAGCCGGATCTCGTCGTGCTGTCGCCTGGTCCCGGCACGCCCAAGGATTTCGACTGCGCCGCCACCATCGGACGAGCGCGCGCCCGCGAGCTGCCGATCTTCGGCGTCTGCCTCGGCCTGCAGGCGCTGGCCGAGGCCTATGGCGGCGAATTGCGGCAGCTGCATGTGCCGATGCACGGCAAGCCGTCGCGCATTCGCGTCTCCAAGCCCGGCATCATCTTCTCCGGCCTGCCCAAGGAAGTCACCGTCGGCCGTTACCATTCGATCTTCGCCGATCCGGTGCGGCTACCCGACGATTTCGTGGTCACCGCCGAGACCGAAGACGGCGTCATCATGGCCTTCGAGCACCGCAAGGAGCCGATCGCCGCGGTGCAATTCCATCCGGAATCGATCATGACGCTCGGCCACAATGCCGGCATGCGCATCATCGAGAACATCGTCGCCCACCTGCCGCACAAGGCCAAGGACAAGGCCGCCTAGAGACGATGGTCGAAACGCGGGACACGACGGCGGTCGCGGCGAAGGCCGCGACCAGGCGCAAGGTCGCAAGGCTTGCCTTCTGGTCGATCGTCGTCGCTTGTGTGGTGCTCGCACTCAAGCTTGCCGCCTGGTACATCACCGGTTCCGTCGCACTCTATTCGGACGCGCTGGAATCGATCGTCAACGTCATCGCCTCGGCCGCCGCGTTCTGGGCGATCCAGGTCAGCTACAAGCCTGCCGACCAGGACCATCCGTTCGGCCACCACAAGGCCGAGTATTTCTCGGCCGTCCTGGAAGGCGTGCTGATCGTGGTCGCGGCACTCCTGATCCTGAACGAGGTCTGGCAATCCTGGCTCCACCCCGTCCCGCTCCAGCAGCCTTGGGAAGGGCTTGCCGTCAACGGTGTGGCGACGGTCATAAACGCCTTCTGGGCCTGGGCGCTGATCCGTACAGGGCGCAACGCAAGATCGCCGGCACTGGTCGCCGACGGCCAGCACATCATGACCGACGTCGTGACCTCGGTCGGCGTCTTCGCCGGCCTCGTCGGCGCGGTGCTGACCGGATGGCAGATCCTCGATCCGGCGCTGGCCGTGATCGTCGCGCTCAACATTCTTTGGCAGGGCTGGCATGTTATCGGCTCGTCGATGAACGGGCTGATGGACCGCGCCGTCGATACCCAGGAGCACATGCGCATCCGCGACATCATTTCGGCTAATTGCAAAGGCGCGCTCGAAGTGCACGACCTCAAGACACGCATCGCCGGCCGCGCCACCTTCATCGAATTCCATCTGGTCGTCGATGCCGACATGTCGGTTGGCGCCAGCCATGTCATCTGCGACCGCATCGAGGATTCGCTGCAGGCGGAAATCCCTTCCGTGCGCGTCACCATCCATGTCGAGCCCGATGATGAAGCCAAGCTGCCCAAGGGCACGACGGCGGTGCCGTTCGCGTGAGGCATTTCACCACGTCTCGATTGACAGAGCTTTGATCCGCTCGAAGTCCCGGATATTGCGGGTCATCAGCGTAAGATTCCGCGAGCGCGCCTGCCCACCAGTCAACGCATCGTAGGGACCAATTGGAGTTCCCAATGTGGCAAGCGTTGCCCTCCGGCATGTCTCGCATCTTCCCGATAGAATTCGAGCACAGGAAACTGCAGAGCTTCGATACGCGCCAAATTTTCGACACAATAGGCGAGACGGCAAAGTCCTGCGGCCTATGCCGTTTCAGCAGGCAAGCAGACCCTCATCGCCCCTTCGTGACCGCGATGACGGCATTGGTGTCGAGCAGGTAGATCACTTGAAGACGTCTTCCAAGGCAGGTCGATCCTGCCCGTCCTGACGTTCCAGTGCTGCCTGGGCGAAATCATCATCAAGCGGTCCAATCACTTGGTCGAGCCACGCCCAGTCCTGCGCAAGCGGTTCCAAGATGACGGTTTGCCCGTGACGGCGTATCGAGACCTCCTCTGTGTCGAAACGGAACTCCTTCGGCAGGCGCACGGCTTGGGACCTGCCTGACCAGAACACTTTCGCTTTGTTCATCGTGCTATCCTCAAATGAGATATAGCAAAGATATATCCCTTCGTGCTGACCTAACCAGGGCTCCGCTTAAGGCGCGCAAGCCGATTGCGGCATCGGTTCCAGCCGGTAGATCTTGTCGTCCGACTTCGTCTTGCCGTCGGCTGCCTGTGAACAGAAATCGACGATCGCAAGGCTGTTGTTGGGATTGGCCAGCATCATCATGCCGTTGGCGCCGCGCTTGAGGAAAATCTCCTTCTGCGTGATATCGCAGGAGAAATCGCTCATCTTCGAGCTCGCCGCGCAGCGCCACTGGTCGGCCTCGCCCTGGCAGGAATAGACCTGCGTGACCTTGCCCGACTTTTGTCGCGTCGTGACCGAAACGGCGATGTCGGCGCCGTCAGGCCAATTGGCAAGGTCGCCGCCCGCCGCGAATGAAGCCAGTTCGACCGGCCCACGGAACACGCGGATCGACTGCGTCAGTTGGTCGGGATGCGAACCGAAATGCGCGGCATCGTAGTCGCGTCCGTAGCAGAAGGCCTGGTCGGGCTTCAGCCGGTCGCGCAGCGGCGGACCCATCGCCGGGTCGATCGGGTCGATGCGGGCGAACTCCGCCTTGCAGGTCGCTGCCGGCATCGGGTCGAGGCGGAAATTGTCGTCCTGCGAGCCCAGCGCCTGCCTGTTGTATTCAGTCGTGCCGAGTTCCTCTTCGGAACCGGCATCGAGATAGATATCGGGCTGCAGGTCCGAAAGGATCAGCCGGCCCTTGTCGTCGACTTTCAGCGACGCCAGCGTGCGGTCGCATTCCATGCCGCAATGGATCGGGTTTGATGCGCCATCCTCGGATTGGTGACTACACCAGCCGCCGGCCCATTCCGGAGCCTTGGCGCCACGCACCGTGGTGGTGACGAAGCCATTGTAGGACGTGCCGGCATTCGCGGCCGGTTCCTCGTTCGGCCTGCTGACCGGATCATGGCCGTAGTAGAAGAAGATCCGGGCCACCTTCTGCTCCGGATGCGCCTTGAGGTGGTTGGTTGGCATCGTAGATGCGGCCGAAACAGGCGTCCTGACCGTTGGGACTGAGTTCGGTGAGCTTGGCCGCCTCGTCGGCGAAAGCCGTCGCGCCCAGCAGGCTCAACAAGGCCGCTCCGGACAGGACGCTTGCCAGTCTCTGTTCGAACGCCATGTGACCCTCCGCATCGGCAGGACGCGACGCCGATTTATGCTACACTCGGCGTCGCGGCCACGCAATTCGCGGCCATCTGTCAACCCGGGGGGAACCATCGCCATGCGTCGACGCGACATGTTCCGCGCGATTCTCGTCGGAGCCGGCACGCTGATTGGACTGCGGGTGGCGCAAGCCGCGGCCACCGAGGCCACGAGATTGAAGGTCGCCTATCATCTCAGTGACCTCGACAAGGTCAATTTCGTGCTGGGCAACATCAAGAACCATTACGAAGGCACCGGCGGCAATGTCGATATCGCGCTGGTCGTCCATGGTCCGGCTCTTGCCGGTTTCAAGTCGAAGGGCATATCGGCGGCGATCTCCGGTCGTTTCACCGGTCTCGTCCAGCAAGGGCTCGATCCGCATGCCTGCGCCAACACCATGCACGGCATGGATATTTCGCTCGCCGACCTGCTCGACGGTTTTCATGCGGCCGACAGTGGCGGCGTCGTCAAGCTCGCCGAACTGCAAAGCCAGGGCTATGCCTATCTCAGGCCTTGAAGCTGCATGGACTGAATGCAAGGGTAGCAAGACCAGCTAAGAACCGCGAAATCCCGGAGAAACGACAGTGCCAGCGACAACCACTCCCCTCGGGCTTGTCATTCCCGATCTCGCCGGCAAGGCGGTGCTGGTCACCGGCGCCTCGACCGGCATCGGCGCGGCGCTCGCCTTGGCTTATGCGGCGCAGAAATGTCTGGTCGCACTGCACTACAATTCCAGCCGTGACGCCGCCGAGAAACTTGGCAAGGCCATTCGCGACAATGGCGGCGAGGTGCTTCTCGTCCAGGGCGATTTTTCCCTGGCCGCCGACGTCGAACGCGTCGTCGAGGACAGCGCGCAGCATTTCGGCCGCCTCGACGGGCTGGTCAACAATGCCGGCGGGATGCTCGGCCGCGTGCCCTACGCCGAGCAGACAGAGGCGCATTACGACGCGGTGATGGATCTCAACGCGCGTTCGGTGCCGACCGCCTCGCGCAAGGCGATGCCGTGGTTGAAGAGACAAGGCGGCTTCATCGTCAACACCTCCTCGATCGCCGCCCGCAACGGCGCCGGCGGTGGCGCCGGGCTTTACGGCTCGGCCAAGGCTTTCGTCTCCAACGTCACGCGCGGCATGGCCAAGGAACTGATCGGCTTCGGCATTCGCGTCAACGCGGTGGCACCCGGCACCATTCTCACGCCGTTCCACGAACGCTACTCGACCGAAGAGCAGATCAGGGGCATGGTTGCCACCATTCCGCAGGGGCGCGCCGGCACGGCTGAAGATTGCGTCGGTGCTTATCTGTTCCTCTCCTCCGATCTGTTGAGCGGCTACATCACCGGCCAGGTGATCGAGGTGAATGGTGGCCAGTTGATGCCTTGAGCCGCGACCTGCATACTGACGAACGGTATACTCTTGTCGAAAACGCTGAAGGGAGACGAAGGGATGTACGGTCTGATCGGCAAGATGCGGGCGGCCCGCGGCCAGCGCGACGCTGTCATGGACGTCCTGCGCGCCAGCACCGGCGCCCTGCCCGGCTGCCTGAGCTATATCGTTGCCACCGACCCGGCCGATGCCGATGCCATCTGGGTCACAGAAGTGTGGACTGACCAGGCAAGCCACAAAGCCTCGCTGCAGCTTCCCGAAGTCCAGGCGGCCATCGCCAAAGCGAGGCCCTTCATCGCCGGCTTCGAGTTCCAGGTGGAAACCAACCCCGTCGGCGGCTTTGGATTGGCTGACGACAAGACGGGCTGATCCGGGTGGACGACTCGACGCAGATAGTAAACATTAGCGATGCGAAGGCCAATCTTTCACGTCTCGTTCAGCGAGCCGCCAACGGCGAACCTTTCATGATCGCCAAGGCTGGCAAGTCATTGGTCAAGGTCATTCCTATGGATCAATCGGTGCCGGTACAATCGCGACGGGTTGGCTTTATGGCTGGTCAGTTTTCGGTGTCCGACCGTTTCGATCGCATGAGCGGTGGAGAAATCGAGCAACTGTTCGGCACAGACATCTGAGGCGACCGCTTTTCGATGCAGCGGGGGTTCGCATCCCTTACCGCTCAGTCTAAGACCAGAACATGGATTCCTCGCCCAAGCAGCCGTCTCCTGGCCAGCCGGCCGTCGAGCGCATGGCGCGCATGCGCAAGCCTTGGCAATGGCTGGCCCTCCTCGTCATTTCCGTGCTGTTTGCCGGTGCGCTCGAACTGGCCGCGCTGCCGGCGGCGCTGCTCATCGGGCCGATGCTGGCGGCCATCGTCGCCGGCACCAACGGCGCTACCGTGCGCGTGCCGCGGCTTCTGTTCGGCTCCGCCCAGGCGATCGTCGGCTGCCTCATCGCCGCTTCGATCTCGGCCGACATTTTTCGCGTCTTCTATGCCGAATGGCCGCTGTTCCTCGGCGCAGTGACAGCCACCGTCGCGGCGTCCAGCCTGCTCGGCTGGCTGATCAGCCGGTGGCGCATCCTGCCCGGCACGACCGCCGTCTGGGGATCCTCCCCAGGCGCGGCCACCGCAATGGTGCTGATGGCCGGCGCCTTCGGCGCCGACCAGCGCCTCGTCGCCTTCATGCAGTATCTGCGTGTCATCTTCGTCTCGATGACGGCGGCCATTGTCGCCAAGATGTGGGTCGACACGTCAGGCGTCGAAATCCCGCCGATTATCTGGTTTCCGCCGATCGATGCCCAAGCCTTAGCAGCAACCATTGGCATCGCGCTGGTCGGCGGGCTGGCGGGAAGGCTTTGCCGGTTGCCTTCGCCCTCCTTTCTGGGCACCTTCATCTTCGGCGCGGTGATCCACCTTGGCCTCGGCGTGCCGATGCAATTGCCGCCTTGGCTGCTGGCTGTCAGTTACGCCATGGTCGGATGGTCGATCGGGCTGAACTTCACAAGGCCGATCCTGCGCCATGCGACACGTGCCCTGCCGCAGATCGTCGCTTCGATCGTGGCTCTGATCGCCTTTTGCGGCGGCCTCGCCTTCATGATCAGCCATCTGCTCGACATCGATCCGCTGACCGCCTATCTCGCGACCAGCCCCGGCGGCATGGACAGCGTCGCCATCATCGCCGCCGCCGCCCAGAACGTCGACATCTCCTTCATCATGGCGCTCCAGTCGGCGCGTTTCCTGATCGTGCTGCTTGTCGGCCCGAGCATCGCGCGGCTGGTAGCGCGCGCGGTGAAGGAATAGGCTGCTCCGCCCCGGCTGCCGGCATACTTATGGATCGATCCTAATCCTCGTCGTCGCCCTCGGCCTGCGCGTCGCGACGCCAATAGGCCGTTACCAGGTGCCGGTCGCGGCCCAGGCCCCACTCCTTGCGCACGATCTTGCGGATCTCGCGGAAGTCCGTGAACTCGCATCCGGCCCAGACGTAGAGGTTATCGGCAAGCGCCATGTGGCTGCGCTCGCGCAGGGCGGCCGCCAGCAGGCCGGCGGTGCCGGCCGCGCGGTCGTGCCGGTAAAGCCAGGTGATTTCGATGTTGTCGCCTTGCGCCAGCGCGATGCGGTCGTCCGGGCCATCGACCTCGATGAGCGCCTCGACGCGGGTTGACGGCCGCAGTTCCCCCAGAATCCGGCCAATTGCCGGCAGCGCTGTGTCGTCGCCGACCAGCAGCAGGGTCGGCGCCGTCGGCGTCTCGCCGCCGCTTGGCCCGATCATGCCGATGACGTCTCCCGCCACCGCGTTCTGCGCGAATGTGGCGGCGGGCGTGTCATGGCCGGGGTGCAGCACGAAATCGACATCGAGCCAACCGCTTGTCGGATCCACCGCCCGGATCGTGTAGATGCGGACGGTGAGCGCATCCTCACCGGCAGGCCACACAAGCAGGCCGTCGGCGCCTATCGAGGCCAAACGGGCGGCCTGCCCCGCGGCGGCAGCAGCAGCCGGATGTGCAGGCCGCCATGGGTAAACCGGCCAAGATCATCGCCTGCAAAGCGCAGGCGCTGCATGTGCGGAGAAATCCGCTTTGACGACACCACCGTGATTTCGCGGAAGAAGATCGGGGTGCCGGTGTCGCTGCCGTCGCCTTGCCAGCGCAGTCCGCTCGTCGTTCCGAGATGCTGCGCGACGTGGCCGGCGACCGTCATCTTCATGTAGGACAGGCAGGTTTCGTCTACGGCCGAGACGCGGATCAGCATGGAGTCGCCCTCGAGTGCCGCGCTCAGCGAACCGTAGTACAGGCGAAGTTCCCATCGATCGGCAACACCGGTCTCGACCTCGAATTCGCTGTGCTCGGTGCGCAGCCGGTCCATCACCGACCTGATCGCCGCATCGCTGATCCGGGTTTGCGCTCGCAGTTGGTCCATCGTTCGCGTCTTTCGAAACGGTTTGAAGCAATCGGCCGCAGGAGGGCCGCGCCGGCAGCGGCATGCCATAGACGTTCCGAAGTTTCCACAGAAACTTGAATACATAAGTCATCTTATATATTGAACCGCTACGTCCCGTTGGCGGCCAGGTCCGGCCTCGGCCTGTTGGAAGGGCACGCACGTCGGCGACGACGTCAGACGGAACGTGGCCCGGCACGCGCCCGGCTGTCGGCATGGCTTTCGGTACGGCTTGCCTCCGGCTGGCCGCTCCTGTATGAAAGCCGCCATGAACACGCGCGCCACCACCGCTTCCCGTCAGACCGGCTTTGCCGGCGAGACCGTGCGCGCGCTTGCCTCGACGCTGCTTCTTCTCGGCCTTATCGGCGATCGCCGGGTTCGCTGAAGGAGCGCCCGGCGGTCGAGCCGCCGCGCAAGCGCATGCTCCTTGGCAGTCACATCAAGCGAACGAAAAACTGGTAAAGGCGCCACTCGCCACCCATCCGCCTGAAGGCGGATTCGAGGGTCGCCGGGAGAAACGACGATGAACGCACGAGAAGAAATCCGCGTAAGCGAGGCCCCGGCGGGCCAGCAGAACGGCGGCATGCCGGACGCCGCCCGCAAGTACCAACCCTACCCAATCGTCGGCCTCACCGACCGGACCTGGCCCTCGAAAGTGATCGACAAGGCGCCAATCTGGTGCTCGGTCGACCTGCGCGACGGCAACCAGGCGCTGATCGACCCGATGGGCCACGAACGCAAGGCGCGCATGTTCGCGCTGCTGCTCGACATGGGTTTCAAGGAGATCGAGATCGGTTTTCCTTCGGCCTCGCAGACCGATTTCGACTTCGCCCGCTGGTGCATCGAAGAGGGCAGCGTACCGGCCGACGTTTCGCTGCAGGTGCTGGTGCAGTGCCGGCCCGAACTGATCACCCGCACCTTCGAAGCGCTCAGGGGCGCCACCAACCCGATCGTGCATTTCTACAATTCGACCAGCGAGTTGCAGCGCCGCGTCGTCTTCGAGAAGGACGTCGCCGGCATCAAGCGCATCGCCACCGATGCCGCCAAGATGATCACCGACATGGCAGCGGGTGCCGGCGGCGGCTACCGTTTCGAATACTCGCCCGAAAGCTTCACCGGCACCGAGCTCGAGGTGGCGCTGGAGATCTGCAACGCGGTCACCGAGATCGTGAAGCCGACGCCTGACAACAAGCTCATCATCAACCTGCCGTCGACCGTCGAGATGTCGACGCCCAATATCTATGCCGACCGCATCGAGTGGATGTGCCGCAATCTCGACAGGCGCGAGAACCTGATCATTTCGCTGCACCCGCATAATGACCGTGGCACCGGCATCGCCACCACCGAGCTCGGCCTGATGGCCGGCGCCGATCGCGTCGAAGGCACGCTGTTCGGCAATGGCGAGCGCACCGGCAATGTCGACATCGTCACGCTGGCGCTCAACATGTACACGCAAGGCGTCGATCCGAAGCTGGACTGCTCCGACATCAACCGGATGAAGGATGTCTACGAATATTCGAACCAGCTGAAGATTCCCGAGCGCCATCCCTATGTGGGCGAACTCGTCTACACCGCCTTTTCCGGCTCGCACCAGGATGCCATCAACAAGGGTATGAAGGCGCTGAAGAAGGCCAACACGCCAGTGTGGGAGGTTCCCTACCTGCCGATCGACCCGGCCGACGTCGGCCGCAGCTACGAAGCCATCATCCGCATCAACTCGCAGTCCGGCAAGGGCGGCATCGCCTATGTGCTGCAGGCGGATTACGGGCTCAACCTGCCGCGCAACCTGCAGATCGAGTTTAGCCAGGCAATCCAGGCGATCACCGATGCCGAAGGCAAGGAAGTGCCGGCCAGGCGCATCTATGAGCGCTTCCTCGATACCTATGTCGACCAGCCGGGCGCCAGGCTGAAATTCCTCGATCACCACACCTATCCGGACACCGAGGTAAAGGGCCGGCGCGTTGTCGAGGCCGTCATTCTCGACGACGGCAAGGAGATGACGATATCAGGCACAGGCACAGGCCCGATCGACGGCTTCGTCGATGCGCTGTCGCGTCATGTCGGCGTCGATATGTCGGTGCTCGACTATTCCGAGCACTCGATGCAGCGCGGTTCGAACGCCTCGGCCATTTCCTATGTCGAGATGGAATATCCTGACGGCAAGCTGTTCGGCGCAGGCATCAACACCAACATCGTCGCTGCCTCGCTGGAGGCCGTGGTGTCCGCCGCCAACCGGATTATCGGCAAAAGAGCCGGTTGATACAGGCCTGGAACGACTTCGGGACCATCGTCGTTTAGCGATTGGTCCCGACTTTTGTGTCATTAACCACCGGGAAATTATCCGGTGTGGTACGTGATCGCATAATACGTGTATGCTTGTACGGTGGTGCGGTAACGATATGATCGCGCCTCAACCTGTGCCGACTTCGAGAGGATCGACACTTGCAGCATGCCACGCCTGCCGCCCCCGCAGTGCGCGAGACACTGGAGCGACTGCTTGCCAGCGAAACGTTCGGGAGATCCGAGCGCGCGCGCAAATTGCTTCGCTATCTCGTCGAGCGCGAGCAGGCCGGGGAAGCCGACAGGCTCAAGGGCTTTTCCATCGCCATGGATGTTTTCGGCAAGGACGGCGATTTCGATCCGTCCACCGATGCCGTCGTGCGGGTGCAGGCGGGCCGCCTGCGCGAACTGCTGCAACATTATTTCGCCAATGAAGGCATTGCCGAGCCGGTCCGCATAGCCATTCCGCGCGGCGGTTACGTCCCGGCCTACGAACTCAATGCCATCCGCCTGCCGCAAGCAGCGGAAGCCGCCAGTCACGCAGAGCCGACAGCCAGCCTGCCCGAACAGTCCGGTGCCGCCGATGATGCCGCACCCATGGCGGCCTTGCTCGGCCAGGTTCCTGCGGCGGGCCTCTCGGTGACGCGCCATCTCAGGTTCTTCTGGATCGCGATCGCCGTGGTTATCGCCATGTTGGGCGTTCTGATCCTGCGCCAGGGCGGCGGTGCCTTGCTGGCGGGAGGCGACATCCCGGCAACGTTCGAGACCGCCGGCGAAACCGGCAGCATCACGCCGTCGCCCATGGTCGAAGCGCTGCCGCTCGTCTACATCGCCCTCAGGGCCAACACTCCCAATGCCAGTCGCGTCGCCGCATCGCTGCGTGCCGGCCTGAGCGGCTTTGACACGATCGACTTCATCGGTCGCAACACCGTCAACAAAGCCGATCCGGTCGCCGATGCGACGAGTTTCATTTTCGATATCCTGCCTGGACCAGACGCGGGCGACGTTACCATCGAACTGCAAAGCTTGGCGTCCGGACGGGTGCTGTTGTCGCGCAACCTGACCGCCGCCGACAGCGCACCAACCGTAGTCGAGGATCGCATATCCGGCATTCTCAGTGCGGCACTTCCCGCTTCTGGCACCATCTACAATTACATCGAGCAGTCCGGCGCGGAGACCGGCCTGACGCAGTGCCTGCTGCTCAACGACAAATACTATCTCGACCAGAACGCCAGGACTCACGAGACCGCCTATCGTTGCCTCGAAGCCCTTGCCAACAGTGGCGCGAAATCGTCACTGGTTTATTCGGAACTCGCCTCATTGCATTTGGAGGCCGTGACCGACCACTACGCCTACCCGCCGGACGCAACGATCGAGAAGGCGATGACGTTTGCCCATCGCGCCGTGCAGATGGGGCCGACCAGCCCGTACGCACATCGCTCCTACGGCTACATCAATTCGCGCCTCGGCAATGCCGACGAGGCCCTGCGATGGATGCGCAAGGCCCATGATCTTAACCCCTACGATCTCGCCATGGCCGCCGCCTATGGCTACGGGCTGGTTTTCGCCGGCCGGTACGCCGAAGGAACACCTCTTCTGGCGCATGCCGTGGATGCCTCGAGCGGCCACCCGACCTGGTGGGACTTTGGGCTTTTCGCCGGAGAATTAATGCTGGGCGATACCAGCAAGGCAGCGATAGCCAGCAGCGCTCTGAGAACCACTGCGGCGAAATCGCACTATCTCGCCGCCCGTCTGATCGGCGCCAAGATCGCCGGTCGGGACAACCAGGCACGCAGGCTGCTTGATGAGTTGATAACCGAATTTCCGAAATTCGCCGCCAATCCGCGCGCAACCTTCATCGACAGAAAATATCCCGCCGATCTGACCGAGCGGCTGGTCGACGCCTTGCGTGCCGCCGGGCTCTTCAACGCGAGCTAGATGTGAGCCATTCCAGGGCAGCTGGTGCCGGGTTCCCTTCCGGAGTTGCGTGAAAATGAGGACTTCAAGCGGACAGCGAGTCCATCGAATAATGAAAGGCCCAAAAGCGTTTCGCGTCGAAACGGATTCATGCGATACGCCTTAGGTCTTTTTGCTCGTGCGTGTCGTTCGCCCAAATCGAGGTCGCTTTTGGGAGCGGCATCCACCAGCAGCCGGCTCGCTGTTCGGCCAATCGCCTAATCGCGAAAATTTTACTGGCGAATGCTCTGGACTAGGAGCAATTCAGCCACATTTCCATCGCGCCTTCTCGAATAAAGCCTCAATCTTTCATGACTTCATCACTTTATGCCGACGAACGGGGTGTGGGTTCGAAGACCATCGTCCTGCTGCATGGTTTTGGCGGCAGCCACGATGTCTGGCGCGAGGTGATCTCCTTGCTGCCGCCTTCCGTACGCACATTGGCCTATGATCTGCCGGGACACGGCCTGTCGCTCGACTTTCCGTCGGCCGGACCGGCCAAGGTCGCGGCAAACGCCATCCTTGCCGACCTCTCCGCACGCGCGATCAAGCGCGTCCACCTCGTCGGCCATTCGATGGGCGGCGCGGTTGCAGCGCTGATGGCGTTGGCGGAGCCGGCAAAAGTCGCCTCGCTGACACTCCTGGCGCCGGGCGGTTTTGGCCCCGAAATCAATGGACCGTTGTTGCGCCGCTTTGCCCGCGCGCAGGACCTGGCCGAAGTCCAGGCCTGCCTCGCCGAAATGTCCGGCCCTCGAGCCGCGCCCTCGCGTCGCATGGCCGAATTGCTGTGCGAAATGCGCGGCCGCCCCGGACAAACCGAAAAGCTCGTCGAGATCGCGGCCGCCATGACCAGGAGCGATCGACAGGGCGTCATCCCGCGCGAGCGGCTCGATGCGCTGAACATGCCGGTGATGGTGGCGTGGGGATCGGATGACGCCGTTCTACCCTTTACCCAAGTGGATGACCCACCGGAGCGCTTCCATGTGCACCATGTGCTGGAGGCCGGCCATATGCTGGCCGAGGAAGCGCCCGACCTGATCGCCGAGATCATTCGCCGCAACAGCAATCGCCGCGTCGGGCCGCAACGGGTGAAACTGTCCGCCGCGGCCAGCTGACTTCTTCCGTCTGCGCCGCCAACGGCGACCCTTGATGCATTGATCTCGCCAGTGCATTTTGCCGGCGGCTGTGTTAACTCCATGTTAACCAAACCCGCGAGGCCACGCCCATGAAGGATGCAGGCGAAAAGATCATCGACCCGTCGAGAAAATTGTCCGATGCCATTCGCGATGTAAAGAATGCCTTTGCCGATCGCGACGACGTCGTCGTCGACATGCGCGAGGCGCATCGCATGCGGCTCGACCTTCTTGCCACCGAACTCGCGCCCGTTTTTGCCGACGTTCCCGCCGACATGGACAGTTTCGACTTCGTCGTCTCGTCCGGTCTGCAGCCGCGCCTGTGGATCGACGCCGTCAGCCATGTCGCCATGGGGCGCGACCGCCGCACCTACCGTTTCCTGAAGGACACCCGCATCGGCCGTGTGGTGCTGGCCGAATCGAGCGAGATGAAGCCGGTTGCCGATTCCGTGACGCGCTATGTCGCCGAGCGGATCGTCGAACGTCAGAGAATGATGGAGGGTGGCGTCGAGGCTGCCGTTCCCGGGATGAAGCGGCACGTGGTGCCGGAAGCCGAGCCGCCTTTGCGATCGCCACCGCGCAGCAAGGGCTGGTCGGCCGTCCTGTCCGGCCTTGGCCTGATCGCCGCAGGCGCGCTGGTGGGACTGGCGGTTTCGATCGTGCTGTTCTGGGACCGTATCGTGGCGCTGGGGCTCAGCTTGCGGCCATAGCCGGTTGCGCCCCGAGCTCGAGCGTCTGCAGATCCGAAGGTGGTATCGCCGGCCCCGTCAAGCCGCGCCGCGTCAGGCGGATGCGCCAATCGCCTTTTTCACCGTCTATGTCGAACAGATTGTACTGCGCCGCCGGAGGCTTGCCGCCGGGAGCCTGGCCGGCCGCGGCGACGCCAACCACCGGGACCTTGGAGTCGCGCGGGCCGATCTGAAACAGCGACGGCAGATGTGAATGGCCATGCAGGACGAGCTCGGCACCGTGCCGGCGAATGATTTTGTGGAAGCGGGCGATGCCGAACAGCCGCTTGTGCTGCGGGACGGCGCCCCGCACCGGCGGATGATGGATCATGATCGCACGGAACAATCCTTGCTTCGCCGTCGCATCGAGTATTTTGCGCAGCCGCTCGGCCTGGCCTTCCATGAAGAAGCCGTTGGCCATGAAGGGTGCCGTGGCACGCGCCGTGGTGATGCCGATCAACGCGACATTGCCGCGCACGCGCAGATAGGGAAACGAATTGCGATCGACCGGACTGTTGACGCCGTCGCCCGTCATCCATGCCGCCCAGGACCGGCACACCTTGTCGAAGGCGCCAGGCACATAGGCGTCATGATTTCCCGGCACCACCGACACGTCATGCGGCGAGCCGAGCGTCTCCAGCCAGTGCTTGGCCATCTCGATCTCGCCATCGAGCGCCAGGTTGACGAGATCCCCGGTAACCGCGAGGTGATCGGGCGCGCTGGCCTTGATATCGGCCACGATGGTGTCGATCACCGCATCGTGCATGTGCCGGCGGCGGTTGCGCTGCCAGTTGACGTAGCCCAGCACCCGCTTGGAGGCGAGATCGCGATAGGTTACTTCAGGGAGTGGCCCCAAATGGATATCGGAAATATGTGCGAGCCTGAACATTTCTCTTTCATAGGCGACGCGCACGCGGCTTTCCACCCACGGTTTCGCGACTGATGACGACCGATCCCGAGAGCACTTTGCGCCAGACCGGCTGGCCGGGGCTGCGAGCCAGGCTGTTCCATCTCTACTTTGTGCTGCGGCGGCCAATGACGCTTGGCGTGCGCGGGCTCATCCACGAAACGGCATCCAACTCCCTCTTCCTCATCCGCCACACCTATGTGCCGGGCTGGCAGCTTCCCGGTGGCGGAGTCGAGATCGGCGAGACGATGGCCGAAGCGCTGGCGCGCGAACTGGCGGAAGAGGGCAATATCACGCTGACCGCTCCGCCGGTGCTGCGCTCGATGCATTTCAACCGCCGCGCCAGCCGCCGCGACCATGTCGGCCTGTACCTGATCGAAAAATTCAGCCAGACAGCCCCGAAACTGCCGGACCGCGAGATCGCCGAGGCCGGTTTCTTTCCGCTCGACCGTTTGCCCCAGGGCACGACGCCGGCAACGCTGCGGCGCATCGCCGAGGTTTTTGGCGGGAAGCCGCCATCACCCTATTGGTAGTTCAGGCAGCCGCCTTGGCGAACCGTGCCCTGTCATGCCCCGCGCCGTAGTTAATTTCCGGCCCCACAGGCACTATACGCGTCGGGTTGATCATTTCGTGGCTGCCGTAATAGTGCGACTTGATATGATGGAGGTTCACCGTGCCGGCTACGCCGGGCACCTGGTAAAGATCGCGCAGATAGTTCGACAGGTTGGGATAGTCGGCGATGCGGCGCCGATTGCATTTGAAATGGCCGACATAGACCGGGTCGAAGCGCACCAGCGTGGTGAACAGCCGCCAGTCGGCTTCGGTGATCCGCTCGCCGACGAGATAGCGCTGATTCGACAGCCGATGCTCCAGCGTGTCGAGCGCGGCGAACAACTCCCCGAACGCTTGCTCGTAGGCGGCCTGCGTGGTGGCGAAGCCAGCGCGATAGACGCCGTTGTTGATGGCGGGATAGACCAGCGCATTGACCGCGTCGATCTCGCCGCGTAGCGCCTGCGGATAGAAGTCGAGGTTGGCGTCACCCCAAGCGTCGAAAACTGAATTCAGCATCCGGATGATTTCGGAGGATTCGTTGGAGACGATGGTCTCATCCCTTTTATCCCACAGCACCGGCACCGTGACCCGGCCGGAATAGTTAGGGTCGGCCCTGGTGTAGATCTGGTGCAGGAAGTCCAGGCTATAGAGCGTGTCACCTGTGGCTCCGTCCTGCGCCAGGAACGTCCAGCCATCGGCGCCCATGAAATGATGGACGACCGACACGGAGATGATGCCTTCAAGCTTCTTCAGCGCCCGGAAGATCAGCGTTCGGTGCGCCCAGGGACAGGCAAGCGAGACATAGAGGTGATAGCGACCGGGCTCCGCCTTGAAGCCGCGGCCGCGGCCTTCGGCAGGCGCCCCGTCACGAGTGATCCAGTCGCGCCATTGCGACTGCGCCCGCACGAATTTGCCGCCGCTGCCTTTGGTGTCGTACCAGCGGTCCTGCCATTTGCCTTCGACCAGCAATCCCATCGCTTGTCCTTTCCTGTCTAGGACATCATGTAGGGCTCCAAGTCGTTGCATGGAATCGCCGGGCGCTGAACAGATCGTCAAGCACGTCGCGGCGCCCGTTGCTCTCTACCTGCAAAACCGCCGATTGCAGCGGCGGGAAATTGATGCTAGCGGACACTCCGCATGTTCGATTTTGCTTTGATCCGGTTCGACCGACGACGAAAGGGCGCCCACGCTTGATAAAGCGCTGATTGGCGAATGCTGCCGTTTGCAGCAAACCTTTCCTCCTGTACCGGAACGCAAAGACCATGAGCCTTGCCGACGTAGAATACCTGCCGGAAACTCCGGCGCACGACCCTCAGATCGAAGCCATCAATGACGAAGCCTTCGGGCCCGGCCGTTTTGTGCTGGCCGCCTACAAGATCCGCGAGGCCGGCGGGCATGAACGCGCGCTGTCCTTCGTCGCCATGGACGGCGATCTCGTGGTCGCATCAGTTCGCATGACCCGCATCGCCGCAGGCGCCGGACGCGCGCTGATGCTCGGGCCGCTGGCGGTGCGGCCGGCCTTCAAGAATCTCGGCATCGGCCGCCGGCTGGTGGCGATCGCGCTGGAAGCGGCCGCCAAGGCCCGAGCGCCCGCCGTCATGCTGGTCGGCGACGAGCCCTATTATGGACCGCTCGGCTTCAAGCGTATCCCGCGCGGCCAGATATCGATGCCACGCCCCGTCGATCTCGACAGGCTGCTGTCGCACGAGATCATGCCGGGCGCGGTTGCAAGGCTCACGGGCGAGGTCTGCCATGCCGACCAGGCCAGGGTCGCCGAGCACTTTGCCGCGATGGCTTGACCATTCGCGCCGATTGCGCGCCTGATCCACGCCTGACTCTCATGTGAAAGGATGACGCCATGAATCCAAACGGCGAGGTCGCGGTTGTTACCGGCGGCGGCTCCGGCCTTGGCGAGGCGACGGCGCGCGCGCTGGCCGCCAGGGGCGCCCGCGTCGCCATCTTGGATGTCGGCGTCGATCGGGCGGCCAAGGTGGCGGCCGAGATCGGCGGCATCGCCGTCCAATGCGATGTCGGCAGCGCCGACAGCGGTGTTGCCGCGCTTGCCGAGGTCGCGGCCAAGCTGGGCGAACCGCGCATCCTGGTCAATTGCGCCGGCATTGCCATCGGCGTGAAGACGATCGGCAAGGATGGTCCCCATCCGCTCGATCAGTACCGCAAAGTGATCGAAGTCAATCTGATCGGCACTTTCAACATGATCCGCCTCGTCGCCGACCGCGCCGCAAAGCTCGACCCGCTGCAGGGCGGCGAGCGCGGCGTCGTCGTCAACACCGCATCCGTCGCCGCCTATGACGGCCAGATCGGCCAGGCCGCGTATTCGGCATCAAAGGGCGGGGTCGTCGGCATGACGCTGCCGGTGGCGCGCGATCTTGCCCGTTCCGGCATCCGGGTCTGCACCATCGCACCCGGCATATTCAAGACGCCGATGATGGCCGGCATGCCGCAGGAGGTGCAGGATTCGCTGGGCGCCGCGGTGCCCTTCCCCTCGCGCCTCGGCGAGCCGTCGGAATATGCGGCCCTTGCCTTGCACATCATCGAGAATCAGATGCTCAACGGCGAGACCATTCGTCTCGATGGCGCCATTCGCATGGCTCCGAAGTAGCACTTGCCAGCCTGGCGCCATCGTCTGATAAGTGGAATAGTCAAATCAACTTAGCGGGGCGAGCATTTTGGCCGATCGAACGAAGGACGTGATCCGCGAGACCGACGCCGAGGCGGTCCGGCAGGCCAAGACACTCATGCGCCGCACCCGCTTCGGCGCCTTGGCGGTGTTGGAGCCGCAAACGGGTTCGCCGCTGGCGAGTCGGGTCGGCGTCGCCACCGACGTCGACGGCACGCCGCTGATCCTGGTGTCGCAGCTTTCGGCCCATACGCCCGCCATACTTGCGGACCCGCGCTGTTCGCTGCTGCTCGGCGAGCCGGGCAAGGGCGACCCGCTCGCGCATCCCCGGTTGACGCTGATCTGCCGGGCAGCGCGGATCGAGCGCGGATCGGACGCGCATGCACGCGCCGAACGCCGCTATCTCAACCACAATCCGAAGGCCAGCCTCTATGCCGGCCTCGGCGACTTTTCGATCTTTCGTCTCGAACCGCAGCGCGCCAGCCTGAACGGCGGCTTCGGCAAGGCCTACCTGCTTGATCGCACCGATCTCATCACCGACGGGCCGATCGTCGAGGAACTGGCAGCCAGCGAGCAATCCGCGATCGACCACATGAATGCGGACCATCTCGACGCCGTCGCCCTCTACGCGCATCATTTTGCCCGGGCATCCGGCGACGGCTGGGTCATCGCCGGATTCGATGCCGACGGCATGGATCTGGCCTCTGGCGACGATGCCGGCAGGGTCTTCTTTCCGCAGCCCTTGGTCACAGCGCATGAGTTGAGGCACGTCTTGGTCGACATGGCCAAGAGCGGCCGGGCGGCAACGTCGCCAAATAACCGCACTTAAATTACGTTTGATCAAAAGCAACGCTTGAGATTTGAATGAAATGTTCTACCCTTTGGCTGTGGCGCTGACTCGTTGGCGACCATTCACAACTGAGTTTATGGATTCAGGCACCATTGCCCCCATGGTGCCTCGATGAGCAAAGAGCATGGGGGATCGATGATCTCGACAAAGCTAATCGCCAACGCCGGATCGGCGGCCGAATTTCTGATGCTGATGGGCAATGAAAAACGGCTTTTGATCATGAGTTATCTGATCGACGGTGAAATGTCGGTCGGAGCCATCGCCGAGAAGGTGATGCTCAGCCAGTCCGCCCTGTCGCAGCATTTGGCAAAGTTGCGGGCGCTGGACCTTGTGGACACCCGCCGCGACCGCCAGATGATTTACTACTCCTGCAAATCCGACGCCGTGCGCGAACTGCTTGCCACGCTCGACGGCATTTTCGGCAGCGGCAAGGATGATCTGTCCCAGATGGCACAAAGGCTGCGCCGCGCCGGAACTTGAACGGCTGGTCGCGTAAACGTTTACGCCACCAGCGGCCTTCCGCAATGTGCGTCCATCCTGGGCGCGCAAAATACACTTTGACACTGCCTCCGTGCATCGTGTTCTTGGCAACCGATTCCGATTGTCAGCCGAGGCTCAGATGATCCTTGTCCACATCGACGATCCGCGGGATCCGCGCGTCGCCGCCTATCTCGACATCCGCGAGCGTGACCTCGCCGGCCGACAGGGCCGCTTCATTGCCGAGGGCAAGGTCGTGCTCGACATGCTACTGTCGGCCGCTCGCTTCCGTGCCGAATCGGCGCTGGTTCTGGAGAACCGCTTGGCCGGCCTCGAAGAAATCCTGCACAAGGCATCTCCTGACCTGCCGGTCTATGTCGCCGCCGGGGCTGTGATGGATGCCATTGCCGGGTTTCACATGCATCGCGGCATTCTTGCCATTGGTCGCAAGGAGACGCCCCAGCTGGCCGAGGCCCTGCTGGACGGCTTGCCTGCCCGAGCATTGATCGTGGTGCTCGTCGGCATCGCCAACCATGACAACATGGGCTCGATTTTCCGCAACGCCGCCGCGTTCGGCGCCAACGCGATCCTTTTGGATGCGACCTGCTGCGATCCGCTCTATCGCAAGGCGATCCGCGTTTCGGTCGGCGCGGCCTTGAAGGTCCCGTTTGCCTCGTTCAGCGACACCGCGCGGTTCGCCGCGACGCTCGACCGGCGTGGCTTTACCCAATTTGCGCTGTCGCCGCGCGGGACATCAGACATACGCGATGCAAAACCGGCCGAACGCCTGGCACTCTACCTCGGGACTGAGGGCCAAGGCCTGCCCGAAAGCCTGCTCGCCCGTCTCAATACTGTTCGGATCAACATGTCGGAAGGCTTCGACAGCCTGAACGTCGCGGCGGCATCCGCCATCGCCCTGCATCATTTCTGCGCTGGCGGTGCCTGAATTCAATCTGCCGCAGCCGGCTTCTGTAATGCCCGCACGCGGTCGGCAAGGCTGCGGCCGCCGCTGTTCGGACGCGCATCCTGCTGCGCCTCCAGCGCCTTGGCGATCGGCGACCCCGGCCCTTCGAGCTTGGCTGTCAAGTTGACGACTTCCGCCGCCAGGTCATTCATCTGTTCGCGCAACATGGAACTTGCGTGGCGTGTATCGCCCTGTGGGCCGGCGGCCTCGGCGGCGGACAGATCCGCCTTCAGCCGCTTGTTCTCGCGTACCAGTGCCGTCAGTCTGGCCTCCAGCCGCTCACGGTCGGCATCGAGCCTGGCGATCGCCTTTTCGACGTCGTCGCGCCTGTCCGCCTGTACCTGCCCGCTGATCAACCGCAAGGCCGACGCGCCGTCCTCGGCCTTCGCTTTTTCGCGCTGCCGCGCCAGATCTTTCTCGCGGCGTTCGAGCTTCTCCTCTCGGTCGGCAAGCGCGGCGAGCAACCGTTCGACTTTCTTGTCCAGTTCGGCGGTTTTTTTCCTCTCGGCCTTCAGCGCCTCACGCGCGGCCTTGCTTTCGGCCGCGATCTCCTGGTTGCGCCTGTCCGCCTCCTTGCGCTGGCCGCGCAGCAGCGCGATATCGCTGGCGAGCTTCTGCAACTCGGATTCGCGCGCCACAAGTTCGATCTGGCGGCTGCTGGAGGAGAAGCTGGCGTCGTCATACATGCGTTCCAGCTTCTCAAGCTCAAGCGCGCGCTTCTCCAGTTTGCGTTCGGTCTCCTTGAGCCGCTCGGACAGCCGGTGCAGTTCATCCTCGCGCTGGTGCAGCGCCGCGTTCTTGGCAGCCAGTTCATCGAGCACCTGGTTCTTGTCCATGCGCTCCATCGCCAGCCCCTTCAGGGCCTCGCGGCCGCGATTGATCTCGATGAGCTGCTCGGTCGACTTCTCGCGCAGCGCCTTGACGTTCATCTCGAGGCGGCGCGTCGCCATGGCGAACTCCGCCCGGATCCGGTCCTTGTCGGCCCCAATTTCGGCTTGCGTCAGCGGGATCGAGGCTTCGATGCGTTTGCGCGTCAGAGCGACCGCCCGTCGCCAGATGGCCGGAGCCACCATCAGCGCCAGAAAGCCGGCGCAGAGAAAGCCGAGAGCAAAGAACAGGACCGACTGAACCAAGTGACTATCCGTTATCGCGCGCCGACATGCAACAATACGAGGATCAAAAGCCGTCGCGAATTTTGACCATTACTCTGTTGGCATGACGGAAATCAGGCGCTGCGGCAAGGGCTCGCCGCGGCGCATATGGGTCATCGGATCTGGATTCTCATCGAAAGCGTATACACATTCCGGTTGTGACCTCGGGTCAGAACGGATTCCACGTCGCCCGGTCGGTAAGCTTCAGGTAGCCGAGATTGACGCCGAGCCGGGCGCCGACGCCGGTGCGGATCGGCACCAGCAGCACATTGTTGTTCTTCAGCACGTTGAATCCGACGCCCGCCACCACATAGGCCGAGCCGGCGACGCCGCCATAACGGTTGTAGAGATTGCCGACGTCATCGAGATTATAGACGAGCATCATCACCCGCGATCCCTCGCCGCCGAAATCCCAGCCGAGCGACGGGCCTTGCCAGAACACTTTATGGTCGCCGGCATTCTTGGTGTAGAGCGTGCCTTCGCCATAGGTCAGGCCGCCGATCAGCGCGCCGGATCCCTCCTCGCCAAGCAGATAGCCGTTGGGCAAGCCATAGGAAGCAAAAATCTTCTCCACGACTGTGGCAAGGCCGCCCGATGTCGCGCCGAAGAACTTGTGACCGGAATCGACAATCTCCTGAGCGGTGTACTCCTGGGCCCGCAGGGCCGATGTCGAGAAGACGAGAACGCCCAGGAGCGTGATCGCCATTGAGAGGACACGGAGAAAACTCCGGCCGTAGAATCGGGAAAACATGCTTCCAATCTCCGTCAGGGAGCACTTTCGCCGACGCCTCGCACCCGTACGGCTCTTTAGGCGGCCGTTAAGGATGGCTGTTAGGGGCAAACTATGCCGTAATCCTTTTTCAACCATTAAACTCGCACATGAAGATGGCGGTTCGAAGGCTGTTGGGGTCGTTCATACAGGCAAGCAGCCTGCGTGAACGCGCCATAGGCCCCAACGGCGATTTTGGGTTTGTTGCTGCACGCACGGGCGCTGTGTATTCAGAAAGCTCGGGAAGAGAGTGTGATTCGCGTGGGCAGGCGACGATCGATCGCGCGGCCATGATTTATGGGATTTTTGCAGGGATTTTCGCCGATGTCCGATCTTTTCACCCTTTCCGCCCCCGATCTGGCGGCACTTTTGTGCAGCCGGGTCTGCCACGACATCATCTCGCCTGTCGGCGCGATCAACAACGGGCTTGAACTGCTCGATGAAGGCGGCGCCGACGAGGACGCCATGAAGCTGATCCGCCAGAGCGCCCGCAACGCCTCGGCGCGCCTGCAGTTCGCCCGCATCGCCTTCGGCGCGGCGGGTTCCGCCGGCATGCAGATCGACACCGGCGATGCCGAAGCCGTCGCTATCGCCTTCCTCAAGAACGAGAAGCCGGAACTCACCTGGAATGGAAGCCGTGCACTGTTGCCCAAGAACAAGGTCAAGCTGCTGCTCAACCTGATCCTGGTCGCCAACGCTGCCATTCCACGTGGCGGCAAGCTTTCGGTGACGCTGGAGAATCTCGAGACCGAGCCTCGCTTCGCGCTTTCGGCGAGTGGCCCCATGTTGCGGGTGCCGCCGAAATTCCTCGAACTGCATTCCGGCCACAAGCCGGAGGAACCGATCGACGCGCATTCGGTGCAGCCTTACTATACGCTGCTTCTGGCGCGGGAGGCCAACATGACGATATCGATCCATGCAACCGCGGAAGAGATCGTGCTTTCCGCGGCCTGAGATCCGCGCAAACCAGCAGCAAAGTATTTCAGCGCTGTAATATTGGTTGAATGGACCTGTGGCGAAAGATGAACTTCGCCTGGCAGCGCCGGCCAAAGCATCTGCAAGGAAAAGCTTGCAAACTGGCATCTTTGCAAAAATTTTACCTAATGGCTTTCCGGCTTCTTTACCAGATCGGCCTATGCTGTGCGGCAGATACCCCGACGCGACCGGATTGCCACAAGGCAAAGAGGACCCGGAAATGAAACGCTGCATGTTCGTCGACGATTCTAGCGTCATCAGGAAAGTTGCGAAGCGCATCCTGGGCGGTTCCGACATGATGGTCATCGAAGCCGCCAGCGGGCTTGATGCGCTGGAGATGTGCGCCGCCGATATGCCTGATATCATCGTGGTCGACGGTGCACTGCCGGATGTACAGGCGGTCGACCTGATCCGGCGCGTGCGCGCCATGGAAAGCCCGACCAAGCCGCAGATCCTGATCTCGTTGGTCGAACTGGACATCGCCTCGATCATGCGAGCCAAGCGCGCCGGCGCCCAAGGCTATCTGTTGAAGCCGTTCAACCGCCCGCAGCTACTCGAGCGCTTTCGCACCCTGAAGATCGCTGCCTGATCCGTCGGATCGCGGTTACCACCGGTCTATGACGCAAAAACCCGGCTGACGCCGGGTTTTTGTTTGAAATTTCGATCGGGCGGCCGTCACTCAGGCGCTGACGCGGATGTCTTCCGGTTCGCGCAGCACATAGCCGCGGCCCCAGACCGTCTCGATGTAATTCTGGCCGCCGGACGCCGCATCGAGCTTCTTGCGCAGCTTGCAGATGAAGACGTCGATGATCTTGAGTTCCGGCTCGTCCATGCCGCCATAGAGGTGGTTGAGGAACATTTCCTTGGTGAGCGTGGTGCCCTTGCGCAGCGAGAGCAGCTCCAGCATCTGGTATTCCTTGCCGGTAAGGTGCACGCGCTGGCCGCCGACTTCGACGGTCTTGGCATCGAGATTGACCACCAGGTCGCCGGTGGTGATGACCGATTGGGCATGTCCCTTCGAACGGCGCACGATGGCATGGATGCGCGCCACCAGCTCGTCCTTGTGGAAAGGCTTGGTCATGTAATCGTCTGCGCCGAAGCCGAGGCCGCGCACCTTGTCCTCGATGCCGGCCATGCCGGAAAGGATGAGGATCGGCGTCTTCACCTTGGAGAGACGAAGCGTTCTCAAGACCTCATAGCCGGACATATCGGGTAGGTTGAGGTCGAGAAGGATGATGTCGTAGTCGTAGAGCTTGCCCAGATCGACACCCTCTTCGCCGAGGTCGGTCGTATAGACGTTGAAGCTTTCCGATTTCAGCATCAGCTCGATGCTTTGTGCGGTTGCACTGTCATCTTCTATCAGCAGAACACGCATTTCATTCCCCTTTTCTGCTGCCGGACCATCTTGCGACCCATCCGGGACCGGAGCAGTGATTGCCTGGTGCAGAGGCTGCCATGGAATGGTTAACAAAACCTAATTCCGCGTCGATGACGGTACCAGATTTTTTAACCACTTTCTACACCCTCTTGAATTTAATACCGAATCACAGGACCAAACCGCTAATGCAACACATTAAAAACCTGGACTAAGTGACTCCAGGGACTCATCGACATCGCTTCCATGTCGCCAGCCGGATTTTTACCCGGCCTTAAGTCCTGACCCGTATGATTAACAATGCCCGTAAACGAATGGTTACCGTCGGCAAAAAACTTTAGGGTTTTGTTTCCCATAGTGCGGGGAAAGCTGGTGGACACGGGCAGCGCTTGGGCCTTTCCAAGTGGTTTGGACGATATGTGCAGGTGTGCGTTTCCGGGAGTACCGAATCATGAAGTCACGTGAAAACCTCGTTCGGCTGAAACAGTTTCAGGTGAATGAGAAGCGGCGGCAGCTGCTGCAGCTCGACATGATGATCGCCGAATTCGAACGCATGGCCGCCGAGCTGGAGCTTCAGATCAGCGCCGAGGAAAAGAAGGCCGGTATCACCGACATCAATCATTTCGCCTATCCGACCTTCGCCAAGGCGGCCCGTTTGCGCCGCGACAACCTCAGAAATTCGCAAGGCGACCTCGCCCAGCAGCGAAGCGCCGCCGAATCATTACTCGGCGAAGCTGAAGCGGAGCTTTCCAAGGCGGAAATGCTCGAATCGCGCGACACCAAGATTCGCGAGGCCGAAACCGGCGGTCGTAGCGCGATGATCGGCTGAACCGCCCGATATCCGCGTCTTTGAGCACGTCCAAGCGGGCGCGCAACGCATTGGGCGAGCGCTAAGCGGCCCACTCCCCTTCATTCGCGGCCGCAGCTCGCGCCCGGGCCTCCTTGATGTCGGGAACGTGTTGTTCCGACCAGGATCTGATCTGGTTGAGCAATCCCGCCAGATTCTGGCCAAGTTCGGTCAATTCATATTCGACCCGAGGCGGGACGACCGCAAACACCTCGCGCCGCACCAGGCCGTCGCGCTCGAGCACGCGCAACGTCTGCGTCAGCATCTTCGGCGTGACGCCTTCGAGCTTGCGGGCAAGCTCGCCATTGCGCTGCCGGCCTTGGCGCAGCGCACAAACAACCAGGTAAACCCACTTGCTGGCCAGCGTCTCCAGCACCGTGTGTGAGGGACAGGTCCGCCGGAACGCATCATAGCCGAAGGGGGAGTCGAGATAACTATCCATACGGTACCTATATATCAAAAAGGTACATACTGGACAAGAGACTATTACTCTCCAAATGATAGTGGGACCGGTCATCAGGAGAAATCTTATGCGTGCCATTATCCAGAATTCCGTCGGCGGACCCGATGTCCTTGTCATCGCCGAGCGCCCGGCGCCCTCGCCCAACGCCGGCGAAGTGCTGGTCCGCATCAAGGCGGCCGGCATCAATCCGGTCGATGGCGCCGTGCGCGCCGGCTATTACCCGCTGCTCGGCGAACCACCCTTCATCCTCGGCTGGGACCTTCGGGAACCGTCGAGGCGCTGGGGCCTGGTGTCAGCGGCCTGAAACCAGGTGACGCGGTGTTCGGCATGCCGCGCTTCCCAAAGCAGGCGGCAGCCTATGCCGAACTGGCCGCGGTGCCCGCCGATGAAATCGCGCGCAAGCCCGCGCACGCCGATTACGTCCAGGCAGGCGCATTGCCGCTGGCCGGCCTCACCGCCTGGCAAGGCCTCGTGCGTCATGGCGCGATGAAAGCCGGCCAGCGCGTGCTGGTCCACGCCGGGGCCGGCGGCGTCGGCCATCTGGCGGTGCAGGTCGCCAAGGCGGGCGGCGCCTGGGTTGCCGCCACCGTCAGCACGGAAAAATGGGATTTCGTCCACAAGCTCGGCGCCGACGAGGTCATCGACTACACCAAGGATGATTTTACCGACAAGGCGAAGGACATCGACCTGGTGCTCGAGACGGTGGGCGGCGAGCACGCCCATCAATCGTTGAAGGTGCTCAGGGACGGCGGCGTGCTGGTGTCACTGCTCGACATCAGCGACAAGACCAGGGCGGATGCCAAGGCGCGAAGCATCCGCGTCGAACGCATGTCCGTTGTTCCCGACCGCGAAGGCCTGCTGGAACTTGGCAGGCTCGTCGATGCGGGAAAGCTTACCGTGCATGTGGCAAAGACCTTCCCGCTAGAACAGGCCGGCGCCGCGCACGCTTTCCTCGCCAGCAAGCCGGTCGGCAAGGTGGTGCTGACGGTCTGAAACGCGCAAATGCTGTCAAGAAACCAAAAGGGCGCGAACTTCGCGCCCTTTTGCAGATTCTTGAGCGTCAGTGCCGGTATTGCTGGATGCGCGTCGTGCGCAGCCCGGCGAGGCCGTATTCGTCGATCGAGGCCTGCCAGGACAGGAACTCCTCGGTGGTCAGCTTGTAGCGCTGGCATGCCTCCTCGAGGCTCAAAAGCCCGCCGCGCACCGCTGCAACCACTTCCGCCTTGCGCCGGATAACCCAGCGACGTGTATTCGTCGGCGGCAGATCGGCAATTGTGAGAGGGCTGCCGTCAGGCCCGATAACATATTTGACTCGCGGTCTAACCAGATCGGTCATCGTACTCTCTACAAAAAACTCAAAGACCCAATCCCCACCACGTTACCGCCACAGCTTTAAAAATTGCCTAAGCAGACCCTAACAGCTAGGTAATGATCATGAACGCCGCGTTAGTCTTTTCGCAAACATTTGAAATATCTGCCGGGAAGTTCCGGATTCGCTCGAAAAATCTGCGCGGTCACCGGGCCGGCAGTTGCCCGCCGATCGGTCCCGCAAGCTGGCGCAGCCGCCAAGCTTGACCTATATTCGCGTCATTGGCATGCAAGCGCCGCGCAGAACGAAAGAACCATGAACAGCCTCGATCTTCCCGGACGTCCCGAAAACACCCGTATCGTCGTCGCCATGTCGGGCGGCGTCGATTCGTCCGTCGTCGCGGGTCTCTTGAAGCGCGAGGGTTATGATGTCGTCGGCGTCACCTTGCAGCTTTACGATCATGGCGCCGCGACGCACCGGGCCGGGTCCTGCTGTGCCGGGCAGGATATCGATGACGCCCGCCGCGTTTCCGAGACGCTCGGCATTCCGCATTATGTGCTCGACTACGAAGAGCGCTTCCGCAAGGCGGTCATCGATCCCTTTGCTGAGAGCTATGTCGCCGGCGAGACGCCGATCCCTTGCGTTTCCTGCAACCAGACGGTGAAGTTCGCTGATCTGCTGGCCACCGCCAAGGATCTCGGCGCCGACGCGCTGGCCACGGGCCACTACATTCGCTCCGGCGCCAATGGCGCCCATCGCGCGCTCTATAGGCCGGTCGACGCCGATCGCGACCAGAGCTATTTCCTCTTCGCCACCACGCAGGCGCAGATCGATTATCTGCGCTTTCCGCTCGGCGGCCTGCCGAAGCCGCAGGTTCGCGCCATTGCCGAGGAGATGGGCCTGACGGTAGCCGCCAAGCAGGACAGCCAGGACATCTGCTTCGTGCCCCAGGGCAAATATTCCGACATCATTGCCAAGCTGAAGCCGACGGCCGCCAATCCGGGTGACATCGTCCATATCGACGGCCGGGTGCTCGGCCGCCATGAAGGCATTCTGCGCTACACCATCGGCCAGCGCCGCGGCATCGGCGTGGCCTCCGGCGAGCCGCTCTATGTCGTCCATCTCGACGCCGAGCGCGCCCGTGTCGTGGTCGGGCCGCGCGAGGCGCTGGAGACGCACAAGATCTACCTGCGCAACATGAACTGGCTTGGTGACGGCGCGCTGGCCGACATGCCCGCGGGCGGGCTGGAACTGTTCGCCAAGGTTCGCTCGACCAGGCCGCCACGCCCGGCGATGCTGCGTCACGAGGCGGGCGTCACATCGGTCGAATTGGCCGATGGCGAGTCCGGTATCGCGCCTGGACAGGCTTGCGTGCTCTATTCCGACGACGGCAACGAGGCCCGCGTGTTCGGCGGCGGCTTCATCGAACGCTCCGAGCGCGGCGCCGAGGCCGAGGCGATGTTGAGCCGACTTGCCGCGTCACCGGCGCAGGTTCCCGCCGAGTAGGCAACGATCTCTCCGCCGCGACGCGGCCCGATCTTCTTCAGGGATTGGATTTGGTGTGCGTGACCGTACCCGCGGTCAGGATGCGCAGCACCCGGATTGCCTCCTCGCCGCTGGTGCGCGGTTCGGCCCGCGTTTCGATGCAATGGATGAAGTGCTCGAGTTCGCGCGTCAGCGGCATGCCTTGGCCAACCGCGACATAGGAGGGCTCATTGGTGGTGAACGCCCATTGGCCGCTGTCCTGCCAGACCGCGTGGCGATAGACGGCGAGCTTGCGCTCCCATGGTTCGACATCGTCGAAGACAGCCATCGCCTTGGTGCCGACCACGGTCAGCCGCCGTTCGCGGTAAGGGTTCAGCCGCGAGGCGAAGAGATGGCTGCGCAAACCGTTGGGAAAGCGCATGTGCAGATGCGCGAAGTCGCTGAGATTGTCGAGCAGCGCCGCCCCTTCGCCGCGCACCTCGATCGGTTCGGTGCCGGTGATGGCCAGGATCATAGACAGGTCATGCGGCGCCAGGTCCCATAGCGCATCGTTCTCGGTGTGGAATTTGCCGAGGCCGAGCCGGTGCGAATGGATGTAGCGGACCTCGCCGAGCTCGCCCTTGTCGATGAGCGCCTTCAGCGTCTCGAACGCGGGATGGAAGCGCAAGACGTGGCCGACCATGAAGACGCGGCCCTTGTCCTTCGCCGCCTGCACCGAGCGCTCGGCATCGGCAACCGTCAACGCGATCGGCTTCTCCACCAGCACGTCCTTGCCGCTTTCGGTGGCGCGCACCGCCATCTCGGCATGAAATTGCGGCGGCAGCGCCATGACGATGGCGTCGATGTCATTGCGGACGAACAACTGGTCCGGTTCGATCGCGAGGCAGTCCTGTTCGCTGGCAAAGCCTTCGGCGCGGGCACGGTTGGCGTCGGAGACCGCGTGGAGCGCGCCGAGCGCCTTGAGGGTGCGGATGTGGTTGGAGCCCCAGTATCCGCAACCGAGGACTGCAATGCGCGGCTTCATCTGTTCTCAAACTCTAAAAACTCGTGGCCGAGACATAGCGACGTGCCTCTTCGAACTCAACCCCGGCGGCTGCAACCAATTATCGGCGCGGCAAAGCTTTTCGGCAGCGAGAATAAGCGCCCCTGCCGAGCGGTTCGAAGCTTGACAGGCTCACCCTCCCAACCTTATATCCGCGCGACCTTGGCGAACGCCTCGAAATGCCTTGCGATTTAAGGCGGATTTCGGGCCTTTCGCCGCCCTGGCGGGGTAGCTCAGTTGGTTAGAGCACGGGAATCATAATCCTGGGGTCGGGGGTTCAAGTCCCTCTCCCGCTACCACCTCTCACCTGTACGGCCCGGAGACATAGGTAACAGACTGTACCTAAGACATGGGTGACAACCTCGTGCTGAACGGGTTGGACAGGCCCGCGCTGATGCGGGTCGCGTTGGGAGGAACGTCTACACCTCTTCCGTCTCGAGCACGAACGTCCCGGTGGGGATGCGGTTGGTGATCATGGCGCGGATGCCGACATCGATGGCGGGGTCAGTTTCGTCGAATAGGCCGCAGGCCTGCAGCGCCTTGCGCTGGTCGACGGAGCGGCCGAGATATTCCAGAAGCACGACCGAGGCTGCGGGTCTCCGCCCTCGTAAAAGGGGCATGCCCGTCTGGATGCCGACCAGATAGGCGACGCTCGTCTGGTAGCTCGGATAAAGGATCACCTGGGTGATGCTGGTCTTGAGCAGGGTTTCGGATTCGAGCGCGAATATGCGATCGCCGAGCAGCAGCAGGGCGGCCGAATATTTCGAGGTCTTTACGCCATATTTGCCGAAATGGACGAGCCTTTCCATGCATTTCCAGAAATAGCGGCCTTCCTTTTCATAGATTACGACCAGGCATTTGATGATCTTGCCGGCATAGCCGAACGAGTAGAAATAGCGGAAATAGTAGCCGACATAGCGCCCGAGATCGCCGGAACGCTGATAGAGCTGCTCCATATGCACCAGCATGTCCGATGGCGCATGGACGCCGAGTGGGCGGCGGCGCAGGCCGACGATCTCGGCAAAGCGCTGCTGGTCCATCAAAAGCTCGCCTTCGCTCACGCCGAAGAAATCGCAGATCTTGCGCATGTTGCGGCGGGACGGCCAGGTCTGGCCGCTCAGATACTTGTTGAACTGCTGGCGGTTGATCTGCAGGCGCCGGCACACGGCGGCTATCGACGGATAATAGCTGCACAGGAAGGCGAGGTTCTGGGGAAGCGGTTCGGTCTGCATGACCTAATGCATACTGACGCCAGAACAGTGTCAAGTCGCGAAGGGTCGCGAAATTGTGCGGCACCGCCGATTTGCCCAAGGTGGCGCTCTCCAACAGAGGCCTCGTCATGCGCACAGTGTCCAACTTCCCCCATCCGATCCGCTCGGTCGACCATTTCGAGATTCCGATGCCGGACGGCTGCCGGCTTGCGGCGCGCATGTGGCTTCCCGAGGGTGCCGAACAAAAGCCGGTGCCGGCTATCCTGGAATACATCCCCTATCGCAAGAACGATCTGACCGCCGCGCGTGATGTCGTCATGCACCCCTACGTGGCCGGCCACGGCTACGCAGTGGTGCGCGTCGACCTGCGCGGAACCGGCGATTCCGAAGGGCTGATGCTCGACGAATACCTTCAGCAGGAGCTTGACGATGGCTGCTCGGTCATCGAATGGCTGGCCTCCCAGCCCTGGTGCGACGGCAACGTCGGCATGATCGGCATCTCCTGGGGCGGCTTCAACGGATTGCAGATCGCGGCCATGCGGCCGCCTGCGCTGAAGGCGGTGATCAGTTGCGCCTCGACCGACGACCGCTACGCCGACGATGTCCACCACATGGGTGGCACGCTGCTCATCGACAATCTCTCCTGGGCGGCGATCATGTTCGGGCGCAACACGCTGCCGCCCGACCCACGCAACAAGCCGCACAATTGGCGCGCTTTGTGGCACAGTCGATTGAAGGAAAGCGGGCTATGGCTGAAGAACTGGCTGGAGCACCAGCACCGCGACAAGTTCTGGAAACACGGTTCGGTCTGCGAGGATTTCGGTGCAATCACCTGCCCGGTCTACGCCGTCAGCGGCTGGGCCGATGGTTATTGCCGCTCGGTCTTCCGCCTGATGGAAAAGCTGCAGGGCCCGCGCAAGGGGCTGGTCGGGCCATGGGCGCACACTTATCCCCATATCGGCAAGCCTGGTCCTGCCATCGGCTTTCTGCAGGAATGCGTCCGCTGGTGGGATCAATGGCTGAAGGGCCGTGACACCGGCATCATGGACGAGCCGATGCTGCGCCTGTTCATGCAGGATAGCGCCCCGCCGCAAACTTCCTACGAGACGCGCGCCGGACGCTGGGTCACGGAGCCGGCATGGCCATCGCCGAATATCGAGCGGCAGTCCTTCTTCCTTTCCGGCAATGGGCGCCTGTCCCTGCGCCGGGCAGACGATGCGGCCGGAACGCAGACGGTCCGCTCGCCCTTGTCGGTTGGCCTGCGCGGCGGCAAATGGTGCTCCTATGCCGTGCCCGGCGACCAGCCGGCTGACCAGCGCGGCGACGATGCCGGCAGTCTGGTCTATGAGACGCAAGAGCTGGCGCACGATGTTGAGATCGCCGGCGATGCAATGCTCGATCTTGTCTTCGAAAGCGACAGGCCCGTCGCCATGGTGGCCGTCCGTCTTTCGGATGTCGCCCCCGATGGCGCGACGACGCGCGTCAGCTACGGCCTTTTGAACCTGACGCATCGCGATAGCCATGAGAGGCCCGAACCGCTCGAACCGGCAGGGCGCTACCGCGCCTCTGTCCCCTTCAAGCACGTAGCACAGCGCTTCAGCGCGGGCCACCGCATACGCCTTGCCATCTCGACAAATTACTTCCCGATCGCTTGGCCTTCGCCCGAGCCGGTCACGCTCACCGTCCATCCGACGGATTGCCGCCTTGAACTTCCGGTCCGCGTCGGAGGCGCCGGAGATCCGGCGCCGGCACCTTTTGCCGAACCCGAAGGGGCGTCGCCCTTAGGGGTGGAGACGATCTCGAAGCCGCAAAAGGATTGGGCGATCACGGAGAATCTGGCAGACGCTTCGACTGTCGTTGAGATCGGCGAAGGCGCCGGCACCTATCGCATCGTCGACAACGATCTAACCATTACCTCGCTCGGCCGCGAACGCTATTCCTTCCGCGGCGATGATTTCGGGTCGGCCAGGGCCGAGGCGAAATGGGAGTTCGAATTTTCGCGCGCTGATTGGCGCATGCGTTCGGTGACTGAAACGACCATGACCGCGACGCCATCGCACTTCCACGTCGAGGCGCATCTCGAGGCATGGGAAGGCGACGAGCTTGTCCACGAACAGAAATGGACCGAGGCGATAGAGCGCCGCCTGCTGTGACATTCGCGAACTGACGCTAATCTCGCTCACATCTGCGTCGGCAGCGAAATTGACCGGCTTGCCGGCTGAATTGAAGAATGCGCCGTCCGAACTCGCGGCCCCATCAGGCGGCGCGGCACCAAAAAGGAGGGATCCCGGCAATCGTCGGGAAACCCGCTCAGTTGAAAGGGGAACGAAACCGTGAATGGAATGAAATTGAATCGCAGGCATTTCCTGCAGGCAGGCGCCGGCCTCGGCGCGGGGATCATCGCCTCCGGCCTGCCCTTGTCGCAGGCCGTATGGGCGGCCGAAGGCAAGGTGCTCAAGGCCCGCGCCTATTCCGATATCGACAAGCTCGATCCTGGCTTCTACCAGAACGCGTACAATGTCGACGTCATGAACTGCATCTACACCAAGCTTACGCGCTATAAACCGGGTTCGGAGTGGGGCTGGGAACTCGAGGCCGCCGAATCCGTCGAGCAGATCGATCCGACGCACATCCGCTTCCGCCTGAAGAAGGGCATCAACTTCACTGGCGGATTTGGCGAAATGACCGCCGAGGACGTGAAGTTCTCGTTTGAGCGCGTCATCCAGCACAATTCTCCGGTCAAGGGCGACTGGGGTCCGCTTGACCGCATCGAGATCGAGGACGACCATACTGGCGTGATCGTGCTCAAGACGCCTTTCGTGCCGCTCTGGAACATCACTCTTCCCTATGGTTGCGGCCACATCGTCTCGAAAAAAGCGGTGACGAAGGCAGTTGCCGACGGCGGCGATTTCGGCATGAAGCCGCCCTGCTATTCAGGTCCCTACGTGTTGTCGGACTGGAAGCCGAACCAGCTCGTCCTGTTGACCCGAAATCCCGAATGGAAAGGCCCTAGGCCGGGCTTCGACGAAATTCATATCCTGCCCATGAGCGATATCAAGACCGCCGAGCGCGCCTATCAGGCAGGCGACATCGACTTCACCGATTTCAGCCTCGATTCGCTGGCCACGTTGAAGGACAGCCCGCCCGAAAACACCAAGATCGAAGAAAAGCCTTCGCTCTACTATGTCTATATCGGCATGAACTCGGACCATCCGAAGCTGAAGGACGTCAATGTCCGCAAGGCGATTCAATGGGCCATCAATGTGCCGCAGATCATGGACGCGGCCTATTCAGGCCAGGCCCAGGTCGCGACCGGCCTTATCGCTCCAGGCTTGGTGGGACACCGGGAAAAAGCGCTGATACCGCCGGAGGGCGATCTCGAAAAGGCGAAGCAGTATCTTGAGAAGGCCGGCATCACCGAACTCAGCCTCACCATCGACGCGCTCAACGTGACCACCTTCTCCACGATCGCGGAGATGGTCCAGGCGCAGCTGTCGCAGATCGGCATCACGGTCGAGGTCAATGTTCAGGATTCCGGTTCGTTCTGGACCATCGGCATGGAATCGGAAGGCGAACGTTGGAAGGACATGCAGCTGATCGTGCAGCGTTTCTCGATGGTGCCGGATCCCTATTACGCCACCACCTTTTTCGTGCGCGACCAGGTCGGTGTGTGGAACTGGGAGCGCTTCCGCAGCGAGCGCTTCGACGAGCTCAACGCCAAGGCGGTAACCGTCGAAGACCCGCAGGAACGGGCCAAGATGTATTATGAGATGCAGGACATCATGGAAGATTCCGGCTCCTACCGGTTCCTCACCCATGAAGGCTCGCCGATCATGTACCGAACGACGCAACTCGAGGCCGAGACGCGCCCAGACGGGCGGCCACTCTATCTCGGCTTTGAGCCGAAATCGGCCTAGCGCATTCTAGGAAAAGTGCGTAGCGGTTTTCCGTCCGGAATTGCGAAAAAACAAAGGGTTAGAGCGGGTCGGCGATTCTATCAAACGCTGAACCGCTCTGACGCGGTCGCTGGGACAGGCTGAGTCAAAACATGTGGTTATATCTTGGCAAGCGTATCGTGCTGGCGGCGGCAATTGTCGTCGTTGCCGTCACGCTGCTGTTCCTGATGATCCAGGCCGTTCCCGGCGATCCCGCCGCGGTCCTGCTCGGACCGCGTGCGACGCCGGAACTGAAGGCGCAATTGCACGAGGAAATGGGCCTCGACAAGCCGCTGCCCGTGCAGATCGTCTCATTCTTCGGGGGGCTGCTGCACGGTAATCTCGGCACCGATGTCTTTACCCAGCGCCCTGTCGCGGCCATCGTTTTCGAGCAATTGCCTTACACGATCGAACTCATCCTGGTTTCGATCGCCTGGGCCGTTATCGTCGGCGTGCCGCTCGGCTGCTATTCGGCGCTGCGCCGCAACTCCGTGATCGACAAGGTCGTGGGTGTATTCGCGGTCGGAACCATCGCCATCCCGTCCTTCGTCATGGCGATCTATGCGCTGTTGATCTTCTCGGTCGGCCTGCGCTGGCTGCCGGCCATCGGCGCCGGCTCAGGCTTCCGCGACGGGTTCGTCCATCTCATCCTTCCAGCCTTCGTCGTCGGTATCGGCTGGGTGGGCTACATCTCGCGCATCGTGCGCGCCTCCATGCTGGAGATTCTTGGCGAGAACCACATTCGCATGGCGCGCTCCTTCGGCCTTTCAGAGCGGCGCATCGTGGCGCGCTACGCGCTGCCGCTCGCGATCGTGCCGACAGTGACGATCATCGGCGTCGGCATGGCGCACCTGCTCTCGGCGGCGGTTTTCGTCGAGGTGGTCTTCGCCCGGCCCGGCATCGGCGCGCTGATCGTCAAGGCGGTGGACTCGCGCAACTATCCGATCGTCATGGGCACGGTCCTCGTCACCACCGTTCTGTTCGTCATCTCCACGACGCTCGCCGACCTCGTCAACGCGGCGCTCGATCCAAGAATCCGCGAGAATTTGTAGCGTGTCCGAAGTTCAACTCATTCGCGAGGCGGTCGATGAACGCCGCGGGCCGGGCGCGGCCACCATGTTCCTGCGGCAATTGCGCAAGTCTCCGCTCGGCATGATGGGCGCCGTGCTGGTGGTGCTGATGGTGGCGACTGCGGTCTTCGCCACCTGGATCGTGCCTCACGATCCGATCAAGATCATGGTTGGGCCCCGGCTGGCGCCGCCCTCTTTGCATTTTCTTCTCGGCACCGATCAGTTGGGACGCGATGTCTTCTCGCGGGTCGTCATGGGCGGAAGGATCGCGCTGCTCGTCGCCTTCGTCTCGTTGGGCGCCTCGCTCAGCGCAGGGCTTGTGCTCGGCCTCATCGCCGCCTTCGGTCCGCGCTGGCTGGACAATCTGCTGCTGCTGGTCTTCGACACGATCCGCTCCTTTCCGGTTATCATCTTCGCCTTGGCAGTGGTGACGCTGCTCGGGCCGAGCCTTGCCAGCGTCATCTTCGTCGTCGCGATCACGTCCGTGCCGATCTATGCGCGCGTGGTGCGCACGCAGGCCCACGCACTGCGCGAGAGCGAGTTCATCACTGCGGAGCGCGCCATGGGCGCCGGCATCGTGCGAATCCTTGCCGTGCACGTGCTGCCCAATGTGATCGGGCCGCTGCTGATCCTGGTCAGCATGGATGTTCCGCTGGTCATCACGCTGGAGGCCGGCATGAGCTTCCTAGGCATGGGTGTCCGTCCGCCGACGCCGGACTGGGGAACCATCCTCAGTGACGGCTATGGCTATATCCACAAGACGGTGTGGCTGGTGATCGCCGGCGGCATCCCGATCGTCATAACCACGCTGGGCTTCACTTTCCTCGGCGAGGCGCTGCGCGACATTTTCGACCCCAAGCTTCGGAAAGACCTATGAATCCCGGCGCTCAGGCAGGACATTCTCCAAACCGCGACCCGCTTCTGGCGATCCGTGGTCTGTCTCTCGATTTCGGCACGCCGCGCGGTCGCGCCCATGCACTGCGCGATATCCATATCGACGTGCCGGCGGGCGAAGTGGTCGGCATCGTCGGCGAAAGCGGTTCGGGCAAATCGACGCTCGCCTATGCCGTGATGGGGCTGCTGGCGGAAAATGCCGAGATGGTGAACGGCGCCATCCTGTTCGAGGGGCGCGACCTGCTCGGCATGGCTCCGGCGGAGCGGCGCGGCTTACTCGGCAACCGCATGTCGATGATCTTCCAGGATCCGATGACGGCGTTGAACCCTGTGCGCAGCATCGAAAGCCAGATGATCGATATCCAGCATCACGAGGGCGGCTCGCACCGGACCAAGCGCCAGCGCGCCCTGGGTATGCTTCATCGGGTCGGCATTCCGGACCCGGAGAGCCGCATCGGCGGCTATCCGCACGAGTTTTCCGGCGGAATGCGCCAGCGTATCTGCATCGCCATGGCGCTGCTGGTGAAGCCGGCGCTGCTCATCGCGGACGAACCGACCACAGCGCTCGACGCGACGCTGGAGGTGCAGATCATCCATCTGTTGAAAGAGCTGCAAAAGGAGATCGGCTGCTCGATCCTGTTCGTCTCTCACCACCTCGGCGCTGTCGCCGAGCTCTGCGACCGGGTGGCGGTCATGTATGCGGGCGAGGTGGTCGAATACGGCACCGTGCGCGACATCTTCCGCCGACCGGGGCATCCCTATACGCGCGCGCTGCTCGAATGTGATCCCGGACGCATCCGGCAACGCACCCGCCAGTTGCCGACGATCCCAGGCGAGGTGCCGAGCCTCCTCGGTACCCAGGCGGGTTGCATCTTCCGTCGGCGCTGCCCGCAAGCCTTTACCCGGTGCGTGGATGACAGTCCTGTCCCGTGCGCTATCGGCGCAACGCACACCGCACGTTGCCATCGTCTCGACGACACGCTGGTGGCGCCGGTATGAGCCCCCTGCTTTCTGTCGAGGATCTTCGCGTACGCTTCCGCACCATGGGCGCGCTGAAGGCGCTCGCCAGCGGCGTTAAGAACCCGTTCGTGGACGCCGTCTGCGGCGTTTCCTTCGAGATCCGCAAGGGCGAAACGCTCGGCCTCGTCGGTGAAAGCGGTTCGGGAAAATCCACCATCGCCCGCGCCATCATGGGCCTGCGGCCGCCAACGGGCGGCACGATACGCTTCGATGGTCAGGTGCTGAACGGCCTCGCCCCGACGGAGCGCAAGCCGCATCTTCGGCGCATGGCGATGATGTTCCAGGATCCGGTCGGATCGCTGTCGCCGCGACTCACTGTACGCTCACTGCTGATGGAGCCTTTCCGCATTCACGGCGTTACCGGCCGCGACCCCGCCGCCGAAGCGGAACGCCTGCTCAACATGGTCGGCCTGCCCGCCGATTTCGGGCGGCGATATCCACACCAGCTTTCCGGAGGCCAAGCGCGCCGCGTCGGCGTGGCGCGGGCCCTTGCATTGCAACCCGATCTTATCATCGCCGACGAGCCGACCGCGGGTCTGGACGTGTCCGTTCAGGGTGAAGTCCTCAATCTGCTTGGACGTTTGCAGGGCGAACTCGGCATCGCCATTCTCATCATCACGCATAATCTCAATGTCGTGCGCCACATGACCGATCGCATGGCGATCATGTATCTCGGCCGCTTCATCGAGGTCGGCTCGACCGAGCGGATATTCGCGCAGCCGCGCCACCCCTATACGGAGGCGCTGCTGTCGGCCAATCCGGAACCCGACCCGGACGCCGTGCTCGACAGGGTCGAGCTCAGCGGCGAGGTGCCGAGCCTGATGACGCGCCCAACGGGCTGCGAGTTTCACACCCGCTGCCGCTATGCGCAGGGCATCTGCAAAAGCGTCTTCCCGTCCCGGGCAGCCGACCGGGAAGATCCCCGCCATGTCTTCAATTGCCACTTCCCGCTATCGGAACGTGCGCTCGCCGGAGCCACCAATGTCTCGTGAAATCCTCGATGTTCCTCTTGCCAACGGCACGCCGGGCAGCCAACACAGCGTGCGCATTATCCGGTATGGTGCCGCCGACGCGCGCCCGAAAGCCTACATACATGCCGCGCTGCATGCCGACGAAGCGCCCGGCCTGCTGGTGTTACACCATCTGGTCGAGCAGCTTGACGCCGCCGACGCGCGCGGCGAAATCCGGGGCCAGATCGTCGTCGTTCCCTACGCCAACCCGCTCGGCCTGGCGCAGTTCGTCAATGGCGATCATCTGGGGCGTTACGATCTGGCCAGCGGCCGGAATTTCAACCGCAAATGGCCTGATGTCGCCGGCGAATTGACCATCCGACTTGCCGATCGGCTCGGAAGCAGCGCCGACGACAACACGGTGCTCATCCGCAGCACGATTCGCGAAATTCTCGACGAACGCGGCGCAGGGCAGCCTGTCGATTCCCTTTACACCGCCTTGGCACGCGAGGCTTTCGATTCCGATCTTGTGCTGGATCTGCACTGCGACGACGAAGGGCTGATGCATCTGTTCGTGCGGCCCGAGATCTCGGCCGAATTGTCCGACCTTGCGCGGGAACTCGGTTGCCGGGCGGTGTTCTCACAGGGTTCGTCGGGCGGCTCAACCTTCGCCGAAGCAAGCGTCGAGCCCTGGATCAGGCTTGCGGCTGCCCTTCCCGATAAGGTGATCCCGATCGGCTGCCTCGCCGCGACGGTGGAACTGCGCGGCTTCATCGACATCAGTGATGAGATGGCGTCGGCTGACGCTTCCGCCTTGCTCAACGTGCTTCGCCGCCGCGGCTACGTCGCGGGGCAAGCGGGCCTGCCGCCCGCCGCGCTTTGCGAGATCACCGGCTTCGATGCGTGCGATGTGGTTCGCACGCCCGCTTTCGGTGTCATCGTCTACCGCGCCGAACTGGGTGAACGCGTCACTTGTGGACAGCCGATCGCGGACATCATCGTGCCTTCTTCGCTGGGCCGCGAGGCGCGCGTGACGGTACGGGCGCGCACCGACGGGCTCGTGGTGACGCGAAGGCTGAAGAAACTTGTCGCCGCCAATCAGGTCATTGCCAAGGTGGTGGGCCAAAAGCCCCTCGCCCACCGGACAGGCTATCTGCTGGAGGATTAGATCGATCAGCGGGCGCGGGCACTTCTTGACCGCAGCTCGATGATTGGCGGCCACGCGTAGAAACGAGGTCCGTTCGACCTGATCCTGTCCCGGGCTCTAGGCCAGGGGCCGACCGCCGTCGACCGGAATGATAACGCCGGTCACGAAACGGAGATGGGTCGCAGCCGCCAAAACCGCCTCGGCGACATCGTCGGGCGTGCCCAGCCGCCCCAGCGGCGTCCGGCTTGCCTGTTCGTCCCGCCAGGATTCGTCACGGCCCTTGATGAAGTCGGTGTCGACGACGCCGGGCGAGACCGACACGACCCTGATTCTCGGGGCCAGGGCACGCGCCAGCGACTTGGTCAGATTATCGACAGCGGCTTTCGACGCACAATAGGCGATGTTGCTTCCCATGGCGGTGACCCCTGCGATCGACGAGATGTTGACAACAACCCCGCTGCCGGTGCGATCGAGCAGCGGCCGCATGGCCCGCGTCGCAGCAATCACACCGCGCACGTTGACGCTGAAGATGCGGTCGATCAATTCATCGTCCAGGCTGTCGAGATCCGGATGTGGCACGAAGCGGGTTGTCCCGGCGCAATTGACCAGGACATCCAGCCGGCCAAAGCTTTTCTCGATCTGACCAGCGAGGCGCGCGAGGCAATCGCTGTCCGTCACGGTCGCCTCGGCGACGAAGTGATCGCCGTACGCCAATGACGAAACCAGATCGTCGGCCGTCTGCCGCGAACGGTTGTAGCCGATGACAACCGAAGCCCCTTCCGCAGCAAGCCTGGATACGATCCGCGCGCCGATGCCGCCGGTTGCTCCAGTGACCAGGGCAACCTTGCCTGTGAGTGTGGCTGTCATGGCCGTCTCCTGAGTGTCAAACCCCGGTGCTTCGCTTATGGGCGGCCAGCGCCATTAGATTGCGGTCGCGCCAGGCGCTGCGTTCGGCGAGTTGGGATGCTGACAACTTTTCGCGGCGCGCTTCCTCGGCCTTGGCAACCAGCCCTTCCGACCAGGGGGCCGGATCGCGCCTGGCGAGGGCGATCGAATGGTAGAGCGGTCCCAGACGTCTCGCGTAGTCCGCGATCCCGCCGGGCGCATTCAGATCGATCGTCTCGAAAGGCCCCATGAAGGACCACCGGTAGCCGAGCCCATGCGACACCGTAAGGTCGATATCGGCGGCACTTGCCACGCCCTCCTCGAGCAGGGCCCAGGCTTCGTTCAGCAATGCCCCCTGAAGCCGGTTGAGGACGAACCCTTCGACTTCCTTGCGCACGATCACGGCAGCCTGCCCTACGGCCTCCATCTGCACCCGCAGCCACGCAACGGCCTCCGCGTCGGTCCAGGGCGCCGGGACCAGTTCCACCAACGGGATCAAATGCGGTGGATTGACGGGATGAGCGACGAGAAAACGCCGGCGGTTGGCACAGGACCCGGTGAAGGCCGAGGCCGGAATGCCGGAGCTGGAGCTGCCTACGACCGCGTCGGGCCGCATCGCCCGGTCAATCTCCAGACAGACCGCCTCCTTGATGTCGCGCACTTCCAGCACCGACTCCTGGATGTAGTCGGCATCCGCTACCGCACCCTCCAGCGTATCGACAACGTTCAGCCGCCGCATGACTGCATCGACGGCATCTACCAGCCCGGCCTCTTGCATATCGGCAAGGCTGGCCCGGATCTTGTCGAGCACCGCGGCGCGGATGTCGGCGCTGCCGTCATAGATGGTCACATCATGGCCGGCCCGGGCGAAGACGATCGCCCAGCCACGGCCGACCAGTCCGGCACCGACAATGGCGACTTTGCGGATTGCATCCATCATTGCACCCGTGACGTCTCGCCGTCCGCGAGGCAAATTTCGGTGATCCGCAGGCCATCCTGAGTGATGCGGGATGGGAACCGGTCCTTCAACCGCTCTTCGTGGATGGGAATAACCCGCCGTGCCTCGTGGCCCACCTGCTTCATCATCTCCTCGGTAGCGAGAACGAGATTGGTCTGGCTGCCGACCGCAAGCCCCACCGGAACGTAGAGCGTCTCGATATCGACGGCAGCTCCCGAGCCCTCGATGTTGTCGAAGACGTAGACCAGATCGCCAGCCAGCACCCAGGTGTCGTCCTTGCCGTTGCGCACGGTGACCCACATCGACCCGTAGGTATGGCTGTCAAAAGCGGCATGGAGATCGATGTCGGGCAGGACGTCCTGTTTCGATCCGTCGATCGTTACCAACCGCTTCTGACGGGCCAGATCGACGCCGCGCACGATGTCGCCGGGGTCGACGGCTACGTTCATCCAGCGCATGCGGTCCGGCAGCGACATCGCCCAGACCCACTTCGCGATCTCCCTCTCCTGGATGTAGAAGGTCGCATTCGGGAAGTCCTCGACATTGCCGAAATGGTCGAAATGCGCGTGCGTGACGAAAACTGTGTCGACGTTCTTGGGCGAGAGGCCGATTTCGCCAAGAACGGCGTCGGGCGAGTGCCAGTTCTCGACGCCAAATTTGTCGGCGAGATGCTTGCCGTAGTCCTTGTTGTTGTAGCCGACATCGACCATGGCAACGCGACCGTTGCCCTTGATCAGCGCGTAGCAGTAGGGAAGTTTCACGTAGCCCTGGTTGTGGGCGCCGTAGAGCACCCCGCTCTTGTGGTAGTTGCTGACATAGCTGTACTCAAGCACCCAGATCGAATATTGGCCCATTGCTTCCTCCCTGTTGTCGCCAACGCTGCGCACAGCTGCAGCAGGCGTGATTGAAATCGACCGGCGTCATACCGGCCCGCGGTTCCGACGCCGCCTGCAGCCCGGCGTAGGCGCGTTTGATCCTCTCCCCGGCCCGGTCGAGCTCCTGCTGCCAGTCGCGCCGCAGTCGGGCCGAACCGAAATCGTCCAGGGCCTCGCCCAGCGTTGCATGAGCGGCCCCCAGACGCGCGCAATGGCTTTCGAGCCCATGCGGCGCGTGCAAGGCGCCCAGCCGCTGCTCCACCTCCGTCCACCGTTCGCGGGCCACCGGAATGTCAGGCAGATCGAGCACGTCGCGGCGTCCGCCGGCCTGAGCCAGGACCAGCAGGCCAGCGAGTTGGCCGATCAGCCGGCGCAGGCCTTCGTAGACGGGGCGGGTTGCCACGACGTAGCGGACGATGGCTTCGTCGGCCAACGCGGCATCGTTCACGGTGGCGACGGGTTCCTCGCTTCCGGTGACGGAGACATGGGGCGCCGCGACGACCTCGCAGTCATAGCGGTGGACGCTTACCGCCCGCTCGAAGAAGCGCTTTCCCGGGATATCAGCCATGGTGCCTTTTTCGCGTCGTCGCGCGCTCGATCACCGCGCCGGGCGGGATTAGTTGAACGATCGGCTCCCGGCCGGAATTCGTGCTCAATTCCTTCGCCAGGCTGACCGTGGCCTCGAGCATCTGGTCAATGGGCTGCCGGACGGTCGTCAGCCCGTGCGAAGGCCAGTGGGCCATCTCGATATCGTCGAAGCCGACGATCGAAATGTCGTCCGGCACGCCGAGCGCCAGCTCTCGCCGCACGCCGTCGAGAAAGCCAATGGCGAGAATGTCGTTGGCGCAGAAGACACCGTCGGGAACCTCTTTCAGGTCACGCAGCTTGCGCGCCGCTTCGTAGCCGGCGTGATAGCTGAACTGGCCTGCCTCGATAACTATCGGCGCGGCGAGGCCACGCTCGACGGCGCGTTCGCTGAAGCCCCTGTGGCGTGCGACATTGGTGGAGGCATCGGGCAAGGCGGCGATGTAGGCCAGGCGCCGGTGGCCGGTATCGACGAGATAGTCGGCGATGCTGCGGCCGCCGAGTATATTGTCGCAGGAAATGCCGAACGCGTGGTCGTCGGCCGAGAGTCGGTTGAAAAAGATCACCGGAGTGCCGGCCCTACGGCATTCCTGCGCGGCCGCCGAAGACAGGGTGGCCGCCAGGATGATGGCAAGATCTGGCTGGTAGTTGAGCAGCAGGCGTAGCGCCTGGTCGACGTCTCCCGACTGGTCGGCGGCGACGAGCATCACGTTCATGTCGATGGCACGAAGGGCGGTGGTCAGCCGCGTCAGCACTTCCGGATAGAACGGGTTCTTGATGTCCGCGACGACAATACCCACGATACGCGTCTTCTTGGTGATGAGGCTGCGCGCGAAAGGGTTCGGCGAATAGCCGATCTCCCTCGCACGGTTCAGCACCAGGTCCCGCGTATTCTTGGCGATCACGGCATCGGCGTGAAAGGCCCTGGATACGGTCGAAACAGACATGCCGAGATCGCGCGCCAGATCCTTCACGGTCAGGCGGGGCTTGCTGTTCTTGTTGCGGGCGATGATCGACATGAAAACTCCGTTGGCGCGCTGGCTTAGGCCTGGTTGCGACCTCCATAGCGGCGGACCCGGATGTTGGCCTGCTCGGCATGCCCATAGAATCCCTCGAGGACACACAGGCGCGAACAGTACTCGCCTATCATGGCGCTCGCTTCGTCGGTCAGAACGCGCTGATAGGTGCAGGTCTTGATGAACTTGCCAACCCACAAACCGCCTGTGTAACGGGCCGCCTTCTTGGTCGGCAGCGTATGGTTGGTGCCGATGACCTTGTCGCCATAGGCAACATTCGTACGCGCTCCCAAAAACAGAGCGCCGTAATTGCGCATGTTGTCGAGGAAGTAGTCCGGATCGCGCGTCATGACCTGGACGTGCTCGGATGCGATCCGGTCGGCCTCCGCGACCATTTCCTCGTAGGAAGCGCAGACGATCACTTCGCCATAGTCCGCCCATGCCTTGGCGGCGATCTCGGCGGTCGGCAGGATCTTCAGCTGCCGCTCGATCTCGGCCAGGGTGTCGCGCGCGAGCCTCTCCGAGTTTGTCAAAAGCACGGCGGGACTGGTCGGACCATGCTCGGCCTGGCCGAGCAGATCGGTCGCGCAGATCTCGCCGTCGACACTGTCGTCGGCAATGACCAGCGTCTCGGTCGGGCCGGCGAACAGGTCGATGCCGATACGACCGTACAATTGCCGCTTGGCTTCAGCGACGAAGGCATTGCCAGGACCGACGAGCATGTCGACGCGCCCGATGGTTTCGGTTCCGAGCGCCATGGCGCCGACGGCCTGCACACCGCCCAGAACGTAGATCTCGTCCGCGCCGGCCATGTGCATCGCGGCCACGATAGCCGGATGCGGACCGCCCTGGAACGGCGGCGCGCAGGCGATGATCTTCTTCACCCCGGCGACCTTGGCCGTCACCACGCTCATATGCGCGGAGGCGACCATCGGGTATTTCCCGCCCGGCACGTAGCAGCCGACTGTTTCCACGGGAATGTTCTTGTGGCCGAGGACAACGCCGGGAAGCGTTTCCACTTCGAGGTCCTGGAGGCAGGCGCGCTGCTTCTCGGCGAAATTGCGAACCTGGGCCTGGGCGAAGCGAATATCCTCGATGTCGCTTGCCGACACCTTGGACATCGCCTGCTCGATCTCGCTGTCGCTGAGCCGGAAGCTTGGCGGCGACCATTTGTCGAAACGCTCCGACAACTCCCGGACAGCGGTATCGCCTCGCTTTTCTATGTCGGCAAGGATCGTCTCGACGGTCGTCCGGACGGCCGCATCGCTCTGGGCGACAGCTTCGGGATCCCTGCCCCGTTTCAGAAAAGTCGGCATATTCTCATCCTTATGTTGAGTCAGGTGGGCGGCAGGATGCCGTCCACCTGTTGCATTGCTGATCATCAGGGTTTTACCGTCGGCTCGATCTTGGTGAGCTTGTATTCGTCGGCCGGAGCCTTGCACGATGAGCAGTTGATGCCAGGGGCATCGGGCGCCTGCTTCACGTCCGCGGGCAATGCCTGAATGGTCGCTCCTGGTGTTGGCTTGCCCTCGAGCGCCGACTGCAGCGACAGTTCCGGCAGCAAATCGGGATTGAAGACCTCGGTGACGAAGGAACTCGGGACCTTGTCGGACGGGAAAACATTGCACCCGTCGGCGAAGGTATCGCCTTTGCAGGGTTTTACTTGATCCGCTGGCACCCAAGGCAGCGGGTACTCGATGTTCATCGGCTTCAGGTCGCGCTTCTTGGTCAGGATCTCCATCATCAGCTTGAAGGCATAGCCTGACGTAGCAGGCGGCGAACCGGCGGACACACCCTTGAGACCCATGCCTTGCATCTTCGGGTCTGCCAGTCCGAGACGAAAACCGTCCGAGTTCTCGCCGGTCATCGGAACCAGTTTGTTGCCCTTGTCGAGCAGCGCTTGAACGGCGCCATATTCGCCTGCCTGAGCCCAGATGCCGTCAACATCGGGATGCGCAGCGAGAGCCTTGGCCGTCTCCTGCTGCGTGGTGCGGTCATCCCAGTAGGAGTAGTATTCCGCGACGACCTTGATGCCGGGATACTGGTTGAAAATGTGCATCGCGCCATCGGTGTGGCGCTTATCCACCGAGTTGCCCGGGACGCCACGGCTCAGGAAGATCTTGCCCTTGCCTCCCAGGATGTTGACCAAGGCCTGGGCGGTATTCTCGCCGAAGCCTGCGGTGATATAGCTGACATTGTAGGCGCAAGGCTCGGTCACCGTGGCGTCGTACATGAAGAAGAGCACGCCCTTCTGGCAGCCGCGATGGACGGTGCGGTTCAGCGCCGTCGACGAGATCGGGAAGCTGATGATGCCGTCGGCGCCAGCCTGTATCATGCTTTCATAGGCCGAGATCTGAGCCTGGGGGTCGGTTCCCGAGATGACTTCCTTCAGCTCCACGGTCTTGTCGTAGGGCGGCGTCTGCGCCAACGCCTTGACGATGTTCGCGGCCTCCGACTGCCACGAATTGCCGCTGTAGCTCAGCGACAGATATATCTTGAACTTCTTGTCCTGCGCTTGGGCATGGTCGACAACCGCCCCAACGCCCATGGCGGTGGCAAGCGTCAGCGACGCGGCCAGTCCCAGTCTTTTTAACAGCCTCATTTCGATCAACCTCCCGTTGGAATTTGGCCCTTGCAGGTGCCGGACCAGAGCTTGTGAGAACGTTCTCACAATTGGACAAAACGCATTTCACGCACAGGCATGGTCACTTCCTCCGCGTCAGCATTCGATTTCCGAGATCGGCCAGGAATTCACCGCGCAGCACCAGCAGGGCGGCGACAATGATTGCGCCCTCTATGACGGTGCGCCATCCTTCGTTGAGGCCGATAGCGGAGATAACGGTGCCAAGCGTCGTCAGAAGAATTGCGCCGCCGACCGTCCCGATGAAAGTTCCGCTGCCGCCGAGGATCGAGGAGCCGCCGACCACGACGGCAGCGATGGAAGGCAGCATGTAGCTGTCGCCCATCCTCAGCGTCGCCCCGTTCGAATAGCCCACCAGCATCATGCCGACGAAGCCTGCGCAAGCGGCACTGATCGCATAGGGGACGAGCTCGAGCCGATTGACAGCGACGCCGGCGATGAGAGCGGCGTTCCTGTTGGTGCCAAGGGCGTAGAGCCGGCGGCCGAGCGCAGTGAAATTCTGCAAGAACCAGCCGAACAGGATGAAAGCGACGGTGAAGTAGATGACCAGCGGCACGCCGAGGAACCATTCCTTCATCAGCCACAGCAAGGCGGACGGAGAACCGCCGCGCGGCGTCCCGCTGGTGTAGCCCAGCGCCACCGATGCCACGACGATCGAGGTCGCCATGGTCATGATGAAGGGAGGAACCTTCAGCCAGACAATTCCCAGTCCGCTGATCGTGCCGACCAGCGCGCAAATGACCAGAATGGCCGGCAGCATGTACCAGATGCCGGCATCGCCGCTACCAATCCACGTCGTCGTCAACACGCCGCCGAGCGTGATGAGGGCGGGGACCGATAGGTCGAGCCCACCGATCAGGATGACGAGCCCTTGCCCAAACGACAACACGATCAGGAAGGACGCGAGGATGAGAACCGTCAGCACCTGATCCCAGGAACCCAGCCCCGGACTGATGAAGCGCGAGCACACCACAAGCACGATACTCAGCCCAAATACGACAAGCGTATTGACCACCTCCCGGTCGAGCCTTTGCCTGCCGCGCCGGTCGGAGTTGGCCTCGAAACGCGTCGCAACGTCCTTATGCGCGTTCACCGGATCTCTTCCTTCTTGAGCAGGCGCGCCACGGCGCTGCCGAACACGATCGCAAGCACCAGCACGAAACCTTGGAATATGCCGGTGTAGAAGGACGAGACCCCACCCGAGAAAAGCACCTTCTGCAAAAGCATCAGCGTACCGGCGCCCAGGATCGAGCCAACGAGGCTGCCCCGGCCGCCACTCAACGGCGTGCCGCCGAGCGCCACTGCGGCAAAGGTGAGCATCAGGAATGGCGTGCCGGCTGTCGGATTTCCTGTCGCCGTCTGGGCGCTCAGCATGAAGCCGGCGACGCCGTAAAGGATGCCGGCGCCGACAAAGGCCGTGATGCGTACCCCTGCCACGGGCACGCCGGAGAAGCGAGCCGACTGCTCGTCGGCGCCGATCGCATAGAGGCCGATCCCGGTATTGGTCCGCCGGAAGGCAAGCCAAAGCGCGATGGCGGCAACCAGAAACAGCCCGGCGATCGGGATGATACCGAACAGGGTGTCGGTCAGCGTATAGGTGACGAAGTCGGCAACCATACCGCCAGGCGCGTCCAGGATAACCAGCGCAAGTCCCTGGCAGACGATCATCGTGCCGAGCGTCGCCGCGATGGTCTGCAGTCCAAGCCTGGCCACGAGAATGCCGTTGATTGCGCCGACGGCACCGCCGATCGCACAGCACATCAGGAGGCTGGCCAGCGCACCGCCCGGACCACCGAACGGATAGACCGCCATCAGCACATTGGTCAGCGAGACGACGCCTGCGACGGACAAGTCGAAGCCGCGGCTGATGACGACCAGCGTCTCGCCCGCTGCCGCGAGCGCCAATGGCGTCGAGTTGTTGACGAGATCGGTGAAGGTGTAGACCGAAAGCGCATCCGGTTGCCAGAACGCGTAGAGCGCATAAAGCAGGACATAGATCATCGCCACGATGCCGGTGCCGCTGATGACAGCCCTCCATAACGCGGAGCGGCGGGGCGCGGGATTTGCCTGGACCGCGGTCATGCGGCCACTCCATTCACCGCGCCCGCAGCGTGGCCGATCAGCGCGCCGACGATAGTCGGCTCATCGATGGCATCGCCCTGATATTCGGCGAAGACGCGGCCGCCATAGAGCACCATGCAGCGATGCGCGAGATGGACGAGTTCCGGCAGTTCGGACGAGTAAAAGAGCACCGAGCCGCCATCGGCAGCGAACTTCCGGATCGCCTCGTAGATCGACTGCTTGGTTCCGACATCGACTCCACGCGTCGGATCGAAAAGCAGTAGAGTGCGCGCACCCGTCATCATGACGCGCGCCAGAAGCGCCTTCTGCTGGTTGCCACCGGAAAGCTCATCGATCTTGAACTGCAGATAGCGCTCCTGCAGTTCGACCGCCTCAGCGGTTTTTTTCGCAATGCGACGCTCGCTGGCCGGCCAGACGACGCCACCCTGCGCGATACGCGAAATGATAGGCAACACCATGTTGCTGGCGGTGCTGAGGCCGGCGAAAATCCCTTCCGACTTGCGGTCCTCCGGCAGGTAGGCAAGGCCGTTGCCGAAATGGAGCGCGGCGCCCGGGCTGGCGATCTGGGCGGGCACGCCGTCGATCTCGATGCCGCCGCTTTTCGCCTTGGAGAGGCCGATCATCGTCCTGAACAGGTCGCGTTGGCCCTGCCCCTCGAGCGCGGCGATGCCGACGATCTCACCTCGCCTGACATCAAACGACACGTCGCGCAAAATGCCGCCGGAGAGGCCCCGAACGCTGAGCGCGACGGGCGCGGTGTCGGCGACCAAAGGCTGCGAGGCGGTCGTCTCACGCGCGCTTCGGCCGACCATCATCTCGAAAATGTTCTCGTCCGAAGCGCCGGACAACTCGACGGTGCCGATGCTGCGGCCATTGCGCAGGATGGTGGCGCGCGAACACAGGGTGCGCACCTCGCCGAGGCGGTGGGAAATGTAGAGGATGGCGGTCTGCAGGTTCTTCTGCCGGCGCACGAGCTCAAACAGCCATTCGACGTCCGCCAGCGCGGCCGTCGGCTCATCGAGGATCAAGAGCTTCGAGGCATGGGTGAAGGCGCGCACGATCTCAAGCCGCTGACGATCCGAAAGCGAAAGCACGCCGACGGGCGTGTCAGGATCAAAGTGGGAGAGAGCGTAGTCGTTAAGAACCTTGCCAGCTGATGCCTTGGCGGTGCGGCGCGAGACGAGACCTAGCTTGCCCTTCGGCATTTTCGGCAGCACGAGATTCTCGGCGATGCTGAGATTCGGCAGCAGGCTGAGTTCCTGAAAGGCCGTCGCCACGCCCTGCGCCCGCGCATCGATGATGCCATGCGGCGCATAAGGCTTGCCGAAGATCGACATGGATCCGCCGTCAGGCGTCACGACGCCGCTGAGGATTTTCACGAGCGTCGATTTGCCGGCGCCGTTCTCGCCCAACAGCGCATGGACTTCCCCTGGCCGCAGATCAATGGAGACGGAATCGAGTGCGACTGTGGGTCCGTAGGATTTTGCAATATTCGCGATGCGAACAGCCAGCCGGATCTCGTCGGTACCCATACCTCCTCCCAAAAGGTAAGTCCGCCGCAGCGGTGAGAACGTTCTCTGAGAACGTTCTCACTAATCCACAAGCACCGCCGGCTTGTCAATTGTGAATCGTTCATTCCTTGTCGAACGCACCAGGCTCCCGGCCTCCGGGCGGCACTTGGCCGTCTTTTGAGTGCTCAGAAGTGGCTGAGCCGGCGCCTTTTCTGGGCGGCTGGTCGGGGGGCGCCCGCCGGGATGGATTCTGCCCCTCGGACTGATGCGTTTTCTCATTCACCTCGCCTGAAGGGCGCGTCAGGCCTTGCCCGGACGCCGGCGGCTTGTTGCCTGCGGCGTCCTGGGAGAATGAATCGGCGGGATCGCCGTCGCTCCTGGCCGGATATTTGGTGGCACCAGTCTCGCGGCGATTTTCGCTTCCAGTCATGGCCGGTCCTCCTTTGGCACAGTCATAACCTGGTTTCGACCGGCAGGTTCCAGCGGCTAGGCCGGAAGCGCAGATTTGAATCCGCCGCCGCTCCTATGGCCGGAAACCAATTTGGCGGCGCTGCGTTGACCCCGCAGGATCAGATCCCCCAACAGCTTCGGAGAAAATTCATGCTCGACCGCAGCGGAAGCGCCGTCCTGACGACCGACAGTCTCTGACAACGGACAGCAACATGGCTCGCATCGAGCGCGGACATTGTTTTTGCGGTGCCGTCATGGCGGTGATGGAAGGAGAGCCTTTCTGGATCTGCTTCGATCATGACGACGATTGCCGGCGGGCGACCGGCGGACCGATGACCATCTGGATCGGCTATCGCCCGCACCAGGTCGAGCTGACCGCCGGGAAGCCGAAGACCTTTTCGAAGACGAAGGGGGTCATCCGCTCCTTTTGCGCCGATTGCGGTACCTCGATCTTCTATGCCGACGAAGGCCTGCGTGACGAACTCTATGTCTCGATCGGCTTCATGGACGCGCCGGAGCGGTTTCCGCCACAGGCACAGGCCTATTGGGATATGCACCTGCCATTCATCGACATGGCCGACGGCTTGCCCCGCGTCGACGGCTACACGAGGCGCCGTGATCCAGCCCTGGGCAATCCGCGCGAACGTTGATGACGCGCGCCACACTAGGCCCCGCAGGCTATTGCCCGATCAGGGTCAGGCCAAAGAGAATGGCCAGCCACAGGCCCACCGCCGCGACCGCGAGCCTGGGGAGGATGCCCTCGCCCGCCAGATGCATGAACAGCAGCGCGATCACCACTGTCTTGGCAGCCGCCGCGGCAAGGTTGATCGCGGAATTGAACCCACCGAGGTCGACAAACGAAGAGCCGACGGTAAGCGCCAGCAAGGCGAGCAGCGCGAGATAGGCGAATGTGAGCTTGGCGAGGTCGCTCATCGTCGTCAGGCCCGGTTGATCAGATAGAGGACCGGGAACAGGAACACCCAGACGATGTCGACGAAATGCCAGTAGAGTCCGATCGCCTGCACGCGGCGCGCCCGGCTCGCCTGCGCGGTCCTCGGCCAGAGCAACAGCATGCCGGCAATCACCGCGATGCCGCCTATCAGATGCAGCGCGTGCAGCGATGTCATGGCGAAATAGAGCGCGAAGAAGAATTCGGCATGGGCCGGATCTGGGCCTGCGAAGCGGAACGGCGCGCCGAGCACCGGCGCCAGGCCCTCGCTGAATTCCTTGCTGTATTCGACGGCCTTGATCACCAGAAAGATGCAGCCAAGCAGGCTCGTGGACATCAAGGCCCAGAAGGCGGGCCGCCAACGCCGGGCAGCCGTGAACATATGGGCAAGCGCCATCGCGAAGCTGCTGGTGATCAGAACCGCCGTATTCAGCGTGCCGAGCGGCAATGACAGATGTTGCGACGCCGCGGCGAATGCCGCGCCATAGCTCAATCGGGCGTAGAGGAACACCAGCACGATCGCGCCGAACAGCATCGCCTCGGAGCCGATGAAAATCCACATGCCGAACGCATCGGCCGCCTTCTCGCGGGCCCGTGTATCGAAGGCAATGCTTTCGGTCGGCCCGCTCATGAGGCTTCGTCCCTGTGCGGGCTGAACGTCTCGTGCCTCAGGCCTTTCATGGCATAGTCATAGGCCGGCCGCCTGACCACGGGCATGGTGTCGAAATTATGCGGGGGCGGCGGCGAAGCCGTCTGCCATTCAAGGCCGGTCGCGCCCCACGGGTTGGCCGGCGCCCGCGTCCCGCGAAACAGCGACCAGCCGAGATAGAGCAGCGGCATAAGATAGCCGACGGCCAGAACGACCGCGCCGGCCGAGGACAATACGTGCCAGAACTGAAACTCCGGCGGATAGGTGTGATAGCGCCGCGGCATGCCGAGAAAACCGAGCACGAATTGCGGGAAGAAAGTCAGGTTGAAGCCGAGGAAGGTCACGGTCGCGGCGATACGGCCCCAGGTTTCGGAATAGACGCGGCCGGTGATCTTCGGCCACCAGAAATGCAACCCCGCCATGTAGGCCGTCACCATGCCGCCGACCATGATGTAATGGAAATGCGCCACGACGAAATAGGTGTCATGAACGTGGACGTCGACGGCGAGAGCGGCCAGGAACAGGCCGGCCAGCCCCCCGAAAGTGAACAGCGCCAGGAAAAACAGCGCATAAAGCATGGGCGTCTCGAAAGTGATTTCGCCCTTGCGCAGCGTCAGCGTCCAGTTGAACACCTTTATCGCCGAGGGGATCGCGACGCAGAACGACAGGAACGAGAACACGATGCCGGCATAGGCCGACTGGCCTGATACGAACATATGGTGACCCCAGACCAGGAAGCCGAACACGGCAATCGCCATCGAAGACATCGCCACCGCCTTGTAGCCGAACAGCGGGCGCTTGCTGAAGCAGGGCAGCACTTCGGAAACCACGCCCATGCCGGGCAGGATCATGATGTAGACCGCGGGATGTGAGTAGAACCAGAACAGATGCTGGAACAGCAGCGGGTCGCCGCCCAGCGCGGGATTGAAGATGCCGATACCGAAGGCACGCTCCAGCACGATCAGGATCAGCGAGGCGGCCAGCACCGGCGTCGCCAGCACCATGACCAGCGCGGTCGCATACATCGTCCAGACGAAGATCGGCAGTCTGAACCAGGTCAGCCCCGGCGCGCGTAACGTGTGGACGGTGACGATGAAGTTGATGCCGGTCATGATCGTCGAGAAGCCGACGATGAAGACACCCAGCGCGGCCATCGAAACGAAGCCGTTGGCATAGAGCGTCGAGAGCGGCGTGTAGAAGGTCCAACCCGTGTCGACACCGCCGGCGAGCACCGCGGCCAGGGCAAAGGCGCTGCCGAAGATGAACACGTACCAGCTGGCGAGATTGAGCCGCGGAAAAGCGAGATCGCGCGCGCCGATCATCAGCGGCAGCAGGAAATTGCCGAGCGTCGCGGGGATCGACGGCACCAGGAAGAACCACACCATGATGATGCCATGCAGGGAAAACAGCCTGTTATAGACATCGTCCGACACCAGATCGCCCGCAGGCGACGCGAGTTCGATCCGGATCATCACGGCAAAAGCACCGCCAAGAAAAAAGAACGCCGTCAGCGACATCAGGTAGAGCCAGGCGACGCGCTTGTGGTCGGTGGTCAAGAGCCAGGCGGCAGGTCCGGCCTCCCCATGCAGATAGCTCGAAGGCGCCAAGGCTTGCCTGCTCATTGGGTCGCCCCGCTTTCCCTGGTTGCTCGCGGCGACAGGGATTTGAGATACGCCAGCAGCATCTGTAGCTCCTGCTCGTCGACAAGGCCGTCAAAGCTCGGCATCACGGGTTCATACCCGGCGGCGATCTCCTTCTTCGGATTGAGGATGGAATCGCGCAAATAGCGGTCGTCGGCAATGACGGTCTGTTGATTGTCCAGGGCCACCGGCCGTCCGAAGACCCCAGCCAGATCCGGCGCCCTCACCTTGGTGGAATTGCCGTGGCAGCCGGAGCAGCCGAGCGCGCGGAAGAGTTTTTCGCCGTCGGCCGCAAGCGTTTCACCCTGGCCCTGCTTGCCCAGCCACGCCGCATATTCTTGCGGCGGCATCACGGTCACCCAGCCGCCCATCTCCGAATGCTGGGTGCCGCAATATTGCGCGCAGAACAAATGATACCGCCCGGGCTCGCTGGCGATGAACCAGACATGCGTGGTGCGCCCCGGCACCGCGTCCTGCTTGACCCGGAAGGCAGGTACGAAGAATGAGTGGATCACGTCCTGCGATGCCAGCGACACGATCACCGCCTCGCCGACCGGCACATGCAGTTCGTTGATTTCACGCTGGCCGCCAGGATGACGGAACTCCCACATCCATTGCTTACCAAGGCCGGCGATCTCGAGTGCGTCAAGGGGAGGGTGTTCGCGGCGCAGGAACAGCACGGCTCCCCATCCGAAGATGGTGAAAGCGATCAGCAGGCTGGCGACTGTCCAGGTCACCTCGAGCGGCGTGCTGCGCGCACGCTCCCCCGTTCGCTCCACCTTGGAGCCGGCGCGATATTTGACGGCGTAGAAAACGACCAGGCTGGTCAGGAAGACGCCCAGCGCGACGGTGAAGGCAAGCAGCACGTAGAACAGGGCGTCGACACTGCCGGCAATCGAGGAGGCCTGCGGCGGCGTAAAAGGGATGCCGAACGTCAAATCGGCCTCCTTCGCGACAGAACGAGGATGGTGGCGCCAAGGCCAAGCAGCGTCGCCATGCCAGTCACCTTCACGACTGCCCAGACCGCTGGCGTGTACTGGCCCTTTGATGCATCGAAGCCGGCACACAGCAGAAAGACGTGATCGGCGATGGATCCAAGCCGCCCGGCCGACGCCTCGACCAGGGCAAGCCTGAGATCGCGCGGCTCGAAACTCAGCGCCGGAAGTACTTGCGCGATGCGGCCTTGCGGCGTCAGCGCGATGACCGCGATCGGGTGAACATATTGCGAGATCCGGTCGCGCCGGTCGAATGTGATGCCGGCCTCCGCGGCAAGGGCGGCGCCAGCGCCATCCTCGCTGGTCAAGAAGCGCCACGCGGACAACCCTGCCTGACCGGCGGACCGCCCGACTTCGGCTTGGATGGACGCCGCATCCGCGACGGTCTCGGAAGCATCTATCGAGACGAAGAGAGCGTGGTAGGTCGCGGGATCGAGGCCGGTCTTGTTCAGATCCGAGGCAACCGCCTGCTGGGTCACGCCGCAGAGGTTGGGGCATTTGTCGTAACCGAAGATGAGCAGCGCCGGCCGCCCGCCGAGAATGCCGGAAAGCGTCTGCCGTCCGCCCGAAGCCTCGCGGAAGACTGTATCGAGGCTGAGCTGCGCGCCGATCTGCGGTTCGAAAACCGGCCGCGCGCGCACGCTGGCGGTCATTGCAGCCAGGAGCACGAGCGGCAGGACCAAACGCCTCATGGCCTCGCCCCCATGGCCGGTGCGGCCTGGCCCTGCTGCGGCGCCCCGGCGTTTGGCTGCGCCGCGTCCGCTCGGGCGCGGCAAATGCCGGCCTGCGGCGCGCGCGGAACCTGGCCTTCGAGCAAGGCGCAGTCCTCACCGGCCGCAGCGGGCGTTACCGCCTCCGGCAGTCCCTGCGCGGCGATCAGCTTCATGGCGTCGTCGATCGGAATGCGCGCGATGCCACCATTGCGGTCGACCCATGCAAGCATGCCGAGTTCACGATCTTCCTGCTGACGGAACGCGGCAAGATCGGCCCCGGGGAAATCCTGCAAGGCGGGACCTGCGGCGCTGCCGTTCATCTGCGTGCCCGCAAGTGGCCAGAACGGGGCCGTATCGAAAATCAGTCTCAGCCCAAGCGCGGCGAGCGCCAGGAAGACAAGCAGGCCGAGGCCAATGAGCACGAGCGCCCTCGGCCAGACATCGCGTGTTTCGGGATGACGCACGACCTTAGCCACGGGCCAGCCTCCCGCGCCAGACGACGATGCGATCAGGCCTGGTCCAGATATAGACGAAGCACCCGAACCAGATGCCGCCCGCGCCGACCATTGCCGCGAGGTCCGGCCACGACACTCCTGCACCGAGGGCGGACAAAGCCGGCCGGACGCGCCAGGCGACATCGGCGAAATGTCCGGCCAGCAGGAACGCGCCGAGCCCTATCAGGCCAACGCGGCTGCGCTTGACGGAGCGGTTCAGGAAACCGGCGAAGGGCAAGGCAAATTGCAGCGCGATCAGCAGCCAAAGCAGATACTGCCAGCCATTTCGACCACGGATGACATACCAATGGATTTCGTCGGGCAGGTCGCCGCCCCAGACGACCAGCCACTGCATGAATGCCAGATAGGCCCAGATGAGCATGAAGCCGAACATCATGTTGGCGAGGTCTTCGCCGAGCGCCACGTCCTCCTCGCCACCCGGCGCCGACTCGATCGCACGGCCGGCCGAGAGCACCGCCAGCGCCAGCCCGCACACGCCGACGACCTCGGCCGCCGCTTCGAGCATCGCATAGATGGTGGAGGAAAAATCCGGCTCTATCGACATCATCCAATCGATGGCAAACACCGTCACGGCAAAGCCGTGCGCGACGAGCCCGATGGCGTAGCCGCCGCCGGTCCTGCTTGCGGCCGAACCGGGCGCCGTCCAGCCAAGTACAAGCCAGGCCAGCGCCAGCCAGACGACAGCATAGACGATGAAACGAACGACGAAGAATGGCACGTTGAGATAGGTCATTTTCTGGCGCACCGCTTCCGTCAGCGCCGGGTCGGCTCCTGCCCAGGGAAAGACCAGATCGAGCCGCGCAAGCACCGGCAGCATCAACAGCAGCGCGACAGGCAAGGTCGCGACGGCGGCCCGCAGCGGCGGCCGCAACGCGTCGCCCCAGCGCCCCCCGGTCAGCCCGTGCACCATGAGCAGGGTCATTGCGCCAAGCGGCGATCCGAGCAGGAACACCGCCGTCATCAGCCAGCCGGCCAGTGTCGCGCGCGGGGCGACGAACAGCCCGGCCGCGCACAGAGAGAGCCCTGCGGCGGCGGCTGCGAGCAGCAGGACGAGGTGGTCGTCGGGCCGGGCGGCGCGCTTCATCGTGCCGCCTCGGCATCGAGTTTCGCGCGAAGAGATTCGGGCAGCGTGCCGGCCGCAGCATGTCGCGAATATTGCAGCGCCCGGATATAGGCCACGATCGCCCAGCGGTCCCGCGGCTCGACACGCGCGGCATAGGGATACATCGCACCGTAACCGTCGGTGATGACGTCGTAGAAATGCCGGTCCGGCGCCTTGCGCAGCGCATCTTGATGGTAGGTCGGAGGCGGCGGGAAACCACGCCTGACCACCATCCCGTGCCCGTCGCCGGTGCGGCCATGGCAGGGAGAGCAGAATATATCGAAGCGTTGCTGCCCACGCTGAAGCAGCGCCATGGTGATCGGGTACGGGAATTTGTCCGGCGTCGCCGCCAGGTCGGCGTCGCGCGTCACCGTGCCTTCGACCGGTGTCCTTGCCGACATGCCGTCGGCGAACTCTCTGCTGGTTTCGAGCGGATCGTAGCGAGGCTGGTCGGCCATGTCCTGCTTGCAGGCGCCGAGGAGCAGGCAAACCGGCAAAAGCAGCCGCGGGTTCATATCGCCACCTCTTCGACCGTCTCGGCGCCAAGCCGTGTCAGCTGCCCCTTGGTGACGCCCTTGCGGTATTTCGGGTCGGTGGCCTCGATCAGCAGGTAGAACTTGCCGCCGCTCGCGTAGGTGAAGCTCTCGGCGTTGAAGACGGGGTGATAATATTGCGGCAGCCGGTTCTCGGCCAGCATGCCGAAGAAGCCGGCAAACACGCTGGCCAGGATCGCGGCTTCGAAGGCGATGACCGTGAACGGCGGCCAGGAATGCAGCGGCCGGCCGCCGACATTGACCGGATAGTCGATCTCGACGGAATAAAGGATCAATGCATACACCAGCACGCCGCCGGCGACGCCACCCGCCAGCATGACCCATGGCAGCCGTGTCTTTCGCATGCCCAATATGTCTGTCAGGCCGTGCACCTCGAACGGCGAGAACGCATCCATATGCCGGTACCCCTTGTCGCGCATCGCTTGCGCCGCCCTGGTCAGCGCATCCGGATCGGCGAAAGCCGCGATGACGCCATGGACGCTCATGCCGCGCCGCCTTTCTGCTCGGCCAGTTCCTCGACCTCGAAGATGGTTATCGCCGGCAGGATGCGGATAAACAGGAAGACCAGCGCGAAGAAGGTGCCGATCGATCCGAACAGGATGCCGAAATCGAGCCAGGTCAGCGACTGCTCGCCCCAGGACGACGGCAGGTAGTCGCGGCTCGGGCCGGTCACCACGATGATGTAGCGTTCGAGCCACATGCCGATGTTGATGACCAGAGCGATCGAAAACAGCAGCGGCATATTGGATCGCACACGGCGAAACCAAAGCAGTTGCAGCACCGCGCAATTGCAGAAGAGCATGGTCCAGAACAGCGGCGCATAAGGGCCGACGGCGCGCTGGACCATCATCGCGCGCTCGTAAGGCTCACCCGAATACCAGGAGAAGAACGCTTCCGATGCATAGCCGTAAATGACGACCATGCCGGCCGCGATCATCAGTTTGGCGGCGTTGTCCATGTGGCGCGGCGTGATCAGGTCTTCCACAGCGAATGCCCAGCGCAAGGGAATGGCTATGGTCAGCACCATGGCGAAGCCGGAAAGGAGCGCGCCGGCGACGAAATAGGGCGGAAAGATCGTCGAATGGAAGCCCGGCGTGATGGCGAAGGTGAAATCGAGAGCGACGATCGAATGAACCGAAACGACCAGCGGTGTTGCGAGTGCCGCCATCAGGAAATAGACCGTTCGGTATCGCGCCCAATGATAGGCCGAGCCGCGCCAGCCAAGCGCGAGGACGCCGTAGAAAAGTTGCCCGCCACGCGACTTCGCCCGGTCGCGCAGCACGCCGAGATCAGGCAGCAATCCCGTGTACCAGAACAGCAGCGAGACGGTGGCGTAGGTGGAAATTGCGGCGAAGTCCCAGACCAGCGGGCTGCGCCATTGTGGCCAATGCATGTGGGTGTTGGGCAGGGGCAGGAGCCAATAGAAGAACCACGGCCGGCCAAGATGCAGGATAGGGTAGAGGCCGGCCATCGCCACGGCAAACAGCGTCATCGCCTCGGCGAAGCGGTTGATCGAGGCGCGCCAGGGCTGGCGCAGCAGCAGCAGCACCGCCGAGATCAGCGTACCGGCATGGCCAATGCCGATCCACCACACGAAACTCGAGATCATCGTGCCCCAGACCACGGGAATGTTGACCCCATAGGCGCCAACGCCGACCGAGACCAGGTAGGTGATGGAATAGAGGAACAGCAATACGAAGGCGAAGCAGACGAAGAACGCCGACCAGAAGAACCGCGGCAACTTCCCTTGCAGGACCACCGCGCTGATACGGCCGCTGATCTCTGGAAAATCGTGACGCCCGCGCAGCACAGGTGTCACGCCTTTGCTCGTCCTGCGGGCGGCCACGTCAGCCATCGCCGCCCTCCGAGCCGGATGTCGCGGCGAGCCTGTCGTTAGGGTTGCTGACCTTGCCCAGATAGGTGGTGCGCGGTCTTGTGTTCAGTTCTTCGAGCAGCGCGTAATTGTGTGGCGAGGCCTTTTCCTGGACGACCTGCGAATCCTTCCTGTTGAGATCGCCGAAGGTGATAGCTTTTGTCGGGCACGCCTGCTGGCAGGCGGTGACGATCTCACCGTCCTCGATCTCCCGGTTCTCGATCTGGGCGCGGATCCGTTTTTGCGAAATGCGCTGTACGCAGTAGCTGCATTTTTCCATAACGCCGCGCGAACGCACGGTGACATCGGGATTGTGGACGGCCTGCTCCGGTCCCGCGCTGTCATTGTCGAACTCCTGGTACTCCAGGAAATTGAACCGCCGCACCTTGTAGGGACAGTTCTGCGAACAGTAGCGCGTGCCGATGCAGCGGTTGTAGACCTGCGCGTTCAGACCGTCATGCGTATGGATGGTCGCATTGACCGGACAGACGACCTCGCAGGGGGCCTTCTCGCAATGCATGCACGGCACTGGCTGGAAGAACATGTCCGGATCGTCGAGCCCGCCCGCATAGTAGCGGTCGACGCGCAGCCAGTGCATTTCGTGTCCGAGTGCCGCCTCGTCCGGCCCCACCGTTGCGATGTTGTTCTCAGCCTGACAGGCCGACACGCAGGCCATGCAGCCGATGCAGGCCGACAGGTCTATCGACATGCCCCAGGCTTCCTGGTCGTAGCTCCAGTCGGGGTAGAGCGATTCCATGGGCGCTGGGGGCGCGTGGTCGCGCACGAAATGGGGATTTGCCCTGAACGCATCGAGCGAAGCATGGCGGATGATCGCCCTGCCCTCCATCGCTTGATGATGCTGGGTCGTGACTACACGCGCCGAACCGCCGCGCGGGCTCAGGACGACATCGTCGGCAAACCATGGCGCATCGCTGGTCCGGATCGCGAAGGCATCGTAGCCGCCTGCGAGTGCCGCTACCGAGCCGGCCTTGCGTCCAAAACCGAGCGACAGCGTCACTGTGTCGTCAGGCTGTCCCGGCGTGATCCAGACGGGTGCGTCCAGCGTCCTGCCGTCCCGCGCCAGGTTGACCACCTGCCCGTTTTCGAGCCTCAGGCGCTGCGCGGTGGCTGGCGAGACCAGCGCCGCATTGCCCCAGACGAGCTTGCTTAACGGCCGGGGCAATTCCTGAAGCCAGGATGAATTGGCGTGGCGGCCGTCGCGAAGCCAGGGATCGGCGACGAAGCGAACCTCCAACCCTTTGGTGGCGGCATTGGGTGCCGAGCCATCGCTATCCGGCGGTGCCGAAACGGCAGCGGGACCAGCAGCAGTGTTCGGCACGATGCCGTCGCGCAGCGCCTTGCGCCAGGCCACCTCGTCCATGGCGGCCCACGTCCGGCGCACGGGTGCCTGCGCATTGGCGCCGAATTCACCGCCCAGCGCGGCAAGCAACTGATGCAGGCTCTTGCCACCGAACAGAGGCTCTATGAGCGGCTGCACGATCGAAACCGTACCGTCATAGGCCCGGATATCGCTCCAGCTCTCCAACTCGTGCGCGGCTGGGATATGCCAGCGAGCCAGAAACGCCGTCTCATCGCGGTAGAGTCCCCAGTGGACAAGAAGCTTCAGGCTCGAAAAAGCCTTCCGTGCATCGAGGTCCGATGGCGCCGTGTGCAAGGGATTGGCGCCGAGCACGACGGTCTTGTCGATCGAACCATCCGTGATGGCCCCGCAGAGCGTTGCAAGATCGCCATCCACCGGCATGGCATCAGGCGGCTCGATCAATTGCAGCGTGTTGCCAAGGGCACCAAGCCTGGCATTCATCGCTAGGGCCAAGGCATGCACGGACGGTGCCTGGTGCGCTCCGGCCACCACAAGCGCATTGCGGCCGGCGCCGCGCAGATCGTCGGCAAGCGCGTTTGTCCATTCCGGACCGAGCGGCGACAAGCCGGCCGCGGCATTGTCGCCATCGAGGGCGGCCTTGATCGCCGCCGCAACGCTTGCGACGGCGCTTGGCCTGATAGCTCGGCGATGGTCGGCGGCAGCACCCGTGATGGTGGGAGTCGTCTCGACGACATAGAGGCGGCTCATCGTGTCCGTAGATTTGCGCACCCGCCGCCGCTGCGCGAAATCACGAGCATAGGCCAGGCGCCCCGGACCATCGCCCAGGAAATCGGCATCCAGGCTGACGATCACATCGGCGCGGTCGAAACGGTAGATCGCCGTCAACGGCCTGCCGAACAATGTACCCGTTGCCTGTTCACCGGAATTGGCCGCAAGCGGATCGTGGCGGAAGACGCGAAGTCTGGGATAGCGCACCCTCAGCGCCGCGATCTGCGCCTTCGTCGTCGGCGATGTCGTCGCCTCGAGCAGCAATGCCAGCCCTTGCCCGCCTGAAGCGAGGAATCCACCAGCCAGTTCGGCGATATCTTTCAGGAACTCATCGTAACTTGCGGGCTCGCCCAGCTTGAGCGGCGTGCGAGATCGCTCGGGATCGAACAGCGACAACACCGCCGCCTGCATGACGGCATCGGTGGCGCCGCGCGATGCCGGATGATCCGGGTTACCCTCGACCTTTGTCGGCCGGCCCTCATGGCTCTCGATCACGGCTCCGATGCCGTAGCCGTCGCTGGAGAGGGCTGTCGCGTAGTAGAGCGGCCGGCCGGGAATGATGTTCTCCGGCTGGCGGACATAAGGCACGATGCTCTCGGCCTCGCTGCAGGCGGCCAGTCCGGCCAGCGACAGCGATGCACCCATCAGTTTCAGGACGGTGCGCCGGTCGAAGCCAGGCTGAAGGCGATCGGCCATCGCGAGGAATTCCGCCTCCACAAAGCGCTGGAACTCCGCCGTGTCAGCCAGTTCGTCCATGCTTCGCCATGGCTCGCGCCCCGCCGCGGCGACCCGCAATGCCGCAAGATCGAAAGCCGGATTTCGGTCAACGGTGGCAGACATAGCAATCCGTCATGGTCTCGGGATGAATGTCGAGCACGCTGATCAGGGAACGCCGGATCTGCTCGATGTCGTTAGGCGGCTTCCAGTGCATCAGGAAAACGGCTTGCGGCGGGCGAAGGTTGGGACCGGGGTCGCGGTGGCAGCCAAGGCACCATTCCATCGACAATGAATGCGCCCGTCGCGTCAGCGGCATCTCGTCGACCGCGCCATGGCAGGTCTCGCAGGCGATGCCCTTGGCGATATGGATGGAGTGGTTGAAGTAAACGAAATCCGGCACCGAATTGACCCGCTGCCATTGCAGCGGCTGTCCCGAGGCGAGACTTGCGCGCACCGGCGCCAACATCTCGGCATTGGTGAAGAGCTGCGAATGACAGGTCATGCACACTTCTGTCGCCGGCAGCCCCGCCGAGGCTGATGTCTCGACCCCGTTGTGGCAATAACGACAGTCCAGTCCGATATCGCCGACATGATGCTTGTGGCTGAACGGAACGGCCTGGGCCACCGGTTGCCCCACGCCGGTAACGAACCCTGAACGCAAAAACGCCGTGCCGCCGACGGCCGCCAGAAGCGCGAAACAGCAAACACCCCACAGAAAGAAGCGGGCAATCCCATTGGCGTTGCTGGAAAAGACCTGCGGCATCCTCGCCGATTTTTCGCTTGGAACAAGCTTTTGGATCGAGCGCCTAACGGCGGCAAAGCGACAAAGGTTCCGTCGGCGCGGAATGCTCACAAAATGGTGAGTTGGGAGCACCCTCGAAAACCGCGGCCGATCGCAACCATGCGGGACGGCCAGCGTTCGAAACAATCATGAGCCTGTCGTAATGGAAATGCTGTCATGACTTCTGCCAATCCGAATCTCGCGGACAGGCGTCGCTCCGGCGTCGCCTTCTGGTGGACTATGTTCGTGGGTGTGCTGCTGGCAATACTTGGTCTGCTGATCGGCGCAGGCGGCGCCTGGCTCGTCGCGCTGGGCGGCTCCTGGTACTATTTGCCCACCGGAGTGGCTCTCCTGGCGGCGGGTGTTTTGCTTTTGAGCGGCAATGCCGCCGGAGTCTGGCTCTACGTCCTGAACTGGATCGCGACGCTCGCCTGGGCTTATTGGGAAGTTGGCATGGACGGCTGGGGGTTGATGCCCCGGGTGCTCGCGCCGACGGTCACCCTGATCTTCGTTCTTTTGACCTTGCCTGCCTTTCGCGCCGGGCACGCGAAACGGGTTCGCGACCGCGGCTGCGCGACCGCATCCGCTGCCCTTTTCATTGTCGGCTGCGCGATCGGGCTTCAGCATTTCACGCCCTCGGCACAATCCCAGGAGGCATCCCCGGTTGCCCCGGTCACGCCACCCGCCGCAGGAAGCGCATCTGGTCAGTCTCCGGTCAGCCCTCAGCCCGATGTCGCGATACACCAGGCTGGACCGAATTGGCCCGTCTATGGCGGCTCGGAACTTGCCACCCGCTATTCGCCTCTCAAACAGATCACCGCCGACAACGTCGCGAAGCTGACCAAAGTTTGGGATTTCCACACGGGCGATATGCCAAGCAAGGCGGCGACCGACAAATACTCCCCGGAAAACACCCCCCTCGAAGTGGACGGGCACCTGTTTGCATGTTCGGCCAAGGGCATCGTCATCTCGGCCAACGCGGCAACCGGCAAGGAGGAGTGGCGCTATGATCCGAAGGTATCCGACGCCGCCATCCCATACGGCGCCAGTTGCCGGGGCGTCGCCTACTACGCCGTTCCAGGCGCAAGCGCCGATCGACCATGCGCAACACGCATCTTGTGGGGCACGCTCGATGCAAGGCTGATTGCCATCGACGCCAGGACCGGGAAGGCATGTGGCGATTTCGGCCAGCAGGGCGTCGTCGATCTCACCCAGGGGCTCGGCAAGACCGTGCCCGGCTGGTATTCGGTGACGGCGCCTCCGACCGTCGTGCGCGGCATTGCCGTGCTTGGCGCCCAGGTGCAGGACGGCCAGGCCGAGGATGCGCCGTCAGGCGTCGTGCGCGGCTATGACGTGATGTCGGGGAGACTGGTCTGGGCTTGGGACATGGGCCATCCGGACCGCACGGGCGCACCGCCCCAGGGCGATACCTACACGCGCGGCACGCCGAACATGTGGACCGTAGCCGCCGCCGATCCGCAGCTCGGCTATGTCTTCCTGCCGCTCGGCAACGCCGCCGTCGACTATTACGGCGTCGATCGCAAGGACTTCGAAAACCAATACAATTCCTCAATCGTCGCCATCGATGTCACGACGGGCAAGCCGGTCTGGCATTTTCAGACCGTCCATCACGACCTTTGGGACTATGACCTCGGTTCGCAGCCGACACTCGTCGATTTTCCGTCAGTCAATGGAAAGGTTCCCGCAATCATCGTGCCCAGCAAGCAGGGCCAGATCTATGTGCTCGACCGCAAGACCGGAAAATCGCTGTTCCCGGTCGAAGAACGGCCGGTGCCGTCGGGCGGCGTCGAACCAGAGAAATTGTCCAGGACGCAGCCTTATTCCGGCTATGCCCATCTCGACCAGCCTGTGCTGACCGAGAAGGATATGTGGGGCATGAGCCCGCTCGACCAGCTCTACTGCCGCATCCAGTTCCGGCAGGCTTCCTACCAGGGCGAATATACGCCCCCCACGGTGGACAAGCCTTTCATCGAATATCCCGGCTACAATGGCGGCTCCGACTGGGGAAGCGTCGCCGTCGACACCGATGCCGGCATCCTGGTCGCCAATTACAACGACATGCCCAACTATGATCAGTTGATACCGCGCCAAAAGGCGGACCAGATAGGCTTCAGGTCGATCGAACAGGGCGGCGCTTCGAAAAGGGCCAAGGACATGGGTGACCCGCAGATGGGTTCGCCGTACGCCATTGCCGTCAACGCGGGCTGGCGCCTCTCGACGGGGCTGCTTTGTTCCGAGCCGCCTTACGGCCATATCCGTGCCATCGAGTTGAAGACAGGCAAGACGCTCTGGGACAAGCCGCTCGGCGAGGCGGTCGAGAATGGCCCCTGGCGCATCCCGTCCATGCTGCCGCTGGATATCGGCACGCCAAACAATGGCGGGCCGCTCGTGACCGCCGGCGGCCTGATCTTCATCGCGGCGGCGACGGACGACAAGCTGCGCGCCATCGACATCAAGACCGGCAAGGTGGTCTGGCAGACGGATCTGCCCGCTGGCGGCCAGACCACCCCGATGACCTATGAGGTCGGCGGCCGGCAATATGTCGTCATCGCGCCCGGCGGTCATCATTTCATGGAGACGAAGGTCGGCGACGACGTGATCGCCTATGCGTTGCCGGCCGACTGATGGCGCGCCCGGCGTGGCCCGGACTGGCTTGCGCTTGTCGGCTGGCAAAGCGTGACCCCGGCCGTCAGCTCCCGTGATTTCTGGGGAACCTTGCCGGGATGAGCAGGTTTAGCTGCCTGAGACACTCCAAATTCGTCGGAAGGAGCAGCTCATGAGCAACGATCCCGACAAGGAGGGGCCTGTTTTTCCGCAGAGGATGCGCGGCAAGGCGAGATTATCCTGCGAACGCGAACGCGCCGTATCATCTTCATTGCGGGACTTGTCGGCATCGTGCTGGTGATGATGCTGCTGCACTTCGCCTAGCGCGGCCGGCCACAAACGCTCAATCTGAAACAGGAACTTTTTCGGACGCGGGTCCGTTGATTTACGTCCTTCCAGCACGCGGCCTTTGCCGCACCAACCCTACCGCGGACCGCTAACGTGGACACGAACTCTCCAGACGTCGCACCGGTCGACGAAAGACCTCAAACAAAACGTCGCCCCGATGCACGACCGAAGCGCGCCTCGTCGCGCCCACAACCGAAACAGGACCTCGATGCTTCCGCCGGGAACAAAGAGGGCCTGTTCGGCTCGCTCAGGCGGCACCCCTACGTCACCGCCGCGGTCATCCTTGTTCTGCTGCTGGCATCGGCCGCAGCGATAATCTGGTTGCTCCAGGCGCGACAGTATGAATGGACCGACGATGCCTTCATCGACGCCCGTACCGTAACCATAGGTGCCGAAATCGCCGGCCGCATCACCGATGTGGCGGTGACCGACAATCAGAGCGTAAAGGCCGGCGATGTCCTGCTGCGCATCGATGACAGGGATTATCAGGCATCCCTCAAGCAGGTTCAGGCGCAGGTGGCGCAGGCCGACGCCGAAACCGCTGACATCGCAGCCCAGATTGAAGCGCAGCAGGCCAAGGTGGACCAAGCACAGAAGCAGGTGTCGCAAGGCCGGGCAGCGCTTGATTTCGCGAAAGCCGAAAATCAGCGCAACAGCGAATTGCTTGCCAAGGGAACCGGAACGCTGCAGCAGGCGCAACAGGCTGCCTCGACGCTTCGCCAGGCCCAGGCGACGCTCGACAGCTCGCAGGCGAACGTCGTGGCGGCCCAGAGACAAGTCGCCGTCCTCGAGGCCCAGCGCAAAAGCGTGGCGGCAAAACTCGACCAGGCCCATGCCAGCGAAGAGCAGGCCCGCACCGCGCTTTCCCGCACCTCGATCACCGCTCCGGTGGCCGGACGGGCGACGAACATATCCGCCGCCGTGGGCGCATATGCCCAACCGGGGCAAGTGCTGATGATGTTCGTGCCCGAGGACGTGTGGGTGAAGGCCAACTTCAAGGAAACACAACTCGACCTTATGCGGCCTGGCCAGCCCGTCGAGATCGATATCGACGCCTACCCGGAGCAGACCTTCAGGGGCCACGTCGACAGCATCCAGGCCGGCAGCGGAACCGCTTTCAGCCTGCTGCCCGCAGAGAACGCGACCGGCAATTTCGTCAAGGTGGTGCAGCGCGTGCCCGTCAAGATCGTCTTCGACAAGAAGACCGGCCTGCTGCTCGGGCCCGGCATGTCCGTCGTGCCGACGGTCAAGGTGCGATGACCGGCCAGGCGACCGCGCAAGCCGGCGAAAGCCGGTCCGCCGCGGGCGGGCGCAATCCCTGGCTTATCGCCATCGTCGTCTCCATCGCCACCTTCATGCTGGTGCTCGATACGTCCATTGCCAATGTGGCGCTGCGCAACATAGCCGGCAGCCTCGCGGCCGGAATGGACGAAAGCACCTGGATCATTACCACCTATCTGGTCGCCAATTCCGTCATCATCCCGATCAGCGGCTGGCTCGCCGGCGTGATCGGCCGCAAACGCTACTACATGATCTGCGTCGCTACCTTCACCCTCGCGTCGCTGCTCTGCGGCCTCGCGCCGAACCTGGAAATGCTGATCCTGTTTCGCATCCTTCAGGGGCTGGGCGGCGGTGGGATGGCGCCCAGCGAGCAATCGATCCTCGCCGATACTTTCCCGCCCGAAAAACGCTCGCAGGCCTTCGCGCTCTACGGCATCGCCGTCATCGTTGCACCGACGGTCGGGCCGACCATCGGCGGCTGGCTGACCGACCATTTCTCCTGGCATTGGATCTTCTTCATCAACGTGCCCTTCGGCATCATGTCGTTGGCCCTTGTGCAATGGCTGCTGGTCGAACCAGACGTGCTGGAGCGCGAGCGCCAGGAGAGGCTGAAGGATGGCCTCAAGATCGACTGGATCGGCTTCATCTTCGTCGTGCTGGCGCTCGGATCCCTTGAGATCTTCCTTGACGAGGGCCAGCGCAACGACTGGTTTGCGTCGGGCTTCATCACGACATTCGCCGTGATCTCGGCCGTCTCGTTCTTTTTCCTGATCCCCTGGGAGTTTCGCCATCGCGATCCGATCGTCGACATGCGGCTGGTTTTCACCCGCCAGTTCGGCACATCCTTCCTGGTGATGATGGCGGTCGGCGCGGTGCTGTTCAGCACAACGCAGATATTGCCGCAGCTCCAGCAGACCACCTTCGACTACACCGCGACGCTTTCGGGACTTTCGATGATGCCTGGCGGCATCGCCATGCTGATGCTGATGCCGATTTCCGGCTTCGCCTCCGGCTTCGTGCAGCCGAAATACCTGATCATGATCGGCATGTCGGCGGTTGCCGTGGGATTGTGGCACCTGACTTCACTGTCGCCGAATGCCGGTTTCAGCTATTTCACCTATGCCCGCATTTTCATCACGGTAGGGCTTCCCTTCCTGTTCATCCCCATTTCGACGGCCGCCTATGTCGGCCTGCCGCCGCAAAAGACCAACCAGGCCTCGGCGCTGATCAATGTCGCCCGCAATATCGGCGGCAGCGTCGGCGTATCGCTCTCCAACACCGTCGTGGCGCAGAACGCACAACTGCATCAGACCCATCTGATCGGCAACACGGCGCAGTCCTCGCCTGTCTATCAGCAGATGCTTCGGCGCATGACTGACTATTTCGTCGCTCAGGGCTCGCCCGCGGTCGAGGCGAAAGTCCAGGCGGTCGGCTGGATTGGCCAGACGATAGGCCGGCAGGCGACGCTTCTGGCTTACGTGGACTTGTTTCGCTACTCCGCGATCGCGACCGCCCTGCTCGTGCCGCTCGCACTTTTGCTGCGCTCTCCCAAGTCGAGTTCCTCCGCGAAATAGCTTCTACCGAGGCAGGCGCTCCTTCGAGCAAGGCAGTTTCATGGAACCGGGCGGCGCTTGTCTGGTTACGTCCCATGACACGGAAAAAAGGAGACAGACCGATGGCCAAGGAAAAGATCCGGCCACAAGACGAAGATCGCGAAGCCGTGCATCTGGCCGAAACGACCGACGTCTCGCCCAAGCAGGCGAAAGATCTTATCCGCAAGCACGACAACGACAGGAAAGAGGTGAAAAAGGAAGCCAAGAACTTCAAGGCTGAGGGGTAGGCGTTCGGGCGGATACTGCCAGCCGCTTCGACGCCGCGCGCCTGCCGCAATATGGAACCGGGACGCGAACGGTTCGTTCGAATAAGTGGGCCGGCCTGAAAATTCACCGCCAAGGTTTCTGCACCTTGGCCACAGGACAACGGCAATGAAATCGAAACTGGTTTCGAAAGTCGCGGGACAGAGGACCTTCGTGGTGGTGCTCGAGCCTGGCGAAGAGGCGATTGGCGTGCTCACTGCCTTTGCCAGCGAAGAACAGATCGACGGCGCATCGCTGACCGCGCTCGGCGCGTTCGAGCGAGCAGCGGTCGGTTGGTTCGATTTCGAGGCAAAGGACTATCGCAAGATACCGGTCAACGAGCAGTGCGAGGTTCTCAGCGCGATCGGCGACATTGCCTTGGGCGATGACGGCAAGCCCAGCCTCCACCTGCATGCCGTGCTCGGACTGAGCGACGGAGCGACGCGGGGCGGACATCTGCTGGGCGGCGTGGTGCGACCGACCCTGGAGGTCACACTGGTCGAGTCCCCCGCTCATCTGCGCCGCACGAAACACGCCGATCTCGGCATCGCCTTGATCGACCTGAGCGCCTGACCTGGACATTGCTTCGAGATCAGGTCCAGTTGGAAAGAACCGTCTCCATCTCGACCGTTTCGACCTGCTGCGCGAACCGCTGATGATAGACGGTCATCAGCGCGTCGTGTGTTGCATCCGAAGAGCTGCACAGGGCATCCGTCACCAGAACCACGCGGTAGCCGATATCGATCGCGCCAAGCACTGTCGCCAGAACGCAGACGTCGGTCTCGCCGCCGGTGATGACGAGAGTGTCGATCCGGCGGGATGAAAGCAGCGTGTGCAGATGCCCTTCGGGCCACGGTGAGTAGATGTGCTTGTCGACAACGATCGCCGGCGGGCAGCATGCCGCCAGCGGCGGCAGGAGTTCGATCATCTCCTCGCCGATCCTGTCGATGGTCATCGATGCCCAGCGTTCATAGTACCGCTTCCAGGTGCCGGTGCCCTGCCCCGGGCGTCGCGCCGGAAGGAAGCGAGTGAAGATCGTTTGTGAAGGATATCTTTCGGCAAGGCTGACGATCCGGGGAAGGACACGGGTGATCCAGGGTGTCGCCCACTCCGACGGCTCGGCGAACAGCCGCTGCATGTCGACACACAGATGGGCACAATGATCGCCCAGAGGTCCATATGCCAGACCCGGAGCCGACATCAGCAGCGACCCGCTTTGTCGTCTTCGGCGTCGAGCCGGCACAAGGCGGCCAGGGACGGATACCTGAACGCACATGCCAGCCGCATAGGGGTTCCGTTCAAGTCGACATCCTTGCGCTAGTCCCCAGTTTCTCGAGTGCCGACCAAACGCGAGGCAGCGAAACTCGTTCCCCTCGGGCTCTCGGAAACCACATCATCGGTGGAACGTTGACCAGCATCGAGGTTCGAGAGATCGGCCAATGGTCGCGCAGCAAGAAATGAGAGAACGAACCGGGGGGTGCCTGTGCGGCAACGTCCGCTATCGCACCATCTCCAGGCCGCGCGCTCACTATTGCCACTGCGACATGTGCCGACGCTCGACCGGCAGTGCGTTTGCAGTCCTGGCGTGGGTACCATCGGCCAGCTTGCAATGGCTTTCCAACAAGCCTTTCGGCCGCAGGTCATCACCCATCGCACAAAGAAGCTTCTGCCGCGACTGCGGATCGCCCATCGCGTTGGCCTACGATGCATCGCCGGATGAGATCGCCCTGCATGTCGGAACCTTCGACGATCCCGCCGATCTCGAGCCAGGCTACAATTACGGATCCGCGCAACGGCTCGGATGGACATGCTGCGGTGTGGACCTGCCGCACCACGACGCCGAAGAGCGGTGGTAGAGGCCGTGGCCGCTGCTTTTCCGCTGCCTTTGGATACCCGCCCCATGGAGGCCAAGGCGGCCGACGCACTGCCGGGCGACGACGGTCTCTGGCAGTATGAGCCGAAGTGGGACGGATTCCGCTGCCTGGCCTTCAAAGGCGCCGCAAGCGTCGATCTCAGGGCCAAGTCCGGCAAGCCGCTCGGCCGGTATTTTCCGGAAATAACGACACTGTTGCGCGATCTCGATACCCAGTCTTTCGTTCTTGACGGCGAGATAGTCATCGAGGTGAATGGCGATCCTTCCTTCGAGGCCTTGCAGATGCGGCTTCACCCTGCCGAAAGCAGGATTCGCATGCTGAGCGCGCAAACCCCGGCCCGTCTCGTCCTGTTCGATATTCTCGCCGATCCGGACGGGGGGATCATGCTCGACAAGAGCTTGACGGAACGACGGGCCGCGATTGAGCGCTTCGTCATGAGGTCGGGCGTTTCCTCGTTGCGGTTGTCGCCGCGCACCACCGACGTGACCACCGCCAGGCGCTGGCTGGGCGAGGCCGGCCACGGCTCCACCGATGGAGTTGTCGCCAAACTGCTGATGGACCCTTATCGGCCGGGCGAGCGCACCATGATCAAGGTGAAGCGGCTGCGCACCGCGGACTGTGTCGTCGGCGGGTTCCGCTACCTGACGGGCAGCAGCCAGGTCGGATCCCTGCTGCTCGGTCTCTATGACGACCACGGCAAACTCGACCATGTCGGGTTTACGTCGACGATCGGCAAGGACGACAGGGCAGAAATTACCGCGAAGCTCGAGAACCTGAGAGGCGGACCCGGCTTTACCGGCAAGGCTCCCGGCGGGCCGAGCCGCTGGAGCACCGAACGCAGCGGGGAGTGGGAGCCCGTGCGGCCGGAGTTGGTGGTCGAAGTCCGTTTCGATCACGTCACCGGCAATCGGTTTCGCCATGGAACGAAACTGCTGCGATGGCGGCCGGACAAGGCGCCCCGGCAATGCGGGTTCGAACAGATTGAATGAAGGGAGGCTGGCAATGAGCATGCTCTACCGCGCGGCCAAGATTGCCGAGGACGCGCATCGATCGCAGACCGACAAGACCGGGCAACCCTATATCGAACACTGCAGGCGCGTGGTCGACACGGTCGAAACCCTTGACCAGAAGATCGTGGCTTATCTGCATGACGTCCTCGAAAAAGGGGAAGGCTGGACAAGGACAAGGCTGAAATCGGCGGGGTTTGGTCCCTCGATTGTCGCTGCGGTCGATGCGCTGACGAAGAGGCCTGGCGAGAATGAAATCGCTTTCGTGCGCCGGGCTGCGTCAAATCCCCTGGCGCGGCCGGTCAAGCGTGCGGATCTGGCCGACAACCTGTGGCAAGCGCGGCGGGCCGGGATTCCCCTCGCGAAATTTGAAGAGGGCCTGCGCATTCTCGACGAAGACCGCGCAGCGTGAAGGCGACCTGGGCCCGGTGTCATCGCACGACAACCCAATGGAATCGGTTCCCTTGGATAAATCCTGCCGCTGTCCTGCTATTCCACTATGTGAGGCGTGTGGCGCTCGTCTTCAGCGGGATCGGCGTCTATGCGAGCCTTGCCGGGATCGAAGGCGGCGTGGCGAGCAAGCACCCGGACAGGCGCCTCGGGCTCTTCATACGCCCACATGAAATCATCCGCCGATCCGCCAACGGCATGCACGCGCCAATAGCTCGCAGTGCCTTTTGGCGATATCGAGGTGGTATCGGTTTTCTCGAGCAGGTCGAAATAGATGTCCTGGAACGGGATGTAGAACACAGGATCCCTCCCCGTTTCCTGGACCTGCAGCGCATGTTCGGTGGAGGCGATGATGGCGTCGGAGAATCTGACAGTCACCGTTCCATGGAAAGGCTGAATATGGAGATTGTTTCCCGACGGTGATCGGGGCTCGGCTGAAGGGTTCATTTGAGTGTCTCTGAGATTTCCAATCGGTAAAGTTCAAGGGCGGTCTCAAAGGCAAAACGAGGTAATGCGGGATTGGTTGCGCGAATGCGGCGGCTACCCCGCGATGCTGCATCCCAGGCCCAAGGCGGAACACCAACCGATCCCGCTGAGAGGAACAATGGGCCGGGTCGGCGGTTATCCGTTAGCCTTTCCGATTCCACGACCCATCAGGATAGCCGAGTTCTGGCGGCGGAAAGCGACACCTGGTGACAAAGGGGCCACATGAGGCACCCGTTCATATCGGAGACATGAGATGGAACCGCGCAAGAAGCAACGATCCGAACAACGGGACGAAACTGAAGCCCCGGCAATCCAGCAGGCGGACTGGGATGCAATCAAGGGCGGCGGGGTTCTTCCAGACAAGGTGTCCGACAATGTCGACGCCGTCGTCGACGTCGAGAAGGAAGGCGACCTGCCGGAGGAGGACGATGACAACGCCTACCAGAACAGCGACGAGGCATTGCCCGATGACGAAGAGGAAGGTGCCATATCGCGCGATCTGGCCAGGCGAGCCGGGCCTTTTGACGAGCCCTGACCCCAAGGGCGCCGACACTGATCTTGCTGGCGCCCGGCAACCATCGAGTGGCCGATGGTGTCAGGGCAACGGGCACTCTGTGCCGCCACGAAAATCTCTTCACTTTCCGACGCCGCGATACTGCCTTTCCTTCAGCACGCTGGCCAGATGGGCCGCATTCGAAGCCGTCATTTCGATCATCTCGACCACGGCTTCCGGCGTTCCGGGCAGGTCGACATAGTTGACGTCGCCCATAGCCTGCCCAACCCAATACACGCCGCCATTGGCAGGAATCGTGAAGCCGACGTCGTTTAGCGCCTGAAAGCACGCCGCGTGACAGGCGTGAGCGCCGTCTTCATTGCCGACGATCGCCACGATCGCGACCTTGCCGGCGGCCGGCATCCGGCCTTGTTTGTCGGTCTCCGATAGAAACGCATCCATGCGCTCCAGGATGCGCTTGGCGACACTCGACGGCTGGCCGAGCCAGATGGGCAGGCCCAGCACGAAGATGTCGGCGTCGAGGATCTTCCTGCGGAGCTGCGGCCAACCGTCTCCCTCGCCCATGTCCGACAGCACGCCGGGTTTGACGTCATGGTCGAGGGCGCGAACAATCTCGCCGCGGACCCCATGCGGCACCATTGCCGCCAGCAGATCCGCCAGCAGGCGGTCCGTGGACGATTTCTCGGCGTCGTCGGAGGCCTTCAAGGTGCAATTGAGCGCAAAGGCGGTGAGCGGCATGGAAAGATCTCCCGAGTGCGTTCTGTGCCAAACGCAGCGGGACGTCGTGGGTTGCCTGAACCCGACAAGAAGCTTCACCTTCCACCTAGGGAACCATCGAACGCTCCGCGGTGTTGGAGAACGAGCCCGTTGCGTGAGTCGTCCCCGCTATGACCATGCCGCTTCATCCAACCTTGACCGACCTAGCCCTGCGCCTGGCTCTTGCTTTTGTTGCCGGCGTGATCATCGGAATGAACAGGGAAGCCCGCGGCCACACCGCCGGGCTCAGAACAACCATCCTGGTCGGCCTGGCGGCCGCGATCGCGATGATGCAGGCCAATATCCTGCTCGAGGTGGGCGGCAAGGGCCCCGATTCGTTCAGTGTGATGGACGTGCTCCGTTTTCCGCTGGGCGTGCTGACGGGTGTCGGTTTCATTGGCGGCGGAGCCATTCTCCGCCGCGGCGATTTCGTGACGGGTGTCACCACGGCCGCCACCTTGTGGGTCATGACCGCAATCGGCCTCGCCTTCGGCGGCGGGCAACTGGCACTTGGCACAGCGGGGACGGTTTTGACGTTGATAACGCTTCAGGTGCTGAAGCAGGTCGATCTGTGGGTCCCACGAACCCATCATGCGATCCTGGCGATCTCGTCGGCGAACGGCGTTCCGCCTGACCTCGACGCGCTGGTTCAACCGCTGGGCTATCGCTGGCGCTTTCTCGGAATGCAGCACGACATCGAGCGCGGCCGGTTCGTATTCTCCTTCGAGCTGAGCTGGAAACAGCCCGACGCGGCCAAACCCTCCGTCGAGATACTGGCGCGGATCAGTCCGCGCTACGACATCGAACGGTTTGACGCGATCAGCGATAAAGGTCCCCGACCATAGGCAGGGCAGCGATGCGTCCTCGTCCCTGCCTTGGATTCGATCGGAGCCGGAACAAATCCGGACTTCGCGCTTTGAACACGCAACACTGTTCGAGGCGATGGCTTGCTGTCCCTGTCGCGCGTCATCCCGGTCGACCCTCCTCGAACAAGGAAGGAAGATATCATGAATAAGGCAATCATCATCCTGGCGGCACTCACTCTGGCTTTGCCTGCCCATGCTCAGTCCCGAAACGCACCCCTTCCCCCGGACGCACCGGCACCGGAAGCCGTGCCAGGTCAGACCGGCCCCGACCAGGGCATCACCGGACAGACATTCACCAACATAGCCATCGTCGCATTGGCGGACTTGCCACCCGACCTCAAGACCAAGGTCGAGACCGTGGTTGCCCAGACCAGCCAGGAAGACCTTCACGTCCTGCAGCGTTCGGTCAGCGCATCGCCGGAAGCTTCCTCGGTCCTGGCCGCGAATGGACTTGATGCCTCCGAAGTGGTGGCGGCCAACATTGACGGCGACGGCACGCTGACGCTGATCATCCAGACCACGACCTGACGGCGTGGGGCAGAACCCGGTGCTTCGGCGGATGTCCCATTCCCGGTGCCAGGCGGCAACGGTCGAAGGAGGGCGTCATGGCTGACGCGACGGTCCGCAATTTCACGATAAACTTCGGGCCGCAGCACCCCGCGGCGCATGGCGTCCTGCGGCTGGTGCTCGAACTCGACGGCGAAGTCGTCGAACGCGTCGATCCGCATATCGGGCTGCTGCATCGAGGCACGGAGAAGTTGATCGAGTACAAGAACTACCTACAGGCCCTGCCCTATTTCGACAGGCTTGACTATGTGGCGCCGATGAATCAGGAGCACGCCTTCTGCCTGGCGGCGGAGAAGCTGCTCGGGATCTCGGCTCCACAGCGCGGCCAGCTCATTCGCGTGCTGTATTGCGAGATCGGCCGGCTGCTGTCCCATCTGCTCAATGTCACCACGCAGGCGATGGATATCGGCGCCCTCACGCCGCCGCTCTGGGGTTTCGCCGAACGCGAGAAACTGATGGTGTTTTATGAACGGGCATCGGGCGCCCGCATGCATGCCAACTATTTCAGGATCGGCGGCGTACATCAGGATCTTCCCCCGGACCTGTTGGACGATATCTGGGATTTCTGCGATCCGTTCCTCAAGGTCTGCGACAATCTCGAAGAACTGCTCACCGAAAACCGCATATTCAAGCAGCGCAATGTCGACGTCGGCGTCATCGGTCTCGACGATGCCTGGGCTTGGGGATTTTCGGGCGTAATGGTGCGTGGGTCGGGCGCGGCATGGGATTTGCGCAAGGCGCAGCCTTACGAATGCTACCCGCAGATGGATTTCGATATTCCCATCGGCAAGAACGGCGACTGCTATGACCGCTACCTCGTACGAATGGAGGAGATGCGCCAGTCGGTCCGGATCATAAGGCAATGTCTTGACAAGCTACGGTCGCCGCAAGGCCAAGGACCGGTCGCAATTCCCAACCGGAAGATCACGCCGCCACGCCGCGCGGAGATGAAACGCTCCATGGAAGCGACCATTCACCATTTCAAGCTTTACACGGAAGGCCATCACGTGCCCGAGGGCGAGGTCTATGCCGCCGTCGAGGCGCCGAAAGGCGAGTTCGGCGTCTATCTGGTTTCGGATGGGGGCAATGTTCCTTACCGGTGCAAGATTCGCGCGCCGTCCTTCGCACATCTGCAGGCGATGGACTATCTGTCCCGGGGGCACATGATCGCCGACGTCTCGGCGATCATCGGCTCCCTCGACATCGTCTTTGGAGAGATCGATCGCTGAACCGCCGTCGCCGCCCGCTGGGCGCGGGCAGCGCTCTCGCCCTGTCATCGATGGTCAGTGTGCCGTCTGCGAATGCGCGCCGCCTGGCTGTGAGATGCCGTTCAGCGCTTCGCCGGCTCGTGCGGCCTCGCCATTCTTCGTGAGATCGCCAAGCGAGATGATGCCAACCAGCCGTTTTTCACGGCTGATCACCGGCAGCCGTCTAACCTGAAGGTACCCCATCTGCTGGAGCACGTCTTCGATCTCCTCGTCGTCGTAACAGTACCTGATCTCGGCGCTCATCACTTCGCGTATCCGCGTATCCGGGCCCCTACCCTGGGCGACGCCACGGACGGCGATGTCGCGATCAGTGATCATTCCGACCAGCCGGTCGTCCTCGCCTACGGGCAGAGCGCCGGCATCGAGGCTGGCCATGGCGGCGGCGGCCTCCCGCAGGGTCTGGTCCGGACTGGCGACCTGAACGCCTTGCGTCATGCAGTTGCCAACTTTCATGATGTTCTCCTTTGGTTGAAGCGCCCCTTGCCGTTGCTGTGATGGAAACACGATGGAGGGACAATGGCGCCGGCCCAAGAGGTTCCATTGCCACGGGATCGGGATTCATGCGTCGCACGTTCAGACGACGCGGCTGCCGGCATGCATCGGCGACTCTTCGTTCTCGTCGGGATTGGGCAGAGGCGCCTCGTCCGGGAGTTGTTCCGGATCAGGCTCCTCGATCGGTTCGGGCTTCCAGGTCGGCGCCGGCATCGGCACGTCGCGATTGGGATCTGGTTTTCCTGGGTTTGGCATCGGGATCACCTCCCTTCATTCGGGACGCAACTCCTGGCCGGCGTCATTTGTTCCATGGCCAATTCGCGGTCGCCTCCGGCCTTGCCGCCACGGATCGAGACGGCGCGCTGCCGATCGGATCCGCCGGTCGACTTCAGCCCCGTCTTTCGGAACCGGACGGTTTTCCAATCCGTTGTCTCGACATCGATCGAGGAGAAAGACGATGGCTGGTGACGAGAGAATTTCCGGCAGCAACTTGCCCCAAGTCGCGGTCGACAGTGAACAGGTCCGGCAACTGGTGGCGACAGCCGATCTGCCGTCCAATCAGGCACGCGAGCTCGTGCGCCGTCACGGCAACGATCCGCACAAGCTCGAAGAACTGGCAAAATCGATCAAAGCGGTAAGCTGACCGTCGGGACGGCGCCCCGACTCCGTCAGATTTCAAGCAAGGCATAGGGTCGGCCGGTCGGTTTGGAAACGTGCATGGCGACGTTGTAGACCCTCGCCCCGCCGGGCGTGCGGCCCTCATAGCTTCCCCGATGCGCATGGCCGTGCACGACAGCACTGACCTGGAACCGGTCGATCGTTTCCGCCAGCCGCGACGAGCCCAGAAACGGAAATATCTCCAGGGGTTCGCCGGCGATGGTCTCGACGATCGGAGCGTAGTGCAAAATGACAAGCGTGCGTTTTGCGCGAACCTGGCGCATCGCGTTCTCAAGCCGCATGGCCTCGCTGACGCTCTCGGCGACCATCGACTTGATGGCCGGCTCGCCGAAGGAGCCGAGCATGCGTGAACCGAACCCCCCGACGAACCCTTTCACGCCGACAAAACCGACCTCCTCTATTTCGGTCGTCTGCCCGTCGAGGAGATGGACGCCCGCTTGACGCAGGATTTCCGCGACGTCCTCGACCGCACCGGATTCATAATCATGGTTGCCGAGCACGCCGACCACCGGGATAGAGCAGGCGCGCAGGTCTTCGGCGAGGATCTCGGCTTCGCGGGGCTTGCCCAGATTGGTCAGATCGCCTGGAAGAACGAGGATATCGGCCTCGCGCGACATTTCGCCGAAGAGATCGCGATACGATGTCTGGGCGTCCTCCTTCACATGCAGGTCGCCAACGGCCGCCACCTTGATCGTGGCGGTGCCCTCCATCGCCGGAGCGTCTTCGGTCCGTTCAGCCATCACGAAATTCTCCTGTACCGCCGACGCCGGCGAAGCCCCATTCCTTGACGTCGATTTCGTAATCGGTCTGCGAAAGCAGGCGCCCGCGGCAGATCTTCATTCTGGGGGAAGGCAATTGGCGCTGCTTGGCAAGGCGGTCGAGCAGTTCGTCAAGCAGCCATGTGGGGATGCGGTCGCGCTCGCTCGGATAGATCCATCTGAAACTGAGAATCTGCATCAGCAGCACTTCCCAGTGGACTTCCAGGTAGGAGAGCAGCCTGTGCCAGTCGATCTGGTCCTGCGCCTTGAGGATCGTATGGGCGATGTCCGCCCCGTCATGACGCCCTCGGTCCTGGATGAAGCATTTGGACCATATGAGCTCGGTCGGGCCGACGATCCTCACCCGGCTTCCCAGCAGTTCGGTTTGGCGGGCATGCTCCATCCACTGGTCGCTCACGGGCATCGTTCCATTCGCCGAGGCGAATATGATGTCGAAGAAATGCGTGCCCTTGAAGACCTTCCCAAGCCACCGGTCGTCCTCGATCTCGACCGCGTAGCCGAGCTGCTTGAAATGGGCCAGGATGCGCGAGAAGTCGCCTGCCTTGCAGAAGATATCGAGATCCTTGGTCTGACGGATGACGCCGGTGTAGGCGCTTACCGCATAGGTTCCGGCGACAAGGAAAGGAATGTCGGTGGCGGCGAGTTCGCGAATGGCTTCGGTATAGAACACCTCCGCCTCGGCGTTCTTGAGCGTCGGGGCGGCCTTTGCGTCGATCGCGGGAAGGGATGCCGGAACAGTTCCCGGCAACGGATCGTTGATCATGGCACGCATGGCTCCCACACTTCGGCAACCGATTGATCGCCCGCGTTGTTAACAGCGGGAACCCTGCCTGGTTCCGCCATGGTCGCGTCGCGGCCTGGGGGAAATCGGGCGCGACGGGCAAAATTGCCCGCGGAGTCCTGGGTTTCAATATGATTGCATGGGCCGTTTCCCTGCATGGAACCATCGCCATTGGGCATCGTTAGCCCGAACAGCCGAAGCTGCCTTCGGGCGATCGGGGTGTCTGGTTTCAAGCGCAGACGATATCCAGGATGTATGTTCTTGCCCTAGCGACAGACTATGACGGCACGCTCGCCGAAGACGGGGTCGTCTCCGATGCGACCTATGCTGCGCTCAAACGGCTGAAGCAGACGGGCCGCAAGCTGATCATGGTGACCGGCCGCGAGCTTGCCGATCTCGAGCGGGTCTTTCCGGCACTCGACATCTTCGACAGGGTGGTCGCCGAAAACGGCGCGTTGATCTATACGCCCGCTTCGAAGAAGGAACGGCTTTTGGCGCCGGCGCCTCCGGCTGAATTCGTCGACCGGCTGAAGCGTCGCGGGGTCGCGCCCCTGTCGGTCGGACGCTGCGTCGTGGCCACTTGGGAACCACAGGAAGCCGCCGTGCTGTCGGAGATCAAGGAGCTTGGACTTGAGCTCGAGATCATCTTCAACAAGGGCGCGGTGATGGTGCTGCCAAGCGGGGTCAACAAGGCCACCGGTCTTGCCTGCGCACTCGAGGAATTGGGGTTTTCCGCCCACAACGTCGTCGGCGTCGGCGATGCCGAGAACGACCATGCATTCCTGCGCGCCGTCGGCTTCGGCGTCGCCGTGGCCAACGCATTGCCGACCGTTAAGGAGACGGCGGATTTCGTCACAGCCAGCCCTCGAGGTGCCGGCGTGGTGGAACTGATCGAACAGCTCATATCGCGCGATGCCGGCTTCGTGGAGACGGCTCGCCAACACGTGGAAGTGGGAACCGACATAGCGGGCGCGCAGGTGCACCTTTCACCGCATAGCGGCGGGGTGCTGCTGGCCGGCACGTCCGGGATCGGCAAATCCACGCTTGCCACCGCGTTGACCGAGCGCTTTGTCGAGAAGGGGTTTCAGTTTTGCGTTCTCGACCCCGAAGGCGACTATCAGGAACTCGAGAATGTGGTGGTGGTTGGCGACGCCAAGACCCCGCCGATCTCGCGTGAGGTCTTCGATCTTCTGTCCAAGCCAACCAACAATGTCGCTGTCAACATGCTGGGGCTGAAGACCGCCGAACGGCCCGGCAATTTTGCCAAGCTGCTGCCGGACATGGCCAGCATTCGAGCGCGCACCGGCCGACCGCATTGGCTGATCATCGATGAGGCGCATCATCTTTTGCCTCAGGCCCGGGACGGCGCGTCTTTCGCGCTGCCCAAGAGCCTCCCCGCGACCATCCTGATCACCGTGCACCCCGATCTGGTTTCGCGCGACGTCCTGGCTGGCGTCGAAACCGTTCTGGCGCTTGGACCGGAAGCCGACAAGATCGTCGCAAGCTTCTGTGCCGCCACCGGCATAGACGTTCCCGACGGCGCCGTGCCGCCGCCAAAGGACGAAGTCCTGTTTTGGAACCGATCATCGGGCGAGCCGATCAGGACGGTCAAGGTCGAACGGCCCCGCCAGGTTCGCAAGCGGCACATGCGCAAATATGCCGAGGGCGACCTTGGCGACAACAGCTTCTATTTCCGGGGGCCGGACGGAGCGCTTAACCTGAAAGCGCAGAACCTGATGATGTTCCTTCACATCGCAGAAGGCATCGACGATCGCACCTGGGAACATCACCTGCGCGCCGGCGACTATTCGAAATGGTTCCGCAGCAAGATCAAGGACAAGAACCTCGCCGACGAGGTGGCGGACATAGAAACGGATACCGGCACGGACATGCAGGAGAGCCGCGCGGCCATCGCCGAGGCCATTGGCCGCCGTTACACTGCTCCCGCGGACTGACCTTGAGCCGGGGTAGACACAAGCCCATCCCGATTCCTCGGGATGGACCTTTCTCATGTCATGATACGGAGCGAGCGTCAGCGCGCCTGGCTGAAATGCCCTAGCGGTTTTTGTGGCTCTGTTGGCCCGCTCTTACATGTTGTTCGTGCGAGCCGCCCCGCATGTTGGAGCCGTCGCCCTGTTGCCGCTCATTGTTGCCTGCGGCCTGTTGCTGCTGGCGGTTCTTGTTTTCCGTGTTCTTGTGGCTCTGCTGGCCCGCCTTCACATGTTGCTCGTGGCTACCACCTTGATTGGGCATGGTAATTCTCCTTTCAATCCAACTTCGAGACGACGGTCGTCTCCCCCGGAGAATGCAGATTTCGGCGCCGACGTTCCCTCACGTAATATTTCGTGACATCCTGCCAAAGGGACAAAGGCGGACCGAGCTTGATGCCGACCCGCGGGAGAGCGACATGCCTGAACCAGCGATCATCACCCCGAGGGTGTGACGCGCCACACTGTGTTTCCGACATCGTCCGCGATCAGCAGCGCTCCGGTTTTGTCGATGGCAACGCCGACCGGCCGACCACGCGCCTCCTCCTGGTCGTTGAGGAAACCTGTGACGACGTCTTGAGCCATGCCGCTGGGACGGCCACCGCTGAATGGCACGAAGACGACTTTGTAGCCATTCAGCCCGGGACGGTCCCAGCTGCCGTGCTCGCCGACAAAGGCGCCGCCTCGATACGTCTGCGGCAGGCTGGTTCCGGTGTAGAAGGCCATGCCCAACGGTGCCACATGCGAGCTCAGCGCATAGTCGGGAACGATCGCCTTGGCGACCAGATCGGGGCGCTGCGGCATTACCCGGGGATCGACATGCTGGCCGTAATAGCTGTACGGCCAGCCGTAGAAGCCGCCATCCTTCACCGATGTCATGTAGTCTGGAACCAGATTTGGCCCAAGTTCATCGCGCTCGTTGACGACAGTCCAGAGTGCTCCGGTCTGCGGCTCGAAGCTCAAGCCGTTCGGATTGCGCAATCCGCTGGCAAAAATGCGCGATCGCCCGGTGGCCCTGTCCACCTGCCAGATCGCGGCGCGGTCCTTTTCCGCGCCGATGCCGTTTTCGGTAATGTTGCTGTTCGAACCGACGCCGACATAGAGCAACGAACCGTCCGGGCTGGCGACGAGGCTTTTGGTCCAATGATGATCGATCGGACCGCCCGGCAATTCCGTCAACCTGACACCCGGCGCGGTGATCTTGGTGTCGCCTGGTTTGTAGGGGTAGCGCATGATCGCGTCGGTGTTGGCAACATAGAGGTCGTTTCCCACCAGGGCGACGCCGAAGGGCGAATTCAGGTGATCGAGGAACACATCCCGGACGTCAGGCACGCCGTCGCCATTGCTGTCACGCAGCAAGGTGATGCGGTTGCTCGGTCCCGTATCGCCGCCCGAGGTGACAAGCGATTCGATCAGGCCCATCACGATATCCTTCGGCCGTTTGGCTGGCGGTTCCGGCGGGGCCTTCGATTCGACGACCAGCACATCGCCGTTCGGCAGGATGTAGAGCGAGCGCGGATGCTGAAGCCCGGTCGCCAGCGCATGGATCTGCAGGCCCTGCGCTACCGTCGGCGTTTCGTCCTTCTTCCAACCGACGACGGATGCAAGATGCATCGGCGGGAACAGATATTGCTTTATCTCCGGCAAATTCGGGTTGGGGCCGATCTGAGTGCTTGGGTCGGCGGCGTCGTCGCTGCAGCCCGCGGCGCCGAGCGTGGCAAAGCAAAGGAACGCAAGCCCTGTACCATAAGCGCGTCGCTTGCCGGATCGATCAAACGGTTTCATCGGCCACTCCCACGTGGTGGCGGTAGACAAGGGCCCAGCCCAGCCAGCCGGTAAATATCAGGATGAGTACCACCAGCGCCGACAGGATCAGGCCTGTCGGCAGGACCGAGGTCCAGGCATCACGGGTATGTATGAGCATGTTGAAGAAGGAGAGTATGACCGCCAGCGCATTGCCCAGCATGTGCAGCCACGCAGTTTTATGTGCGCGCACCCGGCGATCGCCCAGGAAGTCGGTGAGGCCGGCAATGGCGGCTAGGACGCCGACGATCACCCCGACCGTCAGCAGCCAGGCGGAGAAATTCGCCCACATCATCTCCGCCGTCCGCCAGTAGTTCAGGTCCGTCAGCAATGCGCCGACGAAGCAGGCGATGGGAATGGGCACGAGCATCGGATGGATGGGATGGCCGGCGATGCTGGCCGTGGAAGCCGGATTCTCCCTTGCCATGAGGAAGTCCTTCCATATCAACTCTTGGCTGGCCCATAAACAATCCCCAAGGCCGGAGGTTCCTGCCTAATGGTCCCGGCGGGTCGCCGCGGACCGAGTTCAGCGGTCAGATCGGCACGGTCGCCAGCACCTGGCGGGCGATGATCAATTCTTCGTTAGTGGCGATTGCGTAAACATCGACCGCGCTGCCCTCGCCGGTGATCCGCCCTTTTCCCGACCGGTTTGCATTCGCGTCGAGCAACACGTCCAGCCATCGCAGGCGCTCGCAAACCGCTTCACGGATCTGCCAGGAATGCTCTCCGATCCCTCCCGTGAACACCAGCGCCTCGATACCCTGGAGCGTGGCTCCCATCGCCGCGATCTCGCGGGCGATCCGAAACGTGAAGAGATCGATCGCCTCTGCCGCGCGAGGATCCTTGCTGCCAAGCAAGGTCCGCACATCTGCCGACACTCCCGAAACGCCGAGCAGGCCGGACTTGTGATAGAGCAAGGCCTCCAACTCTTTCACGGACATGCCGCGCGCCTGCTGAAGGTAGAGAAGCACGCCGGGGTCGATGGCGCCCGGCCGCGTGGCCATCATCAACCCGTCAAGCGCGGTGAACCCCATGGTGGTGTCGAGACTTCTGCCTTCGCGCATGGCGCACAGGCTGCATCCGCTGCCGAGATGCGCGACCACGCAACGCTTGCCCCGGAGTCCGGGCGAAAGCGCCTGCAGCTGGCCTGCGACGAATTCGTAGGAAAGGCCGTGGAAGCCGTAACGGCGGATCCCGCTTTCCTCGAACTCGCGCGGCAGCGCATAGCGGTTGACGGGCGGCTCCAGCGTGCGGTGAAAGGCGGTGTCGAAGCAACCGATCTGGGGTAGGCCGGGCAGCAGTTTGGAGATCGCACGAACCGGCGCCAGGCCGGCCGGCTGGTGGAGCGGTGCCATCGGCGTCAGCGCGTCGAGCGCCTCGACGATCTCGCCGGTCAGCAGGACCGGAGTCGAAAACCGCTTGCCACCATGGACGATGCGATGGCCGACCGCGCTCAGCGGAGCCTGCGCAAGATACGGATCGAGGACATCGAACAAGTCCCGCAGGAGAACCTCTACGGGCGGGCTTGCGGGCTTGACGGCGCGTTTGAAGATGGATTTGCCCGACGCGTCCTTGGCGACGAGGCTTGGCTCGTCATCCAAGTCTTCGCACGCACCGCTCACCGTGAGCACCGGCCCCTCCTGTGATCCGGCTTCGAACAGGCCGAACTTCAGGCTGGACGAGCCTGCATTGAGGGCGAGTATTGCGCTGGTCACGAGCGGCACTCCCCGGCGGGCACAGCCTTAACCATCCGCCGCGCCCGCTTTGTCGCGCCAGGCCCAGTTCCGGATCTCGGGCATGTCCTCGCCATGTTCGCGAACATAGCGCGTGTGCTCGTTCAGGCCGTCGGCAAATCGGGCCCTCGCATCGGCTGCCCTGGCGCTCAGCCCCGGCACCCGGTCGATCGCCTCGATGGCTAGGTGAAAACGGTCCAGTTCGTTGAGCACCGCCATGTCGAAGGGCGTGGTCGTCGTGCCCTCTTCTTTGTAGCCGCGAACGTGGAAGTTGTCGTGATTGGCCCGTTTGTAGGTCAGCCGGTGAATGAGATAGGGATAGCCGTGGTAGGCGAAGACCACCGGTCTGCCGGTCGTGAACAGCCTGTCGAATTCCGCGTCCGCCAGGCCGTGGGGGTGCTGCTCCTTGGGTTGCAGCGCCATCAGGTCCATTACGTTGACGACGCGTATGGCGAGATCCGGTATCGCCTGGCGAAGAAGGTCGACAGCCGCGAGCGTCTCCAGCGTCGGCACGTCTCCCGCGCAGGCCATCACCACGTCGGGATCCTCCCCTCCACGCTCGGTTCCCGCCCAATCCCAGATCCCGATGCCGGCCTCGCAATGACGTATGGCGTCGTCCATCGGCAGCCACTGGGAAGCCGGCTGCTTGCCGGCAACGATCACGTTGACCCGATTGTAGGTTCGCAGGCAGTGATCCGTGACCCAGAGCAGCGTATTGGCATCCGGCGGGAAGTAGATGCGCACGATGTCCGCCTTCTTGTTGGCGACGAGATCGACGAAGCCGGGATCCTGGTGGCTGAAACCATTGTGGTCCTGCCTCCACACATGGGAGGTCAACAGATAGTTGAGCGACGCGATCGGCCGCCGCCAGACAAGTTCACGCGAGACCTTCAGCCATTTGGCGTGCTGGTTGAACATGGAATCGACTATGTGGATGAACGCCTCGTAGCATGAGAAGAGGCCGTGCCGGCCGGTCAGCAGGTATCCTTCCAGCCAGCCTTGGCAAAGATGTTCGCTCAGCACCTCCATGACGCGGCCGTCGCGCGCCAGATGCTCGTCATAAAGCTCGATCTTTTCCATCCAGACGCACTCGGTCGCGTCGAAGACCGCATCCAGCCTGTTGGACGATGTCTCGTCCGGTCCCATGAGCCTGAAATTGCGGGCATCGGCATTCAGCCGTATGACCTCCTCGATGAACGCTCCCATGAGCTTCGTCGCCTCGGCCCTTGCGCCGCCGGGTTTCGGGACCGCGACCCGGAAGTGGCGGAAATCCGGCAATCGCAACTCCTGCTTGAGCATCCCTCCATTGGCATGTGGATTGCTGCCCATGCGCCGCTCGCCGTCCGGCGCCAGGGCCTGTAGCTCGTTTCGAAACCTGCCCGCTTCATCGAAAAGCGTCTCGGGCCGATAGCCGCGCATCCAATTTTCCAGAGCTGCGAGATGGCCTGCATCGTTTCGCGGGTCGGTGATCGGCACCTGGTGCGCGCGCCAGAAACCCTCGACCTTCTTGCCATCCAGCTCCTTCGGGCCGGTCCAGCCCTTCGGGCTTCTCAGCACGATCATCGGCCAGCGGGGCCGATGATCCACTCTGCCGGTCTCGCGCGCTTCCTTCTGGATTTCATCGATCCGATCGAAGACAGTATCGAGCGTTTCGGCCATCAGCCGGTGCATCGCCCGCGGTTCGTCGCCTTCGACGAAAAAAGGTTCATAGCCATATCCAGCCAGCAGGCTCCGCAACTCTTGCACCTCGATCCGGGCGAGCACCGTCGGATTCGCGATCTTGTAGCCGTTGAGATGAAGGATCGGCAGGACAGCGCCGTCATGGACCGGATTGAGGAATTTGTTCGAATGCCAGGAGGCTGCCAGCGCGCCCGTTTCCGCCTCGCCGTCGCCGATCACGCAGGCCACGACGAGGTCCGGGTTGTCAAACGCGGCGCCATAGGCGTGAGCCAGCGCATAGCCGAGTTCGCCGCCCTCATGGATCGACCCCGGCGTTTCCGCGGCGGCATGGCTCGGGATGCCGCCCGGAAAGGAGAATTGGCGAAAGAGCTTGCGCAACCCATCCTCGTCGCGACTGACCTCGGGATAGATTTCGCTGTAGCTCCCTTCGAGATAGGTATTGGCGACCATCCCCGGTCCACCATGGCCTGGGCCGCAAATGTAGATTACGTCGGCATCACGCTGCCTGATGATGCGATTGAGATGGACGTAGATGAAATTCAGCCCAGGCGTGGTCCCCCAGTGGCCAAGCAGGCGAGGTTTGATGTGCTCCGGCCGCAACGGCTCCTTCAGCAGCGGGTTGTCGATCAGATAGATCTGTCCGACCGACAGAAAATTCGCCGCCCGCCAATAACGGTCGATAAGATCGAGCTCTCCTTGTTCAGGCCGGCTACGCATTGCCCGCACGAGTTTCTCCTTGGCAAAGCTGGTTGAAATACGATGCGTCCCGCCCGCATTGAATAATCCGACAGCGAAGTCGAGGTTCCCATGAAATGCGAGCCGCACCACGCGGGCGGCCGGGTAAATCTTGCCTCAGCCGCGGATTTCACCATCTAAGGGCGATGCCATCGCCCGGATCCAGCAATCCCACGGACCCTCGCCAGGACGACCTCTTTGGTGCGCCCGACAGCTTGCCGGAAGGATTTCGTTACCGGCCCGAACTGATCACGCTGGCGCAGGAAGCTGAACTGGTGCGGGAGCTCGAGAGCCTGCCCTTCCAGCCATTCGATTTCCACGGCTATCTCGCCAATAGGCGCGTGGCAGGCTTCGGCCTGCGCTACGACTATGAGCGGCGCCAGGTGATGGAGGCGCCGCCCATACCAGGTTTCTTGCTGCCCTTGAGGGACAAGGTAGCCGGCTTTGCCGGCCTGCCTGCCACCAATTTCGTGCAGGTCCTGATCAACGAATATCGACCGGGCGCCGGCATCGGATGGCATCGCGACAAGCCGCACTTCGGCATTGTCGCCGGAGTGTCGCTGTTGGCTGCGTGCAGTTTCCGCCTGCGCCGCAGGAACGGTGCGAAATGGGACCGCGAAACCGTCACGGTCGAGCCGAGATCCGCATATCTGATGGCGGGCGCCTCGCGGACCGAGTGGGAGCACAGCATACCGCCGGTGAAAGAGCATCGCTATTCGATCACGTTGCGGACGCTCCGGCCGTTGTGATTGTCGGACAGCGACTGCGACAGCCGGTGCAGCATCTCGCGTGAACTGCCGAAGCGAAGAAATTTCGGCCGGGCATGAAACTTTCCCTGCCACCGATGGTTTTGCCGACGGGTTTTGCGGGTGAGCGATTCGATTGAGGAGGCGGCGATGAGCGCTACCGGACTCGAGATTTTCGACAAGACCACCCAAACCACCAATGTCTGGCTGGACGAGATCATGGCCGACCACGGACAGGATCGCCAGTTCGCTTGGCACCTGCTCGGCGTCGTCTTGCGCACCGTCAGGGACCGGCTTCCGGTCGACATGGCTTCGCATCTTGGAGCGCAGTTGCCGCTGCTCGTGCGCGGCACCTACTATGAGCAGTTCGAGCCGTCACGCATGCCGCAAAAGAGCCGTTCCCTGGAAGAGTTTCTCGGCCCCGTTGAGCAGGGCATGGACGATACGCGTCCCGTCGACCCGAAAGCCGCGGTTCAATCGGTCTTCAAGGTCCTCTTTCACCATATCGACCCCGGCCAGATCAGAAAGGTCCGCGCCTCGCTGCCTGAGGACGTACGGCAGCTCTGTCCCGATCCCGATACGAAACACTGAACCTCCTCCCGGTTCGAGAGGCCGGCGTGCTCAATAAAGGAAATCCGCCATGCCCAATGCCGCCGAAATCCTCGTCGACACGCTGATCAACTGGAAAGTGGAGGTCGTCTTCGGCCTGCCGGGCGACGGCATAAACGGCATCATGGAGGCGTTGCGCACCCGTCAGGACCGCATCCGGTTCGTCCAGGTCAGGCACGAGGAATCTGCCGCCTTCATGGCGTGCGCCTATGCCAAATGGACCGGCAGGCTGGGCGTCTGCCTGGCCACCTTGGGACCGGGGGGCACACACCTCCTTACCGGGCTCTATGACGCCAAGCTCGACCAGGCTCCCGTGCTTGCCATCACCGGCATGCAGTTCCACGACCTTATCGAGACTTTTACGCAGCAGGACGTCGACCTGACCCGCGCCTTCAACGACGTAGCGATCTTCAACGCACAGGTCTCCGATGCCGCCCATATGGAAAACCTGGCCGGTCTCGCCTGCCGCTCGGCCCTTGCCCGGCGCGGCGTCGCCCATCTGTCGATTGCCAGCGATGTACAGGAAAACGAGTTGCCCGAGGCGGACCGCTCGAAGCGAAACCGGCCCTCGCACACCCCCGATCGATGGTTCGAAGGCAGCCGGCTTCCGGCTGCCGACCAGCTCGACCAGGCGGTTGAGATTCTCAATGCAGCGAAAAAAGTCGCTATCCTGGCCGGGCGCGGCGCACTCGGCGCGCGCGAAGAACTTGAACGCGCGTCGGACCTGCTGGCGGCGCCCGTCGCCAAGGCGCTGCTCGGCAAAGCCGTGCTGCCCGACGACCATCCGAATACGACCGGCGGCATCGGCATTCTCGGCACCCGCGCCTCGCAGGATGCGCTGAGCAAATGCGACGCCCTGCTGATCGTCGGATCGACCTTCCCCTACATCGAATACTATCCTGAACCCGGCAAGGCGCGCGGCGTCCAGATCGACCGTGACGCGCAGAGGATCGGCCTGCGCTATCCCGTCGAGGCGGGGCTTGTAGGCGATACCGCCGAAACCTTGCGCCTTCTCAACGAACGCCTCGAGCGCAAGAGCGACCGCTCCTTCCTGGAAAAGGCGCGGCAGGAAATGACCCGCTGGCGCAACGCGATGGCATTGTCCGAAGCCAAGCCGGACGTGCCGCTGAAGCCGCAACTCGTGGTCAAGGCGTTCGGCAGGCGTATGCCCGAGAACGCGATCCTGGCAGCCGATTCAGGACAGAATACCGAGATGGCTGCCAGGCACATCGACATGAAGACCGGACAGGCGTTCGGGGTTTCTGGAGCGCTCGCCTCGATGGCCTGCGGCCTTCCCTATGCGATTGCCGCCGGCATTGCCTTTCCGGGGCGCCCTATCTTCGCAGTGGTTGGGGATGGTGGGCTTGCCATGCAACTCGGCGAATTCTCGACTGCGGTACGGCACGGCATTCCCCTCAAGGTCCTCGTGCTCAAGAACGGCATGCTGAACCAGATCGCCTGGGAGCAGATGATGTTCCTTGGCAATCCGCAATTCGGCTGCGAGCTGCAGCCCATCGATTTCGCCATGGCCGCCGAAGCCATGGGCGGCATCGGCTACAGCGTCTCGCGGCCGGAAGAGGTCGAGGGCGTGCTTGAGGCGGCCTTCGCCACGCAGGGACCGGTGATCATCGAGGCCGTCGTGGACGCCTATGAGCCAATGATGCCGCCCAGGATGCCGCCGGATTATGCGAGGAATTTCCGCAAGGCGCTGCCGGACACGCCTGGACACGACCAGATCGAGGACAATGTCGGCGAGGAGCCGCTGAAGTCCATGATGAACGAAGTTTCCGAGGAAGCGTAGGCACAGCCGATCTCGCCCCACGTCCGCGACGGATGGCGACGTGCGCGGCGACACTGCATAGGGATACTTCTACCGAGTCCGTGGGATCGGTATCGGCGCCCCGACCATCGCGGAAGTCTCGGGCCATGTACCGCTTCGGGGCAGATCCTGCTGTTGCAAGAGTGAAAGGGTCGTGCGGCAGAACTACCGCAAGCCACTGGTCTTGCATGGCAACTTAGCATCAAAAAATTTTTGGGACCCCTCTTGAAGAGATTTCTGGCCGTTCCCAGATCGTTTCGCGTCGAGGCTTCGGCTCGATGAAAAAGGCGTCGCGACACCTGCGGCGTCCCATGTTGCTTTTCGGAGGATATGGATATGAGAAGCGTGGATTTTGCACCCCTTTACCGCACGACGGTCGGCTTCGACCGTCTTTTCGACATGCTCGACAGCAGCATTCGCTCGGACTGGCCTCCCTACAACATTGAAAAGAAGAATGAGAACAATTACCGCATCACCATGGCGGTAGCAGGCTACGACCTAGACGAGCTCGAACTCGTGCAGAACGGCGCCGAACTGTGCGTTACCGGACGCAAGAAGCCCGATCCAGAGCAGCGGCAAGTTCTCCACCAAGGCCTTGCGACAGGTAATTTCAGACAGGCCTTCAGGCTGGCCGACCACCTAAGGGTGAAGGCTGCGACGCTGAACTGCGGTTTGCTCGCCATCGAGCTCGTGCGTGAGGTGCCCGAGGAACTCAAGCCGCGTCGCATCGAGATTGGCGTCCGCGACCCTGAAAATACAACGAAGTCGATAAGCCAGGATGTGTCGCGCAAGGCGGCCTAGAATGTCGCAACAACCTGCGGTCCGCCTCCCGGCAACGCCGGGAAGCCAAGATTGCGGAGAACGGAGATGAGAAGCGAAGCTGATATCTTTCTTCAAGCCGGCACAAGAAAACCGACCCGCATCGACGTCTCGCCGGTGCCGAAAAACCCCGGCGACGTTCTCAACTGCTCAACCATGAGCCTTGAGGCGAAGCGTGCCTTGCTTGCCTCATGGGCCTCGGACGCGCATGCGGTTGACGACGCTCCGTCGCTGCGCAGGCTGGATGACGGCTCGGTCATGAATGTGGATGAGATCCTTCGCGCGCTGAAGGCACTGGATGAGCGCGAGCAAGGGCATCCGCCGCACAGGGCGGCGTCTCGGTCCCAGCGGCGTTCTTTCGGCCGCTTCCGTCGAGGGAGTTGGTCCCGCTGGATCGCGGGCATCCGAGGTGAAGACGATGATGACGATCCACCTCCGAGCCCGGTCTGCGCGGCGATCCCGAGGGCAGGCGGTGGCGGGGCATTTTCCCTGCCGGAACCTGAAGCAGCCTAGAGCAATCCCGGGAAAGCGCATACCGCTTTTTCCCTGGAAATTACGTGGAAACAAACAGTTAGAGCAGTTCGGCGTCTCGTGAAACGATGAACTGCCCCAATGAAGGGGTTGGGGCCAACCCCTCAAAAGCATCCAGCCAATGGAGGAAGTTCATGAATGACAAAATGTTCGAGCAGCCTGTTCTGGTGAAGAACGGGGATTTCATGATCGAGGAAGTAGCGTGCCTCGAAGATGCATTCGAGTTTCTGCAGAATTGGCCCCGGAACCGCAGAGGCCCGATTTTCGAAACCGCCCTGCGCGCGTGTCAACGCGCCTATGACGGCCATGTCCCAGCCTCGCTGGCACGCGATGCTTTTGCCGGCTTTGCGCGCTCGGCCAGGATCCTTGAAGACGTCTCGACCTCCATACCCTGGATGGCGGGGATCAAGACGGGCAGAGGCGGCATTTCCGCCTGAGGAGAACGTTCGCCGAACCTTCGGTTTCAAGTATGTCAGGTTCCGAGCAAAGTCATGGAGAGCGCCTAATTCCGTAGGTCGTGCCGCCGGCAGGGCGCGGTGACCGGTGCTAACGCCGGTCACCATGCTTGGCGGTGCCGGTCAGCGGAACATCGAGCCGCCATCAACGTCGAGCGCCGCGCCATAGACGAAGCTCGCGGCGTCCGAGCAAAGGAATAGGATCGCGGCGGCCATGTCGTCGGGCCGGCCCATGCGGCGCATCGGCAAATTGGCCGCGATGCGGTCCTTGAGAGCCTGGTCGATATGGGAATGCATCGGCGAATCGGTCGGCCCCGGATTGAGGGCGTTGATGCGCACCTTCTTTCCCGCCAATTCGCGCGCAACCGACTTCACCAGCGACAGCGTGCCGGCCTTGGACGCCGCATAGGCGGTGTCGGCGATGAGCCCGCCGCCGCCATGCACACCGGCGTCGGAGGCCACGCACACGATATTCCCCCCGCCGGCATTGCCTTGCATGCGCTGCACCGCCCCCTGGACGGTGAAGAAGGTGCCCAGCAGATTGACGCCGAGGACGCGCTGCCAGTGCGCCCAATCCTGCTCCGCGATTCTCTTGGCAGTGATGATCGCCGCGCAGGTCACGACGTTGTCGAGCCGCGCCAGCCTGGCGTCGCAATAGTCGAACATGCGCGCGATGCTGTCGGGGTCGCCCATGTCGGCCACCACCTTGTGCGGTGGTGTCCCGGCCGTTCCGCTCAATTCGTCATGGCGCTTCGCCAACCCCTCGGTATCGCGGTCGCACATCACGACCTCGGCGCCCTTGGAGAGAAAGGCACGGGCGGTCTCGAAACCCATGCCGCTCGCGGCACCGGTCACCAGCACGCTCTTGCCGGCAAAACTGTCCTGGGCAAACGTCGGATAGGGATCGATCATGATGTCTCCGTGAACAGTAAGGGTTGGCCGGCGGCAAGGTTTGGCACGGCGTGTTCAGGCCTTCAGGTGCAGTGTCACGAGCACGCTGCATTCCGCGCCGCTGTCGAAACGCGCCGCGACGCGCAGCCAGTTGCCAAAATGGCTAAGCCGCGCCATTGCCATGCCGTCGCGCTCGGCCGGCATGACAAACTCGGTGCCTTCGCGCAGCCAGTGCATTCCATCCGGCGAGATCTCGATCCACGCCGTTGCCGCAGGGCCGACAGGTTGCTTCAACGCGCGCACGAAGAAGATCGCCTCGCGCGCCCATCCTGCCTCGTAAGGCTCGCTGGCGGCCTCGCCGCGCCAGCGCTCGTTGCGCGAGACGACCGCGGTGATGTTCTCGGGCAGCATCAGAAGTCTCCGGAAATGCAGATGGAATCGACATAGAGGAAGGCCCGTTTGGCAACGTCGGTTTCAGCGAAGAGGCCGAAATTGAGCATGCACCACAGGTTCTTCATCGCCGGAATGCGGATCGAATCGAATCCCGAGAGATCGAAGCTGCGATCGTTGCAGCGCAGCCCGAGCGCCGTCATCGATTCCAGATCGAAATCGAAGCACAGATAAGTCCAGTTCACCTTGGTTGGGATCTCGTTGTAGCACAGGCGCTGCGATCCGCCGGGAAGGTCGAGCCATCCCTCCGGCGACAGGTGATAGTGGCTGATCGTCTTGTCGTCGCTGCCGATCGGGATGATCTTCTCGGTCTCGCGCTTGTATTGCCATTTTTGCAAGTGCTGGCCGTCGAGCGCGTTCAAAAAGCGCAGATGCGGCATGACCCGATCGCTGTTGCCATCCTGGTCTCCGCCCTGCAGGTCGAACAGGAAGCCGACGGAGCGCACATCGGTTTCGGACAGCTTCAGCGCATTGGCTTCGGGCTTGAAGGTGAAATACATCTCGAAGCGGATCGGTCCGCGCTTCCTGAATGTGTGGCGTTTGATGGCGACGTTGCGGGCTCCCGGCGCGGGACGTGTCGCAACCTTCAACGCATAGGATGAATCCATCCCCCCGTGTGAGCCGGCGTCCCAGTGCGCGAGCGTCGACAGCATGGCGCTGGTATGTTGCGCGTAGCCCGGCAGCATGGTGTCCAGATCGTCCTCATAGTTGCCGACAAGCTGCGACCAGCCGCAATGGCCGCGCGCGAAATCGTCGAACGACAATATCCGCGGCAGCGGGTCGAAGCGGCTGAGCGCGGGGTCCGCGCGCAACAACGCCAGCCGCATCGCCTCGGCGAGGTCAGCGCCCTGGTTTGGAACCTGGTTCTTCATCTCGGCCTCATCCGGCTTTCAGTTTCTTGACGGCATCCCAGTCGATCTCTATGCCGAGCCCCGGTTTCTGCGGGACGTCCAGCGTGCCGTTCTTCTGCCTGACGCAACCGGGCGCGAGATCGGCCAGACTGGTCTTGAACGGGCTGGCGTCGCACTCGCACTCCATGACGCCGAAATTCGGCATCGCGGCTGCCAGATGGACGCTTGCGGTCTCGCAGACGATGCCCGACATGCCGATATGCGGCGCGTAGCGGACATCATGCGCCGCGGCGTAGTCGGCCATGCGACGCGTCTCGGAGATGCCGCCCGCGCGCGCCACGTCGGGCTGCAGCACGGACAACGTCCGGTTGGCGATCAGGCGCTGCGCCTGGTCCAACGTGAAATTGCTCTCGCCCGCGGCCAGCGGCACGTCGCAGCGCCGGCGCAGTTCCTCATAACCCTGCTCGTTTTCCGGTTGCAGCGGCTCCTCGAACCAGAAATAGCCGTTTGCCGAAAGCGCACGACCTACCTCGACCGCCTCGTCCAGATTGTAGGCCCAGTTCGCATCGACGCAGAGCCCGATCGCATCGCCGGCGCGCTTGCGGATGCGCTCGATCCGTTTGCAGGCTTCGCGCACGGGCCGCGCCATCTTAACCTTGATGCGCGTAAAGCCCTCGCCGAGATAACGATCGAGTTCAGCGTCGGCGGCATCGTCGTCGACCCAGTTGACCGCGGCGGCATAGACGTCGATGCGGTCGCGTCCGACACCGCCGAGAAGCTTCGCGATCGGCTGCCCGGTCGCCTTGCCCAATATATCCCATAGCGCGATGTCCACGCCGGCGATGGCCTCGATCAGCACGCCGCCCGCCCTGCCCGAAAGCGCGCGGCGCATGGACTGCCATAGGGCGCCGATGTTGCGCGCGTCCTGGCCGAGCAGGCGCGGCTTGAGCGAGCTTTCGATCAGCTCGACATAAGCCTTGGGCGAGAACCGCGCCAGGGTTTCGCCTACGCCGACAATGCCCTCGCTCGTGCGCACTTCGACCAGGACCAGCGAGACCTTTTCATAGACGCCCCAGGACGTGACCGTGGGCCGGGGCAATGTCTGGCTGAGGGGATGGGCAATCACCTCGGCAATCTTCAGCGGCCCCGCCGCGATTGGATCGCTCACGTGCATCGGCTCCAGATTTCTCCCTTGGTCCTCTCGCACCGCCTTCATAGCTTTCACTTGTAAACTTAGCAACCAAAAAACTTAGTTGCTATGTTCGGGAAAACCGTGCTAGTGAGCTCGGAAAGGATTCCGAATGCCCCTGGACGAAGCACGCAAGCCGATTTTCTCCGCGAAACTCGCGAGCCCTTCCCGCCTCGCGGACGGCGTCTCGGATGCGATCGCCGCGGCGTTGTTCGACGGACGCATCGCGCCTGGCGAAGCGCTGCCGCCGGAAGGCGAGATCGCCCGGGAATTCGGCGTCTCCAAGCCCATCGCACGCGAGGCGCTGCGCCAGTTGACCAGCGCCGGCCTCGTTTCGACCCAGCAAGGAAAAGTTGCCCGCGCCAAGGCACTTAGCGGCGAGCCGATGGAGCGCATCTACGCCTATGCGGTCCGTTCGAGCCTGACGCGGCTTCAGGAAGCCAACGAGATGCGCCGCGTCATCGAGGTTGGCATAGCCAGGCTGGCCGCCGAGCGCCGCGATCCGCGCGGCCTGGAAATGATGCGCCAGGCCGTGCTCGACATGCACGCCGGCATCGGGAGGCCTGGCGATTTCACGCAAGCCGACATTCTGTTCCACCTCGGCCTCGCGACGGCCACGGGCAACTCCATGATCCGTATTCAGATGGAAGGGATGCGGTCTGTCCAACGCGAGGTTTCGGAACTGTTCTCCCAGCGCTCCAACCGCACGGAAGCGGATTGGAGGGCCACCGTCGAACGGCACCAGGCGATCTACGACGCGATCATGGCGGGCGACACCGATCTCGCGGACCGGCGCATTCACGAGCATTTCGACGCGGCCGACATCGCCTCGTTCGAGGTGGCCGGCAAGCTCGGGGAGCCGTCGCCGTGAGCAAGGACCGTTTTTCCCTTGCCGGACGGCGGGCGCTGGTGACCGGCGCCAGCTCCGGCATCGGGCGCGCGGTTGCGATCGCCCTGGCGCAGCATGGCGCCAGCGTCGCGCTGCATCACTTCGGTGACGCCGCCGGCGCGCGCGAAACGGCTGCCGCTATCGGCCCGGGCACCGCGGTTCTCGAGGCCGATTTCACCGATAGCAAGTCAATGTCGGCCTTTACCGATGAAGCCGCCGGCGCCGGGCCCATCGACATCCTCGTCTCGAACGGCGCGATCGAGCGGCGCCGTGCATGGAGCGAGATCGACGAAGCGCATATCCAGGCCCATGTGGCGGCAAACTTCACGGCCCTGCTTACCCTGGCCACGCGGCTCGTTCCCGCCATGGCCAAGCGCGGATGGGGACGCGTGGTCGCGACCGGCAGCGTGATGGCGAGGCGTCCGCGCGCGGAAACGATCGTCTATGCTTCGCTGAAGGCGGCGCAACTTACGGCGGTGCGCGCCATGGCACGCGAGGTTGCGCCGCATGGCGTCACCATGAATGTGGTATCGCCCGGCGCGATCGAGACGGAGGCAACCGCCGAGCGCTACCGGGACGCAGCCTTCCGCCAAGCGGTCGCGGCGAAGATTCCCGCCGGCCGCCACGGCCAGGCCGACGACCTCGTCGGCGCCTTCGTTTTTCTGTGCAGCGACGCCGCCCGCTACGTCACCGGGGCTGACCTGCCCGTCGACGGCGGCTGGACGATCGGCGACGCGCCCAGCGCGCTGCCGGGGACAACAGCATGACAAGTCGCCGCCGCCTGCCGGCCCGTTCGTTGCGCGCCCGCAGTTGTTGATTGGACCATCGGCGTTTCGGGAGGAAACCATGAAGACCGCAATCAAACTTGCACTATCGACCTTGGCGCTGTGCGCCCTGTCGGCGCACTCGCTGGCCCAGGAACTCCGAGTGACCGTGTGGACGGGCAGCGAGGCCCACCTCAAGATGCTGAACGGCATCGCCCAGGGCTTCATCGCCAAGCATCCGGGCGTCACGGTGAAATTCGAGACCGTCCCGGTCGCCGACTACACGCAGAAGCTCACTTTCCAGGTCGCCGGGGGCAACGCCCCCGACATCGCCTGGATGATGGAGGATGCCGCACCCGCTTTCGAGAACGCCGGGCTGCTGATGGACATCGGCCCGACGCTCAAGGCGACCGAGGGATACAATTTCGACGATTTCTCCCAGCCCGCCATGGCGCTCTGGCAGAAGGACGGCAAGGTCTACGGCGTGCCCTTCTCCACCTCGCCTTTCCTGATCTACTACAACAAGGACATGTTCGACAAAGCAGGTGTCGAAGATCCCAACCAGCTCGCCGCGAAGGGCGAGTGGAACATGCAGAAATTCCAGGAGGTCGCCAAGAAGATCACCGAGGCTAATCCCGGCAAATGGGGCTTCGAATTCAAGGATGGCGAAGGTTACGCATCGCGTATGACGCACGCCTTGCTGCCGCCCGTGCGCGCTTACGGCGGCGATCTGTGGGCCGACGGCCAGTGCGGCCTCGACAAGCCTGAAGCGGTGGCTGCCATCAAGCAGCTCCATGATATGGTGTTCAAGGACAGGTCGATCGTGCCGCCGGGAGAGCAGGGCGACTACTTCTCCGGCAATTCGGCGATGACCGTGAACCAGATCTCGCGAGCCTCGAAGATGCCCGAGGCAGGCTTCAAATGGGGCATCGCCCCCTTGCCTTCGGGACCCGCCGGCGAAGCTCCGGTCATCGGCCAGGCCGCGCTGACAGTCTTTGCGTCCGGCAAGAACAAGGAGCTTGCCGCGCAACTCGTGGCCGACATGACCAGCAAGGACAATGTGGCTGTCATGGCCCAGTTCTTTCCGCCGGCCCGCAAGAGCGTCCTGGAGAGCGACGCCTTCGTCAACTCCAACAAGCTGATCCCGCCCGAGCAGATGAAAAGCGTCGCCGCAGCGATCGTCAACGGCCGCGTTCACCCTTCGCATGAGCATGTGCCGCAGATATTCGCCGCGATGGCGCCGCGCGTCGACGCGCTGTGGCGGGCCGACGCCAATGTCGAAGAGGCGCTGAAGGGCGTCTGCGCCGCCATTCAGCCATTGCTCTGACAGGATTTCGGTTCATGGCCGGCATGGCATCCCGGGACAATGCGGCGCGCCCTGCCAGCGCGCCGTGGCTGAGCTTGAAGGCCAGGGAGATGCTGGAGGCATGGCTGTTCGTCAGCCCGACCTTGATCGGCTTCCTGGTCTTCTTCCTTGGGCCGCTGGTCGCCATCTTCTATTATTCGACGACCGAGTGGAACCTGCTCAGCCAGCAGGCGACCTTCGTCGGGCTTCGCAATTTCCAGAATGCGCTGCTGGAGAACCCCGACTTCTGGCATGTCGTGCGCAATTCCGTGATCTTCGCGCTGGGGCTCGTTCCCCTGAACATGGCGCTGGCGCTCTCCCTCGCGCTGGCGCTTTCGCGGCCGTTCTTCGGTGTCGTCTTCTTTCGCACGGTCTTCTTCGCGCCGGTGGTCACATCGGCAATCGCCTGGGCCATCGTCTGGAAATTCATGCTGCAGGGCGAAGGCGGCGCCGTGAACCAGATGCTCGCCTGGATCGGCATCGATGGCCCGAATTGGTTGCGCGAGCCCAACTGGGCGATGGCGGCCGTCATCGTCACCCGAGTCATCAAGATGGTCGGCCTGAACATGATCCTCTACATCGCCGCGCTCCAATCGATACCGCGCGACTACGAGGAGGCAGCGGCGCTGGAAGGCGCCTCGCGCTGGCAGGTCTTTCGCATGATCACCTGGCCGCTGCTCGCGCCGACGACGCTGGTCATCATGGTTCTGACGACGATCGGCTCGTTCAAGGTGTTCGACCACATCTACCAGATGACCGGCGGCGGCCCGGAAAACGGCACCCTGGTGCTGGCCTTCTACATCTATCAGCAAGGCTTCAAATTCTTCAACGTCGGCTACGCGGCCGCGCTGGCCCTGATCATGTTCGTCATCGTGATGGCGCTCACCCTCGTGCAGGTGATGTTGCGGCGGAAGGAGATGGAGTGACCCAGCGCCGGACCGAGATTCTCTATCGCATCTGCTGGACCATGGCGCTGCTGCTTTTGGCCGTGCCCTTCGTGTTCCCGTTCCTGTGGATGATTTCCGGCGGCTTCAAGAGCACCACCGAAATCTTCGGCGCGCCGACCTTGATTCCCCGCGTCTGGCGCTTCGAGAACTTCGCGGAAGTGTTCACCTATCAGCCCTTCGCGCGGCAGTATTTCAACTCGCTCTACATCGCCGCGACGGTGACGGTGCTGACCTTGTTCATCGCCTCGCTCGCGGGCTACGCGCTGGCGCGCATCCGCTTTGCCGGCGCCGGGCTGTTGATGCTGTTCCTGATGATGGCACTGATGGTGCCGGAAGAGGTCACCATCATCCCTAATTTCTTCCTGATCCGCGCCATGGGCCTGATCGACACGCACTGGCCGCTCATCCTTCTGCCGGTCTTCGGCCCGCAGGGCGTCGTGGCGACCTTCCTGATGCGTCAGTTCTTCCTCGCGCTGCCCAGGGAACTCGAAGAGGCCGGCAAGATGGACGGCCTCTCGCGCTTCGGCGTCTGGTTGAAGATCGCCCTGCCCATGGCGCGGCCGGCGCTTGCGGCGGTTGCGATCATCACCTTCCTGCATTCGTGGAACCTGTTCCTCGAACCGCTGATCTTCCTCAGTTCGCTTGAAAAATTCACGCTGCCGCTGGCGCTGTCCAACTTCAACGACAGTTACGGCCTGCCCTTGTGGAACCTGCAATTGGCGGCGACGAGCCTGGCCGTGGTTCCCATCCTCATCATCTATCTGATCGCCCAGCGCCAGATCATCGAGAGCTTCGCCCTCTCCGGCGTCAAGGGATAAGGGGAGTCATGACAAAGCTTCTGCTCAAGGACATCCGCAAGCGGTTCGGAACGGTCGAGGTGATCCGTGGCGTCGATCTCGAGATCGAGGATGGCGAGTTCGTGGTCTTCGTCGGCCCGTCGGGATGCGGGAAGTCGACGCTGTTGCGGCTGATCTCCGGCCTCGAGCATCTCAGCGAGGGCGAACTCCACATTGGCGGCCGTCTGGTCAATGAGGTTCCGGCGGCCAGGCGCGGCGTGGCCATGGTGTTCCAGTCCTACGCGCTCTACCCTCACCTGACCGTCCGCGACAATATGGGCTTCGGCCTCAAGGTCCGCAAAGTGCCGGCCGGCGAGCGCGCCCGGCGCGTCTCGGAGGCCGCCGCGACGCTGAAGCTCGAGCCGTTGCTCGACCGTTTCCCGCGTCAGCTGTCGGGCGGGCAGCGCCAGCGCGTGGCCATCGGCCGCGCCATCGTCGCCAATCCCGACGTCTTCCTTTTCGACGAACCGCTTTCGAACCTCGACGCCGAACTGCGTGTGCACATGCGCTCCGAGATCGCCGCGCTCCACCAGCGCCTGTCGACGACGATGATCTACGTGACCCACGATCAGATCGAGGCCATGACGCTTGCCGACAAGATCGTGGTGTTGCGCGACGGAAAGATCGAACAGGTCGGCTCACCGCGCGAGCTCTACGACAGCCCCCGAACCATTTTCGTCGCCCAGTTCATCGGCAGCCCGAAGATGAACATCCTGCCGCTCGCCGATGGACGGCCAATCACCCACGGGGCGTCCGTGCCTGCGGCGGCCGTCTCGATCGGCGTTCGGCCCGAGCACCTGTCGCTGGCCCAGCCTTCGTCCGCCACGCTGCGCGGCAAGGTAAAGCTTGCCGAATACACTGGCGCCGTCACGCTCATCCACGTGGAATTGGACGCGGGCCAGACTTGTCTTGTCATCCACAATCAAGGAACGGCGCCCGAGATCGGCGCCGAGATCGGCCTGGACGCAGCCCCGACGAACCTGCACTTCTTCGACGGCGAGGGCCGCGCGGTCTGACGCGATCAGGAATGGCCAGCGCGTAGCCGGCGTGCGGACGCGATAACCCGCGGAAGCATGAGAACGGGCGAATGACCCGCCGCATTGCCTTCTGTACCCGCTCGCTGGATAGTTCCGGCCATGCTGCAGAGCCTGACGACTCACTGGCCTCAAATCCTGGCGATCATCTCGGTGATGATCGCCAGCGTTGGCATTGCCCATGCCGTCATGACCAAGGAGGACGTCCGGGCCGCCACCGGCTGGGTCGGCGTGATGGTGCTGTCGCCGATCCTGGGCGTGCTGATCTATGCCGTGGCCGGCATCAACCGCATCCGGCGCGCCTCGATCAGCGCACAGCGCTCGCTTGCCGGCGATCTGGCGTCCGCCAGGCACGACCGCGACATTGCCGCCGAGGAGGCCCTGATCATCGAACGATACGGGCCGCGCTTCATCGGCCTCAGGACGCTGGGCGACAGGGTCGCGCGGCGCGCGCTTCATCCGGGAAACGCCATCACGGTCCTGGAAACAGGCGACGAAGCCTATACTGCGATGTGCGCGGCCATCGACGGCGCCGAACGCAGCGTCCTGCTCGAAACCTATATTTTCGACAATGACCCCGTCGGCCTGCTCTTCGTGGAATCCCTTGCCCGGGCCGTCCGGCGCGGCGTCAGCGTGCGCGTGTTGATCGACGCCGTGGGCGCCCGCTATTCCGTGCCCAGCATATTGGGCCACCTGCGCGGCGCCGACATCACCGCCGGGCTCTTCAACGGCAACATCGTCATGGGCCTGCACCTGCCCTATGCCAATCTGAGGACCCACCGGAAGATCCTGGTGGTCGACGGCACGGTTGCCTTTACCGGCGGCATGAACATTCGCAAGGGCTTTTCCGCCGAGTTTGCCGGCTCCAACAGTTCCAGGGACACGCATTTTCGCGTGACCGGTCCAGTGGTAGCCGACCTCTTTTCGGTTGCCGCCGAAGATTGGCGTTTCGCCAGCAACGAGGCGCTGAAGGGCGATGCCTGGCGAATTGCCCCGCTGTCGCCGGCGCCCGCCACGCCCATGCTGGTGCGGGCGGTCGCGTCCGGCCCGGACGCCAGCGTCGAGACCAATCACAAGCTGCTGATCGGCGCCTTCTCCGTCGCGCGCAAATCGATCCGCCTCATGTCGCCCTATTTCCTGCCGGACCGCGAACTGATCAGCGCCCTGACGACCGCGGCAAGACGCGGTGTCGAAATCGATATCGTGGTGCCGGCGGTGAACAATCTTTTCCTTGTCGACCGTGCGATGACGGCGCAATTCGACCAGGTTCTGAAGCACTATTGCCGCGTCTGGCGCACGGAAGGACCTTTCGACCATTCGAAGCTGCTTTCGATCGATGGCGCATGGGCCTATATCGGGTCTTCCAACCTTGACGCCAGGTCGCTACGGCTCAATTTCGAGATCGACCTGGAGGTACTCGACGCCGGCTTCGCCAGCGAGGTCGAAAAGCGGATCGCGGCGGCGATCGAGACGGCCGTCCCTGTCACGCTGGAAGCATTGCGGGCGCGGCCATTCGTCATCCGTCTGTTCGATCGCATCCTGTGGCTGGGCTCGCCCTATCTTTAACAAAAGGACGTGTTTGCCAGATAGCTTGAAATCGATGATGGAACAGATGCCGAAAGGTTCTATTTTTTGAGGTGCATGGTGCAAGCAGCAGGAATGGCGGGCAAACGATGCGGGTGAACGGGCGCAGCCTGCCGGCAAGCATGCTTTTGTCCATTCGCGACAAGCGGATGCGGAAGGCCAATGCCACGTCGACCAACAAGGCGGACGCCACCGGAACGCTGGTCGCCTCCTACAATGTCCACAAATGCATCGGCGTCGACCGCAAGTTCGATCCCGACCGCACCAGCCGCGTCATCCGCGAGATCGACCCGGATGTCATCGCCCTGCAGGAAGCGGACAACCGTTTCGGCGACCGGACCGGACTTCTCGACCTGTCCCGGCTCGAACTGGAAACCGGCTTGGTGCCGGTGCCGATTTCGGCGACCGGCAAGGGCCATGGCTGGCACGGCAACGTCTTGCTTTTCAAAAAGGGCGTCGTGCGCGACGTGCATCAGATCAGGCTTCCCGGGCTGGAACCGCGTGGCGCTCTGGTGGCGGAAATCGACCTCGACGGAAGCCAGTCCCTGCGCGTCATCGCGGCGCATTTGGGCCTGCTGCGCCGTTCGCGGTCGCAGCAGGCACAGGTCGTCCTGGATATCATGAACAGCCCCGACGAGAAGCCGACGCTGCTGCTCGGCGACCTTAACGAATGGCGCCTCGGAAACCGCTCCGCGCTGAACACGCTGCATCTGACGTTTGGACCGCTGCCTCCGGCTGTTCCCACCTTCCCCTCGAACCTGCCGCTGCTGGCGCTCGACCGCATCATGGCCAACCGGCACGGAATGATCGCGGCCGTCGAAGCGCATGACACGCCGCTGTCGCGGGTCGCCTCCGACCATCTGCCGCTGACCGCCTTTGTCCGCCTGTAGCCACGCGCCGATAACGCCTTGATGTCGACCGCGTTGGAAAGCGTGTAGGGCGGTATCGGAACGGCGGCTCCTTTTGCGAGTTGATATGGCTTGGACAACAGGAGGACGAGACATGAGAAGCTTTTTCCTGGCCTCGATGATGGCGTTGGCCGCTTCGGCTTCCGTCATTGCGCCGACGCAGGCCGCGAGCGTCACCATCCAGTCCGGCGACGAGCCCCAGTATTCGCCCGACGACGACTATGACAATGGCGAGGTCGTCGTGCGCCGCCATCACGATCGCCAGCGTTATATCGACAATCGCTATAACGACGACGAGGACAGCGATGTTCGTTACAGCGACCGCGAATACCGCCGCTACCATCGTCACCACCGCTGCCACATCGAGTTGGTGAAACACTGGCGCCACCATCACAGGGTGATCGAAGAGGTTCGTGTCTGCACCTGACCCGAGGATCGCTGAAGTGCATCTGCGTGGCCTGATTGCAATGCGGTAAGCTGCGGCCACGCCCCTTCCGCTGCACTGGTTATGCCGCATTGCACAATTCCGTGACCTTGCCCACAATGCGGGGCATGGTCCTATCCTCCCTAGCCGTCCTGGTGATCGACGAAAACCGTATCCGCGCCTCGATCATCGAGGCGGGACTGCGCGAGGCCGGCCATCAGCGGGTGACCGTCGTCCATGACGTGGCGGGCATTGCGCGCCGCATCGCCGAGATCCAACCCGACGTGATTGTCATCGACCTCGAAAACCCCAACCGCGACATGCTGGAGAACATGTTCCAGCTGTCGCGCGCGGTGAAGCGCCCGATCGCCATGTTCGTCGACCGTTCCGACCAGGCCTCTATCGAGGCCGCGGTCGATGCCGGCGTGTCCGCCTATGTCGTCGATGGCCTCAGGCAGGAACGCGTGAAACCGATCCTCGACATGGCCGTCAGCCGCTTCAACGCCTTTTCGCGCATGGCACGCGAACTGGAGGAAGCGCGCAGCGAACTCGAGAACCGCAAGGTCATCGACCGCGCCAAGGGGATATTGATGAAATCGCGGGGTCTGAGCGAAGACGCGGCCTACACGCTGCTGCGCAAGACGGCGATGAACCAGAACCGCAAGATCAGCGACATCGCCCATAGCCTGGTGACGACAGCCGGGCTGCTCGGGCCGCTGGAGGATGAATGAGCATGACAGCTGCGCATCAGATCACCGCCGGCTTCATGCCCCTGTTCGACAGCGCCGTGCTGGTCGCGGCCGGCGAAATGGGCTTTGCCGCGCGCGAAGGCGTCGATCTCGTCCTCCACCGCGAGACCTCCTGGGCCAACATCCGCGACCGCATCGCCATAGGCCATTTCGACCTTGCCCATATGCTTGGGCCGATGCCGCTCGCCTGCAACCTCGGGCTCACGCCGCTGGCATCCGAGACGATCGTGCCCTTTTCGCTCGGCCTCGGCGGCAATTGCGTCACCATCTCCAACGCCGTCTGGGAAGGCATGGCGGCGCATGGCGCCGTATCGGATCTCGATCCGGCCCGCGCCGGCACGGCGCTCGGCGCGTTTATCCGCGAACGCGCGGCGGCCGGCCGCGACCCGCTGCGCTTCGCCGTCGTGCATCCGCATTCCGGGCACAATTACGAACTGCGCTATTGGCTCGCCGCCTGCGGCATTGACCCCGACGGTGAGATCGAGATCGTCATCGTGCCGCCGCCCTTCATGGCCGACGCGCTGGCCGCCGGCCGCATCGACGGCTATTGCGTCGGCGAGCCCTGGAACAGCGCCTCCGTCTCGGCCGGCACCGGCCATATCGTCACCGTCAAGGCGCTGCTGTGGCGCAACAGCCCCGAAAAGGTAATCGGCGCGCGCAAGGCTTGGGCCGAAGCGCAGCCGGAGGCGCTGGCGGCGCTGCTCAGGGCATTGCACCACTCCGCCCGCTGGTGCCAGGACCCGGCCAATCGAGGCGAACTGGCGGCATTGATGGCGCAGCCCGGCTTCCTGGGCCAGTCCACCGAGATCCAGATGCCGGTCCTGACCGGACATCTCCGCCTCGGCAGCGGCGCCGAGCGGAACGTCGAGGACTTCTTCGTTCCGTTCGACAAGGCGGCGAACTTTCCCTGGAAGAGCCATGCGCTGTGGTTCTACACCCAGATGGTGCGCTGGGGCGATATCGCGCACACGCCTGAAAACCTCGCCGTCGCCCGCGACTGCTACCGGCCCGACCTCTATCGGGCGGCGCTGAAGCCGCTCGGCGTGGCGCTGCCGGGCGCCAATGCCAAGGTCGAGGGGGCGTTGAAGATCGCAACGCCCGTCGGCTCGGCCGGGGCAAGCCTGGTGCTCGGCCCCGACGGTTTCTTCGACGGCCGCATCTTCGATCCGGACCAGATCGACGCTTATATCGGGGCGCAGCGGCCAGGGTGATCATTTCCGCGCCGTTCTTGTGCATTGCACAAAATTTATGCGGACTGATCGCATAGCTGACCAATGTTTGGCCTTGTCACCTGGTGGCCGGATCTGCCCGTGAATCGGCTATTCAGCTGAATTCATTCGAAATTCCTTTCTAAGGCGAGACTGGCACGGTTCCTGCATTGAAATAACCGGACCCTTAGTGGGTCACGGAACAGGCGTCCAATGGCGGGCGCCCACAGGCAAAGCTGCCGCTCAGGTCAAGACGCGATCCGGATTCCCGGACGCGAAGACCTGGCCGGCGGCTTTTTTGTTTGGCCGAACACGCAATCGACGGTGCTGGTCCCAGGCAGCGCCCAACCGGAGACGACGATGACGAAACGGATCGGAACTGGAACAACCCTCAAGGATTTCACGCGCCGCGATTTTGTCGCCAGCAGCGCGCTGGCGGCGGCGCTGTTCGTCGCAGCGAAGATGCTGTTCCCGGTTGGCGCCGTGGCCGAGGGCAAAGGTGCCCAAGTGAACGCGCCAAGCTCGCCGCGCTGATGCCGCGCCGCTGACCATCGATCAAGAAAACACGCGCGGTGCTTCTCCATCGCAAACCGGAGCCTAACATGACCGCAATCCTCCCAGCCGCGCCCAGCCAGGACAATGCCCCCCGGCAGGCGCTCGTGATGTCCACCATCGCGTTCACAGTCTGCTTTGCGGTGTGGACGATCTTTTCCATCATCGGCGTGCGCATAAAGCAGGAACTTGGGCTGAACGAGACGGAGTTCGGCCTGCTCGTCGGCACGCCGATCCTCACCGGCTCCCTCGTGCGCATGGTGCTCGGCGTCTGGACCGACCGCTATGGCGGACGGCTGGTTTACACCGCCACCATGCTCGCTGCGGCGGTAGCGACCTTCCTGCTCGCTTTTGCGCACACTTACGGACAGATGCTGATCGCTGCACTCGGCGTCGGGCTTGCCGGCGGCTCCTTCGCCGTTGGCGTCGCCTATGTCTCGCGCTTCTTCCCGGCGGGCAGGCAGGGCACGGCGCTCGGCATCTTCGGTGTCGGCAATGTCGGCGCCGCTGTCACCAAATTCCTGGCGCCTTTCGTGCTTCTCGCCTGGGGCTGGCAATCGGTCGCGCTGATCTGGGCGGCAGCACTCGTCATCATGGCCGCCATCTTCTGGTTCACGACCGGCGACGATCCCGTGATTCGCGAGCGCCGCGCCGGCAAGACCACGCCTGCGAGGAGCTTCTGGCAGGAATTCGCGCCGCTGAAGAACCCGCAGGTCTGGCGCTTCGCCTTCTATTACTTCTTCTCCTTCGGTGCGTTCGTGGCGCTGTCGCTGTGGCTGCCGCGCTACCTGATCGGCGTTTACGGCTTCGGGCTGGCGACCGCCGGCATGATCGGCGCGGCCTATTCGATTCCCGCGAGCATCTTCCGCGCCTATGGCGGAGTGCTTTCCGACCGCGTCGGCGCTCGTACCGTACTCTACTGGACCTTCTCCGTTTGTGCCGTCGCGACCTTGGTGCTGTCTCTCCCCTCGGCAGACTATGTGGTGCGCGGCATCAGCGGGCCGATCGCCTTCCATTTCGAGATCGGCCCGCTCGCCTTCATCGCCGTCGCCTGCGTGCTCGGCTTCTTCATGAGCCTCGGCAAGGCCGCCGTCTACAAACATATCCCGGCTTACTATCCGCAGAGCGTCGGGACCGTTGGCGGCGTCGTGGGCATGATCGGCGGCCTTGGCGGCTTCATCCTGCCGATCGCCTTTGGCGCGCTGAACGATCTCACCGGCGTCTGGTCGAGTTGCTTCATGCTGCTCTTCGTCCTCGTCGTCGCCTGCTTTGCCTGGATGCATGTCAGCGTCAGGCGGATGGGGCGGGCCGCATCAACCAAGGCGTCGACCCTTTCCTATGCTGCAGAGTGACACCGGAGCGGATTAGGAACATGACCCAAAAACTCGTCATCATCGGCAACGGCATGGCCCCCGGGCGCATGCTGGAGCACCTGCTGGAACAGGCGCCGGACCGCTACAGCGTCACCATCTTCAACGCCGAACCGCGCGTCAATTACGACCGCATCATGCTGTCGCCGGTCCTCTCGGGCGAGAAGGCCTACGAAGAAATCATCATCCATGGCGACGGCTGGTACATCGCCAACAACATCACCCTCTACAAGGGCCACAAGATCGTCGCCATCGACCGCGCAGCGAAGACCGTCACGTCGGACCACGGCGTCACCGAACCCTACGATAAGCTCGTCATCGCCACCGGCTCGGTGCCGTTCATCATCCCGGTGCCCGGCCACAACCTGCCCGGCGTTCTCACCTATCGCGACCTCGACGACGTCCAGGCGATGATGCTCGCGGCCCAGTCGCGCGCCAAGGCTGTGGTCATCGGCGGCGGACTGCTCGGACTGGAAGCAGCAGCGGGCCTCAACGCGCAAGGCATGGACGTCACCGTGCTGCATGTCATGCCGACGCTGATGGAGCGCCAGCTCGATCCGGCGGCAGGCTATCTGTTACAGCGCGCCGTCGAGCAGCGCGGGATCAAGGTTGTCACCAAGGCCAATACAAAGGCGATCACGGGCAACGGCAAGGTCGAGCAGGTCGAACTCGTCGACGGCACCGTCATCCCCGCGACGCTGGTGGTGATGGCCGTCGGTATCCGGCCGAACGCAGCGCTGGCGAAGGAGGCGGGCATCGCCGTCAACAGAGGCATCGTCGTCGATGCCGGCATGCGCAGCAACGACCCGGACATCTACGCGCTCGGCGAATGCGCCGAGGTGAACGGCCAGATCTATGGGCTGGTCGCCCCCCTATACGAGATGGCCCGCGTCGCCGCCCGCCAGCTCGCCGGCGACGAGGCGGCCGGTTTTGTCCACATGGACACGCCGACCAAGCTCAAGGTCACCGGCATCGACCTGTTCTCGCTCGGCGACTTCGCAGAGGGCGAGGACCGCCAGGAGATCGTGCTGCGCGACGCGGCGGCCGGCGTCTACAAGCGCCTCGTGCTCAAGGACGACCGCATCATCGGCACCGTGCTCTACGGCGAGACCGCGGACGGCGCCTGGTTCAACGACCTCAAGAAGAAGCAAACAGACATATCGCAAATGCGCGATACGTTGATCTTCGGCCAGTCCTACCAGGGGGGTGCCCCACTGGACCCTATGGCGGCCGTTGCAGCCTTGCCGGATGATGCGGAAATCTGCGGCTGCAACGGCGTCTGCAAGGGCAAGATCACGGGCGCGATCGCGGCCAAGGGGCTGACTTCGCTCGACGACGTGCGCGCGCACACCAAGGCGTCGGCCTCATGCGGCTCCTGCACCGGGCTGGTCGAAAAACTGATGGTGCTGACCATCGGCGACAAGTACAACCCGGCCGCCGTACAGCCCATGTGCTCCTGCACGACGCTCGGCCATGACGAGGTGCGCCGGCTGATCAAGGCCAAGGCGCTGAAGACCATTCCCGCGATCATGCAGGAACTGGAATGGAAAACCTCCTGCGGCTGCGCCAAATGCCGGCCGGCACTCAACTATTATCTCGTCTGCGACTGGCCGGACGAATACGCGGACGACTACCAGTCACGCTTCATCAACGAGCGCGTCCACGCCAACATCCAGAAGGACGGCACCTATTCGGTGGTGCCGCGCATGTGGGGCGGCGTCACCAATGCCGCCGAACTGCGCGCCATCGCCGATGTCGTCGATAAGTTCGATATCCCGATGGTCAAGGTCACCGGCGGCCAGCGCATCGACATGCTGGGCATCCGCAAGGAAGACCTGCCGGCGGTGTGGGCCGACCTCGGCCAGGCCGGCTTCGTCTCCGGCCACGCCTATGCCAAGGGACTGCGCACGGTGAAGACCTGCGTCGGTTCCGACTGGTGCCGCTTCGGCACGCAGGATTCCACCGGTCTCGGCATCCGCATCGAGAAATTCATGTGGGGCTCGTGGACGCCGGCCAAGGTCAAGATGGCGGTGTCGGGTTGTCCGAGGAACTGCGCCGAGGCGACCTGCAAAGACGTCGGCGTCATCTGCGTCGACAGTGGCTACGAGATCCACTTCGCGGGTGCGGCAGGCCTCGACATCAAGGGCACCGAAGTGCTTGGCCTGGTCAAGACCGAGGACGAAGCGCTGGAGCATATCGTGGCGCTGACGCAGATGTACCGCGAGCAGGCCCGCTATCTCGAACGCATCTACAAATGGGCCAAGCGCGTCGGCATCGCCGAGATCAAGCGCCAGATCATGGACGATGGCGACAAGCGCAAGGCCTTCTACGACCGCTTCGTCTTTTCCCAGAAATTCGCCCAGGTCGATCCGTGGTCGGAACGCGTGTCAGGCAAGGACAAGCACGAGTTCCGGCCGATGGCCTCGGTCGGGTTCGCGGAGGCGGCGGAGTGATGGAGATGTTCGCGCGAGCCACCCTCTGTCCCGCCGGCCATCTCCCCCTCAAGGGGGGAGATTGGATGCCACAACGGCCTTTGCCAATCGCCAACTTCGCAGAACGGACGCCATCAGCAAAACTACCGATCTCCCCCCTTGAGGGGGAGATGTCCGGCAGGACAGAGGGGGGCGCCTGGGCGCATTCGTATCAAATAAAGGCGACCCAATGACCTGGACACCGATCGGCTCCCTGTCCGACATCCCCCGCCGGGGCGCGCGCTGTGTTGCCACGCCGCAGGGCAAGATCGCTATCTTCCGCACCGCCGAGGACCAGGTCTTCGCCATCGACGATCATTGCCCGCACAGAGGCGGGCCGCTGAGCCAGGGCATCGTGCATGGCGCGGCGGTCACCTGCCCCCTGCACAATTGGGTCATCTCGCTGGAGACCGGCAAGGCGCTCGGCGCCGACGAGGGCGCGGTGCGCACCATTCCGGTGAAGATCGAGGGCGAGCGTTTGTTCATCGCGCTCGAAGCGCTGGCAAGCCGCGCGGCCTGACCCATGCAGATTGGCGAAGCACGCGAGGTGAGGACCACTTGCCCCTATTGCGGGGTAGGCTGCGGCGTGCTGGCGAAGGTCGCCGCGGACGGACAGGTGTCGGTCCGCGGCGACCCCGACCATCCCGCGAATCTCGGCCGGCTCTGCTCCAAGGGCTCTGCTCTTGCCGAGACCATCGGCCTCGACGGCAGGCTGCTCCACCCCGAGATCCACGGCCGCCGCGCCTCCTGGAATGAGGCACTCGATCTTGTCGCGTCGACCTTCTCGCAAACCATTGCCGAACATGGGCCGGATGCGGTCGCCTTATATGTCTCCGGCCAGTTGCTGATCGAGGACTATTATCTCGCCAACAAATTGATGAAGGGGTTCATCGGCTCGGCCAATATCGACACCAATTCGCGCCTCTGCATGGCCTCCTCGGTCGCCGGCCATCGCCGCGCCTTCGGCTCCGACACGGTGCCCGGAACCTACGAGGATCTGGAGCTTGCCGATCTCATCGTGCTGGTCGGCTCGAATCTCGCCTGGTGCCATCCCGTGCTCTACCAGCGCATAGCTGCCGCGCGTGAGAAGCGCTCGGAGATGAAAATCGTGCTGGTGGACCCGCGCCGCACCATGACATCCGATATCGCCGACATGCACCTGGCGATCGCGCCCGATGGCGACGTCGCCCTGTTCACCGGCCTGCTCGCCTGGCTCGGCCAGCACAATGCGCTCGACCGCGCCTACATCACGGCGCACACGACCGGCTTCGGACAAGCCCTTTTCGCCGCCTCGGCACTCGACCTTGCCGGCATCGCTGCCGCCACGGGCCTGAGCGAGGACGAGCTCGCCCGCTTCTACGGCCTGTTCGCCGCGACCGCCAAGACTGTCACGGTCTACAGCCAGGGCGTGAACCAGTCGTCGTCCGGCACCGACAAGGTCAACGCCATCATCAATTGCCACCTCGCCACCGGTCGCATCGGCAGGCCCGGCGCCGGGCCGTTCTCGGTCACCGGCCAGCCCAACGCCATGGGCGGACGCGAGGTCGGCGGCATGGCCAACATGCTGGCCGCGCATATGGAGATTGAAAATTCGGGGCATCGCGAACGCGTGAAGCGCTTCTGGAATGCACCTGACATCGCGCAAAAGCCCGGCCTGAAAGCGGTCGACATGTTCCGGGCGGTCGCCGACGGGCGGATCAAGGCGCTGTGGATCCTCGCCACCAATCCTGTCGATTCGATGCCCGATGCCGACGCCGTCGAAGCAGCGATCAAGGCCTGCCCGTTTGTGGTGGTGTCGGACGTGCAGGCCGACACAGACACGGTGCGCCATGCCCATGTCCGGCTGCCGGCCACCGCCTGGGGCGAGAAGGACGGCACCGTTACCAATTCCGAGCGCCGCATCTCGCGCCAGCGCCCGTTCCTGGCCGCGCCCGGCGAGGCGCGGCCAGATTGGTGGATCATTGCGGAAGTGGCGCGGCGGATGGGGTTTGGCGAGGCGTTTTCCTATGACGCGCCGGCCGGGATATTCGCCGAGCACGCGGCGCTGTCGGGCTTCGAGAATGATGGCGCGCGCGATTTCGATATTGGTTGGTATGCCGGTGTCGATGAGAAAGCTTACGAAGCGCTTGCGCCATTCCAATGGCCGGCGCCGAGCCCAGGCGCCCCCCTCTGGCCTGCCGGCCATCTCCCCCTCAAGGGGGGAGATTGGATGCCACGACGGCCTTCGCCAATCGCCGATACCGCAGGACGAGCGCCGTCGACAAAACTGCCGATCTCCCCCCTAGAGGGGGAGATGTCCGGCAGGACAGAGGGGGGCGCCTGGGCTCGACATCTCTCGGAGGGGAACGTTCAAGCTGAGCCCCAACCGGAGAACGATAAAGCAGGGCCACCGAACACCCGCTTCTTCGCCGACGGCAATTTCTACACGCCCGACCGCAAGGCGCGCTTCATCGCCGTCCGCCCTGTCACGGAAACCCGCACGGACGAGAAATTCCCCCTCATCCTCAACACCGGCCGTGTCCGCGACCATTGGCACACCATGACACGCACCGGCAAAAGCCCGCGTCTGTCGCAGCACATCGCCGAACCCTTCGTCGAGATTCATCCCGACGACGCCGCGCGATACGGCATCGGCGACGCCGACATCGCGCGCGTTTCCAGCCCGCGCGGCGCCGTGCTCGTGCGCGCGCTGATCACGTCCCGCCAGCGCCGGGGCAGCGTTTTTGCGCCGATGCACTGGACGGACCAGTTCGCCGCCAAGGGCCGACTCGACACGCTCACGGCGCCGCTCACCGACCCGGTTTCCGGCCAGCCGGCACTGAAGCACGTCGCGGTGCACATCGAGAAATTCGCCGCGATGGCGTTCGGCTTCGCCGTGACCCGACAAAGGCCCGAAGCGGTCGCCGGCGACTATTGGGCCGTGGCCCGCTGCAGGGATGGCTGGCGGGTCGAGCTCGCCTTTGCAGACGACAAAATCGACTGGACGACTTTTGCCCAATCCCTGTTCGGCGCCTCGACCGATGCCGAAATACTCGCCTATCACGACCGCGATGCCGGCCAGCATCGCATCGCCGCCTTCGATGGCGTACAGCTCGCGGGCGCCCTGTTCGTCGCTCCCGGCCCGGTCGCCGTGTCGCGCGGATGGGCAACGCAGCAGCTCGAAGAGGCCCATGCCAGCCAACGCGAGCGCTTCCGCATCGTCGCCGGCCGCGCCGGTGCCGAACGGCCCGATGCCGGCGCGACCGTCTGCTCCTGTTTCAACGTCGGGATCAAGCAGATCACGGCGGCGGTGGCTTCCGGCTGCACGAACGTGGAAGCCATCGGCGCCGCGCTGAAGGCAGGCACCAATTGCGGCTCCTGCCGCTCTGAGATCCGCGCCATCATCCAGGCACATCGCGTTCAGGCGGCCGAGTAGGCGGCAGAACCCGCCATCGGCGGCCTCCCGATGCGTATGCGCCGGCGGACCCCGCGTCAGCCCATCATAGCCGGGCGGCAGAACGACACCCGGGGCGTAGCTGCGGTTGTCCAGATCGCTAAGCGCGCCGTACTTGCCGCCGTGTGGGTTGCCGCCGACGTCTCGCCGCCATCATTGGCTACAGAACTGGACTTTAGTCCGAGCTGTCTCATCTGGACACAAAAGCGCAAGGCTGAAAATGTCTTAATGCATGTCGCCCAAAAGTAACCTCGGTTTTGGGAGGACGACATGCACGAAAAAAGCCAAAAGCGCGTCGCATGAATCCGCTTCGACGCGACCCGCTCTTGGAGCGCAGTAAGCTTGGCCAACCAGAAGGAGGCGGATGCTGGACATCGAGGACATAGCCGCTCATCCCGATCTGCACCGCCACGTCCAGGAGCAGTCGCTGGCGCTGATCCACATCTACGAAGCCAGCCCGCGGCTCGCTTCCATATTCGCCACGCAGCAGCGCTGGCTGATGGGCCATGTCGGCCTTGCCATGCATTTCAGGCGCGACCCGGGCGACCGTCGCACCGCGTTGACGGTGTCGCGCTTCATCGAGTTCGTGCATCAGCACAAGGTCGCCAGCCGCAACACCGCCGACGCTTTCATCAAGGAGATGCTGAATTACCGCATCGCCGAATACGTCGCGGGCGGAGACGGGCGCACCCACCCGTTGCAGCCGACAGCGGACACGGTGCGGACATTCACCGGATGGGTGCACGCACATCTACGGACCCTTGACCGACTCGACGGCGCGGACCGGCTGGCGAGATACCTGGAGCGGCCCGATATGCTCGCCGCCCTGCAGCCCCTCGTGGCCGACGGCCTGCTTTCGTCCAAACCGGTGCGCGAACCCAACCAGACCTTTTCCCTGTTCATCTGGCTCAACAATGGCGGCATCGTCATGGATCGGCTCATGTCCGGCATCGACCCCGACCATGCCGGCCTAGATCGGATTCCGACCAGCGTGGTCTCGGTGGCGGAATTCGCCAGTTGGCTCAAACTGTCGCGCACCCACCTCGCCCGAAAACTACGCGATGCCGAGGCGCTCGGCAGCATCGGCTGGCTGGGCCAGCGCGGCAATTCCGTGATGTGGGTCTCGCACCGCTTCTTTCAGGAATACATGACCGTCCAGGCCGCCAAGCTGGCCATCGTGGATGCCGCCTTCGCAGCATGCTTTTCCACCGACCACTGAGAGACTCGCCGCTGCCCAGGCTATGAAGGCGGTCCGTGCCGCTGTGTATCCTTTGAAACAAAAAAACCGCCTCGGCGGCGGGACGTCAGCACCATACGAAGAATGACAGCATAACTGCCCTCAGCAGTGAACCTCAGGCCGCAGAACGGCCCGGGTGCGCAAGGTCACCCGAGCCGGAACCCGCAATGTCACTCGATGTCGAAGGAGACACCCTGGGCGAGCGGCAGCGCCTTGGAATAGTTCACCGTGTTGGTGGCGCGGCGCATATAGGCTTTCCACGCATCGGAGCCGCTCTCGCGGCCGCCCCCGGTTTCCTTTTCACCACCGAAGGCGCCGCCGATCTCGGCGCCCGACGTGCCGATATTGACATTGGCGATGCCGCAGTCCGAGCCGTCGACGCCGAGAAAGCGCTCGGACTCCTGCAGGTCGCGGGTGAAGATCGACGACGACAGCCCCGCTCCCACCGCATTGTGCTCGTCAAGCACGGCGTCGAAATCGGAATACTTCATCACATAGAGGATCGGCGCGAACGTCTCTTCGGTCACCGGCGACACTTGGCTGGGCATTTCGACTAGCGCCGGATGCACGTAGTAGGCGTCCGGATGGCCATTCTCGACCCGCGTGCCGCCGGTCACCTTGCCGCCGTGGGCGGACGCTTCCTGCAGCGCCTTCCGCATGGCTTCGTAGGCTGCCTTGTCGATCAGCGGCCCAACGAGCGCCGACGTCTCCAGCGGATTGCCGACAGAGACGCTCTGATAGGCCTTCTTCAGCCGCGGTACCAAGGCGTCGTAGACGCTGTCATGCACGAACAGGCGCCTCAGCGTCGTGCAGCGCTGGCCCGCCGTGCCCATCGCGCCAAAGGCAATCGCGCGCAACGCCATGTCGAGATCGGCGGTCGGGCAGACGATGCCGGCATTGTTGCCGCCGAGCTCCAGCACCGCGCGTGCAAAACGCTTGGCCAGGCGCGGGCCGACGTCGCGGCCCATGCGGGTCGAGCCGGTGGCGGAGACCAGCGGCACCTTGGGATGATCCACCAGAATCTCGCCGACGGCGCGGTCGCCGATCAGCACCGACGCGAGCCCTTCCGGCGCATCAGTGCCGAAGCGCTTGACGGCGCGCTTGAAGATCGCCTCGCAGGCAAGCGCCGTCAGCGGCGTTTTTTCGGAAGGCTTCCATACCACCGCGTCGCCGCAGACCAGCGCCAGCGCCGCATTCCACGACCACACCGCGACTGGGAAGTTGAAGGCGGAGATGACGCCGACCACGCCGAGCGGATGCCAGGTTTCCATCATGCGGTGTCCTGGGCGCTCGGTGGCGATGGTCAGTCCGTACAATTGCCTGGAAAGACCGACGGCGAAGTCGCAGATGTCGATCATCTCCTGCACTTCGCCGAGCCCTTCCGAGGGGATCTTGCCGACCTCGATCGACACCAGCCGGCCAAGTTCGGCCTTGTGCGCGCGCAATTCCTCGCCGAGCAGCCGCACCAGCTCGCCGCGCTTCGGGCCCGGTACCAGCCGCCAGGCCTGAAACGCCTTGTGCGCGGCATCGATGGTCCTGGCCGCATCGGTCGGCGAGATCGTGCTCAATGCCGCGATCTGCTCGCCCGTGACCGGGCTGCGCACGATCAGGTCGCCGCCGACAAGCGCCTCCTTGGCAACACCCAGTTTCGCCAGCAGCTCGGCGGTTTCCTTCGCTATCGTCATGTCTGTCCCTTTCAGATCCCGCCATTCATGTGGCGTGGTCAAAGCATTGCGCCGTGCATTCCCTATGCGGTCAGGCGCAGGGTGGCGCTGTCTTGGCGTGCCAATAGCGGTTTCAGGAAAAAATCGCCACCCCGGCATGGTCCAAGCTCGGGCCAGACCATTGAACCAGGGTCAGCTTGCGGTGCGCGCTGCGCTGTCCTTCATCAGCCGGTCGATGTGCATGCGTATATGGGCCGCTTCCGCCGCGGTGTTGGCAAGCGCGATGGCGCGATCGAAGGCGACCCGCGCCTCCTCGCCCCGGTCGAGTTGCATCAAAAGCCCGCCCTTGAGGCCGAAGAAGTGGAAATAGCCGGAAAGCCTCTGCTCCAGCGGCTCGATCATGGCGAGCGCGGCCTCCGGGCCACGCACCTTGGAGACCGCAACCGCACGGTTGAGGGTGACGACAGGCGACGGCTGCATTTGTTCGAGCAGGCCGTAGAGCAGGTCGATCTCCACCCAGTCCGTGTCCTCGGCCTTTTCAGCCCGCGCATGCAGCGCGGCAATCGCCGCCTGCACCTGGTAAGGGCCGGGCTTTCGGTGGCGCAGCGCCTTGTCGACCAGCGCCAGCCCCTCATCGATCATCTTGCGGCTCCACAGGCTGCGGTCCTGATCCTCGAGCAGAACGATCTCTCCGTCCGCATCGAAGCGGGCCGGTGCGCGCGCATGCTGGAGAAGCAGCAGCGCCGTCAGCCCCATGATCTCCGGCTCGGTCTGGAACAGCCTGAGCAGCAGCCGGGCCAGCCGGATCGCCTCCTCGCACAGCGGCGCGCGGGCTGGCGCCTCGCCGCTGTTGATCGAATAGCCCTCGTTGAAGATCAGGTAGACCATGGCTGCGACTGCGGCGAGCCGCTCCGAGCGCTCCACCGCGCCCGGCGTCTCGAACGGCACGCCGGCGTCGGCGATACGTGCCTTGGCGCGGGTGATGCGCTGCTCCATGGCGCTTTCGCCGACCAGGAAGGCGCGCGCGATCTGCTTGACCGTAAGGCCGGAGACAATGCGCAGCGCCACCGCGATCTGCTGCGTTGCCGGCAGGTCGGGATGGCAGCAGATGAACAGCAGTCGCAATATGTCGTCGCGGTAGTGCGCGCCATCGAGCCGCTCGGCGATGTCGCTCTCTGCGTCCTCGAGATCAGATATCTGGTCCTCTTCCGGCATCGGCGCCTGCTTGGCGCGCTTGCGCACCGCGTCGATGCCGCTGTTGCGTCCGACGAAGATCAGCCAGGCCGCCGGATCGCGCGGCGGACCGTTCTGCGGCCAGTTCTTCAGCGCCCTGAGGCAAGCGTCCTGGAAAGCTTCCTCCGCCGTATCGAGGTCGCGGAAATAGCGCAGCAGCGCACCCATCGCCTGCGGGCGGGCGGCGCTGATCGCTGAGCTGATCCAGGCAAGTTCGGTCATACGGCGACCCTAGTGGGATTGAAGATGGATACCGGCCGGATTTCGTAGGAGCCGCCGCTCGGATTGACCTCGGAAAGTTCGCGCGCGAACTCCACCGCCTCGTCGAGATCGGCGCATTCGAGCGTGTAGAAGCCGAGGAACTGTTCCTTGGTCTCGGCGAACGGCCCGTCGATGACGATCGATTCGCCCTTGACCTTCCTCAGCGTCGTCGCCGCCGTCGTCGGCAAAAGCCGCGCCACCGGGCCAAGCCGGCCGGCGTCCGCGTATTTCTGCTGGACATCGAGAATGTTGGCCATGACCTTGTCGTCCTGTTCTTTGCTCCAGGAGCAGACGACGTCTTCGGAAGCATAGCACAAGATCGCGTAGAGCATGGTTTGTCCTCTTCTGTGTCAAAGGACGAAACACTAGGACCGATCCCGACACGGCGTCGATAAAAAAATCGAGGCGCCGTGGATTCAGCGGCCGGTGGTTGCCGCGGGTCCGCTTTCGTGCGTCTTCAGCCATCGCAGCACGAGCGCTTCCTCGTCATCGAGACCGTCTATCGACCGTTTGCGCTTGTTGGCTTCCGCCATTTCGGCAAGCAGCCGTCCCTGCAGCCATGCTTCGAAGACTTGCGGATGGATATAGCATTGGCGGCAGACGGCGCGCGTGTTGCCCAGCCGCTCGGCGACCCTGTCGATGACGCTGTTCATCGCCCGTTTCTGCTGTGCCTGGCTGTCGGGCAGCACCGTTTGCGCGAACAGCGACGCGGCGTGAATGGTGCCGCCCCATGTACGGAAATGTTTCGAGCTGAATGCATCGCCGATGGCCTCGCGGATGTAGCGGTTGACGTCCTCGGAGCGCACCGGGTGTCTGTTGCCGTCCTCATCGAGATACTGGAACAGCTTTTGGCCCGGCAGGTCCTGCGCGCCCCGCACGATTCGCGCGATGCGGCGATCGACCAGCTTCAATTTCCATTCCTTGCCCGATTTGCCCTTGAAGGCGAACCGCAGGCTCGATCCCTTGATGTCGACATGGCGGTCCCGCAGCGTCGTCAGGCCGAAGCTCTTGTTGTCGCGGGCGTAAGCGGCGTTGCCGACTCGGATCATGGTGTTGTCGAGCAGCCAGACGATCGCGGCGACGACGCGTTCGAGCGGCAGGCCATGGCGGCGCAGGTCGCTGTCGATCCTGCGCCGAAGCTCCGGCAGGCTTTCGGCGAAAGCGACAAGGCTCGAATATTTGGCGCTGTCGCGTTCCTCGGCCCAACGCGGATGGTAGCGATATTGCTTGCGCCCGCGCTGATCCCTGCCGGTTGCCTGGATATGGCCGTCCGCCTCGGGCGAGATCCACACATCCGTCCAGGCCGGCGGGATAACGATCGCCTCGATGCGCGCTCGGGTGGCATCCGAGACCGGCCTTCCGTCAGGTCCCCTGTAGGAAAATCCCTTGCCCGCTTTCAGTCGGCGGATACCGGGCTCGGTATCGCTGACATAGATCAGTGCGGCATCCTCGGCAGAGATCTGAGCGCCGTTCTTTGGTGCGGCCTCGCCGTCGATAGTCAATCCGGATTTCTGCAGCATGCTGGCCCCACGGAAACACCCGTAGATAAGCCTCTGGGCCGAGCACTGGTTCCATTCCTGTCCGAAAAGTCGGCGGCCACCCACGTCGGGCGGAACCCTGCAAGGCGCTTTGCGCAAGCAGGCCTGACGTCAGGTCTTCTCCAGCACCACCGGAATAACGTCGACGGCTTGCTCTCCGACCTGTCCGCCGGTGGTCTTGAGAACGCCGACGATCGGCGCGACATCCGAATAGTCACGGCCATAGCCGACGGTGATGTGATCGTTGGAGGCCCGCATGCCGTTGGTCGGGTCGAACTCCTGCCAGCCGGCATCGCGCCCGCACCACACCTTGACCCATGCATGCATGGCGTCGGCGCCCTCCAGCCTGGCCTTGCCCTTGGGCGGAATGGTGCGCAGGAAGCCGCTGACATAGCCGGCCGGTATGCCAAGCCCGCGCAGGCCGGCGATCATGATATGCGAGAAATCCTGGCACACCCCGCGCTTCAGCCGGAATGCGTCGCCAGCCAGGGTCCGCACGGTTGTCGCCTCGCCATCATAGGTGAAATCGCGGTGGATGCGATTGCAGAGGTTCATCGCCGTACCGGCGGCCGAGCCGCCGACGCTATCGCGCGCATAGGCGGTGATCGCCGCATCGATGCCGGCGTGACCGCTGGCGGCCAGGAAATGGTGCGGTGTATCCGGCGCCAGGGAGCGCATGGCGGCGAGCTCCTGACGCAGCCGGCTAAGATCGGGCGACACGTCGAGCCCGAGTTCCGGTCGCGACACCGCCACGCGCGCGCTCATCCTGATGTCGAGCGCGTCATGCGCGTCGCGGAAGGCGATCGAGGTGACGTTGTTGCCGAAGAAATCGGAAAAATCCGAGCGTTCGTTTGGCGCCGGCGCGAAGGATAGCGACGCTGCGACGACGCGCTGCACGCCGTCGATGGTCGGCGGCAACACGCGGACCTGGTGACGGCCGCCGCCGGCGACGGCGGCGTAGTCGTAGTGAAGGTGAAGCCTGATGTCGTAGAGCATGCCGGAGCGCCGCCTTAACCGAAATAGGCCTTGGCGAGGCTGCTGTAGAGCCCGCCTATCTCGCCGGCGAGATCGTTCAGCGCCTTCACAGTCATGTCCGCTGGCTCCTTGATGGCGATGGCTGTGTTGAGCTGCAGGATTTCCTTGGCCGCAGGCGACATGTGCCCCTCGCCGCCGATCGCCGGCAGCAGCCCGATCTCGGCCTTCAGCCGTTCGAGCTGGAACAGGATGGAACGCGGATTGAGCGGATCGAGCGCCAGAAGGTCGATCACCGTGCGGCGGCCGGCTTGCACAGGGTACTGCCGCCGGTGCGTCATGACGCTGTCGCCGATCTCCAGCATCATGTCGAGCGCGCCGTCCGGCGCCTTGTCGCTGGTCAGCCGGGCGAGCGTGCTGGCGATCTGTATGCCGCGTTCCAGCCGCCGGCCGATCTCCAGGAACCGCCAGCCCGCGAAGCGGTACATGTTCTCGTGCAGCAGGCCGGAAAAACCGGCGAGCTTGCGCAGGATGACGGTCATCGCCCGCGTCGCGTCATCCCCCGGCGCCACCGTCGTCGCGAACTGATGGATGGTCTTCGACAAGTCCTTGAGCGCCAGCCAGCCGTCCGGCGAGAAACGGTCGCGGATCTGGCCGGCGCTGTAGACCGCGCTGTCCAGCGTACCGATCAGCCCCGATGGGATCGCTGTTTCGACATCGATGCCGAACGGTTCGAGATGATCCCTGATGTCGGCCAGCAGCGGCATATCCGGATCGGAAGTTTCGGCGAGCCGCACATGATAGGCGCGCAGGATGCGCACCGTGTCTTCCGAGCGTTCGATGTAGCGGCCGAGCCAGGTCAGGTTTTCCGCTGCGCGGCTGGGCAGGCTGCCCGGCCTGGTGCGGCTGAAGCTGTCGCCCTCTTGTGGCAGCAGCGTCTCGCGCTCCACCGGCCGGTCGCTGACCACCCAGACATCGGCCGCCTGGCCGCCGCGCTGCATGGCGATCGCGGTCGGATCGAGCGACAGGCCGACGCGGGCGAACCCGCCCGGCATCACCGTCCAGCCCTCGGGCGTGCGCGCCAGGTAGACACGCAGGCTTGCCGGCCGCGGCTCCAGCCAGCCGCCGACATAGACGGGCGTCGTCGAAAGCGTCACCGCTTCCTGGCCGACGAAAGCGTCGCCGTCGCGTTCGATGCGCGCCACCAGGTCCGCCCGCTCCCCGGCCGACAGCGCGGAGCCAAGCCTAGTCTGGTCGTCGTCCTCGAAGGCCAGCCTCGTCGACAGCGCCGGCCCGATCACCATGCGGTCGATATTGGCGAGCACATGCGCTCGGTCGGATGCCTGACCGCACCACCATGTCGCGACGGTGGGCAGCTCGAGTTCCTCGCCCCGCAATTCGCGCGCGATCTTGGGCAGGAAGGCAAGCAGCGCGCGCGTTTCCATCAGGCCCGAGCCGAGCGCATTGACGGTGGAGACGCTGCCTTGCCGGATCGCCTCGACCAGGCCCGGCGTACCGATTTGCGACTCCGAGCGCAGTTCCAACGGATCGGCGAACGCCGCGTCCAGCCGTCGCCACAGCACGCTGATCGGCATCAGCCCGGAAACGGTGCGCACCATCAGCCTGCCCCCGGAAACGGTCAGGTCCTCGCCTTCGAGCAGCATGATGCCGAGATAGCGGGCGATATAGGCGTGTTCGTAATAGGTTTCGTTGAGCGGCCCAGGCGTCAATATGGCGACGCGGCCGTCAGCTTCCCTGGCCATGCCGATCAGCGCATCGCGAAAGCGCCGGAAGAAGCCGGCGAGGCGATGCACATGCATCTCGCCATAGATGTCCGACAGCGCGCGGGTCGTAGCGACGCGGTTCTCCAGAGCGAAACCGGCGCCGGATGGTGCCTGAGTACGGTCGCCCAACACCCACCAGCGGCCGTCCGGCCCGCGGCCGAGTTCGAAGGCGCAGAAATGCAGGAAATGGCCGTCGGCCGGACGAGTGCCAACCACGGGCCGCAAATATTCGGGGCTCGCCGCGATCAGTCCGGCCGGCAGGATGCCCTTCTCGACCAGCCGGTTCGGCCCGTATATATCGGCGATGATCTCCTCGAACAGCTCGGCGCGCTGCACCAGGCCGGCGCTGATCGCTGCCCACTCGGCGTCCTCGATGAGCACCGGAACATGCGCCAGCGGCCATTCGCGCTCGTTGGCGCCGGCCTTGTCATAGACGCGGTAATAGACGCCGGCGTCGCGCAGATACTGGTCGGCACGCGCAAAACGCTGGGCGAGTTCTTCGGCGCCGAGATCATCGAGCGCCTCGATGAAATGCTTCCAGGCCGGACGGGGATTGCCCGACGCGTCGACCATCTCGTCGACGACGCCGTCGATCGGCTGGTAGTGCTCCAGCAGGCGATGGATCTGCGCCTTGCCTCGTACCCGCTTGTGATTCCCCTTTGCCATGTCAGATCAGAGTCTTGGCGGACGCCGAAGGTCAAGCGTCACCGGGAAATCTTCCGTGGGTTGTTCTTCGCGCAGCACATAGGTCGACGGCGTGTGGCCGCGCGCCTCGAAGCGGGCGAGCCGGCGCGCTTCCGCCTCATTGCCGTTGACCGGAAAAGTGTCGTAGCTGCGCCCGCCCGGATGCGCGACATGATAGACGCAGCCGCCAATCGCCCGACCCGACCAACGGTCGTAGATATCGAACACCAGCGGCGTATTGATCGGCAGTGCCGGATGCAGGCCCGAAGCGGGTTGCCACGCCTTGAAGCGCACGCCCGCCACCGCGACTTCCCTGTTGTCGGTAACCTTCATCGGCACGATGCGGCCGTTGCAGACGACGGCATGGCGCTCCGGATTGAGCCCTTCGGTCTTGACCTGCAACCTTTCGACCGAGGAATCGACGAAGCGCACGGTGCCGCCGATAGCCCCCTGCTCGCCCATGACATGCCACGGCTCCAGGGCCTGCCGCAGTTCCAGCTTGACGCCCGCATATTGGACCTCGCCGCAGAAGGGAAAGCGGAACTCGAGCTGCGCGTCGAACCATTCGGGGCGGAACGTGAAACCGTTGAGCTTGAGGTCGTCGAGAACGTCGAGAAAATCCGCCCAGACATGATGCGGCAGCATGAAGCGGTCGTGCAGCGACGTGCCCCAGCGCACGAAACGGCCGTCGAGCGGGTTCTTCCAGGCGCGAGCGATGATCGCCCTGACCAGCAGTTGCTGCGCCAGGCTCATGCGCGCATTGGGCGGCATCTCGAAGCCGCGGAATTCCACCAGGCCCAGCCGTCCGGTCGGTCCATCAGGCGAAAACAGCTTGTCGATGCAGATTTCCGAGCGATGCGTATTCCCGGTGACGTCGGTCAAAAGGTTGCGGAACAGCCGGTCGACCAGCCATGGCAAAGGCACGTTGCCCTGGTCCGGACGCGGCACCTGCGCCATGGCGATTTCAAGCTCGTAGAGCGAATCGTGGCGCGCCTCGTCGAAGCGCGGCGCCTGGCTGGTCGGGCCGATGAACAGGCCGGAGAAGAGATAAGACAGCGAGGGATGCCGCTGCCATTGCAGCACCAGGCTCTTCAAAAGATCGGGGCGGCGCAGAAACGGGCTGTCATTGGGCGTCGCGCCGCCGACCACAACATGGTTGCCGCCGCCGGTGCCGGTGTGGCGGCCGTCGATCATGAATTTATCCGCGCCAAGCCGCGTTTGCCGCGCCTCCTCGTAGATCGCCGTGGTCGTCGCCACGCAGTCCTGCCAGTTGGCAGCCGGGTGGATGTTGACCTCGATGACGCCAGGGTCCGGCGCGACGCGGATGACGTTGAGGCGCGGATCATGCGGCGGGCCGTAGCCCTCGATATGCACTGGCAACCTGATCGCCTTGGCCGCGTTCTCGGCTGCCGCCACCAACTCAAGATAATCCTCCAGCGCCTCGACCGGCGGCATGAACACGCAGAGCCGTCCCTCGCGCGGCTCGACCGAAAGCGCGGTACGCACCGCGCCGCCGATCTCGGTGATCTCCTGCTCGACCCGGTCCTGCTGGGCGGTCGCGGCCGTGAACGATGCCGCCTGCTGGCGGCGTGCCATTTCATCGGCGCCCTGAGGTTCGGCCGGAGCCGCCATGGGCAAGATCGCCTCCCGCACGGGCAGCGCACCGCGCGGCTGCGAAGGATCGACCGGAACGATATAGGGAAACTGCTCCGGCGGCACGTGAGGCAGCGTGCCGAGCGGCAGGCGGTAGCCGACCGGTGAATCGCCCGGCACCAGGAACAGCCGCCCGCGCCGCGTCGTCCATTTTTCCGAGCGCCAGCGCTGGCCCGACGCCTGGCTGTTCCAGCGCTGCACCGGCAGCACATAGCCCGACGGCTTGGTCAGCCCGCGTTCGAACACCGTCGCCATGCGGCTGCGCTCTTCGGGATCCTCCAGCTTCGAATTGGACGGATCGACATTCTCCGGCAGCTTGCCTTCCTTGAGCAGCCACTCGGCCGGATCCTCATAGGCTTCGCTGACCATGGACGTTTCGATGCCGAGCTCGCCGGCGATCGCGGTCAGCAGGCTCTCGGCCTGCTTCGGACCGATATCGGCTTCGCTTTTCTCCCGCGCGATCAGCGACGGGTCGCTCCACACCGGCTGGCCGTCGGTGCGCCAGTAGAGCGAAAAGGTCCAGCGCGGTAAGCTTTCGCCGGGGTACCATTTGCCTTGGCCATAATGGAGGAAGCCGCCAGGCGCGAAGCGCTCGCGCAGCCTCCGGATCAGCGCATCGGCCTTTTCGCGTTTTGTCGGGCCGACGGCGGCGGTGTTCCACTCGGCGGACTCGAAATCGTCGATCGACACGAAGGTCGGCTCGCCGCCCATGGTCAGCCGTACATCCCCGTCCGCCAGCGCCGCATCGACCTTGTTGCCGAGCGCATCAAGCGCATGCCAGCTTTCATCCGAGAACGGCTTGGTGATGCGCGGATGCTCCGCGATGCGGTCGACCCGCATGTCGAAGCCGAACTCGACATTGGCAAAGCTCGCCATGCCGGAAATGGGCGCTGCATTGCGAAAATGCGGGGTGGCGGCAAGCGGTACATGGCTCTCGCCGGTAAGCAGACCCGAAGTCGGGTCGAAACCGATCCAGCCAGCGCCGGGAAGATAGACCTCGCACCAGGCGTGCAGGTCAGTGAAATCCACGGATGTACCGGCCGGCCCATCGAGCGCGACGAGGTCGGGCTTGAGCTGGATCAGATAACCCGAGACAAAGCGCGCGGCGATGCCTAGATTGCGCAGGATCTGCACCAGCAGCCAGCTCGAATCGCGGCACGACCCTTTGGCGGCCGCCAGCGTTTCCTCCGGCGAGAACACGCCGGTCTCCATGCGCACGATATAGGCGATTTCGCGCTGCAGCCGGGCATTGAGGTCGACGAGAAAATTGACCGTGTTTTTCGGGCTGGTATCGATGGTTTTCAGGAACGCCGACAGCAGCGGGCCTGCCGGTTCCGGTGTGCGATAGATGGCGAGGTCGTTGCGTGTCTCTTCCGGATACTCGAACGGGAAATTTTCCGCCGTCTCCTCGACGAAGAAATCGAACGGGTTGTAGACCGTCATGTCGGCGACGAGGTCGACCTCGATCTTGAGTTCGCTCACCGGGTCGGGAAAGACGAAACGGGCGAGGAAATTGCCGTAGGGGTCCTGCTGGAGATTGACGAAGTGGTTCGCCGGCTCGACCTTCAACGAATGGCTGAGCACTTTGGTGCGCGAATGTGGCGCCGGCTGGAGCCTGATCACCTGGGGACCAAGAACCACCGGCCGGTCGTATTTGTAATGGGTCAGGTGATAGACGGCGGCCAGAATTGCCATGGAGCCCCGGAAGATCGGCGTTTAGCTGGCCGAACCCTGACACATCTGGCCGTCATTCTCCAAGCGGATGTTGCGCTGCACCTAACTTAAACGGCTACCGAACCTCAGAAAAACGCTTGGATCCCCGTCTGCGCCCGTCCCAGGATCAGCGCGTGCACGTCATGCGTGCCCTCATAGGTGTTGACCGTCTCCAGATTCTGCGCATGGCGCATCACGTGATAGCCGATCTGGATGCCGTTGCCGCCATGCATGTCGCGCGCCTGGCGGGCGATGTCGAGCGCCTTGCCGCAATTGTTGCGCTTGACGATCGAGATCATCTCCGGCGCCATCTTGCCTTCGTCGAGCAGCCGCCCGACGCGCAACGAGGCCTGCAGCCCGAGCGCGATCTCGGTCTGCATGTCGGCGAGCTTCTTCTGGTAGAGCTGCGTGCTGGCCAGCGGCTTGCCGAACTGCTTGCGGTCGAGGCCATACTGGCGCGCGCGATGCCAGCAATCTTCGGCCGCGCCCATCGAGCCCCAGGAAATGCCGTAGCGAGCCCGGTTGAGGCAGCCGAACGGCCCCTTCAGCCCCGACACGTTGGGCAGCAGAGCATCCTCGCCGACCTCGACGCCTTCCATAACCACCTCGCCGGTGATCGACGCCCGCAGCGACAGCTTGCCGCCGATCTTCGGCGCCGAAAGCCCCTTCATGCCCTTTTCCAGGACGAAGCCACGGATCTCATCCTTGCCGTTCTCGCCCTTCAGCTTCGCCCAGACGACGAACACGTCGGCGACGGGCGCATTGGAGATCCACATCTTGGAGCCGGTAAGCTTGTAACCATTGGCGGTCTTCTCGGCGCGCGTCTTCATGCCGCCGGGGTCGGAGCCGGCATCCGGTTCGGTCAGGCCGAAACAGCCTATCCACTCGCCGCTGGCGAGCTTGGGTAGATACTTCCTGCGCTGTTCGTCCGAGCCATAGGCATAAATGGGATACATCACCAGCGACGACTGCACCGACATCATCGAACGATAGCCGGAATCGACGCGCTCCACTTCGCGGGCGACCAGGCCGTAGGTGACATAGTTGGCGCCGAGGCCGCCGAATTCTTCCGGAATGTTGATGCCGAGCAGGCCGGCCTCGCCCATCTCGCGAAAAATCGCCGTGTCGAAGGTTTCGTTGAGATAGGCCTCCTCGATGCGCGGCGCGAGCTTGTCGGCGGCGAAGGCCGCCGCCCCGTCCCGCACCATGCGCTCGTCTTCCGAAAGCTGGTCCTCGATCAGGAACGGGTCTTCCCAGACGAATGCATTCTTGTCGGCAGCCATGGCGTCTCGATCCTTAAAAACGGGTGAAGCCCGGCTTATCGGCCCACGGCCTGAAAAAATCAAACGAAATTGCTTCACCGATCAATGAGCGTTAGGAATAGATCATGAGCGTCCAACGTCGTCTTTTGCCTAACATCAACGCGCTTGCCGCCTTCGAAGCGGTGGCCCGGCTTGGCAGTTTCACCGCTGCAGCCCAGGAGCTGGATTTAACCCAGGGCGCCGTCAGTCGGCAGATCAGGCTGATCGAGGACCAGTTTGGCCGCCGGCTGTTCGAGCGCGACAGCCGTAATGTCCGGCTGTCGGCGGCGGGCGAAACCTACGCCGAAGTGGTCCGTTCGGCACTTGGCCAATTGCGCGACGCAGCGCTTGGATTGATGAGTAATCGGCATAGCGGCATCCTGAACCTCGCAATCCTGCCGACCTTCGGCACGCGCTGGCTGATGCCGATGATCCCAGACTTCGTCGACAACAATCCCGACATCACCATCAACTTCGTCACCCGCGTCGGCCGCTTCGACTTCGCCAGAGAGCGGCTGGACGCCGCCATCCATTATGGCCTGCCGGACTGGCCCGAGGCAGACTCGACGCTGCTGGTGCGGGAGGTGGTGGCCCCGGTGGTGTCGCCCGAATTTCTCGCCGAGCGCTCCATCGCCACGCCGGCCGACATCGGCCGTCTGCCGCTGCTGCACATGGCGACGCGGCCTGGCGCCTGGACAGAATGGTTTGAGCATCAGGGCCTGAGCGCGCCGACCGGACCGGGTATGCAGTTCGAACAGTTCGGCACCGCCGCCCAGGCCTGCATGGCGGGTCTGGGCGTGGCTCTGCTGCCGCAAATCCTCATCTCAGGCGAGTTGCAGCGCGGCCAGCTGGTGCCCGCGCCCGGCCAGCCTATGCACAGCCGCAGCGCCTATTATCTAGTCGTCCCGCACGACAAGCGCGGCCATCCGCCGGTCGCGAGTTTTCGAGATTGGCTGACGAGCCAGGTTGAAAAGGACCCGGCTGTTCTGGCGTGGTAGCTACTTCCGCTTCAACGCATCCGCCAACGCCGCGCCGAACGCACCTTGCTGCGCCGGTCGCTCCGGCTGGCGCTGCGGCGCGGGCGAGCGTGGCGCCGGCCTGCCGCCGCCATTGTCGCGCGGGCCGCGCGATGCGCCGCCCTCGCCACCATCCCTGCGCATGGAAAGCGCGATCCGCTTGCGCTTGATGTCGACATCGACGACCCGCACCTTGACCACGTCGCCGGCCTTGACCACCTCATGCGCGTCCTTGATGAAACGGTCGGCCAGTTGCGAAACGTGCACCAGCCCGTCCTGGTGGACGCCGATGTCGACGAAGGCGCCGAAGGCGGCGACATTGGTGACGGTGCCTTCCAGCAGCATGCCGGGCTTCAGATCCTTGATGTCGTCGATGCCGTCGGCGAAGGTTGCCGTCTTGAAGCCGGGGCGCGGATCGCGGCCGGGCTTTTCCAGCTCAGCCAAAATGTCGCGCACCGTCGGCAGGCCGAACCGCTCGTCCACGAAAACGCGCGGATCGAGCGCCTTCAGCGCCGCACTGTCGCCCATCAGCGAACGCACATCGCGCCCGCAGGCGGCGACGATCTTTTTGGCCACGCCGTAGGCTTCCGGATGCACGGCCGAGGCGTCGAGCGGCTCGGAGCCGTTCGGGATGCGCAGGAAGCCGGCGCATTGCTCGAACGCACGCGGCCCGAGGCGGGAGACCTTGAGCAAATCCTTGCGGCTGGCGAACGGGCCGGTGGCATCGCGATGCGCGACGATGGCGTCTGCGAGCGACGCCCCGAGCCCTGAAACCCGCGCCAGAAGCGGCGCCGAAGCCGTGTTGAGATCGACGCCAACCGCGTTGACGGCGTCCTCGACCACCGCCTCCAGCGAGCGGCCAAGCCGGTACTGGTCGACATCGTGCTGATACTGGCCGACGCCGATCGATTTCGGCTCGATCTTGACCAGTTCGGCCAGCGGATCCTGCAAGCGGCGCGCGATCGACACCGCACCGCGCAATGATACGTCGAGACCGGGGAATTCCGCAGCCGCCGTCGCCGAAGCCGAATAGACCGAAGCGCCGGCCTCGCTGACGATCACCTTGAGCGGCTTCGGCCCGCCGGAAGGCATGTCGGACAGCATGTCGGCCACCAGCTTCTCGGTTTCGCGGCTGCCGGTGCCATTGCCGATCGAGATCAGCTCGACCTTGTGCAGGCGAACGAGCTTGGCGAGCTCCGCCTGCGTGCCACGCACATCGTTCCTGGGCGGGAACGGATAGACCGTTGTCGTCGCCACCAGCTTGCCGGTGCCGTCGACCACCGCGACCTTGACGCCGGTGCGGATGCCAGGGTCGAGCCCCATCGTCGGCCGCGATCCGGCGGGGGCGGCGAGCAGCAGATCCTTCAAATTGCGGGCGAAGACGTGGATCGCCTCTTCCTCGGCCCGTTCGCGCAGGTCGCGCATCAGATCGAGCGTCAGGTGCAGGGATAGTTTTATGCGCCAGGTCCGGCCTGCGACCTCCATCAGCCAGCGATCGCCCGGCAGGCTGCCGCCGATGGCGTAGGCATTGGCGATCATCCGCTCTACCGGCTTCACCGGCGAAGAGTCGTCGGCATCGACCTCGATGTCGAGCGACAGCACCTCCTCGTTGCGGCCGCGCAGCATCGCCAGCGCGCGGTGACTCGGCACGGTGGCCCAGCGCTCGACATGGTCGAAATAATCGGAGAATTTCGCACCCGCCTGCTGCTTGCCGTCGACCACCCTGGCGCGCATGAAGGCGCGTTCCTTCATGTAGCTTCGCAGCTTGCCGACCAGGTCGGCATTCTCGGCGAACTGCTCCGACATTATGTCACGCGCGCCCTCAAGTGCCGCCTTGGCGTCGGCCACGTCCTCGGTCAGATAGGCCAGTGCGAGTTCCGCCGGCACCAGCGAACGGTCGGCCAGGATGGCTTCCGCCAGGGGTCCCAGCCCACGCTCCCGGGCGATCTCCGCCCTGGTGCGGCGCTTGGGCTTGTAGGGCAGGTAGATGTCCTCCAGCTCGGCCTTGGTGACGGCGGCGGCGAGCTTGGTTTCAAGTTCGTCGGTCAGCTTGCCCTGCTCCCGGATCGAGCCAAGGATGGTGTCACGCCGCGCGTCGAGCTCGCGCAGATAGGCAAGACGCTCCGACAGCAGGCGCAGTTGCGTGTCGTCGAGCCCGCCCGTCACCTCTTTGCGGTAGCGCGCCACGAACGGCACGGTCGCGCCTTCGTCGAGCAGCCCGATGGCAGCGGCAGCCTGTTCGGGCCGCGCTGTAATCTCGGTCGCGATAATGGCTGCGATGCGCTTGATGTCGGATGCCATGCCGTTCCTGCTCTTCTCGAAAAGAGCGGCGACCATAGGCGCAGATATCCTGCCCGCCAACCTTCGCGGTTTCGCCGGCGACAGAGGTCCACAGGAAAGCGCGCCCTAATGTTGCGGCCGCTCAGACCATCCGGCTCAGCGCTTCGAAGAATGCGACGATCTCGAGATCGAGAGGATCGTCGACCGGCTCGGGCTGCGACGACATCTTGGCGATCACCACTTCCGTCCGGGGTTCGACATAGAGCCACTGGCCATGGATCCCGATGCCGCAATAGGCCCCGTTCTCATGTCCTGTCTGGTACCATTTGTTGCGGTAGCGGCCCTTGGGAAACAGCGGCAGCATGGCGCCACGCTGCCAGGCTTCAGAACTGCCGCCGGTTACCGTGGTGTCGCGCACCCAGGCCTCGGGCACGATGCGGCGGCCATTCGCAGTGCCTCCTTGCCGCATCATCTCGCCGACGCGCGCCAGATCGCGCGGCGTCACCGAGATGCCGCCGGCAGTGCGCGCCGTGCCCTCCATGTCGACCGCCACCGAAGCTTCGCTGGCGGCGCCCAGCGGCAGCCACAGTTTCTCGCACATCAGGTCGGCGAAGCGCTGGCCGGACGCCCGTTCGAGCAGCAGGCCAAGCAGGTCGGAATTGGGCGACCGGTAACGGAAGGTCTGGCCCTGCGGCTCGGCGAGACGCTGCAGCGTCAGGAGGAATTCACGCAGGCTTTCCGTGCCGCCGCCCGGGTTCCACAAGGTGGCGCGACGGTAACGAGCAAAGGCGCTTTCGGGATCGAGGTAGGCCTCCTCGAAATCGAGGCTGACACTCATATCGAGCACATGCCGCACGGTAGCCTCGCCATAGGCCGAATCGCCGGCTTCCGGCATGTAGGCCGTCACCGGGGCTTCCGGATCGAACACGCCCTCGCCTTCCAATATGCCGGCCATGATCGCGGTCACCGACTTGCTGATCGAAAAGATGATGTGGCGGGCGTCGAAATCCATATGCGGCGCAAACCAGTCGCCGACGATCCTGCCGCCTCTCATGACGGTCAGCGCATCCGTGTGCGAGCGGCTGAGAAAAGCCGCGACGGTTTCCGGCGTGCTCGCCACCGCGATCTTTTCGTCGAGCAATCCGCCGAAATCCTCGGCCGGCGCCTCGTTGACCGGCAGGGCGGCGACACGCGCGCTCGGCACCAGCTCGCCGACGTTCTGGAATGACCATCGGTTGAACGGATTTTCCCGCCAGTTGGCGAGCAGCACCTGGTTGCGGCGGAAGCCGTAACGGGTCTCGAACGCGGTCTTGCCGGTCATGGCATTTCCTTCCAGGTCGTGTCTTGTGGGGGTTCAGCTCAGCGCGGCGGCGATGGCATGCACGGCCTTCAGCGTCGCCATGGAATAGGCGACGTTGCTGAAATCCGGCCAGCTCGAAAGCTTGACCACGACCATCCGCGTATTCCAGTCGATGTGGATCATCTGCCCGAACACGCCCCGGCACATCAGCGCCCGCGAATGTGGATTCTCGATCCAGAACTGGTTGCGATAGCTGCCCTCTGGCAGGCTCGGACTAAAGCCCGGCCCGTGGCTGCCGCTGCGCGTCGCCTCGATCCAATCGGCCGGCACGATGCCGCCGCCATTATCGAGGATCAGCTGGCCGAAGCGGGCATAATCGCGCAGCGTCGCGTTGAAGCCGCCATCGGCCAGCGCGTAGCCGGCGCTGTCGACGGTGAAGCAGGCGCTTTCATCGGCGCCGAGCTTTTGCCAGAGTTCTTCCGAGACCAGTTGCGCCAGCCGCTTGCCGGTCACCCGCTCCAGGATGAACGCGAGCACATCGGTTTCGACCGAGCGGTACTCGAATGCCGCCCCATGTGGCCGGACCGTCTCCGTCAAGCCCAGGATCAGCTCGAACATGTGCGCGGGCCAGCGAAAGTCCGGGTCGCTGCCCGGCGGCACCGGCTTCCAGCCGGTGGCGACATCGACCTGGCCTATGTCGGAATAACGGTCGTTATATTCCTCCGAGAAACACACGCCCGTCGTCATGTCGAGCACGTGCTGGACTCTGGCGCCGGCCCACCCGGTTGCCTTCAATTCCGGCAGGTAGTCCGTCACCGGCCTCGCCGGATCGACCAGCCCGCGCCCGGCCAGTATGCCGAACACCGAGCCGGTGACCGACTTGGCCATCGACTGCGACAGATGCAGCGTGCGCTCGTCCATGCCGTTGAAGTAGCGCTCAAAGGCTATCTTGCCGTCCTTGAGCACCAGGAAGCCATCCGTATAGGTCTCGTCCAGCAGGCCCGCGAGCGTCGTCTTCCGTCCCGTGCTGTCCTCGACCGGCAGCCCGTCGAGATCGACCTCGGCGCGTTCGAGGCGGTGACGGTGGCCGTTGCCGCGCCAGACTTCGACGGTCGGCAGAATTTCCCTGATGTGCTGGAAAGCCCAGCGGTTCCAGGGCGGCCTGTCCCAGTCGAGCCTTGGTGGCACCATGGCGGGCGGCGAGCCCTGCATGATCGGCGGCCGCGGATCGCTGTTGCGATAGGAGTCCATGAAAGCTATTCCCGGAAACGGAAAAGACCCGGCGGCATGTGCCGCCGGGTCCGTCATGCGGCGATTACTTCTGCAGTTCGGTCCAGATCTTGGTGTAAAGTTCCTGCGTCTCTGGCGCGCACATCTGCTGCAGTTCGCCAAGCGGCTTGGCGTCGGCCGGAATGACGACTTCCGGCGCGTCCTTCATGTCGGCCGGCATGTATTTGTCCGAACCGGCGATGGCATTGGCGTAACGATGGAAGGCCGAGAGGCCGGCCGCGTTTTCCGGATCCATGATGAAGTTCTGGAACAGCTTGGCGTTCTCGACGTTCTTGGCCTCTTTCAGGACGACGACGTTGTCGCTCCACAGGCCATAGCCTTCCTTCGGATAATTGAAGTGGATGGCCGGGTTGGCGAGGCGCTGACGCAAAGCCGAGCCATTCCAGTCGCTGGTTGCCTTGAAGTCGCCGGCGCCCATCTTCTCTATGGTGTTGTATTCCATGGCGATCCAGTTCGGCTTCGCCGCCACCAGCAGGTCACGTACTTTCTTCAGCACCGTCTTGTCGTTGGTGCATTGCTGGCCGCCGACATATTTGATCGCGGCGAACATCACGTCGCCCATCTCCGGTACGACGTTGACCTTACCCTTCAACTCGTCGGGCGTGTTGAAGATGATGCCCCACGTGTTGGCCGGGCCCTTGTAGGCGTCGGTGTTGACGACGACGCCGATCGTGCCCCAGGCCCACGGAACCGTGTATTTGCGGCCCGGATCGAACTCAGGATTGGCCCATTCCGGCGCCACGTTTTTGAAGTTCTCCATCTTGCCCGGATCGGTTTCCTGAACGAGGCCTTCCTTGATCCAGATCGGTACATAGGTCTGCGAAGGCACGGCAATGTCGAAACCGGTGCCGCCCTGGCGCACCTTGGCAAGCGCGGTATCGTTGGAATCGTAGTCGGTGATGGTCACCTTGACGTTGTATTTGGCTTCGAACTTCTTGATCACGTCGGGGCTGGTGTAATTGCCCCAATTGTAGATGTTGAGCACGCCGTCGGCGCGGGCAAGGCCCGTCGAAGCGAGCAACGCCAACCCCATGGCGGACGCCGTTGTCTTCCAGTTCATCGTATTAACTCCCATTATCGGTTTCAGTCTCGTTTCCTGCTGACAAAGAAAAACAACGTGACGATCGCGACCGAAAGCAGCAGGAAGGCGGTCGATATCGCGTTGATCTCGGGTGTGATGCCGCGGCGGATCTGGCCGAGCATGTAGGTGGGCAGCGTGTCCTGGCCGCCCGACTTGACGAATTCGGTGATGACGACGTCATCGAGCGAGATGACGAAAGCCAGCATCAGGCCGGCGAGGATGCCGGGCCACAAAAGCGGCAGCGTGATGCGGCGGAAGGTCTTCCACGGCGTCGCATAGAGGTCGGCGGCGGCGCGTTCCAGCGTCAGGTCCATATTCTCCAGCCGCGCCCGGATCGGCAGGTAGGCAAACGGGATGCAGAACGCCGTATGCGCGGCGATCAGGTAGCCAAGGCCGGAATAGCCGGTGAAGATCTTGATGCGCGAGAAGAAGATCAGCAGCGCCACGCCGGTGACGATTTCGGGCACCATCAGCGGCTGGTTGATGGCCGCGTATTTGAAGGTCAGCCCGGGATAGGGCGGTGTGCGCGTGGTGGCGAGCGCGGCCATGGTGGCGAAGATGGTGGCAAGGGCCGCCGCTATGGCGCCGATCTGGAAGGAACGCATCGTCGCATCGATGACCTGCGTGTTCTGCCAGGCCGACTGGAACCATTTGAGCGAAAACCCGCCCCATTCCGAGGTCGAGCTCGCCGCGTTGAAGGCGTAGATGACCAGCACGATGATCGGCAAATAGAGCACGACGAAACAGGTTGCCGCGATGGCGGTGAAGCCAGGCTGGTGCTTGATGGAGAAATTGCTAGCCATGACGCACCCCCGACTTGCCGGCGTTGCGCACATAGGCCAGCAGCGCCACCATGACGATGATCATGACCGTGATCGACAGCGCCGAGCCAAGCGGCCAGTTGCGGCCCTGTCCGAACTGCAATTCGATCAGGTTGGACAGCATCATGTTCTTGCCGCCGCCAAGCACGCTCGGCGTCACATAGGCGCCGAGGGCCGGAATGAAGACCAGGATGGAGCCGGCGATGACGCCGGGTTTGACCAGCGGGAAAATGATCTTGCGCAGCACCTTGAAGCGTGTCGCGTAGAGATCGTAGCCGGCCTCGACCAGCCGGAAATCGAGTTTTTCCATGCTGGCATAGATCGGCAGCACCATCAGCGGCAGGTAGACATAGGCCATGCCGATCAGGATCGCCGTGTCGGTGTAGAGGATCTGCACCGGCGCCGAGACGATGCCGAGCTTCAGAAGGATGGTATTGACGATGCCTTCGTTGCGGATGATCTGCAGAACAGCGAAAGTGCGGATCAGAAGGTTGGTCCAGAACGGGATGGTGATCAGGAACAGCCAGAGATCCCTGGTCTTTTCACTGCGCGTCGCCATGAAATAGGCGGTCGGGAAGCCGAGCGCCAAAGTCGCCAGCGTCGTCACCACCGCGAGCTTGATCGAGCGCAGGAAGATGGTGACGTGGGCGGCCGCCAGCGACAGCGTGTCGTCGAAAATGTCGCGTTCCATGAACACCGACACCCAGGCTTCCGGCGAAAATTGCCACTTCACGTCGCCATAGGCGCCGGGCGTCAGGAACGAATAGACGAGCACGATTAGCAACGGGCCGGTCGCGGCGAGCAGAATGACCAGCAGCGCCGGCGCTGACAGCAACCAGCGGGCGCGGACGTCGCGCCGCTCCGCTGCCTTGGCGACTTCTTCGGCGGTGGCCATCAGTCCCTCAGCACTTGCGCGGCGTCGTTGCCGATCAGGATGCCGACCTTGTCGCCGCGCTCGAAACCGCAGCCGGCGCTGCGCGTGTTCTGCTGGCGCACGGTGAAGGCTTCGCCGCTGTCGAGCTGGACATGGATATGCGTGTCGGTGCCGAAATAGACGATGTTGTCGACCGTGCCCGCCAGGTCGCCCTTGCTCTTGGTCAGCTTGGCATGCTCCGGCCTCACCACCACGGTGGCGTTGTCCTTCGGCTGGAAACCTTCGGCGACGGTCGCCTCGATGGTGGTGCCGGATTTGAGCGTCGCGCGCGCCTTGCCGTTGCCGGTGCCCGATATGGCCGCGGTGAGAAAGTTGGTCTCGCCGATGAAGTCGGCGACGAAGCGTTCGGCAGGCTTGTCGTAGATATCCCAGGGCGAGCCGACCTGCAGGATCTTGCCCGACGACATCACGGCGATGCGGTCCGACATCGTCAGCGCTTCTTCCTGGTCATGGGTGACGAAGATGAAGGTTATGCCGGTCTCGTGCTGCAGCCGCTTCAACTCGATTTGCATCTCCTTGCGCAGCTTGTAGTCGAGGGCGGAGAGCGGTTCGTCGAGCAGCAGCACCTTCGGTTGCGGCGCGAGCGCCCGGGCCAGCGCCACGCGCTGCTGCTGGCCGCCGGAAATCTGGCCGGTGCGCCGGCCCGCCAGCGCCTCCATCTTGACCAGCTTCAGCATCTCGGCAACGCGCGCCTTGATCTGCGCCTTGGGCTTGCCCAGCATCTCCAGGCCGAAGCCGATATTGTCTGCCACCGTCATGTGCGGGAACAGCGCATAGGACTGGAAGACGGTGTTGACCGGCCGCTTGAAGGGCGGCAATGGCGCGATGTCCTGGCCGTAAAGCAGGATTTCGCCGGCGGTTGGAAAGTCGAAGCCGGCGATCAGCCGCAGCAAGGTGGTCTTGCCGCAGCCGGATGGTCCCAGCAGTGTGAAGAATTCGTTCTCGCGGATGGATACCGAGACTGTGTCGAGGGCAGCGACCTGCCCCTCACCCGATCCGAAAATTTTGCTGACGTTTACTACTTCAATCGCATTCCGATCCGGTTTGTCCGGCACGATTACGCCTCACTGTTGACCCCGCTCTTGCTGGCGGAGCTTTTCCCCTATTGGATGTGACCACACGGCCGGTGGGTTGGCAAGTCCGGCATTGAATCACAGTTCAGTCGGTCATTTCAGTCCGCCATTTCAGCAGGCAGGCCGCATGCCATGTCAGGCCTGGTAGGTGACTTTGCCGCCGCAGATCGTCGTTACCGGGCGCACCTTGTGCAGGTCGGCCGGTGCCGTTTTTTCGATGTCGGCCGACAAAACCACCAGATCGGCCATATAGCCTGGCTTCAGCGTGCCCTTGCGGTGCTCGGCGAATTCGGCATAGGCGCCCTCGACCGTGTAGGCGGCGAGCGATTCACGCAGCGAGAAGCTCTGGTCCGGATCGCTTGATGCCCATGGTTTGCGCATTACTGCCGCCTGGATGCCCAGGATCGGATCGATCGGCGACACCGGCCAGTCCGACGCGAACACGACATGCGCGCCGGCATTCTTCAGGGTGCGCCAGGCATAGCTCAGCGGCCAGCGCGCCGGCCCGATGCGCGAGACGGTCGGCTCCAGCGGAAAATCCATGGCGCCGGGCGGATGCGGCGGCTGCATGGAGGCGATGACGCCGAGTTCGGCGAAACGCGGCACATCAGATGCAGCGATGACCTCTATATGTTCGACACGATGCCGGCTGTCGCGCTTGCCATTGGCCTTTTGCGCCGCCTCGTAGCCGTCGAGCACGGCGCGCACCGCGCCGTCGCCGATCGAATGCACGGCGATCTGCAGGCCGCGCCTGTCGACGGCGACGGCGAGATCGATGAATTGCTGGGGCGTGAACAGTGGTTCACCCACCCAGTCGGGACGGTCGGCATAGGGCTCGATCATGACGGCCGTCCAGGAATCGAGCACGCCGTCGTAGAACACCTTGACCATGCCTGACGACAGCCACTCGCCATTGTAGCGCTCGGCCATCGCCGAGGCCTTGTCGAGTATGTCGAGCGTCATGAAATTCTTGTAGTGGAAGGGTATCTGCACCCGGCAGGACAGACCCTCCTCGGCCTCGATCTCGGCCAGCAATTCGAGCTGGTAGAGATTGCCGTCCATGTTCTGGATCGAGGTGATGCCGTGGCGCGCGCACCAGGCGAGCCCGCGCCGCATGATGTCGCGGTCGGCGGCGCGCTCTTCCGCCGATGGCATCGGGTCCGGTTCGCCGCCTGTCGCCAGCCCGAGCCGCACCCGGCTCTCACCGGCAAGATCGAGAACCGGGCCGAAAGCCTCGCCCTCGCGCAGTTCGCCATTGGCCAGGCCGTCGTCGCCCATGACGATCTCATTGCCGGGGCCAAGCGCGCGCCCATTCAGGATGCCGGCCATGTCCAGCGCCCTGCTGTTGGCCCACATCGTATGGTGATCGGGCGCGGCCATGACGAAGGGCCGGTCCGGCAGGATCGCATCGAGATGATGGCGCGTCACTCGCTCGTCATCGAGCACGGTGTAGTCGACGCCCTGTCCGACCAGCATCTTGGCATCGGGGTGCGTCGACGCGTAGTCGCGGATCGCCTTTTGCAGCGCCTCGAAACCGTGGACGCCCGACAGCTGCAGATGCGCAAGCTCGGCCGCGCCTGAAAACAGATGCATGTGGGCTTCGATGAAACCCGGGATCACCGAACCGCCCCTGGCGTCGATGACCCTGGTGGCCGGGCCCTTGAACTCTTCGATGGAGGCTTGGCTGCCGAGAGCGACGATGGCGCCATCCTTGACGGCAACGGCTTCGGCGGTCGGATTGTCATCGTCCATGGTCAACACACGACCATTGATGACGATCAGATCCGCCTTGTGACCCGCACCCATGACAGACATCGCGACTCCGCGCTTTTGACTGAGACCGACAACCACTGCCCACGAGCTGCCGCTCCGCGGGAGGGGCGATGGGAAAAGATGATGCCGGCGCGCTGTCTTCGAAATTCCCCTTGTTATCCCCAAGGCAGCGTGGATAAAAGAATGCGACTAATCATTCGCGTTTGTCAACATGCGGAATTTGCAATGTATTGTGGATAACCCCGCCCCGATGTTGGGACCGGGCGGGGAACGAGGACATCAAGCCGTGAAGCGCAATCTCGATCGCAAAACCAGGATAGCGCTCGAACCGCGCAAGCAGCCGCGGCAACAACGGTCGAGCAAGGTGGTGGACCGGATTCTCGACGCGGCGCTGATCCTGACCCGCGAGCAAGGGACAAGGACGCCGACGACGCTCGCCATAGCGCAGCGCGCGGGCCTGTCGGTCGGTTCGGTCTACCAATACTTTCCCAACAAGGAAGCCATTCTCCTGGACCTCGCCCGGCGCTGGCTGTCATCCTTTCCCGAAGTGATCGCGAGGCGCATCAGGGTCGATCCGCCCACCAACCGCGAGGAGTTTCGGCGGGAGGTGCGCAGGCTCTTCACCGATACCTCCAGGCTTTATCTCGACAATGCCAGCCTGATGCCGGTGATCGAGGCGATTTCAGGCAACGCCGACCTGAGACCGATCCAGAACGAGTATGACGACCAGATCATCGCCCTCTATGCGGCGTGGCTGCGGCACGTGAACCCGGCTCTCGAAGACAAGGTCGCCAACCGGCTCGGCGTGCTGATGATGGAGGTCGGACACGCCTGCCGTCTTGTCGGCCTGAAAAGGGATCGCCGGACATACGACCTCATCGAGGACGATGTCGAAACCATGTGGCTCGCTCTGGTGACCCCCTACCTCAACCTTGACTGATTTCGCATTTCGAGAGGAATTTTATGAAGACTGTCTATTCGCCGCTTCACGCCGGCCACGCCGGCCAGATGGAACTGGTCACATCGGCGATCGTGCCGGGTTTCGAAAAACCCTCGCGCGCCGAGTTCATCAAGGCGCGGGTCGACAGCGAGAAACTCGGGCCGATCATCGCGCCGGCCGAGCATGATCTTGCCGCCGCCAAGCGCATCCACAGGGCCGACTACGTCGATTTCCTGCCGACGGTCTGGCCGCAATGGATCGCCGAGGGCCACACAGGCACAGCCATGCCCTTCACCTGGCCGACACGCGGCCTGCGCGGCGACGTGCCGCCCAAGCGCGTCGACGCCCTGCTCGGCTATTATTCCTTCGACGGCGGCGCCACCTTCGTCGAAGGAACATGGGATGCGATCAAGTCCTCCTACGACGTCGCGCTGACCGCCGCGGGCCTGGTCAAGGCCGGCGAAGCCTCCGCCTTCGCGCTCTGCCGTCCGCCCGGCCACCATGCCGGAGCCGGCTTCATGGGCGGCTATTGCTACATCAACAACGCGGCCGTTGCCGCGCAGTGGTTCCGCGACCAGGGGGCCAGCCGCATCTCGATCCTCGATGTCGACTATCATCACGGCAACGGCACACAGGAGATCTTCTACGACCGCGCCGACGTGCAGGTCCTCAATTTGCACGGCGACCCGATGGTCGAATATCCGTTCTTCCTCGGCCATGCCGACGAGCGTGGCGCCGGCGCGGGCGAAGGTTTCAACATCAACTATCCCATGCCGTTCGGCACCGGCTGGGACGCCTGGAGCGCCTCGCTGGAAGACGCCTGCGCCAGGCTCGCCGCCTACGCTCCAGACGTCGTCATCGTCTCGCTCGGCGTCGACACGTTCGAGAAGGATCCTATCAGCCAGTTCAAGCTGAAGTCGTCGGACTATCCCATGATCGGCCGCCGCATCGCCAGGCTCGGCCTGCCGACGCTGTTCGTCATGGAAGGCGGCTACGCCGTCGAGGAAATCGGCATCAATGCCGTCGGCGTGCTGACCGGCTTCGAGGGCCGGTGACACCGGCTGCCCGAAGCGCGGCAGCTCTCAGGGAAACCACGAAAAAGGGCGGCGTCAGCCGCTCTTTGACATCCTCTAGCCCCTTGGTGGGCGCGACTGAAACAGCCCCGGCCGAGAAGACCGGCTTGCATGGCTCGGGTATTTCCACGCACCGAAACGCGCGAAAATCGGCTCCTGAGTCGCGGCTTGAGTCCACTCGATTCGATTTTGTCAAATCGCGTTTGATGTCAGATTCATCTACGGGTAGATTAGACCCGAATCAGCCGGTCCTCGGGGGGCGCGGCGACCACCCAAAGTCTCAAGTGCCGGAATTTTCTGGCGCCAGACGCGGACGGCTTCGCGTTCCCTGAATGGATTCCGTCTGATCGGGCGCGACCCCGCGCTTGTGTGTGTCTCGTAAATGTAACGCGTTTTCAGGTTCGGCGGCTGGCTCTCCAGCATCCGGACATCAGCATCGATTCCGGCCAAAAACAGCAATGAGCAGTCCCGCCGCGCTTCTTCAATCCGACACATTGGGCTCGCGCCTGACGTCGCGCGGCGATCTCACCAGCTTTTTCATGGAGTTGACCGCCGAGATCGGTGCCGACAGCTATATGCTGGTCGCCATCGTCCACGATCAGGACCGCAACGACGCGCGCATCGTCTCGTCCAATTGGATTTTCGACGCCATCGAACTGATCGGCAAGCGGCTGATCGCTGGCCTTGCCCAGGGCGCGCTCACCGTCGCGCCGGGCATGCGTCCAAGGCCGCTGGTGTCGGCGCAGGCACCACAGGCCGAGGGGCTGGTCTCCGGCGAAGAGGCACGTCTGCTCGACGTGCTCGGCCACGCCGAGATCTATTCGCTCAGGCTGAATGTCGGCCGCCAACGCCTGTTCGCGCTGTTCTCGGCGGCAGCCGCCGGCCGGATCGACCAGCCAGCGCTGATGAAGGCGCAGCTGAAGTGCTGCTACGCGCTCTCGCATATTCCGCAACTGATCGCCGCCGCCGCCATGCAGGATCCGCTGTCGGACCGCGAGCGCGAATGCCTGTTCTGGGTCTCGGAAGGCAAGACCACGGACGAGGTTGCCGTCATCCTTGGCGTGTCCTCCAACACCGTCAACAGCTACATCACCCACGCCATCCAGAAATTCGCGGCCAGCAACCGCGCGATGGCCATCGCCACGGCGATCAGGAGCGGCATCATTTGAAACAGGCCGACGTCAAGCAGGCCGCCGAGGCCCTTTTCAACGACCAGCGCAATCCGTTCGGTGCCTTCTCGCTCGGCTCCGAAACGCATCACGCCGTGACCATTCCCGATGCTGTGCGGCGCTGCCGGTGGATCGCCGTCGACATCAATGCCTCGGCCTTCGGCCTGTTCTTCGTCAGCCCGTCGCTCGAGCGGGCGCGGCTGGTGCCGTGCTTCGATTCCGACTATCCCGGCATATCGGTGGCGACCAAGTTCATCTCGGGCGCCAATGGCGAGGAGATCGTGCGCCATAGCAGGATCTCGACCGAACCGCGCTGGTGGACGGATGACGGTGTGGCGGCCATGAGCGAGATGTTCGGCGGCCTTGCCTGGACCGAGCAGATGGCGCCGCTGGCGCCCGGCAGCAGCGGCATCGCCTTTCCCGTCCACGCCGATCGCGGCCAGTGCGGCCTCGTCGTCTTCCTCGGCTCGGAGATCGCCCTGCCGCAGGACGCGCTCTATGAAATCCACGCCCGTTGCTTTTCGCTGTTCGCCGCTGTCGCCCGCATGCGGCCGGGCGATGTCGGCAAGACGCGCGCGATCTCCAAACGCGAGCTCGAATGCCTGAAGCTGACCGCCAACGGCAATACCAGCGAGGAGATAGCGCGGCTGCTGAAACTGTCGGTGCATACTGCCAACCAGTATCTCACCCAGTCGACCCAGAAGCTCAACGCCGTCAACCGCAACCAGGCGGTCGCCAAGGCGCTGCGGCTCGGCCTGATCGAATAGTTAGAACGCCAGCGGCTCGACCTTGCGGATACGAGCCTGTTCGACCACCGCCTCGAGCAGGGCGGTGTTGTGCTCGGGGTCCTCGCCGGGCTTTTCGAACGACACGTAGTTGACCGCGACCGAGGCGCCTTTTTCGCTCAGCGTCAGCTGGAAATAGACGGTGACGCCGGGCGGCCGAAGCTCGAGATCGAGCACGATGCGCGGGCTACCGCTCCAGTCGACATGAGCCTCGCCGCCATGGCCGAGCCTCAGCGTGCCCGGCTTGAAGAACAGCTCCGCCGCGGAATCGACCAGGTCCGACAGGCAGGCGAAATGCTCCAGCCGGATGAAGGCGATATAATCGGCGACATCGATCAGCCTGAGCTCCGCCACGACTTGCTCGATGGCGCTGGCGACGATGATCTCGCGGGAGTTGGCGTGCGGTTGGCGGTTCATGAAATCTGTCTGCGCTCAGCCTTTTTCGAGTAGACGATCCGCACCAGTTCGGCGACGGCCTGGTAGAATTGCGACGGGATCACACTATCGACCGAAACTTGCTTGTACATGGAGCGGGCGAGCGCCACGTCCTCGAAGATCGGGATGTTGTGCTCGCGCGCGATTTCGCGGATCTTGAGCGCCACCAGATCCTGCCCCTTGGCCAGCACCAACGGTGCCGAATCCTCGTCGCGCACATATTTCAGCGCGATCGAGAAGTGCGTCGGGTTGGCGATGATCAACGTCGCGCGCGGCACCGCCGTCATCATCCGCTTGCGAGCGCGGTCGCGCGCCAGCGAGCGCAGCCGCGACTTAACGATCGGGTCACCCTCGGACTGCTTGAACTCGTCCTTGACCTCCTGCTTGCTCATGCGCAGGTCCTGCTTCCAGTGGAAGCGCGACCAAACGATGTCGATCGCCGCGATCAGGCCCATGACGAAGACGATCGCCACCAGTATGTCGACCGCGATGCCGCGGATGACGAGGCCGAAGGCGACGGGATTGGTGATCATGCCGGCGAGCAGCTTGCGGTGATCCTCGGACAGCGTGAAGGCGAGCACGACGATGGCGAAGCCCACCTTGCCGAGCGCCTTCAGGAACTCGACCCAGCCCTGCACCCCGAACAGCCTGTTCCAGCCCTTGACGATCGAGATGCGCGACAGCTGCGGCCTGATGCGTTCGCCGACGAATTGCGGCATGTTCTGGAACACCGAGGCGCCGATGCCGGCGATGGTCAGGAGCACCAGCAGGCTGAGGATGGCACGGCCCACCTCCAGCATGACGATCTTGTAGAGCGCGATGACGTCGGTCTCGGTGTCCATGGGCCAGGCTTCCGGCTTCTCCAGGAACATCGACAGGAACATGCCGAGATCGACAATGGCATCCTTGGCGTAGAAGACGGTGAACACCAGTATGGCGACGAAGGAGGCCAGGAGCGCGGTCTCCCTCGAATGAGGCAGCTTGCCCTGTTCGATGGTGTCGCGGATCTTCTTTTCCGTCGCTTCTTCGGTTTTGGAATCCTTGTCGACCGCCTCTGCCATGATCCGGCCTTAGGCGGCGGCGTTCTGGGTCGCGGGAAGCTCGAACGCGCCTTCGCGCGCCAGCCGGATTGTCGTCGTCACGATCGTCTTGCGCGCCGCCATGATGTCGGCGAGGGGGACCCCTTCGGATCCTTGTCCGAGTTCGGCTTCGATCATGCGCCGCGAGCGCGCGCCGATCGCCGACAGCGCCGCTTCGGCAAGGATCGCCGAAGTGCCGCGCAGCGCCAGCGTGACCAGTTCGGTGGACAGCCCGTCGAATAGAAGCACGCGCGCTTTCTGGGTAAGCAGCGGCAAATCGTCGAAGGCGAACAGCCGAGCCCGGACGCCGTCGAGATCGGGCGTGCCGGCGGCCTCCAGGTCCTGCATGACCTCCTCGAGCAGCGGCTTGTCCAATTCGTTGAGAACGCTGGCGACGCGCGCCTGTCCGGCCGATGTATCCTTGGTCGCGGTTTCCGCCAGCACGCTGGTGCGCAGCCGGTTTTCGACGATCCTGCTGGCGGCGTCGGGAACATTGGCCATCGTCACCATGCGCTTGATGATCTCGCCGCGCGTCAGCTTGCTCAACGTCAACAGCACGCTCGCCGCCGCCTGCGGCGCCAGCTTCGACAGCACCATGGCCGCAGTCTGCGGATGTTCACCGGCCAGGAAAGTACCAAGCCGCACCGGCTCGAGCTTCTCGAGCTCGGGCCAGATCGGCGGCGGACCTTCCGGCGCAACCTCGAATTTCTTGTCACCCATGATCGCGCTCATCTCTTCCGGTGACAGCGATTCATTGAGGATGGTGTCCATCCTGTCGGCGGAATCGAGCAGTCCCGCCCCTTCGGTGAACTCCGCCTCGAACTCGGCGACGATGCGCTCGAGATCGCCTTGCGGAATGGTCCTGAGCAGCCGGGCGCCCTCGATAAGCGCCTTCAATTCCTCCTGCTTGAAGAATTTCAAGAGGCGGCTGGCCGACGGCTTGCCCATCGCCACCAGTATGGCGGCCGCCTTCTGCGGACGCGTCAGGGAAAGGGACGTCGTCATGCCTTTCGCTCCCGCTGCCGCCGGCAAGACCCGCGACGCATCTTCACGCGCCCTTCGTGCCGGCGATGATTTCGGTCAGCCTGATGCCGAAGCGCGACGGGTCGCTTTCGAGCACGGTGATCTCGCCGCGCGCTATTCTGCGGCCGTTGACCACCACGTCGACCGGTTCGCCGATGCGGCGGTTGAGCGCCACCGTGGAGCCCTTCTGCAGCGCCATCAGGTCGGACACCGGCATCTCGGTGCTGCCGAGGATGATCTGGACGTCGACGGGGATATTCATGATGACGCTCGAATTGGCAGCGGACGCGGCCTTGAACGCAATATCGGGGCGCTGTTCCTCTTCATGCAGAACCCCGCGCAATTCCTCGATGGCGCGGTCGAGCTGCTCGTCCGGCTGGTCGATTTCGGCTTCTGCCTTGGTCTTGGCCATGCATCGTCTCCAAAAGCTCAGGCGTGCCCGGCACCAGCCGGCATGAGCCCGTCGATAAAATCCTGTCCGGCATCATAGGGATGCTTGATCCGGACGGTGTAATTCTGTCCCAGCTTGCCGAACTCGCATACGAACAGCGTCTTGCCGCGCGCGCCGAGACGCGCTTGCGATTGCGCCGTTTCTTCGAATTCGATGATCTGGCCAATTTCGAAATCGGCAAGATCGCCGAGCGTCAGTCGGGCCAGCGGCATGGTCGCCTCGAGCGCCACCGTGGAGCGCATCACTTCTTCCGAAAAGCGCGCGCGCCAGCTGGCGCCCTGATCGTTCTCCCCGCCGGCGGCAGCGCTGTCCCGGCTGGCCAGCACGACACGCTGCGGCATCGTAACCGTGACGGTGCCGCTGTCGGCCGGCGTCGAGATGCCAAAGACGATGCGGATTGCAGCGCCATCGCGCAACACGTGTCGTTTGGCTTCGGTGCCCGACATCGCCCGCGGCACTGGCAGGCGCAGGTCGAGCGACCGTCGCCCCGATCCGTTCAGTGCCTGCGCGACCTGCTGGAACACCATGGTCGAAACATCGACCTCGATCTGCGACAGATCACGCTCTATCGGCGATGCCGGCATCTCCGGGTCGCCGCCGAACAGCGTGCAAAGCGTGACCGCGATCGCCGGCGCATCGATCACCAGGGTCATGGCATCGGAGGACGTGGCTGACGCAACGATGGTCATGGCAAACGTATCGCCGGCACGGGAGCGGGCCTCCGCGACGCGGCTGACCTCGACGCCCCTGAGATCGACGGTGACCGGAACTCCAAGCTCACTGGTCAGGCTCTTCTGCAGCAGCGGCGCAGCGCGCTCTGCCATGCCCCGGCCGGTGCCGATGACCTGGGCGGCCTCGCCGCTGTCGCCGACCAGGCGCTCGATGATCAGCGAGCGCGCTTGTGAGGGACTGCCGGGACTGGTCATGACAATGTCGGCACCGATCTGTCGCGCATCGCTCAGGCGGCCCTTTTCTCGGCGGAGCCGGTGTTCATCGTGCTCTGCTCGACGGCGTCGATGGTCGGCCGCTCATAGGACGATATGGTCTTGCGGCCGAACTCGATCGCCACCTGCGGCAGGGCGCCGTTCATATAGGCGAGCAACGTCTGCTTGACGATAATGTAGAGGCGGTTCTTCTTCTCGCGCACCGTCTTGATCTTGGTGGCGACGGGCCCGACCACCGCGTAAGACAGGAAGATGCCGAGGAAGGTACCGACGAGGGCGGCGCCGATCAGGCCGCCAAGGATTTCCGGCGACTGGTCGAGCGCGCCCATCGCCTTGACCACGCCGAGCACGGCGGCGACGATGCCGAGCGCCGGCAGGCCGTCGCCGACCGCCACCAGCGCGTGGTAGGCTTTCATCTTGTCGGACTTGATGGTCTGGATTTCCTCATCCATCAGCGCCTCGATCTCGTGCGAACGGGCGTTGCCGATGATGATGATCCGGCAATAGTCGCAGATGAAATGCGTCAGGTCGTGGTTCTTCAGCACGGTGGGGAATGCCTGGAAGATCGCCGATTCCTCGGGATTGTCGATATGGGCCTCGACCTCGCTGCGCGACTTCGAACGCAGTTCACGCATCAGGCTGTGCAGCACGCCGAGCGTTTCCAGATAATCCTGCTCCTTCGGCACGGCCTGCTTGAAGGCTTCGAGGATGCCCCTGCCGGTGTCCTTGACCGTTTTCATCGGATTGGCGACGAGGAAGGTGCCGAGTGCGGCGCCGCAGATAACCACCGCTTCCCAGGGCTGCATCAGCACATGCAGATGCCCGCCCATGGCCATGAAGCCGCCAAGGACGCAGCCGAGCGTCACCACCAGTCCAATCAGAATGCCCACGAGAGGTCCTTCCGCATTTCAAGTCAGCTGCAAGGAATAGTCCCCGTGCCTTGTGTGAGGCTTGAATCGGAGCGGCATCGAGCCGATTGGCGCGATTCAGTTTCGCGCAAGGAAGTGAGTCTATTGTGCTGGCATAGCTTCGGCCGGAGGCGCGTCCTTGCTCAGTACCTATACCAGCTACCAGTTGATCACCAGGGACATCGACAAGTCGATCGACCGCATCGAAAAGCAGCCGACGGTCGATCGCGACACCAAATATTATCTGGACAACATCACCAAGGTGAAATCGATCGACGATTTCGTCAACAATGACCGTTTGTTCAAATATGCCATGAAGGCCTACGGCCTGGAAGACATGGCTTACGCCAAGGCGTTCATGGTCAAGGCGCTCAAGGAAGGCGTTTCCGACCCCGACAGTTTCGCCAACAAGCTGACCGACAAGCGCTACGCCGAATTTGTCAGCGCCTTCAACTTCGCAGCCAACGGCGCCAATACCACCGTTTACAACAAGGCGCAGCAGCTGGTGACCGGCAACTATGCGCTGCAAGTCCAGATCGGCGCCTCGCAGGCGGGCTTCTCTTACTATCAGAGCGAAACCGCCTATTATGTCACCAACATCTCCAAGGTTAAGTCGATCGACGACCTGATGGGCGACAGCCGCCTGCTGACATACGCGATGGCCGCATTCGGGCTCGACGCCGAAACCGAACCGGCCGCAACGGTCAGGGCGATGCTCGAAGGTGGCGTCAGCGATCCCAACAGTCCCGCCAACAAGCTGACCGACAAGAGTTACGCCAACTTCGTCTCGAGGTTCGACTTCGCCCAGTATGGCGATCAGACGACCACGCGCGACAACGTCCAGCAGGCGGTGCCTAAGGGCTACATGGCCGGAGCCGGGCTGACGTTGGTCAAGCCGAGCGCGCAGTACGTCAAGGGCGAGGCCGACTACTACGCGGCAAACGTTTCCAAGGTGAAGTCGATTGACGACCTCATGGCGGACAAGCGCCTGCTTACATTCGCCATGGCGTCCTATGGACTGGATGCGTCAACCGAAACCCCGCGGCAGATCCGCGCCATGCTCGAGGGCGGCGTGAGCGATCCCAACAGCCCTGCAAACAAGCTGACCGATAAACGATACGCCAACTTCGTCACGGCCTTCGATTTTGCCCAATATGGCGATCAGACGACCACGCGCGACGCAGTGCTGAAAGATACGCCGAAAATCTACACGACAGGGTCGGCGCTTGGCCTGATCAAGCCAAATGCGGACTACATCAAGTCGGAGACCGCATATTATCTGGCCAACATCACGAACGTGAAATCCATCGACGATCTGATGGCCAACAGCCGCTTGTACAATTATGCCCTCTCGGCCTACGCGCTCGATCCGGCGACAGAGAGGAAGGATCTCATCCGCAGCGTTCTGGCCGGTGGCGTCCGCGACCCCGACAGCGTCGCCAACAAGATGACCAACAAAGCCTATGCCGGGCTCGCCTCCGCCTTCAACTTCGAACAATACGGCGAAGCGGCCACCACGACCAATCCGGCACAGCAGCCGACCGTCGACAAATACATGCGCCAGACGCTGGAGGAGGATGCCGGCCAAACCAACGAGGGCGTACGGCTGGCGCTCTATTTCCAGCGCAAGGCGCCTGATATCACCAGCTGGTACGATGTGCTCGCCGACACCGCTCTTGCCAGCGTGGTGCGCACAGTGCTCGGCTTGCCCGATTCCTTCGCCACCGCCGACGTCGACAAGCAGGCGCAGCTGTTCGAGCAGAAGCTCGACATTTCTGATTTCTCCGACCCCGAAAAGCTCGGCAAGTTCCTGACCCGCTTCACCTCCATGTACGAGATCAACCACCCGACCTCTTCAGCCGTGTCGTCGATCAGCGTGCTCTTCGCCAAGCCGGTCACGGCGGGGATCTCCACCGACCTGATGATGGCCATGCAGAAGTTGAAGTTCTGACCATGCGGGACAGTCTCTACGTCGCCCTTTCCTCGCAGATCGCGCTCGAGCGTCGGCTCGACACGATCGCCGACAATGTCGCCAACGCCTCGACCGTCGGCTTTCGCGCCACCGGCGTGAAGTTCGAGGACGTGGTGTCCGGCACCGGGCCGAAATCCGTGTCCTTCGCCTCCTCGGGCAAGACCTACCTTTCCGGCGCCCATGGCTCCCTGACCGAGACCGGCAATCCGTTCGATTTCGCCATACAGGGCGACGCCTGGTTCGCCATCGAGACGCCGGTCGGCACCGTCATGACCCGCGATGGCCGCTTCTCGATGAACGAGAATGGCGAGCTGATGTCGGTCGAGGGCCATCCCGTGCTCGACGCCGGCGGCGCACCGATCCAGCTCGACCCCCGCAACGGCCCGCCCAAGGCCGGAGCCGACGGATCGTTGCGCCAGAACGATCAGCTGGTAGGCTCCATCGGCCTGTACAATTTCGATCCGGGTGAGAATTTCGTGCGCTACGGCAATTCCGGCATCGTGCCGGCGCGCACGCCCGAGCCGGTGACCGATCGAGCCGATATCGGCGTCGCCCAGGGCTTTGTCGAGGAATCCAACGTCAATCCGGTGCTGGAGATGACGCGGCTGATCATGGTCCAGCGCGCTTTCGAGAACACCGCCGCCCTGATGCGGCAGACTGACTCCTCCACCGACGAGGCGATCAAGACGCTCGGCTCGAAGTAGCATGTCGCTCGACCAGCCAACCCTGCGCGCACCCGAAAGACTGCCCCAGCCAACGCCGGAAGACCGGCTTGCCGCGCTGGAGCGGATATGGCGGCGCTTCAGCGATGCCGAGGGACTGCTCAAACGCGGCGGCCTCGTCACCGAAGTCACATCGACGCATTACAAGGTGCGCGGCCTTTCGGATTTCGCCAGGCTGGGCGATCTTGTCGAACAGCGCGGCCATGCCGGCACGCGCCGCGGCGAGATCGTCAAGATCAGCCGCGACGAGATTGTCGTGGCCCCCTTCGAACGCAGTGCCGATGCCGGCATAGGCGACGCCGTTTTCCGTCGCGGTCCGCTCGCCGTGGCGCCGCATGCTTCGTGGCGCGGCCGCACGATCGACGCGCTCACCCGGGCGATCGACGGTGGCCCGCCATTGATCAGGGGCGACGGCATGTCCGGGGCCGCCACGCCCGGCGCCATGGCGCGCCAGCGCGTCGGCACCGCCTTCATGACCGGGGTCAAGATCATCGACATTTTCACGCCGCTCTGTTTCGGCCAGCGCATGGGCGTCTTTGCCGGTTCCGGTGTCGGCAAGTCGACGCTGCTGGCCATGCTCGCCGGCGCAGACGCCTTCGACACCGTGGTCGTGGCGCTGATCGGCGAACGCGGCCGCGAGGTCCGCGAATTCCTCGAGGACACGATCGGCGACAGCATGGCCAAGACCGTAGCCGTCGTCGCCACCAGCGACGAAAGCGCCATGATGCGCCGGCGGGCGCCGGACACCGCGATGCGTGTCGCCGAACATTTTCGCGACCAGGGCCACCGCGTGCTTCTGGTGCTGGATTCGATCACCCGCTTTGCCCACGCCCTGCGCGAAGTGGCGACGGGAACGGGTGAGCCGCCGGTCGCGCGCGGCTATCCGGCTTCGGTTTTCACCGAGCTGCCGAAGCTGCTCGAACGCGCCGGGCCGGGAGTGGAAGGGAAAGGATCGATCACCGCGATCATTTCCGTGCTGGTCGACGGCGACGACCACAACGATCCGGTGGCCGATTCCGTGCGCGGCATCCTTGACGGCCATGTCGTGCTCGACCGCGCGATCGCCGAACAGGGCCGCTATCCGCCGGTCAATCCGCTGTCGTCCATATCACGCCTGGCCGGCAAGGCCTGGAGCGTCGAGCAGCGCGCGCTGGTGACGCGGCTGAAGTCGATGATCTCCCGCTTCGAGGACACGCGCGACATCCGCCTGCTCGGCGCCTACCAGGGCGGCGCCGACGTGGAACTCGATATGGCGGTGCGCCAGGTACCCCTGATCTACGAGGCGCTGATGCAATCGCCGAAGGACCGCCCGTCCGCTGATCCGTTCTCCGATCTCGCCCGCCATCTCAAGGGAAAGCAGAATGCCGAACAAGGGGACTGAGCTCCAGCATACCGAGCGTATCCTGCGCGAAATGATCGCCGAGGCGAAAGCCGAAGAAGAGATCGAAGCCAGCCGCAACTCGGCCATCGACGGGCTCTTCGCCGCCCCGCAATGGCCGCAGCCGCCCAAGACCGCGTTTCCCAGGCTGGGCAAGAAGGCCGGCCGGCGCAGCGATTTCGTCATCGCCGCGCTCGGCATCACGCTCGGCCTGATCTGCGCGCTGTTCCCCTGGTATATCTTCTTCAATCAGGAACAGTTCGGCGTCCAGGCAATCAAGTTCGGCGGCACCGGCACCAATTCTGGACGCGAGGGCGGCGGCGTGGTTGCCGAGCGCAGCGCGCCGCTGACGGCCAAGGACGTTCCGAATGCCAATATCGACCTGCTTGCCACCGGAACCGTGCAGGACGATCCCAGCGCCGCCCCGGCACCAGATGACCAGCCCTTTCCGGCCGACGTCACCAAATTCCGCATGGTCCACGTCGCCAATGGCCGCGCCATGATCGAGGACGACACCGGGCTGTGGATGGTCCAGCGCGGCTCGATACTGCCGGATTCCAACAAGGTGTCGTCGATCGAGCAACGCAACGGCAAATGGGTGATGGTCACCAGCGCCAACCAGGTGATCGAGCTTTCCAGATAAGTTCGCCGCGCTTGCCGGTTGCGTCCGCCCGCAAGGTCCGCGCAAGACTGGCGGCCTAGTCTTTGGGCACACGCCCGGAGATTCCCATGGAGCCCGTTTCTCTTTTCGATCTCGCCGCCAAGCAGGCGCAATGGCTGGCCGTGCGTCAGTCGGCGGTCGCCGGCAACATCGCCAACGCCAACACGCCGGGCTATACGGCAAACGATGTCGAGCCGTTCGAAAAGGTGCTCGACCGCGCGGCGGTGTCGTTGCAGACGACACAGGCCGGACATCTCGGCAGCGCCGCGACCAATGCCGGTTTCGCGATCAAGCCACAGGAAGACGACGGCGTCGTCATGCCGTCCAAAAACACCGTCGTGCTCGAGGACCAGCTTCTCAAGGCCGGTGAGGTGCGCCGCTCCTTCGAGCTCAACACGGCAATCGTCAAGGCATTCCATTCGATGATGATGATGGCGGTGAAGAGCTGACCATGGACGCGCTCACAGCAGCCCTCAAAGTAGCAGCCTCCGGCCTCGGCGCCCAGTCGGAGCGGCTGCGCGTGGTTTCCGAAAACCTCGCCAATGCCCAGTCGACCGGCACCACCCCCGGCTCCGACCCCTATCGCCGCAAGACCATCAGCTTCGTCTCGGAGCTCGACCGGACCACTGGCAGCTCAACGGTCGAAGTGAACTCGATCGACCGCGATCCCAGCGATTTTCCCGTGGAATTCCAGCCCGGCAACGAGGCCGCCGACGACAAGGGCTACGTCAAGATGCCCAACGTCAACGTGCTGATCGAAATGGCCGACATGACCGAGGCCAACCGCTCCTACGAGGCCAACCTGCAAGTCGTGAAGCAGGCGCGCGATCTCATTTCAATGACCATCGACCTGATGAGGAACCAATGATCGTGAACGGCATCGGCGCGCTAAACCTGAAGCCTGGACTTGGCGACACGGCGACTGAGCTGCTTCAGGGCGGCGTTGCGCCCGCGACCGCAGGCAACCTCGGCACCTCCTTCGCCGAGGCGCTGAGCCAGGCGGCCACAAAGACCGTCAACACGCTGCAGAACGCCGAGCAGGTCTCGGTCCAGGCGCTCAAGGGCGACGCCGACACCCGCCAGGTCGTCGATGCCGTGATGAGCGCCCAGCAGGCGCTGCAGACCGCCGTCGCCATCCGCGACAAGGTCGTCTCGGCCTATCTCGAAGTCAGCCGCATGGGCATCTGAGGAGTTCGGCCATGAAAGCACTCGCCATCGCCGCCACCGGCATGAACGCCCAGCAGACCAATCTGGAAGTCATCGCCAACAATATCGCCAACATCAACACCACCGGCTACAAGCGGGCGCGGGCCGAATTCTCCGACCTGCTCTACCAGGTCGACCGCACGCAAGGCGTGCCCAACCGCTCCAACGCCTCGCTGGTGCCGGAGGGCGTCTCGATCGGCCTCGGCGTCAAGACCACCGCCGTGCGCAACGTCCACACCCAGGGTGAACTGACCAGCACCGGCAACAGTTTCGACATGGCGCTCACCGGCAGGGGCTGGTTCCAGATCGAAGGCGCCGATGGCGGCACGCTCTACACCCGCGCCGGCGCCTTCAACACCAACGCCACAGGCCAGCTGGTGACGGTGGACGGCGCCAGCGTCATTCCAGCGATCAACGTCCCGGTCGACGCCGTCGAGGTCATCGTCAACAAGACGGGCCAGGTCTTCGCCCGCATCGATGGCCAGACCGACCTGCAGAATCTCGGCCAGCTCCAGATCGTCAACTTCGCCAACGAAGCGGGACTGGCGCCGCTCGGCGACAATCTGTTCCAGGAAACGACCGCCTCTGGCCCGGCCAATGCCGGCGTGCCCGGCGATCCCGGCTTCGCCACCATCCAGCAAGGCTATCTCGAGGCCTCCAACGTCGACCCGGTCAAGGAAATTACCGAACTGATCTCGGCGCAGCGCGCTTATGAGATGAATTCCAAGGTCATCCAGGCCGCCGACGACATGGCCTCGGTCGTCTCCAAGAACATCAGGTAACGACAATGGCCGGTCCGGTCTCCTGCTCCGCGTTCCGCCGCACCGCGCTCGTCCTTGCGCTGGTGACCGGCGGCATGCCGGCTTTCGCGCAGGACGCGGCCAACCGGTCGGCAACGCAGATCGCCAGCAGCCAGCCTGCCGGCGAGGTCGTGCTGATCCCAAACCGGGTCATTTATCCCGGCGAGACCATCGAGCTCGCGGCCCTCAAGCAGGTGACCCTCATCCCCGGCAAGCACAAGCCCGACGCGGTGGCGACCCTTGCCGAGGAACTCCAGGGCAAGATCGCCAAGCGCACGCTGCTGCCCGGCCGCTACATCCCCGCCGCCGCCATTCGCGACGCCTGGCTGGTCGAGCAGGGCGCAGCCGTGCAGGTCTTCTTCATCGCCGGCGGACTGACGATATCGGCCACCGCCGTGACCTTGCAGCCGGGCTCGGCCGGCGATCTCATCAAGGTTCGCAACAGCGACAGCGGCAAGATTCTCTCCGGCACGGTGATGGCCGACGGAACCATCCAGGTCAGCGCTTCATGATGCGTCCGCTTGCTCTTCTGCTTGCAGCCGCGCTCGGCCTGCAGCCTGCCTTGGCCGACGGCCTCACGCCCAAGGCCAAGCGCGAACTCGCCGCCAGGAATGGCGGCGTCTATGACGATCCTGAATATGATCCGGCCACCACCACGCGCATGTTCCGCGTCTCGCCCGGGCCAAGCTCGCTGCCGCCGGGCCAGGTCGCCTCGCGCATCAAGGACATCGCGCAGCTGCAGAGTTCGCGCGACAACCAGCTCGTCGGCTACGGCCTGGTCATCGGCCTCGCCGGATCGGGCGACAGCTTGCGCAACTCGCCGTTCACCGAACAGTCGATCCGCGCCATGCTGGAGAATCTCGGCATCGCCACCGAAGGCGGCAGAGCGCGCGCCAAGAACGTCGCCGCCGTCATCGTCACCGCCAACATGCCGCCCTACGTACAGTCGGGCGCGCGCATCGACATCGACGTCTCCTCGATGGGCGACGCCACCTCGCTCGCCGGCGGCACGCTGATCATGACGCCGCTGAAGGCGGCGGACGGTGAGATCTATGCCGTCGGCCAGGGCGCGGTCATCGTTTCGGGCTTCACCGCCCAGGGTCAGGCCGAGCAGTTGACGCAAGGCGTCCCGACCGCGGGCCGCGTGCCGAACGGCGCCATCATCGAGCGTGCCGTGAAGGCCGAGTTCGATGACCAGCCGATACTGACGCTGCAGCTGCGCAATCCCGATTTCTCGACCGCCATTCGCATCGCCGACGCGATCAATGACTACACCAGCCAGCGCTTCGGCATGCGCGTGGCGGCCGAGCGCGATTCCCGCACCGTGCAGATCAGACGGCCGAAAAGCGTCTCGGCGGCCCGCTTCTACGCTGAGATCGAGAACCTCGTGGTCGAATCCGATACGCCGGCCCGCGTCGTCATCGATGAGCGCACCGGCACCATAGTCATCGGCAACGACGTCAAGATCTCGCGCGTGGCCATCAGCCACGGCACGCTGACGGTGCGCATCACCGAAGCACCACGCGTCGTGCAGCCCGAACCCTTCTCCAAGGGCGAAACCGCCGTCGAGCCGTTTACCGCCATCGACGCCAGCCGGCCCGACGCACGCGTCGCCGTGCTCGACGGCCCCGACCTGCAAACCCTTGTTTCCGGTCTCAACCGCCTCGGCGTGAAGCCCGACGGCATCATTGCCATCCTGCAAGGCATCAAGTCGGCCGGCGCCCTGCAGGCCGACCTGGTTCTCCAATAGGCGATGCCGATGATCTCCTCCCTCTCATTCCATCAAGGACGCCGCCCCGCCGCGATCCTGTTCGCGGCCTGCGCTCTGGCGGCCTTTTCCAGCGGCGTGCATGCCGAGGAAGCCGTCCGCCAGGTCCTGCCGGGGGCGCCGCCCGCACCCGCGCCGCAGCTGTTGGCCCGGGAGAAGGCTCCCGACCAAAGCGAGATCGAGCGCTTCTGCTCCAACATAGCCGACGCCGCCCGCGACCGCCGCTACGTGTTGCAGGCGGAGGAGTTGAAACAGCTCCAGGCCGGCATCGACCAACGCATGAAGGCACTGGACGAAAAGCGGGCCGAATACGAGACCTGGCTGAAGCGGCGCGAGGTGTTCCTGGCCCGGGCCGAGGACAGCGTCGTCAAGATCTATGCCGGCATGAAGCCCGACGCGGCGGCCGAGCGCCTGGCCATTGTCAATGCCGATCTAGCCGCGGCCATCCTGATGAAGCTGGATTCGCGCAAGGCCGGCGTCATCCTCAACGAAATGGACCAGAAGGCGGCGGCGACGCTCACCGGCATCATGGCCAGCGCAGCCCGAAGGGTAGATCCGTCATGATCCGCAGAACGCTTATCCTGTGCGCGGTCGCAGCTTTGTCCGGCTGCGGCACCAATCTCAAGGAGATCGGCAGGGAGCCTTCCCTGTCGCCGGTCGGTTCCGGCATCGGCAATGAAGGAGCTTCGCCCTACAGCTATCCCGAGCCGCCTGCGGCGCCGGTCAAGAAATTCTCGCTGTGGGACGATCGCCAGAGCCGGCTGTTCACCGATCCCAGGGCGTTGCGCGAAGGCGACATTCTCACCGTCAGGATCAAGCTCAACGACAAGGCCAACTTCAAGAACCAGAACGACAGGAGCCGCACCGCCTCGCGCAAGCTGGGTTACGACGTCACGCTCGGATGGGAAGACAAGAGCACGAGCGGCAAGGGCGACGCCGGCCTGAGCTCCAGCACCGAAACCAATGCGGACGGCGAGATCAAGCGCTCGGAGAACCTGGAGCTCAACGTTGCTGCCGTCGTCACCGAAGTCCTGCCCAATGGCAATTTGATGATCAGGGGCTCGCAGGAAGTGCGTGTCAATTATGAGCTCAGGGTGCTCACCATCGCCGGCATGGTGCGCCCGTCGGATATCGGCGCGGAGAACACCATCTCCTACGAACGCATCGCCGAGGCGCGCATCTCCTATGGCGGCCGCGGCCGCGTCAGCGAGGTCCAGCAGCCGGCCTACGGCCAGCAGATCCTCGACCAGGTTCTTCCGTTCTAGGGCATTGGAGACCGCAGCACCGTGGCCAGCGTCGAACAGGTTCCGTCTCGCAAGGGTCCTTCCCTTGCCGTCCAGGGCGCCATGCTGCTCCTGGTGACGGCCGCCGCCATCGGCATGGGCTGGCTGTCCGGCGGCTATCTCAAGGGTGTGGGGGCACCGGCATCGGTACCCGTCGCGCCGGAAAACGAGGGCAAGGTACCCAAGCCCGCCGACGCGCAAGAGCCCGGCACGGGACCGTCACTCGTCGCGCTGGCGCCGATCACCACCAACATCGCCTCGCCCGCCGAGACCTGGATCAGGATGGAAGTGTCGGTGGTCTACGACGCGCCGCAGCCGCCGGCAATGTCGGATGAGATCCATCAGGATCTTCTGGCCTTCGTGCGCACCCTGAAGATGCACCAGATAGAAGGCGCTAGCGGCTATCAGCACCTGAAGGCCGATATCGAGGAGCGCGCCTCGATCCGCAGCCAGGGGCATGCCAAGCAGGTACTCATCAGGACGTTGCTGCTCGAATGAAGAAATTTCTTCTTGCCGCGGCGCTGCTCGGCGCCGCCACATCGATCGCAACGGCCCAGCAACTGGACCTCGGCGGCATCGGCAAGGCCGACGGCACCACCGTTGGCTACATCATCCAGATGTTCGGCCTGCTCACCGTGCTTTCGGTGGCGCCGGGCCTGCTGATCATGGTGACAAGCTTCACCCGTTTCGTCATCGCCTTCTCGATCCTGCGTGCCGGCATCGGCCTGCAGTCGACGCCGGCGAACCTTATCCTCATTTCGCTGTCGCTGTTCATGACCTTCTATGTCATGGCACCGACCTTCGACCAGGCCTGGAATACCGGCGTCAAGCCGCTGATGGACAACCAGATCAGCCAAACCGAGGCTTTCGAGAAGATTTCCGATCCCTTCCGCACCTTCATGCTGCACAATGTGCGCGACAAGGACTTCGACCTGTTCGCCGACCTCGCGCGCGAACGCGGCCAGACCGTTGCGAAGGAAACCGTCGACCTGCGCATCCTGGTGCCCGCCTTCATGATCTCCGAGATCAGGCGCGGCTTCGAGATCGGCTTCCTGATCGTGCTGCCGTTCCTGGTCATCGACCTGATCGTCGCCACCATCACCATGGCGATGGGCATGATGATGCTGCCGCCGACGGTGGTGTCGCTGCCGTTCAAGATCCTGTTCTTCGTGCTGATCGACGGCTGGAACCTGCTTGTCGGCAGCCTGGTGCGCTCCTTCAACTGATCGCGCCCGGCGCCGAACCGCGCCCTCCCGTTTTTCTCGACAATATTTTTCGATTAACCGTCCGGTTTAGTCCTTTGGTAGGGACTTGCCGCCATATTCCCCGCAGATGGCGGGTGATCGGGTCTCAGACAGATCATTGGCATGATGCCGCTCCGTCATACCGGCCAATCCGGTATGTCAAAAAACACCTGTAAAAAGTAAGGTACGAGTAGACATGGCCAGTATCATGACCAATGCCTCGGCGCTGACCGCGCTGCAGAGCTTGAACGCCACCAACAAGAACCTCGAAACCACCCAGGCCCGCATCTCGACGGGCTATCGCGTTTCCCAGGCTTCGGACAACGCCGCTTACTGGTCGATCGCCACCACGATGCGTTCCGACAACCAGCAGATGTCGACCGTTTCGGACGCGCTCGGCCTCGGCGCCTCGAAGGTCGATACCGCTTACACCGGCATGAACAGCGCGATCGACACCATCAACCAGATCAAGACCAAGCTGACCGCCTCTTACGGCCAGACGGATGCCGACAAGGAAAAGACCCAGACCGAAATCGCCGCCCTTCAGAAGCAGCTGAAGGCCTATGCCGACGGCGCCAGCTTCTCCGGCACCAACATGCTGTCCGTGGACAGCGGCACGGGCACGTCCGTGGCGGACATCAAGATCGTTTCGGCCTTCAACCGTGACGCTTCCGGCGCGGTATCGATCTCGACGATCGACGTCAACGTGGAAAGCACCAAGCTGTACGAGGCGGGTACCACGGCCGGCACCGCGAAGGGCATCCTCGACGCCGCGCGTCTGGGCACCGACGGCAGCGTCACCGCCACGGCGGCTACTCCGGCTGCTGGTGCTACCGTTGCGGCCGGCGACACCTATTCGGTCGCCAGCCTGAAGATCTTCGACTCCGCAACGGGCAAAGGCTTCAGCGACGACCAGATCTCGGGGATGATGAACGTCGTCGACGCCGCGCTCAAGGACATGACGAACGCCGCCACCACGCTCGGCGCCGCCAAGAGCAGCATCGACCTGCAGAAGACCTTCACGCAGAGCCTGATGGACTCCATCGACCGCGGCGTTGGCCAGCTCGTCGATGCCGACATGAACAAGGAATCGACCCGCCTCCAGGCCCTGCAGGTTCAGCAGCAGCTCGGCATCCAGGCGCTGTCGATCGCCAACGGTTCGTCGCAGTCGATCCTGTCGCTCTTCCGCGGCTGATCGCCTTCACCATCCACGAACAGCACCAAGATATCGGGCCGCGCCAAAAGCGCGGCCCGATTGCGTTTGCTCCAGCCCCGCGCAATCCTCGTTCCTTAACTGTCGAAAGCTGACTTTTAACAGGGCGTTAACCATATCGCGCTAGCTATGGTTAACCAATAGCTTACGACAGGTTGTCGAATCGGCCCGACCGGCACGATCGCAGCCGATGGGCAGGCCGACCAGGCCTGTGGGCATGCCGGCTTAGAGAAGGAGCGAGTTTCTTGGCGAGCATCATGACGAACGCTGCGGCGTTGACTGCACTTCAAAGCCTCAACGCCACCAACAAGTCGCTCGAGCAGACACAGGCCCGCGTCTCGACGGGCTATCGCGTCTCCGAGGCCTCCGACAACGCGGCCTACTGGTCGATCGCCACCACCATGCGCTCCGACAACCAGGCGCTCTCGACCGTGCAGGATGCGCTCGGCCTCGGCGCCTCGAAGGTCGACACCGCCTATACCGGCATGAACAATGTGCTGGACACGATCGGCAAGATCAAAACCAAGCTGCTTTCGACCGTCGGCCAGACGGATGCCGCCAAGGCAAAGACGCAGACCGAAATCACGGCGCTTCAGGCGCAGATGAAATCCTTTGCCGACGCCGCCACCTTCTCCGGTTCGAATTTCCTGTCGGTGATCTCCAAGCAGGTGTCGGCCGCCAATGACGGCGTCCAGCCCGACTCCAAGATCGTGTCCTCGTTCAACCGCACCTCGTCCGGCGCCGTCCAACTCGGGACGATTGACATCGATGTCGAGAGCACCAAGCTTTTCGATTCCGGTCTCGCCGGCGAGGTCAAGAACCAGGGCATTCTCGACCGCAAGACATCGGTCTATTCGACCGCGGCCGCGCAGACCCTGTATGACACCGCCTATGCGGCATCGATCGCGGGTGGATCAACGGATATCGCAGCCAACACCGCCGGCCAGACCGCGGCGGGGGCGGTTGCCAAGGTCGACAATATTTCCGCCTACAATCTCGACATCACTGCGGCGGGCGTGACCGACGACATCATCACCCAGATGATCACCAAGATCGACAACGTCATGAGCCAGCTGACCGATTCCGCCACCATCCTCGGTTCGGCCAAGAGCAGCATCGACCTGCAGAAGACCTTCACGCAGAGCCTGATGGACTCCATCGACCGCGGTGTCGGCCAGCTCGTCGATGCCGACATGAACAAGGAATCGACCCGCCTTCAGGCGCTCCAGGTGCAGCAGCAGCTCGGCATCCAGTCGCTGTCGATCGCCAACAGTTCCTCGCAGTCGATCCTGTCGCTGTTCAAGAGCTGACCGCCCACTCGACGTCTTCACCTCAAGGTTGACGGGCCGCGCGCCGAGCGCGGCCCGATTTCATTTTCGCACAAGCTTCGAGGGCTAGTGTTCCAGCGGACAGTCATGCTGGGAGTAGTCGACCGTGCCGGAACAGATCCAGAGCATCATCGCGAATCTCCGCGGGTTTGGCGTGAAGCGCCTGGCCATGCTGGCGGGCATCGCCGCATTGGTGATGAGCGTCATCGGTGTCGCTTCCGTCTATCTCAACCGTCCGGCCTACGACACGCTCTATGTCGGGCTCGACCGCGCCGACGTGAACCAGATCGGCCTCGTGCTGGGCGAGGCCGGCATCGGCTTCGACGTCGGCTCCGACGGAACCTCGGTCCTGGTCCCGGCCGGCACCACCGCGCAGGCCCGCATGCTGCTTGCCGAAAAGGGCCTGCCGACCAGCGCCAATGCCGGCTACGAACTGTTCGACAATGTCGGCTCGCTCGGCCTGACCTCCTTCATGCAGCAGATCACGCGTGTGCGTGCGCTGGAGGGCGAGATATCGCGCACCATCCAGTCGATCGCCGGCGTCAAGGCGGCGCGTGTCCATATCGTCATGTCCGAGCGTGCCAATTTCCGCCGCGACGAGCAGCAGCCCTCCGCGTCGGTCGTCATCCGCTACGCCGGCATCGACGCCGAGAAAAGCGCCATGTCGATCCGCCATCTCGTCGCCGCCGCCGTTCCCGGCCTGTCGGCCGACAAGGTGACGGTGCTCGATTCCAACGGCAATCTGCTGGCGGCGGGAGACGATCCCTCCAACACAAGTGCCGCCCGCACGCTGGGCGTCGAGCAGACCGTCGAGGCGCAGATCGGTGACAACATCCGGCGCGCCCTCACCCCGTATCTTGGCCCGGACAATTTCCGCGCCAGCGTCAAGGCCGACGTCAACACCGATACCCGCCAAACCGAGGAGACGATCTTCGATCCGGAGTCGCGCGTCGAGCGTTCGGTGCAGTCGGTGCGCGCCAACGAGAACAACAACCAGAAGCAGGCCTCCACCCCGGCCAGCGTCGAGCAGAACCTGCCCGAGACGCAGACGACCGCCACCGAGGGTCCGCAATCCTCCTCGCAGAACGACCGCAGGGAAGAGATCACCAACTACGAGATCAACTCCAAGAAGATCGCCACCGTCTCCAACGGCTACAGCGTCACCAAGATGTCTATCGCCGTGGTCGTCAACCAGGATCGGCTGAAGGCGATCCTGGGCAAGGACGCCACGCCCGAACAGATCGCCAAGCGCGTCGCCGACATCCAGAAGATGGTGACCTCTGCCACCGGCTTCGACGACAAGCGCGGCGATGTCATCGACGTCTCGGCGGTCGAGTTCATCGACGGGCTCGACGGCGAGGCGATCCCGCAGGCCGGAATGCTCGATTCCGTCGGCCAGCACGCCGGCACGCTGATCAATGCCGGCGCCTTCATCGTCGTGGTGTTCCTGGTGGCCTTCTTCGGCCTGCGCCCGATGGCGGCGGCCCTGACAGCAAAGGCGACGCCGTCCATAGCCGGTCCCAATTTCGACGAGGTCCAGCGCTCGCTGCCGACGCCAGAGGGCACGGCTTCCGCCGAAGCCGGCTCGGCCGTCGGCGCCTTGCCGGGCGTGCGGGCCGGCTCCACGCCGCTCGACGACCTGCGCCAGAAGATCAGGCCCGCGCCGCAGGAGCGGCTTGCCCGCATGGTCGACCTCAACGAGGAGCGCACAGCGCAGATCCTGCGCAAATGGGCGGCCCAGGAAGTCGCGGTGTAGTCCATGCCTTCCCTAGCCCTTTTCGATCTCCTGCCGGATTTCGGCCCGCGCCCGCAACGTGTCAGCCAGCCGAGGGCCGCCGCCGAGCACGAGCCGGAAGCAGCCGTGCCTCAAGCCGATATCGGCACGCTGATCGCCGAAGCGGTCGCCCAGGCGGAGGCAGCGCTTGGCGAGCGGCTTGCGGCTGCCCACGAAGCAGCGATGGACGCTGAACGCCGGGCGAATGCCGAGGAAGCGAAGGCCTTTCTGGAGAGCTTCGGCGGCGATGTCGGCGAGGCGGTCTCGCTGCGCATCGATGCCATGGAGGCGCGCGTGACGGACCTCGTCGCCGCCACGGTCGCCCGCATCATCGGCGGCATCGTCAGTGATGACCTGCAAAAGCGCTCGCTTGAAGCGCTTGCCGGTGCGGTCCGCGAAGCGGTCGGCGATGGCGAAGCGGTGCGCATAGTCGTTCGCGGCCCGCTTTCCCTTTTCGAAGCGCTGAAGGCCTCGCTCGGAGCGCGCGCCGCCAATCTCGACTTCATCGAAGCTCCCGGCTTCGACCTCACGGTCTCCATCGACGAAGCGGTGTTCGAGACGCGCATGGCCGAATGGTCGGCAACGCTCTCCCAGGTGTTGGCATGAGCGTCGCCGATGCCGATCAGGCCAGGCACGAGATCATCATCGTGCGTCGCGGCCATGACGACCACGAGGAGGGCCATCACGGTGGCGTCTGGAAGATCGCCTTCGCCGACTTCATGACGGCCATGATGTGCTTCTTCCTGGTCATGTGGCTGATCAACGCCGCCAACGAACAGACCAAGGCGGCGGTCGCCAGCTATTTCAATCCGGTCAAGCTGGTCGACCGCACGTCGAGCCGCAAGGGCCTGGAGGATCTCGGCGACGGTCCGCGCGCCATCGGGCTGACCGCCGACAATCCGGAAGAGGCGGCCACCAAGGCCGGACAGGATGGAGCCGGCGGCGCGGGTTCATCCGACCCCAAAAAGGAAAAGCAGGAGCCGCAGCAGTCGGAGCAGTCCGACGAACACCTGTTCGCCGATCCCTACGCGGTGCTTTCGGAAATCGCCACCAACACCGGCATCATGCAGAACGTCAGCCAGAAGGGCGATGGCGGCGCGCAGAGTGCCGGCCCGGCAACGGGCGCTTCCGGCGGCGCCTCCTATCGCGATCCGTTCGAGCCTGATTTCTGGTCTCAGCAGGTGGCCTCGCCGGGCGCCGAGGCCAGCGCGCAGCGCGCCAGGATCGAAGGTGATCCGGTGAAGCCCGGCGACAAGGCCGCCGAGGCGCAGGTCGCCAAGGTCAAGGCCGTGCCGCCTGCGCCGCCGGTCATCGCGGCGCCGCTTGAACCTCTGGCAAAGGACGGCAAGGCCACAACGGCAATCGCCGAGGCGGGTGATGCGAAAGCCGGCGCCGCCGGACCCGCGGACGCCAAGGTTGCCGCCGCCCAGGAGGCGGCCAAGCCCGATGCCGGCGAAAAGAAGCCGGGCGCGGCCGCGCTCAAGGCTGCGGCCGATGTCAGGCAGCAGCTGGCCGAGGCTTTCAAACCTGGCGACAAGTTGCACGACGGCGTCTCGGTCGAAGCCACCGACAAGGGCGTCCTCATCTCGATCACCGACCAGCTTGACTTCGGCATGTTCGAGGTCGGCTCCGCGATGCCGCGCCGTGAGCTGGTGCTCGCGATGGAAAAGATCGGCCGCATCGTCAACAGCCAGAAGGGCACGATCAGCATCAACGGCCACACCGACGCGCGGCCGTTCCGCAGCGCCGGCTACGACAATTGGCGGCTGTCGACCGCGCGCGCGCATTCGGCGTACTACATGCTGGTGCGCGGCGGCGTCGACGAGCGCCGCATCACCGAAGTCGCCGGCTTCGCCGACCGCCAGCCGAAGGACCCCGCCGATCCGCTGTCGGCGGTGAACCGCCGCATCGAGATACTGATGGCGACCGGCGGATGAAGCGGGCGGTCTTCACCAGCCGCTTGATGGGCCTTTTGCTGTTGGCCGGCCAGCCTACAGCCGCCCTCGCCCAGGATTCGTTGCAGCCCTATCAGCTGGTGCGCTCGTTACAGCTTATTCAAGACCGTATCGCCGTCGGCGACCACGCCGCGCTGCCGATGCAGTCCAAGCTGCTGGAGATGATCGATACGCGCCTTCGCGAGGCGGACAAGAACGATTTCAGGGATCCGAAGAATTTTCGCGCGCTGCTGGTCTACGGCATGAGCGGCGGCAACCCGGTGACCGTCGAGGCGGCCGTGTCGCGCGCCACCGCCGATGCGCGGGACCTAGCCCTTGCCAGGGGCGTCATCGATTACCTGAACGGCCGCCCCGGCGAGGCCATCGAAGCCTTGAAGCCGGTCGATCCGATGGCGCAGCCCAGCGACCTCGGCGCCTTCCTTGCCCTGGTCAAGGGTTCGCTGCTCGCCGGCGACCAGCCGGCCGCGGCGCTGGTGCTGCTCGACGAGGCGAAATTGCTCGGCCCCGGGACACTGGTCGAGGAGGCGGCATTGCGCCGCTCGGTCGGCATTGCGGTCGCGCAGCGCGACGCGGCGCGCTTTGCGCTTGCCTCCACACAATATGTCGAGCGCTATCTCTATTCGCCCTATGCCAGCCAGTTCGCCGACTCCTTCATCTCGGGCGTGATTGAGCTGCACATGTCGATCAGCCAGGACAAATTGGCCGATATCACCTCGATGATGGATCCCGAGCGCGAGAAGGTCATTTATCTGCGCATCGCCCGCCGCGCCGCGATCGACGGCCTGAACGAACTGTCCGCCTTCGCCTCGGCGCGGGCCGAGCAAGGCCGCGACGGCAACACCAATCAGGGCGATCCGCGCGCCCTGCTCTACTCAAGCCTGTCCACCGTGACATCGGGTACCATCGAGGACGTGCGCGCCAAGCTGGGCAAGATCGACCGCAGCCGGCTGTCGGACGGCGACCGCGCGCTGCTCGACGCCGCCGAGGCCATCGCCGGCGAAGTGGTGGCGCCGCCCGCTTCCCTTCCGACCGCCAGCCCGGCACCTGCCGAGGTCATGCCATCGCACGAGCCCGAGCCTGCCGCCGCGCAGACGGCCGACGCCGCCGGATTGCCGCCCGTCGAGGGTGCTGTCTCCGAACGGCCGGCCGTCGCGCCATCCGGCGACACAGTGGCAGTTGCGCCGAACCCGCCGGCTCCGGGCGATGCGGCAACTGTCCTGCCGGCATCGGCGCCGGCGGCCGCGGCCAGCACCGACACGTCAGACCCAACCGATGCCGCCATGGTCAAAACCCGTCGACAGCTCGACCTGATCGACCAGATGCTTGGAGCCGCTCCGAAATGACCCCCAGCCTCGGTCCGGCGCTGCCGGGAATCACCACCGCGCGCACGACGGCGGAACAGCCGGCGGCGACCGGAAAAAATGACGACACGGGTTTCGGCAAGATGCTCGACGACAAGGCCGGCCCGGCCCACCCGGACAAGCATCCGGCAGCCGGGGCCGGATCGCGCGATGAGCGCTGGAGCAGGCTTGCCGCCGGTCCTGCCGGGCAGAAGGACGAGCCACTGCCGGCTGGCAAGGCAAGGATCCCATCCAGCGGAATGCCGGCCGCGAAAACAGCCAGGGACGACAAGACCGCCGAGACGGACAAGGACGCCGATGGCGCAGCGGCCGCGACAGGTACGACGCCGCTCGAGGACCATCTGCCGTTGCTGATCGCGTTCCATGACCTGCGCCATTTCTCGACATCGGCCAGACCGGCCGATACGAGCGAAACCGGACAGGAACCGGCGCTCGACGGGCAGTTCCTGCCGAAGGCCTACCGGCCGAAATCCGCCGCCGGGCATGATGACCTCGAACCGATGTCGAAGCCCGAGCGGACATCGCTCGTCGATGGGGCGCTGACCAAGCTCGATGGCCAGACCGTCAACGACGCCGCCGGCACGCCAAAACGCGATAATACGATCGCGGCCGGGCCGCTGCCCCAGACGGCGCCGGCCGAAGTGCCGGGCGTGGATCCGAAGCAGGCGGCACCGCAGCTGAGGTCCATCGCCGATGTTCAGTCCTCGTTGCGGTCCGAGCCCGGAAAACAACTGTCGGCGGCAGGACGCATCGACGTGGTTTCCGAGCGCAGCTTCCCTGCCCCGCCGCAGGCGCCGATGAGCCAGGCCGCCCTCAATGTGATCGGCGCCATAACAGCCGATGGTGGCCCGAAAACGATGCTTTCGACACACTCCGCAACTGCGCAACTGACAGGCCCTGTTGCCGCCGCGACACATGTGTTGAAGATCGAACTTCATCCGGCCGAACTTGGCATGGTCACCGCCAATCTTCGCCTCTCCGGAGAACAACTTTCGATTGAGTTGAAGCCTCAAACACATGACGCCTACCACCGGCTGTCCTCTGATAGCGATGCCATCGTCAAGTCCCTGCGCGGACTCGGCTTCGAGGTTGACAAGGTCACGATACTACAACCTTCGGTAGCGGCCCCCGCAACGACCCGCACTGATGCGACCGCATCCTTGCAGGCGGCGGCGGGCCGCGACCAGTCGTCCTTTCAACCCGGGAATTCCGGCGGCGGCAACAGCGGCGCCGGCGGCCAGCAACCGGGCCAGCAATCCGCCGGAAGACACAATGATGACGCGCAAGCACACGGCCGCCCCGCTTCGCCTTCTCGCGAGCGCGCTGGCGGCGATATCTTTATCTAGTCTTGCGAGCGCCGCCGCTGCCGCCGCCAATGCTTGCGAACCGGAGATCCTGCGCGCCGCCGACCGCTACGGCGTGCCGGCTGGCATCCTCTATGCCGTCGGCTTGACCGAGACCGGGAAGAAGGGCAGCTTGCAGCCCAACGCATTGAATATAGAAGGAAAAGCGGTCTTCCCGACAAGCCGCGCCGAAGCTCTTGCCACCTTCGCCAATGCCCGACGCGAAGGCAAGACGCTGATTGATCTCGGCTGCATGCAAATCAATCACCGCTACCACGGCGCGCATTTTCGCAGCGTCGAGGACATGCTAGATCCGCGTCAGAATGTCGACTATGCGGCGCGTTTCCTGGCCAGCCTTCATGCCCGTCACGTGACCTGGTCGATGGCTGTCGCCCGCTATCACGCGGGGCCCGACAACGACCCGGCGCAGAAGGTCTATGTCTGCCGCGTGATATCAAACATGGTGGCCACAGGCTTCGGCAAATGGACCGGCAACGCTCGCACGTTCTGCAATCCATGAGTGTATTGTTGCATCTCATGCAATCGGTCGCAAAGTCTCGGCGTTGCGCTTCGACTTGGCCGGGACTTGGAGCACGAAGCATATCTCACCCCACGCTAATGCAACCGATGCGATTCCGGACTCCCAAGAAACTAGTTACAAGAAATGACGGTTGTTCAGGATTCCTGCCAGCGGATACGGCTTTCCCCACGGGGCAGATGAGCTGATTCGGAGGCGGGGCCGATGATCGTTATCGTTGACGAGCGAGAGCTCGTGACAGACGGATACAATTCACTTTTTGACCGCGAGGGCATCGCCTGCGCGGGCTTCGCTTCCGGCGAATTCGGCGAGTGGGTGAACTCGGCGGCCGATGCCGATCTGCGCTCGGTCCGGGCCTTCCTCATCGGCGACTGCCGCGAAGGCGCGATCTCTCCGCGCCAGATCCGCGACCGCACCGGAGCCCCGGTGATTGCTCTCAGCGAGCAGCATTCGCTGGAGAACACGTTGCGGCTGTTCGAGAGCGGTGTCGATGACGTCATCCGCAAGCCGGTCCATATCCGAGAGATCCTGGCCCGCATAACAGCCATCCGCCGCCGCGCCAACGAGGATGCCGCCTTTACCGAGATCGGCGCCATGCGCATCTTCATGGATGGCCGCGACCCCGAAATCAATGGCCAGCCGCTTCCCTTGCCGCGCCGTGAGCGCCGCATTCTCGAATATTTGGCAAGCAATCGCGGCCGCCGCGTCACCAAGACCCAAGTATTCAACGCCATCTACGGCATCTTCGACGAAGAGGTCGAGGAGAACGTGGTGGAAAGCCACATCAGCAAGCTGCGCAAGAAGCTGCGCGAGAAGCTGGGCACCGATCCGATCGATTCCAAGCGCTTCCTCGGTTACCGGCTGGTGTTCTGATGCACCGCCGCGCCAGCCTCGCGCAAGACAGGACGCGTAGCCTCGCTGCCAGTGGCATGGACATTGCGGAGACATTTCGATGAGCCTCTACGGGATGATGCGGACCGGCGTTTCCGGCATGAACGCGCAGGCCAACCGTCTGTCGACGACAGCCGACAACATCGCCAATTCCGATACCACCGGCTACAAGCGGTCCTCCGCCGAATTTTCAACGCTGGTCATGCCCTCGACGGGCGGCGCCTATAATTCCGGCGGCATCACCACCACGATCCGGCAGGCGGTCAGCGATCCCGGCGTGCTCCAATACACTACCTCTGTCTCCGACCTTGCCGTCAGCGGCGACGGCTTCTTTGTCGTCCAGGACCCGAGCGGCACGCCTTTCCTGACCCGCGCCGGCGCCTTCGTTCCCGATGGGCAGGGCAGGCTGGTCAACTCGGCCGGCTTCCAGCTGATGGCCTACAGCTACGAAAACGGCGTGCCGGCGGCGACGGTGAACGGTTTTGAAGGATTGGTCCCGGTCGTCATCTCCGACCAGGGAATGACCGCGACCCCGAGCACCGAGGGTCTCTACAGCGGCAACCTGCCCGCAGGCGCGACGCCAGTCGCGGCCGGCAACCTGCCCACCACCAATGCCGCAGGCGCGCAGTACACCTCGAAATCCTCGATGGTCGCCTATGACAATCTCGGCAACAAGAAGCTGCTCGACGTCTATTTCACCAACACCGGCGCCGGCACCTGGCAGGTGTCGGTCTTCGACCAGTCGAAGGCGACCGCCGGAACGTCATTCCCCTACACCGGCGGCGCGCTTGGCTCGGCCAACCTGACCTTCGACACGACCACGGGCAAGCTCACCGGCGCCGTCGACAGCGTCTCGCTCACCGTGCCCAACGGCAGCACCTTTTCACTGGATCTGTCGGCATTGACTCAGCTCGGCACCGGCTTCACGGTTTCGGACGCTCAGGTCAACGGCAACGCGCCGAGCACCATCGACAAGGTGCAGATCAGCAAGGACGGCACCATCTACGCCCAGTACAAGGACGGCTCCACCAAGCCGCTCTACAAGATCCCGCTGGCCGATGTGCAGAGTCCCGACCAGCTCACCGCGCTGCCCGGCAATGTGTACTCGCAGGGCACCGAATCCGGCGCGGTCCGCGTCGGCTTTGCCAATGAAGGCAAGCTCGGCTCCATCATCTCCGGCGCGCTCGAGAATTCGAACGTCGATATCGCCGAGGAACTGACCAACATGATCGCGGCGCAGCGCAGCTACACCGCCAATTCGAAAGTCTTCCAGACGGGTTCCGACCTGATGGACGTCCTTGTCAACCTGAAGAGATAAAACCGGGCAACGCCCGTGAAAGACCCGCATGTCGCTTTCCACCGCATTGAGCATCGCCCAATCGGCGCTTATGAACACCGCTCGGCAGACCAGCGTTGTCTCGCGCAACGTCGCCGACGCTTCCAATCCGGACTATACGCGCCGTATCGCCGTCGTCACCAGCACGGCGCCGGGCGCGCGCTCGGTTGACATCCAGCGCGTAGCCAACGACCTGCTCTTCCGCCAGAATCTCAGCGCCCTGTCGGCATACAGCGGCCAGAACGCGCTCTATAGCGGCCTGGATCAGCTGGATGTTTCGGTCAATGGCGTCGACAATGCGTCCTCTCCCTCGACCGCGATCGGCAATTTGCAGCAGGCGCTGCAGCTCTATGCCACCTCGCCGTCCAACCAGAATCTCGGCTCCAGCGTTATCGACGCGGCTAAGCAGGTCGTGCGCTCCCTGAACGAAGGCTCCAGGGCCATTCAGGACTTTCGCACCCAGACCGACGGCCAGATCGCCACGGCGGTAGACGATCTTAACTCGCTGCTCAGCCAGTTCCAGGATGCCAACCAGGCTGTCATATCAGGCACGCGCTCCGGCACCGACGTGTCCGATGCGCTGGACCAGCGCGACGCGCTTTTGAAGAAGATCTCGGACTATGTTCCGGTCTCGACCTTCACGCGCGGCGACAATGACATGGTCATCACCACGGGTGACGGCACGACACTGTTCGAAACCATCCCGCGAACGGTCAGCTTCGCCCCATCCTCCGGCTACAGCGCCGGTACCGTCGGCAACGCACTCTACATCGATAACGTGCCGATCTCGGCGGGAACCGGCGGCAACACCAGCGCCAGCGGCAAGCTTGCCGGTTTGCTGCAATTGCGCGATGGCGTGGCCTCGACCATGCAGAGCCAGCTCGACGAGACCGCGCGCGGCCTGATCACGGCCTTCGCCGAGACCGCGCCGTCAATGCCCAACGCCGCCGGGCTGTTCACCTGGTCTGGCGCGCCGGCGGTGCCGGCCGCTGGCACGCTGGTCAATGGCCTTGCCGGCACGATCAGCGTCAATGCCGCCATGGATCCAAGCGCCGGCGGCAATCCGGCACTGCTGCGCGACGGCGGCGCCAACGGCGCGGCCTATGTCGTCAACACCGGCGGCGCCTCCTATTCCAGCCTTCTGGTCGCCTATGGCGACCGGCTCGATCAGCCGATGACATTCGACCCCGCCGCCGGGATTTCGGCGACGTCGAGCGTTGCCGATTATGCCGCCAATTCGATCGGGTGGCTCCAGGGCGTGCGCCAGCAGGCGTCGACCGCAGCCGACGCCAAGCAAGCTTTGGCATCGCGCAGCGCCGAGGCGCTGTCCAACGCCACCGGCGTCAATGTCGACCAGGAAATGTCGCTGCTTCTCGATCTCGAACATACCTATCAGGCATCGGCCCGAATGATGAAAACCGTCGACGACATGTTGGCGGCTCTGCTCAGCGCGGTGGGATAATCCATGACCTCAGTCTCTTCGGCCGCTCTCTCGAACGCCATGCGCTATCAGCAGATGCGCATGCAGGCCGAGCTCGTCAAAGCCACGAAGGAGTCCTCGACCGGCAGGGTCGCCGATGTCGGCCTGGCGCTGGGCGGACGCACCGCTCAGTCCGTCACCTTCTCGCGCGATCTCGACCGGCTCAATGTCATTATCGATTCCAACGGCCTGGTGGCCGCCCGGCTCTCCTCGACGCAGACCTCGCTCGGCCAGCTCTCCAGCGTCGCGCAGACCTTGCTGTCGAGCCTGACCACCTCAACGTCGGGCGATTCTTCCGCCAACCTCACCCAGTCGGCCGGCAAGACGGCCGTCCAGCAGCTCGCCTCGATCCTCAACACCAGCGTCAACGGCGAGTATCTGTTTGCCGGCACCAACACCGACGTCAAGCCGATCAACGATTTCACAGCGGCCGGATCACCCGCCAAGGCTGCCTTCGACGCCTCCTTTGTCGCCAATTTCGGTTTCACGCCGGATGACCCCGCCGCGGCAAACATCACCGCGGCCCAGATGGACGATTTCATCACCAACGACGTCGAGCCGCAGTTCTTCGGTTCGGGCTGGCAGGCCAACTGGTCGAACGCCACCGACCAGCAGATCGTCAGCCGCATCGCGCTCAACGAAACCACCGCGACCTCGACCAGCGCCAACAGCGACGGTATCAAGAAGCTCGCCATGGCGGCGGCCATGGTCTCCAGCCTGATGTCGACCAACATCAGCCAGGCGGCGAAGGATACCATCGTCGGCCGCTCGCAGTCGCTGGTTGGCGAAGCGCTGAGCGGCATCGGCCAGGTTCAGTCCGAAACCGGCATCGTCCAGAAGCGCGTGTCCGACGCTGTCGACCGCATGAAGACACAGGTCGACCTGTTCGAGCGCCACATTCTCGATCTTGAAGCGGTCGACCCGGCCGAAGCCGCGACTCGCGTCGCCGACCTGACGCAGCACATCGAGACCTCCTTCGCATTGACGGCGCGGCTCCAGCAGCTCAGCCTGTTGAATTACCTGACCTGACAACTTTGAACCGGAACGGTAGAGCCAACGATGTACCAATTCTCCTACGCCGACATCCAGAGCACCTCTGTCGCCGATGCGAAGGACCGTGAACGGGAGCTGTTGACCCGCTCGATCGACATGCTGGCGGCGGCCGCCGCCCTTGGCCCCGCTTCGATGGAGGCAGTGGAGGCGCTGCATTTCACCAACCGCGTCTGGACCGCCTTTGTCGAGGATCTCGGCTCCAACGACAACGCGCTTCCCAAGGAACTGCGCGCCAACCTGATTTCGATCGGCCTTTGGCTGCTGCGCGAGGCGGAAGACATCCGCCAGGGCCGCACCCAGAATTTCGAGGGACTGATCGAGGTATCCCAGATCATCCGCGACGGCATTCAATGACCAACACGCTGAAGATATCGCTGAAGCCGAACGAGAAGATCTACATCAACGGTGCCGTCGTCCGCGTCGACCGCAAGGTCACCGTCGAACTGATGAACGACGTGCAGTTCCTGCTCGAAAGCCATGTGATCCAGGCCGATGACGCCTCGACGCCGCTCAAGCAGCTGTATTTCATCCTCCAGGTGATGCTCATGAATCCGGCCGGCGCCGGCGAGGCGCGCGAAATGTTCCGCCGCTCCCTGCCGCTGCTGCTTGCGAGTTTCGAGGACGCCGAGATCGGCAGTGCGCTGAAACAGATCGACCGCATGGTCGGCGAGGACCACATCTACGAGGCGCTAAAGGCGATCCGGTCGCTCTATCCGCTCGAACGCCGCGCGCTGGGCGGCAATGACGACGTTCCGGGCGCCTCGCGTCCGCTGGCTGTGGGAGCACGCTGATGACCGTGGACATGACGACGACGATACCGGTTAGCACCAATCAGGCCAGCCAGCAGACCTCAAAGACCGCTGTCGACTACCAGTCCTTCCTGAAGCTTCTGATCGCCGAGATGAAGAACCAGGATCCGACCAAGCCGATGGATTCGACACAGTACGTCGCCCAGCTCGCCACCTTCTCGCAGGTCGAGCAGTCTGTGCAGACCAATACCAAGCTGGACCAGATCATGCAGTCCTCGGCGCTGTCGCAGGCCGATGCGCTGATCGGGCGCTCGATAACGTCCGCCGACGGCAAGACGACGGGCACCGTCGCGTCCGTGCGCCTTGCCAGCAGCGGCCTCATCGCCGTGCTGGGCAACGGCACCGAGATCGCGGTCGGCCCCGGCGTCTCGGTCAAGGCGGCAAGCTGACGGCTCCGGCGGGCCGACCCCATGAACGAGGCCGACGCACTCGACATCGTCCAGTACGCGGTGTGGACGGTGCTGACCGCATCCGCCCCGGTGGTGCTGGTCGCCATGGCGGTGGGTATCGGCATCGCCTTGATCCAGGCCCTGACGCAGGTCCAGGAGATCACCTTGACCTTCGTGCCGAAGATCGTCGCCATCATGCTCGTGGCGGCGCTGACCGGTCCCTTCATCGGCAGCCAGATATCGGCCTTCACCAACGTCGTCTTCGAGCGCATTGAAAACGGGTTCTAGCTGCTTGCGGCGAGCCGGCCCGTTCTGTCCCGACGACTTACCGGCAGCAGCCTGCTGTCGCCGATGCGGACCGTGTACGGCATAGGGCTGCATCCGCGGCGCGGCGTCGAAGCAACGCCGCACGGCTGCGTGGTCCTCCTCTATCCTCTTGTTGGACCATGATCTTTTTTTCAGGACGTTCGCTCTTTGCGGCACGATGCCATAGTTTCGGCAAACCATCCGGGGAAACGGATCACCGCAACGATCGGCAAGCCATGACAGGGCCTTTCCTATGATTGACGAAAAGCCGGAGAGCGAGAGCGTTTCGGCGCTGGCGCCGTTCCGGCACGGCATCTTCCGCGCCGTGTGGTCGGCCAGCCTCGTGTCGAATTTCGGCGGCCTCATCCAGGGCGTCGGCGCCGCCTGGATGATGACCACGATCGCCACCTCGCCCTATCAGGTCGCGCTGGTGCAGGCCTCGACCACCTTGCCGATCATGCTGTTCGCGCTCGTCGCCGGCGCCATCGCCGACAGCTTCGACCGGCGCAAGGTTATGCTGGTCGCCCAGACCTTCATGCTGGTCGTCTCGGTGCTTCTGACCCTGTTCACCTATTCCGGCCTGATGACGCCGTGGACGCTGCTTGCCTTCACCTTCCTGATCGACAGCGGCACGGCCCTGAACAGCCCGTCCTGGCAAGCCTCCGTCGGCGACATCGTGCCCCGCAACAAGGTGCCGGCCGCCGTCGCGTTGAACTCGATGGGCTTCAACCTGACCCGCAGCGTCGGTCCGGCGATCGGCGGCATCATCGTCGCCGCAGCCGGGGCGGCGGCCGCCTTCGCGGCCAACGCGGTGAGCTATATCGGTCTCATCGTCGTGCTGGCGCGCTGGAAGCCGCAGGTTCAGCCATCGACGCTGCCGCGCGAATCGCTTGGCGCGGCCATGGGCGCAGGCCTGCGCTATGTCGCCATGTCGCCCAACATCGGCAAGGTGCTGGTCAGGGGCTCCGCCTTCGGCTTCAGCGCCGGCGCGGTGCTGGCGCTCCTGCCGCTGGTGGCGCGCGACGTCGTCAAGGGCGATGCCTTGACCTATGGCATCATGCTGGGCGCCTTCGGCATCGGCGCGGTCGGCGGCGCGCTGATCAGCGTGCGGCTGCGCCAGCTTTTGTCCAGCGAGACCATGGTGCGCTCGGCCTTCGCCGGCTTCGCCGTCTGCGCCTTCAATGCCGCCGTCAGCCACAACGCCTGGCAGACATCGCTCGGCCTGCTGGTCGGCGGCGCGTGCTGGGTGATCGCGCTTTCGCACTTCAACGTCACCGTGCAGATGGCAACGCCGCGCTGGGTCGTCGGCCGGGTGCTGTCGGTCTATCAGACCGCGACCTTCGGCGGCATCGCGCTCGGCAGCTGGATCTGGGGCATCGTCGCCGACGCGCATGGCGCCGGGACAGCGCTGATCGCGGCGGCCATCGCCATGCTGGCTGGCGGCGCCATCGGCCTCGTGCTGCCGCTGCCGCAGCAGCAGGTGCTGAACCTCGATCCGCTCAACCGCTTCAAGGAGCCGCACCTCGCGCTCGACCTGAAGCCGCGCAGCGGCCCCATCGCCATCATGATCGAATACATCATCCGCGACGAGGACGTGCCGGAGTTCCTCGCCACCATGGCCGAGCGCGGCCGCATCCGCCGCCGCGACGGTGCCCGCAACTGGACGCTGGCGCGCGATCTCGAAAATCCGGCGATCTGGATCGAGCACTACCACACGCCGACCTGGCTCGAATATGTCAGGCACAACGGCCGCATCACCCAAGCCGACGCCATGGTCGGCGAGCGCCTGCGGGCACTGCACAGCGGCGACGAGCCGCCGCGGGTGCGCCGCGTGATCGAGCGCCCGACAACCGCGGGCACGGCGCTGGTCATGGCAAAGGGGCCGATCGAGCATTAGGAGTGCAGGAAAGCGCGAAGACGTTTTCGTCCGGGCTTGCATCAGACAAAGCGTTAGAGCGGACCCAGCCAGCGGAACGCGCGCTTCAGTTCGGCGACGCCATCGTGTTCGTACCAACGGCCGTGCGCCATGATCACGCGTTCCGGATTCCATTCTATCATCTTTTCGACTGCCGCCTTGAGTTGCCCCCTGGGGAAGGTCAATCGCAAATCGCGCGGCGTCTTGCCATCCGGATCAACGACACCAGCCGCCCTGGCAAGCCAGCGCCACGGCCAGCCCAGCTTCCGCGGTTCGAAGTTCTCGATCAGGTCTGTCAGGATCAATGTTCGGCTGACGGAATGGAAGAAAACCATCTCTGTCATGAAGCTGCCTTCCACCGGCAGCGACTTGAGGTCATCGTCCCACGGGTAGCCGCTCTCGGCACCAAGCTCGTTCGCCTCGAAATCGATCCTGTCGCCCGCCTGCTCGCGAATCCGCGGTGCCAGCCAGATGCCCGCATCCGCAAAGGCCCTGCGCCACATCGGAATCCACCAATAGTGGATCCGGTTCGGCCCGATGATGTAGCGGACCTTGCCCAATCCAGCGATCTCGGCCTCGAGGCTCTCTGTCAGCAAGGTGGGTGAATGGACGAACAAATCGCCATCGTTGACGCGGATGACGGTCATCCGCGTCGGAAACCGCATTTTCGGCCAAGGCATGCCGAAGCGGATGACCGGGCCATCCACGATCCAGATGTCCTTCGAAACCAGCTTTAACGTGTTGAGCGGCGGATATGGTGTGCGGTCGGCCATGGTCTGCTGATGTAGGGTGGAGAACAAGCTTGGCCACGGCAGCTTCGCCTTGCACGAGCTCAGGCAGGCCGGCTCGGCAGCCTACCTTCGCCCGACCTACCCTTCGCCCGACAAGTCCCGGCGCGCTTTTTCCAGCTCCTCGGCATAGCGCCGCATCAGATGGCCCTCGGTCAGCAGTCCGAGCACGATGTGGTCGGTGAAATCCTCGACCACGGCCAACTCCTCGGCGCCGGCCCGCTGGAAGGTCTCGGCGGCCGACTGCACGTTCATGCTCGGCACCAGGACGGCATCCTTGTATTGCGCCAGATCGCGCACCGCCGTCTCGCCGTCGGACAGGTCGCTGTGCAGTTCGGCAACGATCAGCACGCCGACATACTGGTCACCCGCGTCGACGGCGATGACGCGCTGGGCCGAGCCCAGCGGTACCTGCTTGCGGAAGGCCGCAAGCGTCGTGTCGGCATTGATGGTCTTGATGTCCTTGCGCATCATCGAGCCGACGGTCAGGCTGCGCATCCAGCCGACGTCATGGGCGCTGCGGATCGTTTCGCCGCGCAGATGAAAGCGCCACGTCGAGAAGGAGTAGCCGAAGGTCTCGCGCACCAGGATCGCCGCCATGATCGAGGCCGCCAGGACGACGCCGGTTAGCGTCAGGTCGCGGGTCGATTCCAGCGCCAGGAACGTCATCGTCAGCGGCCCGCCGACGACGCCGACCGCCAGCGATGTCATGCCGACAACGGCAGCGACGGCGGGATCGATGCCGGTCGACGGCGAGATGAAAGCCATCACATCGGCGAATGCCTTGCCGAGCAGGGCGCCAAGAAACAGAGAAGCGAAGAACAGTCCGCCGCGAAACCCCGAACCCAGCGAGATCGCGGAAGCCGCCAGCTTCAGCACGAAGACGCTGGCCACCACGCTCAGCCCATAGTTCATGGCGAATTCGCGATGCAGCGCGCCGTGGCCGCTCGACAGCACCTGTGGCGTGACCAGCCCAAGCAGGCCGACGATGACGCCGCCGATGACGGGACGCAGCGACGCATCGACCGACAGTTTGGCAAAGGCGCGCTCGACCAGCGTCACCAGATGCATGATGGCGATCGAGGCGGCCCCGCCAAGCAGTCCAAGCAGCAGGAAGGGCACGTACTGGCTGGCCGTGAGTGCCGGCAGGCCCGCAAGCTCCAGCGGGAACGGCACGCCGCCGAACATCTCGGCGGTGAGCGAGGCGGAGATCGCCGCGGTCATGACAGGCACCACATTGGCGACCGAATAGATGCCGATAACGAGTTCGAAACCATAGAAAGCGCCGGTCAGCGGCGCATCGAAAGCCGCCGCGATGGCGCCGGCGGCGCCGCAGCCGACCAGGATGCGGACATCGTTGCGGCGTAGCTTGAACAGCCGCGCCAGCCGCGAAGCCAGGCCGGAACCGACCTGCGTGTAGCCGGCCTCCAGCCCGACAGAGGCGCCGAAACCGCTGGAGAGCATGGTCTGGCCGGCGATGATGAACGTATCGGTCAGCGACATGCGACCGCCATAGAGCGCGTTGGCCTCGATCGGGTCGACAGGCGTGCGAAATCTCCGCTTTCTCAGCCAGATCACCGTCAGCCCGAGCAGGATGCCGCCGATCGCCGGGATCAGGGCTTGCATGGGGTGGGCGAGAGAGAACATGCCGGAAAGCCGGCCGCCGGCCTGCACGCCGAACAGCAGCCCGTGCAGGTCCTGCACGATCTGGCTCATCGCGGTGACCAGTATGCCCGCCATCACGCCGACGATGCCGGCAAGGACGACAACCGCTATGCCTCGCGCTTCGAGCAGCGGGATCGAATTGATGAGCACCGCGCGCAGCCGGCGGGCGTAGACTTGCGGTTGATTCCTGGGCGATTGGTTTTTGGTAAGCACCGGAGCGGCTCGCCGACATCAGCAAGGCATTGAAAAGACTGCCGTGCTGATACGCCGAGCGGCACCGCATGGCAACCACAATGACGGCGCCCGCGCGCCGTTTGGAGGGGCCCGTCCGGCCGCCGATGGTCAGGTCGGCTTCGGGTCGCCGGCCTCGTAGAGCACGAGATTGCGCTCGCCGATGCCGAGCGACGGCCAACTTGCGCGCCAGTCCACAAGGTGTGGCGCGGCGAAATGTGCGTCGAGCGCCGCCCTGTCATTCCAGACTTCCGTGACCCGGATCAACCCGGCGTCGAGGACATCCTGCGCATAGGAGTATGCGAGGCAACCGGGCTCGGCACGGCTGGCAACAACCATGCGTTCCATCGCTGGCCTTGCCTGTTCGAGCTTGTCGGGTGGCAGACGAACCGTGCCGATGACCAGCAGCATGAGATTTCCTTTCGATGGTTGGGCAGGCCACTCTCCCACCCTCGCGCAAGCTTGGCCAGCTACCCTCGCCGGGCTGTCGCATGCTCGGCAGCCCCACGGTTTTCGAGGACTAGAATGGCGATAAGCGAAAGCATCCAGCCCGGCGCCGTGGCCAAGAACGGCCGCGACGTCTTCTTCGCGCTGGGCATCGTCATCATCCTGGCCGTGCTGTTCCTGCCGATCCCGGCTTTTCTCATCGACGTCGGCCTTGCCTTCTCGATCGCACTTTCGGTGCTGATCCTGATGGTCGCGCTGTGGATCCAGCGGCCGCTCGACTTCTCCTCGTTTCCGACCGTGCTGCTGATCGCAACCATGCTGCGGCTGTCGCTCAACATCGCCACCACGCGCATGATCCTGTCGCACGGCAATGAAGGCACGCATGCCGCCGGCTACGTCATCGCCGGCTTCTCCAAACTGGTCATGGCCAGCGATTTCGTCATCGGCCTGATCGTCTTCATGATCCTGATCGTGGTGAACTTCATCGTCATCACCAAGGGCGCCACCCGTATCGCCGAGGTCGGCGCCCGTTTCACCCTCGATGCCATCCCCGGCAAGCAGATGTCGATCGACGCCGACCTCTCCGCCGGCATGATCGACGACAAGACAGCGCAGTTGCGCCGCCGCGAGCTGGAAGAGGAATCCTCCTTCTTCGGCTCGATGGACGGCGCCTCGAAATTCGTCCGCGGCGACGCCATCGCCGGCCTCATCATCACCGCCATCAACATCGTCGGCGGCATCGCCATCGGCTATATCAGGCACGGCATGGGCATGGGCGAGGCCGCCGACGTGTTCATCAAGCTGTCGGTCGGCGACGGTCTGGTCACCCAGATCCCGGCGCTCATCGTCTCGCTCGCCGCCGGCCTGCTGGTTTCCAAGGGCGGTACGCGCGGTTCGACGAACCAGGCCGTGTTCGGGCAGCTCGGCGCGCATCCGCGCGCGCTCTATGTGGCGGCGGCGCTGCTGGTGCTGCTCGGGCTGATGCCTGGCCTGCCCTTCTTCCCCTTCTTCGCGCTCGCCGGCGGCATGGCCGGCCTCGGCTATGTCATTCCGATGCGCCACAACCGGGCCATGGCCGAGGCCGAGGCGCTGAAGAACCAGGAGAAGGCGACCAAGGCCGAGGAAGAGAAGAACTCGGTCAAGGCCTCGCTCGCCACCGCCGAGATCGAGCTTCTGATCGGCAAGCAGCTTTCGACCCGGCTGCTGGTCTCGCATCAGGAGCTGGTCTTCCGCATGGCCAAGATGCGCAAGAAGTTCGCCCAGCAATATGGCTTCGTCGTGCCCGAAGTGCGCGTCGCCGACGATTTCGCCATCCCGCCGAAAAGCTATCAGATCAAAGTGCACGGAACGGTGGTCGCCGAATATTCGATGCGCGTCGGCGAGATCATGGTGCTGCTCGGCAACCGCGACGTTCCCGAAATTCCGGGCGAGGAGATCCGCGAGCCGGCCTTCGGCATGCGTGCCTATTCCGTCATGGAAACATTCGCCGAGGATCTGAAGCGCGAGAACTACACCTTTGCCGACAACATGTCGGTGCTGCTCACCCATCTCTCCGAGGTCATCCGCAACAACCTGCCGCAGCTTCTGTCCTACAAGGACATGAAGGCGCTGCTCGAGCGCCAGGATCAGGAATACCGCAAGCTCGCCGACGAGATCTGCACCACGCACATCTCCTATCCCGGCCTGCAGGCAGTGTTGAAGCTGCTGCTGGCCGAGCGTGTCTCGATCCGCAACCTGCACCTGATCATCGAGGCCATCGCCGAGATCGCGCCGCATGTGCGCCGCACCGAGCAGATCGTCGAGCATGTCCGCATCCGCATGGCGCAGCAGATCTGCGGCGATCTTTCGGAGGGCGGCGTGCTCAAGGTGTTGCGTCTCGGCAACCGCTGGGACCTCGCCTTCCACCAGAGCCTCAAGCGCGACGCCAAGGGCGAGGTGCGCGAGTTCGATATCGATCCGCGCCAGCTGGAAGAATTCGGCCAGGACGCCACCAAGGCGATCAAGAAATTCCTCGAAGCCGGCGAGCGTTTCGTCCTCGTCACCGCGCCCGACGCGCGCCCCTATGTGCGCATGATCATCGAGCGGCTGTTCACCACGCTGCCGGTGCTCTCGCATGTCGAAATCGCCAAGGGCGTCGAGATCAGGGTGCTCGGGACCATATCGTGAGCGTTCTCTCGCAAGCGGTCGTCATCGCGGCGTTCCTCGCCTTCTGCCGCATCGGCGCCTGCTTCATGCTGATGCCCGGCCTGTCCAGCGCCCGCATCCCGGTGCAGGTCAGGCTGTTCGTTGCGGTCGCCGCCACCGGCGGCCTGCTCGCCTTCCTGTGGGACAAGATCTTTCCCTTCGTCGATCCGCGTCCGCAGATCCTGGTGCCGATGATCGTTTCCGAACTCCTGGTCGGCGGCCTGATCGGCGCCATGACCAGGCTCTACATGGAAGCCCTGCGCTTCATGGGGTCGGCCATCGCCATGCTGATCGGCTATGGCGGCTCGGGCGGGCCAGCGATCGAGGAGCCCGAGCCGCAGGCGGCGCTCGCCGCCATGATCTCGTTCTCGGCACTGCTGCTGCTGTTCGTCTTCGACTTCGACCATGAGATCATACGCGCGCTGGTGACATCCTATACGGTCGCGCCGGTCAACGTCTTCTTCAACCCGCAGGCGGCACTGGTCGATGTCGCCGACACGGTTTCGGACACCTTCTTCCTGGTCATCCGCCTCGGCAGCCCTTTCGTCGCCTATGCCATTCTCGTCAACCTGACGATCGGCTTCGTCAACAAGCTGACGCCGCAGATCCCGATCTATTTCATCTCCCAGCCCTTCGTCATCGCCGGCGGCATGCTCATCTTCTATTTCGCCGTCGGCTCCATGCTGTCGCTGTTCGTCGACGGCTTTGTCGACCTGACGCTGGCGAGGTGACATGAGCACGCGCAAGGACCGCCTGAAGAAGCTGGTCAAGGTTCAGGAACAGTTGAAGGCGCTGCACGAGACGCGCCACGCCACCCTCCTCGCCGCCGCAAATGCCGCCGAAGCCGAGGCCAAGGAACTGGTCGAGCATTTCGACAAGGACAATTCCCTCTCCGGCCTTTTCCCCGATCTCTACCACCGCCGCATCGCCCAGGCCGTCGTGCGCCAGGAGGCGAACCTCGAAAGCGCCAGGAAGGAGGCCGGCCTCGTCGCGTCGGCAACCGCGCGCACCAACATGGTCGAGCGCGCCTACAAGGACGTGCGCAACCGCGACGAACGCGAACGCTCCGACCGCGAACGCCTCGATCTGATCGCGCAGAAGCGGGGACAGGAGTAGAGGAGGAGGTCTGGACGCAAAGCAAGCCTTCGCAGCGGAATCCTGACTGACCGCTTTGCGCCTCGTACGGGCTATGGATGCAATTTCGCGTCTACCCAGAAGCCGCCCGTACAGCCTGTCGAAGAATGTGCCGAGCCTCCGCATTGCGGAGGATCGTAAAAAGGCGACTTTTCAGCTAGCTTGTTATCTGTTCGGCGGCAGCTTCCTCGAGGCCAGCTGCCGCTTGGACGGCAAGACCGCGAGCCGCTGCCTGTGAATCGTAAAATTCCTCGAGCGCATGGACCCTGCCCCACCGCAGGGTAAACACGTGGAGACCTCGGTTGATGTACGACGTGTCGCCGTTGAGCAGGGTCGCGGTGCCATCCCACTGGGCAAACACAGTGGTATGCCACGGCCAGCCCTCCACCCAGATGTGATTGACCGTAAGACGGAGGGTGGGCAGAACACGGCCGAGGCGTTCAAACCAGCGGCGCAGGGCTTCCTTGTCGTGGCGCTCTCCACCAAGCGCGTGGGCGCCGCCAACCCGATGATGGACATGTGGCGCGAGTGCTTTCACCGCCGCATCCCAGCGATGATTGTTGACGTCATCGAAGCTCTTTCGGATCGATTTCTCGACAAAATAACTATATAGCATATCACTCTCCTCCAACTCATTCGGTAGCGCGATCGAAGGCACCTGTGGCAAGCTGTTCGGACGCAGCCGACACCATGCAGGGTCTGCGCGTCAGCGCATTGTCGCGTCGGCTCGCAGGTATGTGTCGGTCTCGGTCGAGATCGTGACCTCCTCGCCCGACCTTGAGAACGCATAAAGCGAATCCTGATGGCCCGGCATGGAAAAGGCCACGGAGTCGCCGTCAGCAAGGCCCATGACGAAGCGCAGCGGATCACCTCCGATCTTCGGCGCGAGGGTGGCGGTGACCTCCAGCAGGTCGCCGTTGACCGGGAAGTAGTAGACCACCATGTCGAGCTGTCCCTCGTGCAGGCTGGCAGCTTTGATCGGGCGTCCGATGGTCGCTTCCTCGGCAAAAGCCGGTTTCGCAAGAAACATCGCGGCCAGAACGGACGCACTCAGGGTTTTGCGGATCATCTCATATCTCCTTTTTTGGATTGCGTTCGACCTCTATATAATGTATAGATTACGAATGCAATCTAAAAAGGAGATGGCGATGCGCGTAAGTCGCACTCAGGCCGCGGAAAACCGCGAAACCGTGATCAATGTGGCAAGCCGCCTTTTTCGGGAGCGAGGCTTTGACGGCATTGGCCTCAAGGATCTGATGAAGGGCGCCGGGCTGACCCAGGGCGCCTTTTACAAGCAGTTTGAGTCAAAGGACGACCTGGCGGCGCAGGCATCCAGGCGCGCGATGGAAAGCGCCACCGACAAGTGGTCGGCCGCGACCGCGGCAAACCCTGGGAAACCGCTCGACGGGGTGATCTCATTCTACCTCAGTATGGATCATCGCGCGGAAAAGATGGACGGCTGCCCGGTCGTCGCGCTCGGCTCGGATGCGGCCAGGCAAGGCGCCGAGGTGAAGGCCTCATTCGAGGCCGGCATCAAGGAGTACCTCGAGATGCTCGGCAGTTGGGTTGGCGAGCACGACAGCGAAAAGGCCGGCGACAAGGCAATGGCCGTTCTCTCGACAATGGTCGGCGCGGTCATGCTCTCGCGGGTGGTCAACGACCCGGACCTCGCCCAGGCTTTTCTGGACGCGGCGGCCGATCAGGTTCGCGAAACAGTCGCCATCTGAACCATGCGGGCAGCGGCGCCTGATCCATTGCTCGCCGCTCGGACCGAACCGTCGCGCGACTGCGAGGAAGTAACGGATACCGTCCCAGTCGATCATGGAGAAGTTCGCGTCGTCAGGTGAAGCCTCCGGTGCAATTTCGCACCACCGTAATGCGTATCTTCCGACTGCATGGCGCGCTTGGGCACGCCTACCTCTTGGCGTGAGGCAGCGGCGATGCGTCCGCCCCCCGAAGGAGAATTGCGATGAGCTATTCGATCATAGATTTGGGGCTGTTGGCCAGGCGCTGGCCCGTATGTTCGCCCACCAGGAAATGGCGGTGTCCGTGGCAAGAGCCCGGGCTCGGCGTCCTTCGGCACTAGCATTCGGAACGCTGCGCGCGCCCGCGCGGCTTATCTAGCTGAGCGGCATCAGCTGACCTCCGGGCCATCCGTCCGGTCGTCCGGCCGCCTATAATCGGAGATCAAGGGCATGAACATCGAACTCAAGGGCCGCAAGGCCATCGTCACCGGATCGACCGCCGGCATCGGCCGCGCGATCGCCGAAGGGCTCGCGCGCGCAGGCTCCGCCGTCGTCGTCAATGGACGTACGGAAGAGCGGGTCGCCGCGACGCTCCGGGAACTGCGCGCGCTGCTGCCTGACGCCGACCTCACCGGCATTGCCGCCGATCTCGCGACGGCCGAGGGCTCGGCGGCGCTCGCGGCGCAGGCGCCGGATGCCGACATCCTCGTCAACAATGTTGGCACTGCGCGTCCCAATGGCTTCTTCGAGCAGGACGACGCCGCATGGCTCGACCTCTTCCAGCTCAACGTGATGAGCGGCGTGCGCGCCGCGCGCCACTATATGCCGGGTATGGTCGAGCGCGGGTGGGGACGGGTCGTCTTCATCAGCAGCGAGTCCGCGCTCGCCATCCCCAAGGAGATGATCGACTACGGCATGACCAAGACCGCGTTGCTGGCCGTGTCGCGCGGGCTGGCCGAACTTGTCGGTGGCACCGGCGTCACGGTCAACGCTGTCCTGCCGGGGCCGACCGACTCCGAGATTCTTGGCGACTGGATGAAGGCCACCGCGAAGGAGCAGGGCATCACGCAAACGGACGCCGAGCATAATTTCCTGAAATCGCTGCGTCCGACCACGCTCATCAACCGGTTCGCGACAACCGAGGAAGTCGCGAACATGGTCGTCTACACCTGCTCCGAGCAGGCCTCGGCGACCACCGGCGCCGCGTTGCGCGTCGACGGTGGTGTGCTCCGCTCGATCGGATGAGCCGCGTCCCACCGCCGCGGTGGCATGAGGGTCGCCGCGGCTGAGCCGGCCTCAAATCGGCGCCGGCTCGGGTGCCTCATATCGGCAGCGATTGTCGGATCGTCGGAGCCGCCCTGGGGTGCGCCGCCGATCGACCGGGCCGAGGTCAAGATCGACGAGGGGCCGTGGATCGCCAAGAAACATACCTGTCGGGAGAGCAACGGACAGGTGACCGCCGTATTCAGGTCAGTTGACGGCTCGGCGCGTCGAGCCGAGCAGCCTGGAAGCTGTGTTTGCTAATGCCAGGAGCCGCCGTCTGCTCTCGGCCCTTACGCGTCCGTGCAGCAATGCGCCACTGTCCGGAATTACGGTTGGGAAGAGCGCTCGTCCGCCGGTTGCGGGAATTGCCCTTCGTTGTTCATGCTTACTTCTGTGACCAGCTTGCGGCGAAGCGCCGTGCTGTAGTCGTTTGGCCCTTTTGGCGTCATGACGAAGGCCTGGGAACCGCCAATGACCGATTTGGCAAAATAAGATGCCAGCGGATTGCCGGGATCGTCGTCTTCGGCGGGAATGGCGATGGCGTTGATCGTATATCCCTTGGCAATGGCGTTCAGCCTGCTCGGCTGAACAGGAAGTCCGTCGTTGTTCTCACCATTGGAGGAGATATCGATGACCTTCTTGGCGGCATTTCCAGGAAACTGGTCCAACAGAAGACTGCCAATGTCGATAGCCGAGGAAACCGATGTTCCGGATCGCCCTCGACGGATGACGCCGGTATCCCCTTTCCTGCTGATCTCCGCCGCCGCCGCTCTTGCATCTTCCAGTCCGCAGATGCTTGTCCACGGCAGTATGGTGCGTGCGTGTCCGGGGCTCGACCATTCAAAGTAGGCCACGCCGATGCAGCCGACGTAATTCCGGCCGATGGCGGCGATGATCTCGGGCGAAGTGAGTGCCGCGGCATGTCCCTCGCGTTGCAGATCGGCGATCTTTGGATCAATCGATGACGAGAAGTCGACCGCGAACACGATGGCAACGTCGACATTCGCTGCATGCGCCGGGAGATTCCAGAACGCAGAAGCTGCAAGTATCCCCGCCAGTCTCAGGAGTGAATTGGCTCGCTTTGCCAGCCCCCTTCCCGATGGCTTTGTCGGCGAAAAAAGATTGGCCCCGCCTATCGGCTGCACCCGCCCGCGAAAGGAGACCGCTCCAGAAGAGGGACCGGCGTCCTGATACATATCTGTAAACATGCTCATTCTCCATCTCGACAACCGATCGTTGTCAAAGCCGCCCATTTTCAACATGTGGAAATTTGACGAGGGACCTTGGACCCAACGCCGAACAGCAGCAGATCGGCCTTGGTCCACAAAAGATAACAGCCGAGTAACGTCAGCGGCATGATGAGTGCCGCGAAGGACTCGCCCGACCAGACCACCGGCAAAGCCTGGCCGAGGGCGACGGTTGTCGCCACCACTGCCGGCAACCTGCTGGCGAGCACCGCACTGCGGAACGGATCGGGCCAGGCGGTCGGCCACACCGGAACCGGCCTGCCCGGCCTGTGAAAGGTGCTGCCGAACTTGCCGAGCGCATGCAGCAGGCCGGACGTCGCCGCAAGCAGCGGGTCGCCGAGCAGCAAGAGCGCGATGCCGAGCCCGATTGCGCCTAATCCCGAGAGGAAGTCGCCCAGACGATTGAGGGTGGGATCGGGAACATCCGGCTTTGCCCAAGCCCGGTGGTAGGCTTCGCCGCCGCAGAAAAAGACGAGGGTAGCCAAGGTGAGCGCAACAGTGCCATGGCTGCCTGCGAAATAGTCCGTCACCGCCGCGATGACAGCGCTTTCCTCATGCTGGCCGACTGGCGCGGCCGCAATTTGGGTTGCAAGACCTACGACGAGGCCAAGCGCGTTGCCACTGTTGTAATAGCCGCCGGGTCCCTTCATGCGGGCACCAAGGGCCGATCTCAAATGTGCGAGCGGAAGAAGGACTGTCCACGCGTTCATCGCAGCGCCCCCGCGGCCTGTCCGGCCGCGCTCGACACGGCGACGTTCGCATCAGCGGCAGTGGTCATCGCATTCCTCCACCGGACCTGAACTGTTGACGCGGCGTTCGCCTGCCCCGCTTGCCGGCGCTGTTGCAAAGGCAGGGGCAATGTCGAAGAGTTGGTTCGAAGTGGTCCGCAAGGACGCACGTGCCTGCGGCGTTCGGTTCGATCGTGCTACCGAAAGGATCGCACCAAGAATGATCGCCGCTCCCAAAGCGCCCGGCCACGAACTCCGCTCGCCCAGAAAGATCGCCGCGCCCAGCGCCCCGAAAACGCTTTCGGCACTGACGATCACGGCGGCGTGGCTGGCCGGCGTGAAGCGCAGGGCAACCGTCTGTATGCCGAAGGCTATCGCGGTGGAGAAGACGCCGAGTATCGCCAATTCCGGACCGGCTGCGAATGCGGCGGCCAGCGACAGGTTGCCTTGCATTGCCCCAAGCGGCAGGGCGAAGACTGCGGCGCCGAGGAATTGTGCGGCGGCGGCGGTGAACGGCCGCGCATGGGCCTGCATGTGCCGGCCGAGCTCGACCGCCCAGAGCGCATAGCAGGCAGCCGACAGGATTGCGGTGAGATCCCCGCTGCCGAGGCCGCCGATCCCATCCGACAAAAGCAGGGCTCCGACCAGGGTCAGCCCGGCAGCGATCGTGAGGCCCGCTGTCGGACGCTCGCCGACGAGCAACCAGGCGGCCAATGGTGTCATTACGGTTGCCGTGCTCACCAGAAAGCTTGCATTGGTGACCGAGGCTCCGACATAGCAAAGCTGCTGAAGCGTGATGGAGATGGCGAACAGCGCGCCCACCCTGGCCAGGCTCGGAAAATAGCCCGCCCCGATCGCCACTCGCCTTTCGGTCAAGACAAAGGGCAGCACCAGCAGCCCGCCGATCAGGCAACGCAGACTTACCGCGCTCATGGCGTCGAGATGGACCAGCACCGTCTTTTGCGAGACGTTGCCGAAGCCCCACAATGCGGCTGCAAGGAGCAGCAGCAAATTGGCTCTTGTTCTGGACACGCGCCCCCCTTGAACCAAGCATTGCGTTGACTTGGCCGCCTAATTTAGCGAAGTCTAAATGACCTGCCGTCACGGGAGCGCTTGAAGCGCGGTGACGGACGATTGCGGAACGTTAGATTTGCGTTAGAATTTCGTCAGGCTGAGGCAGCAGATGCAAAGTGACGACGGCGGCGCTGCAAATAGAATCTCACTCTTCGGCGGCTTCCGTATTGAAACAACTGGCCCGCTTCGACTGGTCGGGAAACGCGGCCCGGCAATCGTTGCTTATCTGGCCCGATGTCCGGGCATGGCAGCGACGCGGGAGAGACTGGCTGATCTGCTATGGGGCGACAGCGATGGCGAACATTCGCGCAACAGTCTTCGCCAAGCGCTCAGCGTCCTGCGCCGCGATCTCTCGGGTGTCGATCTTATCCATTCCACCGGAGAGTTGATCCACCTCAGGCCAGAGGCGTTCCGGGTCGATGTGGAGGAGTTCGAGACGGGTTTATCGGCCCGCTCCGCGCAGGAACTCGAAAAGGCTCTGGCGAACTACACCGGCCCGTTCCTCGACGGTCTCCATGTGGGAAGCAATGGCTTCGACGACTGGGTCGCGTCGGAACGCGACAGGTTGCTCGGTCGTGCGCTTGAATCGTTCGAGAAACTGGCTCGCCTCGTCGACGCTGAAGCGGGCCTCGTCCTGGCCGATCGCGTCCTGGCTATGGATCCGGCGCGGGAAGAATCCTATCGGCTCAAGATGGAATTGCTCCTTGCTTGTGGTCAACGCGACAAGGCGCTCAGGACATACGAGGCTTGCAGAAGCATGCTGAAGAAGGAGTTCGGCGTCGAAGCCGGCCCTGAGACGCGGGCACTATGGCAGTCCCTGCTGCTCACTTCCGACACGGCGTCACACGCACCGTCGGCAAGTGGTGTTGCGGCCAGCCATCGTCTCGGACACCCCTCCATCGGCGTTGCCGACTTCACCAATCTGACCGGAAAACAAGGCGACAATTTTTTCTCCAAGGGACTGGTCCAGGACATCACGACAGCCCTTTCCGAGGTGGCCGACTATGTCGTGCTCTCCGCGGTTCCCCCGACAGATAAGATCGGCCCGCGCCAGGAAGGTAAAGCGCCGGGAGCGCTGCGCGCACAATATGTGCTCAGCGGCAGCATCCAGAGATCCGGCAATGGGCTGAGGGTGAACATCCAGCTTGTCGATGCCGTCGGCGGTCATCATGTCTGGGCCCAGAAGTTCGACGGCCACTCCGAGAATGCGCTCGAATTCCAGGACAGGATCGCCCAGTCCGTCGTTCTGGCGGTGATCCTCGAACTTCAACTGACCAACTGGAAGGTCCGCGACAAGAGTCCGCCTGGTCCCCCTGAAGTGCGCAGGTTGGTGAACGAGGCGCTCATGAAATATTTTGAGATGACCCACGACTCGCTGCTGGTCGGGATGGAACTTGCGACGAAGGCGCTCTCGACAGGGCCCGACAACGCCCGTGCGAAGCGGACGCTCTCGATCATGATTTCCATGGGCATCGCGTTTGGCGCGCTGCCCCGCGAGCAGGGCAATATCGAGTATACGCTGGCGCTTGCCGAGGCCGCGGTGCGGGCGGTGCCGGACGATGAAATTGCCCGGTGCATCTTGTCATTCGCTCTCGAAAGTTGCGGTCGTATCGACGAGGCGATCGTCGAATGCCGGCACGCGATCAGCCTCAACCCAAATTATCCGAGCGGCCACGGCGATATTGCGATGCTCTTCGCGCTGCGCGGGCAGGTCAGCGAAGCCGTGCGCGAGGCGAACGAGGCGATCCGGCTGGGAACCCATGACGTCATCGACTACTGGCGTCACCACGGGCTCGTTATGGCGCTGTTTGCCGGCGGAGACGATCAGCGGGCGCTCGAGGTCGCGCGCAAGGTGGTCAGGACAAAGCCGGGCTTCGTTCGTGGCGCGCTTTATTGGGCCGCGGCCGCGGCCGCAACCGGCAATCGCGATGAAGCGTCGCGGGCCATCCATCATTGCCTGTCACAACTTCCGCATCTCAATCTGAGCAATGTCTGCCCTGGCTTTGTGCCGCGCTATGTGAAGGATCATCACCATTCCCGGTTCCTTGAAATGCTGTCGAGGGCCGGTCTTCCCCCGTCCTGAAGCGCGTCACGTTCGAACGGATTCGGGCGAGACGCCTTCTGCAGGTCGTTCTCCCAAAACCGGAAGCCACATTTTTACCCGACATGCGTTGTTGAAATCTGGCTGCGCGGCTGGATGCAGAGAACCCTGACCTTCCTTCCTCCCCCCGCAAGCCTGCCACAAGCTTGTTGAGGCATGGTCTGGCCAAGGAAACCCGACAAAAGGCGGACTTTCTTGGCGATCTCTCCCCCCAGCGACATCGTGATGGATGTTATCCGAGCAGCCGAGCCGGCGGATCTCGCGGCCGCGCGCGCCGCGCTGACCAGGCATGCGGGCGGCGTTGCCGGCAGCTTTTCGGTCGATGCCGCTTCGGCCGGGACGATGCTGTCGCGCGCCACCGCCGACCAGGCCATGGCGGCCGATCCATCCAAGAAGTTCAAGAAATTCGAAGCCATGGTGCTCCAGACCTTCATCCAGAACATGATGCCCAAGGACACCGAGGGCGTGTACGGCAAGGGCCTGGCCGGCGACATGTGGAAATCGCAGCTCGCCGAGCGCGTCGCCGACGTCATGGCCGAGCGTGGTGGCATCGGCATCGCCAAGTCGCTGCTCGCCGACCATTATCTCGAAGGCAAGCGCAAGGTGCCGATCGGCCCAGTCTCCGGCGGGCCTGAAAAGACCGAGACCGACCGGCAGAGCCGTCTGTCCACCTCGCTCGTCCAGGAGCTGCAGCGCAAGGCCGCCAGGTCCATGACCGGCGATGAAACGACCACAAAGACAGACATCAAGATCTAGACTGGGAAACGCCATGGCCGACTTTTCGGAATTCACCGCCAACCTGCCGGCGCGCACGGCCACATCGGAAGCCCCGGTCGCACTCGCGCGGCCCGGAAACCTTGCCGCCATCATCGGCCGCATCGAGGAAGTCGTCGAGCAAGAGACGGCCGGGCTGCGCAGCGACACCGGCTACGACCTCAAGGCATCGAACGCGCGCAAGAGCCGCTATCTCTATGAACTGACCCGTGCCATGCGCGGCGGCAGCGAAGCCGAGTTCCTCGAACAGCACCGCGAAGGCCTTGTCCGGCTTCGCCAGAAGCTTGCGAAGAACGAGGCGGCGATCCTGGCGCATCTGAGCGCCGTCAACGAGGTCGCAGGCCTGTTGCGCACCGCCATCCAGCGCGCCGAAACCGACGGCACTTATTCCGCCGGCGAATTCGGCCGGGCGCGCGGTTAGCGCGCGGTGGTCGCCGGCTCGGGTGCCTGAATGGTCAAGGTCATCGCCATCGCGGTCTGGATCTGCGTCGCCACGCTCGGCGCGGTGTTCTATTCGTTCCAGGCCGCCGGCGAACGCGGCGTCGGCGAAAAGCCGAAGCCGATGCTGGGCGGACTGGACTACGTCAAGACCGAGGTCATCTCGGTGCCGCTGATCCGCAACGCCAGGATCGACGGTTATTTCCTGACCAAGTTGGTCTACACGGTCGAACCCGAGCAGATCAAGAAACTGTCGATCCCGGCCGAGGCGCTGATCACCGACCAGGTCTATTCCTACCTCTATTCCAATCCGCAGATCGACTTCACCAAGAAGGAGACGATCGACCTCGACGCCTTCCGCGCCGCGATCCGCGATACCGTCAACACACGCGTCGGCGCCACACTGGTGCATGAGGTTCTGGTCGATCAGGTCAATTTCCTGAGCAAGGATGAGATACGAGACAACTGGTTGCGCCGCCGGCAGGAAGCCGGCGCCACTGCGTCCGAGATGACCAAGGCCTTCAAGTCGCATTGAGCCCCCGGCATGCCACTGGCCAGGCACGGTGATCCGGTCCCTCGCCCGGTGCGGCGATAGAACCAGGCCATGCAATTCGCATTGACGTAAACGTCAATCCAAAGCTATATGCGGTAGCGACCGTGGCCGCGAAGATGCATGGCCCTCGGGCGGATCATGCCGGGGCGCGACAGATGCAACCGAACAGGCAGATGCAACCAGACAGGAGAACAGCGTGAGCGTTCAGGAGATTGCCGACAAGATCAGGTCGCGCGTGGCCAGCAGCGGGTTCGATCGTTCCGTGAAATTCGACACCGGCGGCGACGGCGTCATCGTCATCGACGGCGCCGATGTCTCGACCACCGATGGCCCCGCCGACTGCACCATCAAGCTCTCGCTCGACGATCTGGACTCGCTGATATCGGGCGATCTCAACCCGACCATGGCGTTCATGACCGGCAAGATAAAGGTCGAAGGCGACATGTCTGTCGCCATGGCGCTCAGCCAGTTGATCGGCTGAGACAGAAGACCGCCGAGACTGTTCTCGGGACGAAAACGCCGCCGTTTCGGGCGGCGTTTTTCGTTCGTTTGGGGCTCAGCGCCTCAGGCCGCCAGCGTCGGCGCCTTCAGCTTGCGCCCCGCGGCCTTCAGCGTGCCATGGACGCCGTCGAGCGCGCCCTCCACCAGTTCCACCGCGAGCAGCCGATGCCGCTCATACGGGCCCGGCATGGCCAGCGAACCGGTTTTTGCGGCCGAGAAGCCGAAGCGGCCGTAATAGGGCGCGTCGCCGACCAGCAGGATCGCCGCGTGGCCGAGACGCGCGGCTTCGGCGACCGCATGGCGCATCAGCGCCGAGCCGATGCCGGCACTCTTGAGCGAAGGAGCGACCGCCAGGGGCCCAAGCAACAGTGCTGCCGGACCGCCCTCGCCCAGCGTGACGTCCCAGAGCCGCACCGTGCCCATCACGGCGCCCGATGCGTCGCGCGCGACGAAAGCCAGGCCTTCCGAGGGCCGCCGGCCCCGCCGCAGCTTCTCCGACGACTTCGTCTTGCGCTTCGGCCCCATGGCGGCATCGAGCAACGCCTCGCGCGCCGCGATGTCATCAGGCGTTTCGGCAACGATGGCGAAAGCACGGGCACTCTCCCCCCTCGAGGGGGAGATGTCGCCGAAGGCGACAGAGGGGTTCGCCGCGCGTGAAGCGCTAGCCCCATGCGGTCCAAGAGACGTCGAGGCGGCTGAGACAAACCCCTCCGGCCACTTCGTGACCATCTCCACCTCTGAGGGGGAGATGTCGCGCGCAGCGCCTTCGACAACGAAATTTGCAATGTCCATTTCCGCGATCCATTCACGAGCGGAGACTGTTCCACAGGCGAGCCCGGATGGGCGACAAACGCCCACCTGGGATGATCCGACGGTTCTTTCGAACCGTCAGATCACGTAGGATCGGAGAGGCTCGAAGCCGTTGAAGGCGACCGCCGAATAGGTGGTCGTGTAGGCCCCGGTGCCTTCGATCAGCACCTCGTCGCCGATGGTCAGCGACAGAGGCAGCGGATAGGGCGTCTTCTCATACATCACGTCCGCCGAATCGCAGGTCGGGCCGGCGAGCACGCAAGGCGCGGTTTCCGTGCCGTCATGCGCGGTCACTAGGGGATAGCGGATCGCCTCGTCCATCGTCTCGGCCAGGCCGCCGAATTTGCCGATATCGAGGAACACCCAGCGCACATTGTCGTTGTCCGCCTTCTTCGAGATCAGCACGACTTCCGACTTGATGACGCCGGCATTGCCGACCATGCCGCGGCCCGGCTCGATGATGGTCTCGGGAATGGCGTTGCCGAAATGCTTGCGCAGCGCCGAGAAGATGGCCTGGCCGTAAGCCTGGGCCGCCGGCACGTCGCGCAGGTAGCGCGTCGGGAAGCCGCCGCCCATATTGACCATCTTCAAGACGATGCCTTCCTCGGCGAGCGTCGAAAACACGGTCTTGGCGTCGGCCAGCGCGCGATCCCAGGCCGTCAGGTCGGTCTGCTGCGAGCCGACATGGAACGACACGCCATAGGCGTCGAGCCCGAGCGCCTTGGCATGGCGCAGCACGTCGACGGCCATCGCAGGCACGCAGCCGAACTTGCGCGACAGCGGCCATTCGGCGCCCTCGCCATCGGTCAGCACGCGGCAGAACACGCGGGCGCCTGGAGCGGCGCGGGCGATCTTCTCGACCTCCTCGACGCAATCGACGGCGAACAGCTTGATACCGAGCTGGTAGGCGCGCGCGATGTCGCGCTCCTTCTTGATTGTGTTGCCGAAGGAGATGCGGTCCGCCGGCGCACCGGCGTCCATCGCCATCTCGACTTCGGCAACGGAAGCGGTGTCGAAGGACGAGCCCATCGCAGCAAGGAGGCGCAGGATTTCCGGCGCCGGGTTTGCTTTCACCGCATAGTAGATCCTGGAATCGGGCAGCGCCTTCTCGAAGGCGCGGAAATTGTCGCGCACGACATCGAGGTCGACGACGAGGCAAGGACCGGTCGGACGTCGGGTGGCGAGGAAGTCGAGGATGCGCTGCGTGGCCATCGGGTTTCTCCATCACGCCTTTCGGCGCGCACAAGGGTGCGGACGCGGGCTGTCGGCCTCGCGAACACGCGGTGGACAAAGGCGGGACGGAATTCCATGGAACCAGCCGGTGGAGACCCCGGAACCATGAAACGCCGTCTCGCGGCGATGAACCTTGGCCTTGCCCGGCTTCGGTTCGCTTTGTCTGCCTTGGCTTGGACTGGGAGAACCCCGTTCCGCACTGCCGGCAATGATGGTGTGCCTCTTCAGTAACCCCGGTCTTTGGACAACCGGCAGAGAACCAGAAAGGCCCGCACCGTCGTTGCTTCAAGGTGTCCTCGATCTGGCGGTTGGCCGCTAAACCGACTGGAGGGGTTGGCTCCAGTTACCTTACCGATTTCCCTCACCATTCAGAGGGTCGGCGGACACCCACAGGCACGTGCGACTTTGGGCAAGCGCGATATAGGGGCAGAGAGATTCACAATCAATAAAAATCGTATCGCAGGTTGTAAAAATTCCGGCATCGAACAATGTTGGTTTCACCGTATCCGGATATCGAACGATGACAGGCACGCACGCCCCTCTCGACGCCCTTCGGCACCCTCGCAAGCTATCGGTGGTCGGGCCTGTCGCTGGCCCTTCCGGCGGCGACATTGCCCTGATACGGCTCGGCCGAAATCTCGATGCCGCACGAAAGGCCTGATTCATGGACACACTGACTCGTATGCGCGCCTTCATCGACGTGGTCGAGGCCGAGGGCTTTTCGGCGGCGGCGCGCAAGATCGGCCGCTCCAAGGCGCTGCTGTCGAAATATGTGCGCGAGCTGGAGGACGAGCTCGGCGCGCTGCTGCTCAACCGCACCACCCGCCAGTTCTCGATGACCGAGGCCGGCCACACCTATTATCGCCGCGCCTCCGAGATCGTGCGCGAGGTCGACAGTCTTGCCGACGCCGTGCGCGAATCCTCCGGCGATGTGCGCGGCAGGATCAAGCTGTCTGCGCCGCGCACCTTCGCCGACGCGCCGATCGGCCAGTCGCTGATCGACTTCGCCAAGCAATATCCCGACATCGTGCTCGACATCCAGCTGGACGACCGCTTTGTCGACCTCGTCGAGGAAGGCTTCGATCTCGCGGTGCGCATCTCGCGCCTGGAGAACTCGTCGCTGATCGCCAGGCGTCTGGCGCCGTTCTCGACGCGGCTGTGCGCATCTCCCGAACTCATCGCAAAACATGGCATGCCGGTACGGGCGCAGGATCTCGGCCGCATGCCCTGCATCGTCGACACCAATGGCCGCGGCTTGAACAACTGGCAATTCAAGGGAGACGGCGAGGATACGGTGAGCGTCTCGGTCTCCGGCCCGATCGAAGTCAACAGCCCGATGGCGGCGCGGGCTGCTGCCCTGTCGGGGTTGGGATTTGCCATCCTGCCGGATTTCATCGCCGCGCCGGATATTGCGAGCGGCCGGCTGGTGACGGTGCTGGATGACCGCACCCTGTCGGGCGCCGGCATTTTCGCCGTCTATCCGCACCGGCGCTATTTGCCCGCCAAGGTGCGTGTCTTCGTCGATTTCCTGGTCCAGTGGTTCAGGACGCGCGAAACCGCATGACCGCCTTCAATTGCGGCGCGGTCCCATTTTCGCCCCCTTTCTGGTAACTGTCGACTTCTCTCCGAAGCCAAGGGAATCGCGACCGCGAATGCATCTGAGACGGCACGCAATCATGCTGGCTTCGGCCCTGGCGGCGACATTGGCCGCCGTTGGACCGGCAGAGGTGCATCCGCACGTTTTCGCCGAGGCCCGCCTCGACGTGATCCTCTCCCCGGATCACCAAAGCGTGAAAGCGCTGCGCCATCTCTGGCGCTTCGACGATCTGTTTTCCAGTACTGTCATGATGGAGTTCGACAAGAATTCCGACCTGAAGCTTGACGACAAGGAGTTGAAGGAGGTCGCCGACACGGTCCACGCCTCGCTGGCCGACTTCAACTACTTCCAGCTCGTCACCCAGGACGGCAAGGACGTGCCGATGACGCCGCCGCCGCATCTGATGGCCAATTTCGACAACGACCAGCTGATCATCCTGTTCGAGTCCGAACCGAAGGCGCCGATCAAGCTCGCCGGCAAGATCGATATCGGCGTCTACGATCCGACCTTCTACACGGCGATCGATTTCACCGAGGACGCCAACATCACGGTCGAGGGCCTGCCCCCGAACTGCACCGACAAGGTGGTCCGCCCCGACCCGGATGAGGCCATCAAGGAAAACCAGAAGACCCTGACGGACGCCTTCTTCAACGACCCGACAGGCACCGACATGAGCAAGATCTTTGCCACCAAGCTCGAACTGACCTGTCAGCCAGAAGGATGAACCCGGTGATGAGACCATCCCTGCGTTTGGCATTCGGCCTGTTGGCCATCAGCTTCGCGATGGTGCATTTCGCCGGCTCGGCTCATGCCCAGAGCTCGCTCGGCATCGGCGTCAACGATGGCATGGCGCCGACCACCGGCCCGTTCGCCCACATCCTGATGTGGATCAATCTCAGGCAGCAGGAATTCTATCGCGCGCTCGCCACCGCGATGAAGGCGATGCGCCAGGACAACAGCAAGCTCTGGGTGCTCATCGGCCTGTCCTTCGCCTACGGCATTTTCCACGCCGCCGGCCCCGGCCACGGCAAGGCGGTGATCTCGTCCTACATGGTCGCCAACGAAGTGGCGCTGCGGCGTGGCATCCTGTTGTCGTTTGTCTCGGCCCTGCTGCAGGGCCTGACCGCGGTCGCGGTCATGGCAGTCGCCTATTTCGTCCTGCGCGGTACCGCCGTCTCGATGACCGATGCGGCCTGGTTCATGGAGATCATGAGCTTCGTCTTCGTCACCCTGTTCGGCGCCTGGCTGCTGTGGCGCAAGCTCGGCCCTTCCATCCTGCGCCTGTTCGGCAGAGGTCCCGCCTACAGCCTGTCGGCGGCTCACGCCGGGCATTCTCACGCGAGCCATTCGCATGCCGCTCACAGCCATTCGGCGCACGCGCTGCATCAGCATGATCATGATGACCACGGGCATGACCATTCGCACGATCATCATGACCACGGCGCGCATGATCATCACCACGATCATGGCGCGCACGATCACGCGCACGCGGCGGGCGAGGTCTGCGAGACCTGCGGCCACTCGCATGCGCCAGATCCGGCGCTGCTGTCGGGCGACCGCTTCGACTGGCGCACCGCCTGGACGGCGGTGGCCGCGGTCGGTATCCGCCCCTGCTCCGGCGCGCTGATCGTGCTCAGCTTCGCCCTGCTCAATGGCCTGTGGCTCGGCGGCCTGCTGTCGGTGCTGGCGATGTCGATCGGCACCGCCATAACCGTCTCGGCGCTGGCCACGATCGCGGTGACCGCAAAGAACTGGGCGGTGTATTTCGCCGGCGACGGCCGCATGGGCAACCGCATCCATTCGATCGTCGAGATCGGCGGTGCCGCCTTCGTGTTCCTGTTCGGACTGCTGCTGCTGTCGGCGAGCCTGACGGGCGGCGTTTGACCCGGAAGTAGCGCCCGAAGGTGTGTTGAGATTCAGGTCAGGCCGCGCCGAGAACGGTTGATATCGAGAACCGGAGCGGAGCGTACTTAAAGTACGTGAGCACCGGAAGCGCAGGTATCAGCCGTTCGCAGGCCGGCATCACCTGAATATCAATACACCTTGCCGCCCAGTTCATCCTCGATATGAGCGCGGATAATCTCGTCAAAACTCTTCTCGGCGCTGAAACCTAATTCCCTTGACCGCCGCGCCTCGAACCGCGTCGGCCAGCCCTTGACGATCGCCCAGATCGTCTCGTCCGGCTCCTCGCGGATCAGGCTCACCGCCTTCGGCCCGGCGATGCGTTCCAGCGCCTCGATCTGCTCGCCGACAGTGACGGCGACGCCTGGCATCGTCAGGTTGCGGCGCGGCCCGACGGCGGCGCCGTCGATCCCGGCCGCATGGATCAGGAAATTCACCGCCGAGCGTGGGCTGGCGTGGGTATGGACGACGGTGCGCGGCACCGGCAGGATCGCCTCCTGACCGTTCAGCGGCTCGCGGATGATGCCGGAGAAGAAGCCGGAGGCCGCCTTGTTCGGCTTGCCCGGCCGCACGCAGATGGTCGGCAGCCGGATGCCGATGCCGTCGAAGAAGCCGCGCCTGGAATAGTCGGCCAGCAGCGCCTCGCTCATCTGCTTCTGCGTGCCGTAGGAGGTCAGCGGCGTCGTGTGGAATTCATCGGGAATGACGTCCGGGAACGGCGCACCGAACACCGCGATCGACGAGGTGAACACGACGCGCGGCGCAAACCCAGCCAGGCGGATGGCATCGAACAAGGCGCGCGTGCCGTCGAGATTGACGCGGTAGCCGAGATCGAAATTGGCTTCCGCCTCGCCCGACACGATGCCGGCGAGATGGAACACGACGTCGGGTCGCGACGCGACCAGCCTCTCGGCGGCGCCCGCCTCGGCGAGATCGCCGGTATGGCTGTGGATGCTGACGCCATCGATGGCCGGCGCCTGTGGCGGTACGATGTCGTGTAGGTCGAGCGCGGTGATCTTCTGGCCGCGCAGCCTGCCGTCCTTTGCCAGCCGTGCAATGAGCTTGCGGCCGACCATGCCGGCGGCGCCCGTGATCAGAATGCGCATGTCGAACTTCCCTTATTTGCCCTGATTTTTGCGTTGGCTGCGCGCGCGCAGCCAGAACACCAAGAAAAACGCCAGCACGAACGCGGTGCCGAAGATGCCGGCCAGCACGGTCGACAGATCGCCGAGGGCCAGCATCATGTTTGGCAGGAAATAAACGGCAATGCCGAACAGCAGCATGATCGACAGCGCGGCGATGGCGGCGTTCTTGGTATCGCGATCCATTATGCTGTCCCTGCGTGGCCAGGGGTCGTCGAGCTCGGATTCAAGGCGCTTGGATTCCCTGCGTCAGTGATGATGGCCATGATGCAAAGCCGCGTCATGCCCCTGGTGGTGATCATGGTCATGACCATGGTCGTGCTCGTCGCCGTCGTCGGCGCACTGGCCGAATTCAGGTTCCACCGTGGCATGGCTGATGCCATGCTCCGACGCAAGCCGCTTCTTGATCGCGCTGACCGCCTTGTGCGCGTCCACGCCCTCGTTGAGGCATGCATGCAGCGTCGCCATGCTGCTGGTGCCGTCGATCGACCAGATATGCATGTGGTGCACCTCGCGCACCCCCTGGACCGTCGTCGCGATGTCGCTGGCGATCAGGTCCCGGTCGAGGCTCGGCGGCACCCCTTCGAGCAGGACGTGGGCGGCCGCGCGCATCAGCGACCATGCCGTGGACAGGATCAGCAGCGAGACCAGCACCGACAGGATCGGATCGATCGGGGTCCAGCCGGTGGCCAGAATGACGATCGCCGCCACGATTGCCGCGGCCGAGCCGAGCAGGTCGCCGAGCACATGCAGGATGGCGCCGCGCATGTTGAGGCTCTCACGGTCGCCGCCATGCAGCACCAGGAAGGAGCCGATGTTGACCAGCAGGCCGAGGATCGCCACCACCAGCATCGGCCCGCCCAGCACCGGCGCCGGCGTCTGCAGGCGCTCCCACGCCTCGTAGACGATCCACAGCGCGATGACGAAGATGGCGATGCCGTTGGTGTAGGCCACCAACGTCTTGACCCGGCCGAAGCCATAGGTCAGGCGGACGGTCGCCGGCCGGTCCGCAAGATGAAACGCATACCAGGCCAGGCCGAGCGCAATGGCGTCGGCAAGCATGTGGCCGGCATCGGCCAGCAGCGCCAGAGAGCCGGTGAAGAGGCCGCCAAGCGCCTCCGCCACCATAAAGCCCGCCGTCAGGCAGGCCGCGATCAGAACGCGCTTCTTGTCGGTCGAGCCATGACTATGCGCGCTGTGGCCGTGCCCGCTGTAGCCGTGCCCGCTGTGGTCGTGGCGGCTGTCGTCGTGCCGGCTGTCGTCGTGACTGTGCGCCAATGGCAAACTCCCATGCCCGGATTCAGCTCAAGCGCCGAATTCCGCGCGAAAATCCTCGAGCCGTCGTTTCTGCTGGCCGGCACCGTCGAAATTGGCCGGATCGAGCCACGCCTCGTAGGCTTTGCGCAAGGCCGGCCATTCCTTGTCGATGATCGAATACCATGCGGTGTCGCGGTTTTCACCCTTGACGATCAGGTGCTGGCGGAAAACGCCCTCGAACTTGAAGCCGAACCGTTCCGCGGCGCGCTTCGACGGCTCGTTGCGGTTGTTGCATTTCCATTCGTAGCGGCGATAGCCGAGCTCGTCGAAAATGTATTTCATGAACAGGAACTGCGCTTCCGTCGCCGCCGGCTTGCGCGCGATGAGCGGCCCCCAATAGATGTTGCCGATCTCGATGACGCCATAGGCCGGATCGATGCGCATCAACGTCTGGCGCCCGGCGACCTTGCCGCTCGGTTTGTCGATGACGGCGAAGAACAGCGGATCCTCGCTCGCCTCCACCTTGTCCAGCCAAGGCTGGAAGGCGGCGCGGGTTTCCGGCGGATAGTCGGGCAGCCAGGCGAAGCGGCCATCGACGTCGGCCACGGAAGACGCTTCATAGAGGCCATCGCCATGCTTCGCGGCGCTCAGCGGCTCAAGCCTGACATAGCGGCCCTCCAGCACCTTGCGCTCCGGGCGCGGACGCGGTTGCCAGTCCTTGAGATTTTCCGACACCGAAAGCTCCAATCCGTTTGACTTTTGCGGGCCGAAGCTCACAAAAACGCAACCGCATAGCAAGAACCACACGGACGGGAAAAATGCTCCACACGATTTCGGCCTTCGATCGTCTCGGCGAGGAAAACGCCTTCGCCGTGCTCGCGAGGGCCACGGCACTCGCCCAACAAGGCCGCGACATCGTCAATCTCGGCATCGGCCAGCCCGACTTCAAGACGCCGCAGCACATTGTCGAGGCGGCGATCAAGGCGCTGCGCGACGGCCACCACGGCTACACGCCGGCGAACGGCCTGTTGGCGACGCGCGAGGCGGTGGTGCGCCGCACGCTGACCACGACCGGGGTCGAGGTATCGCCCGAGGCGGTGATGATCCTGCCCGGCGGCAAGCCGACCATGTTCGCCGCCATCCTGATGTTCGGCGAGCCCGGCGCCGAGATCCTCTATCCCGATCCCGGCTTTCCCATCTATCGCTCTATGATCGAGTTCACCGGTGCGGCACCCATCCCCGTGCCGATGCGCGAGGAGAACGGCTTTGCCTTCTCGGCCGAGGAGACGCTGGCGCTGATCACCTCTAAGACACGGCTCTTGATCCTCAACTCGCCGGCCAACCCGACCGGCGGCGTCACACCGCGCGCCGAGATCGAGAAGTTGGTCAAGGGACTGGAGGCACATCCGCAGGTGGCCATCCTTTCCGACGAAATCTACGACGTGATGACCTATGACGGCGAAAAACACTGCTCGCTGCTCGGGTTTCCCGAAATCCGCGACCGGCTGATCGTGCTCAACGGCTGGTCGAAGACCTGGGCGATGACCGGTTGGCGCATGGGCTGGTCGATCTGGCCGAACGGCGACAAGGGTGCCCATCTCTACGACAAAGTGCGCAAGCTGGCGGTCAATTGCTGGTCCTGCGTCAACGCGCCGAGCCAGTTTGCCGGCATCGCGGCCATCGACGGCCCACAGGACGACGTCGACAAGATGATGCGCGCCTTCGACCGCCGCAGGAAGATCGTGGTCGAGGGACTGAACGCCCTGCCAAACATATCCTGCATCACGCCCAAGGGCGCCTTCTATGCCTTCCCCAACGTGTCGAAGACCGGCTGGAAGGCGAAGCAACTGGCCTCGGCCCTGCTCGACGACGCCGGCGTGGCGTTGATCGGCGGCCCCGATTTCGGCATTCTCGGCGAGGGCTATGTCAGGCTCTCCTACGCCAATTCCGAGGAGAACATTTTGCGCGCGCTGGACAGGATCGGAGCGTTCCTGGCCAAGTGAGGCCTCCGGCGTTCGCCGCGAGTCCGCATCGATTGCCGCTGGCGGCATGGCAATGTCATGATGCGTCGGGAGGCGCATGGCCAAAGACTGTGCCTGCGTGCGGGGAGCCGCTACGATCGTTGGATCAGGATCGAAATGGGGTGCCTCGATGTTTTATGCAATTCTTGCCTATCACGTGGAAGACGCGATCAAGGCACTGACGCCGCAGGAAGATGCGGCATTGATGACCGACCTGCTCAAGATCCACGACGGGCTCTATGCGAACGGCAGCCTCGGCCCCTCGGCGCGGCTTGGAGCGACCCAGTCGGCCTGCACCTTGCGCGGACCCGGCGACGGGATCGTCATCGACGGCCCCTTCGCCGAGACCAAGGAACAGCTTCTCGGCCTCTATGTCGTCGATTGCGCCAAGCGCGATGACGCGATCGCCATCGCGCGCGATCTGCGCCGCGTCAACCCGACCGCCGTCTACGAGATCCGCCCGATCGCGCTCTATCTGCCGGGCGTGGCGCTGGCGGGGGTCTAAAGCAATTCCGGGAAAAGCGCGTAGCGCTTTCCCTTGGGAATTGCGCAAAAATAAAGGCTTGGTCAGCCTCTGCCCACGAACGGCATCTTGGTCGCCATCACGGTCATGAACAGCACATTGGCCTCGAGCGGCAGGCTGGCCATGTGGACGACGGCGTCGGCCACGTGCTGGACGTCCATCACCGCTTCGGCGGCAATGGAGCCGTTGGCCTGTGGCACGCCGACCGTCATCGGTTGCGCCATGTCGGTCAGCGCATTGCCGATGTCGATCTGGCCGCAGGCGATGTCGTAGGGGCGGCCGTCGAGCGCCAGCGTCTTGGTCAGCCCGGTGATGGCATGCTTGGTCGCGGTATAGGGCACCGATCCCGGGCGCGGCGCGTAGGCCGAGATGGAGCCGTTGTTGATGATGCGGCCGCCCATCGGTTTCTGCTTGCGCATGGCGCGGAAGGCCGCGCGGGCGCACAGGAACGAACCGGTGAGATTTACGCCCACAATATCGTTCCACACCTCGACCGGGATCTCGTCGATCGGCGCCGACTTGTAGCCCATGCCGGCATTGTTGAAGAGCAGGTCGACGCGGCCGAACGCCTCCGCCACCGTCTCGAACAAATCATCGACCTCGCCGGGCTTGCTGATGTCGCAGGCGACAGCCAGTGCCTTGGCATCCGTCTGCCCGGCCGCGGCGATCGCCTCGTCCAGCACCCCCTTCCGGCGTCCGCAGAACACGGTGTTCCAGCCGGCTTTGAGCAGCGCGGTGGCGACGCTCTTGCCGATGCCCGTGCCGGCGCCGGTGACGATGGCGGTTTTTTCGGTCATGGCAGATATCCTCCGGCTGCGCCGCATTTGGCTCGACTGATTTTCAGGTGGTCCAGGGGCAAAAGGCATCGCAAATGACGGCGGCGATGGCAAGCGGGACACTGGTATCCAGGGCAACGAATCCAAGCTGACAGGTCTCTTCGGGCCTTCGACCGCGCGCTGTCGAGGGAGCATTGAACGGAAAACCCGCCTGCGGCGAGTCCCTGGCGCAACTCAGCACCATAACCAAATATCTACCATAGTTGCCGTCACCCCGTCAAGGAAAAAATTCCTATCGAGGGTTCGGAGCCTGGCCGGGTACCGAAAAGCGCAATTCGTTTTTGGGAGAAGCACGGAGGGCCGACAAAAAGGGCGGTCATTGGCGACCGCCCTGATCTGGACCGGACTTGGGAGGAGGAAAGCCGATCCGACTGTCTAGAATCATGCGCTTCCTGGGTTAACGAGAGGTTAACGCCACGAAGGCCCGCCTGTTCCGTTTTGGCCTACCAGCGTGGATTGGGTGAGGTCCCGGCCTTGGCAGCCGGCACTTTGACCGCCGAAACCGTTGCCTCGACATGGTCGATCAGCGCATCCGGCAGGCCGAGCCGGCCCGCGAGCAGATCGAGATAGCCGCGCTCGGCGCGTGTGTCGGGATCGATTGTAAGGCGCGACGCGGTGTAGAGCTCAAGCTTCTGCGCGTCGGTCTTGGCGCCGGCCACCAGCGTGTCGAGGTCGAGCGGGTTCTCCAGCTCCGCCATCAGGAATTTTTCCGCATCGGAACCGATCCCCGCGAGGCTCAGCTTGCCGGCGATCTTCTTGCGCTCCTCATCGTCGACATGGCCGTCGGCCTTGGCCGCCGAGATCATCGCCCGCACCAGGGTCAGCGTGAATTCGTCCTCGCCCTGCGGCGCTTGCGACGGGTGGAACGCAGTGTCCTTCGGCGGCGGCAGCAATTCCGGTTCGCCGGCCGCCGGCGCCTGCTCGGGTGCATTGCCGGCCTTGTAGTTCTGGTAGGCCTTGTAGGCGAGGCCACCGATCGCTGCCAACCCACCGAGCTTGACGGCGGCACCGGTGACCTGGCGCCCGGCGCCGGTTCCAAGCAGCACCGCGGCCAGCGCGCCCGCCGCAAGAGGATTGTCCTTGGCCATCTGCACCGCCTGTCCGGCCTTGTCGCGGACCGTGCCGCCGGTGCCGGGAATTTGCGAGCCGAGCAGATCGTCGAGAAGCTTCTTGGGATCGAACATCAATGCCTCCAGGATTGCCCGGCCGAACGGGCAGGTTTCGAACGCCGAAGACGTAGGTCCCGAAACCTGACATTGCAATGACGGGCGGCCGCTTTGCCCCGGCCCAGGCGCCTTGATCAGGACCCGATATGCGGTCCCCTGCCCCGCGCCTGCGCCAGCTCGACCTGCCGCTGGCGCTCGGCATAGCGCTGGCGGTCGTCGTCCGACCGAGCGTCGAAACAATGCGGGCAGGAGACGCCGGCGGCAAATTTCGGCGATGTCAGCTCGTCCAAGGTCAGCGGATGGCGGCAGGCGCGGCACAGCTCGGCGTCGCCCTCGGCGAGGCCGTGCGACACCGAAACCCGTTCGTCGAAGACGAAGCATTCGCCTTGCCACAGGCTGTCTTCGGCCGGCACCTCTTCGAGGTATTTCAGGATGCCGCCCTTGAGATGGAACACCTCCTCGAGACCAAGCGACCTGACATAGGCCGTCGCCTTCTCGCAGCGTATGCCGCCAGTGCAGAACATGGCGACCTTGCGGCCTTCCAGTTCCGCGCGGTGCTCTTCCACCCAGGCCGGGAATTCGCGAAAGCTCGCGGTCGCCGGATCGATGGCGCCCTTGAAGGTGCCGATCGACACTTCGTAGGCGTTGCGCGTGTCGATGACGATCGTGTCGGGTTGGGAAATCAGCGCGTTCCAATCGGCCGGCGCGACATAGGTGCCGGCACTCTTCGCCGGGTCGATGTCTTCGACACCCATGGTGACGATCTCGCGCTTCAGCCGCACCTTCATGCGGTGGAAGGGCGTTTGCGCGGCGCTGCTGTATTTCACCTCGAGGCCGGACAGCCCGTCGATGGCTTCGAGATGGTCGATCAATTCGGCAATCGCCGCATCGCTGCCGGCGACCGTGCCGTTGATGCCTTCATGCGCCAGAAGCAGCGTACCCCTGATGCCGCGCCCACAGCAGAAGGCAGCCAGCGGCGCCCGCAGCACCTCGAACGCGTCGAGCCGGGCAAATTTGTAGAGCGCGGCGACGCGGACAGGCTGGGATGGCGCGGACGGTGTCATTGCCAGAGCAACTAGACGCTCGTAAAAGCCGTTTCAAGGTGAAACGGGTTTGACGGCCTGCCATGGCCCTGTTCCGGAAGAGCCCGTAAGCTACCCGGCGTGCGTGACATCACGACACGCCCGGTTGCGTGGACAGGAAAATACCCGTCTGCTAATCGGTTGAATTGACAACGATATGGAGAAGAAGATGCCCAGCAAGACCGAAAAACTCCTGTCGTTGCTCAACGGTCAGCCGGTCATCCCGGTGTTGAAGATCGCTGATGTTGCCAATGCGGTGCCGTTGGCCCGCGCTTTGGCGCGCGGCGGCCTGCCGGCGATCGAGATCACGCTCAGGACCGCGGATGCGCTGGAAGCGATCCGGCGCGTGGCCGGCGAGGTCGAGGAAGCCATCGTCGGTGCCGGCACCATTCTGGATGCGCGTCAGTTCGACGAGGCGGCCGCCGCCGGCTCGCAATTCATCGTCAGCCCGGGCATAACCCGCGAGCTTCTGGCAGGCGCCGCCGACAGCGAGGTTCCGCTGCTGCCCGGCGCCATTACCCCCGGCGAGATCATGGCCGCGCGCGAAGCCGGCTTGCGCTTCCTGAAGTTCTTCCCGGCCGAGCAGTCCGGCGGCATCGCCTCGCTGAAGGCATTCGCCTCGCCGCTCGCCGACGTGAAATTCTGCCCGACCGGCGGTATCACCGGCAAGAACGCGGCCGACTATCTCAGCCTGCCCAATGTTATCTGCGTCGGCGGCTCCTGGGTTGCCCCCGACGACATGGTCAAGGCCGGCAGGTGGGACGAGATCGAAGCTCTCGCACGCGCCGCGAGCAAGCTCACCGGATAAGCGCTTTCGCGTTCACCAGCGCAGCGGGCCATTCTCGTCGAAATAGCCGGCGGTCGGACCATCGGCATCGAGCGTCGCCAGGCGCACGATGATCTCGGCTGCCTGCTGCACCGTGCGACCGCCCCTGTGCCCGTTGAGATCGGTCGCGGTGTAGCCGGGAGCAGCGGCATTCACCTTGATGCCGCGCGGCGCGAGTTCCCTGGCGAACGCCACCGTAATCGCGTTGAGCGCCGTCTTGGAGCTGCCATAGCCCATTATGTTGGGCGACTGGTTTTCGCCTGTTGCGTCCTGCGCGCGTGCGATCGAGCCGATATAGCTGCTCACCATGACGATGCGGCCGGCGGGCGATGCCAGCAAGAGCGGCAGGAATGCCTGGGTGACGCGGACCGGGCCGAAGACGTTGACATCATAGGTGGCCTTGATGTCGGCGATGTTCTCCCGGCTCGGCGGCAACTCATACCGCCCGTTCGAGCCGAGCGCGTCGACATATCCAGGAGCAATGCCGGCATTGTTGACCAGCACGTCGAGGCTGGCTACCCGCGCCGCGACGGTCCTGGCGGCGGCCACCACGCTTTCGTCATCGGCGACGTCGAGTTCGAGCCACTCGACGTCGAGCCCTTCGCTGCGCAGCGCCTGTGCCGTCGCGGTGCCGCGTTCGGCGTCGCGGGCGCCGAGCCAGACCTTGAATCCCGTTGCCGCCAGGCGCCGTGCGGTCTCCAGGCCGATGCCCTTGTTGGCGCCGGTCACCAGTGCGCGCTTCGATCTCGTCATATCCAAATCTCCTTTGTGGAGGCCTGATGCCTGTCGCCTGGAAGTGGCCCTGTCCGGGAAAACGACATGCATAAAACAAAGGCCCAGGGCGCGTCGCCAAACGCGACGCGCCTTAGAGATGGCGGATTGCCGCCCGCCTGGCGCGCCGAAAACTCTCTTGCTCTTGCCTGATCCTCTCACCTGGTTGCGCGGCCCACGCGGATCGGCAATGCTGAAACGATGAGAGAAGCGCTGCTGGAATTGATCGCCATCGCCGCCCGCCATGCGCATGGACGGCGGACAAGGACGGCGATCCCTCGCGTTACGATCGGCCGCAGCGAGGTCCCGACGCCGCCTATGCCCGAGCTTTGTCAGCCGACGGCGCTGTTCGTGCTGCAAGGCACGAAATCGGTGCTGATCGGCGAGCGTACGCTTCGTTATCAAGCCGGCAGCTATTTCGTCTACGCAGTCGAGACACCCGCCACCAGCCAGCTGATCGAGGCGAGCACCGCGCATCCCTATGTGGCCATCGGCTTCGCCCTTGATGTCAAGGCGATCGCAGCCCTGCTCATCGAGCACGAGCCGGCCGTCGGTGGCGACGATTTCATGACCTACCTAGCCAATGACGACCTGCTCGACGCGTGGCGCCGGATGCTGCGGCTGCTCGACAGGCCCGCCGAGATTCCCGTGCTCGCTCCCCTGCTCGAGCGCGAGATATTGTTTCGCCTGTTGCAAGGCCCGCAAGGCGCGAAGTTGCGCCAGCTCGCCGGCGCCGACAGCCGCTTGTCACAGATCCGCCGGGCGACCGCCTGGATCCGGGCTCACTATGACGAGCCTATCGAGGTGCGGCGGTTGGCCGAGCTCGCCAATATGAGCAGCGCTGCGTTTCATCGCCACTTCAAGGCGGCGACGGCGATGAGCCCGATCCAGTACCAGAAGCAGGTCCGCCTGCTGGAGGCCCGCCACCTGCTGCTGGCCCAGCCGGGAAACGCCGCGCGGGTTGCCTTTACCGTGGGCTATGAAAGCGCTTCGCAGTTCAGCCGGGAGTATGCGCGTCAGTTCGGGTTGCCGCCTGCACGCGATGCCGCGCGGCTTCTGGCGCGGGGCGAAGCGGCCGCGCTGGACATCGACTGAACCATCCCGGGCGGCACGAAAAAGCCCGGCCGGCTTGCGCCGATCGGGCTAGTCTGGTGCCATGATAGTCAGTGGTGTCTTGGCGGTCAGTTGCAGACCCTGACCTTCTCGACCGCCTTGTGGCGATGCTTCCAATGCGTGACCATCTTGGTCCGGCAGTGATGCTTGCCATTTTTGATGATCACGGTTTCGGCTTGCGAGGGAGCAAAAGCCGCCGATGCCGCCACCAGCGCCAGGACGGATGCCAACAGGATCTTCTTCATGAATATCCCCGGGGTTGGAACGCAGCCATTCTAGCCGGGAAACAGGCAGCTTTTACCTTTTCACGAGAAGTTCAGGCACCCGTGATCCCCGCGGGGCCGGGGCCGGCTTCATGCATGCCGGTTGTGCCCGCACACAGCCGGCTGACAACGAAAAGCCGCGCCGGTTGCCCGGCGCGGCTTTCGGAATGCCCGGTCTTTACTTCGTCTGGAAGCGCGCGACGGACAGGAATTTTACGGCATTGCCGGTGAAACGGTTGGCATCCGCCATCTGGTCGCCCTGCTGGAAGCCGGCCGTGTAGACCTCGCTCGGCGGCGTGTGGACCACGTTGTAGGCGTAGCCCGGCGCCGTCGTGGCGCTCGAAACCGTCGCGACATTCTCGCCGCTGGTCAGCGCCCAGCGGGCGGCCTGCGGTGCGGCGGCAACCACGATGGCCTTGGGACCGGGTTTCAGGTCGCGGGCGGTGGCTCTGGCCTCCTTGCGGGTCGTCTTCACGCCGGCGCCGATCGCGGCGACCGGATCGGAACCGGCAGCGCGGGCGACGACGGCCTCGCGCGGCGATGCGGCATCGACGCCGGACGGGTCGTTGAAAGCCGAACGAGGCTCGGACAACGACGCAACCCGATAATAGTCAGCCTGCACGGGAAGCGCCTCGGCCTCGTCGAGCACGGCCTTGACCGCATCGGGCTTGACCGCATCGGGCTTGGCCGCATCGATATTGGTCATATCCGGCCGCGCGCTCGGCAGCACCGAGAAGGCATCGGTCGCGGTCTTGCCACGCTCGGCCGTCTCGGCCAGCGCCATCAGCACATCCTTGCTGGGCGCAGGCGCCAGCACCGCCGGCAACGTGTGTTCGGGGCGCCATGTCGGCAAAGGTATGTTGTTGGCGGCAACCTGCGCTGCATCGGCGGCGACCGCCGAGGGATCAGCCTTGCCGAAAGGCATATTCGCCGGCGTCTGCACGGTTGCCACGGTCTGTTCGGTGCTGGCCGTCGCATCCGCCATGCCGAAGGGAACATTTTCAGGCGGCTGCGCGCCGACATCGACTTTCGGCCGCGGCGCGAAATCGGGCAGCGGGATGCTGCGTGCCGGCAACGCCGCGATGATGGTCTCGGGCGTATCCTTTTCCGGCTCCGGGGCCTGCTCCTCGGCGACCTGCGGGATCTCGGCGCGCTTGGCGTTCTCGGGCGCCACGATCGCGATCCCCGGCAGGGTGCCGCTCTTGGCGGTGCTCGCCGGTACCGGCTTCACGCTTCTCGGCTTCGGCGCCGGCTCTGCCGATGCGACATCGGCGCTGTCGTCGGCCTCGTCGTCGCCGCCGCCGAAGAAGGCAGCCAGGAGTCCGCCGGACCTTTTGGAACCACCGCCGGCGCTGGCCAGCTCGATGGCGGCGCCGCCGGAGCCCTTGCGTGCCTTGTATGAGGCAAGCGCCTGCTCAAAGCCAGGCAGCGGCCGGCCGTCGCTCGGCACGTGCAGCGTCTTGCCGTTCGGGAACAGGCTCACCAGTTCCTGTCGGCTGATGCCGGGCCAATGGCGCACATTGCCGACATCCATGTGGACGAACGGCGAACCGGATCTCGGATAGTAGCCGACGCCGCCGCCCTGCATCTTGAGCCCGATATTGCGCAGCTTCTTCAGCGGCACGCCCGGAATGTAGAAGTCCATCGCCTTGCCGAGCATGTGCTGGCTCTTCTCGGCGACACCCTTGCTGCGACTGCGCAGCATCGAGTTCGTCGACGGCGAGCGATAGCCGCAAACCACCTGGATATAGTCGGTGGCGCCGCTTTCCCGATAGGCTTCCCAGACCAGGTCCAGCAGGCGCGGGTCCATCTTGGTCGGCTCGTTGCGGCGCCAGTCGCGCAGGATGATGTTGATCTTCCTCAGCCCGGCCTGATCGTAACGGCCGTTGCGCTTGTAGACGATCTCCGCCTTCTCGTGCGTGTGGAGGTGGTAGAGCTTCAGCGAACGCACTTCGGCCCTGGCGCCGGTTGCGGCAGCGGCAAGAAAACCAAATGCGACAATCATGGCCGCCAGCCACTTCGGCCAGACGCTCAAATGATAGTGCCGCCCGTTTGTGTGTCGTTCGATTCTGTTCAAATCAAAAGGCCTTGCAGGCTGCCGTTTGTCCCCGGATTTGCCCAAACGGACGTGTCGTTGTCACATCCGAATATCGATCCTAATGGTTAATCATCGCTTATTGAAGCCGAAATGCGGTAAGACCGTGGCGATATCCCGCCAAAAATTGTCCACAAGGTTTCTTGGTAAACCGCTGGTTTAGATCATGATTCCTCGTTTGGCCGAAACACGATCTGTTACCGTTAGCCTTAATGCGTGAACGGGACCGTCGGGGACGTCGCCATCGGCGCGCCACACTCCGGTCCAGTCAATGCACCGGCGACATGATGGCAGCGCAAGCTGGTCCCGGCCTTGCGTGACCGCACTCGGGCCGACCGCTCTCAGGCCGGACATCGGGCGGCTGTGCGCGATAGCGCCCTCAGGAAGCGAGCCGGTCGAGCCTGCCGGTTTCCGGATCGATGCCGTATTCCTTGAGCTTGCGGTAAAGCGTCGAGCGGCCGATGCCGAGGCGGCGGGCGACTTCGCTCATCTGGCCGTTGTAGTGATCGATGGCGAGCTTGATCATCTCCAGTTCGACATCCGCCAGCGCGCGCACATTGCCGCGCTCGTCGAGCGCGCGCAGCGTGCCGAAGCGTGGCTGAAGCCGCGTCGGCGATTCGGGTTCGGCAGCCGAAACGCCCTCGCCGGCCAGCGCCGGCTCATCGCGCGGTTCTACGGCCAAAGCCGGGCCGGTCGGCGCGATGTCCACATCGAGACGGACCGTGCCCTCCACCTGGGCGCGGATTTGCGGGAAATCCTCGACGCCGAGCACATCGCCTTCGCACAGCACCGAGGCGCGGAAGACGGCATTTTCCAGCTGCCGGATGTTGCCGGGCCAGTCATAGGCCTGGAGCACGGCGAGCGCCGCCGCCGAAATGCCCCGCAGGCGATGGCGCGGGTCTGCCGGAGCCACCTTCTCCATGAAATGTGCGACCAGATCGGGAATGTCGTCGCGGCGGTCGCGCAAGGGCGGCACATAGATCGGATAGACGTTGAGCCGGTAGAACAGGTCCTCGCGGAACTTGCCGTCCTTGACCTGCTGCAGGAGATTGCGGTGCGTCGCCGAAATCAGCCTGATGTCGACCCGGACCGTGGCGCGGCCGCCGACCGGATCGACCTCGCCATCCTGGACGGCGCGCAGCAGCTTGACCTGCACGTCGAGCGGCAGGTCGCCGATCTCGTCCAGAAACAGCGTGCCCGAATGCGCTTCGACGAATTTGCCGGTGTGCTTCTCCGTGGCTCCGGTGAACGAGCCCTTCTCATGGCCGAACAGGATCGATTCGACCAGATTGTCGGGAATGGCGCCGCAATTGACGGTGACGAACGGTTTCGAGCGGCGGTCGCCGCTGCCTTGTATGGCGCGCGCCACCAGTTCCTTGCCGACGCCGGATTCGCCCTCGATCAGGATCGGGATGTTGGATGCCGCCGCTTTCTGGCCGAGGCGGATCACCTTGTCCATGGCGGGACTGTGCGTGATCATGTCCCTGAAGGTCAGCAGCCCGCCGCGCCGGCGCGACGTGCGCTTGACCTCGCCTTCGACAGCCTCAACCTTGAGCGCGTTGGCGATCGAGGCCTGCAGCCTGTCGGGAGAGGCCGGCTTGACGACGAAGTCGAAGGCGCCGTGGCGCATCGCCGAAACCACGGTCTCGATGCCGCCCTGGGCGGTCTGCACGATGACCGGGATGGTGATGCCGCGCTCGCGCATCGCCTTGAGCACGCCGATGCCATCGAGATCAGGCATGACCAGATCGAGGATGACCACCGACACGTCGCGGGCGCCGGGTCCGTCGAGGGCGTCGAGGCCGGCAGCGCCCCCGTCGACCACGATTGCGGTGTGGCCGAACCGCGTCACCGCCGCCTCGAGCAGCCGGCGCTGCACGGGATCGTCATCGACTATGAGTATGGAACCTGTCATGACTGTCTTGAGCCGCCCGCCTGATATCCCCATGGACCATCTTGGCACAGGGTTCTAAATAAGGTTTCAAAAAACCCGGTGAACGAATTCCTTAGGATTTGACCGGCTTCTCCGTTCTCCTTGATTCTGGCCCTGGGCCGGCCACTCGATTCAAAGAAGGTATTGTCGATGCGCGTGATGTTTGATCGGCGGCCTGCGGCGCCAGCTTCCGGTCAGGGCGCCGCCGAGCTTGGCGATCTGCCGGAATGGAATCTTGCCGACCTCTATGCGGGCATGGAGGCGCCGGAGCTGAAGCGCGACATCGCCAAAGCCGCCGCCGATGCGGTCGCCTTCGAGAGCCGCTGGAAGGGCACGCTGTCCGCCGAGGCCGAGCGCGGCAGCGCAGGCAGGCTGGGCGAAGCGCTTGTCGCCTATGAGGCCCTGGAAGAGCTGATCGGCCGTATCGTCTCCTATGCCGGCCTCATCTACGCCGGCAACACCGCCGATCCGCAGCGCGCCAAGCTCTATGGCGACATCCAGGAGAAGATGACCGACGCCAGCGCGCATCTTCTGTTCTTCGCGCTCGAACTGAACCTGATCGACGACGCGGCCATCGAGGGCGCGCTCGCCGCCGACCCCGCCTTCGGTCATTACCGGCCCTGGGTGCTCGATCTGCGCCTGGACAAGCCCTATCAGCTCGAGGATCGCGTCGAGCAGCTGTTCCACGAGAAGTCGATCACCGGGCGCGGCGCCTGGAACCGGCTGTTCGACGAGACGATGACGGACCTGCGCTTCGACGTCGACGGCGAGGAGCTGACGCTGGAACCGGCCCTGAACCGATTGCAGGATGCCGACGGCGAGGTGCGACGCCGCGCCTCCGAGGCGCTCGCCCAGACCTTCCGCAGGAATTTGCGCACCTTCACGCTGGTCACCAACACGCTGGCCAAGGACAAGGAAATCTCGGACCGCTGGCGCGGCTTCGAGGACATCGCCGATTCACGCCACCTCGCCAACCGCGTCGAGCGCGGTGTGGTCGATGCGCTGGCTTCGGCGGTGCGCGAGGCCTATCCGCGCCTGTCACACCGCTATTACCGGATGAAGGCGCGCTGGCTGGGCATGGAGGTGATGAACCACTGGGACCGCAACGCGCCGTTGCCGGAGACGCCGCAGGCGGTGATCGGCTGGGACGAGGCCAGGAACACGGTGCTGTCCGCCTATCAGCGCTTCTCGCCCGAGATGGCCGAGATCGCGCGGACTTTCTTCGACCGCAACTGGATCGACGCGCCGGTACGCCCAGGCAAATCCCCCGGCGCCTTCGCCCATCCGACCGTGCCTTCGGCGCACCCCTACGTGCTGCTCAACTACATGGGCAAGCCGCGCGATGTGATGACGCTGGCGCATGAGCTTGGCCATGGCGTGCACCAGGTGCTGGCCGGCGGCCAGGGCGCGCTGATGGCCTCGACGCCGCTGACGCTGGCCGAGACGGCGTCCGTTTTCGGCGAGATGCTGACCTTCCGCTCGTTGCTCGAGCAGACCACCGACAGGCGCGAGCGCAAGGCCATGCTCGCCCAGAAGGTCGAGGACATGATCAACACGGTCGTGCGCCAGATCGCCTTCTACGAGTTCGAGCGCAAGGTGCATGCGGAGCGCCGCAACGGCGAACTGACATCCGACAGGCTCGGCCAATTCTGGCTGGAGGTGCAGGCGGAAAGTCTGGGCCCGGCGATAAAGTTGCGCGACGGCTACGAAGTGTTCTGGACCTACATCCCGCACTTCATCCATTCGCCCTTCTACGTCTACGCCTATGCGTTCGGCGACTGTCTGGTGAACTCGCTCTACGCGGTCTACCAGAACGCCGAGCGCGGCTTCCAGGACAAATATTTCGAGATGCTGCGCGCCGGCGGCACCAAGCATCATTCGCAGCTTCTGGCGCCTTTCGGCCTCGATGCCACCGATCCCGCCTTCTGGCAGATCGGGCTTGGCGTGATCAGCGGCTTGATCGACGAGCTGGAAGCGCTCGACAACTGAGGCGTCTTCTGTACGTCGTCCCCACCTGCTCAGAACAGTTTAGCCGGAATGCATATTGGGCCCACACTATTCTTGGTCTAAATATCTGTTCTTGAATAACTCTCTTTCGTAGTTTTCCCATAGCTTTCCGTAAGCTCTATGATAGCCTCCCCGCCAAGCTCAGCCGGAGCATGCGGGTCGGGCGGGGAAGTCTCAGCTGACCGCGGCGTTCCGGTGCACGCGACGACGGCCATTGGCCATGGCTTGCAAAGCCGACGCCGACGGCTCGACTGAGGCCGGCTGTTCCGCAGGCGGCGGAACCATCATCGAGTAGTCCTTCGCCGAAGGTCATTAAGTCCAATGCCGCGGCAGACGGATCTGACTGGAGAGAGAGACAATGGGCACTTTTTTCTACATGCTCCTGGCGTTCCTTGTGGGTGTGCTGGTTGGCTGGTTCATCTGGGGACGCCTGCGCGGTGAGCTCGACAGCTTGCGCGGCGACCTCGACCGCACACGCAGCGAGCGCGACCGGCTGCGGGCCGACAGCGATCGCCTGACCGGCGAGTTGGATGCCTGCGGGCGCACCCGCGCCGATCTCGAGCGCCAGCTGCGCGAGGCCTCGACCGGCTCCGGCCCGGCAAAGGCGGCGGCGCCGGCGCCGGCCGCCTTGATGTCGACGCCCACCCCTGCCAAATCCGCTCCGGCGGCCAAGCCGGCGCCCAGGAAGCCGGCTGCGGCCAAGGCCGCTTCCAGCGCCGCGAAGACTGGCGCGCCGAAGGCCGCTGCCGCCAAGGCGGCACCCAAGGCCAGCGCGGCGCCCAGGAAGGCGGCACCGGCGAAGGCCGCGCCGGCCAAGGCGGCTTCCGGCAAACCCGACAATCTGCGCCGGCTGATCGGTATCGGCCCGGTCAACGAGAAGCTGCTCAGGGCACAAGGCGTCACCAGCTTTGCCCAGATCGCCGCCTGGACAGCCGCTGATATCAAGCGGATCGAGGACGTCATGAATTTCGACGGCCGTATCGCGCGCGAGCGCTGGATCGAGCAGGCCAAGCTGCTCGCCGCCGGCAACGAGGCGGAATTCGCCAGGCAGTTTCCGTCGGCCGGAACCGCCAGCAACACCTGAGCGACAGGGCAGATCCGACGATTGCGGCCGGCGGCGCGAACGAAGCGCCGCCGGTTTGTTTTTGGCCGCAGGTCTGTCCACAGGTCGGGCCAAAGGTGGGGCCAGAGGTCGGCTTTAAGTGGCAAGGTGCCGCTCCCTCGATTGCGCGCGGCTGGCCCCCCATATAGAGCCATCATTGGCTTCATCGATCCACGCGCCGAGTTCCATGCCCCTGCCCGCCGCAATTTTCCGCAATGACGAAAGCGCGCGCCAGCTCGTTTTCGACCGACCGGACGACATCATCACGGCGCACGAGGCCCGGGATTTCTCGGCCGCGCTGCAGGCGGCCCAGGCGGCGCATGATGCCGGCAAGTGGCTTGCCGGCTACTTCTCGTACGAGGCGGGCTACCTGCTGGAGCCGAAGCTCGTTCCGTTGCTGCCGGCCGGGCGCCGCGCCCCGCTGGTCTGCCTGGGCGTCTTTGACGCGCCGGTGCAAGAGCCGGTGCCGCCCCGCAAGGCGGCGGCGACCAACGGCCCGATCTTCGATGCAAGGGCGACATGGTCGTTCGAGGATTACGAGAAGCGGTTCTCGCGGCTGCACCGGCACATCAGGCAAGGCGACTGCTACCAGGGCAACCTGACCTTCCCGGTGCATGCGCAATGGTCGGGCGATCCGCTCGCCGCCTTCGACGCGCTGACCGAACGCCAGCCGGTGAAATATGGTGCCCTGGTTTCGCTTGGCGATCCGGTCGTGCTGTCGCGCTCACCCGAACTGTTCTTCGAGATCGACGCGCAGGGCATGGTCGAGACGCATCCGATGAAGGGCACGGCGCCGCGTGGTGCGGCGGAAGCCGACGACGAGCGCCAGAAAACCTTCCTGCGCAATGACGAGAAGAACCAGGCCGAGAACCGGATGATCGTCGACCTGCTTCGCAACGACATCTCGCTGATCAGCGAGGTCGGTACGCTGGAAGTGCCAGAGCTGTTCCGCATCGAGACCTATCCGACCGTCCACCAGATGGTAAGCGACGTCAGGGCGAAGCTGCTGCCGGGCCTCACGATCCGCCAGATTTTTGCAGCGCTGTTTCCCTGCGGCTCCATTACCGGCGCGCCGAAAATCCGCGCCATGGAGATCCTGCATGACCTTGAAGGCACGCCCCGCGATGTCTATTGCGGCGCCATCGGCTGGATCGCGCCCGGCGGCACGATGCGCTTTTCCGTGGCGATCCGCACAATCTCGCTCTTTCCCGGCGGCGAGGCCGTCTACAATGTCGGCGGCGGCATCGTCTTCGATTCAACCGCGCAGGAGGAGTATCAGGAGTGTCTCTTGAAAGCCCGCTTCGCGACGGGAACGCCGCCGGTTTCGAATTGATCGAGACCATGCGCTGGGAGCCGGCCACGGGCTTCCTGCGCTTGGAGCGGCATCTGGCGCGCCTCTATGGTTCGGCGGCCGAACTCGGTTTTGCCTGCGACCCGCAACGTATCGGTGACGTGTTGGGCAAGGCTGTCGATGGCGCGCGCAACGCCTTGCGCACGCGCCTGGCTTTGGCGCGCAGTGGCGACGCGGCCGCCTCGGTCCAGCCCTATGAGCCGCTCGCCGCCGATAAGGTTTGGACGCTGCGGCTGGCGCGCACGAGGCTCGATTCGAACGACATGCTGCTGCGCCACAAGACCAGCCGCCGGCAGGTCTACGCGCATGCCCGTGCCGAATACCTCATCACCCAGGCCGACGAAGTGCTGTTGGCCAACGAGCGTGGCGAGATGTGCGAAGGCACCATCACCAATGTCTTCGCCGATTTCGGCGACGGCATGCTTTTGACGCCCCGCCTCGATTGCGGGCTGCTGCCTGGCATATTGCGCGGCGCGCTTCTGGATGAAGGCCGCGCCCGCGAGGCGATCTACAGCTTTGACGACTTGAAATCCGCCAGGGCGCTCTATGTCGGCAATTCACTGCGCGGCTTGATCCCGGCAAAACTGATCTGAAGCATGACATCGCTGCCCACCCACACGCCCTATGATGGCTCGTCCAAGCTGTTCACCATCGGGCTGAAGCCGCTTGCCCTGGCCGACTGGATCGAAGTCGACGAACATCTCCTGCCGTTCCTCGCCGAGAAGCAGCGGCTCTATGCCGAAATGCCCGGCACCGTGTTCGTCGAGGAAGACGGCACGCGCGATGCTCAGCGCGAAGTGCTCGACCTGCTCGAAGCGCACTTGCCGCGGGCATTTCCCGAGACCCATCGGCGTGCCAGTGGCGGGGTCGAGGTGATCGGCGCCGCCGGCAATCCCGAGGGCGACTTCGCCAAGGCGCCGCTTGTCGCGGCCTCGCTGCTCGTCCAGGAAGACCTGATCCTGATGCGCCGCGGCGAAGACGGCTGGCGGCTCGCCGCCGGCTCGCTCTGCTTTCCCTCGTCCTGGTCGCTGCTCGAAAAATTCGGCAAGCCGTTGCAGCAGATCCATGCGCCTGTGCCGGGTTTTGGCCCTGGCACGCGGCCGGCCGAGCTGATCAACCGCATGTTCGACGGCCTCCAGGGCCAGGCCGTGGAGCGCTACAACTGGTCGATTCAATCGGGCGATGCGCTCTACCACCCGCTGTCCAATGTCGAGCGAATCGAGCGCGCCGCCAGCCGCCCGTCGCGATTTGCCGATGGCGACGCCAATGCCCACGCCTTCATCCGCGTCGAGCGGCAGACGCTTCGAAAGCTGCCCGTCTCGGGCGACATCCTGTTCACCATCCGCATTCATCTCGACCCGCTGGCGGCGTTGGCGCATCACCCCGACCGGGCGACGCTGGCTCCGGCTTTCGCTGCCCAGCTCGAAGCGCTCGACATCGCCCAGCTCGATTACAAGGGCTTGACATCAGACCGCGACCGGCTGGTCGGCGTCCTTAACCAAATGGCGAACGCCGCCTGACCGGCGGTTGGCGCTTTTCACTGGTTTATGACAATGATCTGTGATGTAGCGCATGCCCGTTGGGCGAGAATGCCCGGGTTTTGCACCTGTCTGAAGGAGTGCTCGATAAAATGGCGAATGAAAACTGGCCCGTTTACGGTGAGATCACCGGCCCTGTGGTGATGATCGGCTTCGGCTCGATCGGACGGGGCACGCTGCCGCTGATCGAGCGCCATTTCAAGTTCGACAAATCGCGCATGACGGTCATCGACCCGCTCGGCACCGACCGCGCGCTGCTCGACGAGCGCGGCATCACCTTCATGCAGGATGCGGTGACCGAGAAGAATTACAAGAAGCTCCTGACCCCGCTTCTGACCAATGGCGGCGGCCAGGGTTTTTGCGTCAACCTGTCGGTCGACACCGGCTCGGTGGATCTGATGCGACTCTGCCGCAAGCTCGGCGTGCTCTACATCGACACGGTCGTCGAGCCATGGCTCGGTTTCTATTTCGATGCCGAGGCCGACAATGCCAGCCGCACCAACTATGCGTTGCGCGAGTCGCTGCTCAAGGAAAAGCACGACAAGCCCGGCGGCGCGACCGCGGTCTCCACCTGCGGCGCCAATCCAGGCATGGTCTCGTGGTTCGTCAAGCAGGCATTGGTCAACCTGGCCACCGATCTCGGCCTCGAGTTTTCGGAACCCGCGCAGGAAGACCGCGAGGGCTGGGCGAAGCTCATGAGGAAGGCGGGCGTCAAGGGCATCCACATCGCCGAGCGCGACACCCAGCGCACCAAGAAGCCGAAGCCGATGGACGTGTTCTGGAACACCTGGTCGGTCGAGGGCTTCATTTCCGAGGGCCTGCAGCCCGCCGAACTCGGCTGGGGCACGCATGAGAAATGGATGCCCAAGAACGGCAAGAAACACAAGCATGGTTCCAAGGCTGCAATCTATCTGGAGCAGCCCGGCGCCAACACGCGCGTGCGCTCGTGGTGCCCGACGCCAGGTGCGCAATACGGCTTCCTGGTGACCCACAACGAGGCGATCTCGATCGCCGATTTCTTCACCGTGCGCTCAAAAAAGGGCAAGGTTCAGTACCGCCCGACCTGCCACTACGCCTACCATCCCTGCAACGACGCGGTGCTGTCGCTGCATGAAATGTTCGGCGCCGCCGGCAAGGCGCAACCGGTACACCATGTGCTGGACGAAAACGAACTGGTCGATGGCGTAGACGAGCTCGGCGTGCTGCTCTACGGCCATGACAAGAACGCCTACTGGTACGGCTCGCAACTGTCGCTTGCCGAAGCGCGCAAGCTGGCGCCTTACCAGAACGCCACCGGCATGCAGGTCACCTCGGCGGTTCTGGCCGGCATGGTCTGGGCGCTGGAGAACCCCGAGGCCGGCATCGTCGAGGCCGACGAAATGAACTACAAGCGCTGTCTGGACGTGCAGTCGCAATATCTCGGACCGGTGAAGGGCTATTATACCGACTGGACACCGCTCGATAATCGGCCCGGCCTGTTTCCGGAGGACCTCGACCGGAACGACCCGTGGCAATTCCGCAACATCCTGGTGCGATAGCGTCGCGCCAAGCATGCCTCACTGCCTTGCAATCGCCCGGAAATCGGGCGATTGAAGGATGCGGACGGGAGCAAGCCGCGTCCATCTGGACGCATGAACTGCGCTCTTGAAACTTGGATGCATGCACCGTGCTTTCCGAAAGTCGTTTTCCGATTTCGGGCCGACGGGCGAGGAGAGGATTTTTACATGACCATTGCGCGCAAGATTCTTTCGATGAGTGTTGCGGCGGCCACGATGGTGGGGCTGGCCGCTTGTGCAACCAGCGGTCCCGACGAGCCGTCGATAGGGGCCGCGCCGAAGGGCGTCGAAGGCTCCTGGATCGACGCCAAGGGCACCGGTCTTTCGACCTTTGCCGGCGGAACCTTCACCACGGTAGCGACCGATACCGGCCAGAAGCTGTCCGACGGTACCTATACGATGACCGGCGCCACTTCGGTCGAGATCCACGGTACCTCGCTGATCCGGCAGACTCCGGTGAGCTTCAACTGCTTGCTGGTGTCCACCAGCCAGCTCAACTGCACCAGCGGCTCCGGCCAGAATTTCGTGTTGACCCGGCGCGCCTGAACCGCCAGGCATTCAGACATCCAAGGACGGCGGCCAATGGCCGCCGTCCTTTTTTGTGCCCCGCAGAGATCAACGGGGTTTTGCCCCGATTTTCCCTTGCATGCTCCGGAACGCGATGGGAACATGGCTGAAAAAGCCGGCTGTTAGAGACCGGTCAAGCAAGAGCGCTAAACGGCTCTGATCAGCCTATCCGGGAGACGAAGATGAAGAAGCTTGCCGCCATTGCCGCCCTTTCCGCGTCGACGCTGGGCCTGTCGGCCGGCGCATCTTTTGCCGATTACACGCTGAATATCCTGCACATCAACGACTGGCACAGCCGCATCGAAAGCAACAACAAATACGAATCCACCTGCTCGGCGGACGAGGAGACAAAGGGCGAATGCGTCGGCGGAGCCGGCCGGCTGGTCACGGCGATCGCGCGGGAGCGCAAGAAGCTGGAAGGCCAGAACGTGCTGTTGCTCAGCGCCGGCGACAATTTTCAGGGTTCGCTGTTCTACACGACTTACAAGGGCAAGGCCGAAGGCGAGTTCCTCAACGACATGAAGTTCGATGCCATGGCGCTCGGCAATCATGAATTCGACGACGGCGAAACGGCATTGGCGCCGTTCCTCGACATGATCAAGTTCCCCGTGCTCGGCGCCAATGTGAAAGCCAACGCGCAGTCCAAGCTCGGTGACCGCGTCAAGCCGTCCATCGTCGTCGAGGTCGGCGGCCAGAAGATCGGCATCATCGGCGCCGTCACCAACGATACGCCCGAACTCGCCACTCCCGGCCCCAACATCGCCATCGAGGACGACGTCAAGTCGATCACGGCCGAGGTCGAGAAGCTGAAGGGAGAGGGCGTCAACAAGATCGTTGCCGTGACCCATATCGGCTACAACAGGGAGCGCGATGTCATAGCGAAGATCCCGGGCGTCGACGTGGTCGTCGGCGGCCACAGCCATACGCTTTTGTCCAACACCGATCCGAAGGCGGTAGGCCCCTATCCGACCATGGTCGACAATCCGGACGGCTACAAGGTACCGGTCGTGCAGGCGGCGTCCTATTCGAAATATCTCGGCGAGTTCAAGATCGTGTTCGACGACAATGGCGTCGTCAAGTCGGCGAGCGGCGACCCGATCCTCCTCGACAAGTCGATCACGCCCGATCCCGCCGTGCTCGCCCGCATCAAGGAGCTCGGCGCGCCGATCGAAGCGCTGAAGAACAAGGAAGTGGCCGAGACCACCGACGTCATCGACGGCAGCCGCGAGAGCTGCCGCGCCCGCGAATGCGCGATGGGCAATCTCGTCTCCGACGCCATCCTCGACCGCGTCAAGGGACAGGGCGTCGAGATCGTCATCTCCAATGGCGGCGGCCTGCGCGCCTCCATCGACAAGGGCACCGTTACCATGGGCGAGGTGCTGACCGTGCTGCCCTTCCAGAACACGCTGGCGACCTTCCAGATCTCGGGCAAGGACCTTGTTGCCGGGCTCGAAAGCGGCCTCAGCCAGGTCGAAGACGGCGCCGGCCGCTTCCCGCAGGTGGCCGGCCTGAAATACGCCTTCGACAAATCCGCCCCGGCCAATGCCGGCCGCGTCAAGTCTGTCGAGGTGATGGAGAACGGCGCCTGGACGCCGCTCAATCCCGACAAGGACTATCTGGTCGCCACCAACAACTATGTCCGCCAGGGCGGCGACGGCTACAAGGTTTTCGCCGAAAAGGCCAAGAACGCCTATGATTACGGCCCCGGCCTCGAACAGGTGGTCGCCGACTATCTCGGCGCGCACCGGCCCTACACGCCCAAGCTCGACGGCCGCATCACCGAGATCGCCGCGACGACAGCGGCCGCGCCTGCGGCGGAGCCCGCCAAGCCAGCCGAAGCAATGCCCGATCTGCCTGCCAACTCCGGCGATATCGCCAACACGCCGCCGGCCGTGTCGACCGAGGCCGCGCCTGCGCCCGCACCGGCAACGCCTGCCGCTCCGGCAACGCCAGCACCTGCGGAACCGGCAAAGCCTGCCGAAGCCGCCCCTGCCCCGGCAACACCCGCGCCGGCTGAGCCGGCAAAGCCCGCCGAGGCCGCACCGGCCGAAACCAGCCATGTCATCGTCGCCGGCGACACCTATTGGGACCTGGCAAAGAAGGCCTATGGCGACGGCACCAGGTGGAAAGTCATTTCTGAAGCCAACAAGGGCTACGAGCCGCGCCGGCTTCCGGTCGGCGCGACCTTGACCATACCGCCGAGGTAACCGCCTTCGCCTTTGCGCGCAGGGACACCCGCCCGAAACAGGGCGGGCATCCTGTTTCGGGTAAGGTGCGGCCAGACGCTGCATTGAAAAGCAGCGCCGCATCGCTACTTTCGCGCCGTGTTCGGAGACCCGCAATGCCGCCTTCCACTCCTGTCGACGCCAAGCCCGCGAGGACCGTGGGACCGAGACCGGCCGGACATTCGCCGGCCAAGGCGGGCAAGGTCGGCGTCATGCTGGTCAATCTCGGCACGCCGGACGGCACCGATTTCAGGCCGATGTGGCGCTATCTCCGCGAATTCCTGTCCGACCCGCGCGTCATCGAACTCAACAAGGCGATCTGGTATCCGATCCTCTACGGCCTGGTGCTGACCACGCGACCGAAGAAGTCGGGCGCCAACTATGCCAGGATCTGGAATCGCGAGAACAACGAGTCGCCGCTGCGCACCTATACCCGCGCCCAGGCCGAGAAGCTGACCGTGGCATTGCGCGACCTGCCCGACGTGGTCGTCGGCTGGGCGATGCGCTACGGCAATCCCTCGACCGCGAGCGTCGCCGAAAGCCTGGTCGCGCAGGGCTGCGACCGCATCCTGACCTTTCCGCTCTATCCGCAATATTCGGCCACCACCACGGCGACTGCCAATGACCAGTTGTTCCGGGCGCTGATGAAGATGCGCGCGGCGCCCGCTGTTCGCAGCGTGCCGCCCTACTATGCCGAACCGGTCTATATCGAGGCGCTCGCTCGTTCGATCGAACGGCATCTGGCGAGCCTCGACTTCGAACCGGAGGTGGTCATCACCTCCTATCACGGCATCCCGAAACCCTATTCCGACAGAGGCGATCCTTACCGCGCGCATTGCCTCGAGACGACACGGCTGCTGCGCGAGAGGCTCGGCTGGAACGAGAAGAAGCTGATCACCACCTTCCAGTCGCGCTTCGGCGCACAGGAATGGCTGCAGCCCTACACCGACAAGACGGTGGAGAAACTGGCCAAGGACGGCGTGAAATCGATCGCCCTCGTCAACCCCGGCTTTTCCGTCGACTGCATCGAAACGCTGGACGAGATCGGCCGCGAGGCGGCGGAAACCTTCCATCATGCCGGCGGCGGAAGATTCGCGCACATCCCCTGCCTCAACGACAGTCCCGAAGGCATGGCGGTGATCGAGGCGATGGTGCGGCGCGAACTGTCCGGCTGGATCTGAACCCGGGAACAATGGACGTTCCGGGGCGTTGAGGCGCGCCCTCCGGAGACCATCGATGCCCCGCAAGCTCGACCTCAGAAGCGGCCGGCCAGTCTGGTCCGCCTATCGGGCACCCGCTGTCCCGACAAGCGCTCTGACCCGTGACGCCAAGGCCGATGTGCTGGTAATAGGCATGGGCATCAGCGGCGCCATGATCGCAGAAGCGCTGACGGCGGACGGCCGTTCGGTGATCTGCATCGACCGGCGCGGCCCGCTGAGAGGGTCGACGTCGGCGACCACCGCCCTGGTGCAGTTCGAGATCGACCAGCCGCTGACGGCGCTAGGCAGGATGATCGGCAAGGCTTCGGCGGAACAGGCCTGGCGGCGCTCGCGTCTGGCTGTTTCCAACCTTGCCGGCCGCATAGCCGAGCTCTCCATCAACTGCCGCCTAAGCCGCGCCCCCTCCCTCTATCTGGCCGGTACCGTGCTCGGCCCATCGCAGTTGCGTGACGAGACCGAGGCGCGGCGACAGGCGGGCATCGCCGCGACCTATCTCGCCCCTGCGCCGCTGGCTGCGCGATTCGGCATCGAGCGCGACGGCGCCATCCTCAGCCATGGCAACATCGCGCTCGATCCGCGCAAACTGACCGCCGGATTGCTGCTGAAGGCGCTGGAGCGCAAGGCGCGCCTCTACGCCCCGGTCGAGGCGACCGCGATCGAAGACAGCGCCAAGGAGGTCGTCGTCGCCACCAGGGGCGGCCCCATAATCAGCGCGCAGCACGTCCTGCTCGCGACCGGCTACGAGTTGACCGACATCGTGCCGGCAGCCGCCCACCGCGTCATCTCGACATGGGCCATCGCCACACGCCCGCAGCCGCGAAAGATTTGGCCGGACGCGGCCCTCATCTGGGAAGCGTCGGACCCCTATCTTTATGCAAGGGCGACAGCCGACGGCAGGGTGATCTGCGGCGGCGAAGACGAGGATTTTATCGACAAGGAACGGCGTGACGCGTTGATCGCCGGCAAGAGCCTGAGACTGGCCAGGAAGCTCGGCCGCCTGTTCCCGGATCTGGACACCAGGCCCGATTTTGCCTGGACCGGCTCCTTCGGCACCACAACCACCGGCCTGCCCTATATCGGCGCCATCCCTGGGCATCCGCGCATCCAGGCCGTGATGGGCTATGGCGGCAACGGCATCGCCTTCTCGCAAATCGCATCCGAAATCGTTTCTGCCGCCATCGCCGGATCGGAAGATACGGACGCAAGCCTGTTCGCCTTCAGCCACCGGCAGCAGCGACACAAACAATCCCTCATCACCTGATTGTAACGTTGTTGAAACACACTTAAGTGTTTGCTGAAGCCGGCTGCGGGAGAATGGCTCCCATGGCTTGCCTCTTGAGGGAGAGCCAAATGGATTTCAGTGGTTTCGATATCGCGATTATTGTTCTGGTCGCTCTTGTCGTGCTGGTGCTGTTCAAAGGCATAAAGACAATCCCGCAAGGCTACAATTATACGGTCGAACGCTTTGGGCGTTACACGAAAACGCTGTCGCCAGGCCTCAACCTCATCGTGCCGTTCATCGATCGCATCGGCGCCAAGTTGAACATGATGGAGCAGGTGCTCGATGTCCCGAGCCAGGAGATCATCACCCGCGACAACGCCATCGTCGGTGTCGACGGCATCGCCTTTTTCCAGATCCTCAACGCGGCGCAGGCGGCCTACCAGGTTTCCGGCCTGCAGAACGCCATCCTCAACCTGACCATGACCAACATCCGCACCGTGATGGGCTCGATGGACCTCGACGAGCTGCTGTCGAACCGCGACGCGATCAACGAGCGCCTGCTGCGCGTGGTCGATGAAGCGGCCCATCCCTGGGGCATCAAGATCACCCGCGTCGAGATCAAGGATATCAATCCGCCAGCCAACCTGATCGAATCGATGGGCCGGCAGATGACGGCCGAACGCAACAAACGCGCGCAGATCCTTGCCGCCGAGGGCCTCAAGCAGTCGCAGATCCTCGAGGCCGAAGGCCGCAAGGAAGCCGCCTTCCGCGATGCCGAGGCACGCGAACGCTCCGCCGAAGCGGAAGCCCGCGCCACGCAAGTGGTGTCGGAAGCGATCTCGAAGGGAGATGTGCAGGCGCTCAACTACTTCGTCGCCCAGAAATACACCGAAGCGCTGGGCAAGATCGGTTCGGCCACCAACAGCAAGATCGTGCTGATGCCTTTCGAAGCGTCGTCGCTGATCGGCTCGCTGGGCGGCATCGGCGAGATCGCCAGGGAAGTGTTCAAGGGCGACGGGCCGTCCGGCACGCAGCGGCAGGTCTCACGACCTCCGGTCGTCAGGCCGAGCGACAACTAATGTCCTTGTGAGTGGATCAAAACCATGATCGACCGCATCGTTTCCGAACTCGGCCCGTGGAACTGGATGGTTCTGGGCTTCGTGCTTTTGGCGATGGAAATCATCGCACCGGGCATCTTCATATTGTGGACCGGCATCGCCGCGCTGATCGTCGGCGCGGTATCGCTGCTGGTCTGGGATGCGGCCAGCTGGACTTGGCAGGTCCAGGTGCTCGTCTTCCTCGCGCTGTCGCTGGTCTCGGCATTGGTCGGCAAGAAACTCATCGGCGGACGCGACGAGCCGACCGACCAGCCGCTGCTCAACCGCCGTGGGGCGCAGATGATCGGCAGGATGGCGACGCTGTCCGAGCCGATCCGCGACGGCCGCGGCCGCATCAAGCTCGGCGACACGCTGTGGCGCGTCTCTGGCCCTGACCTGCCGGCCGGCACCCAGGTGCGCGTCACCGGAGCCGCCGACACCGATCTCGAACTGACCGTCGAGCGGGTGTGAAACCGGCTCCGCGCTAGCGCAATTCCAGGAAAAGTGTGTACGGTTTTCCGTCCGGAATTGTGCAGAAACAAAGAGATAGAGCAGTTCGCCGTTTCCGTGAAACGGTGGACTGCTCTACGCAGCGCCGATGCGCAAAAGATCGTGCAGGTGGACGAGCCCGACGGGCTTGTTGCCCTCCACCACCATCAGGCTGGTGATGGCTGAATTGTTGATCGTCTGCAGCGCGGTCGCCACCAGCGTGTCCGGCGCGGCGGTCTTGGGGGATCTCGTCATCACCTCATCGACCGTCATCGCCGTCAGGTTGCTGCCTATGTGACGCCTGATGTCGCCATCGGTGACGATGCCGATCAGCGCGCCGTCGGCGGCGGTAACCGCCACGCAGCCGAAGCCCTTACGCGACAATTCCAGGATCGCGTCCTGCATGCCGGTGCCCGAAACGACCAGCGGCAATCTCTCGCCGACATGCATGATCTCGCGGATCTGCATCAGGTTGGCGCCGAGCTGGCCGCCGGGATGGAAGGTGCGGAAATGGTCGGGCGTGAAACCCCGCGCCTCGAGCAGGGCGATCGCCAGCGCGTCGCCCATCACCAGTTGGAGCAGTGCCGATGTCGTCGGTGCCAGCCCGTGCGGGCAGGCTTCCGGCGCTCGCGGCAGCAAAAGCACGACATCGGCTGCGCGCGCCAGCGCCGATGTCTCACCGGACGTGATTGCAATGAGCGGGATTGAGAAGCGCCTGGAATAGGCGACGATGCCCATCATCTCCTTGCTTTCGCCCGACCATGACATGGCGATGATGGCATCGTCCCTGGCGATCATGCCGAGATCGCCGTGGTTGGCTTCAGCGGGGTGGACGAAAAAAGCCGGCGTTCCGGTCGAGGCCAGGGTCGCGGCGATCTTCGAGCCGATATGGCCGCTTTTGCCGACGCCGGTGACGATGACCCGGCCTTCGATCCTCGAGATCATGTCGACCGCTTCGGCAAAGGGCTTCGCCAGCCCGTTTTCGAGCGCCTCGGCCAGCGCCGCCACTCCCGACTGTTCGGTCGCCACCGTTCTTAGCGCCGAAGCGATAGAGGCCTGTCTGTCCAACGGCTTCTTGTCGAGGGATCTCGCATCCATGGCCGATGCGATTAGCGCTTTGTGCCGCGCCTGTCCAACGGAAATGCCTCCCCCGACCGTCTAGGAGAGCGGTTCGAATGAACGAAGCGCAAGGTCACGAATATCGAGGCCTGGAACAATGAGCGCTTGGAAAAGCAATCGCCCCTCGCCTCAACCCTCCGTTAACCATCCCCATTTACGGTTCGGTAAGTATGGCGCGCGCTCGCGCCGCGCAAGCAGTGGTGGCGATGTCCGGGGCCCAGTCAGAAAAGACGAGAAGGCGAAAGAGCAAGGCTGCCTGCGCCTTGCTGCTGGCGACCAGCATCTTCGGTCTGCCGCGACCGACGCTGTCCTTCGCCCAGGAAACGGAACTGCGCGGCGAGGTGTCGGAATCGGCGATCCTGTCCGACCAGCAGCGCAAGGCGAGACTGGCCGCCATAGCCGGTCAGGGTCAACAGCAGCCGCCGAATGCCGCCGGTCAGGACGACACGCCGTCGCGCACCTATCTGCCCGCCAGCGCCGGCGCTGCTCCTGACGATAGCGGTGCCGCCTCGCCCACTGGCAGCATCTTCGACCCGCCGGCGGCCGGTGACGACGTGACCGCCGACAATCCGCCTCCGCCCAAACCACGCCGGCCATCGGCCACCGGGCAGGCCAATGCGGACAAGGCCGCCGACAGGGCGAAGACAAAGAAAAAGAACACCACCGCGACGACCGACGCGACCACGACCGCCAGCACGGCCGACGATGCCGACGCCACCGTCACCGGCACCGGCACCGGCACCGACCAGGAGACCGCCAACCGCCGCGCCGTCACGATCGACAGCGTCGACCGGCAGCAGCTCGATCCGGGCGCCGAACGCACCGCTTCCATCGAAGGGCAGAAGAAGAAAATCGAGGACGATCCGTTCGCCGCTCCAGGCATCAAATGGGGCTCCTTCGTCATAAGGCCGACGCTGGAGCAGGGCCTGACCGCCACCTCGAACGGCGATTCCAGCAGTGCCGGCAAAGCGGCGCTGCTGTCCGAGACGGCACTGCGCTTTTCCGCCGCCTCCGACTGGCGCGAGAACTCCGCGACCATTGATGGTTATGGCCTCTTCCGCGAGACCGTCTCGGGCTACCCGGTTCACAATGAGCAAGGCCGCATCGAAGGCCAGCTCAATGTCGACCTCGACAACGAGCAACGCGCCGTCGCCAAGCTCGGTTACGAGGCCGTGCCGGAATCGGCCTCGTCGCCCGACGCCATTGCAGGCGTCAGCAAGCAACCGCTGCGCCAGACCATCGACGGCAGCCTCGGCATCGAAAAGGACGTCGGCAAGGCGCAATACACTTTGACCGGCGCGGTCTCGCACGACTTCTATGGCGATGCCAAGCTTTCTGACGACACCTCGCTGTCGCAGAAGGATCGTAACTCCACGCTTTATACGGCGACCTTGCGCACCGGCTACGAAATCTCCCCTGCCCTTACGCCTTTCACCGAAATCGAGCTCGGGCGCAGGGCCTATGATCAACGCTTCGACAATGAAGGCTTCGAGCGTTCATCAACGCGGCTTGGTGCCCGCGCCGGCCTCGAGCTCGACATGGGCGAGAAGCTCGCCGGCGAGTTCTCGGCCGGCTGGCTGCGGGAAGCGATCGACGACGACCGCCTGGGGGCGATCGCGGGTGCCACCGTGGACGCCGACCTGAAATGGTCGCCCGAACGCGGCACCACGATCGGCCTGACCGGGCGGACCACGGTCGAGCCCACGACCACCGCAGGTGAAAGCGGCGACATCCTCTATTCCGGCCGCCTCACGGCCGAACGCCAGATCCGCGCCAACCTGACCGGCAATGCCGCGCTGGGCCTGGACTGGCGCGATTATATCGGCATAGACGGCCATGACAGGGTGCTGAGCGCCGAAGCCGGGCTGACATGGTGGCTGAACCGCTATGCCGGCCTCACCACCCGCGCCAGGACCGAGAAGCTCACCAGCAACCTGCCTGGCCGCGACTACACCGCCAACAGCGTCTATCTCGGCTTGAAGGTGCAGCGGTAAGCGCGGGCCGCTAAGCTGCGTGCCGCATCCGAGACATCGGCCAGACAGCGCCTCCCTTAAAGCGCCGCCACAACGTGCTCCGAAGGCGCCATCTCGTCGAGAAGCCTGCGGATGACGCCGGCCATGCTCTGGTTCATGTCGTTGCGCCAGAGCGCGAAGGCCACATTGGCCTCGACGAACCCTTCCGGCGATCCGCAATCGAAGGTGCGGCCCTGAAAGTGGTAGCCGTAGAAGGGCTGCTGCTTCTCCAGCTTCAGCATTGCGTCCGTGAGCTGGATCTCGTTTCCGGCGCCCTTCTCCTGGCCTTCGAGGATTTTGAAAATCTCGGGCTGCAATATGTAGCGGCCATTGATGTAGAGATTGGAGGGCGCGGTGCCGGTCTTCGGCTTTTCCACCATCTCGGTGATGCGGAAGCCATGATGGGTGGCTTCGCCCCGGCCGACGATGCCGTATTTATGGGTTTCGGCGGGATCGCATTCCTGAACCGCGATGATGTTGTTGCCGGTCTCGGCATAGAGGTCGACCATGTCCCTCATACAGCTCTTTTCCGACTGCATGATCATGTCGGGCAACAACAGCGCGAACGGCTCGTCGCCGACCAGTTCGCGCGCGCACCAGACGGCATGGCCAAGTCCGAGCGGCACCTGCTGGCGAGTGAAGCTGGTCTGTCCCGGCCCGGGCTGCAGCCGCTGCAGCCTGGCGAGCTGGTCGTCCTTGCCACGCTGGGCGAGCGTGTCATAGAGCTCGAACTGGATATCGAAATGATCCTCGATGACCGCCTTGTTGCGCCCGGTGACGAAGATGAAATGCTCGATGCCTGCCTCGCGCGCCTCGTCCACCACGTATTGGATGACGGGCCGGTCGACGACGGTAAGCATTTCCTTGGGGACGGCCTTGGTGGCCGGGAGAAACCGCGTGCCGAGACCTGCGACCGGGAAAACTGCCTTGCGAACTCTCTTCATGCCTTCAATTATCCGTTTGCAGGCCGGCTCCGCAATCCCGCCCCGCGACATTTTCACGCCGGAATTGAGGATTATCGGGCGGATGAAGGGAAACTTGCACCGGTAGAAGCATCGAGGCGCCTTTTCGTTCCAGGGGCGGCCTATGGTAAACCAATTCCTAACCTGGTTCGGCGATGAATGGTCTTTCCCAAGACGGAGAAGGAGGAAAAGATGTCCGTTCGCAATGCCGCAAAGCGTTTCACCAGCGTCATGACGGCCGCCAGCCTCTCGCTCGCCATGCTGATGCCTGCCGGGCCGGCCTTCGCCGATGCCGGCTTCCGGCAATGGGTCGCCGGCTTCCGCGCCACCGCGGTGCAGGGGGGCGTTTCCGGCGCCGTCTATGACCGCGCCTTCAGGGGCATCGACGAACCCGATCCGGTGGTGCTGGAAAAAGCCCGAACCCAGCCGGAATTCACCGCGCCCGCCTGGGATTATTTCGACAACCGCGTCCACGACCAGTCGGTCGCGGTCGGCCAGCAGATGGCCAGGAAATGGAAGCCGTGGCTGGACAGGATCGAGGCGAGGTTCGGCGTTGACCGCAACGTCCTGCTGGCCATCTGGTCGATGGAATCCAACTATGGCGAGATCCTCAAGCGCGACGACATCATGCGCAATGTCGTCCGCTCGCTGGCGACCCTGGCCTATGGCGATCAGAAGCGGTCGAAATATGCCCGCACGCAACTGGTCGCCGCACTGAAGATCCTCCAGACCGGCGACATCGACGAGAGCCACCTCATGGGTTCCTGGGCGGGCGCCATGGGCCAGACCCAGTTCATCCCGACCAGCTACCAGCACTATGCCGTGGACATGGACGGCAACGGCAAGCGCGACATCTGGAATTCCATTCCCGATGCGCTGGCGACATCAGCCAATCTGCTCAAGAAGAATGGCTGGCAGGCCGGCAAGACCTGGGGCTACGAGGTGGCCTTGCCGGCCGGCAAGCTGCCCGCAGGCTCCAGGACGCTGGCGCAATGGCAGGCGCTCGGCGTGGTCAGGGCGAGCGGCAAGCCGTTCAGGAACCTCAGCGACAAGGCGACGTTGAAAGTACCGGATGGCCGCGGCGGCCCCGCTTTCCTGATGATCAGGAATTTCTCGGTCATCAAGGCCTACAACAATGCCGACAAATACGCGCTCGCCGTTGGCCTTCTTGCGGACGAGATCGCCGGTTCCAGCGGCCTCGTACAGGATTGGAAACGGCCTTTCACCAAGCTGACGTTCGAGGAAAGGCAGGAATTGCAGAAGCGGCTTTCCCAGCACGGCCTTTATGATGGCAAATTCGACGGCAAGATCGGCGACGGGTCGAAGTCGGCCATCATGGCCTATCAGGCAAAGGTCGGCTTGACCCAGGACGGCTATCCGAGCATGGAAGTGCTCAAATGGCTCAGGCAAAAATAGGGCCTGTCATGAACTGAGGAGGAGCGATTGGCTTGGGCTGCGCGCATCGGGACGTTCGTTCCCCGCATGCTGGTGCTGTTCCTGGCCGTCGCCGTGCTCGCCGTCGCCATGGCAGGCGCCTTCCATGCGCCCGCCATGGCGCAGGAGCAGCAAGGCCGCGGCTGGTCATTGCGTGACCTTCTGTTCCCGCGCCGCAGCGAGCGGATCGAGCCGCCGCTGGACATCCAGAAACCAAGGCCCAGGCCCAAGGCAAAAAAGCCGCGCGCGCCGCGTCCGCCCGCGGAACCGGAAATCCCGATCGCCGAGAAGGCGCCGGACGCCCGGGTCGTCCTGGTGGTCGGCGATTTCATGGCGGCCGGGCTCGCCGAAGGTCTAGATACCGCCTTTGCCGAGAATACCGGCGTCAGGATCGTCGTTCGCTCCAATGGCTCGTCGGGCTTCGTGCGCGATGATTTCTACAATTGGCCGGAACAGATCAAATCGTTGATAGAGACCGAAAAGCCCGCCGCCGTGGTCGTGATGCTGGGTTCCAACGACCGCCAGCCGATGAAGGTGGGGGATGTGCGCGAGCAGCCCCGTTCCGAGACCTGGACCAAGGAATACGAACGTCGCACCGAAGCGTTCGGCAAGGCCATCGCCACGGCTAAGGTGCCTTTCCTGTGGGTCGGCATGCCGGCGTTCAGGGTTTCGAAGATGACATCCGACATGCTCGCCTTCAACGACATCTACCGTCAGGCGGCCGAAAGCCATGGCGGCGAATTCGTCGATATCTGGGATGGATTCGTCGACGAGAACGGCGCCTTCGTCACCAGTGGCCCCGACATCAACGGCCAGCCCGTGCGGCTGCGCTCCGATGACGGCATCAACATGTCGAAGGCCGGCAAGCGCAAGCTCGCCTTCTATACCGAAAAGCCGTTGATGAAGGTCCTGGGCCTGGCCGCGCCGGGAAGCGTCGCCCCGACCGCTGCTCCTGCCGGCGCGCCGGTCGAGGCGCCGGCGCCGGCCGCCGCTCCCATCGTCATTGACCGCACCGCGCCGATGCTGCTCAGCGATCCGGCGCTCGACGGCGGCACGGAACTGCTCGGCGCCGGACCGCCCGCGAAGGCCAACCCGGGCCTGCCCGGCGAAAAACTGGTGGTCGAGGGCAAGGCGCCGGTGGCTTCGCCCGGCCGCGCCGACGATTTCGCCTGGCCGCCGAAGACAAATCCGGCAGCCGCGGCCGCCGCGGCTGGCACGACGACGGCCATCACTCCTTAGCAGCGCGGAGGGCCGAAACCGGTTTTCGGAACCCGCTGCTGCGAGCCATAGGATGGCGTTTTCAAGAACCGGAGCGAGCGTACTTTTTGGGTACGGGAGCACCGGAAGCGCAGAAAACGCCTTATGGCCGCAGCAGTAGAGTTTCCAAACGGGCTCAGCGGGGCAGGACGCTCGAACCCATCAATGCCTCGTCGATCGAACGCGCCGCCTGCCGACCCTCGCGGATCGCCCAGACCACCAGCGACTGGCCCCGACGCACGTCACCCGCGGCATAGAGCCTGTCGACGCTGGTCCGGTAGTCGCGGTCATTGGCCTCGACATTGCGGGAGCGCCGGCTGTCGGTGACGATCTTCATCTCACCTTCCAGTTCAGACACCACGCCGGCCATGGCCGGCCCGGCAAAGCCGATGGCGATGAAGGCGAGATCGGCGCGGATGACGAACTCGGTGCCGACGATCGGTCGGCGCTTGTCGTCGACCTCGCAGCATTTGACACCGGTCAGCTGGCCTTCCTCGCCGATGAATTCGAGTGTCGCCACCTGGAATTCGCGCTCGGCGCCCTCGGCCTGCGAGGAGGAGGTGCGCATCTTGGTCGCCCAGTAGGGCCAGACGGCGAGCTTGTCTTCCTTCTCCGGCGGCTGCGGACGGATGTCGAGCTGCGTGACGCGCACGGCGCCTTGGCGGAAGGCGGTGCCGACGCAGTCGGAAGCGGTATCGCCGCCGCCGACGACGACGACATGCTGGCCGCTGGCGATGATCGGGTGCGACGGCCACGCCACCGACTGGATCGGCTCGCCGCCGACACGCCGGTTCTGCTGCACCAGGTAAGGCATCGCGTCATAGACGCCGCCGAGATCGTCACCGGGGATGTTGGCCGCACGCGGGGTCTCGGATCCGCCGCAATAGAGCACCGCGTCGTGCTCGGCGAGCAGTTCGGCCACGGGCTTGTCGATGCCGACATTGACGCCGCAATGGAAGGTCACGCCTTCGCCCTGCATCTGCTCGATGCGGCGATCGATATAGTGCTTCTCGATCTTGAAGTCGGGAATGCCATAGCGCATCAGCCCGCCTGGCCGGCTTTCGCGTTCGTAGACATGGACATCATGGCCGGCGCGGCCGAGCTGCTGGGCGGCGGCCATGCCGGCCGGGCCGGAGCCGATGACGGCGACGCGCTTGCCCGTCTTCCTCTCCGGCGGATAGGGCCTGATATGGCCGGTCTCGTAGGCCTTGTCGGCGATCGCCTGCTCGACCGTCTTGATGGCCACCGGAATGTCCTCGAGGTTCAGCGTGCAGGCTTCCTCGCAAGGCGCGGGGCAGATGCGGCCGGTGAATTCGGGGAAATTGTTGGTCGAATGCAGGTTGCGGATCGCATTGTCCCAGTCCCTGTTATAGACGAGGTCGTTCCAGTCCGGGATCTGGTTGTGGATCGGGCAGCCGGTCGGCCCGTGACAGAACGGGATGCCGCAGTCCATGCAGCGCGCGGCCTGTTTCTCGACCTCCTTGTCCGACATCGGCAGCGTAAACTCGCGGAAATGCCGGATGCGGTCGGAGGCCGGCTGGTACTTGTGCACCTGCCGGTCGATCTCGAGAAAGCCTGTTACCTTGCCCATAGTCCAGTTCCTGCTGTCCAGATGGTGCGGTTTTCGCCGCACCCGTTAACCTCTTCAGGCAGCCGTGGCAACCTTCCGCGAGAGGTCAAATTATCAGTGACATGGAGCCGGGAAGCCTGGGCTTCCCGGCCTTTGCGAAGATCTATTCGGCCGCCACGCTCATGCGCATGCGTTCCATCTCGATCAGCGCGCGGCGGTATTCGACCGGCATGATCTTGCGGAATTTCGGCCGGAACGCCGCCCAATTGTCGAGGATCTCGCGGCCGCGCACCGAACCCGTATAGTGCACGTGGTTCGAGATCAGCTGATAGAGCCGCTCCTCGTCATGGCTGGTCATGTCACCCGAGACGTCGACGCGGCCCTTGTGGTCGAGGTCGCCGCCATGATGCAGCAGCTTTTCCATCAGGTCGTCTTCTTCCGGCACCGGCTCCAGCTCGACCATGGCCATGTTGCAGCGCTCGGCGAAATCGCCCGCCTCGTCCAGCACATAGGCAACGCCGCCCGACATGCCGGCGGCGAAGTTGCGGCCGGTCTTGCCGATGACGACGACGATGCCACCGGTCATGTATTCGCAGCCATGGTCGCCGACGCCCTCGACGACGGTGACGACGCCCGAGTTGCGCACCGCGAAGCGCTCGCCGGCGACACCGGCGAAATAAGCCTCGCCTTCGGTAGCGCCATAGAGCACCGTGTTGCCGACGATGATGGACTCGGCCGCGACGATCTTGGCTTCATCCGGCGGCCGGATGACAATGCGGCCGCCCGACAGGCCCTTGCCGACATAGTCGTTGCCGGCGCCGACCAGCTCGAAGGAGATGCCGCGCGCCAGGAAGGCGCCGAAGGACTGGCCGGCGGTCCCGGTCAGCTTCACCTGGATCGTATCCTCGCGCAGGCCCTTGTGCTTGAAGCGCTTGGCGACCTCGCCCGACAGCATGGCGCCCGCCGAACGATCGACATTGCGGATGTCGACCTCGATCTTGACCGGCTGCTTGGCCTCCAGCGCCGGCTTGGCCAGCTCGATCAGCTTGCGGTCGAGCACGTCGTCGATCGGGTGCTTCTGCCGCTCGGTCCAGTGCACCGCCTCATGTGGCGCATCGGGCTTGTAGAACATCTTCGAGAAGTCGAGCCCGCGCGCCTTCCAATGCTGGATCACGTCGCGCTTTTCCAGGAGATCGGCGTCGCCGATGATCTGGTCGATATGGGTGAAGCCCATTTCGGCAAGCAGTCCGCGCACCTCTTCAGCGACATAGAAGAAGAAGTTGATGACGTGCTCGGGCGTGCCCTTGAAGCGCTTGCGCAGCACCGGATCCTGCGTCGCCACGCCGACCGGGCAGGTGTTGAGATGGCATTTGCGCATCATGATGCAGCCGGCCGCGATCAGCGGCGCGGTCGAGAAGCCGAACTCGTCGGCGCCGAGCAGCGCGCCGATGATGACGTCGCGGCCTGTGCGCAATCCGCCATCGACCTGCAGCGCCACGCGCGACCTGAGACCGTTGAGCACCAGCGTCTGGTGCGTCTCGGCAAGGCCCATCTCCCACGGGCTGCCGGCATGCTTGAGCGACGTCAGCGGCGAGGCACCCGTGCCGCCATCGTAGCCCGAGATGGTGATGTGGTCGGCGCGCGCCTTGGCGACGCCCGCCGCGACCGTGCCGACCCCGACCTCCGACACCAGCTTGACCGAAATGTCGGCCGCCGGGTTGACGTTCTTCAGATCGTAGATCAGCTGCGCCAGATCCTCGATCGAATAGATGTCGTGATGCGGCGGCGGCGAGATCAGGCCGACGCCGGGCGTCGAGTGCCGGACCTTGGCGATGGTGGCGTCGACCTTGTGGCCGGGCAACTGGCCGCCCTCGCCGGGCTTGGCGCCTTGCGCCACCTTGATCTGCATGACGTCGGAGTTGACGAGATATTCGGCCGTCACGCCGAACCGTCCGGAAGCGATCTGCTTGATCGCCGAACGTTCGGGGTTCTTGCCGCCGCCGGGCAGCGGCAGATAGCGGTCTGCCTCCTCGCCGCCCTCGCCAGTGTTCGACTTGCCGCCGATGGCGTTCATGGCGCGCGCCAGCGTCGTATGCGCTTCCCTGGAGATCGAGCCGAACGACATCGCGCCGGTCGAGAAACGCTTGACGATCTCGGCCGCGGGCATGACGTCGTCGAGCGCGACCTTCTTGCGGCCGGTATCTTCCGCCAGCTTGATCTTGAACAGGCCACGAATGGTCTGCGCGCGCGCCGTCTCGCTGTCGATCTGCGCGGAATACTCCTTGAAGGTCTCCCAGGACCCCTGGCGCACGGCGTGCTGCAAGGTGGCGACCGCGTCGGGCGACCACATATGCGCCTCGCCGCGCATCCGGAACAGATATTCGCCGCCGACATCCAGGCTGTTGCGCAGCACCGGATCGTTGCCGAAACCATCCGTATGGCGCCTGAAGGTCTCCTCGGCGATCTCGTCCAGCCCGACGCCTTCGATCAGCGTGGCGGTGCCGGTGAAATACTTCTCCACGAAATCGGTCTTCAGCCCGATCGCGTCGAAGATCTGCGCGCCGCAATAGGACTGGTAGGTCGAGATGCCCATCTTCGACATCACCTTGAGGATGCCCTTGCCGATCGACTTGATGTAGCGCGACACGACTTCGTAGGCGTCGACCTCTTCCGGCAATTCGCCGCGCTTGTGCATGTCGAGCAGCGTGTCGAAGGCGAGATAGGGATTGATCGCTTCGGCGCCGTAGCCGGCAAGACAGCAGAAATGATGCACTTCGCGCGGCTCGCCGGATTCCACGACGAGCCCGACCGAAGTACGCAGCCCCTTGCGGATCAGATGATGATGCACCGCGGCCGTGGCCAGAAGCGCGGGAATGGCGATGCGGTCCGGCCCGAGCTGGCGGTCGGACAGGATGATGATGTTGTAGCCGCCGGCGACCGCCGCTTCCGCCCGCTCGCACAGCCGATCGATGGCGCCCTGCATGCCGGCCGCGCCCTCGATCGAGGCATAGGTGATGTCGATCGTCTTGGTGTCGAACCGATCCTCGGTGTGGCCGATGGAGCGGATCTTTTCGAGATCGCCATTGGTCAGGATCGGCTGGCGCACTTCCAGCCGCTTGCGGCGCGAACTGCCGACCAGGTCGAAAATGTTGGGCCGCGGGCCGATGAAGGACACCAGGCTCATCACCAGTTCCTCGCGGATCGGATCGATCGGCGGATTGGTGACCTGGGCGAAGTTCTGCTTAAAATAGGTGTAGAGCAGCTTCGATCTGTCCGACATTGCCGAGATCGGCGTGTCGGTGCCCATCGAACCGACGGCTTCCTGGCCTGTGGTGGCCATCGGCGACATCAAGAGCTTGGTGTCTTCCTGGGTGTAGCCGAACGCCTGCTGGCGGTCGAGCAGGCTGACATCCTTGCGCAGCGCGCGCGGCTCGACCGGCTTCAGGTCCTCCAGGATGAGCTGCGTATTGGCGAGCCAGGTCTTGTAGGGATGCCTGGTGGCGATCTCCGACTTGATCTCCTCGTCGGAAACGATGCGGCCCTTGGCAAGATCGATCAAGAGCATGCGGCCGGGCTGCAGCCGCCACTTCTGGACGATCTTTTCCTCCGGCACAGGCAGCGCGCCGGCCTCCGACGCCATGATGACCCGGTCGTCGTCGGTGACGATGTAGCGCGCTGGCCGCAAGCCGTTGCGGTCGAGCGTGGCGCCGATCTGGCGCCCGTCGGTGAAGGCGACCGCGGCGGGCCCGTCCCACGGCTCCATCAGCGCCGCGTGGTATTCGTAGAAAGCCTTGCGGTCGGCGTCCATGAGCTTGTTGCCGGCCCAGGCTTCCGGGATCAGCATCATCATGGCGTGGCTGAGGCTGTATCCGCCCTGGAACAGGAACTCGAGCGCATTGTCGAAACATGCGGTGTCGGACTGGCCCTCATAGGAGATCGGCCAGAGCTTGGAGATGTTGTTGCCGAACAGCTCCGAATCCACCGACGCCTGGCGCGCCGCCATCCAGTTGTTGTTGCCGCGCACGGTGTTGATCTCGCCATTGTGCGCGACCATGCGATAGGGATGCGCCAGCTTCCACGAGGGGAAGGTGTTGGTGGAGAAGCGCTGGTGGACCAGGATCAGCGCCGTTTCGAAGCGCGGATCGGACAGGTCCTTGTAATAGGCTCCGACCTGATAGGCCAGGAACATGCCCTTGTAGACGATGGTGCGCGCCGACAGCGACACGCAGTAGGCGCCGATGTCCTTGTTGTCGTTCTCGGCGTAGATGCGGCCCGATATGACCTTGCGCAGCAGATAGAGCCTGGCCTCGTACTCCTCGTCGTCGGGAATGTCGGCCGTGCGTCCGATGAAGACCTGCCGGTGGAACGGCTCGGATGCCACGATATCCGGGGCCTTGGAGAGCGACGAATTGTCGACCGACACGTCACGGAAGCCGAGCAGCGGCAGCCCCTCGGACTGCGCCGATTCGGCAATGATGTCCTCGACATGGGCGCGCAGCGCGGCATCCTGCGGCATGAACCAATGGCCGACGCCATACTGCCCCGCCGGCGGCAACTCGACGCCCTGCGCGGCCATCTCCTCGCGGAAGAAGCCGTCGGGTATCTGCACCAGCACGCCCGCGCCGTCGCCCATCAGCGGATCGGCGCCGACGGCGCCGCGATGCGTCAGGTTTTCGAGCATGGAAAGCCCGTCCTCGACGATCGTGTGCGACTTCGCGCCCTTCATGTTGACGATGAAGCCGACACCGCAGGCATCGTGCTCGTTGCGCGGATCGTAAAGGCCCTGGGCGGTCAAACCGGTGCGGCGGGTATTGGCCAGGGTTTTGACGGCTGCCGCTTTCGTCTGCGCGGCCTTGCCGTTCGTCGCAGCGTGCGTCAATTCCGTCATCGTCCTGTCCTCCATTCCGCGTCCTTGCGGGCGCTGGTTTGCCTCGGGAAGCGCATTGCTTCCCCTTCATCCTTACGGCACGTCTTGCGAAATCCTTGCCGAACCATGCGGCTCGCCGCGCGGTTCGCATCCGGTATCGTACAGGCCAGAGCACGGCCGTCCACCTGTCGCTCGCGGCAAAAGCCGGAGAGGCTTAGAATACGCCAATCCAGCCTGTTTTGCGCGACAAAATAAGACAGCACTACTGTCCTAAATTTTTATGGCAGAAAAGCCGGGCGCATACAAGACCGATTCACAAAAAACTTCGGCGTTCTGCGACACAAAGCTTCGTGAAATACCCGCTAAACGCAAGCTTCCGTCCCTGCCGGTTTTCGGCAGCTCGCTGGCTTTACCCGTTTTCTAGCGTCTGGCCCTTGCGAGCCAGCCATGAAACCGGTCAAGGTTGCAGCGATTTTCCCAGCACAGGCAGATGCATGTTCTTCGCTTCCGACAATTGGGCAGGCGCCCACCCCAACATCGCCTCCGGCCTCTCGGCCCACGCCGGCGGCTTTTCCACTGCCTATGGCGATGGCGCGCTCGACCAGGCCGTCTGCCAGCGCTTCAGCGAAATCTTCGAACGCGAGGTTGCGGTGTTCTTCGTGGCCACCGGCACCGCCGCCAATTCGCTGGCGCTGACCGCCTACAACAAGCCCGGCGGCATTTCCTTCGCTCATCGCGAATCGCATGTCATCGAAGATGAGTGCGGCGCACCGGAATATTTCTCCGGCGGCTCGCGGCTGCATGCCGTCGACGGCGCGCTGGGCCGGATCGATCCGCACAATCTGGAAACGGCGATCGGCCGTTTCGCCGGCGAGGTGGTCCATTGGGGCCGGCCGATGGCGGTCTCGATCACCCAGTCGACGGAGGTCGGCACGGTCTACGGCCTGCATGACATCGCCGCGATCTCGGCCATCGCGCGGCAACATTCCGTGCCATTGCATATGGACGGCGCCCGCTTTGCCAATGCACTGGTCGCGCTCGACACGACGCCCGCCGAAATGACCTGGAAAAGTGGCGTCGACATACTGTCTTTCGGCGGCACCAAGAACGGCTGCTGGTGCGCCGAGGCGATCGTGCTGTTCGATCTCGAGCGTGCCCGGGAATTGGCCTTCCTGCGCAAGCGCGCCGCCCAGCTGTTTTCCAAATCGCGCTTTATCGCGGCACAGTTCGAGGCTTATTTCCGCGACGGCCTGTGGCTCGACACCGCCAGGCACGCCAATGCCATGGCTGCCCGCCTTGCCGCGGCGATCGAGGATTCCGAGACGGCGAAACTGGCCTGGCTGCCGCAAGCGAACGAGGTTTTCGCGGTGATGAAAAAGGCTGAAGCCGACAGGCTGCAGGCGGCGGGTGCTGTTTTCTACGACTGGCACAAGCCGCATGGCTTCGAAGGCCATATCGGCGAGGACGAATTGCTCTATCGCTTCGTCACCAGTTTTGCGACGACGTCAGAGGAAGTCGACCGCTTTGGCCAGTTGATCGCCGGGTAATTGCTGTTCCCGGCAAAAAAAAAGAAGCGGCGCCTTTCGGCGCCGCTTCCGTCTCGGGAGGAGACTTAGGGATTACGCAGCGGTCTTGGCCTCGATCTGCTTGGCCTTGGCCGGAGCCGAAGTGATCGCGATCTTGCGCGGCTTCAGTTCCTCGGGGATGTTGCGCTTCAGGTCGACAAAGAGCAGGCCGTTCTTCAGCGTGGCGCCCACGACCTCGACGTGGTCGGCAAGCTGGAAGCGGCGCTCGAAGGCCCTGGAGGCAATGCCGCGATAGAGCAGTTCGGAACCCTCGCCGGTGCCCTCATCCTTGCGCTCGCCTTTCACGGTCAGCACATTGCGGTGGGCCTCGATCGAGATCTCCTCGTCCGAGAAGCCGGCGACAGCCATCGAGATGCGGTAGGCATCCTCACCGGTGCGCTCGATATTGTAGGGCGGATAGGTCTGCGCGCCATCGGGCTGCGCAAGGGAATCAAGCATGGTGAAGAGACGGTCGAAGCCGACGGTCGAGCGATAGAGCGGGGAAAAATCAACGTGACGCATGGTGTGTTCTCCTGTTGAGCAACAAGGTTTGCGTTTGGCCGGTGCGAAACCCGTGAGCGGCGTTCCGGTTTGACCAGCGGCCCCGACATTGGCGGCCGCAATCCACATTTGGGGAGCGGGCAAAGCCATTTCAAGATTTTGCCTCCCGGCAAAAATCGAGGATGAACGGCAGATGAACCGGCGCTTTTGCGCGCGTTCAGACAGCCGCCGCTAGACTGCTCTCGACATCAAGGACAAGCGGCGCCGGATTTGCATGGACCGGGCGCCGCGACGAGGCCGAACCGGGTGCAACGTCCCTTCCTCCCGGATCGACAGGGGCCGGAAGCGCGCTCATAGCGGCTTCCGGCCTTCCCTGTTGCCGATCCGACGCCTCCCGGAATTCCTTTGCTTTTGGCCCATGGACGGCTATCAACCTTGGCGAGGCCGGCCACGACAGGCAGGCATGCGAGACGCCGAGCACGAAGCGCCGAATGACGGATCTCCCTTTTCACGAAACTCCCCTTTTTCATGAAACTGAGGGCAACCCGCGACCGGAAAACGCCACCGGCGGCTTTTTTACGGCACGCGACGGCAAGAAGATACGCTATGGCCTGTTCGCCGCGGTCGCCCGCCCGATGAAGGGCACCGTGGTGCTGCTGTCCGGCCGCAACGAGTGCATCGAGAAATATTTCGAAACCATCCGCGACCTTGCGGCGCGCGGTTTTGGCGTCGCCACGCTGGACTGGCGCGGCCAAGGCGGCTCCGACCGGCTGATCCGTGATCGCCAGCGCGGCTATATCAGGTCCTTCCGCGACCACACGGCCGACCTTGAACAGTTCTTCGAGGAGATCGTGCTGCCGGACTGCCGCGGGCCGTACTACATCCTTGCCCATTCGGCCGGCGCCGTGATCACGCTGCTTGCTTCGCCCTCCATGGTCAACCGCGTGCGGCGCATGGTGCTGATCGCGCCGTTCTTCACCTTGCCCGACCTGCCCGTCTCGATCCGGACGGTCCGCCGCGTCTGTTCGCTGTTTTGTGCCCTGGGCCTTGGCCGGCTTTACGCCGCCTGGGGGCCGCGGCCGAAGGTTACCGCTCCCTTCGACACCAACAAGGTAACGACGGATCCGGAACGCTACCGCCGCAACACCAAGATCTACGAGGATCACCCGCAACTGGCGCTTGGCGGCCCGACGATCCGCTGGCTGAGAGCGGCTGCCGAAGCCGCGGAAGCGGTAAGCGATCCCGAATTCATGGCCCGCATCCGGGTCCCCCTGCTGGTCATCGCCGCCGGTGCCGATCAGGTCGTCTCGACCAAGGCCGTGGAAGCCTATGCCAGGCGTCTGCGCCTCGGCTCGCTGCTCATGATCGACGGCGCGCGTCACGAGATCCTGCAGGAGGCCGACATCTACCGCGAGCAATTCCTCGCCGCCTTCGACGCTTTCATTCCCGGCAGCGACGACCCGACGGCCTGATGGCGCGTATTGCCGAGACCGGAGCCGGTCCGGCGCCGGCTCATGCCTGGTTGGCGAAATTCCATAATCCGGTTGGCCCCCCAGGTCGCCCCGCTATCCGCCGACAACGCCCGTTCCCAGCACGCCGTCTTGCACGGATCAATGTCGGACGATGATCGCGCCGACGCCTCGGCAGGTTTAACGGCTATGCATGCTTCTCAATTCGGCCGTTCGGCCGGAGACAGCTCGACGCCTGGTTCCCGTTCCGGCGCCGGGCGCTAGTTACCGTCCGCAGAGGTCAGTCGACGGGATCGGGAGGAGCGGTCATGAACGCATCGGGCACGCTGCCACGCCAGGGCCATCGCCTGCTGCAGCTCGGCATCGCCCTCCTGCTGTTTTCGTCATTCGAAGGGTTCGCCATCCCATACCTCGCCGCACCGCGGCTCGGATTGTCGGTTCACACGCTCAGCGCCTTGCAGGGCGTCCTGCTGCTGGTTTTGGGTCTCGTCTGGTCCAGGCTCAATCTTGGCGTCGCGATGTCGCGGATTGCGTTCTGGTTCCTGATCTATTCAGCCTTGGCCATCCTGGCAGCCTATGTGATGGCCAGCCTCTGGGGAGCCGGCAACGAGACGATGCCGCTGGCGGCCGGAGCCGCGCATGGAAGCGCCTTTCAGGAATACGCGATCAAAGGCATCGCCTATTCGTCCGCGCCGACCGGCCTCATCGCTTTCGCGCTCATTCTATGGGGCCTGCGTCTCTCAGACGCCTAAAGCGCATCGCGGCGAAACGGATGCTCAGCCGCGCAGGGCCGCCATCGCCGCTGCATGGAGCTCGGGCGTCGCCGCCGCCAATATATCGCCGCCATTCTCGGCCGGCCCGCCGTCGAAGGTGGTGACCACGCCGCCCGCCTTCTCGATGATGGGGATCAGCGCCACGATGTCATAGGGCTTCAGTCCGGGATCGGCGACGATGTCGACGCTTCCCGCGGCGACCATGGCGAAGGCGTAGCAGTCGGTGCCATAGCGAGCGAGTTGCACCTGCCTCTCGAACTGGTCGTAGCGCAGGCGCGCCTCGCCCTTGAACAGCGCCGGCGTCGTGGTGAACAGCGTTGCTTCAGCAAGGCTCGTCGTCTTGCGCGTGACCAGTTTTCGCGGCCCGCCCGGCCCCTCATAATGAGAACCGGAAGCGTTAGCGTAGAAGAGCTCGCCGGTGAAGGGCTGCGACATCAATCCGGCAACGGCATCGCCCTCCACCGTCAATCCGACCAGCGTCCCCCACACCGGCAGGCCGGAGATGAAGGCGCGCGTGCCGTCGATCGGATCGATCACCCAGACATGCCTGCTGGAAATATTCTCGCTTCCGTGTTCCTCGCCGAGAATGCCATGGTCCGGATATTGCGCCGATATCAGCGCCCGGATGGCGCGCTCGGCTTCGCGATCGGCTTCGGTGACCGGATCGAAGCTGCCCTTTTCCTTGTTGGCGACCGCACCCTGGCTGCGGAAGCGCGGCAAGGTTTCCGCCGCCGCCGCTTGCGCGATGCGGCGCATGAAATCGATGCTGATGTCCAACTGATTCTCCCGCATTGCAGCATGGCCGAGCCCACGTGTGCCGCCAGTTCCGCGCCAAGACAAGGGTGTTCCAGGATTTTTCGCCGCGCCGACTGTTGCCAGAATAACACGCCGGCGCCACCGAAGCGCAATTTCCACATCACTCTGAATTAAAAAAGCCGGTAGGTCGCTTGACATTTGTGCAGCGCACCATACCCTTGATCTCGGACAGGGTTTCCTGTCCATGCCCTCCTTGGGCGTTTCCTCCCTAGACTTCGACCGTATCGTGCGAACGATGCGGTCTTTTTTTCGCCGCCAGGTGCAATCCCCGCCAATCCCGATCCATGTCGCCCAGAACTATGCGGCGGTTGTGGATGGCGCCATCTAATGAAACCGGGCTCTGTTCACTCCGCGGCCAGCGGCAGATCCATGAAATGGTGGTCGGGCATGGCCATCAGGTCGGCCGAAAATCGCGCCAGGTCGTCGGCCAGCGCATCGAAGCCCGCCGCTTTCTCGAATGTCCGCTCATTCATATAGAGCCCGCGATTGACCTCGATCTGCAGCGCATGGAGATGGCGCGCCGGGCGACCGTAGTGTTCGGTGATGAAGCCGCCGGCATAGGGCTTGTTGTGGGCGACGGTATAGCCCATGGTGTTGAGCAGGCCGATTGCGGTCTCGGTCAATGCCGCGGTGGCCGAGATGCCGAAGCGGTCACCAATGATGAAATCGGGCCGCAGGCCGTTGTCGCCGACGCGGATGCTCGCCGGCATCGAGTGACAGTCGATCAGCACGGCAAAGCCGAAACGCGCGTGGGTTCGCGTCAACAGCCGTTTCAGCGTCTCATGATAGGGTTTGTAGACCGCCTCGATGCGGGCAACCGCTTCGGCCAGCGGCAGGCGGCCGGAATAGATGTCGAGGCCTTCACCGACAAGCTTCGGAACGGTGCCGAGCCCGCCGGCCACGCGTGCGGAACGGATGTTGCAGAAGGACGGCACCGGCTCGGCGAACATGCGCGGATCGAGTTCCCACGGCTCGCGGTTGACGTCGAGATAGGCACGCGGGAAATTAGCCGCGAGCATCGGCGCGCCAAGCGCCACCGCGCCGCCGAACAGCTCGTCGACATAGCAGTCCTCGGACCGGCGAATGGCGTTGCGGTCCAGCCTTGCCATGGCGAGGAAGCGCTCCGGATAATGGCGCCCGCTGTGGGGTGAGTTGAAGAGGAAGGGGACGCGCTGCTCGGCGCCCGACCGGATTTCGAAGGGGGGAACGACCGAAAAATCCTCGGCTGCCGTCTTCAATTTGAACGAACCCGAAAACACCAATGCATCATGGGATGAAAGTGCCACCTTGACGGCCGCATGTCCAGCATTTCGGCGCCGGCACCGCCTTTCCGAATGCGGATTATGCCGCGCCTCGTTCACTTGATGTTTACCCTCGCCTCCTCATATACAGGATGGTTAACGGCCCTGCCTTTCGGCAGAGTCCGGGCGGGTGATTCGGACGGGATATCATGGCACGCATTCTTCTGGCGGAAGACGACGACGATATGCGTCGCTTCCTCGTCAAGGCGCTGGAGCGCGCCGGTTACCAGGTCAGCGACTTCGACAACGGCGCCAGTGCCTATGAGCGGCTGCGCGAGGAACCGTTCTCGCTGCTTTTGACCGATATCGTCATGCCGGAGATGGACGGCATCGAGCTGGCCCGCCGCGCCACCGAGATCGATCCCGACCTCAAGGTCATGTTCATCACCGGTTTCGCCGCCGTTGCGCTGAACCCGGATTCCAAGGCGCCGAAAGACGCCAAGGTGCTGTCGAAGCCGTTCCATCTGCGCGACCTCGTCAACGAGGTCGAGAAGATGCTGCAGGCGGCCTGAGCCGTTTTTGCCCAAGGCATCGGCGACTATCGGCCGGTGCGGCAAAACGGAGCCTTCTTTCCCTTTTCCTGCTATTGACGCGCCGGATCAAAAATGGTGTATGCGCGGCTTCGGATGGGCGTGTAGCTCAGCGGGAGAGCACTGCATTGACATTGCAGGGGTCACAGGTTCAATCCCTGTCACGCCCACCATCCTTTCAAAGACTTAGCTTCTTGTGCCGATTGGCACAGAACGGCACAAAACGCCCACTGAGCTCCTGAATAGTGCCCTTGAGTATTCCGATGCGGCCGATCCGTGACAGCTTGTGTGTTGCGCCCGATATCGCGCGGATCAAGAAAAAGCCGAACGGAACAACCAGCGCCGTGAGAGGTTAGGCGACACGCTTCCCTCCGCCCTCCGTCGGCTCAATAGCCCCGTCTGCGCTCCCGGGGTTTCTGCGTTTTGGGCATCTACCTCCAATTGCCGACCGAATCGCTCTTTCGGGTGACTTTCTTAAAGGAGTGAACTGTTCAAATCTGGAGTCTCTCTAAGCGGGAGGAACGGATGGGCAGCGATTTCGAGGCCGCACGACGACACCTGAAGCGCGCGCGTCAGTGCCTTCATGGCGATGATCACGTGAGCAGAGAAACGGTTGAGAGAATCGATGAAATGATCATAGCCCTGGCCGCGGAGGAGTGCTCTTCGTTTGGCTCCCTCTTCCCCTTCGGCCATCGAACGACGCGGAACTCTGAGGCCGCCTCGTCCAAGGCATAGCTCTACCTGCTGAAGGCAAACACTCGCGGTCCGTCGAAGGCCCCGTTGGCTCCGGCCGGCCGGCTCTTCGAACTTGCCGGAGGCGGTTTCGTCTCCCTGGCAACAAAGGCTTTTTGTCATATAAGCGGAACCTGATATTCGGTGGCTGATTTCCGTGGCGGCAGCGTTCCCACACGCTGCCGGCCGAGGTTCCGAACCTTGGTCGGGCCCGCATCGCCCCGCCAGTGGTGCGGGCCCACAAAGCGGCACCTAGAACCAAGCCGCTGGCTTCGGGCGGGGCTACGGCTTGTTCATGGGTGTTGTCTTTGACGCGGGATCGAGCGCGATGCGCGACCTTCTGTAGACTTGATGAAAAGGCCGGAGCCAACAATCGCTCCGGCCCTGTTTCGTCGTCAGTCATTGCAGCTGTCGTCGGCCTTTGCCGCCGCGGTCTTGCCGCCATGCTGCTGCGCCTCGATATCCTGCTGCGATGTTGCGAGATTCTTGTCACCGCCGCCTTCCGCCCCCGCCAACGGCATTGTGCTGCCATCCTTGGCGGCCGGTTTGCCGGCACTATCCTTGGCCTTCGGAGTTTCCAAGGGCGCGTGGGTACCATCTTTCGAAATACCGGCGGTCTGTTGGGTGTCGGCGCCCGTGTTGGCAGCCGACTTGTCCGGACATGCCGCGATTGCAGAGCCCGCAGAAAACGACACCGCAAGCGCGATTACTAAAGCCATTTTCATCATGCTCGTCCTTCTGTTTGAGTGCCCTGCGGGTGAAACTAACGGCGCTTTTCTTTGTTCCGGGCCGGGCCGTATGTCGTCATCGACGCACCACAACCGGCACGTTGATGCCACGGCGACGGCGCCAGATACTCCACGGAAGCGTTCGCCGACTCCCTTGTTATGCGGCCGAAGGGTTACTCACCAGGAGTAATGATGAAACGACTTCTTCTCGCTTCCGCCCTAATGATTCTTTCCGGCGGCCTTGCCCTGGCGCAATCGACCAATACGACGTCGAGCGGCTCCTCCTCCACGACGACAACGATGCCGACGGATCAGAACACGGACTCGACCACGACCAAGTCGACCAACTCCAACTCCGCCAAGGATTGCGCACCGGGCCAACAGACAGGCAGCGCCAAGGAGTCAGCTCCCGGTCAGCAGGATACCAGCGCCAAGTCCGCGGCCCCTGGCCAGATGGAAACGACGACGGAAGGTTGCTGACCGCATTGCCGCTGATGTCTCGACTCGCAACCTTGGCCTCCAGGTGCCTCGCGTCAGTTGGAACCACCTGCTGGGCTGATAGCCCGTCGGCTTCGGCCGGCGGGCGTCCAATGAATGCGGCTGTGGACTCGGTGACCCCCTACGCAAACGTGACCAAGTTCTCTGAAAAGTGACTGAGGATTGTTCGCCTCGACGCGATAACGTTCCTCGACATCAGGAGGAACGCCTTGAAGCTCAATTCGCAGCAGAAGAAAACCGTCCTTGCCTCATTCCTGGGCTGGACGCTCGACGCTTTCGATTTCTTCCTTCTGACATTCCTGCTCACCGACATTGCGTCTGAATTCCAGACCGACGTCCCGGCGGTGTCAAAGGCGCTTTTCCTGACCCTTGCGACGCGCTTCATTGGCGCGTTCTTCTTCGGCACGTTGGCAGACAAATTCGGGCGCAAGCCCATCCTGATGCTCAACATCGTCAGTTATTCCGTGATCGGCGCTTTGGCCGCCTTCTCGCCCAATCTCGGCATATTCCTGGCGCTGCGCGCACTGTTCGGCATCGCCATGGGCGGCGAATGGGGACTTGGCTCCTCGCTTGCCATGGAATCCATCCCGCCCAGCGCCCGCGGCATGGTCTCGGGCATCCTGCAATGCGGCTATCCGGCCGGCTACCTCCTAGCGGCGGTCGTCTATGGCCTGCTCTATCACCAGACGATCGGCGGCTACACGATCGGCTGGCGCGCCATGTTCCTGCTCAGTTTCATCCCGGCCCTGATCGTCCTTTTCATCCGCTCGCATGTTCCGGAATCGCCGGCCTTCGTCGAGGCGCGGAAGACCGCAAGGCCCGGCATGCTGGAGACACTGCAAAAGCACTGGGGCGTCGCCCTCTATGCGGTCGTGCTGATGATGTTCTTCAACTTCTTCAGCCACGGCACGCAGGATCTCTACCCGACATTCCTGAAGAAGCAGCATGGTTTCGACCCGCACACGGTGAGCTGGATCACCATCGTCGCCAACATCGGCGCCATCGTCGGCGGTCTGGCGTTCGGGGCGCTGTCCGAGAAGATCGGCCGCGTCAATGCGATCACGCTCGCCTGCCTGATTGCCTTGCCGTCCATCCCGCTATGGGCCTACAGCTCGACGCCCTTCCTGCTGGCCATCGGCGCCTTCGTCATGCAGGTCGCGGTCCAGGGCGCCTGGGGCGTCATTCCGGTGCACCTCAACGAGCTCTCGCCCGGCGCGGTGCGCGCGACCCTGCCCGGCTTCATCTACCAGGCCGGCAATCTCGCAGCCTCCTATGGCGGTCCCTATCAGGCGGGCATAGCCGAGGCTCCCGGAGGCAGCTATGGCTACGCGTTGGCGCTGTTCGCCGGCGTGGTCGCCGTCTGCATCATCATCGTCATCCGCTTCAGTCCGGAACGGCGCGGCCAGGTGATGACCGTGCTGGACCACGACGTCAGCCGAGTCTGAGCGCCACGACGCCGGCGACGATGCTGAGCGCGGCGGCGCCGCGCCAGCCCGTCATCTTCTCGCCGAGCGCGAACACCGAGATCACCATGGCGAACAGGATGGAGGTCTCGCGCAGCGACGCCACCGAGGCGATCGGCGCCTTGGTCATAGCCCACATGACGATCCAGTAGGCAGCGCCGCTGAGCACGCCGGTGAACAGCCCCGCTTTCCAGTCGCGCGCCAGCACCGGCAAGGCCCGCGGGCCACGGAAGATCAGGCACAGCACCAGCGCTCCAAGCGCATCGCACACGAACAGCCAGGCGGCATAGCTCTGCGCCGTGGCCGCCAGCCGCGCCCCGCTGCCGTCGGACAGTGTGTAGCTGGCGATGAAGATCGAGGTCCCCAGCGCAAAGCCGACCGCGCGCAGGTTCAATCGTTCCAGATGCGCGCCGCCGCGAAACGACATCACCAGCGTGCCGGCCGACAGTAAAAGGATACCCAGAATGGCGAGCGGCGCCGGAACTTCGGCGACCACGAACATACCGCCAAGCGCCGCCAGCAAGGGCGCGGTGCCGCGCGCCAGAGGATAGGTCTGGGCGAAGTCGCCAGCCTGGTAAGCGCCGATCAGGAAGGTCCGGTAGCCCATGTGGAAGACGACGGAGGCAATGATATAGAGCCAGACTTCCGCCCTCGGCACCTCGACGAAGGGAAGTGCGAAAAGCGCGGCAAATCCCATGCCAAGCGTCATCAGGGTGATCGACAGGAAGCGGTCGAGATGGACCTTGACCAGCGCATTCCAGATCGCGTGCATCGCGGCCGCGGCAAGCACCGCGAAGAAGACGAAAAGCGTCATTTGGGCCTCATCCGCCTCCGGGGCCGGCGGGCGTTTCGAGATCGATGTCGATCCTGACCGGAAAATGATCGGAAGCCACTTCGCCAATGTCCGAGCTGACGGAGCGCACACGACCGGCAAACAGGCCGCCGACGAAGCAATGATCGAGCCGGCGCTTTGCCAGCCTGCCGTCGATGATCTTCTCATGCGTGTGGAAGTCATCCGCCGGTTCAATCGCCACGGCAGCGGCATCGACGAACCCATCCAGATAGGCAGCACCGCGATGATAGGGCGTGCCGCCGACGATGCGGCGGTATTCGGCGCTGCCCGGCTCCATGTTGAAATCGCCCATCCAGATCGCCGCCAGCGGGTTCTCCGGCTCTGGCTCGCCATTGCTCCAATTGCGCGCCGGCTCGTCGTCGGCGCCGCTCCACGGCCCGCCATCGGAGGGCGCCCGGCGATGCTCGGCAAGCAGATAGTCGATCTGCTCCAGCCGTTCTTCAGCCGCGACATGGGCGAGATGCAATGAAAGCACCCGCACCGGACCCGCCGGCGTGCGGATCATGCATTCGAGCGCCGCGTTGCGGGTGTTGAGCGGCCGCAGTGTGCGGCGCATCGGCAGCGCATGCAGCCGCGACCAGACGATCGGCAGCTTCGACAGCACCATGGTGCCGAACTGCCGGCGCCGGTTGACGATGCGGCCGTCGCGCTGTTCGCTGGCGTCCATGTCGAAGGCCGGGCCGTAGACCCAGTGATAGCCCGGCAACAGGCGCGAAAGCACCTCCGGCTGGTCGTCGAAATTGCTGCGCTGCCAGTGCCGCTCGACCTCCTGCAAGGCGATGATATCGGCGCCGGCAACAATGCGCGCGGCGCGCGCCGGATCGTAGAGGCCGTCGCTGCCGAACCCGTATTGGATATTGTAGCTGACCAGCTTCATTCTTGTCCGGCTCAGTTTGGTGACGGCAGTACCGTTTCGACGGCGACCTTGCAATGGACCGCCGCGGCGGCCCGGCTGGGCCACGACGCAAAAACCCCTCGCCTCGCCTAGGTCGTCAGCGGCTGGAACCGTCCCGCCGGGGAAGCCGCCAGCTCCGACCAGTCGATTTCTTCCTCCAGCCGGTGATAGGCCTCGTCACCGATCGTCCCGTTGCGGCGAAGTTCTTCCAGCGCGTCGCGCTGGCGCTTGATGGCATAGAGCCGCAGCCGGTCGTACTCGGTTGCTGCCTGGGCGTCGTCGGGGTTCTTGGCGACCGTGCGCTGGGCGGCATACTGCTCGCGCACCGCCGCCGCCGCGGTCGAGGTCTTGCCGCTCAAAATGTCGAGGGCCGCCTGCATGATGGCGACACGGGCCTGCGCGACCTCGCGGTCTATGGTCTCGTCCGGTTCGAGACGAAGCAGGCGCAGCAACGGCTTCAGGCTCATGCCTTGCAGGACAAGCGTGCCCAGCACCACGCAAAAGGCGGTGAGCACGATCGGATCGCGGCCGGGGAAGTCCGCCGGCAATGCGAAGGCAGCCGCCAGCGTCACCAGGCCGCGCATGCCGCACCAGCCGATCAGCACCCCGCCGCGAAACGACGGCACCTCTTGCCGCTGCTCCGCATTGCCGAAGCGGGCAAGCCATCGGATCACGGCGCCGCAGCCCAGCACCCAGGCAAGGCGGGAAACGATGACGACCGCCAGGATCGTCCCTGCAAACAGGAATGCCTCGGACTGTCCCTGCTCGGCCAGGCGACCGACGATCAGCCGCGCCTGCAGGCCCATCAGCACGAAAGCCAGCACGTTAAGCACGAACACCGCCGTCTCCCAGACGGAATAGGAGCTGACGCGCTTTCTGGCCGACATGCGCCGCGGTGCGGTGCGCGCGATGGTCATGGCATAGACGACGATGGTGATGATGGCCGAGAGCCCCAGCCTGTCAGCCAGGATCCAGACGCCGAACGTCCCGGCGAACTGCACGACGGTGCCGCTCGCCGCATCTTCGATACGTCCAAGCATCGCCTGGGATAGGCGGCCGAGAAGATAGCCCGCGGCCAGGCTGCCGATGGTCGACAGCAGGACCATCGGAACGGCGCTGCCCAAAAGAACGGGACCGGCGGCGGCAGTGATCGCGATGCGATAGATCAAAAGCGCGGTGGCGTCATTGAGCAGGCTTTCGCCCTGAAGGATGGCCGTGATGCGGTGCGGCACCTTGAACTGCCCGAGCACGGCGCTCGCGGCAACCGCGTCCGGCGGCGCCACGATGGCGCCAAGGGCTATGGCGGCAGCGATCGGCAGGCCGGCCATTTTCCAGCCGACCAGTGCCACGACGGCGGTCGTGAAAACGACCGCGCCAAGCGCCAGCAGCACAAGCGGCAGCCTGTAGCGGTTAAGATCGCGCAGCGATGTGTCGTAGGCCGCGTCGAGCAGCACCGGCGCAATGAACAGCGCAAGCGCCAGTTCCGGATCGATCTCGATCGTCGGCGCGCCGGGCAGGAAGCCAAGGCCGGCGCCCGCCAGCGCCAGCAAGGCGGGGTAAGGAACCTGCAGGCGCCGCGACAACGCCGTCAGCGCAACGGCGATCAGCAGGAGGACAAGGGTGAGCTCAAATAGCGCCATGGCTCATCGTAGCGGCGAAGCGGAGCTCTTGGCAGTGGCAAAGCGGCAGGATGCTGTTGATTGTCCAATAGGAGTGCATCGTCCGGCAACTGGACCGGTGACCGGATCGGCAGGGCGCTTCGGCCGCGTCAGTGCAGCACCAGCAGGTCGCCCGACGAGAAGGAAATCTCCGCCTTCTCGCCAACGGCCGGCGGTGGCGTCGTCGAACTGTTGAACGTGTCGAGCGAGACCGTGTTGCCGCCGATGCCGACCCGGACCCGGATCACCGAGCCGAGAAAGTGCACTTCGGAGATCTCGCCGGACAGGCTTGAATCGCGACCGGGCTGGCGGCCGAGCGAAATGGCTTCCGGCCGCAACGCCAATGACAGCGTGTCGCCGGACTTCGAGCCGTTGAGCCTGCCCTTGAGCGAGACTTCCTCGGTGTTGACACGAACCTTGCCCGACGCCGCGTCGGTGACGGTGCCTTCCAGCACGTTCAGCGTGCCGACGAAATTGGCGACGAACTTGGTTGCCGGCCGGTTGTAGATCTCGAACGGCGTGCCGACCTGCTCGGCCTTGCCGCCATACATCACCGCGATGCGGTCGGAGATCGACAGCGCCTCTTCCTGGTCATGGGTGACGAAGATGGTGGTGATGCCGAGCTTCTTCTGGATCGAGCGGATTTCCTCGCGCAGCGAGACGCGCACCTTGGCATCAAGCGCCGACAGCGGCTCGTCGAGCAGCAAGAGCTTCGGCTTCGGTGCGATGGCGCGGGCCAGCGCGATGCGCTGCTGCTGGCCGCCCGAGAGCTGATAAGGATAGCGGTCGGCCATCTGCGGCAGCTTGATGATGCCCAGCATTTCGGCGACACGGGCATCGATATCCGCCCTGGACATGCCGGCGACTTTCAGTCCGAAGCCGATGTTCTGCGCCACGGTCAGGTTCGGGAACAGCGCATAGGCCTGGAACACCATGCCGACATTGCGCTGGTTCGGCTTCAGCCTGGTGATGTCCTTGCTGCCGACGACGATCTTGCCGGCCGACGGTTCCTCGAAGCCGGCGACCATGCGCAGCACCGTCGTCTTGCCGCAGCCTGACGGGCCGAGGAATGAGACGAACTCGCCCGGTTCGACGTCGAGATTGAAATCCTCGACAACGGTGGTGGCGCCGAAGGATTTTCGCACATGCTGGATGGAGAGGAATGGCTCGGCCATGGCTTTTTCTTTCGGGTCAGTTCGGACGATTAGCCGATTTCGGCGCGAAGCGCGACAGGATCTGGATCAGCGACATGCAGCCCCAGGTGATGACGAAGGCGATGATGGCAAGGGCCGCCGGCTCATAGGCGCGGTTGGCCCCGACATTCTGCAGATACGGGCCGAAAGCCGGCCGGTTCAGCAAGCTCGCCATCGTAAACTCGCCGATGACGATGGCGAATGTCAGGAAGGCGCCGGACAACACCGCAATCAGCACATTGGGAAGGATGACGCGGGTGATGATCGTGCCCCAGCCGGCCCCGAGGATCTGGGCCGCTTCCGTCAACGTCCGCACGTCGATGGTTCTGAGCCCCGTATCGACGGCACGATACATATAGGGCAGCGCCAAGGTCGCATAGCCGATGACCAGCAAGGCATTGGTTCCCATATCGGACCCGAGGAACGGCAAGGGTGAATTCGAGCCGTACATCCTGATATAGCCGAAGACGATGACGATGGCCGGAATGACCAACGGCAAAAGCGTGATGAACTCGACGATCGGCCTGAGCTGCGGCAGCCGCAATCGGATCCAGTAGGCTGCCGGCACCACGATCAGCACACCCAGAATGATGGTGAAGATGGCGGCGACCACCGAATACAGGAAGGTCGCCTGGAAACGCGCGTCGCCGAGCACGATCCGATAGGCGTCGAAGGAATAGGCGCCGCGCCGCATGCGCATCGAAAATTCCACCGTCGCGATCAGCGGGATGAAGAAATAGGCCGCGCCGAGGATGAAGACCACCCAGGCCCAGAATTTGCCCGACTTCATTTCAGCCACCTCTCGGAACGGGTCCGGAACCAGATGTAGAAGACATTGGCCAGGCCGGTGATGACGATCATGCCGAAGGCGATCGCGTAGCCGAGATGGGCATTGTGCAGCACGTCGCCGCGGATTTGCGCGTAGAGCAGGATCGGCACGATGTTGAGCGACGAGCCGGTCAGCGCATAGGCGGTGGCGATCGCCCCGAAGGCGTTGGCGAAAAGCAGGATCACGGTGCCGAGAAAACTCGGCCAGATCACCGGGATGACCACGATGCGCCAATATTGCGCGGTGGTCGCGCCAAGCGTGGCGGCAGCTTCACCCCATTCCTTCTTCAAGCCATCGATCGCCGGCGTGATGATGACCACCATCAGCGGGATCTGGAAATAGACATAGGTCAGCGTCAGGCCCCAGAAGGACAGGATGTTGAAGCCGTGGGCATAGATGTTTAGGCCGAACACGGTGTTCAGGATCACCGTGGCAAGACCGAGCCGGCCGAGCGTGGCGAGGAAGGCGAAGGCCAGCGGCACGCCCGCGAAATTGGAGGCGACGCCGGAAAAGGTCAGGGTGGCCGAGCGTATCCAGTCCGGCAGCCCGCCGCGCACGATGGCGATGGCGATGGCCAAGCCCGCGAAAGCGCCGATCAGCGCCGAGGCCAGGCTTACCTTGATCGATATCCAGTAAGCGGCAACGATCGACGGCTGCGCCAGCGCGACGATGTTCTCGAGCGTGAATTCGCCGGCATCATTCTGGAACGCGCCCAGCATCAGATAGAGCGTGGGCAAAATCAGGAACATGATGGCGAAGATGAAGAACGGTGCGACGCCGAGCCATTGCGTCGGCAATCGCAATGCGCGCGCCTCCGCGGGCGGCGCGGTCTTGCCTGCGGCATCGTGATTGGAAAGCGAGAGATCGGTCATGCGCCGGCTACCGTCTTCGAGGGGGAACCGGGCGGCCGCGAAGCCGCCCGGTGGATTTCAACTGTTACTTGACGTTGGCACCGACAACGGAGTCCCAGTTCTTGGTGACGGCTTCCTTGGCCTTGCCCTGCTCGTCCAGCGTCGGGAACACCGCCGAAGCATAGGCTTCCGCCGGCGGCAGCTTGGCCAGGACGTCCGCCGGGATCTTGCCGTTCTTGGCGAGATCGTTGAAGCGGATCGGGTGGCAATAGCCCTTGAGCCAGCCAATCTGGCCTTCGTCGGAATAGAGGTATTCCATCCAGAGCTTGGCTGCGTTCGGATGCGGCGCATAGGCGCTGATCGCCTGCACGTAGACGCCGGCGACGACGCCGGTCTTCGGCACGACGACGTCGACGGGCGGGTTGCCCTTCAGCGTGTCACGGCCGGCGAGCGCGTTGTAGTCCCAGTTGATCAGAATCGGGGTCTGACCCTGGGCGAGTGTCGCCGGCTTGCCGATGACCGGTACGAAGTTGCCGGCGGCATTGAGCTTCTTGAAGAAGTCGAGGCCGGCGGTGCCCGCGGCTTCGCCAGCCGCGGCTCCACTCGAAAGGCCAGCGGCATAGACCGCCTGGATGGCCTGGTTCGAAGCGCGCGGATCACCGGCGAGAGCCACCGAATTGGCGAATTCCGGCTTCAGCAGATCGGCCCAGTCCTTCGGCGATTCCTTGACCAGATCCTTGTTCACCATCATCGCCAGAACGCCGTAGTAATCACCGTACCAGGCGCCGTCGGCATCCTTGGCGCTGTCGGGGATCGAGTCCCAGGTCGACACCTTGTAGGGCATCAGCAGGCCGTCGGCCTTGGCGGTCGGGCCGAAGGACAGGCCGACGTCGATGACGTCAGGCGCCTGCGGGCCCTTATTGTCCTTGTTGGCCTTGATCGCCTCGACCTCGTCGCCCGAACCGGCGTCGGGATTGAGTTCGTTGATGGTGATTTCCGGATATTTCGCCTTGAACCCGGCGATGACGTCGCCGTAACCGCACCAGTCATGCGGCAGCGCGATGGTGGTAAGCTGGCCTTCCGCCTTCGCGGCCTTGACGAGATCGTCCAGCGGAGCCGCGGACGAAATCACCGTCGACGCAAACAGCGCCGCGGCCGAAAGGGAAAGCACTTTCCCCGTGAATTTGAACATGTGTTCTCTCCGTTGAACTGACGCCGTTGGACGCCTGCGATGCGGTATCGTTTTCGTGTGACAGCCAGATGAAAGCTTTATGAAACCCCACCGCTGGCAGCACGAAAGTTAACTCCTTTTAATCGACTGTAGCAATTAGCCACCACTTAATTTTCCGGCTAATTACTTTTGCCTTGCACTTCACCCCTTTCCCCTTGGTTGCCCCTGATTTTCCAGATCAACTTTACCCTGAAAGCGGTATCACACCGTCCCAGCGATTGCATTTTCGAGCAGCGTCAGCGCTGCTTTCTTGGTCAGCTTGACCGGGTTGCCGCCGGCTGTCGGATCGACCACCGCCATATCGGCGATCAAGGCCTTGCGCTTCTTGTCCATGTCGAGCCCCTTGATCAGGCCTGGCAGCGCATGCGGCACCTTCAATTCCTTGCGAAGCTTGATGACAGCCTTGGCGAAGCCGTCGAAGCCGCCTCTTATGCCGCAATAGGCGGCGAGCCGCGCGATGCGGTCCTCGATCGCCTCGCGATTGAAGGCGAGCACATAGGGCATGAAAACCGCATTGGTCATGCCGTGATGGGTGTCGTAGAGCGCCCCGATGGGATGCGACAGCGAATGGATCGCCCCCAGCCCCTTCTGGAAGGCTGCCGCGCCCATCGCCGCGGCGCTCATCATGTTGGCGCGGGCGACCAGATCCCTGCCGTTGGCATAGGCCTTTGGCAGGTTCTCGAAAACAAGCCTGATGCCTTCCACGGCGATGCCGTCGGCCATCGGATGGTAGCCCGGCGCGCAATAAGCCTCGAGGCAATGGGCCAGCGCGTCCATGCCGGTGCCGGCGGTGATGAAGCCCGGCATGCCGACCGACAGTTCCGGATCGGCAATGACGATCGCCGGCAGCAGCTTCGGATGGAAGATGACCTTCTTGGTGTGGGTCGCCTCATTGGTGATGACGCCGGCGCGGCCGACTTCGGAGCCGGTGCCGGCGGTGGTCGGCACCGCTACGATCGGCGCGATCGCGTCCGAGTTGGCGCGTGTCCACCAGTCGCCGATGTCCTCGAAATCCCAGACCGGCCGCGTCTGTCCCGCCTGGAAGGCGATCAGCTTGCCAAGGTCGAGCGCCGAGCCGCCGCCGAAGGCAATGACGCCGTCATGCTTGCCCTTCTTGAACACCGCGATGCCGGCGGTGAGATTGGAATCGACCGGATTCGGCTTCACTTCGGAGAAAACGCCGTAGGGCACTTTTGCGTCATCGAGGATTTTCAGCGTCGAAGCGACGACCGGCAGTTTCGCCAGCCCCGGATCGGTGACGAAGAGCGGCCGCTTGATGCCGGTGGCGGCGAGCACCTCGGGCAATTCCTTGATGCGCCCAGCGCCGAAGCGGACGGTGGTGGGGTAGTTCCATTTGGAGATCAGCTTGGACATGTTTGTCTTTCAAAAATCAGATGGCTTCGCGCAGGTGGAAGGATTTCGGCCGGGTGAGGTTGTCGTAGCCGATGGCTGACAAGCCGGCCCCCTTGCCGGTGTCCTTGACGCCGGTCCAAACCAGCGCCGGGTCGAGGTAGTCGCAGCGGTTCATGAACACGGTACCGGTCTCGACGCGGTCGCCGATCGCCACCGCATGCTCGGTGTCGCGCGTCCAGATCGAGGCGGTCAGGCCGTAGGGGCTGTCGTTCATCAGCGCGATCGCCTCCTCGTCGTTGCGCACCTTCATGATGCCGACGATCGGGCCAAAACTTTCCTCGCGCATGACGCTCATCTGGTGGTCGACGCCGGTCAGCACCTCCGGCGCCAGATAGGGCGAGCCGGCCTTGTCCTGAGCCACCTTCATGTTGATATGCGCCTTGGCGCCCTTGCGCAGCGCCTCGGCCTTTTGCTCGCGGATCAGGTCGGCGAAACGACCCTGCGCCATCGGCCCCATCGTCGTCGCCTGTTCGAGCGGGTTGCCGACGACATAGTGTTTCGTCTCGGCGATGAAGCCTGCGACGAATTCGTCATAGACCTTCTCATGCACATAGACGCGCTCGATGCCGCAGCAGCACTGGCCGGAATTGTAGAAGGCGCCATCGACCAGATTGGCGACTGCATGGTCAATCTTGGCGTCGGGCAGCACATAGGCAGGATCCTTGCCGCCAAGCTCCAACCCGAGCGTCATGAAGGTGCCGGCCGCTGCCTTTTCGATGGCGCGGCCGCCGGCGACCGAGCCGGTGAAATTGACGTGGTCGATCTTGCCCGAGCCAAGCAATTTTTCTGTCTGGACATGGTTCAGCACGATGTTCTGGAACACGCCCTTGGGCAGGCCTGCTTTGTCGAAAGCCTGCTGGAAACGCTCGCCGACCAGCAGCGTCTGCGCGGCATGTTTGAGGATGACGGTGTTGCCGGCCATCAGCGCCGGGACGATGGTGTTGACCGCGGTGAGGTAAGGGTAGTTCCAAGGCGCGATCACCATGACCACGCCGAGCGGATCCTTCTTCACATAGCGGCGGAACCCGTCCTTCGGATTGGAAGCCGGGACCGATTTCAGCGCCGCCTCGGCGATTTCGACCATATAGCTGGTGCGTTCCTTGACGCCGCCGAACTCGCCGCCATAGCGCACCGGACGCCCCATCTGCCAGGCGATCTCCGGCACGATCTCGTCGGTCATGGCAACCAACGCCTCGAGCATCGCCAGCATGTACTTGCCGCGCTCGGCGATCGGAGTCTGCGCCCACTTTTCCTGCGCTGCCTTGGCGCGCTCGACAGCGGCATTGACCGCCTGGTCGGTGGCGATCGGACGCTCGGCATAGACCGAACCATCGACAGGGGATTTGAGCTTCACGGTTTCCAAGAAGATGTCTCCATATCGAAAGGCAAAGCGTCAGCAGGCAAGGGCGCGAACATGCCCTGCTCTCGCATAGTCCAGTATCGACTGATCGCGCGTCACGAGCGTCAGATCGAACGCCCGTGCTGTCGCGATCAATATTCTATCTGCCGGATCGCCGTGAAGCGATCCGGGCAAGAAGGACGATTCAATCAATAAGCCCGGCGAAAGAGCCTCTACCTTGATGCCTGGCGTGGCGATCACTTCCCCAAAAATGCTTGTTGGCGACTTTGCTGCCGCCAATCGGCCGTTGGCGCTCAGCAGGCCCAATTCCCAGGCCGATATGGGGGAAACCCGGATCTTCTCGTCAACAGCCGCGGCGGTATTGATCGCAGTCTTGGCTTCCGGCCTGATCGGCTCGTTCAGCGCTATCCATATGATCGCGCACGTGTCGAGCAGCAGCCTATGCGTCACGGCTGCACATCAGGCTCAAAAGCCGGCCTAGTGTAATCATGCCCTGGGCAAAGCGTAACCTTGCCTGTCCATATGCCGAAAAGCGGATGGTCGATATTTTCCCGTGGAAGTTCGTAGCTGGCCTGCGCTGGCTCCGCCATTCCCGGAGGAGTCTTGTCCATGGTAGCCATGTTCGGCTTTCGATAGCCCTCGGGCCATCCCTCCAGTTTAAAATCCACGCGTTCGTTCGCAAGGTCGACATGGGACGCCCGATAGTTTGCGCGCAACCAGGCGCGCGCCTGGCTGTGCCCGCTCGGGCTGTTCGCCCACCATTCCTGCCGCTGTCGCGCCGACGGCGGCAAGCGGCCGCCTATTACTTGCTCGATCTCCGCGAAGCTCATGGACATACGGCCTTGGCCCGAGAACAGAAGATGCTCGAAAAGCGGATGGTATTTGGTTCCGTCGGTCATTGTACAAATTTAGTCCAATCCGCGTTTCCGATCAAGGTAAAGATAGTAATATACTATCTTCTAGTATCGCTCGAACCCACGATGCAGTTCCCAATCCGTAATGCGGCGGTCGTATTCGAACTGCTCCCATTTAGCGGTGTGGACGTAGTGTTCGAGCACGTCCTCGCCGAGCGCCTGTTTCAGCATCTTGGACTTGGCCAGCGTGTCGGTGGCGTCGCGCAGCGTCTTCGGGATCTCCGGCAGGCGCGAGGCCTGATAGGCGTCGCCGACGAAGGGCTTCTGCAGCTCCAGCTTCTCGTCGATGCCGGCAAGGCCGGCGGCGATCAACGCCGCGAAGGCGAGATAGGGGTTCAAGTCGGCGCCGCCGATGCGGCACTCCATGCGGATGCCCTTGGTGCCCTCGCCGCACAGGCGGAAGCCGGCGGTGCGGTTATCTTCGCTCCACATGATCTTGGTCGGCGCGAACGTGCCGGCCTGGAAGCGCTTGTAGGAATTGATGTAGGGCGCCAGGAACCAGGTGAACTCCTTGGCGTATTTGAGTTGACCCGCCGCCCACTGCTGGCCGAGGCTCGATAGCGTCCAGTCGGCTTGTCTGTCGAAGAAAAGCGGCGTCTTGCCGTCGGCGCTCCAGAGCGAATTGTGGATGTGGCTGGAATTGCCGGCGAGCCCGTAATTGTACTTGGCCATGAAGGAAATCGCCTTGCCTTCGGATTCGGCGATCTCCTTGGCGCCATTCTTCAGGATGACGTGGCGATCGGCCATGTCGAGGGCCTCGGCATAGCGCACATTGATCTCTTCCTGACCCGGCCCCCACTCGCCCTTCGAGTTCTCGATCGGGATGCCTGCCGCTTCCATTTCGTTGCGAAGCCGTCGCATGACGCCTTCTTCCTTGGTGGTGATGCCGATCTGATAGTCGCCGATATAGGGCGAGGCGGTGTCGAGGCCCTGCCAGTGCTTCTTGCGGGCGGAATCGTAGGTCTCGCTGAAGAGGTAGAATTCGAGCTCGGAGGCGAAATAGCCGATATAACCGCGCTCCGTCAGCCGCTTGACCTGCTTCTTCAGGATGGCGCGCGGGGAATGCGGCAGGTCGTCATGGGTGTGGTGATCGAGCACGTCGCAGATCACGAGCGCTGTCTTTTCCAGCCACGGAATGCGCCGCAGCGTCGCGAGGTCGGGCTTCATGACGAAATCGCCATAGCCCTTCGACCAGCTTGCCGCCTTATAGCCGGGCACCGGCTCCATATCGATGTCGGCGGCCAGGAGATAGTTGCAGCCATGCGTCTCGTCATGCGCGGAATCGACGAAGTACTGGGCCAGGAACCGTTTTCCCGCCAGCCGTCCCTGCATATCGACGATGCAGGCCAGCACCGTGTCGATCTCCCCGCCGGAAACCGCTTTCTTCAACTGATCGAACGAGAAATTTCCGGCCATTCCTTTGGCGCTCCAGTGCTTGTCATTTTGGGCTTGTCGATTTCGAAGGGTCGAAGCCATGGCCGGCGATGCGCCGGCCATGGCTGTGAGATGCTGGCCTCAGTGGCCGGTTTCGCCGACGGCCTGCTCAGCCGCCTTGATCGCCGCTTGGCGCGCCGCGATGATGTCGCCGAGCGGCGGACCCTGGAAGCGGTTGCGCTCGAAGGCAAACCAGACGATCGCGGTCAGGATGAAGAAGCCGACGGTGATGTAGAGCGCCCAGTCGTTCGGCGGCTGGATTCCGATGACGAAGATCAGGATCATCGACACGATCGACAGGACCGCAAACAGCATGAACACGCCGCGCCCCATGTTCCACGGTCCCATCTTGTCCCATTTGGGCGTGCCCCAGGCCAGCATGCCGAGCACGATGGGCACGGTGAAGGACAGGAACAGGAAGATGACGGTGCAGGAGACCACGATGGTGTAGGCCGAGGTGCCGGCGACCGAAACCAGCGTCGAACCCCAGACGAACAGCACCGACAGGATCGATGCCGTCCAGATCGCCGCCACCGGCGTGCGGTAGGTCGGACTGACCTTGGCCAGTGCCGACGAACCCGGCAGGCCGCCGTCACGCGAGAAGGCGAAGATCATGCGCGAGGCTGAGGTGACGGTGGCGAGGCCGCACAGCAGCTGAGCGATGAACACGACGAGATAGACGAACTCCTTGAGGCCAGGGCTGACGCGCTGGTCGAAGGCCCAGAAGAACACGTTCCAGCCTTGCTTGGCGGCATCGTCCATGTTCGGGATCATCAGCACGAAGGCGGCCAGGAACAGATAGCCGAATACGGCCGACCAGATCACCGACATGACCATGGCGCGCGGCACCGAGCTGGCCGCCTTGATGGTCTCCTCGGACGTATGCGCCGAGGCGTCGTAACCGGTGATGGTGTAGATCGGCAGCAGGAGGCCGAGCGCGAACACCCAGGCATTCGAAACCGATGGCCAGACGCCGCCTCCGGCATCGCCGGAGTAGTTATGGAAGGTGAACAGCCGGCTGAAATCCCAGGTTTCGGCGGAGAGCAGGCAGACCACGGCGATCAGGATCGAGCCGAAGAAGATGAGGTAGCCCGAGAAGTCGGTGAGCTTGGCCGTCAGCTTGATGCCGAGATGGTTGATCAGCGCCTGGGCGCCGGTGATGATGACCAGAAAGATCATCTGGTTGGTCAGCGTGCCTTCGATACCGAGCGCCGGTCCGAAGGCGCCGATGAAGAATGTCCAGGTGCCGACATTGATGGCACCGAGCACGGTGATCAGGCCGAGCAGGTTGAGCCAGGCCGTGACCCAGCCGGTGCCGCGGTTGCCCAGGATCGAGCCCCAATGATAGAGCCCGCCTGCCGTCGGATAGGCCGAGCTGATCTGCGACATGGCGACGGCGAACGTCAACGAGACGAAGCAGCCGACCAGCCGATGCCGATGCCGATGCCGCCGGCGCCCGACGTTGCCTGCGCCAGCGAATTGATGCCGCCCGACAGAATGCAGATGATGGAGAAGGAAACGGCGAAATTCGAAAAGCGGCTGAGGCGCCGCTCCAGTTCCTGGGCGTAGCCCATGCTGTGGAGGACCTTGACGTCCTCCGCCTTGTCAACTTCGGTATATCCAGGTGCTGCCATTTTTAGTCCCCTTGCGTTCTCAGCTGGCCGATTGAACTGACTTTCCCGTTGCGTGTTCCCTGGCGCCCCTGGTCTCCTCGGGTTCCAGACCCGAAAAGATGCCTGTGAGCAAATCCGCCCATTTCCGCTGCCCGGTCTCGCCGGAGATTTCATCGTTGCGGATTTCGATCATCGCGCAGGGCAGCCCGCGCAGGCGCGCATGGCGTTCCAGCGTGAAATAGACGCGGTCGGCCGGCGAATAGGGTTCGTTGACGCCGACGGTAATGCCGGCAAGGTGCCGCAGCGCCGATATCAGCGGCGCTGCCAGCCGGCGGTCGTCATCGTGGATGATGCCGATATGCCAGGGCCGGTCTCGGCCTTTGTAGACCGGCGTGAAGGAATGCACCGATACCAGCCGCGTCTCCTGGCCGCGCGCCAGCCTGTCTTCGACAATATGCTCGATGGCGTTATGAAACGGCTGCCAGGACAGGGCGACCCGCGCCGCGCGCTGCTTTTCCGACAGGCCGGTGTTGCCCGGTATGGCCGTGGTTTCGCTGACCGGCGGCACCAGGTCCGGCGCGTCAAGCGGCCGGTTGCAGTCGATGACGAGACGCGAAATGCAGGTTTCGACCAGCGTCGCATCGAGCGCCTGCGCCATGCGCAGCGCAACGGGCAGCGCGCCCGGGTCCCAGGCGATGTGACGCGACAGGTCCTCGGCGGTGAGGCCGAGCGTGCCGAATTCGGCGGGCAGGAAATTGGAGGCGTGGTCGCAGGTGAGCACGAAGGGACTCGATCCGCCCGGGTTGGTCACCCTTACGGCATCAGGCGATGCAAGGCTGGCGGGCCGTGCTTTCTCCATAGTCTGCGGTCCCCGGGGAGCGCTGTATCGTATGTTACGTATTTTGCCTCATTGCGTCCCTATGGATGATTTCATACAGTTTGCCCGGCTTTGTCAAATGCGATTTGGGGAAAACACCGTCGGCCGGGCCATGGATGGGAAAGATGATTTCCAGTATTGCCGAATTGATCGCCGACCGCATCGGCACAATGCCGGCCGGCGAGCGGCGCGCGGCCCAGACGCTGATAGCGAGCTATCCGATGATCGGTCTGAAGACTGTCGCCGAATTCTCGTCCGCGGCCGGCGTGTCCTCGCCGACGATCCTGCGTTTCGTCGCCAGGCTCGGCTTCCAGAACTATCCGGAGTTCCAGTCGAGCCTGCAGGACGAACTGGCGGCGCAATTGCAGTCCCCTGCGACCCGCACGCTCAATCCGCCCTTGCCCGGCGGCACGGCGTCGCCGATGCTGGAGGCAACGCTCGACAATATGCGCGAGACGTTCCGGCACCTGTCCGACAAGCAGCTTGCCGACATCGCGTCCCGCCTCGCAGAGCGTCGCGGCAAGACATTCCTGATCGGCGGCCGCTTCACCGATCCGCTGGCGCGCTACATGGCCGCCCACCTTGCCATCATCCAGCCTGACGTCATTCACCTCGCCGGTCAGGAAAGCATGTGGCGCGACAGGCTGATCGACATGGGCAAGCGCGACGTGCTGGTCATTTTCGACATCAGGCGCTACCAGGACAGCCTCATCCGCTTCGCCGAGAAGGCGCATCAGCGTGGCGTGCAGATCGTGTTGTTCACCGACCAGTGGCTGTCGCCGATCGCCCGCTTCGCCCGTCACGTCATCGCCGGGCGAACCGCCGTGCCTTCGGCGTGGGACTCCTCGGCGGCGCTCTTCGTCGTCGCCGAAACGCTGATCGGCGCCGTCACAAGGCAACTCGAGGCCGACGGCGCCCGGCGCATCCGCGAGATGGAAGGCCTGCGTTGATGCAGCCCGGGATAAGTCTGGAACGATTTCGGTCCGAAACTGGCGTCGGGGCGGCATAGCCAGCGTTGTAATCTCGAAAGCCCGGCTCGAAGTGAACTAAAAAATCAAAACGGCACGAACACCGGCAACGTTACGCATATTTAATGTGCGCGGACACTGAAGAATTGTCATAAAGGCACGATATCGGGGGCTTGCTTCTTGCCTTAGAATAGCCCCGCTGCGTCTGCTTATTTCGGGAAACCGGTGGACGGAAGGATTGTTTTGCCAACCGGAGTGCCGATGGCCGCCTGGAAACAGATACTTTTCGCCCTTGTGGTGCTGGTGGTGGCGGTTGCCGCCTGGCTGCGCTTTTTCCCGGGCGCGCCGGACGTGCTGGCGCGCTGGGGAATAGACTGGGCCTACGCGGCAACGCCTCCGGCTGAAACCGGCGCCGGCACGAAATCCGCTGGCGGCGAGCGAGCCCGTCAGGTCAACGTCGTCGTCGTGCCCGCTATTTCCGCGACCATAAACGATCGGCTCCAGGCCATCGGCACCGGCCGCGCCAATGCGTCGGTGACGGTCAACCCCTACTCCTCCGGCCGTCTCGCCGAATTGCTGGTTTCGTCCGGCACCCATGTCGACAAGGGACAGGTCATCGCGACCCTTGATTCCGAAACCGAAGTGATCGCCCAGGACCGTGCCCGGCTCGCGCTTCAGGACGCACAGGCCAAGCTCGACCGGGTCAGGTCGCTGCGCGCCTCCAATGCGGCGACACCGGTCGCCGTCGCCGATGCCGAAGTGGTGCTGGCCGGTGCCAAGCTGGCGCTACAGGATGCGGAACTGGCACTGCACCGCCGGTCTGTTCTCGCCCCGATCTCCGGCACGGTCGGGATCCTGCCGATCTCCGCCGGCAATTATGTGACCAACCAGTCGGCGATCGCCACGCTCGACGACCGTTCCTCGATCCTTGTCGATTTCCTGGTGCCGGAACGCTTCGCGGCCGCCGTCAAGATCGGCGCGCAATTGTCGGCGACGCCGATCGCCAATCCCGGCAACAGCTATACCGGCACGGTTTCGGCCATCGACAACCACATCGACGAGAACAGCCGTACGCTTCTGGTCAAGGCGACGATCGCCAACCCGGCCGATTCGCTGCGCGCCGGCATGTCGTTCGCCATCACCATGAAATTCCCCGGCGAGACCTATCCCGCCGTCAGCCCGCTGGCGATCCTGTGGGGCTCGGAGGGCGCTTACGTCTGGGCGGTCGAGAACGGCAAGGCCAAGCGGGTGCCGGTGCGCATCATCCAGCGCAACACCGAAACCGTGTTGATCGACGCGGAACTGGACAGTGGCGACATGGTGGTGACCGAAGGCACCCAGAGCGTCAGCGAGGGAGGCGAAGTCCGCATCGCCCGCGGAGAGCAGCGCGCCGCGAACGCGGCCGAAGGCTCATGACCGGAGCCGTCAACGCCGCCAGCGAGACCGGCTTTACCGCCCTGTTCATCCGCAGGCCGGTCATGGCCTTGGTGCTGAATGTCCTCATCGCGGTCGCCGGCCTCGCCGCCTTCTATGGCGTCGAGATCCGCGAACTGCCTGATGTCGACCGCGCCGTCGTCACCGTTTCCACGACTTTCGAAGGCGCGGCGGCCGAAACGGTCGATCGCGAACTGACCGACACGATCGAGGGAGCTGTTGCCCGCGTTTCCGGCGTCAAGTCGATCTCTTCGACCTCCTCCTTCGGCTCGAGCCGCGTCACCATCGAATTCAACGACGGCGTCGACCTCAATGTCGGGGCCTCGGATGTGCGGGATGCCGTCGGCCGCGTCGCCAACCAGATGCCGGAGACGGCCGATCCGCCGCGCATCGTGAAGGCCGACGCCAACTCCGACCCCGTGATGCGCCTGGCCGTCACCTCCGACACCATGTCGGTTCAGGACATGACCGTCGTGGTCCAGGACCAGATCGAGGACGAACTGGCTGCCGTTCCAGGCGTCGCGGACGTCCAGGTCTATGGCGACCGCGACAAGATCTTCCGCATCGACGTCGATCAGAACAAGCTCGCCAGCCTGGGCTTCACCGTCGCCGACCTCAGGACCGCCCTTGCCTCGGTCGCCTTCGATTCACCCGCCGGCTCGATCACCACCACCAATCAGGACCTGATCGTTCGCACCACCGCCGATGTGACGACGCCGGAAGAATTCGAGAACATCATCATTGGCGGAACGACGCGCATCCGCGATGTCGCCACCGTCACGCTCGGCCCCGACATCGGCCAGACCACGTTGCGTTCGGACGGCAAGACCGGCATCGGCATCGGCATCATCCGCCAGGCGGAATCGAACACGCTGGACATCTCCACCGGCGTCAAGGCCGCGGTCGAGAAGTTGCAGGCAAACCTGCCGCAAGGCATGTCGATCAAGGTCACAAGCGACGACGCGGTGTTCGTCAACGGCGCCGTCCACGAGGTGGAGATCGCGCTCGCGCTTTCCGTCTCCATCGTGCTGATCGTCATCTATGCCTTTCTTCTCGACTGGCGCGCCACGCTCATTCCGGGCCTGTCGATGCCCGTCGCCATGATCGGCACCATTGCCGCAATCTATCTCGCTGGTTTTTCGATCAACATCCTGACGCTGCTGGCCCTGGTGCTGGCGACGGGGCTTGTCGTCGATGACGCGATCGTCGTTTTGGAAAACATCGTGCGGCGGCGCAATCAAGGCATGGGGCCGCGTGCCGCCGCCGTGCTCGGCGCACAGGAGGTGTTCTTCGCCGTCATCGCCACCACCCTGACGCTGGTTGCCGTCTTCGTGCCGATCTCCTTCCTGCCGGGCCAGACCGGCGGCCTGTTCCGCGAATTCGGCTTCGTGCTCGCCATGTCGGTGCTGTTGTCCTGCGTGGTCGCGCTGACGCTTTGCCCCATGCTTGCCTCGCGCATGCTGTCCACTGCCGCCCTCCACCACGAGGGCGGCAACGGCGTCGGCGCACGCATCGGCGGCGCGCTGAACGCGGCCTACCGGCGCAGCCTGCATGTCTGCCTCGACGCGCCGTGGATCGTGGTGCTGGTGGCGCTGCTGTTCGCCGGCACCGCATTCGCGCTGTTCGGCACCATCCGCCAGGAATTGACGCCGACCGAGGATCGCGCGGTCGTGCTGCTTCGCATCAGCGCCCCGCAAGGCGTCAGCCTCGACTACACGACGCAGCAGATGCAGAAGATCGAAAAACTGATCCAGCCGCTGCGTGATTCCGGCGAAATCGTCAGCACTTTCGAGAGCGCCGGCCAGAACGGCGCCTATAATTCAGGCTTCATGGTAATGACGCTGGCGCCCTGGGACGAGCGCAGCCGCAGCCAGCAGGAGATCATGGCAGAGATCAGCCAGCTCACCCGCCAGGTGCCCAGCGTGCGTATCTTCCCGGTGCAGCCCAACAGCCTCGGCATCCGTGGCGCCGGCAACGGCCTGCAGTTCGCGCTGGTCGGCAACGACCGCAAGGCGCTCGGCGACGCGGCCGTCAAGATCATCGCCGAGATGCAGAAGGATCCGCGTTTCCAGACGCCACGGCTTTCCATCGACCCGACGCAACCGCAGCTTTCCGTTGCCATCGACCGCGAGCGCGCCTCCGATCTCGGCATCGACATCACAGGACTGGCCAACACCATGCAGGCCATGCTCGACGGCAACGACGTCGTCGATGTCTACATCGCCGACCGCAGCTACGGGGTGAAGCTGGTTTCGACCACCAACCCGATCAACGATCCGACGGACCTGGAGAACGTCTTCCTAAAGACGGCTGACGGCCGTTTCGTGCCGATGTCGACCATCGCCACGCTGACCGAGCGTGCCGTGCCGCCCTCGCTGTCGCGCGAGCAGCAGCAGCCGTCGGTGGCGATCACGTCCAACCTCGGCGGCGATTTCGCGCTCGGCTCGGCCCTTACGCGCGCCGAGGAAATCGCAACGCCGCTTCTGCCGCCGGGCAGCCGCATCGTGCCATTGGCCGAGGCGGCGACGCTGGGTGAGACCAACAGCGCCATGGTCACCATCTTCGGTTTTGCCCTGGTCATCATCCTGCTGGTGCTTGCCGCGCAATTCGAGAGCTTCGTCAGCGCCGTCATCATTATGGCGACAGTGCCGCTCGGCCTCGCCTGCGCCATCTTCGCGCTTCTGCTCTCGGGCACCAGCCTCAACGCCTACAGCCAGATCGGCCTGGTGCTGCTGGTCGGCGTCATGGCCAAGAACGGCATCCTGATCGTCGAGTTCGCAAACCAGTTGCGCGATCGTGGACTGGGGGTGCGCGAGTCGATCGAACAGGCCTCGACCATTCGCTTGCGCCCGGTGATGATGACAATGATCTGCACCGTGCTCGGCGGCGTGCCGCTGGTGCTGGCGGCGGGCGCCGGCGCCGAGGCCCGTATCGCGCTCGGCTGGGTGATCGTCGGCGGACTGGGGCTGGCCACCGTCTCGACGCTGTTCCTGACCCCCGTCGCCTATCTCTTGCTCGGCCGCTTCGTCACGCCGAAGGCCCACGAGGAGGCGCGGCTGAAGCGCGAACTCGAGGAAGCCGCCTACACCGATGTGGAGCCGGCTGAATAGGGAAATTCCAGGAGACCGTGTGGCGGGTCCGGAATTTTCGTGGGGAAATAGCCTGCTATTTCAGGAGACGGCCCTCGATCGACCAGCGCGCGGCGAGGAAATTCAGCACCGCCGCCACAACCACCCCGCCGATCTTTGCCGGCCACACGCCGACAACACCGGCGAACAGCGCGATCGCGAGGCTGGAGACACCGAGCGAAATCAGCGCGCCGAGCGAGGCGAAGCGAAGAAAGGCATGATGCAGCCGGATGGCCGGATCGCGCTCGAACGACCAGAAGCCGTTGGCCGCGAAGGAGAAGGTGACGGCAATGAACCAGGACGCAACGTTGGCGGGCAGCGGCGGCACGTGCAGCTTGAGCAGCAGAAAGAAGCCGGCAAGGTCGATGGCCGTGTTCACCAGGCCGACAATGGCGAAGCGGATAATCTTGTTGCCGGTCGAACGCCGGGACTGATCGGCACTCATGCCATGCCGTCCATGACGCCGACACGCGCGCGAGCCAGGTTTGCGCCGAAATGATCGGAGGCGAGAACCGCGAATTCGACGTCGCGCACATCTTGCATCGGGTCGCGTGCACGCAACGTCTCGTCGACATGCCCGGGATGGCACATGAAAAGTCCCTTTTCCGGCAGGCTTTCAACGGCGGTTTGCAGGGCGGGCGCGAACTTTTCCGACTGCCGCCAGTCATAGATGCCGGCGAGCGGCGCCCTCACGGTGAAGCCGGCGCGCCGCATGGATCGGTTGAAACCAGTTGCCAGGGCGGCGATCGCCGCAATTTTCGATGCCGCCGCTCCGCTGCCGGCCAGTGCCGGCGCGCCGCGCAGCCACGGTCTGCCGGCATCTCCGGCGAAACGCACCCGCAGCCATTTACGCACGACTGGCAGGAAATGCACATGCTGGTGGCCGTCGATGAAATCGGGCCTGCGCCCGAGCGCCTCGACGAAGCGGCCAAATTGGGCGTCGAGCTCGGCATGGACGTCGCAGGTCTCGATGCCGCCGCGCAGGATCGGCAATGCCAGCGAGCGGAGCGGCGGCAGCCGGCCTTCCGGCGCCAGGCTCGACGGGCCGGTCACGGCCGGCTGGTCCGTCAAGGTCAGATGCAGGCCGACGGCGACCCGGCCGCACAGCGGCTTGATGCGTTCCGCCTCCCCCGGCCATTCCGCGAAACCGGTCATGCAACCGGTGCCCGTTAGCCGCCCGCGATCGAGCAGGTCGAGGATCGCCGCCGAGACGCCGGGCGCCAGGCCGTAATCGTCGGCGATCAGGCGGATGCCGCGCATCATGCCCCGGAAACGCCCGGCGCCGACCTGGCGGGAACATCGCTGCGCACGATATCGCGCACGATGTAGACCGGGCGATCCTTGCTTTCGCTGAGGGTGACCCAGACATATTCACCGATCAGCCCGAGAAGTGTCAGGTTGAGGCCGCCGAGCAGCACCACGGCGACCAGCAGGCTCGGATAGCCTGGAACGGCAATGCCGTAGAACAGCACCTCGAAGAGCACTTTCGCGCCGTAGACCGCGCCGGCAAACGCCGCAAGCAGTCCGCTGAGGCTGATCAGGCGCAGCGGAATCACCGAAAAGGACGTAAACCCCTCTAACGAAAAGGCGATCAGGTTGAGCCGGCTCCATTTCGACTTGCCGCTGGCGCGGTTTTCCGGCGAATAGGATATGGCCTTCTGGCGGAAGCCGGCCCAGGCGAACAGGCCCTTGTTGAAGCGCCTTTTGTCGCGCAGGCTGGTCAATGCGCGCGCCACGGTGCCGCGCATGACGCGAAAATCGCCTGCATTCTCGGGAATATCGAACCGCTGGCTGCTGTTGATCAGACTGTAGAACAGTTTCGCCAACTGGCTGCGCCGCCAGCTTGCCCCGCGCCGGTCGTTCTGCGCGTAGACGACGTCGACGTCCGGATTCTCAGCCAGCTCGACGATCATCTTCAGGCTGGTCTCCAGGGAGTGCTGCAGATCCGCGTCCATGACAAGCACCATGTCGCCCCGCGAGTGGTCGAGGCCGGCGAGCACGGCGACCTCCTTGCCGAAATTGCGGCTGAGGCGCACGATTTCCCAGGATCCCGAAAGTGCCTGCGAAAACCGCCCGGCGCTATCGTCCCGGCTGCCGTCGTCGACCAGGATCTTGTGGACCTGCATGCCGAAGCGGCTCGACACCGCCGCCTCGAGCGCGTCGAGCAATGCCGCGAAAGCCGTCGCCGATTGCGCCTCGTTGAAGAACGGCGCCACGATGTCGAGTCTCGGGCGCATCTCAGCCATGGGCGACAGGCTCCACATTCACCAATTTTTGTCGCGCCTTGGCCCAGAACCACCATATCAGGAAGCAGGCGATGAAAGTGACCGTGATCGGCCGAAACCAGGGATAGAGAAAGTCATGCATGTGGCGCTCGACACCGGTCAAACCTGTCAGGAATAAAGTCATGGACAGCACGCAGGCCAGGACGCCACCTTTTTCTTCGCGCCACAACAGGGCAATGGCAAGGCCGGCGGGTACCGCGATCATCGCATAGGTGTTGGGCTCGACGCGCGGGTTGAAGACGCACATGTAGAAGGCGGCCGCCAGGAAGATCGCGAGTCCGGCCGCTCCTTGTTCGAGCTTGCGGTCGAACCAGAGCACGATCGAGAGCGTCAGCAGGCCGATCACGACGCGCACCGCCGTGGCAGCCGAGTCCGGAACGGGCAGCCCCATCTCGATAAAGGGCGCGGTGAAATCGGTAGGAACAAAATGGCTGGTCTTGTCGACGGCCATCGACGTCAGCATGCGGGCGAAATCGCCATACTGCTCGTTCAGGTAGCCGGCGGGAGCGAAAGCGTAGGGGATGGCGAGCACGAACAGCACCGCGAGCACCAGCACCGGTATCAGCCGCGGGCGCAACGCCCCCACCAACAGCAGCATGATGATCGCGGTTGGCTTGGCCGTTATGGCAAGCGAGGCCCAGAAAAAGGTCTCCGCACGCCGTCCTTCCAGTGCCGACAGGGTCAAGAGCCAGCAGGCGCCGGTCAGCAGGATTGTCGCCTGCCCGTTGCGGATGGCGCCCAGCGTCATCGGCAAAGCGAGGAAGAGGCCGAAGGAAAGCAGCCAGGTCTGCTCCTGTCCGCCCAGCTTGCGCACCTGCCGCGCCGCGGCAAGGGTGAGAACGGCGAAACCGAGGGCATGCCAGACCAGCCCGCCAAGATGCGGTCCCAGATTCAAGAACGGAATATAGAGCGCGGCGAAGGCGGGCGTGTAAAGGTATCCCATCTCGGACTCGAGGTCGTAGAGCGGCCGGCCGGCGAGAAACTCCACACTGCCATATCTGTAGGCGTGCAATACGGTGCGCGCATCGGGCGACCACAGGACCAGGCCAAGCACGACCGCGAATGCCCCGATCCACAGGCCAAGCCCCAGGCGGTCGAAAACCGGTTTGGAAATCCTCACCAAGCACCCCACACCAATCCGGAACAGGCCCGGTCCGGCACTGTCCCAGCGTTCATTGGCGGCGGCATATCACGGACAAAGCGGGGTGGCATAGGGGGATCGAACGGCGTGGCCGCCGATGACATTGAACGATCGCAGCCAACAAACCACCCTCTTTCCGGCCCTCGAAGGTTATAGCAGCTGTGCTCTCGATGAACCGGAATGCAGCTCAACCGCACACCCCCTGCTTTACGGCCGAATGAACACCTTGCCATTGGGCCTGGCCAGTTCCGCCGGCACGCGCGCCATCGCCTCGGCCAGCGGCACCACAGCCGTCACGTCGGTCGTCCAGCGCCCGTCGGAAAAGCGCTTCTGCGCCTCGAGGATCGCAGGACCGCGGCGATCCTTATGCTGCCGCATCCATTCGCTCAGCCAGAAGCCCTCTATGTGCTTGTGCTGGAAAATCAGCTGGCCGGGTTCGCGGATGATCGTGGCCTCGGGATCGAGCCGTCCATAGATGATCCAGCGCGAGCGCTTCGGCATGGCGTTGAAGATGGCCGAGGCCAGTGGCCCGGTCACCGCATCGAGAAAGATGCGCGGCTGTTCGGCCTTTATCACCTCGCGCAGCGAGGCTTCGAAATCGGGCGACTTCTCGTTGAGCACATGGGCGGCGCCGATTTCCTTCAGCAGCGCGATCTGCTCGTCGCGGCGCACGGTGACGATAGGCCGGAATCCTTCCTCACTGGCCAGCCCGATGATCAGCTTGCAGAGCTGGCTGGCGCCGGCGGTCATGATGAAGGCCCTTTCGCCTTCTCGGCTGACGATGTCGAACATGGCGAGCGCGGTAAGCGGATTGACGATCATGGCAGCCCCATCCTCGTCGCGCACGGTGTCGAGGAGCGGAATGCAGGCGGCGGCTTCGGCAACGGCATAGTCGGCCCATGAGCCCCAATTGGAGAGCCCGGTGGCGAAGGCAACGCGCTTGCCGACGAGGCTCTTGGGATAGGACTCGTCGCCGCCGGCAACGATCACGCCGACGCCCTCGAAGCCGGCCGGCCGGCCCTTGACCCGCGGCTGGCCGTACTGGCCCTTGATGAAGGCGACATCGGACGGATTGATCGACGCAAGGCTGACCTTGATCAGCACTTGCGTCGTCCCAGGCGCCGGCACTGCGATACTGCCTGGCTGGAGATAGGGCTCCATCGCCTCCAGCGTGCTGCCGCTCGGCGTCCTGGTGTAGCCGTCGCCGACCAGGAGCAGCGCCTTCATTTCGGACGGGATGCTCATCGGCTGTCTCCCCGCTCGGACCGGGCCATCTCAGACCTTCTCCTGCGTGTATTTCTTCAGCTCCGCCCGCGCCACCTGGCGGCGATGCACGGCATCCGGCCCGTCGGCGAGGCGCAGCGTCCTGAGATGCGTCCACGAGCGCGCCAGCGGCGTGTCCTGGCTGATGCCTTGCGCGCCGAACATCTGCACCGCCTCGTCGGTGACCTTCAGCGCCATGCGTGGCGCGACCACCTTGATCTGGCTGATCCAGGGCGCGGCGGCGCGCGCGTCGCCCTGGTCGATCATCCACGCCGCCTTGAGGCAGAGCAGGCGGGCCATCTCGATCTCCATGCGGCATTCGGCGATGATGTCGAAATTGGCGCCGAGTTTCGCCAATGGCTGGCCGAACGCTTCGCGGCGGACCGAACGCTGGCACAGCAGCTCCAGCGCCATCTCGGCCTGGCCGATGGCCCGCATGCAGTGATGGATGCGGCCGGGGCCGAGGCGGCCTTGCGCGATCTCGAAACCCCTGCCCTCGCCGAGGATCAGGTTCGACGCCGGCACCAGCACATTGTCGAAGCGAAGATGCATGTGGCCGTGCGGCGCGTCGTCGTCGCCGTAGACCTGCATTGGACGCAGCTTGCTGACACCCTTGGTGTCCGCCGGCACGAGGATCATCGAATGCCGCCTGTGCTTCGGCTCTCCATCGGAGGTCTTCACCATGACGATATAGATCGCGCAGCGGGGATCGCCGGCACCAGAGGCCCACCATTTCTCGCCGTTCAGCACATAGCCGTCGCCGCGCCGTTCGCAGCGCATCGAAATGTTGGTGGCATCCGACGAGGCTACGTCCGGCTCGGTCATCAGATAGGCCGAGCGGATCTTTCCGTCGAGAAGCGGCTCCAGCCAGGCCTTCTTGTGCTCCGCCGAGCCGTAGCGCTCCAGCACCTCCATGTTGCCGGTGTCGGGCGCCGAGCAGTTGAAGGTCTCGGCGCCGAGATGCGCCTTGCCCATCTCCTCGGCCAGATAGGCGTATTCGACGGTGGAAAGACCGTAGCCGCGTTCCGAGCCGGTCAGCCAGAAATTCCAAAGGCCGCGCTCTCTTGCGGTCGTCTTCAGCCCTTCGAGGATCTCGGTCTGGCGCCGCGTGTATGTCCAGCGGTCGCCCGCCTTGCCGACTTCGCCGAGGAATTCCTTGTCGAGCGGCATGATCTCGTCGCGCACCATGGCCGCGACGCGCGCATGGATCGGCCTCAGCCGCTCCGTCATGCCGAGATTCATCTCCGTCATCGGTTGCTAACCCTTCATTCAGGCCGGGCATTTTGTCAGTGGCAAGGATGACCGTACTTCGGATAGCCTTGTCAACGCGAACGCTTTCCCCGATCCGCCGATGAAAGGCGCAGGAGTTCGATGAGCTATCTCGACGATCTTTTTTCGGTGGCCGGCAAGACCGCGCTGGTCACGGGCGCGGCGACCGGCATCGGCCGCATGGCGGCGACGGGCCTCGTCAAGGCCGGCGCAACGGTGATGATCGCCTCGCGCAAGGGCGAGGACTGCATCAAGGTCGCCGAGGAATTGAACGGGTTTGGCGCGCCGGGCCGGGCGGAAGGCTTTGCCGGAGACGTTTCCAGCGAGGCCGGCATTGCCGCCTTGGTCGGCGAGGTCAAGACGCGGGCCGAACGGCTGCATATCCTGGTCAACAATGCCGGCGTGTCCTGGGGAGCGCCGCTGGAGAGCTTCCCCTATCATGCCTGGGCCAAGGTGTTCGGCGTCAACGTCACCGCCGTCTTCCACCTGACCCGCGAACTGCTGCCGCTGCTCGAAGCCGCCGCCAGCGACGAGGATCCAGCCCGGGTGATCAATCTGGGCTCCGTGATGGGCACGCAGCCGCTGGCCGACGACGCCTACTCCTACACCGCCTCCAAAGCGGCCGTTCATCACCTGACGCGCACCCTGGCGCTGGAATTCGCCGGCCGCCGCATCACCGTCAACGCCTTTGCCCCTGGGCCCTTCCAGAGCCGGATGACGGCGTTTGCCACCGCCACTGAGGAACAGGCCAGGTATGTCGGCAGCCACGTTCCGATCGGCCGTATCGGCGCCCCGGATGACATTGCCGGCGCAACGCTCTATTTGTGCAGCCGTGCAGGCAGCTATGTCACCGGCGCCATCCTGCCGATTGACGGCGGACAGTCGGTGCAGCATGGGCTGACCCTGTTCAAGGAATGACATGTCCGGCCGGGGAAGCCGGGGATGAAACTGGAGGACATCCGCGTGGAACCGATCAGTCTCGATGTGCTTCTGGCCAGCGTCGGCAAGGAGGTGGGCGTCTCGCCATGGCGGGTGGTCACGCAGCGCATGATCGACCAGTTCGCAGACGCCACCGACGACCACCAGTTCATTCATTGCGATCCGGAGCGGGCCAAGCGCGAGACGCCATTCGGCGGCACCATCGCGCATGGCTTCCTGTCGCTGTCGCTGTTGTCGGCAATGACGTTCGAGACCATGCCGCCGCTGGAAAACGGCAAGATGGGCGTCAACCACGGCTTCGATTCGCTGCGCTTCCTGGCGCCGGTGAAGACCGGCGCGCGCATCCGCACCCGTTTCGTGCTGGCTGACGTCAAGGTCAGGCCCTCAGGTTGGGTGCAGACGGCCCATGACGTGACGATCGAGATCGAGGGCTCGAAGAAACCGGCGCTCACCGCCCGCTGGCTGACGCTGACCCTGATCGAACGCCAGCCAGAGACCGCATGAGCGACCCGAACGCGCTCGACCAGGCAGCGCTTTCGCCCTATCTCGAGGCGCGGATCCCCGGTTTTGCCGGACTTTCCTCCGTCGAAAAATTCAAATCCGGCCAATCCAACCCGACCTATCTGCTGACGGCGGCCAGCGGCCGCTACGTGCTGCGCGCCAAGCCGCCGGGGCAGTTGCTGAAATCGGCACACCAGGTCGACCGTGAATTCAGGGTGATGAGCGCCCTTTCGGGCACCGCCGTGCCGGTGCCGCGGATGCTGCATCTCTCGGCCGAGAACTCGCCGATCGGCCGCATGTTCTACATCATGGATTTCATCGACGGCCGCATCTTCTGGAATCCGGCACTGCCGGAAGCGCGCGACAATGGCGAGCGCGCCGCCATCTACGATGCCATGAACGCCACGCTCGCCGCCCTGCACGGCGTCGATATCGAGGCCGTGGGTCTCGGCGATTTCGGCCGGCCGGGCAACTATTTCGAGCGCCAACTGGCGCGTTGGACCAGTCAGTACCGCGCCTCGGAGACCGGTGCCATTGCCGACATGGACCGGCTGATCGACTGGCTGGAGACGCACAGGCCCGCCGACGACGGCCGTGTCTCGCTGGTGCATGGTGACTATCGGCTGGACAATCTGATATTCGCGCCGGACCGGCCGAAGGTGATGGCGGTGCTCGACTGGGAACTGTCCACATCAGGCCATCCATTTGCCGATATCGCCTACCAGTGCATGCAATGGCGCCTGCCGCATAGCTCGGGCTTTCGCGGCCTGGGCGGTATCGACCGCGCCGCGCTCGGACTGCCTTCGGAAGAGGACTATGTCGCCACCTATTGCCGGCGGCGCGGGCTCACCGGCATCGGCGACTGGACGTTCTTCCTCGCCTTCTCCTTCTTCCGGCTGGCCGCGATCTGCCAGGGCGTCTACAAGCGCGCGCTCGACGGCAATGCCTCGAACCCGGAAAAGGCCAGGACCTATGGCGAGGCGGTGAAACTGCTTTCGCATCTCGCCGCGAAACTGATCGACTGAAACTGATCGACGAGGAGTGATCGATGGGCCGCTTCGACGGAAAGACGGTGTTGATCACGGGTGCCGCGGGCGGGCTTGGCCGCGGCGCCGCCAAAGCTTTTGCCGCCGAGAGCGCGCGGCTGGTCCTCTCCGACCTCGATGAACCAATCTTGAGGAGCTTTGCCGAAACGCTCGATGCCGAGACGGCGGTCCTGGCCGGCAACATCGCCGACGAGGCGCTATCGCGGGCGCTGGTGGCTCTGGCGGTCGAAAGATTCGGCCGGCTGGATGTCGCGGTCAACAATGCCGGCATCCTGCAGAGTTTCGTGCGTTTGCCGCAGGTCGCCTCGGAGGAGGCGCGCCGGGTGATCGAAATCGATCTGCTCGGCGTCTTCTATGCCATGAAGCACCAGATCCCGCAGATGGAGCGGCAGTTCAAGGCGGACGGCAAGGGCGGCGCCATCGTCAACATCGCCTCCGCCGCCGGACTGGGTGGCGCGCCGAAGCTTTCGATCTATGCCGCCGCCAAGCACGGCGTGGTTGGGCTGACCCGGTCGGCGGCAATTGAATACGCCAGCAAGGGCCTGCGCATCAACGCGGTCTGTCCGGCGCACACGAGAACGGCGATGGTCGACAGTTTCGTGCGCGTCTCCGGCGCTCCGGAAGCTGACGCCTTGGCCGAACTGACGCGCGGCGTGCCGATGAGGAGGGTGGCCGAAGTGGATGAGATCACCCCGGTGATCCTGTTCGCCGCCGACCCCGCCAACTCCTTCATGACCGGCCACACATTGGCTGTCGACGGCGGCGTCGGCGCCATCTGACGCCTGCCGCTTGGGAACCAGCGACGCCCTTGTCCGTTTCCGTACAGCGTATATAATTCAGTTGGCCCCCAACCAGCAGAGGCAGGCGATATTGCCGGTGAGCGCCCAGACACGCCGCGAGAAACAAAAGGCCGAACAGCGTTCCGAACTTGTGGAGGCCGCGCACAAGCTCGTGCAGGAGGAAGGCTATGAGGGCCTGACCATCCGCAAGCTGGCCAAGCGCGTCGGCTACGCGCCGATGTCGGTCTATTCCTATTTCGCCGACAAGCAGGACATATTGTTCGCGCTGGCTGAGGATGCGTTCGAGACGCTTGCCCGACGCATCGAGGAGCATCCTGCCGACGATCCGATCGAGGCGCTGCAAGCGGTGATGACGGAATACGCCGCATTCGGGCTTGGCAATCCCAATGAATACCGCACCGTCTTCATGACCGAAAAGACCAAGCTGCCGGCAGGCCGGAGCTACGAGGACATGGAAGAAAGCAACCCGGCGATGAAGGTGCTGATCAGCAGGGTCGAGGCCTGCGTCGCCGCGGGGAAGTTGCAGGGTGATCCGCGCGCCATTGCTACCATGCTGTGGGCGGTCGGCCACGGCACCATCTCGCTGCTGATCACCTTCCCCTTCTACCCCTTCGGTGATCCGCAGGCTTTCGTGAAACGGATGTGCGATTTCACCCTTGCCACGCTCAGCACGCAGAACGTGCCCCCGCTGACCGAGACACCGGTCAACTGCTGAACGATATCTCCTTGCGTATCCACGCTTCATCGACGCTCCGCGTTTAACGTGCCAAGCGGGGCGGATTTTCTTGGTTAACAAAAATTTCCGTACGTGTACGATTCTGGCTTGAACTCCGCGATCGGTGGGCGTATTTGTACGGAATACCGTACACGTACGAGAACAAATTCACCCATCGAACCCGGAGACGGACAATGAAAAAGACCCTCCTCACCCTCGCTGCCGTGCTGGCACTTTCGGGCTCGGCCCTCGCCGCCAACACGACACACCCGGTCAAGCACGTGCCCGCCGCGACCTGCGTCGACACCAAGGCCAATGTGAAGCTCGATTGCGCATCGACCGGCTCGCTCGAGAAAAAGGGCGTCACGGAAACCACCGCTGAAGGCAAGGGCCCGCGCCTCGGCATCAGCATCAATCCCTGGATCGTGCCGAGCGCGTTCTGATAGCGGCAACACACGCCTGGCTGGTGCAGCCGGCCAGATGTGATTCAGGCGATCGTGACCGGCAGTCTGGACGACGAACTCTCGAAGGCCGCGTCGATCAGCCTCTGCATGTCGGCGGCGCGACGGAAGGATGGATCGCCGTTCCTTCCCGTATCGAGCGCTTCGGCGAAACGCAGCGCGTTGCGCTTCACATCCGGCAGCGCCAGTGTCCGCCAACGTTGCTGGTCGATGTCCTCGCCCAGGCAGGCCGACAGGCGCGAAACCTTGCCGTCTGTTTTGACCTTGATGGCGCCCTTGGTGCCATGCATGGCCAGCGACAGGTCGTTGGCGTGGCCGGTCATGTAGCGGCTGGCGACGATCGTCGCGAGCGCCCCGGATTTGAACCGCGCCGTCATTGCGACACTGTCGTTGGCATCAAGCACATAATCGCCGATCCGATCGCCTTCGGCCTTGGGAAACGTCACCAGGTCGGCGTGCAGGGTGGCGATGTCCTGGTCGGCGCCATAGCTCGCGAAATCCAGAATGTGGATACCGACATCGCCGAGCACGCCCGTCGAACCGTGCCGGTTGGACAGGCGCCACAGCCATTTGTCCTCGATGCGCCAGTCGCCCCATGACTTGCTGACCAGCCAGCTCTGTTTGTAGCTCGCCTCGACATGGCGCAATGCGCCGATCTCGCCGGCCTGCACCATGCGTCGCGCTTCCTCGATCGCCGGCGAGTTGCGGTAGGTCAGGTTGACCATGTTGACGACCCCGGCCGCCTCGGCCGCTTCCGTCATTGCAAGCGCGTCGGCATGGTTCGGCGCCAGCGGCTTTTCGCAAAAGACGTGTTTCCCATGGGCAAGCAGCGCCAGCGTCGTGGCCTTGTGCACGCCATCCGGCGTCGCATTGATGGCCGCATCGAACGCACCCCAGCCGATCGCCGCTTCCAGGCTCTCGAAAGACTGGCTGATCTGGTTGGCGGCGGCGAACCTCGCCGCCCGGCCCGGCACCTGGTCGACGCAGGCGACGATTGTGCAGCCTGGAATCCTGGCGAACTCCTCGACGTGATGTCCGGCAATGCCACCGGTGCCGAGCAGAAGGAGGCGGTGCATCTTCAACTCACGCCTAACTAAGGCCCTTGTCGCCGTCGGCATGCAGGCGCAGGCCCTTCTGGACGATCTTCTCCTTGGCCTGGTCTGTCGGCACGTTCGGCGCATTGATGATGCCGGACCATGCGGATGCGGGATTGTGCGCCCAATGCACGGCGTTGCGCAGCACCTGATGCACGCCTTCATTGTGGTAGATCGGGTAGGTCTCGTGGCCGGGCGAGAAATAGAAGATCCGTCCGGCGCCGCGCTGATAGGTCAGCCCCGACCGGAAGACTTCGCCGCCTTCGTACCAGGAGACGAACACCGTCTCCAGCGGCTCCGGCACCGCGAAGGGCTCGCCATACATCTCCGTCTCGCCGATCTCCAGGCACTCGCCGATGCCTTGCGCGATCGGATGGCCGCGGTTGATGGCCCAGACGCGCTCGCGCTCGCCCGCTTCGCGCCATTTCAGCGAACAAGGCGTGCCCATCAGCCGCTTGAAGATCTTCGAATAGTGTCCGGAATGGAGCACGATCAGACCCATGCCTTCCCAGACCCGTTTCTGTACGCGCTCGACGATCTCGTCCTTGACCTCGCCATGGGCGGCATGGCCCCACCAGAGCAGGACATCGGTAGCAGCCAGCCGGCTTTCGCTCAAGCCGTGCTCCGGCTCCTGCAAGGTGGCGGTGGTCGCCTCGATGCCCTTATCCTGGTTGAGCGCGGCTGCGATGGTCTCATGCATGCCCAAGGGATAAAGGCCGCGCACGGCGGCATTGGTCTGCTCATGGACATTCTCGCCCCAGACGACGGCTTTTACCGGCATTTTACGATCTCCCAAAGCGCTTTGAATATCCCACTTGGCGCCGTCTTGGGAAGATGGCTCCTCAACCGAAACTGGGGAAATCAGCGGGGTTTGCGTCCGGGAACGGTCTTGGCTTTACCCGGCCTTGCGGGGGCGCCGGGGATAGCCGTCCCCGTGATCGACACAGGATCGCTGGCCGGGAACGTATCCTCGAGGCCTTCCTCGAGTTCCTCTTCGGCGTCGGCCCCGTGATGCCGCTCATGCTCCAGGGAGCGCACGGCCGAGCTTTTCCCGGGCGACTTCGGCGTGGACTTCGATGGCATCGGCATTCTCCCTCGACCTGTTCCCGCAAACGGGCGCGGGCGGCAAACGTTCCGGGTCAGGCCGCCGCGTCGCGTGCTCCCTCGGAGAGGAAAGTAAAGACATAATCCGAGAAGGAACGCCAGCACTCGACCCGGAAAGCGTCTTGCGCCGTGCGCAGCAGAACGATCTCGGCCTTGCCGAGAATGGTACGCGAGGCGGCACCCACCGGGAAGGCTTCGAGCGACAGATCCTGCGGGCAGCCCGAATTGATTGCCGCGGCCGCGGCCGGACCGGCGACCGATATCGCAACGTTGCGATGCGAGATGCCGACAGCGGAATGCAAGGCGGAAATCTTTGCACAATCGGCGAGCGGGTCTTTGCCGGCCTCGTCGATGATCATCCATTCATCCGGCCCAAGCCACAGCGCGGTGCGCCCGCCTTTCGACACGGACGTCTTCGGCTTTTTCGGCATGGTCACGCCGAGCGCCTTCGACAAGGCGGCAAGCGACGCCTCCGGAGCGCGCAGCGAGATCCGTTCGGCCGGCGGCAGCACCTCTACCTTGACGCCGGCGGCGGAGATAGCGCGCCCGGCCAGCGCCGGACGGCGCTCGGCCGCCGGCGATGCGGCCGAAGCCGTCTTTTTCGCGACTGCCTTAGCCATTGAGGCGGCCTCCCGTTTCGTCGAAGAACACCATGCCGGAAACCTCCACTTCGATCGTCCCGCCAGGCATCGGCACGTAGAGCGTGTCGCCCGTGCGTGCGCGACCGCCGGCGACCAGCGCCAGAGCGATCGAGCGGCCGCAATTCTGCGACCAATAGCTCGACGTGACATGGCCGATCATCTTCATCGGGATCGCCTGCCTGGGATCCTCCACGATCTGCGCGCCTTCCTCCAGCACCACCTTGGGATCCTTGGTCTTGAGGCCGACCAGTTGCTTGCGGCCCTTGGCGACCAGGTCAGGCCGCGTCAGGCCGCGAATGCCGACGAAATCGGCCTTCTTCTTGCCGACGGCCCAGTCGAGGCCGGCATCATTGGGCGTCACCGTGCCGTCGGTGTCCTGGCCGACGATGATGTAGCCCTTCTCGGCGCGCAGCACGTGCATCGCCTCGGTGCCGTAGGCGGTGGCGCCATGCTTCTGGCCCTCGGCCCACAGCGCTTCCCAGACGGCCTGGCCGTAATCGGCCGGCACATTGACCTCGAAGCCGCGCTCGCCGGTGAACGACATGCGGAACAGCCTTGTCGGCACGCCGCAGATCTTGCCCTCGCGCACCGACATGTGCGGCAGCGCCTCATCCGACATGTCGATGCCTTCGACCAGCGGCGCGATGATGTCGCGAGACTTCGGCCCCTGCACGGCGATGACAGCCCATTGCTCGGTGATCGAGGTCAGCCAGACATTGAGATGCGGGAACTCGGTCTGGAGATAGTCCTCCATGTGGTTCATGACGCGCGGCGCGCCGCCGGTCGTCGTCGTCACATGGAACCGGTCGGGCGCCAGCCTGCCGACGACGCCGTCATCATAGATGAAGCCATCCTCGCGCAGCATGATGCCGTAGCGGCAGCGGCCGGGCTCCAGCTTTTCCCACGGATTGGTGTAGAGCAGTTCCATGAACTTGGCCGCATCGGGACCGACCACCTCGATCTTGCCGAGCGTCGAGGCGTCGAACAGGCCAGCCGTGTTTCGAACCGCGACGCACTCGCGGTCGACCGCCGCATGCATGTCCTCGCCACCCCTGGGGAAATACCAGGCGCGCTTCCACTGCCCGACATCCTCGAACACGGCGCCTTGGGCTTCAGCCCAGGGATGGATCGCCGTCTTGCGCGTCGGATCGAACAGCGGACCGCGCGCATGGCTGACGATGGCGCCGAAGGTCACCGGCGTATAGGGGGCGCGGAACGTGGTGAGGCCCACCTCGGGGATTGGCTTGCCAAGCGTCTCGGCGGCAATCGCCAGGCCGTGCATGTTCGAGGTCTTGCCCTGGTCGGTCGCCATGCCGTTGGTGGTGAAGCGCTTGACGTGCTCGATCGAGCGCATGCCCTCATGCACCGCCTGGCGGATGTCCTTGGCGGTGACGTCGTTCTGGAAATCGACGAAGGCCTTCACCGTCGTATCCGGACCGGCGCCGGGGGCGGCGCCCAGCATGCCACGCGACCAGCTTTCCGAGGCGTCGACTTTTGGCCTTGTACCCTTGGCAGTCTTTGCGCCGGCGTCCCTTGCCGCCTTGGCCCCTGCCGCATAGGCCTCGTCGAGGGTCGCCGACAGGCCGTCCGTGCCGTTGCAGGCGCCGACAGAGACGCAGTCCTGCGCGTAGGTGCCGGGCACGAAGCGCTTGGTTTCGTCGTTGAAGGCGACCTTGCCGCGCGACTGCGAGAACAGGTGCACCGACGGCGTCCAGCCGGCCGACATCAGGATCGCATCGACCGCAATGGTGCGCTCGCCGCCACCATTCTTCGGCTGCACCGTCATCGACGAGACGCGCAGCTTGCCTCCGGCGCGGATCACCGCGCGGCCGAAATTGATCTCGATGCCGAGCATCCTTGCTTCATCGATCACCGGCCCTGTCGGATTGTCGCGCAGATCGACGATAGCCGCGATGTTGACGCCGGCCTTCTTCAGGTCGATCGCCGCCGCGTAAGCGGAATCATTGGCGGTGTAGACGCCGACGTTTTTTCCGACCGCGACGCCATGGTGATTGAGATAGGTGCGCGCGGCCGAGGCCAGCATGATGCCCGGCCGGTCGTTGTTGGCGAACACCATATGGCGCTCGATGGCCCCGGAAGCCAGCACCACGCGCCTGGCGCGTACTTGCCACAGCCGCTCGCGCGGCAGGTCGTGGCCGGGATTTTGCAGATGGTCGCTGACCCGTTCGACCAGGCCGACGAAGTTCTGTGCGTAATAGCCGAACGCGGTCGTGCGCGACAGCACGCGGACATTGTCCATGCCTTTCAGCCTGGCGATCGCCGCCTGCGCCCAGGCAAAGCCGCCCTGGCCGTCGATCTTCGCGCCGCTCTCGAAGCGCAGGCTGCCGCCGAATTCGGCCTGCTCATCGGCCAGAATGACACGCACGCCGGTTTCAGCCGCTGCCAATGCCGCCGCGATGCCGGCCCCGCCGCCGCCCAGCACCAGCACGTCGCAATGAGCGTAGCGCGACGAGTAATGGTCGGGATCCGGCCTGTCGGGGGACACGCCAAGCCCGGCGGCTTCGCGGATCTTGGGTTCGTAGAGGCTCTTCCAGGCCGCCTTCGGCCACATGAAGGTCTTGTAGTAAAAGCCGGCCGAAAACAGCGGCGACGCCAGATCGTTGACCGCGCTGACGTCGAAGGACAGCGACGGCCAGCGGTTCTGCGAGTTGGCGGCGAGCCCGTCATAGAGCTCCTGCACGGTCGCGCGAACATTCGGCGTTTTGCGCGCGTCGTCGCGCACGATCTGCACCAGCGCGTTGGGCTCCTCCGCGCCGGCCGACAGCACGCCCCGCGGCCGGTGATATTTGAACGAGCGGCCTACCAGGTGCACGCCGTTGGCCAGCAGCGCCGAAGCCAGCGTATCGCCCTCGATGCCGGTATAGGACTGGCCGTCGAAGCTGAAGCGGGCGGTCTTGGCCTGGCTCAGGCGGCCGGCGCTCGGTATGCGGAACGCGCCGCTCATTTGGCAACCACTTCGCTGGAGTTTTTGGGCAGCTTGGAAGGCTTCGGCTCGCCGGCCTTGTAGGTCATGACGAACTTGTCGGTGACGGTGTCGCGCACGGCGTTGAAGAAGCGCGCACAGCCATGCATGTGTCGCCAGCGCTCATAGATGATGCCTTTGGGATTCGAGCGGATGAAGAAGAATTTTTCGAAATCCTCGTCGCTCTCGCCTGACATGTTGGCCGAGCGCGCGATATGCGCCTCGCCGGCGTTGCGGAACTCAAGTTCCGGACGCTCTTCCTCGCAATAGGGGCAGCGGATGAGAAGCATGTTTTCGTTCCTACAGCTCAGTCATCGTCAATGCGCCACCGCCGCCGCCGCCGCCTCGTCGATCAACCGGCCGGTGCGGAACCGCTCGATGGTGAAGGGCGCGTTGATCGGATGCGGATCGTCCCTGGCGATGGTGTGGGCAAAGACATGGCCGGAGCCGGGTGTCGCCTTGAAGCCGCCCGTGCCCCAGCCGCAATTGACGTAGAGGCCGGGCACCGGCGTCTTGGCCAGGATCGGCGAGCGGTCGGGCGTGACGTCGACGATGCCGCCCCAGGAGCGCAGCATCTTCATGCGCGTGAAGATCGGGAACATCTCGCAGATTGCGTCCAGCGTATGCTGTAATATGTGCAGGCCGCCGGTCTGCGAGTAGGAGACGTACTGGTCGGTGCCGGCGCCGATCACCAGTTCGCCCTTGTCGGACTGCGAGATATAGGCATGCACCGTGTTCGACATCACCACGCAGGGAACGACAGGCTTGACCGGCTCCGACACCAGCGCCTGCAGCGGATAGCTTTCCAGCGGCATGCGCACGCCGGCCATGTTCATAATGACCGAGGAATGGCCGGCCGCGACCACGCCGACCTTCTTGGCGCCGATGAAGCCGCGCGTCGTCTCGACACCGGTGACCGCGCCATTGGCCGCCCGCTTGACGCCGGTGACCTCGCAATTCTGGATGATGTGCACGCCCCGCGCCGAGGCGCCGCGCGCATACCCCCAGGCGACCGCGTCATGGCGCGCCGTGCCGCCGCGCCGCTGCAAGGCGGCACCGACGACCGGGTAGCGCGCATCCCTGGAAATATTGAGCGGCGGGCAGAATTCCTTCGCCTGCTCGGGTGTGAGCCATTCATTGTCGATGCCGTTCAGCCGGTTGGCGTGGACATGGCGCTTCAGCACCTGGATGTCGTGCACATTGTGCGCCAGCATCATGACGCCGCGTGCCGAATACATGACGTTGTAATTGAGCTCCTGGCTGAGCCCGTCCCACAATTTCAGCGCATGGTCGTAGATGCCGGCGCTCTCGTCATAGAGATAGTTGGAGCGGATGATGGTGGTGTTGCGGCCGGTATTGCCGCCACCGAGCCAGCCCTTCTCCAGCACCGCGACATTGGTGATGCCGTGCACGGTGGCGAGATAGTAGGCGGTAGCCAGGCCATGGCCGCCGGCGCCCACGATGACGACGTCGTATTCCTTCCTCGGCTCCGGCGAGGACCATTGCTCCTCCCAGCCCTTGTGGCCGCGCATGGCCTCACGCGCGATGGCGAATACAGAGTATTTCTTCACGTTCCAGCCTCGCGCCAAAGTCTCGCGGATTTGCGGCCGGGCTAGCAATTTCCCCCGGCGCGCGAGGTGTATCACTAGCGAAACAGCGCTGCCACCCTTGCGCTGTTTGCGACGGCTCTTGCCGTTTTGCGCCGCAACCGGCCGCGGCGTGCGAGGCCAGGGAAAATCGGCGGGTTCGCAGCTTTCGGGTGGCTGCGGCCATGCTCATTTGCGACGACGCATCCGACCGCCGGCAAGGCCGGCTTAGCGGAAGGATGACAGAAACATGCTCGCACTCGCCAACAAGATCGCCATCGTCACTGGCGCCAGTTCCGGCATCGGCCGCGCCACTGCAAAGCTCTTTGCCGAGGAAGGAGCCAAGGTCGTCGCCGCCGCGCGCCGCCAGGCCGAGCTCGATAGGCTTGTCGAGGAGATCGTGGAAACCGGCGGCACTGCGATCGCTCTTGCCGGCGACGTCAGGGACGAAGCCTATGCGAAGGCGCTGGTCGATCTCGCGACCGGTAGCTTCGGTGGTCTCGACATTGCATTCAACAATGCCGGCGCTGTCGGCATGATGGCGCCGCTGCCGGACCTGCCGCCGGCGTCGTGGCATGACACGATGGATACCAATCTGACCAGCGCCTATCTGGCCGCCAGGCATCAGATACCGGCGATGCTGGAGCGTGGCGGCGGATCGCTGGTCTTCACCTCCAGCTTCGTCGGCTATACCGCCGGCATGCCAGGCATGGCGGCCTACGCCGCGGCCAAGGCCGGCCTGATCGGCCTGACGCAAGTGCTGGCCGCCGAGTACGGGCCGAAGGGGTTGCGCGTCAACGCACTGCTGCCAGGCGGCACAGACACGCCCGGCGCGACCACAACCACGCCCGAGGCCCGCACGTTCGTCGAAGGCATCCATGCCTTGAAGCGGATGGCCCGGCCGGAAGAGATCGCCCGCTCGGCGCTTTATCTTGCCTCCGAGGCGTCGAGCTTCACCACGGAACCGCACTGTTCGCCGACGGCGGCGTGTCGATCAACCGGACGTGAGCGGTTTCGGCGCCGGCATGCGGATCAACGCGGGCCGCGATGTCGCAATCCGGGCTTGCATTTGGGCTCGAATTGACGATTCCGTTCTCTCCTTGGAAACGGGCCGGAACCATGCTGCTGATCAAAACCTATGTCGCCCAAAGCGCAATCGAGGGCGTCGGCGTGTTCGCCGCCGAGCCGATCAGGAAAGGCGCCTCGATCTGGCGGCTCGACCCGGATTTCGACCGGCTGATCCCGCTGGAAAAATACCAGGCGGCACCCTCGCATCTCAGGGAACTGCTCGACCGCTACGCCTATCCCAGCCCCGACCGGCCCGGCTTCATGGTCTATGAGGTCGACAATGGCCGCTTCATGAACCATTCGGCGACGCCGAACACGGACTTTTCGCAATATGGCGGGGCAACCGCGACCCGCGACATAGCGGCCGGCGAAGAGATAACCTGCGACTATGGCGAATTCTTCGAGGATTTTGAGCGGTTGCATCTGGCCACCGCGTAGTTGGCTGCCTATCTTGCGAGCGCCCGCTGGGCGAATTGGCCGCCTCCGTTCATTTCGGCTGTGGACAGCGCGGCGTGATTCTGCTATCAGCCGCCACAATTCGTGGTGTAAATCGCCGCGGAGGCTAGTGGCTATGGCCGCTTGCCTGTTGATATCAAACCCGAAAGACAGGATTGCCCGTGCAGGTACTCGTCCGCGACAACAATGTTGATCAGGCGCTTCGCGCTCTCAAGAAGAAGATGCAGCGCGAAGGCATCTTCCGCGAAATGAAGATGCGCGGTCACTACGAGAAGCCTTCCGAGAAGCGCGCCCGTGAAAAGGCCGAAGCCGTTCGCCGCGCCCGCAAGTTGGCCCGCAAGCGCGCACAGCGCGAAGGCCTGCTGCCGATGACGCCGCGTCCGGTGGCTGCCGGCGGTGCCGCCGGTGCAGCGCGTCCGCCGCGCTGATTAACGCCTATATTTCGTCCTTTTCGAAGGATACCAGGGGTGGCGCGATGCGGAATCGCCGCCACCTTTTTATTTTGATGTGACCCGGCCCGGAGGGGGGATCCGGACCTGAATGACGCGGCAAGTGAGGACAGGGCAGACATGAACGCAATCAGCGTGGAGAGCAAAACCACATTTCGTGGCTTTGCCCTGGCGACAGCCCTGCTTTCCGGATTGATGCTTGCCGGCTGCCAGACCTCGGGCCCGACCGGCGAGTTCAACAACATCGACAAGGCGCAAGGGTCGAGCGAGAACATCTCATCGCTGTCGGCGGTGATTCAGCGCAATCCGCAGGATCCTGAAGGCTACAATGTGCGCGGCTCGGCCTATGGCCGGGGCGGCCAGTACCAGGCGGCGCTCAAGGATTTCAACCAGGCCATCCAGCTTAACCCGAATTTCTACCAGGCCTATTCGAACCGTGCGCTCATCCAGCGCTTCCTCGGCAATCAGGAAGCAGCGCTGGCGGACTACAACCGCTCGATCCAGATCAACGGCAACTACGATGCCGCCTATATCGGCCGCGGCAATCTCTACCGGAAGGCCGGCCGCACCCAGGAAGCCTTCAACGATTTCCAGAAGGCGATCCAGCTCGACACGACCGATGCCCGCGCCTATCACAATCGGGGCCTGATCTATCAGAGCCAGGGCCAGCACAAATTCGCTATCGAGGATTTCTCGACCGCCATCTCGCTGGCCCCGGACGCCGCCGAGCCGTATAATGGCCGCGGCCTTTCCTACCTCGCCACCAATGACGAGGACAATGCCTTCTCCGATTTCAACATGGCCATCAAGCTCGACGGCAAGAACGCCGAGGCCTGGTCCAACCAGGCGCTGATCTACGAGCGGCGCGGCGACAAGGCCAAGGCGGCCAAGTCCTACCGCGAAGCCGTTCGGCTCGATCCCACCTACCAGCCGGCCAAGGATGGCCTCGCCCGCGTCAGCTGACATCAGGCAAGGCCGGCCAAGCCCACACGCGTCGGATGCGTGTCCGAAAGGACACGTATCGCCGCAGATCGCCATCAATCCGGTAACCGCGCGCTGACCCCGCTGCAAGCCGTGATCGCCTGCCTTGTTCGCGCCAAGGTTTCAGCGGAACGGTCTGGCCACCCAGCCGTTACTTTGAAGCGTTTTGCGAAAGGACCTCCCATGACCAAGAAACTCGTCTGCGCCGCTGCGCTCGCCACGACCATGTTCGCTGTTGCACCGGCAAGCGCCGGCAGATTGCAGCTCGGCACGCTCGACTGCACCATCGACGGCGGCACCGGCTACATCGTGACATCCAACAAGGGCGTGTCCTGTGTCTTCCGCCCCTATCATCACGGTCCGGCCGAGATTTACACCGGCGTCATCTCCAAGCTCGGCGTCGATGTTGGCAAGACGCACCAGGGCCAACTCGCCTGGGCCGTGTTTGCCGCGACCCGTGACCGCGACGCGGGCGACCTTGCCGGCAGCTATTACGGCGTCAATGCCGAGGCGAGCGTCGTGACCGGCGGCGGCGCCAATCTGCTGGTCGGCGGCTTCGACAGCGCCTTCATGCTGGAGCCGCTCAGCGTCCAGGCGCAGACCGGCGTCAACCTGGCCGTTGCCGTGACCTCGCTTGAGCTGATCCACTCTCTCAAGTAACGGCACGTTGATCTTCTCGGCACGGACGGCAACCGCGCGATGATCAAAATAGCGCGCGGTGGACTTGGTTCCGCCGCGCGCTTTGCATTTGCGAACTGCTGTGACCAGGCCAAGCTAGCAGATCGAAATTATTGCCGATGGAAGACTTGCTCGTTCTGTGCTACCAACCGGAAATGTTGCTGGCTCTGCGCGAAAATGCGCGCGAGCTCCGGCAGATGTAAAGACATCGTCGAATGCAATTTTGTTGCAGCTGCCGGAGGCCGTGATGGATTTCATCGAGCAGTTATTCGGATTTTCGCCCGATGGCGGGTCGGGATCCTTCGAACTTCTTCTGATACTCGCACCATTCTTGATTGCCGCTGTCTGGTTTTTCATGCGTCGACAGCGACGTTGACGAAATGGCCGCGGACTGGCCATGAACCCGCTCCCCAAAGTACTGGATTTCCTGAACGCGCTCGCCGACGCGTTCACCGAGTGGCCATCGAACCTGCGCCAGATCGCTGCCCGGATCTGCGCCCTCGCCAGATTGCTCTGCGAAAGAATGAAGCTCCCCGATCGGTTGGACCGAAGCGGGCCGCAACGTTGCGTCAAGATCAGCGACCCCGCCTATAAACGCCCGGATCCCCTGATCTACGCGCAGTATTATTTGATGGGCCAGGGCCTCGCCGTCACATGGGACAACCCCGACATCGAGATCCGAAGCGGCGGCAATCCTGTCGCACCACATATGCTGGCGCCCGACACCGAATATGAAATCGTCGCCCGTATCTGGAACAACTCGACCGAGGCCCCGGTCGTCGATCTGCCGGTGAAATTCTCCTATCTGAGTTTCGGCATCGGCACGGTGTCGCATTGGATCGATGAGACCAGGACCGATCTCGGCGTCAAGGGCGGGGCCAACCATCCGGCTTTCGCGTCGGTCAAATGGCGAACTCCGGCAGCGCCTGGTCACTATTGCATCCAGGTCCTGCTCGACTGGCTCGACGATGCGAACCCGAACAACAACCTAGGCCAGGACAACACCACCGTCGGTGTCGCCCATTCGCCCGCAAGATTTGAATTTCGCCTGCGCAATGGCGAGCGGGAGAGGATGGGATTTCGTCTCGAGGCCGATGCCTATTCCCTTCCTGAATTGCCGGTCTGTGAGCCGCGCCCTCGCCCGAGGCCGCGTCGCCGGCCCTTGCGCACCTTCCCCGGCACCATCGCGGCAGTGCCTGTCGGCCACACCCGTCAATCGCATCCTTTGCCCGCCGGCTGGCTTGTCACGTTCGAGCCCGCACAAGCGGACCTTGCCCCGGGTGAGGAAATCCCCGTCACTGTCAATATTGAACCGCCAGCCGGTTTCACCGGCCGTAAGGCAATCAACGTTCATGCTTTCTCGGCCCGCGGCCTCGCCGGCGGCGTGACGCTCTATGTCGAGCGATAGGGGGTCGCCATGGCTTATCGGCACTACACCAAATGCGTATCGGTCGGAAATCACCACGGCAAACAATACGGGCAGATGATCATTGCGGCGGCCGTGGTCGCTTTGCCGCTCATCCTTGTGGGCGCCCTTCCCGGACCGGCCGCCATGCTGGTGGCGCTTGCGGCCATATTGGCCTATTGCCGCTGGTGGCTGTACGACCGGCTGATCTGTCTCGGTGGCGACGAATGCGCGGTGGGCTGGCTGCTCAAGGTCGATCCGCCGGAGGAGAAGTCGGGACTGGACCGGTTCGACACCGACTACAGTCTCAATCTGGTGCCGGGCAATGTCGTCGAATTCACCAACCAGGCAACGGCCGAAAAGATAGCGCCGTTTGGACGCCTGATCGCCAACACGCCTGCGATCCAGGGCGCGGGCCTCGACTGGAAAGGTCAGGAAGCGCGCCAATGGGCCAATGACGACCCGACCGCGGTGCTGCATTGCGAGTTCGAAGGCGCTGGCGTCTACGACCTCATGATAGCCTGCCTTGCGGCAATTCCAGTCGCCACGGCCGCCGCGGTTGCTTGCGCCATTCCCTTCTTCGGCTGGATCGCCTGCGCGGTCCTGTCGCTCATCGCGGCGGTCATCGTCATCATAGGCGGCATAGTCGGCCTGCTCGACACAGCCAATCCGACGGATCTCGACGAGAATCTCGGCGATCTTCACGTCAACGATCCGACGCGCCGCGGCGCGGACATCCTGTTCGTCAAGGGAACGTGGGTCTACGATTCGGCACATGACGGCTGGAACGAAATCCATCCCATCAAGCACTGTCAGAAGATCGGCACCTGGAACAGCAGCTGGAACGAATCCCCGGTTCCCGACGGCAGCCCCGCGCGCTGGTGTGAAGCCGTTGAGACGGCAGGATCGCCATTGACCGTCGCATCCCAGCAGGAGCCTCAGAACCAGTGGACGATACATCCCGCCATAGACGGTTGCCGGCCAAAGCCCGACGATCACCGACCGGACCCCGTGCACTGACCTGGCATCCTTCGCTCGCGAAGCAGTGTCATCTGCTCCTCAAAGATGGCTGCAGCGAATGCACGAGGGGCCCATGACACGCAAAATGATCCTTGCTGCCATCGTTGCCATTGCCAGCCCCGCCTTGGCCCAGGCACAGGACCAGGGCATCGAGCTCGGCACACTTGAATGCGCCATATCGGGCGGCACCGGCTTCATCTTCGGCTCGAGCAAGGATCTGAGCTGCACCTTCACCCCTGCCGACAAGACTTTCGCGCCGGAAGCTTATTTCGGTGCCGTCAACAAATACGGCCTCGACATCGGCACGACCAAGCAGGCGGTGATGCGATGGCTGGTGCTGACGCCGCTGAAGAACATCTACGCGCCGGGCGCATTGGCCGGCGACTAAGTCGGCGCCAGCGCCGAGGTGACGGCAACCGTCGGCGCCGGGGCCAATCTGCTGGTTGGCGGCTCCTCGCAGTCCTTCACCTTGCAGCCGCTCAGCCTGCAGACCCAGACCGGCATCAATTTCGCCATCGGTGTCAGCCAGTTCCAGCTGCGCAGCACGGAGAACTGATTGGCCGGCGATGCCGGCCGGCCAGGGATGCGGGCATCCACGAACATGTCCAAAAAATCGCTTGAGCTCAAGCTTGGTTGAGGTTCTACAAACCCATCCGACCATGGTCCTGCCGGACCCCCGAGCCGGCTCCTGGCGCCATGCGTTTGCATCGGGATATGAAATTCGAGGGACCGAAGTGACCGACATCAGCACAAACAGGGTCGACTGGCGCGCATTGTGGGCGAGCGGCGACCTCGCGCGCTTCTGCTTCATCAGCCTCGGCATCCTGCTGCACGCCACCAACGAGACGATGGTGGCGACCGTCATGCCCGCCATGATCGGCGAACTGGCGGGCGTGCAGCTCGTCGGCTGGTCGCTGGCGATCTATGAACTGGGCGCCATCGTCGCCGGTGCCGCGGCCGGACGGCTGGTCAGCTATGTGGCGCTGCGCACCAACATGGTGGTCGCGGCGCTGCTTTACGCGGCCGGCGCGCTGATCTGCGCCACCGCGCCCTCGATGCAATTGTTCCTGGCCGGGCGCCTGATCGAGGGCCTGGGCGGCGGCGCGCTGGTGTCGCTGGCTTTTGTCTCGGTGGAGCGCCTGTTTCCGCGGGCCATCTGGCCGCAGCTTTTCGGTATCATGTCGGCGATCTGGGGCGTCGCCGCCTTCAGCGGGCCGATGCTTGGCGCGATCATGACAGAGCTTCTGTCATGGCGCTGGGCGTTCGGCATCTTCGTGTTCGGCGGTGCGGCGATGGCGCTGGCGAGCTTCGTCGTGCTCGACACGCCGGAAGCGACGAGGCCTAGTGCCGGCGCGGGCAAGGCACCACCCTTCCCGCTCATAGCGCTTGGCTGCCTTGCCGTCGCCGTCGTGCTGATCGCCTCGGCGGGCGTCGACATCGCCCTTCTGCGCTCATCGCTGCTGATGGTGCTCGGCCTGGTCGGCCTTGTGTTGTTTTTCCGTATCGATGCGCTGAAGCCGAAATCTCGGCTTTTCCCCTCGCAGCTGTTCTCGTGGCGCACGCCGGTCGGCAGCGGCATGACCATGGTCGCCGCCTTCTCGGTGGCGACCTGTTCCTTTGCCATTTACGGCCCGCTGCTTCTGACCACGCTGCACCACGTTCCGCTCCTGACCACCGGCTACATCATCGCCGCCGAATCGATCGCCTGGTCGATCCTGTCGATCCTTGTCGCCAACGCGCCACAGGAGCGTGAGAGATTGATCATCGTCATCGGCGCCCTGATGATCGCCACCGGCCTGGCTGGTTTCGCCTACACCATCCCGGCAGGCTCGATCCCGCTGATCCTGGTATGCGCCCTTTTGCAGGGTGGCGGCTTCGGCGTTGCCTGGCCGTTCCTGACGCGCGTCATCGTGGCCTCCGCGCCGGAAGATGAGCAGACCATCGCCTCGGCCGCGGTGCCGACCATGCAGCGCATCGGCTATGCGGTGGGTGCCGCCCTTGCCGGCATCGTCGCCAATGCCAGCGGCTTCTCGCAAGGCCTGAACCGGGACGCGGCGGCTGATGTGGCAACCTGGCTGTTTCTCGCCTTCGTGCCGCTCGGCATCATTGGCTGCGTCGCCGCCCTGCGCACATCGACGACCGCGAACCGGCTGCCGGAAGCTGTCGGCTAATCAGGCCAGGCAACGCTCATTCGACCTCGCGCAGGCGGTAGCCGACGCCGGTCTCGGTGGTGATGTAGCGCGGCTGGTCCGGCGTCTTCTCGATCTTCTGCCGCAACTGCCGGACATAGACCCGCAGATACTGCACGTCGGTCGAATCGTTCCACACCTGCTTCAGCAGGAACTGGTGCGTGAGAACCTTGCCCGCATACTGCACGAGAATGCGCAGAATGTCGTATTCCTTGGGCGACAGCTTTACCTCCTTGCCCCCGACCTTGACGATGCGCTTGACCAGATCGACGGAAAGATCTCCGGTTTGGAATACAGGCCTCTCGCCCTGCTGCTGGAACTTGTGCCGCAGTGCCACACGGATGCGCGCCACCAGCTCGTTCATTCCGAACGGCTTGGTGATGTAGTCGTCGGCGCCGAGTTCGAGCGCGTCGACGATGCCGGCCTCGTCGGCGCGGCTGGAGAGAATGACCACCGGGATATCGAGGCCGTCGTCGCGCCATTTGCGCAGCAGTTCATGGCCGCTCATGCCGGGCAGGCCAAGGTCGAGCAGCACGAGATCCGATTTTTCCTGCACCATCAGCTCGATAGCCGCCTTGGCGTTCGGCGCCTCGCTGACCGCGTAGCCCTGGCTGGCGAGGCCGACCCGGAGCAACTTGCGGATCGGCGGCTCGTCATCGACGACCAATATCCTGACGTTCGAATTGGTCATCGAGGCTGATCCGCGCTGGAGCCGATGCGATTGCCGATGTTGGGCAACTCCGCCGGCACCGGCATCCTGATGGTGAAGGCAGCACCCGAACGGTCGGTCCGGTTGGCGGCCGAGATCGTGCCGCCCATCGCCTCGATGAAGCCGCGGCAGATCGACAGGCCGAGCCCGGTGCCGGCGCGCACCTGGTCGCCCTTGCGCACCCGGTAGAAAGTATCGAACACGCGCTCAAGATCCTGCGGAGGGATGCCCAATCCCTCATCCATGATCTGAAGCACGACGGAGCCGATGTCGGTCCAGCCCTGCAGGCGGATCGTCGAGCCGGGCGGCGAATATTTCGACGCATTGTCGAGCAGATTGAACAGGACCTGCTCGAACAGCACAGGGTCGAGCTTCAGCATCGGCAGGTCGGGCGGAATATCGACCTCGATCTTGTGCTCGCTGGTGATCTTGCGGGCGCGATCGAGCGCGGTGCCGACGGCGTCGCCGACATAATGCAGCGCATAATTGGGCTCCATCGCACCGGATTCGATCTTGGTCATGTCGAGCAGATTGGCGATGAAGCGGTTCAGCCGCTCCGCTTCGTCGACCACCGTCGACAACAGCTCCGTCCGGTCCTGCTCGGGCAGATCAGGCGCGAACTCCCTGAGAGTGCCGGCCGCGCCCATGATGGCGGCGAGCGGCGTCTTCAGATCATGGGAGATGGAGGTCAGCAACGCCGAGCGCAGCCTGTCGGCTTCGGCCGCGAGCTTGGCACGGTCGACATCGGCGACGAGCTGGATGCGCTCGATGGCGACCGCTGCCTGGTCGGCCAGCGCGTCGAGCAGCCGCTGCTGCTCGGGCGTCAGCAGCGGACCTTGCTTGTCGTTGTCGAGGCCGACCACGCCGACCGCCGTGCGTCCGGTGCGCAGCGGCAGATAGAGCCGCTTCGCACCGGGCAGCGTATCGGCGCCGCGGCCGGCGGCGCGATCGTGCTCCCAGGCCCAGCGGGCGGCGGCGATATCGGCCTCGGCCAGCGTATCGTCGGGCGGATAGCCCGCCTTGACGGTGATGGCGCCGTTTTCGGGCAAAAGCAGTACGACCCGCAATTTCAGCATCGAGGCGATCTGGAAGGCCGTGACCCACAGAACGTCGTCGAGCGTGCCGGCGCCGGCAAGCTTCTTGGAAAACAGGTAGATATCTTCCGTGGCCCGCGCCCGTGAGCGGGCGGCGGCAGCCTGGCGCTGCACGCGCGCCGTCAGGTTGCTGGCGATGACGGCAACGACGAGGAAGACGGCAAACGCAACGATGCTCTCGGGATCCCTGATCGTCAGCGTGTAGCGCGGCTCGAGGAAGAAGTAGTTGAAGGCAAGGGCGCTCAGGAAACAGGCGTACAAGGCCGGCCACAGTCCGAACGTCACCGCCGATGTCAGCACCGCCAGCAGCAGCACGATCGCCAGATTGCGCACGTCGAGGAACTGATCCAGAACCGTGCCGACGGCCAGCGAGCCCGCGACATAGGCCGTGGCGAACAGATATGGCCATATCTGGAATGGCCGCTGCTCGGCCGCCGTCCTGACCTTTCTCGATGCTGCGTCGGTATCGCGCTCGGTTCCCGAGATGACATGGACGCTGATGTCGCCGGCATTGCGGATCAGATCATAGGTGAGCGAGCCCTCGATCAATTCCCGCCAGCGCGACCGGGTCGGCCTGCCGACCACGATATGGGTGAAATTGTTCGCCGTCGCATAGCGCACGATGTCCTGCGCGACGTTCTGGCCCGGAATGGTCGTCACCTCGGCGCCGAGTTGCTCGGCGAGGCGCAGATGGTTCGCCAGCCTGCCCTTCTCTTCTTCCGACATGGCGGCCGAACGAGGCGTGTCGACATGAAGCGCCGTCCATGGCGCGCGGAGCCGGTCGGCCAGCCTGCGCGCATAGCGCACGCGCGCCGCCCCGCCCGGACGCGCGTCGAGGCAAACGAGCACCCTTTCCCCCGCCGCCCATGGGCCCTGGATGGCATGGGACTGCATGTGGTTGAGCAGTTGTTCGTCGACACGCTGGGCGGTGCGGCGCAGCGCCAGTTCGCGCAGCGCCGTCAGATTGCCCGGCGAGAAATAGTTCTCGATGGCGCGCTGGGCGGTGTTGGGGAAATAGACCTTGCCTTCCTCCAGCCGCTTGATCAGGTCGTCGGGCGTCAGATCGATGATTTCGACGTCGTCGGCCTGGTCGATGATGGAATCGGGAACCGTCTCGCGCACCCTGACCCGCGTGATCTGGGCGACGACGTCGTTCAGGCTTTCGACATGCTGGATGTTGAGCGTCGTGTAGACGTCGATGCCGCGCGCCAGGATTTCCTGCACGTCGAGATAGCGCTTGGGGTGACGGCTGCCGGGCGCGTTTGTGTGGGCGAGTTCGTCGACCAGGACCAGTGCCGGGCGGCGTGCCAGGATGGCGTCTATGTCCATCTCGTCGAGGGTGCGTCCCTTGTATTCGACCGGGCGGCGCGGAATGACCTCGTAGCCCTCGACGAGGGCCAGGGTTTCCTTGCGGCCGTGCGTCTCGACCACGCCGATCACCACGTCGATGCCGTCGGCCAGCCTGGCGCGTCCCGACATCAGCATTTCATAGGTTTTGCCGACGCCGGGTGCCGCGCCCAGAAAGATGCGCAGACGCCCGCGGCCCTCGCGCTCGGCATGCTCGAGCAGCGCGTCGGGGGAAGGTCTGTTTTCGACGTTGCTTCTCTCGTCCGGCATCGGCATCCAGTTTGAACGGCGCCGGGGACGGTGTCGATCCCCGGCGCTGTTCTTCATTGCTTGGCTGTGTCGTCCAATGCGAGGTTAAGGACCAGCACATTGACCACCGGCTCGCCCAGCACGCTGAGCTCCCGGTCCTCGACATGGCTGTCGACGAGCGCCTTGACCTTGGCTTCATCGATGCCCCTTGCCTCGGCGACACGGGGAACCTGGAAATAAGCGTCGTCGGGGCTGATGTCAGGATCGAGCCCACTGCCCGATGTCGTGACGAGGCCCATTGGAACCGGCGCATCGGGGTTTTCGGCCTTCAGCTTCGCCGCGTCGCCCTTGATGCGCTCGATCAGCTTGGGGTTGGACGGACCCAGATTCGAGCCGCTGGAGGCGCCGGCGTCGTAGCCATTGCCGGCGGCCGATGGCCGGCCGTGGAAATAGCGTTCGCTGGCGAAGGCCTGGCCGATCAGTTCGGAACCGACCACCTTGCCGTCCTTCTCGATCAGGCTGCCATTGGCCTGTTTCGGGAACAGCGCCTGGGCGATGCCGGTCATGCCGAGGGGATAGATGAGCCCGGTCAGCACGGTGAAGAAGACTATCATGGCGATCGCGGGTCTGATTTGCTTGAGCATCGGAGTGATCCCTTATGCAAGGCCGAGGGCCGTGACGGCCATGTCGATAATCTTGATGCCGGCGAACGGCACGATGATGCCGCCGAGGCCGTAGACGAGCAGGTTGCGGCTGAGCAGCGCCCCGGCGCCGATTGCCCGGTATTTGACGCCGCGCAGCGACAGCGGGATCAGCGCGATGATGATCAGCGCGTTGAAGATGATGGCCGACAGGATGGCGCTCTGCGGCGTCGCCAGATGCATGATGTTGAGCGCCTGCAGCGGACCTGTGGTGTGGCCGGGTGCGACGTAGAACACGGCGAACATGGCCGGGATGATGGCGAAGTACTTGGCCACGTCATTGGCGATGGAGAAGGTGGTCAGCGAACCGCGCGTCATCAGCAGCGCCTTGCCGATCTCGACGATCTCGATCAGCTTGGTCGGATCGGAGTCCAAGTCCACCATGTTGCCTGCTTCCCGCGCGGCCACCGTGCCGGTGTTCATGGCGACGCCGACGTCGGCCTGGGCAAGGGCCGGCGCGTCGTTGGTGCCGTCGCCGCACATGGCGACCAGCTTGCCCTTGGCCTGCTCGTCGCGGATCAGTTTCAGCTTGTCCTCCGGCGTCGCCTGGGCAAGGAAGTCGTCGACGCCGGCTTCGGCCGCGATGGCCGCCGCCGTCATCGGATTGTCCCCTGTGATCATCACCGTGCGTATGCCCATGCTGCGCAGCTCGGCGAAGCGTTCGCGGATGCCGCCCTTGACGATGTCCTTGAGGTGCACGATGCCGAGCAGGCGTCCGTCGCGCTCGACCGCAAGCGGCGTGCCGCCCGATTTGGCGACCTCGTCGGCGATCGCCTGGAGATCCCTGATCGTATCGCTGTTCGGGCGCGTTGCGTGGCTGGCGACGGTCGACTGGTTGACATGGGCGAGCACGGAATCGACCGCGCCCTTGCGCACGGAGGAGCCGTCTATGTCGACGCCGCTCATCCGGGTCTGCGCGGTGAAGGGCACGAAGGTGGCGTGCAGTGTCGCCATGTCGCGGGCGCGGATGGCGTATTTCTCCTTGGCCAGCACGACGATCGAGCGGCCTTCCGGCGTTTCGTCGGCGAGCGAGGCAAGCTGTGCCGCATCGGCCAGTTCCTGCTCGGTGACGCCCTTCACCGGGCGGAATTCGGTCGCCTGGCGGTTGCCGAGCGTGATCGTGCCGGTCTTGTCGAGCAAAAGCGTGTCGACGTCGCCGGCCGCCTCCACGGCGCGGCCGGACATGGCGAGCACATTGAAGCGCACCAGACGGTCCATGCCGGCGATGCCGATGGCCGACAAAAGCGCGCCGATAGTGGTCGGGATCAAGGTCACGAACAAAGCGACGAGCACCGTGACCGGGATATAGCCCCCCGAATAGGAAGCGAAGCTCGGGATGGTAGCGGTGGCCAGCACGAAGATCAGCGTCATGCCGACCAGCAGGATGTTGAGCGCGATCTCATTCGGGGTCTTCTGGCGCTCGGCGCCCTCGACCAGCGAGATCATGCGGTCGAGAAAGGTGTGGCCGGCGGCGGCGGTGATGCGCACGCGGATCCAGTCGGAGAGCACCTGCGTGCCGCCGGTGACCGCGGAGCGGTCGCCGCCGGATTCGCGAATGACAGGCGCCGATTCGCCCGTGATCGCCGCCTCGTTGACCGAAGCCACGCCTTCGATCACCTCGCCGTCGGAGGGGATGATGTCGCCGGCCTCGACCAGCACGGCGTCGCCCACCTTCAGGCTGGTGCCGGGCACCAGCTTGAATTTCGTCCGGTCCTCGCCGGTCAGGAGCTTGGCCTGGGTCTCGGTGCGCGCCTTGCGCAGCGAATCGGCCTGCGCCTTGCCGCGGCCTTCGGCGACGGCTTCGGCGAAGTTGGCAAACAGCACGGTGAACCACAGCCAGATGATGATCTGGATGGTGAAGCCGAGGTTGCCGCGCCCGCTGGCGAGGTCCTTGACGAAAAGCACTGATGTCAGCGCCGAGACGACGGCAACGACGAACATCACCGGGTTCCTGGCCAATGTGCGTGGGTTCAGCTTTTTGAAGGCGCCGCCGATGGCGGGCCACAGGATGCCGGCATCCATGATGCTGGCTGATTTCGACTGGCTCATTTTGAAGCTCCAGCTTCGGTGTTGTTGGACGGCACCGAGCGGTCGGATGCCGAAAGAAGATGCGGAAGCCCGTAGGCCAGCAACCACAGAACGATCATGACGGCGGCGATGCCGAGGAATGTCGACATGGTGGGGAAAGGAGGAGGCCGTTCCTCCTTTCCGTTGTCGGCGGGATGGCGATCGTTGCGATGCCTGTTGTTGAACCAGGACATTTCCGTTTCAGCCAAGACAATTCCGTCTCAGAATGTCTGCCCGTGGATGGCGGCCAGATGCTCGACGATCGGCCCGACGGCGAGCGCCGGGAAGAAGGTCAGGCCGCCGACGATGACGATGACGCCGACCAGCAGCCCGACGAACAGCGGGCCGTCGGTCGGGAACGTGCCGGCCGAGGCGGGCACGGTCTTCTTCGCCGCCAGCGAGCCGGCGATGGCGAGCGCCGGGATGATGACGAGGAAGCGTCCCATGAGCATGCCGAGGCCCAGCGTGATGTTGTACCAGGGCGTGTTGCCGGTGAGGCCGCCGAAGGCCGAGCCGTTGTTCGCCGCCGCCGACGTATAGGCGTAGAGGATCTCGGAGAAGCCATGCGGCCCGCCATTGGCGATCGATGCCACGGCGCTCGGCAGGACCACCGCGATGGCCGTGAAGACCAGCATCGCCAGCGGCAGGCACAGGATCGCCAGCATCGCCATCTTGACCTCTTTGGCCTCGATCTTCTTGCCGAGACATTCGGGCGTGCGCCCGACCATCAGGCCGGCGACGAAGACGGCGATGAGGATGAACATCAGCATTCCGTAGAAGCCGGCGCCGACGCCGCCGACGATGACTTCGCCGAGCTGCATGTTGATGAGCGGGATCATGCCGCCGAGCGCGGTGAAACTGTCATGCATGGCGTTGACCGCGCCGCAGGAAGCCGCCGTGGTGATGACCGCGAACAGCGCCGAAAGCGCGATGCCGAAGCGGGTTTCCTTGCCTTCCATGTTGCCGCCGTCGATGCCCAGCGCATGGACCAGCGGATTGCCCGCGGCTTCCGCCCAATAGCAGACCGCGACCCCGGCGATGAACAGCGCGCCCATAGCGGCCAGGATCGCCCAGCCCTGGCGCTGGTTGCCGACCATGCGGCCGAAGACGTTGGTGAGCGCCGCGCCGATGGCGAAGATCGACAGCATCTGGATCAGGTTGGAGATGGCGTCCGGATTCTCGAAGGGATGCGCGGCATTGGCGTTGAAGAAGCCGCCGCCATTGGTGCCGAGCATCTTGATGGCGATCTGCGAGGCGACCGGCCCGACGGCGATGGTCTGCTGCGCGCCTTCGAGCGTGGTGGCGCCGACATAGGCTCCCAGCGTCTGCGGCATTCCGAGCCAGACATAGACCAGGGTGAGCACGACGCAGAGCGGCAAAAGCACGTAGAGCGTGGCACGGGTCATATCGACCCAGAAATTCCCGATCGACTTGCCGGAGGCGCGGGCAAAGCCGCGGATCAGCGCCATGGCGATGGCGATGCCGGTGGCCGCCGACAGGAAGTTCTGCACTGTGAGGCCGGCCATCTGCACGAGATAGGACATCGTGCTCTCGCCGCCGTAGTTCTGCCAGTTGGTGTTGGTCATGAAGCTGGCCGCGGTGTTGAAGGCGAGCCCCGGTTCGACCGCGCTCATGCCGGCCGGGTTGTAGGGCAGGCCGCCTTGCAGGCGCTGGAGGAAATAGAGCGCCAGGAAACCGGCAAGGTTGAACAACAGCATGGCGGCGGCATAGCCCGTCCAGTGCTGCTCCTGGTCGCCGGTTCCGGCCAGGCGATAAAGGCCCCGCTCGACGGGGCCGAGCACCAGCGAGAGCAAGCTGCGGTCGCCGGTGAAGACGCGATGCATGTAGCCGCCCAGCGGCTTCACGAGCAAAACCAGGATCCCGCAATAGAGGAGGATCTGTATCCATCCGTTGATAGTCATGATTTGGCTTTCCGTGCGCCGGTCAGAAGCGTTCCGGGCGGATCAGTGCGTATGTCAGGTAGGCGAGCAGGAACAACGTCACGCCACCACCGAGGATGTAATCGACAAGCATGTCCCGATCCTTCCGCTCAAATTCTGTCGCAGGCTTTGACGTAAGCGAAGGACAGGGCAAAAAACAAAACCGCTATCCCGAGAACAACGATGTCCATTGTGCTTGTTCCTTGCTTTCACTTTTCCACTTTGCGCCCGCTCGAAGCAGCTCGGCGATTACATGAAAACGCCCCGCCCACTTGGATTGGTGGCGGCGTCTGACGTTTTTCTCAAAGCGGAATATGGTCCCGATCGCCATAAAGGTTCGAGACGGGGCAAAGCGGAAAGAAATAGGAATCTTATAAAGATTTTCGGCGGAATGAGTTTGAAGTGGTGAACGCGTCCTGGCGCTCCAGCGATATCGTCAGTCGTAAGGGGTAACAGGTTGGCCGACGAAACGGCTCGCCGCCGGTAAACGCATTCTACCCCTGCGGCTCGACCGCCTTGAGGGTCACGCCTTCTTTACGAACTCGGTTTTGAGCACGAGGCCCTTCACTTGCCTGGTACTGCATTCGATCTCACCGGGATTACCGTTAAGGCGAATGTTCTTCACCAACGTGCCCCGCTTGATCGTCTCCGAAGTGCCCTTGACCTTGAGGTCCTTGATCAGCGTAACGGAATCGCCGTCACTCAACTGAGCGCCGTTGCTGTCGCGCACCATTACATCGTCCGGCATGCCATCTCCTGTGATCGGGATTACCACTACCAGATCACCAGGAATTCCAAAACCGGGTCGTGTGCGGACAGCTGCTTTTTTAATCGTGCAAGCCGGTCGGCAAGGTTGATGACCCTGCCCTCCTACGCTGAAGCTTCGGAGGGCATCCTGCTTCGCGTCGTCGATTGAGCCAATCCTGCGAAGCTCGAAGAGCGAAGCAGGATGGCGGAGAGAGCGGGATTCGAACCCGCGTTACGGTTTCCCGTAAACACACTTTCCAGGCGTGCGCCTTCAACCACTCGGCCACCTCTCCGTCCTTGCCTTTCGCGCCGGCCGGTTTCGCCGCGCGGGTTGGGGAGATGCTCTCCCTTTGGGCTGCGGAACTTCCGCACCGGGCGCCGCCAACCAGCGGACTCCCTGCCCGCACCTGAGCCGTCAAAGCAACAGGCGCGGGGCTCATCTAGTCGATCCGGCGCCGAATGCCAAGCCATAACGGCGGTCAATTCGCTTTGCCGGCCAAACGGCGTTCATGGGGGCCGCCGGCACATCCGTTTGGAGTCCCGCCACTTCAATCGCTGCTTGATGACGTGCACGGGCAAGGCTGCGAGGCCAGCCGCGCTTGACTTCGTCCCGAGCGGCCTGTCGAGTGTCCGAAAGGCTTTGCGGGGGGCATCGTCGCAACATGACGTCAAGCAGCGGAATTCCGGGCGGTACGCCTGGCAACGGACAGCCACCCGCCGAGGGAAATGTCCCGGCCCGACATCCGGACAGCGGACTTTCCTACGTCCCGGTGGGCTGGCTCGTTATCGTCATGGCCCTGTCGGTCTATTGGCTGGCGTCGGCCTTGTGGCTGGTGGGGAGTTCAGGCCTGCCGGACGCCGTTTTCTATTTCCTCTTCAGCGGGCTCGTCGCCGACGTCATCACCATCCTATGGGGACTTTACCTGCTCGGCCTCGCCTTCGGCCGTTCGGCGCGCTTCCCCAGCCACTTCACCATCTGGCAGGCCGCCACGATCATATGGCTGCTGGCAAGTCACGCTTACGCACTTGCCGTGCCGGGCTTCGTCTTCTCCGCCAGAAGCCTGGCCATCACCGCCGCCGAGATCGCCATCGGCCTGCTTTGCATCTACCTGTTGCGCCGCGGCTCCGGCGCCGAGACCGTTTATGCCAAGCCGCGAGCCGAAGCGCCGTCGGTCTTCGTTTCCATTGTCGCCGCGCTGCTCGGCATCATCCTCGGCGCGGTCGTCGGCTCGGTGGGCGGTTTCCTGGCCGGTTCGCTCATCGCCGATGTCACCGACGTGAGTTGCTTTGAGGGTGCGTGCGGCTACTTCGCCGCATTCATCGGCCTGGCCGGGCTGGTGGTCGGCGCCATTGCCGGCGGCATTCTCGCCGTCTGGCTCGCCAACCGGCGCAAGCGCAGGCCGGCCGGCTAGGCTGCGTCGGCCGCGATTCAATTCGCGTGCCGTGATTGCGAATAGGGCCTGCGCGCTCTATTTCTCGTTCGGAACACCGCCGGAGATCCTCGGGAGGATGTTGAGGATCGGCCAGGGGAAAGGTCTTTGATGTTTCGCTTTGTCTTTCGTCTCGCGGCCATGGTCGCGCTGTCGATTTCGGTCATCATGGCGGTGCTTGACACGACACGCACTGTGGCCGCCTCGGCACTGGTGCTGACCCCGCTCAATGCGAGCTGGCTGGCCGTGTCGCCCGACACGCGCGCCGCCTTTGAAAGCTTCGTTCGCGCCAAGGCCGGCCCGCTGCTATGGGACGGCGCCATCGCCTGGGTGCTCAACCAGCCGGGCTTTGCCGTGTTCGCGGTGCTTGCCTTGCTGCTCTACGCCATCGGCTACAGGCGGCAGCGGCGCACGGGGCAATTCGCCTGAAGGGCACGGGCATCGCACCCCGCCATGCTTTTCCAAAAGGTCAAAATTCCACGTGAATTTTGTTTCGGGCCGTGCCAGATTGCCGCTGAGCGGGAGGGGAATATACACTCCTGGCTGACGTCGCGCGCATGCCGGAGAACCGGGCAGGCGGGCGGGCGTAACGGAAAAAAATAACCGACAGGGTGTGGATCACATGAAACGTATCGTTCTCGGCCTTCTGGCCGCAACTGCAATGGTTCTTCCGGCTTTCGCCGCGGATGTGCAGCCGGCAATCCTTTATGATCTCGGCGGCAAGTTCGACAAATCCTTCAACGAGGCGGCCTACCATGGCGCCGAAAAGTTCAAGACAGAGACCGGCGTCCCCTATGTCGAGTTCGAGGTCTCCAACGCTTCGCAACGCGAGCAGGCGTTGCGCCGCTTCGCCGAGGACGGCCACAACCCGATCGTCATGGCCGGCTTCGCCTGGGAGGATGCACTGAAGAAGGTCGCGACCGAATATCCCGATCTCAACTTCGCCATCATCGACGATGCCGTCGACCTGCCCAATGTCCGCTCGCTCGTATTCAAGGAGAATGAAGGCTCCTATCTCGTCGGCATCATGGCGGCGATGGCCTCCAAGACGAAGAAGGTGAGCTTTGTCGGCGGCATGGACATTCCGCTGATCCGCAAGTTCGAATGCGGCTATGTCGGCGGCGCCAAATCGGCAGGCGCGACCGACGTCATCCAGAACATGACCGGCGACACGCCGGCCGCCTGGAACGACCCGGCCAAGGGCGGCGAGATCGCCAAGACGCAGATCGACCAGGGTTCCGACGTGGTCTATGCGGCCGCGGGCGGCACCGGCGTCGGTGTGCTGCAGGCGGCGGCTGATGCCGGCAAGCTCGGCATCGGTGTCGATTCCAACCAGAACGGCCTCCAGCCCGGCAAGGTCCTGACCTCGATGCTGAAGCGCGTCGACGTTGCCGTCTACACCGCCTTCATGGACGGCAAGAACGGCACCTTCAAGGGTGGCGTCGAAAATCTCGGCCTCAAGGAAGGCGGTGTCGACTACGCCATGGACGATAACAACAAGGCGCTGGTTACCGACGAGATGAAGGCGGCGGTCGAGAAGGCCAAGGCCGACATCATCGCCGGCAAGGTCGAGGTGCACGACTACACCGCCGACAACGCCTGCCCGTATTGATCTGCCAAACCGACAGCAAACCGCCGGGCATGGTCCCGGCGGTTTTGTTTTGGAAGTCGCTGCCGGGTAGACGCAGACGTCTCGCAAGAAACACGACCCCAGGCCAATGGTGCAGTTGACAGTCGAACCCATGAACGAACGTGACATTGCAGCGGTGGCGCGATTGCGCGTTGCCGCCTTTTTCACGGGCACCGGACGAACGCTGGACGACGACGTGGCCGGACTTCGTAAACTGCTGCACGGCGACGGCTTCGAAACGGCGTTCGTGGCCCGGATCGGCGACGTGCCGGTCGGGACCTGCCTGCTGGTCCGCGACGAACTCGAACCGGCGCATGATCTGACACCATGGCTGGCCGGCCTGGCCATCGCTCCCGAGCACCAGCACCGAGGGATCGGCACTGCGCTGGTCAGGGCAATCGAAGCTCATGCCACATCGCTCGGCGTGGAGGCGCTTTATCTCTACACGTGGGAGGCGCGCGATTTCTACATGAGGCTTGGTTGGAGGGTCGTCGAGCCGTTCAGGCAGAACGGGGAGCCGATGGCGCTGATGTCGCGCCAATGTGGGCTATAGCTTTCCCGCCAGATAACCCAATGCGAAAGCCACGACCAGTCCAATGGCGACCGCAAGTCCGCGCCGGTCGCCGAGAGAATAGAAGCCGACATCATGCGGCTTGGCGGGGCCCCGGATCACCGGTTTAGCGTCCTCAAGACCGACAGCGCGCATCTGCGGCAAGTCGCCGATGCGCTGCGTGATCTGCCGCCAGCGCTCCGCGCCACCGGCGGCTTCGGTGCGGTCGAAAATATGCAGGTGCTCAGCAAGCTGGACCACGGCATCGCGAAAGGCTGGATCGATCTCCAGATCGCGCTCGGCCCGTTCGCGCTCTGCATCGTTCATCAGGCCAAGCACGTAGTCGCCGGCTCTTGCGATGCGATCGCTGGCCATCGCTCGACTTCCCTCCCCTACCAGTGCGGCGGCTTAGTCACCGGCACGTCGGGTGCCGCCTGTTCCTCCAGCGCCAGGAAGCGGTCGGTCAGCGCGTCGAGCTTGCGCTGCATGCGCTCGATCACCTTCCACTGCTCGGCGATCTGGCCGGACAGTTCCTCGATGGTCTTCTCCTGCTCGGCGGAGCGGATCTCCAGCGTCGTCAGCCGGTCGGCGGGCATGGTCATGCGAAGTCCTCAGGCGTTGCGCCGCAGCGTCAAATCGGCTTGCCCATATTAGCGAATATGAGAGCTTCGGCCACGTTCCAAATTGACAAGCGCGCCGGGATTTGTCGAGAGTGGACGCTGCTCCGACCAATTGGCACGGGCGGAGCGTCATGCTAGGCATTTTGACCAAGCGATAAAAAAATAAGAGTGGGACAGGCTGCATGGCGCATGCCGCGATCGAACTGGCTGCAATCGAACTGATCGGCATCAACAAGAGTTTTGGCGCCGTGCGCGCCAACCGCGACATCAACCTGGAAATCGCGCGCGGCACCATCCACGGCATCGTCGGCGAAAACGGCGCCGGCAAGTCGACGCTGATGTCGATTCTGTATGGCTTCTACCAGGCCGACAGCGGCGAGATCCGCGTCGGCGGCAAGCCGGCATCGATAAGCACGCCCAACGATGCGATCGCGCTCGGCATCGGCATGGTGCACCAGCATTTCATGCTGGTCGACAATTTCTCGGTCCTGGAGAACGTCATCCTGGGCGCCGAAAGCGACGCCTTGCTGAAGAAAAGCATCGCCAAGGCGCGTTCCGAACTGGAGCGGCTGGAGCGTGAATACGGCCTCGAGGTCGATCCCGACGCCATCGTCGAGGAATTGCCGGTCGGCCTGCAGCAGCGCGTCGAGATCCTCAAGGCGCTTTATCGCGGCGCCGAGATCCTGATCCTCGACGAGCCGACGGGCGTGCTGACGCCGGCCGAGGCCGACCACCTCTTCCGCATCCTCAAGCAATTGAAGGAGCAGGGAAAGACGGTGGTGCTGATCACCCACAAATTGCGCGAGATCATGGCCATCACCGACACGGTTTCGGTGATGCGCCAGGGCACGATGGTGGCGACCAGGGAAACGAAGAAGACCACCGTCGCGGAACTGGCCGAGCTGATGGTCGGGCGCCGCGTGCTCTTGCGGGTGGAGAAGGGCGAAGCGGAAGCCGGCGCGGTAAAACTCGCGGTCAAGAACCTGACGGTCAAGGATTCCCGCGGCGTCACCATGGTCGACGACATCTCCTTCGACCTGCGCGCCGGCGAGATCGTCGGCATCGCCGGTGTCGCCGGCAACGGCCAGTCCGAACTGCTCGAGGCGATCTCCGGCATCAGGCACGCCGTTTCCGGTTCGGTGATGCTCGAGGGCAAGCCGATCGATCTCACCGGCAAGGCCGATCCCGGCGAACTGCGCGACCGCGGCCTCGCCCATGTGCCTGAGGATCGCCATCATGTCGGGCTGGTGCTGGCCTTCGAGGAGAACGAGAATTCCATCCTCGGCTACCATGACGATCCCCGCTACCTCAGAGGACCTTTCCTCAACATCGATGCCATCGTTGCCGATGCCAAGGACAAGATCGAGAAATACGACATCCGCCCCGGCAATCCACGGCTGAAGACCGCCAACTTCTCCGGCGGCAACCAGCAGAAGATCGTGCTCGCGCGCGAAATCGAACAGGACCCCGGCGTTCTCATCGTCGGCCAGCCGACGCGCGGCGTCGACGTCGGCGCCATCGAGTTCATCCACAAGCGCCTGATCGCCATGCGCGACCAGGGCAAGGCCGTGCTGGTCGTGTCGGTCGAGCTCGATGAGATCCGCTCGCTCTCCGACCGCATCCTGGTCATGTTTGCCGGCCGCATCGTCGGCGAACGCGGGCCGGAGGCGAGCGAGGGCGAGCTCGGCCTTCTGATGGCGGGTGTTGAGCGCCAGGAGGCGGCGCAATGAGCACGCCCTATGCCAAATTGCCGGCCTGGGCCGACTATGGGCTGATCCCGCTGATCAATCTGTCTGTGGCCTTCATCGTCGCGGGCTTCGTCGTGCTTCTGGTCGGCGAGAACCCGTTCCGTGCCGCCGTCATCTTGGTCGAGGGCGCCTTCGGCAAGGGAACAGGTATCGCCTTTACCCTCTTCTATGCCACCACCTTCATCTTCACCGGACTTTCGGTGGCGGTAGCAGCGCATTGCGGCCTGTTCAACATCGGCACCGAGGGACAGGCCTACATCGCCGGCCTCGGCATCGCCATCGTCTGTCTTTCCTTCGACAGCGTGCTGCCATGGTGGCTGACATTTCCGCTGGCCATCGTGGCTTCGGCGGCCGTCGGCGCCTTGTGGGCGCTGATCCCCGCCTATCTGCAGGCCAGGCGCGGCTCGCACATCGTCATCACCACCATCATGTTCAACTTCATCGCCGCTTCGATCATGGTCTACCTGCTGGTCGGCCCGTTGAAACCGGCAGCCTCGCAGGCGCCGCAGACGCGCAACTTCCTGGCGGGCGCGGAATTGCCGAAACTCAACTGGGTCATCGAGCTGTTCGGCGCCAAGATCCGCTCGGCACCGCTCAACATCTCCTTCCTGCTCGCGCTGCTCATGGCCTTCCTGGTCTGGCTGCTGATCTGGCGCACCAGGCTCGGCTATGAGATGCGCACCTACGGCCACAGCCCAAAGGCGGCGCGCTATGCCGGCATTTCCGAAACCCGCATCATCATCACCGCCATGATGATCTCGGGTGCGCTCGCCGGCATGATGGCGCTCAACCCGGTGATGGGCGACCAGCACAATGTCGCGATCGACTTCGTCAGCGGCGCCGGTTTCGTCGGCATCGCCGTGGCGCTGATGGGTCGCCTGCACCCTGTCGGCATCGTGCTGGCGGCCATCCTGTTTGGCATGCTCTACCAGGGCGGCGCCGAACTCGCCTTCGAGATGCCTGCGATCAGCCGCGACATGATCGTGATCATTCAAGGGTTGGTCATCCTGTTCGCCGGTGCTCTCGAACACATGTTCAGGCCTTACATCCAGGCGCTGTTCGCCTCGCTCAGCCCGAGGTCGGTCGGCATGGAAGCGGTCAAGGGAAAAGGCGCCTGAGATGGACACCTTCAACGCCATCGTCCAGACGCTGGACTCCACCATCCGCCTCTCGGTGCCGCTGCTGTTCGCCTGCCTGGCCGGCCTCTATTCGGAACGCGCCGGCATCTTCGACATCGGCCTCGAAGGCAAGATGCTGGTCGGCGCTTTCGCCGGTGCGGCGGCGGCCTCCGTGTTCCATTCGGCCTTTCTCGGTCTCGGCATGGCGGTCGTGATCTCGGTCGCGTTCGCCATGATCCACGGCTTCGCCTCGATCACCCATCGCGGCAACCAGATCGTCTCCGGCGTGGCGATCAATTTCATCGCCGCCGGATCGACCATCATCCTTGGCCAGGCATGGTTTCAGCAGGGCGGGCGCACCCCGGCGCTGCAGCCGGGCGAGCGGTTCGAAGCGATCATCTGGCCCGGCGCCGAAGCTGTCCGAGGCGTGCCGATCCTCGGGCCGATCTACGCGGAACTGATCTCCGGCCATTCCATACTGGTCTATCTCGCCTTCGCGATGGTGCCTTTCACCTGGTGGGTGCTGTTTCGCACGCGCTTTGGGCTGCGGCTGCGCGCGGTCGGCGAAAACCCGGCCGCCGTGGACACCGCCGGCATCTCGGTCGCCTGGCTGCGCTACAGGGCGCTGATCTGCACCGGCATCCTGACCGGCGTCGCCGGCGCCTATCTGTCGATGGTGCAGAATGGCGGCTTCGTGAAGGACATGACCGCCGGCAAGGGCTACATCGCGCTGGCCGCATTGATCTTTGCCAAGTGGAAGCCGGTCAACGCCATGTTCGCCTGCCTGCTGTTCGGCTTCCTCGACGCCCTGTCGATCCGCCTGCAAGGCTCGCCGCTGCCGCTCATCGGCAAGGTGCCGGTGCAGTTCATGCAGGCCCTGCCCTATATTCTCACCGTCATCCTGCTCGCCGGTTTCATCGGCAAGGCGATCCCGCCGCGCGCCGGCGGCGTGCCTTATGTCAAGGAACGCTGAGGATCGAGGGCGCGACGCAAAAGGCGCGCCGGCTTATGGACAAGATCATCGGAGAGAACACCGAAATGTCGCATGAATTATTCGAAGCGGCGAAGGCTGCCATGGCCAAGGCCTATGCCCCCTATTCGAAATTTCCGGTCGGTGCCGCACTTCGCACCGAGGACGGGCGCGTCTTCACGGGCGCCAATATCGAGGTCGCCTCCTATCCGGAAGGCTGGTGCGCCGAGACGACGGCGCTCGGCCATTACATCATGGGCGGCGGCGGCAAGATCATGGAAATCGCCGTCCTTGCCGAGCGCATGGCCAAATGCTCGCCTTGCGGCGGCTGCCGGCAGCGGCTGGCCGAATTCTGCCGTCCGGAAACGAAACTCTATCTCTGCGACAATGCCGGCGTCGCCGAAACCGTGACCATGGGCGACATGCTGCCTTACGGCTTTCGCGGCGACATGCTGAAATGAAGGAAGCGCTCGACCATCTGATCGAACGGCTGGACGGCCTGGCGCCGACCACGGCGCTGGTGCTGGGCTCTGGCCTGGGAGGGCTGGTCAGCCAGGTCGAGAACCCGATCCGTGTTTCCTATGCCGATCTGCCCGGCTTTCCCAGAAGCGGCGTTTCCGGCCATGCCGGAGAGGTGGTGGTCGGGCTGCTTGCCGGCACGCCGGTGCTGATGCTGTCGGGCCGCGCCCACTATTACGAGCACGGCAACGCGGCGGCGATGCGGCCGGTGCTGGAGGTGCTCGCCGGCACCGGCATCACCAAGCTGATCCTCACCAATGCCGCCGGCTCGGTCGATCCGGAGATGGGGTCGGGTTCGGTGATGCTGATATCGGACCACATCAATTTCTCCGGCACCAACCCGCTGATCGGCGAGCCGAGCGATCGCCGTTTCGTCGGCCTGACCGAAGCCTACGATGCCGGCATCCGCAAGGCGATCGAACAGGCGGCGAAGGCGACCGGCACGGCGCTGCACAAGGGCGTCTACATGTGGTTCTCCGGCCCGTGCTTCGAAACGCCGGCCGAGATCCGCATGGCGCGCATCATGGGTGCCAACGCGGTCGGCATGTCGACCGTGCCGGAAGTCATCCTTGCCCGCTTCCTTGGCCTGCGTGTCGCCGCCTGCTCGATCATCACCAATCTTGCCGCCGGCATGACCGGAGCCGAGCTTTCGCACCAGGAGACCAAGGATATGGCCCCGGTCGGCGGCGCGCGGCTGGCGACGATCCTGAAGCGTGTGTTCCGCGACGGACTGTTGGAGAACTGATGCTTCCGCAGGAAATCATCCGCCACAAGCGTGACGGCCACAGACTGCCGGCGCGCGAAATCGCCGACTTCATCGCTGGCGTAACCGATGGCGCCGTCACCGATGGCCAGGTCGCGGCTTTCGCCATGGCGGTGTTCTTCAACGGCATGGGCCGCGACGAGGCCGTGGCGTTGACATTGGCCATGCGCGATTCCGGCGACGTGCTCGACTGGTCGGACCTGCCCGGCCCGGTCACGGACAAACACTCGACAGGCGGCGTCGGCGACAACGTCTCGCTGATGCTGGCGCCGATCGTCGCTGCCTGCGGCGCTTATGTGCCGATGATATCCGGCCGCGGCCTCGGCCACACCGGCGGCACGCTGGATAAAATGGATTCCATCCCCGGCTACGCCAGCCAGCCCGACATCACGCTGTTTCGCAAGGCGGTGCTAGAGGCGGGTTGCGCCATCATCGGCCAGACCGCGGACCTCGCGCCGGCCGACCGCCGGCTCTATGCCATCCGTGACGTGACCGGAACCGTGGAGTCGGTGCCGCTGATCACCGCCTCGATCCTGTCGAAGAAACTGGCGGCAGGCCTGGGGTCGCTGGTGCTCGACGTCAAGGTCGGCAATGGCGCCTTCATGGAGAAGTCGCGCGACGCGACGGCGCTCGCCAACAGCCTGGTCGAAGTCGCAAGCGGCGCCGGATTAAAAGTTTCGGCGTTGATCACCGGCATGAACGAACCGCTGGCGTCGGCCGCCGGCAATGCGGTCGAGGTGCGCAACGCCGTCGATTTCCTGACCGGCCGCCTTCGCGACCGGCGCCTGGAGGATGTGACGCTGGCGCTCGCCGCCGAAATGCTGCAGGCGGCGGGTCTGGTGCCGTCCAACCAGGACGGCATGCGGCGGGCCACCGAAACGCTTGCCAGCGGCCGCGCCGCCGCCACCTTCGCGCGCATGGTGACGGTGCTCGGCGGCCCCGCCGATTTCATTGACAAGCCGGAACGATATTTGCCCGTTGCGCCAACGGAACACGCGGTGAGAGCGATCGCGGACGGCTTCGTCACCGGCATTGCCACGCGTGATATCGGCCTTGCCGTGGTCGGGCTGGGCGGCGGCCGCACCCGGCCAGACGACAAGGTCGACCCGGCGGTCGGCATCACCAGGCTGTTGCCGGTCGGCGCCGAGGTTCGAGCTGGCGAGCCGCTGGCGCTGGTCCATGCCCGCTCGGTGTCCGACGCCGAAGCCGCGGCGGCAACGGTGCTTTCGGCCTATGCGATCGGCGCTTCCAAGCCGCCTGCCGACAAGTCGGTCATCCGGCGCATCCTGCCGCGTGGCTGATATGACCCAGCCCCGAACGGCCGTGCCCGCTCACTGGACAAGAAGCAGCGTGCCGTTTTCGGCCTGATATTTGCCCAGCCGATTGAGAAAGCTCATGCCGATCAAATTGGTGTGCAGCGCCTTGTCGTCGAGCACGATGGCCTGCACGTCGTTGACGGTGATGCTGCCGATCTGCAAGCGGTCGATCATCACCACCGCCGCCTTGATCGTGCCGTTGGCCGTGTTGACCTCATGACTGAAATCCGACGGGTTCAGCGACAATCCGATCCTGCGCGCCGTCGAGGTGTTGACGGCGACCAGTGTCGCTCCTGTATCGATCATGCCATCGATCTGGCGTCCGTTCAGTTTGAAGGCCGACGAGAAATGCCCTCGCGCGTCGGCCGTGACGACAACCTTGCGGCCCATCGGCAACGGCGCCACCGGCTTGTCGGGAGCCGCTGCCAAGGCGACCTCCGGACGGGCGTCGGCCGCTGGCTTGGCCGTCACCGCCGTTTTCAGCAGGCTTTCGAACATCTGCGGATTCGACTGATAGACAATCGGGATGGATGCCGATGTACCGGCAAAGACGCTGAGGATAAGTAGCTTGCGCAGCATGGATCGGCCCCGGCGCATGACCCCGAAAATCGGGATCGATTTCGGAAAGGATCACGCGCAAATCAAAGTGCCGCAGCGTCCGACAGGACGCACGGCGCTGTCGTGAAGGCCGATCCTTAACGCCGGGATGGTGTTTGCCGTTTTAACGCCGCTCGAAACCGCGCCGTTGCGTAAACTTTCGGTAAATCACTTTGTCCCGTACATGCGGTCGCCGGCGTCGCCGAGGCCGGGCATGATGTAGCCCTTCTCGTTGAGCTGGCGATCGATGGAAGCCGTGAAGACGGGAACGTCGGGATGTGCCTTGGTGAAGCGCTCGATGCCTTCGGGCGCCGCCAGCAGGCACAGAAAGCGGATGTTGGTGGCGCCGCGCCCCTTCAGCTTGTCGATCGCCGCGATGGCGGAATTGGCGGTGGCCAGCATCGGATCGACGACGATGACCAGCCGGTCGGCAAGGTCGCTCGGCGCCTTGAAGAAATATTCGACCGCCTCCAGCGTCTCATGGTCGCGATAGAGGCCGACATGGGCGACGCGGGCCGCCGGAACCAGGTCGAGCAGGCCTTCGAGCAAGCCATTGCCGGCGCGCAGCACCGAGGCGAAGACCAGCTTCTTGCCTTCCAGCGTCGGCGCCTCCATCGTTTCGATCGGCGTTTCGATGGTCGTCGTCGTGAGTTCGAGATTGCGTGTCACCTCATAGCCGAGCAGCAGCGAGATCTCGCGCAGCAGCCGCCGGAAACCGGCCGTCGATGTCTCCTTCTTGCGCATGATGCTCAGCTTGTGCTGGACAAGCGGGTGGTCGACGACGGTGACGCCCTTCATGATGTGCTCCGACGTGGTTCGTGGTGAGTAGCCAATAGTGAGTAGTGAATAGTGAGCCGATTTGCGAGTCCCGATGCGCGCTCCGCCAAACTGCTCACTGCTGGCCACTCCCTGTCCACCCAGCCTTCATTCACCTGGCCTTCGCATCCAGCCGGCTGAGCAGCGTTGCCTTGGTCTTCCTGTCGACGAAAGCGGCCTCGATGGCCGTTCGGGTAACGGCCGCCAGCGCCTTCTCGTTCATCGAGAAATACTCGGCCGCAATGTCGTATTCGCGTTTCAGCGAGGTCCAGAAATAGGGCGGATCATCCGAGTTGAGCGTCACCTTGCAGCCGGCCGCTAGCAGGGCGGGGAACGGGTGGGCGGCGAAACTGTCGAACACTTTCAACGCAATGTTGGAGCCGGGACAGCATTCCAGCACCACGCCCTCATCGGCGATGCGCCGGACAAGATCGGGGTTTTCGATGGCGCGCACGCCATGGCCGATGCGCGACGGGCGGATGTGATCGAGCGCCGCCTGGACCGTCTCCCACCCCGTCAGTTCGCCTGCATGGACGGTAATGCCGAGCCCGGCCTCGCGGGCGATTTCGAATGCCCTGACGTAGTCCTCCATCTCGCCGACCCTCTCGTCGCCGGCGACACCGAAGCCGGTTACCAGCGGATGTCCGCAGCGCGCGGCAAAGCGCGCTGCCTGCTCGATGGACTCGACGCCGGCATGGCGCACGCCGGTGACGATCATGCGGCCCTCGATGCCGGTCTTGGCCTTGGCGCGGGCCATGCCTTCGCCGAGCGCGTCAGTATAGGCCTTGGGCGACAGGCCCGCCTTCATGGCATGATCCGGCGAGGTGAAGACCTCTGAGTAGATGGCGCCGTCACGAGCCAGGCTGGTCAGATAATGGTCAGCCAGCCGCGCATAGTCTTCCTCGGTCCGGAACAGGTCGGAGGCGAAATCATAGGCGGCGAGAAAAGAGGTGAAATCGTGCCAGACGAAAGAGCCGTTCTGGATATAGGGCGAGATGTCCTTGCCGTATTTCTGCGCCTGTCGGATGACGAGTTCCGGTGCCGCTGCCCCTTCGATGTGGCAGTGCAGTTCCGCTTTCAAAGGCATTCAAACATCCCGTCGGTCAGTCCAGGTCTCGAAACCCGCCACCTGGAAGCGCGGCCGAACACCGCGCCTTAAACAATAGCGCCCGCACCATCGATCGGCTATGGTCCCGCCGGTTTTATGACGGATCAAAAAAATGTCAGTTGAGAGAACCACGGCCGCCGGCGGCATGGAAACCTCCTATGGTTTCAAGCGTGTAGGGGCAGGCGACAAGCAGCCCCTGGTCAACGATGTTTTCCACAAGGTCGCCAACCGCTACGATCTGATGAACGACCTGATGTCGGGCGGCCTGCACCGGCTGTGGAAGGACGCCATGGTAGCCTGGCTCAATCCGCCGAAGCGGCCGGGCTGGTGCGTGCTCGATGTCGCCGGCGGCACCGGCGACATCGCCTTTCGCATCGTCGATGCCAGCCATGGGCATGCTCATGCCACCGTGCTCGACATCAACGGCTCGATGCTCGCCGTCGGTCGCGACAGGGCGCAAAAGAAAGGCATGTCCGGCAACACCGATTTCGTCGAAGCCAATGCCGAGGAACTGCCGTTCGCGGACGCCACCTTCGACGCCTACACCATCGCTTTCGGCATCCGCAACGTTCCCAGGATCGACGTCGCCCTCAGCGAAGCGTTGCGCGTGCTGAAGCCGGGCGGGCGGTTCCTGTGCCTGGAATTTTCCGAGGTCGAGATGCCGTTGCTCGACAGGGTCTACGAGGCCTGGTCGTTCAAGGCCATTCCGAAGATCGGCAAGGCCGTCACCGGCGACGGCGAGCCTTATTCCTATCTGGTCGAGTCGATCGCGAAATTCCCCAACCAGGCGAATTTTGCTTCCATGATAACCCGCGCGGGCTTCGATCGGGTCTCGTTCCGCAACTATTCCGGCGGCATCGCCGCGCTTCATTCGGGCTGGAAACTTTGAGGCAGGCCCGGGCATGAGCACCGTCAGCGCTGGATTTCGGCTCATGCGGGCCGGCTGGGTGCTTGTGCGCGAGGGCGTCGTCGCCGCTTTGCCCGGCGAGGAACTGTCCGGCCTGCCGAAATTGGGCTGGCGGCTGGCGCGGCTGTTTACCCGCCGCCGCGCGCTCGCCTATGAGCGCAGCGATCGGCTGGCCAAGGCGGTGGTCCGGCTCGGGCCGTCCTATGTCAAGCTTGGCCAGTTTCTGGCGACACGACCCGATGTCGTCGGCAACGACGTGGCGCTCGATCTCGCCATGCTGCAGGACAAGATGCACACCTTCCCGACTGCCGAGGCGGTGGCGGCCATCGAGGGCTCGCTCGGGCGCAAGCTCGGCGACCTCTACACGCGGTTCGGCGACCCGGTCGCCGCGGCCTCCATCGCCCAGGTCCATGCCGCTGAAACCGTCGATGGCGGCGTCGCCAGGAAGGTAGCGGTCAAGGTGATCCGGCCGGGCGTGCGCCGCCGCTTCTTCCAGGATCTCGAAAGCTATTTCCTCGCCGCCCGCCTGCAGGAGAAATACATCCCCTCCTCACGCCGGCTGCGGCCCGTGGAGGTGACCGAGACGCTGGCGCAGACCACCAAGATCGAGATGGACCTGCGCCTCGAGGCGGCCGCGCTTTCCGAACTTGGTCAAAGCACCAGGGAGGATCCGGGCTTTCGCGTCCCCTCCGTCGACTGGGAGCGCACCGGCCGCGACGTGCTGACCATGGAATGGGTCGACGGCATCAAGATGAACGACATCGCCGGACTCGCCGCCGCTGGACACGATCTGAGGGCAATCGCGGCCAACCTCATCCAGTCGTTCTTGCGCCATACGCTGCGCGACGGCTTCTTTCACGCCGACATGCATCCGGGCAACCTGTTCGTCGAGGCTGATGGCACGATCGTCGCGGTCGATCTCGGCATTGCCGGCAGGCTCGGCAAGAAGGAGCGCCGGTTTCTCGCCGAAATCCTCTATGGCTTCATCACGCGCGACTATCTGCGCGTCGCCGAGGTTCATTTCGAGGCCGGCTACGTGCCGCGCCAGCACAATGTCGCGGCCTTCGCCCAGGCGATCCGCGCCATTGGCGAGCCGATCCATGGCCAGCCGGCCGAGACCATTTCCATGGCCAAGCTTCTGACGCTGCTGTTCGAGGTGACCGAACTCTTCGACATGGCGACGCGGCCCGAACTGATCCTCCTGCAGAAAACCATGGTGGTGGTCGAGGGCGTGGCGCGCACGCTCGATCCGGCCTTCAACATGTGGAAGACCGCCGAACCCGTGGTCAGCGGCTGGATATCAGGAAATCTCGGTCCAAGCGGCCTGCTGGCCGACGCCCGCGACGGCGGCAAGGCGATGCTGACGCTGATCCGCCAAGCCCCCGAGTTGGCAGCGCGCACCGAGCGGCTGTCGCGCGAGATCGACCTGATGGCCGAACATGGTCTGCGCTTCGACGAGGCGACGGCCCGCGCCATCGGCAAGGCCGAAGCGCGCTACAACCGCTCCGGCCGCGTGGCGCTTTGGGTGATAGCCCTGACGCTGGTCTATATAGCCTGGAAGCTGCTCTGAGTGACTGCAATGACAGCGATGCTGTCATTGCAGTCGAAAGGCGGGATAGCTATATTGTGCGCAGGAGTGCGACTATGGCCAGGATTACTGTCCGGAATCTGGAAGATCATGTCATGCAGCGATTGCGTGAACGCGGTGCTGCGCGCGGCGTTTCCATGGAGCAGGAGGCGCGGGATGTGCTCGCGGCATCAGTTGGGCTTCCGACCACGAAAGGCTTCGATGGCGGACGCCTGACATTTAAGGACGAGGCCAAGGTTCAACCAATGGCAGGCAGGCAAAGTTAGCAATGGGTACCCTGACCATTCGTAATCTCGACGAGGATTTGAAACAAAGACTGCGCGAGCGGGCTGCCCGTCATGGTGTGTCGATGGAGCAGGAGGCAAGAAGTCTGCTGCTCAAGGAAGTGGCGCCCACCTTCAAAGGTGCCGAGGATTTCGTTACGGCGGAGGAGATCCTCGAATTCGGCCGGCAGCTGCAAAAAGTAGATTTTGATCAGAAGAAACTCGCTGATGATCTCTGGTCCTCCATGACCCTCTCCGGCAAGCGCATCCTGCTCATCATCGGCGGCGGCATCGCCGCCTACAAGGCACTCGACCTGATCCGCCGTCTGCGTGAAAGGGGTGCGGCGGTGCGCGTGGTCATGACGTCGGCTGCGCGGGAATTCGTCACCACGCTGTCGGCCGGTGCGCTCTCGGCAGACCATGTCTTTACCGATCTCTTCGATCGTAATGACGAGCACGATGTCGGCCATATCAGGCTGTCGCGCGAGGCCGATCTGCTGGTCGTGGCGCCCGCCACCGCCAACCTGATGGCCAAGCTCGCCAACGGCCACGCCAATGATCTTGCCTCCACCGTGCTCCTGGCCACCGACAAGCCGGTGTTGATGGCGCCGGCCATGAACCCCAGGATGTGGGCGCATCCGGCGACGCGGCGCAACCGTGCGGCGCTGCACAAGGATGGCATCACCTTTGTTGGCCCCGCCAAAGGCGAGATGGCCGAGAGCAACGAGGCTGGCGAAGGCCGCATGGCCGAGCCGCTGGAGATCGTCGCCGCCATCGAGGCGCTGCTCGATACCGGATCCAAGCCGCTGGCCGGCAAGAAGATCATCGTCACGTCTGGCCCGACGCACGAGCCGATCGACCCCGTTCGCTACATCGCCAACCGATCGTCGGGAAAGCAGGGCCATGCCATAGCGGCGGCATTGGCCAGGCTCGGCGCCGACGTGAGGCTGGTCTCCGGTCCCGTCAGCATCGCCGATCCGGCTGGAGTGAAAACCATCCACGTCGAGCGGGCACAGGAAATGCGCGATGCCGTGGAACAGCTTCTACCGGCCGATGCGGCGGTATTCGTCGCCGCCGTCGCCGATTGGCGCACCGACAGCCCAGCCGGCGAGAAGATCAAGAAAGCGCCGGGCGAAGGCCCGCCGGTGCTGCGCATGATCGAGAACCCCGACATCCTTGCGGGCGTCGGGCATCACAAGCAGCGGCCGGCGCTGGTGGTCGGCTTCGCCGCCGAGACGCAGGACCTTTTGCGCAACGCCGAAGCCAAGCTGAGGAAGAAGGGCGCCGACTTCATTGTCGCCAACGACGTGTCGCAGACCAGCGGCGTCGGCCCATCCGGTGTGATGGGCGGCGACCGCAACCGTGTTCGCATCGTCTCGAAGACCGGCGTCGAGGAATGGCCCGAGATGAGCAAGGACGAAGTGGCGACCCGGCTCGCCACCCTGATCGCGGAACGGCTGAAAACGACTGCAGCGTGACGAGCTGGACCGTCGGAATTCCTAAAACAAAGGCTTAGCGCAAGCTAGCGATTCTGTGGAACGCTGAACCGCTAGTCGGCAAGAAGCTCGGCCGTCCGGGCAAGCGCACTTCCGAAGCCATTGAGCGGGATGGAGAAGCTAACCGCTTGCCCCGTATCCGCCGCGAAGGCATCGACCTTCAAGGTGGTGCCCGCCTTGAGCACGGGGACGACGTTGGCATCGAACGCCACCGGCACCAGGCAGCCGACGGCTTGGCAAGTGTTGAACTGCAGGCTGCCGTCCAGCTTCTGGTCGTCGATCGTCAGGGTGACGCCCTTGGCGAGCGCCAGGCCGAACGGCAAAGCGAGCGTACCGGTCGCGTCTTCGCCCGTCCTGCTCGACAGCTCTATCGCCAGCAGACGCTGGTTGCTTTGCTTGTTGAACTGCTGGTGTGACAGGCTGCATGCCTTGGCCGCGCCCGATATCTGGCAGTTGACCGCCCAGTCGCCATGGGTTTCGGACAGGGCCGATGCGCCGCCGGGCAACTGTGGCTGGTTGGCGGCGGGCGCGGCCGCCGCTTTGTCGCCTTTTGTCTGCGCCGCCGCGGCCGGCAGACCGGCGATGCAGGCAGCCCCCAGCATCGCCAGCAGATACGCATGCTTCCTCATAAGGACCCCTTTTGCCCGGCTCCATCCCTGAGCCAGCTGGAAGCTGACCCTGAGGGACGCACTGTCGGCGTTCTGTTTGACCGTTTCCTCGAAGGCGCCGTTGCATCCAACGGACATGCCGACGCCGTTGACGCCATGGAATTTGGAGGCCGGCGTCAACCCGATAGAGCGGTGAATCGACCGCTTCCGTCAAGTGCGATGCGGGCGGCGGGGCAGATTCTCCTCCGCCGCGAAGGGGGCGGGATCACGCGATTTCCTGTTAATCGGCACTCTGGCGTGGCACGAGGGGACAAACGCACTATATGTAGAGTGAATTTTGTTTGTGCGGGAATGAGCAGATGTTGGCGCTTCGGCCATCAACGGTTTTCATGACGGCGGCATTGGCAGCCTCGACGCTGGCGGGCATCCGTCTGCCTGCTTCCGCGCAGGTGCTCATTCCCTCCGTCGACAACAACGCGTTGATCCAGCAGAACGATCTGCAGGCCTTGCAAAACCGTGTCCAGCGGCAGCAGTTTCAGCAACAGCAGCAACAGAATCGGGCTCAGGACCGGGTGATCGTGCAACAGCCGCCGCCCATCGTGCCGCGGGTCAGGCCGAACTGCCAGACCCAGATAATCGGCAACACCGCCGTAAGCACCTGCCGCTGAGGCGGGCTTCCCTTTTATTTAGCCGACTTACATGGTAGGGGCGTTCCGGTGCCCTTGCGGCAGTTTGGGTTTTGCAACGACACCGCGTCACGGTATGGGCACTGCACCGACTGGATTTTACGAATGGCAGCCACCAAGAAAAAGGCCGTGCGCAAGGCCAAGAAGGGCGAGACGATCCGCCAGGTCGCGGCTATCCCTTTTCGGCTGGACCAGCGCGGCGACATCGAGGTGATGCTGGTCACCTCGCGCACCACCAGGCGCTTCATCGTACCCAAGGGCTGGCCGATGAAAGGCAAGAGCGGACGCAAGGCGACCACCATCGAGGCGCAGGAAGAAGCGGGCGTGCTCGGCAAGACCCTGAAGCAGCCAGCGGGCACCTATTCCTATTGGAAGCGGCTGGCCAACCGGTTCGTGCGCGTCGATGTCATCGTCTATCTGTTGGAAGTAACGCAAGAGCTTGCCGACTGGCAGGAAGCCAAACGGCGGCAACGGGCCTGGCTGGCGCCGGCCGATGCGGCCATGCTCATCGACGAACCCGAACTTTCGACGCTGGTAAGGACCTTGAAGCTTCCCCAGCCGGCACAAATCGGCCCTACGTAAAGGCCTCACGCCCCGGCGCCGTCCTCTTCGGGGAGCGGTCGCACTGGCGTCCCGGCATAGGCCCACAGCCATTCGCGTGGCAGCGGACCTTTGTTCCGCTCGGCTTGCTGGGATTGTTCCCAGGCATGCGCCAGGATGCCGACCGAGCGCGACAGCACGAAAAGCCCCCGCGTTAGCGGTGGCGGAAAGCCGAGCTCGCCGTAAATGACGGCGGTCGCGCCATCGATGTTGAGCGGTATCTTTTTGCCCTTGCGCCGCGCGACCTCCGCCTCGATCGCCTCGGCGATATCGGCGAAGCGGCCATTGATCACGCCGCGCGCGGCAAACTCCCGAGTCAGTTCCATCAGGCGCGGCGCGCGCGGGTCGACCGGATGGAAGCGATGGCCCAGCCCCGGCACGTAGCCCTTTTCCCCGGCAAAGAATCGATCAAGCCGCCCCGAGACAGCCTCTTTCAGCGTCGTGCCGCCATCGAGCGCCGCGGCAATGTCGCCATAGAAGGCAAGCGCCTGCTCGCCGGCGCCGCCATGGACGTCGCCAAGCACGTTGATGGCCGAAGCCATGGCGCTGTTGATGCCGACACCGCAGGTCGCCGCCATGCGGGCGATAGCGATCGACGGCGCCTGCGGCCCGTGGTCGACTGCGGCGCCCAGCGCAATGCCGAGCAGCGCGGCCTGTTCCTCGCTGGGCAATTCGCCGCGCAGCATCAGCCAGATGACAGCCGGGAAGCTGACGCGGCCGATCAGGTCCTGGATTTCATAGCCGCGCAGCCGGATGACGCCCGGCCGCATTTCGATGATGCCGGTCTGCCACCACTCCTCTGCACGCTCGCGGCCCGTCTTTTGCTCACTCATATCGTCTTTTGCTCGTTCATGTGAGTGCCTTTGTCTTCGCTCGGGGCGACAGGCCGGCGAAAACTTCGTCCATGTGCTCGCCCAGGGCCGGTGGCGGGGAGGCCGGCAATGGAGCCGTACCATCGACCATGAAGCCGCCGCGCAGAACCGTCAGCGGTCTCTCCATGTCAGCCACGCCGTCGAAAGCCCTGGTCATCTGGCGCTCCAGCACCTGCGGTTCGGCCAGCACTTGCGGGATCGTCAGCACCCTGCCCGCCGGCACCCCGGCGCGGTTCAGTTTTTCTTCCCACGCAGCCGCCGGGCCATTCGCCAGGGCCCCCTCGATCTCGATCTTCAGCGCCGCACGGTTCCGCTTGCGCGTCTCGCGCTCGGCAAAGCGTGGATCCGACGCCAGCTCCGGCCGTTCGATAAGCCGGCAAAGCGTTACGAACTGCTCCTGCTTGTTGGCGGCGATGTTGAGCAGACCGTCGCCGGTGCGAAAGGCGCCCGACGGTGCCGCCGTCATGTTCTCATTGCCCATCGGCTTGGGATCGACCCCGGCCGTCAGATAGTTGGAAACCGGCCAGCCAAGCGCCGACAATGTGCATTCAAGCATCGACACGTCGAGAAAAGCACCCTCGCCGCTCGTCTTCTGCCTTACCAGCGCCGAGACGATGGCGAAGGCCCCGACCAGTCCGCCCAGCGTGTCGGCGACGGGATAGCCGACCCGCAAGGGTGCCGTCTCCGGCGTGCCGGTGATGCTCATAATGCCCGAAAGGCCCTGGATGATCTGGTCATAGGCCGGATTGTCGCGCATCGGCCCGGTCTGGCCAAAGCCCGATATCGCGCAGTAGACAAGGCTGGGGCGAACCGCCTTCAGCGCCTCGTAACCGAGGCCAAGCCGGTCCATGACGCCGGGGCGGAAGTTTTCCACCAGCGCATCGGCGCTGGCGACCAGGTCGAGGAAGCGTTCGCGCTCGGCTTCCTTCTTGAGGTCGAGCACGACGGAGCGTTTGCCGGCATTCTGAGCCAGGAACGAAGCTCCCATGCCGGCCTGGTTGAGTTCCGGCGAACCGCCGAGCTGTCGCGCCAGGTCGCCGCCTTGCGGCGCCTCGACCTTGATGACGTCGGCGCCGAGCAGCGCCAACTGGTAGGCGCAGTAGGGCCCGGCCAGGACGTTGGTCAGGTCGAGCACGCGAATGCCGGAAAGCAGGTCTGTCATGTCACTTCAAATCGATCAGGCATCGCCCGGCACATGCTCCGGCCCCCGCAATCGGCGGCGTTCGATGTAGCCCCAGATATGCGGCCCGACCAGGCCGATGAAGGCCAGCGTCAGCAGGGTCAGCGACAGCGGGTGCTTGTAGAACACCGACCAGTCGCCGTTCGAGATCGTCATGGCGCGGCGGAATTGGGTTTCGGCGAGCGGTCCCAGGATCATGCCGATGATGACGGGCGCGGTCGGGAAATCGAAGCGCCGCATCAGGAAGCCGGCAGCACCCAGGAGATAGAGGATGGCGAGGTCGATCGGCGACTGCGAAATGCCGTAGGTGCCGACGGTGGCGAAAACCAGGATGCCGGCATAGAGCTGCGGCGCCGGGATCTTCAGCAGCCGCACCCAAAGCCCGATCAGCGGCAGATTGAGGATGACGAGAATGACGTTGGCGATGAACAGGCTGGCGATCAGTCCCCAGACCAGGTTGCCTTGTGTCGTCAGAAGCAGCGGGCCTGGATTGATGCCGTAGCTCTGGAAGGCCGAAAGCATGATTGCCGCCGTCGCCGAGGTCGGCAGCCCGAGCGTCAGCATCGGCACCAGCACGCCGGCGGCCGAGGCATTGTTGGCGGCCTCCGGACCGGCTACCCCCTCGATGGCGCCAACCGTGCCGAATTCCTGCTTGTGCTTCGAAAGCTTCTTTTCGATGGCATAGGACAGGAAGGTCGGGATCTCGGCGCCGCCGGCCGGCATGGCGCCGATCGGGAAGCCGATCGCGGCGCCGCGCAACCAGGGCTTCCACGAGCGCCTCCATTCGGCCGCCGTCATATAGAGCGAGCCCTTCAGCGGCACGATCTCGTCCTTGCCGGCATAACGGCGCGAGGCCATGTAGAGCGTCTCACCGACGGCGAACAGGCCGACGGCGGCGATGATGACGTCGACGCCGTCGAGCAGTTCGGTCATGCCGAAGGTGAAGCGCGGCTGGCCGGTCTGCAGGTCGACCCCGATCATGCCGATAACAAAGCCGGCGAACAGGCTGGTCAAGCCGCGCACCGAGGACGAGCCCAGCACCGCCGAAACCGTGATGAAGGCCAGCACCATCAGCGAGAAATATTCGGCCGGGCCGAAGGCCAGCGCGAACCTGACCACGATAGGCGCCAGGAAGGCGACGCCCAGCGTGCCGAGAGTGCCGGCGACGAAGGAGCCGATCGCCGAGGTGGCAAGTGCGGCGCCGCCGCGCCCGGACCGGGCCATCTTGTTGCCTTCCAGCGCGGTGACGATGGTAGCGCTTTCGCCTGGCGTGTTGAGCAGGATCGAGGTCGTCGAGCCGCCATACATGGCCCCGTAATAGATGCCGGCAAACAGGATGAAGGAGGCCTCCGGCGCAACCTGGTAGGTGATCGGCAGAAGCAGCGCGATGGTCAGCGCCGGTCCGAGGCCGGGCAGCACGCCGATGGCGGTGCCAAGCGTGGTGCCGAGCAGGCACCACAGAAGGTTGACCGGAGTGAAGGCGACGGCGAAACCGTGTGCCAGATGGCCTAGCGTTTCCATGGCGTCAGCCCCTCAGCGTGCTGGTGAACGCATCGATCACCGTATTCAGCTGGTTCTCGATGAAACCGGCGCCGATATTGACGCCGAGCGCCCTGGCGAAGCCGAAATAGGCGGCCAGCGCCAGCACGAGGCCAGTGAGCGCATCGCGCAGCGTATGCCGGCTGCCGAAGCCGTAGCAGACCAGAACGAACATGATGACGGATGCCGCGGTAAAGCCGAGCGGCTGGATCAGGAGCAGGTTGGTGACAAGGCCGATGACGACGAAGCCCATCGCCTTCCAGTCGGTCGGCGTCTCCTTTTCCTCTTCCGGCTGCCAGCCGCCGCGCAGTGCGGCGACGATGAGCAAGAGCGAAAGAACCACCAGGCCGAACATGGTGAGGTAGGGAAAGACGGTCGGGCCGACCTTGGAGTAGAGCGGCGACACCGGGATCGCCAAGGTCTGCCAGGCGACCGCCCCGGCACAGGCCAGAAGCCCGATGCCGATCAGCAGTTCGGGTACGGCAAGGCGCGAGGACGCAGCCTGCTGGTCGCTGGTGCTCATGAATGTCCTCCCAAGACAGCCGGCGTCTCACAGCCGGCTTTTATCCTATCTTCATCCCCGGTGGATCGCATGTCCATGCGAACGGCGGGAGGAAAAAGGGCGGACCATGGACCCGCCCCCTTCAGGGAAATCAGGCGAGCCCGAGATCCTTGAGGATGGCTTCGATGCGAGCCGTATCCTCGGCAAGGAACTTCGCATAGTCGTCGCCGGTGAGCAGGATGGGCGTCCAGTTGCGGTTCTTGCATTCCGTGGCCCAGGCATCGCTCTTGGCCATGGTCTCGACCAGCGTGATCATCGCCGCCTTATCGGTATCGGAGACGCCGGGGGGTGCGAAGACGCCGCGCCAGTTGAACAGTTCGACGTCGATGCCGGCTTCCTTCAGCGTTGGCGCATCGATGCCCTCCTGCCGCTTGTCGGCGGAAATGGCGAGCAGCCTGAGCGCCCCGGCCTTGACCTGTTCGGAGAACTCGCCAAAGCCGGAAATGCCCGCCGCCACCTGGTTGCCGAGCAGCGCTGACAGCGCCTCGCCGCCGCCCGCGAACGGCACGTAGGACAGGTTTGTCGCCGGCACGCCCGCCGTCTTGGCGATCAGGCCGAACAGGATATGGTCCGAACCGCCGGCCGAGCCGCCGGCGACGGGAACCTTCGTCGGATCCTCTTTAAGCGCGGCGACGAAGTCGGCGGCCGTCTTGAACGGCGAGGCCGCCGGCACCACCAGCGCTTCGAACTCGCCGGTGAGCCGGGCGATCGGCGTGACCTGCGTCAAATTATTGGCAGCCTTGTTGGCGATGATGGCGCCGACCATGACCATGCCGCCAACCATCAGCGAATTGCCCTTGCCGTTCCATTGACTGATGAATTGCGGCAGCCCGACCGTGCCGCCGGCGCCGCCGACATTGGTGATCTGCGAGCCGGAGATCAGCTTCTCGCTGCGAAGCACCTGGTCCATCGTGCGCGCGGTCTGGTCCCAGCCGCCACCGGGCGCCGCCGGCACGAAAATCTGTATCTGCGGCGTGCCTTGGGCAAGAGCGGGAGAAAGACGCGACGCCACCAGCCCGGCGGCCCCCGCGGCAGCGGTGCTCATCAAAAATTTGCGTCTGTTCAGCATGGGATTCCTCCAAATCACGACACCTCCTCCGGTGCCCGCCAAAAACGCGCCTGAAACCAGACCCGTGCTTGAGTTCAAGCAGACTTTACCGCGTTCCGTCAACAGGAACGATATTCTGCTGGACAGAATGCTTGAGCTGCGCGACACAATCGCGCCGCTCGACCTTTGTTCGACTGGGGACCAATGAATTCGGCAGGCAAACCAGCTGGCATCGAAATCCGGAGCGCGTCAGCCGACGGTGTTGCCGCGCTTGACCGGGCCATTGCCATCCTCGATGCATTCACCACGGCGGACCGCTCGCTCAGCCTTTCCGAGATCGCGGCCCGAACCGGCCTCTATAAGAGCACCATTCTGCGGCTGGCCAATTCGCTTTTGCGCGGACAATTGCTGGAGCGCCTGGACGACGGACGCTACCGCATCGGACCGGCCAGCTTCCGGCTCGGCGCGCTCTATCAGCGGTCGGTCGTGGCGGTCGACATCCTGCTGCCGATCATGCGCGATCTCTGCGAGCTAAGCTGGGAAAGCGTTGCGTTCTATGTCCGGTCGGGAGACGTGCGCACCTGTCTCTATCGCGTCGAGTCCAAGCATCCTATCCGCTATACGATCCGCGAGGGTGACGTCCTGCCGTTGCTGGTGGGCTCCGGCGGGCGTGTGCTGGCGGCGTTTTCCGGACAACCGGGCGAACCCTACGAAACCATCCGCAAGACCTGCAACTGCCTCGCCATCGGCGACCGCGACCCGCAGACGGCGGGCGTCTCGGCGCCGGTGTTCGGGCCTGGGCGGGTTCTGCTCGGCGCCTTGACCCTGGCCGGCCCGAGCACACGCGTCGACGCGGCCTTCCTGCGGCGCATGCGGCGGCCGCTGCTCGAGGCGGCGGCCCGCGCCACCCGCGCCTTCGGCGAGGATGCCTCGATGCTCGATGAAGCGGCTCGCGAAGCCGCGGTGCAAACGGATAATGCCAGTCCCGGCGCGGTTATCAGGAGCAGACGGCGTTCTCGGATCATTTCGACGCCCTTGCGGAACGACCGCTAATGCATGCCGCCCAAAGGGACCTCGGCTTTGGGAGAACGACGTAAAACAAGAAAGCTAAGCGCAGCGCATGAATCCGTTTCGACGCCGCGCGCTTTAGGCACTTGGCGAGTGCTCAGGCCAACCGCTCCAGCAGGATGGTCGGGGTTTCGTGATAGATGGTCCGCGCCACCTCCCGGTAGCCGCACTTCGTCGCCACGTTCAAGGAAGCGGTGTTTTCGGGGTCGATGATGCAGACGGTTTTGCCACGTCCGAAGGTCTCGTCGCCCCAGCCAAGCACGCGGCTGACGATCTCGGTGGCGAGGCCGGCGCCGTGGGCGGCCGGAGCGAGCGCCCACCCGGCCTCCGGAATGCCCTCTATCGGCGGCTCCATATCGCGCTTGAGGTCGTGAAACCCGGCCTCACCGACGAAACGGCCCGTCGCCTTGTCCTCGATCGCCCAGAAACCGTAGCCGAGCAGCGACCAGAGCCCGGCGTGACGCAGGAAGCGCATCCAGCTCTCTTCTCGCGTGCGCGGCCTGCCGCCGATGAAGCGGGTGACGACCGGATCGGCCCACATGGCGACATAGGCGTCGAAATCCTCCAGCCGGTGCGCTCGCAGGATGGCGCGCGTCGTTTCAATAACCGGAACGCCGCTTGTGTCGTGATGGTTCATGGGTCGCCCTCGCTCAAACCTGCAAAGCACCTAGCAAATCACCGGCCGCGAGCAAGGGCCAGGCCGGGCGGATCATCTTCCAGACAGACGGCGCGCGCTTGGCGTGCCCCGATCCAGCCGGGACAGTCGTTCCTCCGATGGTCCGGCCGCCTCATGGATCGCAAGCCAGAACGGTTGCGGATATCAGCACTTTGCCATTTGAGTACGATTGCAATCTGTTAGCCTGCCCTAGTTGTACCCGTGCAGCCGGTGTCGAGGAGAACTCCGCGCAGCGGTTGAAGATTTAAGCTCTGGGAGGAAATCACGATGAGAAGATTTGTCGCCGCTCTGGCTGCCGCCGTGGCCGTCACGCTTTATCCGGTCGCCGCAGGCGCGCAAACCTATCCCGAACGCACCATCACCGTCGTGGTGCCGTTTGCGGCCGGCGGCCCGACCGACACGGTCACGCGTCTTGTCGCGGAAGCCATGTCCAAGGATCTCGGCCAGCAGGTCATCGTCGAGAATGTCGGCGGCGCCGGTGGCACGCTGGGCGCTGGCCGCGTCGCGAAGGCCGAGCCGGACGGTTACACCCTGCTCCTCCATCACATCGGCATGGCCACCAGTGCCACACTCTACCGAAAGCTCGCCTACGACACGCTGAACGCCTTCGAATATGTCGGCCTCGTCACCGAGGTGCCAATGACCATCGTTGGCCGAAAGGACCTCGAGCCGGCCGATTTGAAGGGATTGGTCGAGTATGCCAAGGCCAACAAGGATAGCGTCACCGTAGCCAATGCCGGCATAGGTGCTGCCTCGCATCTCTGCGGCATGCTGTTCATGAGCGCTATCAAGACGCCGCTGGTCACCGTCCCCTACAAGGGCACCGGCCCGGCCATGACCGATCTCCTCGGGGGCCAGGTCGACATCATGTGCGACCAGACGACCAACACCACCAAGCAGATCCAGGGCGGCACGATCAAGGCTTACGCCGTCACCTCGCCGGAGCGCCTCGATGTGCTGCCCGATGTCCCGACGACGACGGAAGCCGGCCTTCCCGACGTGCAGGTCAGCATCTGGCACGGTCTTTATGCCCCCAAGGGCACTCCGGCGGAGATCACCGAACGGCTGTCGAAATCCCTGCAGGTCGCGCTGAAGGACGAGAACGTCGCCGCCCGCTTCGCCGAGCTCGGCACCAGGCCGTCGCCGCAGGCCGACGCGACGCCGGCCGCGCTGAAGGCCAAGCTGGAAAACGAGATCGCGCGCTGGAAGCCGATCATCGAAGCCGCCGGCCAATACGCCGACTGAGTTTTGAACGGGGCGCCGCCGGCGCCCCGTTTTCGCTTCGGTATCGTCGCGCGCCCGCAGCTTGGGAGGAATGTCATGAAGGCTTTCGCAATCGACAGGACGAACGGCACATGCGCTGCGCTGTTCATCGTTTTCGGCGCATTTTTCGCGTTGCAGTCGCTCGGCCTGGAAATCGGCACCGCCTTCCGCATGGGGCCGGGCTATTTCCCGCTGGTGCTGGCGATCGTGCTGATCCTGCTTGGCCTCGTCATCCTCTTCCAGGCGGTGCGATTCGAGGGCGATCCGATCGGCTACATTGCGTGGCGCGGCTCGCTGTTCATCCTTCCCGCTCCGATCTTCTTCGGCCTGACGGTGCGCGGCCTTGGCTTCATTCCGTCAATCTTCCTGACGGCGCTGATCGCATCGTTCGCCAGCGGCCGCATGAAACCGCTGACCGCGTTCGTGCTGTCGGCTGGCCTGACCCTGTTTGCATTTTTCGTCTTCAGCTACGCACTCGGCCTTCCGTTCCGACGCTTTGGCCCATGGCTGCCATTGTGAGGAGATGAGCATGGAGCTCCTCGACAATCTGGCGCTCGGCTTTTCGACCGCTTCATCGCTGACGAACCTTGGTTTCTGCCTGATCGGCGTCCTTCTTGGCACGCTGATCGGCGTCCTGCCTGGAATTGGCGCCACCGCGACCATCGCCATGCTCTTGCCGATCACCTTTCAGATCGGCGACCCGGTTTCCTCCCTCATCATGCTCGCCGGCATCTATTACGGTGCGCAATATGGCGGCTCGACCACGGCCATTCTCATCAACATGCCCGGCGAATCGTCCTCGGCCGTCACGGCGATCGACGGCTATCAGATGGCCAGGAACGGCCGCGCCGGCGCGGCACTCGCGATCGCGGCGATCGGTTCGTTCTTCGCCGGCACGGTGTCGACCTTCCTCGTCGCCATCTTCGCCCCGCCGCTGACCTCGATCGCGCTGGAGTTCGGCGCGGCCGAATATTTTTCGCTGATGGTCGTCGGCCTCGTCTCGTCGGTCGCGCTTGCGCACGGTTCGATCGTCAAGGCGCTGGCGATGGTCGTGCTCGGTCTGTTGCTCGGCATTGTCGGCACCGATATCTACACCGGCACGCCGCGCTTCACGCTCGGCATCCCCGAATATGCCGACGGGCTGAATTTCGTCGCCGTGGCGGTCGGCGTCTTCGGCATTGCCGAGATCCTGCGCAACCTCGAGAACGAGCATGAGCGCTCGGTAATGATCCGAAAGGTTTCAGGGCTCATGCCCACCCGCGACGACTTCAGGCGCATGGCGGCGCCCATCGTGCGCGGAACGATCATTGGTTCAGCGCTCGGCATCCTGCCGGGAGGCGGCGCGATCCTTGCGGCCTTTGCCTCCTACACGGTCGAGAAGCGCGTATCGAAAAACCCGGAAGAATTCGGCAAGGGCGCGATCGCAGGCGTCGCCGGGCCGGAATCGGCCAACAATGCCGGCGCGCAGACCTCCTTCATCCCCATGCTGACGCTCGGCATTCCAGCCAATCCGGTCATGGCGCTGATGATCGGCGCGATGATCATCCAGGGCATCGTGCCCGGCCCGAATGTCGCGACCGAACAGCCGGCGCTTTTCTGGGGCATCATCGCCTCCATGTGGATCGGCAACCTGATGCTGATCGTCCTGAACCTGCCGCTGATCGGGCTCTGGGTGAAGCTGCTTACGATCCCCTATTACGTGCTTTTCCCGATCATCATGGCGTTCTGCTCGATCGGCGTTTACAGCGTCAACACCAATGTCTACGACCTCTACGCCGTCGCCTTTTTCGGCTTCCTCGGCTATCTCCTGACCAAACTGCGCTGCGAACCCGCGCCCCTGCTGCTCGGCTTCGTGCTTGGCCCCCTGCTTGAGGAAAATCTCCGCCGGGCCATGATTCTGTCGCGTGGCGATCCCAGCGCCTTCGTGACGAGACCGATCAGCGCCGGCCTGCTCCTCATCGCGCTCGCCGTGCTCGTCATCGTCTTCCTGCCCGCGGTCAAGAAGAAGCGCGAAGAGGTGTTTGTGGAGGAGAGTTAACTTATTGAATTCCGCTCGCTTCCTCGAGCGGAGCGATCTCGACCAGCGGCGCCGGCACGCTGGTCGTCTTTTCCTGCGCCTTGCAGAGGTCGGCGATGACGCAGGCCGGGCAATCCGGCTTGCGCGCCTTGCAGACGTAGCGGCCATGCAGGATCAGCCAGTGATGCGCGTGGCGCATATATTCGTCGGGAATGATCTTCAACAGCCCCTGCTCGACCTGGTCGGGCGTCTTGCCGGGCGCCAGTCCTATGCGGTTGCCGATGCGGAAGATGTGCGTGTCGACGGCCATCGTGTGCTGGCCGAAGGCCATGTTGAGCACGACATTGGCGGTCTTGCGCCCGACCCCCGGCAATTTGACCAGTTCGTCCCGGCTGTCCGGCACCTCGCCACCATGATCGCGAATCAATGCCTGCGACAGCGCGATGACGTTCTTGGCCTTGTTGCGCCACAGACCGATGGTCCTGATATAGTCGCCGACCCTGGCCTCACCCAGATCCAGCATTTTGCGCGGCGTATCGGCGATCTTGAACAGCGCCCGCGTCGCCTTGTTGACGCCAGCGTCGGTCGCCTGCGCCGACAGCACGACGGCCACCAGCAGGGTGAAGGGGTTTACATGTTCGAGCTCGCCCTTCGGCTCCGGCCGCTGGACGGCAAAGCGCCGGAAAATCTCGTGCACCTCCGCCGGACTGTAGAGCGTTCTGGATCGGGCCGGCCTGGGGCTGGGCTTGGCGTTCGAGCCGTCGCGCGGTCCAGGCAGTGGCTTCTTTTCGGATTGTGCGGGTACTTTGGACTTGGGGCTTGCCATTTCCTTCCTATAATATCCAGATATGAACGACACAAATGCCTCGTTCCAGGCGGACGAACCCTTCTTCAGCGCCTTGCTGACCCCGCACCGGTCGCTGGGCAAGACCGGCTTCGCCGTGCTGATGGTCGCGCTGCTGTTCGGCTGGCTGGTGACCGGGGCTTTTTTCCTGTCGCGCGGCGCCTGGCCGGTTTTCGGCTTCTTCGGTCTGGACGTTGTCGCCGTCTACATTGCCTTCCGCATGAACTACCGTGCCGCCCGCGCCCGCGAGGAGGTGTCGATCTCGCGCACCAGCCTCGATATCCGCAAGACCGCGCCGTCGGGAAAATCGGAAGCGCACCGCTTCAACCCGTTCTGGGCGCGCTTTTCGGTCGCCCGTCACGCCGAAATCGGCATCACCCGGATGGCGGTCGAGGCGCAGGGACAAAACGTGGCGATCGGCGGCTTTCTCGACCCCGATTCCCGCGAAAGCTTCGCCACCGCCTTTTCACGTGCGCTCGCCACCGCCAAGGCGCGCTAGCCGAACAGCTTGCGTCCGGACCGCGTCGAACAAGGGTACGACGTTTCAGAAGCGATAGCGCAAAAGCCTGCCGATCTTGCGCAGTGCGGGAATGTATTTCCAAAGCCGAACGAACAGCTGCGCGGGCCAGCCCATGCGGGCGGCGTGTTCAGGTCCATAGGCCGGGATGTCTTCGATGAATCGGAGCTTCGGGACAGCCAGTTCCAGTTCGTGCGGATCCTCGATCGCCCAGTGGACCTCGGCGCCTGTCGCCCTGATCGCCGGATTGAGGCGCAGCAGCTTCAGGCCGAAACCGCTGTAAGCGTCGAAAATCAGGTCGCCGCCGGCAAGATGTATCACCAGGCGCGAGAACAGGCGGAACCCTTCCTCGGCCGGGAGATAGGGCGTCAGCCCCTCCGCCACCACGATGGCCGGTCGGTTCCGGGGCACTTCAGCCAGCCAGTCCGGCTCTGTTACCGACGAAGCGATGAGGCGATAGCGGTCGCGCGGCGGGTAAAGCTTGCGCCTGAGTTCAATGACTTCCGGATAGTCGACATCGAACCAGTCGACGCCTGGTGGCGGATTGACCCGGAAGATGCGCGTGTCGAGCCCGCACCCCAGATGCAGCACGATGGCATCAGGATTTCTGGCCAGAAACTCCTCGACGCGGACGTCCAGCGTCTTTGCCCTGATCGCCAGGCCGATGCCGAGATTGCTGTCGACCTTGAGTCTTGAGAAATCATAGTCGATCTTACGCACCGCCTCGTCGGCGAAACGATCCCCAAGCAGCGAATGGGGCATCCGGCTTTCCAGCGCCTTGCCGTAGAGCGTCATCAGCAAGGTTTCTTTCGCGCCGGCGAGATTTACCTTTTCACCCGCCATGGCGACTCCTGGGCTCGAAAACCAGAGTTTATCTGGGTATGCGCCGCAAGAAGGCAAGTTTCGGGTGGCGATCGGCGCCCCAAGGGCTGATATTCCGGCTCAAGGAGAATTCCCATGAGCACCCAGACAGCAGTCCTCAAGAAGGACATCACGCCCGAAGGCAACGACTACGAAATCGTGCGCCGCGCCATCGAGAAGATCAGCCTCGACTATCGCGACCAGCCTTCTCTCGAGGAGCTTGCAGAGGAGGTCGGCGAGACGCCGACCGGCCTGCAGAAGCTGTTCACACGCTGGGCAGGCCTGTCGCCCAAAGCATTCCTGCAGGCGGTGACGCTGGACCATGCCCGCAGGCTGCTCGATTCCGGCATGCCGCTGCTCGAAACCTCGTTCGAGCTCGGCATGTCCGGCCCCGGCCGGCTGCACGACCTGTTCGTCACCCATGAGGCGATGTCGCCGGGCGACTACAAGACGCGCGGCGCCGGGCTCACCATCCGCTATGGCTATCATACCTCGCCATTCGGCACTGCCCTGATCATGGCCACCGACCGCGGGCTTGCCGGCCTCGCCTTCAGCGATCCGGGCGAGGAACGCGCCGCTTTCGCCGATATGTCCAGCCGCTGGCCGAATGCCGTCTATGTCGAGGATATGGTCGCGACCGGTCCCTACGCCGCGCGTATCTTCGACCCGACGCTGTGGCGCCCGGACCAGCCGCTGCATGTCGTGATGATCGGCACCGACTTCCAGGTTCGCGTCTGGGAGGCCTTGCTCCAGATTCCGATGGGCAAGGCTCGCACCTATTCCTCGATTGCCGCCAGCATCGGCGCGCCGAGCGCCAGCCGCGCCGTCGGCGCCGCCAACGGCGCCAACCCGCTCTCCTTCGTGGTGCCTTGCCACCGCGCCATCGGCAAATCCGGCGACCTCACCGGCTACCACTGGGGCCTGACCCGCAAGCGCGCCATTCTGGGCTGGGAGGCGGGACAGGTCACCTCTTGAAATCGGGAACGCCGGCGAACCTTCCGCCGGCATTGTCACGTGGAAAACGACGACGCCCCGCTGACTCGCAGGACGCGGCACCGCAGCGCTTGCCATATCGGCATGCACTGGAAAGCAACGATCTTACAGGATAGCTTCCCGCTCATTCATGAGGAGGCATTCCTTGATCATCGTCGTCGGCTCGATCAATCTCGACCTTATCGCCAATGTCGACCGCTTGCCGAGCCCTGGCGAGACGGTGAGCGGCTCCGGTTTCGCCACCGCGCCCGGTGGCAAGGGCGCCAACCAGGCGTTGGCCGCCGCGCGCGCCGGCGCCAAGGTGCGCATGGTGGGAGCCGTCGGCAAGGATAGTTTCGCCGGCGAGGCCCTGGCGCTGCTGCGCCAGGCCAAGGTGGATCTGTCTGGCGTGGGCGAAACTTTTGCCTCGACGGGCACCGCGCTGATCATGGTCGGCGACGATGGCGAGAACATTATCGCCGTGGTGCCGGGTGCCAACGCCTCGGTGCTGCCCGGCGACCTGTCCAAGGCCTTCCCCGGAAAAGGCGATGTCATGCTCCTGCAACACGAGATCCCGCTTGCGACCGTCGAAGCCGCGCTCGATCAGGCAAGTGCGGCCGGTGCCGTCACCGTGCTCAACACCGCACCCTTCCATCGCGACGCGGCCGGCTTGCTCGGCAAGGCCGACTATGTCGTCGCCAACGAGACCGAGTTCGACCTGTATGGCGAGGTGCTGTCGCTGAGCGGGCGCGACCGCGCGGCACGGATGCGCGACTTTGCCGGGAAAACCGGCCGCACCATCGTCGTCACGCTCGGCGGCGACGGCGTGATGGCGGCGACGCCGACCGATTCCCTGACGGTGCCCGCATTGAAGATCACCCCGGTCGACACGGTTGGTGCAGGCGACACCTTTTGCGGCTATTTCGCCGCCGGCCTGTCGTCGGGCCTGCCCCTCGAACAGGCGCTCGCCCGGGCCGGCGCGGCCGGCTCGCTGGCATGCCTGAAGCCGGGCGCCCAGCCGGCGATCCCGTTGGCCGCCGATGTCGACCAGGCACTCCTGAAATCCCGCTGAGACGACCAGAATGCGCCCCCAGACGAAGCATGCCGCGCCACCGGCCGGCGACATATGCCGCCTGCCCGCCGTCGAACTGGCCGACGCGATCCGGCAAAGGAAACTTTCGGTACGTGAGGTCGTGACGGCATTCCTCGACCGCATCGAAGCCGTCAACCCGCTCGTCAATGCCATCGTTTCCATGCGCGATCGTAGCGATATCCTGCGCGAGGCCGACGCAGCCGATGCCCGTCCGGACCGGGCCGGTGCGCTCTTCGGCCTGCCGATCGCGGTCAAGGATCTCGCAATGACCCGCGGCCTGCGCACCTCCTTCGGCTCGCCGATCTTCGCCGATTTCGTGCCGCAGGAGGACGATTTCTTCGTCGAGCGCATGCGCAAGGCCGGCGCCATCATCATCGGCAAGACCAACGTTCCCGAATTCGGCCTCGGCTCCAACACCTACAATCCCGTGTTCGGCCCGACGCTGAACGCCTTTGATCCAGATTTGAGCGCCGGCGGCTCGAGCGGCGGCGCCGCGGTGGCGCTGGCGCTGGACATGGTGCCCGTCGCCGACGGCAGCGACTTCGGCGGCTCGTTGCGCAATCCAGCCGCCTGGAACAATGTCTATGGTTTCCGGCCATCGCAGGGGCTCGTCCCCGGCGGCCCGGACGTCGAGGTCTTTCATGCCCAGATGGGCGTCGATGGGCCGATGGGTCGCAATGTCGGCGACATGGCGCTGCTGCTCGACGTGCAGGCGGGCCATCATCCGCGCGCACCCTTGTCCTATGAGAAACAAGGCTCCTTCCTCGAAGGCCTGCATATGCCCGCCAAAGGCGGCCGTGTCGCCTGGCTCGGCGATCTGGGCGGGCATTTGCCCATGGAGCCCGGCATTCTCGAGCTCTGCCAAGCCGCGCTCGACCGCTTCGGGGAGGCATCGTTCAAGGCCGAGGCACTGGTACAGGATTTTGATTTCGAGGCCTTGTGGCAGGCCTTCGTGACGTTGCGCCAGGCAAGCAGCGGCTGCGCGCTGAAAGTGCATTATGACGATCCCGCCAGGCGCGCCCTGTTGAAGCCCGAAGCCGTCTGGGAGGTGGAGAACGCGCAACTCCTGACGGCGCCCCGGATTCGCGCCGCCTCGGTCGTCCGGACGTCCTGGTACCGGATGCTGCTGTCGCTGTTCGACCGCTTCGACCTGATTGCATTGCCGACCGCGCAAGTCTTTCCGTTCGACGTCGGCACCCATTGGCCGCGCGAGATCGCCGGCCAGCCGATGGACAGCTATCACCGCTGGATGCAGGTTTCGGCGCCCGCGACCATGGGCGGCTGCCCGGCCGTCAGCGTGCCGGTCGGCTTCGACGCCAGAGGCCGGCCGATGGGCATGCAACTGATCGGCCGGCCGCGTGGCGACATGGCTGTGCTGAAGGCGGCGGCGGCCTATGAGACGACACTGCCGTGGCCGTCCGGCGCCTGAATCCGGTGCATCTGCGTATCGCGCGGCTCCATGTGCCGGCTTGCACCGGCATCGCCGCCATGCATTGATTGTGGCGCCGCACAGGCGGCATTCTGCCCGAGGGAAAAATCATGTCGCTGGAACTCTATGCCGCCTATGTCCTTGCGTGCGTCGTCATCATCCTGGTGCCAGGGCCGACGGTCACGCTGATCATCGCCAACAGCATCCGTCATGGCTCCCGCGCCGGCCTGGCCAATGTCGCCGGCACGCAGGCCGGCCTGGCGGTCATGATCGCCATCGTCGGCATCGGCCTCAACACGCTGATATCGGGTATGGGGCACTGGTTCGAATGGGTGCGGCTGATCGGTGCCGCCTACCTGATCTGGATGGGCGTGCAGATGTTCCGGTCCAAGGGCAAGCTGAACGCCGACGGAACGGCGCGGAAGCCGCGCGGCGGCTTTTTCGTGCAGGGCCTGCTGGTAGCGCTCAGCAACCCGAAGACGCTGATCTTCTTCGGCGCCTTCTTTCCGCAATTCATCGCGCCGCAAGGCAATTATTCGCTGCAGATCGCCGTCATGGGCCTCACCGCCATGATCTTCGCCGCCATGTCGGATTCGACTTATGCGCTGGCCGCCGGCCGCGCCGGTCGCATCCTGTCCGCCCGCCGCGTCAAGCTCCTGTCCAGGATCAGCGGCAGCTTCATGATCGGCGGCGGCCTGTGGCTGGCGTTTTCACGGTCGAAGTGAGCACCGCCGCCTTTCCTTCCCCCTTGTGGGGGAAGGTGGATCGGCGCGCAGCGCCGAGATGGTTGAGGGGTGCGTGACGGAGTGAGGCGTCGGCGTTCCCCGGAACACCCCTCATCCGACCTCGCTTCGCGAGGCCGCCTTTTCCCGCGAGGGGAGAGGGTAAGGAGGCGGATTTAAAGCCGCCCCAGCCGTTCCAGCAACAGCGCGAAGAAGCCGTCATGGTCGATGTCGCCCATCACCTTGGCGTTCTTTTCCCGCTTGGTGACGCCCCACCAGTCGATCACGGTCATGCCCATGGTCAGTTCCGAGCTGGTTTCCACGCTGACATTGCAGTTACGGCCTTTGAACAGCTCCGGTTTCAACAGGTAGGCGATGACGCAGGGGTCATGCAGCGGCCCGCCATCGGTGCCGTATTTCTCCTCGTCGAAACGCTCGAAAAACTCCAGCATCTCGGCCGTTGCGGTACCGACCTTGGTGCCGAGCTTGCGAAAGGCCTGGGTGCGCTTGGCGGTGGTCAGCGCCTTGTGGGTGACGTCGAGCGGCATCAGCACGATCGGAATGCCGGATTTCAACACCACCTCGGCCGCGTGCGGATCGACATAAATGTTGAATTCGGCCGCCGGCGTGACATTGCCGCCTTCGAAGAAGCCACCGCCCATCAGGATGATTTCCTTGATGCGCGGCGCGATCTTCGGCTCGCGGATCAGCGCCAGCGCGATATTGGTGAGCGGCCCGAGAGCGCACAGCGTGATGCTGCCGCTCTCTTCCTTCATCAGCGTCTCGACGATGAAATCGACGGCGTACTTATCCTGCAGCTTCATCGTCGGTTCGGGCAATTGTGGCCCGTTGAGGCCAGTTTGGCCATGCACCGCCTCGGCCGTAACCAGTTCACGCGCCAGCGGACGGACGGCGCCGGCATAGACCTTGATGTCGGGTCGGCCGGCCAGTTCGCAGATCTTGCGGGCGTTCTTTTCGGTAAGGTTCAGCGGCACGTTGCCGGCTACGGCTGATATGCCGACGATCTCCAGCTCGGGGCTGCCAAGCGCCAGCAATATGGCGACGGCATCGTCCTGGCCAGGATCCGTGTCGATGATGATCTTGCGTGTTTGGGGCATTTCAATTCCTTGTTTGGCCATGAGCTCATGCGTCCGAGCGAGCATGCGAAACGCACCGAACCGGCCTTGAGCTGCCGAACCGCTCCGCCCGGGGGACGAATCCCGGCGCAGCGCTTCTCCTTGCATCTCACTGCCGTTTCAAGCGCCATGTCGATCATTCTTGTGAGTCCACGACGTGGTCTTTTTGGGCGGGTGTTTTGATGGCTTGAACTTGGTCGTGGGGCGGACCATATCAAGACCATCGGGAAAAATGCCATCTGGGTTTTTCCAGTTTATGTCGCTCTTGAGAGGACAATGTAACATGAGCCGAATGACGCCTTTCTCCAGCCCGCTTCTCCTGGGTTTCGACGCCATGGAAAAGACGCTGGAGCGCCTGGCGAAATCCGGTGACAGCTATCCTCCTTACAACATCGAGCGGCTCAGCGGCGCCGACGGCAAGGCCGAAAGGCTGCGCATCACGCTCGCTGTCGCCGGTTTCGCCGAAAGCGATCTCGATGTCACCACGGAGGAAAACCAGTTGGTCGTGCGCGGTCGTCAGACCGACGATACCGAGCGCGAATTTCTTCACCGCGGCATCGCCGCACGCCAATTCCAGCGCTGCTTCGTGCTGGCCGACGGCATGCGGGTGATTGCGGCGGAGCTGAAGAACGGCCTTTTGTCGATCGATCTCGATCGGCCCGAGTCCGAGCGGCTGGTACGGAAAATAAACATATCGGTGAAAGACTGATCTTTGCCGATGGCTCTCATGCGGGATGGCCTACTGCCCAGAACCAGGGCGGCGTCTCGCGCCAAGGAGGCTTGAAATGACCAGAACTGACCAAAATCCTACACAAAATCCCACCATGACCAGCGGTGAATTCGCCCATCTCGGCGAGGGCTCGGTCGCTTATCTGCGCAAGGTTACGAGCGAGGAACTGCTCGGCCGTTTCCCGGGCATTGGCGAAATCGCGCCCGGCATGGAATTGTGGGCGCTGTTTGCCGCCAACGGCCAGCCGATCCTGCTTTCAGATGCGCGCGATCGCGCGCTGGCCGGCGCCATGGAAAACGACCTGACCACGGTCGCCATTCATTAAGGCGATTTTCCGCTGAAAACGAACGGGGCCGCCCGTGGCGGCCCTACCATTGTTCATCCAGAAAACGTCAGGCCGCGTGCGAGGCCTGGGTGTCCGATAAAAGCGCGTGGATCGCCACGGCGTCGCGCGTTCCCCTGATCTTGGCCACCGTATCGGCGTCGCGCAGCACCCGCGCGATGCGCGACAGCGCCTTCAGATGATCGGCGCCGGCCCCTTCAGGGGCCAGCAGCAGGAACACCAGGTCGACCGGCTGGTCGTCGAGCGCCTCGAAATCGACCGGCGTCTCCAGGCGGGCGAACACGCCGGCGATGCGCTTCACGCCGGCCAGCTTGCCGTGCGGAATGGCGATGCCGTTGCCGACCCCCGTCGAGCCGAGCCGCTCGCGCTGCAGGATCGTGTCGAACACCTCCCGCTCCGGAATGCCGGAAATCGCGGCCGCCCTCTCCGACAGCAATTGCAGAAGCTGCTTCTTGGAGTTCGCCTTCAACGCCGGCAATATCGCCGGAACGTTGATGAGATCGCTCAGATCCATACTTGAAAATCCCTTGTTCGCCTGCCGTCACCAGTCCCCACCCCTCGTGCGGCCGGTTTTATCCCTGTGCGACCTTGGTCGTGGACGGATCGATCCAGCCGATGTTCCCATCCGGCCGGCGATAGACGATGTTGATGTGATTGTTTCCGGCGTTGCGGAAGACGAAGACCGGACTGTCCTTTGTGTCGAGTTCTATGACCGCCGACGCCACCGACATGGTCTTCAGCGTCATGGTCGATTCGGCGACGATGGCCGGCGCAAAATCCTCCGGAATGTCCTCGTCGTCATCGGCGAGTGGCGCCATCACCGTGTAGGCGATATCGGTGAGCTCGCCATTGCCCGAATTGTGCGATTTCAGCCGGCGCTTGTAGCGCCGAAGCCGGGTTTCCAGACGATCCGCCGCGGCCTCGAAAGCCAGCGTCGGGTCCTGGGCATCGCCGGTCGCCTGCAGCGAAGCGCCGGAATCCAGCCGGATCATGCAATCCGCCGAATAGCGCGAGCCCGATTTGATGACGGTGACATGTCCGGCAAAGCCGCGGTCGAAATATTTGCCGATCGCCTCGCCGACACGATCGTTGATGCGCGTACGGAACGCATCGCCGATATCCATGTGTTTTCCCGATATGCGCAGATTCATCTGAAAACTGACCTTCCTTGCTCAGGCTTCAAACTGGCCGGAGTTTATACTCGTGGTCCGTGCGCACAAGCTTTGCGGCGTCACTCGCGCCGATTTAAATCCAAACTTTCCGGTTGATCACAAGCCGCCTTCTTGACCATCCCTAGGCCATTGTCGTGACGGACCATCCGCTAGCGGGCGTCGAGCCCGTCTCATGCGGGCGGGCTTCTAGCCACTTCGCCGCAGCTTGTCAATGAAGCGCGAAACCCTGTGGAAAATCGCCGAACCTAGCGCCCGGCGCTGGCAAGGGCCCGCTTCTCGCGCCGGCGCTGCACCGAGGACGGGATATTCATGCCTTCCCTGTATTTGGCGACCGTGCGCCTGGCGATATCGACGCCGCTTTCGCGCAACATGTCGACGATCGCGTCGTCGGACAGGACGTCGACGGTTTTTTCCTCATCGATCAATTGCTTGATGCGGTCGCGCACCGCTTCCGACGAATACGCCTCGCCACCGCCCGACGCGGCTATCGAGGCGGTGAAGAAATAGCGCAGTTCGAACACGCCGCGCGGCGTCAGCATGTACTTGTTCGCGGTAACCCGGCTGACGGTCGATTCGTGCATGCCTATCGCGTCGGCCACCGTGCGCAGGTTGAGCGGCTTCAGCTGGCGCACGCCATGGACGAGGAAGGCATCCTGCTGGCGCACGATCTCCGATGCGACCTTGAGAATGGTCTTTGCCCGCTGATCGAGGCTGCGCGTCAGCCAATTGGCGTTCTGCAGGCACTCGGCCAGGAAATCCTTTTCAGCCTGGTTCTTGGCGTGCGGCGAAACCTGCGCGAAATAGATGTGGTCGACCAGCACGCGCGGCAGCGTTTCGGCGTTGAGCTCGACCGTCCAGCTGCCGTCATTGGCCGCGCGCACCTCGACATCGGCAATGACGGCGTCGCTGGCGCCGCCCGAAAATGCCATGCCCGGCCGCGGATCGAGCGCCCGGATCTCGGCCAGCATGTCCAGCAGGTCCTCTTCGTCGACGCCGCAGATCCGCTTCAGCGTGTGGAAATCGCGGCGCGCCAGGAGTTCGAGATTGGCAATCAGCGCCTTCATCGCCGGATCGAGCCTGTCGCGCACGGCAAGTTGCAGCGACAGGCATTCGGCAAGGTCGCGGGCGAACAGGCCGGACGGCTCGAAGGTCTGGCACACCGACAGCACCTTGGCCACGGCGTCGGCGCCGCTACCAAGGCGCGAAGCTATCTCAGCCGTATCGGCGCGCATATAGCCGGTCTCGTCGAGGCCGTCCGCGAGTTCGCCGGCGATCAGGCGCGCCGCCGGATCGGCGAAAGCGAGCGCAATCTGCTCGCTGACATGATCGCGCAGCGTGATCGCGGTCGCAGCCATGTCGCCGGCATCGAAGCCTTCGGACGAGGACGTGCCGCCATTGCCGGTCGCCGATTTCCACTGTGCCGTGAGGTCTGGTCCGAGTCGCTCGCTGGTGCCCGGGTCGTCCGGGAACAGGTTCTCCAGCGATGTGTCGAGCTTTTCCGAGATTGCCTCGGCGCTCCATCCCGCTTCGGTCTCGAACCAGTCGCCGTCGTCGGCCGTTTCCGGTGCCGCCTCGGTCCTCGGCACCTGGTCGCTGGCGGCGTCGTCCTGCGGCTCGGCGCGCTCCAGCAACGGATTGCGCTCGATCTCCTCGTCGATGAAGTGCTCGAGTTCAGCATGGGTGAACTGCAGCAGCCGGATCGACTGCATCAGCTGTGGCGTCATCACCAGCGACTGCGACTGTCGTAGCTGTAGTTTCGCCGCCAACGCCATGGTTCGGTTTCAAACGCCTCGTCTGCATCCGGACTGCCGGAAGGAATTTTCGCGAACCGATAGAAACTGGCCCGGCTTTTGCTTGTCAAGGCAAACGCTAGCAAAACCCGCTTACCGGAGCGTTATCCCGGAGCAAAATCGCGAGAAAGCGGCCCCTGACAGGAAAAAAATCGCGTCAGGAAACAAATTTCACGCTCAAAGCGTGAATCCCTCGCCCAGATAGAGCCGCCGCACGTCGGGATTTGCGACCACTTCATCGGCCCGGCCATGAGTGAGCACCTGGCCGGCATGGATGATGTAGGCGCGGTCGATCAGGCCGAGCGTCTCGCGCACATTGTGATCGGTGATGAGCACGCCGATGCCGCGCGCCGTCAAATGACGCACCAGTTGCTGGATGTCGGCGACGGCGATCGGGTCGATGCCGGCGAAAGGCTCGTCGAGCAGCATGTAGGCCGGGCGCGTGGCCAGCGCACGCGCGATCTCCAGGCGCCGACGTTCGCCGCCGGAAAGCGACATCGACGGCGCCTTGCGCAAATGGCTGATATGGAACTCCTCGAGCAGTTCGTCGAGGCTGCGCTCGCGCTCCTTGCGGCTCTTTTCGACCACTTCCAGCACGGCGCGAATGTTCTGCTCGACGCTGAGGCCGCGGAAGATCGAGGCCTCCTGCGGCAGATAGCCGATGCCCAGACGCGCACGCCGGTACATCGGCATGGAGGTGACATCGAAGCCGTCGATCTCGATCGTGCCCTCGTCCACCGGCACCAGGCCGGTGACCATGTAGAAACAGGTGGTCTTGCCGGCACCGTTCGGACCGAGCAGCCCGACGGCCTCGCCGGCACGCACCCCGAGCGTGACGCCGCTGACCACCTTGCGACCCTTGTAGCTCTTGGTCAGGCCCTTGGCGATCAAGGTTCCCTTGAACTTCGCCTTATCGGCGGTGACCGTGGCCGGAGCCGAAACCTTGCCGGCGGCCCGCCCCGGAAGACGCGCCGTCAGCGACGACAGGCTGGCCATCAGGGGTTCGTCGCTCCCGATTTCGGCGGTGGCGTCATCGACATGATGACACGTCCGCCGCAGCCGTCGACATTGGCGAGGCCGGTCTTCATCTGCACGGTGAGCTTGCAGCCCTTGAGGACATTGGGGCCTTGCGACAGCACCACTTCCTTGCCGGACAGGACCAGCACCTGCGTCTTCATGTCGAAGGTGCCATTGTCGCCGGTCGCGATCTGGTCATTCGACTTGATGTAAACTTTTCCGCTGACTTCAAGGTGGTCGATGTTGGCGGAGCCGGTCATCGCCGCTCCCGCTGCTTCCGTCCCCTTTGCGGCCGCGTTCGGGTCCTTGACGTAGTAGACCATCATCTTGCCGGACTTGAGCAGGGTCGGTCCCTGCACGACCGTGACGTTGCCGGTGAACACGGCGACGTTGTCTGCCTGCCGGACCTCCAGCTTGTCGCTCTCGATCTGGATGGGCTTGTCGCCCGACAGTTTGAGCCCAGACGCGCTCTCGGCGGTGGATTGCGCCAGCGCCGGCGCAAGCCCCAGCAAAAGCAGCGCCGAAGCTGCGGCGGCAAGCCGTGTCGAACTAATGAGCCACATTCGCTTCTTCGCCCTTTGCCTCTGCCGCCTTCAGATTGGCGGGATCGATATTGACGCGCACCTTGTTCTCGAACACCAGAACCTTGCCATTGTCCTGCACCGACAAGGAATTCGCGGTGATCTGCGACCCGTCACGGCTGACGTCCACGGGGTCATCCGTCTTCATAGTGCCTTTGCCCATGTCGAGGAAGACCGATTTGAACCTGGCCTGAAGGCCGTCGGTCGTGGCGATCGTGACGTCGCTGGTCAGGTGCATCGTATTGCCGTCGCGATCGTAGGTACCATGCGTGGCTTTGATCGCAGCGACATTGTCGGCCGCGATCGGCACCTTGGCGTCGATGCCGTCGAGTTCGATGATGCCTTGCGTGCTGACGTCCTGTATGGCGCGCAATGCCGTCATGGAATAGGGCAATTTCTGCTTGGTGAAGCCGTTGAGCTTGGGGTTGGCCATCACCAGCTTGCCGTTGGAAAAGGCGGTGCCTTCCGCCTGGACCGCGACGGACACCGGTGCGGCGAGGTAGGAATAGACCGGGAAGGCAATGGCGATCAACGCCGCTAGCACCGGCACGGCGAATTTGAGCACGCGCACCCGGCGCGAATGCCGCCGTGCGCGATCGAACGCGTCCCCCCTCGCCGGGCCGTCCGCCGGGGGAGCCAACTCCGTCTCGGTGCTGCTCGCTTCACTCGTTCGCGCTAACATAACTGCTTTCTTCTAAAACCCCTGCCCCGCCGGGCAACACCGCCTATAGGTGGGACGTCGGCGCTTTCAAGCAAGCACAAGCCGACGAAAACCGCGAAAATGTGACAGTTGCTGTCGTGCAGATCAGAACGGATCAACACTGACAGCCCTGCTTCATAGCAGAAATAGACGTCTGGCGTACATTTTTCGTTACCATCGGCTCTCTCCTTACCTGCCGTTCGTTTCACGGACCAATCACGAAACCGACGTCTTGGCGGACGCTGACGCGCACTTGCCTCGCGTGCGCCGCGCGCGGATTGCCGCGTCATGCGCAGACGGAATTGCTTCCAGACCGGGACGTCATGGTCTAAAAGCATCTCTTTCCATCGACCGTGAGGCTGACCATGGCATTGAGAGCCGACGACCTGATCGACCGCCGCCGCTTGCGGCGTAAGCTGACCTTCTGGCGCGCTGCGGCCATCGCCATCGTTGCGCTCGGCGTGATTGCGATCTCGGCCTGGTTCTATCGCGACGATTTCGGCGGGTCGGCCGTCGATCATATCGCCAAGGTCAGGATCGAAGGCACCATAACCGAGGACGACGAACTGATCGAGCGGCTGGAAGCCATCCGCAAGTCGCCGAGGGTGAAAGGCGTGATCCTCGCCATCGATTCCCCCGGCGGCACCACCGTCGGCGGTGAATCGATCTATGAGGAGGTGCGCAAGCTCGCCGCCGACAAGCCTGTCGCGGCCGAGGTCGGCACGCTCGCCGCGTCGGCCGGCTACATGATCGCGAGCGCCACCGATCACATCGTCGCCCGCAAGACCTCGATCGTCGGCTCGATCGGCGTGTTGATCCAGTATCCTGATGTCAGCGGCCTGATGGACAAGCTCGGCGTCAAGCTGGAGGAAGTGAAATCCTCGCCGCTCAAGGCCTCGCCCTCGCCTTTCAAGCCGACCAACGACGACGAGCGCGCCATGGTCCGCAAGCTCATCCTCGACAGCTACGACTGGTTCGTCGGCATCGTCGCCGAACGCCGCAAGATGACCCGCGAGCAAGCGCTGGCGCTCGCCGACGGATCGATCTTCACCGGTCGCCAAGGGGTCGCCAACGGCCTGATCGACGCCGTCGGCGGCGAGACCGAGGCGATCGACTGGCTGGCGACCAAGGGCGTCGACTCGAAACTCAAGGTGGTCGAATGGAAGGACACGGAGCGGCGCGGCGGCTTCCTGTTTTCCAAAGCGATGGTGCGCACGATCGCCGGCGCGCTCGGCCTGCCGGACTACAGCGGCGATATCATCCATGAACTTGGCGCCGACCGCTTGTTTCTTGACGGTCTCGTTTCCGTCTGGCACCCTTGAGATGCCGTTTGGGGTGGATGAAAAAGCAAACAAAATCATCCTCATAATTTCGACCGCACCGATTTCAGGGGACCCGTCCGATGATCAAGTCCGAACTTGTGCAGATTATTGCCACGCGCAATCCGCATCTTTTCCTGCGCGACGTTGAAAACATCGTCGGCGCGATTTTCGACGAGATCACCGACGCGCTCGCCGAAGGCAACCGGGTCGAATTGCGTGGCTTCGGTGCCTTTTCGGTGAAAAATCGCCCCGCCCGCACCGGCCGCAACCCGCGCACCGGTGAATCCGTCGAGGTCGAGGAGAAATGGGTGCCTTTCTTCAAGACCGGCAAGGAACTGCGCGAAAGGCTGAATGGCGGAAAATAGGCGCGACGCCAGACCGGCCCTTCCCGGGAGGCCGGTTTCCGACGGAAAACATCATGCTCAATCGCTTCATGCTCATCGTGGTCTTCGTGCCCCTGGCGGTCATCCTGATCGCGCTGGCCGTCGCCAATCGCGAACTCGTCGCCTTCACGCTGGATCCGTTCAATCCCGGCAATCCGGCGCTGACGCTCACTTTGCCGCTGTTCATCTTCCTGTTCCTGGCCCTCGCCGTCGGCATGGTCGTCGGCAGCCTGGCGACCTGGGTCAAGCAGGGACGTTACCGCAAGCTGGCGCGCCAGCGCGGCGTCGAGGCCGAGAACCTGCGCCAGGCGATCGGCCGCACCCCGTCGACACCGCAGGGACCGGTGCTGCCGAAGCCGACCAACTGACCGCCGCACGGCGCTGCGGGCCCTCTCGGGCCCGCGATTTTCTTCACGGAGTTTCCCATGCTGACCATTTCGGCCGCAGAGGTCGACCAGTCGTTGACCTTCCCGGGCCTAGTGGACACGCTGCGCGTGGCTTTCCGTGACGGCGCGGTGCAACCTGTCCGGCACCATCACACGGTCGAACGGCCGGACGGTGCGGCCTCGACCTTGCTGCTGATGCCGGCCTGGACCGATTTCAACGCAGCCGGCATCTCGGCCGGGGGGCATATCGGCGTCAAGATCGTTACCGTCTCGCCCGACAACAATGCCATCGGCAAACCGGCAGTGATGGGGGTCTATCTCCTGCTCAACGGCGCCACCGGCGAACCGGAGGCCCTGATCGACGGCCAGCGGCTGACGCAATGGCGCACGGCCTGCGCCTCGGCGCTCGCCGCATCCTATCTGGCGCGCGAAGACGCTTCCCGGCTGCTGGTGATCGGGGCCGGTGCGCTGTCGCCATTCCTCGCCAAGGCGCATTGCGCCGTGCGGCCGATCAGGACCATCCGCATCTGGAATCGCACCTTGGACAACGCCGAGAAGGTCGCCGCCGGACTGCGCGCCGAGGGCTTCGCGGCGAGCGCAGCGACCGATCTCGATGCCGAGCTCGGCCAGGCCGATATCGTCTCGTCGGCGACGATCGCCACCGATCCGCTGATCAAGGGCGCCCGCCTGAAGCCGGGAAGCCATGTCGACATGGTCGGCGGCTTCACCCCGACAATGCGCGAAAGCGACGACGAGGCGATAGGGCGCGCCCGCGTCTATGTCGACACCCGCGCCGGCGCCACCAAGGAAGCGGGCGACATCGTCATACCGCTCGCTTCCGGCGTGCTGAAATCGGAAGCCATCATAGCCGATTTGCACGAGCTGGCGCGCGGTCAGAAGCAAGGGCGCCGGAGCGCCGACGAGATCACGCTGTTCAAGTCGGTCGGCGCCGCGCTCGAGGACCTTGCCGCCGGCATTGCCGTCTACAAGGCGCTCAGGACCTAGCTTACTGTCCCGGCTGGTTAGCGCCCATAGCTTCGGCGATTACGGCGAAATCGGCCGCGCTTATCGAGAACAGGCCGAAGCGCAGTTGATACCCCCAATTCGGCTTGCCGGCCGTGAAGTCCAGCCTGTCGAGCAATGGCTTGATCGGCGCTTCCCCGGCCGCCGCCCAGTCGACGTCGCGGCGAAAGGGCGTGAAGCCGCCGCCCATGTCGCCTTGATAGGGTTCTCCCTCCCGCACCGTGCCGATCGCCGTGAACGCCCGCAGCCCGTCTTTCTCGCCCAAAATCGTTGTCGGCGAATAATAAACAATGCCGTCCCCGGGCTGGACCCGCCGCAGCGGCGCCGCCTTGCCGTGGTTGACCTGCATGAAGCCGCCCTCGCGGCCGCGCCGGACGTGCTGCGCCGACGCCACCGCAATCCAAGACGCACTCATTCCTGCTCCCCGTCTGCCTGCTGCCCGTCCGACAGCCAGTAGACCCGCAGGCGATGGTTGTCGGGATCGAGCGCAACGAAGGTGCGGCCGAAATCCATGTCGGTTGGCGCCTGCAGGATTTTCAGCCCACGTCCGGACCAGTCGGCATGGGCGGCATCGACTGCCTCGGGCGTATCCAGGGCAAAGACGATCTCGGCGCCGCCACCGGTCGCTGCCGCCGCCGGTTCCACCGTATGCCTCGACCAGAGACCGAGTTTGAAACCGTTGTCGAGCACGAACAGCACGAATGTCGGCGCGCTTTCGACCGGCTCGCGGCCGAGCAGAGCGCTGTAGAAGGCGCCGCTACGCTGCGGCTGGTCGACGTAGAGGATGACGAAATTGGGGGTGACCATGTCTGTTCTCCAGGGGTTTCGACCAGGACAGACATAAAGCGCGCCACTGTCAGATTCTGGCAGTATGCGTAACGAGAGGCGCCGTAGACAGCTTACAACCGCTCCTGCCGTGGGGTGTCGAGCGTCGCCCGCCATTCCTTCAGCAGCGCCTGACGGCGGCGCGGATAGCGCAGATCCGTCGTCTTGAGCTCGGCTATGCGGTCGGCGCGAAAATGCCGGAAATCCTGCCGTATTTCGCACCACGCCACCACGACCCGCACCTTGTCGAAGAAACCAAGCGCGAACGGCCACACGATGCGCCGCGAGCCCGCGCCACCGGCATCGCGATAGAAGAAGTCCAGCTTGCGCTCGTTGCGGATCGCCTGCCGCACCAGGCCGAGATCGATGCTTTCAACAGTCGGGGCGGGCGGCCCGACCAGCAGTGTGGTGGCGTCGAGATCCTCGCGCAGATCATCAGGCAGCACCGACGCGATCTTGGCAAGCGCGTTGACGGCCGCTGACGAAAGCCGCGAATCCGGCTGCTTGGCGACCCAGCGCGAACCGAGCACAATTGCCTCGATCTCCTCGTCGCTGAACATCAACGGCGGCAGCATGAATCCGGGCTTCAGCACATAGCCGAGCCCCGCCTCGCCCTCGATCGGCGCCCCCTGGCCCTGCAGCGTTGCGATGTCCCGGTAAAGCGTGCGAATTGAAATCCCGAGTTCGTCGGCGAGCGACTGCCCGCTCACCGGCATGCGATGCCGGCGCAATGTCTGGATCAGGTCGAGCAGGCGTTCGGAGCGGGACATATCGAAGATTTGCCTGTTTCTTTGATATTGGTCCATCGCAAGCCGACATGACCAGGCGACGCTTGCGCGGCGGACTTGGTTGCGAAGCCGGTTGCCCTATGTCAAAAGCGGCCACGCCTCGGAGATGCTCCTGCTTGAAATCTTTTCGCGACAAACGCCGCGACAGCCGTCCGCCCGCAAAAAGCGGTGCACAACGGGTGCGTCCGCATGAAGGCCGTGGAACGGCCAGGCCGCAGGAGCGGCCCGAGGCCAAGGTCGACGAGCGCCCCGAGCAGAAGTCGGCGCCCCGCATCCTGGCCCGTCGCGACGGCGCTCTTCCGGCCGAACAGCTTCCGCTGATCCTCGAAGTGGCGCCCAATGCCGATTATGCGCTGCTTGACAGCGGCGCCGGCCAGAAGCTCGAACAATACGGTCCTTATCGGATCGTCCGCCCAGAGGGCCAGGCGATCTGGCAGAAGGCGCTGCCGGCAAGGGAATGGGACCGCGCCGACGCTGTCTTCACCGGCGATACCGACGAGGAAGGCATTGGCCGCTGGCGCTTCCCCGGGACGTCGCTCGGCGAGACCTGGCCTATGAAGCACGACGGCATCGACTATCTCGGCCGCTTCACCTCGTTTCGCCACGTCGGCGTGTTTCCCGAGCAGGCCTCGCACTGGGATCACATGGCCGGACTGATCGCGGCGGCCAGGCGGCCGGTCAAGGTGCTCAATCTGTTCGGCTATACCGGCCTTGCCTCGCTGGTGGCGGCGCGCGCCGGCGCCGAGGTCACCCATGTCGATGCCTCGAAAAAGGCGATCGGCTGGGCCCGCGAAAACCAGGAGATGGCCGGACTTGGCAACAAGCCGATCCGCTGGATCGTCGAGGACGCGGTGAAATTCGCCGAGCGCGAGGAGCGCCGCGGCAGCCGCTATGACATCGTTCTGTTCGACCCGCCCGCCTATGGCCGCGGCCCCAAGGGCGAGGTCTGGCAGTTGTTCGAGGACCTGCCGGCATTGACCGATCTCTGCCGATCGATCCTGACCCCGAAACCGCTTGCCGTGGTGCTGACCGCTTATTCGATCCGCGCCTCCTTCTTCGCCATCCATGCTCTCATGCGCGACACCTTTGCCGGCATGGGCGGCAGGGTTGAATCGGGCGAATTGATCATCCGCGAAAAATCGGCGGGCCGCGCGCTGTCGACCTCGCTGTTCTCGCGCTGGGTGGCCTGATGAGTGGATATAACGGCGCCCGTCCGGTCGGGCAGGTGAAAGAGGTCACCAGCCTCACCAATCCGCTGGTCAAGGAGATCAAGGCGCTGGCCTTGAAAAAATTCCGCGACCAGCAGAACGCCTTCATGGCCGAGGGACTGAAGCTGGTCATCGATGCGCTCGACCTCGGCTGGCAGATCAGAACCCTGGTCTTCGCCAAGGCCGGACGCGGCAACGCGGCGGTTGAGAAGGTCGCTGCGCGTACGGTTGCCGCCGGCGGCACCGTGCTCGAAGTCTCGGAAAAAGTGCTTGTCGCCATAACCCGTCGCGACAATCCGCAAATGGTGATCGGCGTTTTCTCGCAGAAATTCCTGGCCCTGAAGGATATCCGCGCCGACAATGGCGATGTCTGGGTGGCGCTCGACCGGGTGCGTGATCCCGGCAATCTCGGCACCGTCATCCGCACGGTGGACGCCGTAGGCGCGAAGGGCGTGATCCTGGTCGGAGACACCACCGATCCCTTTTCGGTGGAGACGGTGCGCGCCACCATGGGCTCTATCTTCGCCGTTCCGGTGGCCAAGGCGACGACCGAGGCATTCCTCGCCTGGCGCGGCGGGTTTTCGGGCCTCGTCGCCGGCACACACCTCAAAGGCGCGGTCGACTACCGCTCGGTCGATTTTTCCCGGGGGCCGGTGCTGCTGATGATGGGCAATGAACAGCAAGGCCTGCCCGAAAGCCTGGCGGCGAGTTGCGACAGGCTGCTCAGGATTCCGCAGGCAGGGCGTGCCGATTCGCTCAATCTTGCCGTCGCCACCGGCGTCATGCTGTTCGAGATCCGCCGCGGCGCGCTGAAGCTGGATCCAATGGTGGATCCGCAATGAGGGTTGCCCAATCGTGAAATCATGGTCTCCCTATGCGCTGCTGGTCGTCGCGGCGATCGCGCTCGACCAGTGGATAAAACATTTGGTCGAGACCGGCCTTCCCTTTCAGGAAAAGCTCGATCTCCTGCCCTTCCTGGCGCTGTTTCGCACCTATAATACCGGCATCGCCTTCTCGATGTTCTCATCCTTCGGCGATACCGGGCTGGTGATCATCGCCGTTCTCGTCGTCGCCTTCGTGCTCTATCTGGCCACGCACACGCCCGCGGGCCATGTTATTGCCCGCACCGGCTTTGCCCTGATCATCGGTGGCGCGCTCGGCAATCTGATCGACCGCGCCGTCTACGGCCACGTCATCGACTACATCCTGTTCCACACTCCGGTCTGGTCCTTCGCCGTGTTCAATCTCGCCGATGCCTTCATTTCGGTCGGCGCCGCGCTGGTCGTGCTTGACGAAGTTTTGGGCTGGCGGCGCCAGCCCAAGCCCCAGGGTCCCGACGCCTGAGCGATTGACCCGGCACGGCCGCCGCAGCAGAGTGCAAACGTCGATAGATCGAGGAGAGAAAAATGCCCGAAACCTTCAAAGCCATCCTCGTTTCGCGCGACGCCGAAAAGAAACAGTCGGTGGCGGTGACCGACCTCACCGAAGCCGATCTCATGGACGGTGACGTCACCGTCGCAGTCGAAGCGACGACGGTGAACTACAAGGATGGGCTCGCAATATCAGGCAAGGCGCCGGTCATTCGCCGCTGGCCCTTGGTGCCAGGCATCGATTTCGCCGGAACGGTCTTATCCTCTTCCCATCCCGACTGGCGCAAGGGAGACAAGGTCATCCTGAACGGCTGGGGTGTCGGCGAGACGCATTTTGGCGCCTATGCCGGGCGCGCCCGCGTCAACGGCGACTGGCTGGTGCCGCTCCCCGACGGCATCAGCGCGCATGACGCGATGGCGGTCGGCACCGCCGGCTATACCGCAATGCTGTGCGTCATGGCACTGGAGCGGCACGGCATCGTGCCCGATCGCGGGCCCGTGGTGGTGACGGGCGCGGCCGGCGGCGTCGGCTCGGTCGCGGTCTCCATCCTGTCCAGCCTGGGCTATCACGTCATTGCCTCGACAGGGCGCAATGCCGAAAGCCCGTATCTCATCGATCTTGGCGCCGCGGAGGTGATATCGCGCGACGAACTCAGCCAGCCGACCAAGCCGCTCGCCAAGGAGCGTTGGGCGGGCGGCATCGATTCCGTCGGCAGCCACACACTGGCCAATGTGCTCTCTATGACCTCCTATGGCGGTGCCGTCGCGGCCTGCGGCCTGGCCGGCGGCATGGACCTGCCGTCGAGCGTGGCACCTTTCATCCTGCGCGGCGTTTCGCTGCTCGGCATCGATTCGGTGATGGCGCCGAAACCGGTGCGGCTCGAGGCCTGGCGCCGCATCGGCGCCGACCTGGATCTGCGCAAGCTCGCCAGCCTGTCCACGACCATCGGCTTCGACAACATCATCGACGCCGCGCGCGACATCGTCGACGGCAAGATCCGCGGCCGCGTCGTCGTAGACATGCAGTGAGTTCGCCGGGGTAAAACAACCTATCCGCTAAAATTCGAACGATCCCCCGCAGGCTTCCATAATTTCTGTCCGGTAGGGTTTTCGCATGGTCGCGGAATCCGGCATCCAGGAAGCGGAGACTGGCGAAGACGTCGATGCGGTACCCCCGCCGGCGTCGGCGCGGCGGTTCGTCGCCGCACCGCCGCTGGCGCCTGAGCCGCAACAGGCCAGGAATGAGCCGCGATTGGCCGGCCGCGAAGGCTTGCCGCTGCTGACCTTCGTCGCCATCATCATACTGGCGGGGTTGACCCACCTGACCGGCGCGCCGATCTTCATCAGCCTCGCTTTGCTGGCGACCGGCCTTGCCGGCTTCGGCCTGCACCTGCGCGCCAGAAGGAACGAATCCCGCACCGCCGCGCTGCTTGATGAAACCACGGCTCGCAGCCGTGCCGAGATCGAGACGCTGGCCGATCGCATGTGGGAGATGCAGGAGAGCGAAGAGCGCTTTCGCGGCCTGATCGACGCGCTTGGCGATCTCGTCATTCATCGCGACCGCGACGGCTATATCGTCTATGCCAACAAGGTGTTCGCCGATCTCGTCGAGGTCGATCAGCGCGACCTCGCCGGCAAGACCCTGGCGGAACTTGGCATCGAAGTCGGTATCGTTCCCGACGCCGCCTTTTCCGACCATGAATGCCTGAGTTCCACCGACGTCGCCATCCGCACCCCTGGCGGTTCGCGCTGGTTCTCGTGGATCGAACTGTCGGTGCGCGACAAGGACAGCGGTTCTGTCTCACATCGCGCCATCGCCCGCGACATCACCGCCCGCAAGCGTGCCGAATCCTCGCTGATCACCGCGCGCGAGCGGGCCGAATACGCAAGCCAGGCCAAATCGCGCTTCCTCGCCACCGTCAGCCATGAAATCCGCACGCCGATGAACGGCATCATGGGCATGGCCAGGCTGTTGGCCGATACCAGCCTGTCGCCGGAGCAGCAGACCTATGTCGGCGCCATTTCGACCTCGGCCAGCGCGCTGCTGGCCCTCATCGAGGACCTGCTCGACTATTCCAAGATCGAGGCGGGACGCTTCGATCCCGAACCGCAGCCAATGTCGGTGCGCGAGATCGCCGACAACGTTGTCGAGCTCCTCGCCGCGCGCGCCTTCTCCAAGGATATCGGCCTCGGCTGCCATGTCGAGCCCGACGTGCCGCAATTGATCACCGCAGATCCGGGCCGGGTCAGGCAGGTGCTGCTCAACCTGATCGGCAACGCCATCAAGTTCACCGACAGCGGCGGGGTGCTGGTGAGTATAGCGCGCGCCCGCACTGAAACCACCGACCGCATATGCTTCACCATCGCGGATACCGGGCCAGGCCTGCATGAAGACGACATGGAGCGCATTTTCGAGGAGTTCGAGCAGGCCGACGGCACCTCGACGCGCGCGCATGGCGGAGCCGGTCTCGGTCTTGCCATCTCCAAGCGCCTGGTGACCGCCATGGGCGGCACGATTTCCGTCTCCAGCCGGTTGGGTCAGGGTTCGGAATTCGTCTTCGATATCCCGGCCATCTCCGCGAGCGAGCCACCACCGGGCCGGATGGACGCGCTTCAGGGCAGGCACGCGGTAATCCTGTCGAGAAATATCGTCGAGGCCGACGCCATCGCCCGCAGCATCCGCGCCAACGGCGGCGCGGTCGATATCGCCACCACCGTGGCGCAGGCGGCATCGTTCTCCGGCGATTGCGACGTGCTGCTGGTCGACGCGGCCATGGAAGAGGGCGACGGAAGACTGCTCAAGCGGCTGCGCCAAAGCGGTTTTTCCGATTGCGAAGCCATCACGCTGATCGCCCCGACCGATCGCGGCATGCTCGGCGAGTTCCGCGCCAGCGGCTACGCGACCTTCCTCGCCAGACCGGTGCGAGGCGGAACACTTTTGCGTGTGCTTCTGAGCAGTCATGCGCCGGCGCTTGCCCCGACACGGCCGGAAAAGCCCCACCCGCCGGCGCTTCGCGCCGCCAGTGATCGCCAGCGTGGCCTGTCGGTGCTGATCGCCGAGGACAATGACATCAACGCCATGCTCGCTCGCGCCACGCTGCTGAAGGCCGGTCATCGCGTCAAGGTTGTCGGCAACGGCAAGGCGGCGGTCGAGGCCGTTACCGGTGCCGGACACAAACACCGCTTCGACGTGGTGCTGATGGACCTGCACATGCCGGTGATGGATGGGATGGACGCCATCGCCGCCATCCGCCGACATGAGGAGGAGACGGCCGTGCCGCCAGTGCCCATCATGGTGCTGTCGGCCGACAGCCAGGAAAAGACCCGCCATGCGGTGCTCGCCCACGGCGCCAGCGGCTTTGTCACCAAGCCGCTCGACCCCGATGCACTGGTCGACGCCATCGAGGGGCAGGTCGCCGCCTAAGACTTTTTTTTCTTCAATCTCCTGCCGAGCGGCGCCACCTTGCTTTTGCATAACGTAGCCGGTTGACCGTATTCGCCAGCCGACGAAGTATTGCCCGCGACGCCGTATCACGGTACTGTCACAATCCTGTTGCACCTACACCGTATCCCCGTGCCAAGAGGGATGGCTCGAAGGAGAATCACTCGTGCATACAGTTATGCCGGAATGTGACACTCGGCCGAACGCCGGCGGCGCCTTGCTTGCCGGGCGCAATGTCGATTCCGTCACAAAGGGCGCAGCGCTCGGCCGTATCGGCAACCTCGAAGTGCGGCTGGCCCGCAACGAGGCCGAGATCGCGGCCGCGCAGGAAGTGCGCTACCGGGTATTCTACGACGAGCTTGGCGCCAGGAAGAACCTGTTTCAGGTGCAGGACCGCCGTGATGCCGACCGCTTCGATCCGCACTGCGATCACCTGCTCGTCTTCGATACCTCGCTTTCCGGCCCCGAACATCGCCGCATCGTCGGGACCTACCGGCTGCTGCGGCAAGAAATCGCTGCGGCCGCCGGCGGCTTCTATTCCGAAGGCGAGTTCGAGCTGACCAAGCTCATCGCCCGTCACCCCGGCCAGCGCTTTCTCGAGCTCGGCCGCTCCTGCGTCCTGCCGGAATACCGTTCGAAGCGCACCATCGAGGCATTGTGGCAAGGCATCTGGGCCTACATCAACCACTACGGCATTGGCGTGATGACCGGCTGTGCGTCTTTCCAGGGCACGGTGCCGGCGGCCCATGCCGAGGCGCTCACCTATCTGGCGCATCACTGCCGCACGAATTCGGCTTGGGACGTGCGCGCCGTCGCAGGCCGCTATTGTTCCATGGATCTGATGCCGATCGAGGCGGTCAATGCCAAGGCAGCGATCGCTGCGATGCCGCCCTTGGTCAAGGGCTATCTCAGGGTCGGCGCCCGCATCGGCGACGGCTGCGTCATCGATCGTGAATTCTCGACGGTCGATGTGTTCGTGGTGATGCCGGTCAAGGAGATCGGCGCCCGCTACGTCAATTATTACGGCGGGGAAGCGCAGCGTTTTGCTGCGTGAGCAGTAGTCAGTAGTCAGTAGTGAAGACATCATAATTTACACCTACTGATTAACCCTAATCACTACTCACTACTCACTACTCACTAATCACTAATCACTAACCCCTAATCCCTTCTCTCACGAAATATCCTCCGGCCGCCTGCCGGGCCGGCTCTTGTAAGACGCAAACGACCAGCCGAATTTGAGCGCGCCGCCGCGCACGGCGAATGCCGCGGCGAAACCGGCCAAGCCTGAGACGATCTGCGGCAGTCCGGCGACATCGCCCAATGTGAAGATTGACGCGCCAACCAGGGCGGCCGTGACATAGATTTCCGGCCTCAGCAGCACCGAAGGCTCCCCTGCCAGCACGTCGCGCAGGATGCCGCCGAATGTGGCGGTCAGCACGCCGGTGATGACGGAAACGACCGGCGAACCGGTGATGGCCAACCCTTTGGCCGCACCCATCACCGAAAAAGCGGCTAGCCCGACGGCGTCGAGCCAGAGCAGCCACTTCCAGCGGGATTCGACACGGTGTGCGCTGAAAAACACCAGCACCGCAACCGCCGCGCAGATCAGCACATAGCTGGAATTGGCGATCCAGAAAACCGGCAGGTTAAGGATGACGTCGCGAAGAGTGCCGCCGCCGATGCCGGTGACGCACGCCAGGAAAAGGAAGCCGATAACGTCGAGCTGCTTGCGCGACGCGGCAAGCGCACCTGTCGCCGCGAAGACCGCAACGCCGGCATAATCGAGAAGCGCGATGGGGTTCAAGGGCGGGACCAGGAAGTAAGGGAGTAGGGGAGTAGGGGAGTATGTTTAGCACGAAGCCGTACTGTTGATACGCCCCTTACTGCCTTACTGCCTTACTGCCTTACTGCCTTACTGCCTTACTGCCTTGCCCTATTCCCTATTCCCTATTCCCCTAACTACGCGTCCTTCTCCGCCTGCTCGTTGACGGGCCCCGGCTCGACCGGCGCTTCGCCGGCGGCGATTTTCGGGCCGCCCTTGGCAACGCCGACCATGGCCGGGCGCAGCACCCGCTCCCCGATCGAATAGCCCGGCTGCACGACCTGCACCACCGTGTTGGCCGGCACATCGGGATTGGGCACTTCGAACATGGCCTGGTGGAAATTGGGATCGAACTTCTCGCCTTCCGGCGCGAGCTTCTTGACGCCGTGCCGCTCCAGTGCGGACAGCATGGCACGCTCGGTGAGATCGACGCCGTCGATCAGCGCCTTGAAACCCGCATCGCCGGACGCCTTGGCCTCGGCGGGAATAGCGTCCAGCGCGCGGCGCAGATTGTCCGAAACCGACAGCATGTCGCGGGCGAAGTTCGCGACCGCATAGGTACGCGCGTCATGCACGTCGCGCGCGGTGCGGCGACGCAGGTTCTCCATCTCGGCCGCAACGCGAAGCGCCCTGTCCTTCAGCTCTTCATTCTCCTTCAGGAGCCGCACAACCGCTTCATAATCGCCATCGACGCCACCTTCCGTGCGCTCGGCATTGGCTTCGGTCGCCTCAATTTCGTCGGGCGCGCGTTCGTCTTTTGCCTGGTCGCTCATCGCCGTTTCCCATCATCTCGAATAGTGTGGATTTTGAGCCCGATATCGAGGTTTGGTGGGCAAAAATCAAGGGGTAAGCGAAGGCACGCGCCCAGCCGTTCAAACCGAATGGCGATCAGTGCGATGCTTCGATTTTAATTCAAACTTTACCATAGCTTCCACCTTTGCTTGCCCCGGCGGCGCGATCGGGGAACCATTTGCTGGCTGGAGGATTTTCGAACCGACACAGGATTTTTGAAATGACACCCCGCGACAAGGGCGAAAAGAAAGATCGGATCGCCGCCGAAATCCGGCGCCAACTAGGCACGGCGGCGGTGAGACGCTTTCTGCATGCGCTGCCGGCCTTTCGCGCCGAGAAAGACATTCCCGACCGCTTCCGGGACCAGCTCGAACGTCTCGACGGCCTGGAAAACAGCATGGCTGGCGGCGCGCGCCATTGATGCATGTGACCGGATGCGATCCGGGTTGGCAGAGTTGCAAGGGTTAGAACAGAACCTGAAGTCGCGGCCTGGATCGAGGATCCCGCGCCCCATCGCGACAATTACGCGCGGTAATTTCTCGTGATTAGCCTTGCGGGAGCCGGGCCCTCCGCCTATGCTTCATGATGAACATGATTTCCCCTGAGACTGCCGCCAATAGTAAGCGCGCCTGGTTGAAGATCCTGGCGCGCTACAAGAAGCCGGACAGGCGGCGCAGCGCCGTCGAACTGGCGATCACCCTGATCCCTTTCGCAGCACTCTGGGCGCTGTCCTCGATCGCCTTTGCCTATGGCCATTGGTGGGGGCTGGTGCTGATCTTGCCGGCGGCGGGCTTCCTGGTGCGGATTTTCATGATCCAGCACGATTGCGGGCACGGATCTTTCTTCGCCAACCGCACCGCCGATGACTGGATAGGCCGCGTCCTGGGCGTGCTTACGCTGACGCCTTATGATTGCTGGCGGAGTGCTCATGCCACCCATCATGCCAGCGCGGGTAATCTCGACGAGCGCGGCGTTGGCGATATCAAGACGTTGACGGTCGCGGAGTACCGGCGGATGTCCTGGAGAGGTCGCCTCGCCTATCGTCTCTATCGCCATCCCCTGGTCATGTTCGGACTGGGGCCGATATGGCTCTTCATCTTCGAGCAAAGGCTGCCGGTCGGGATGATGCGCGGTGGCCTGAAGCCCTGGGTATCCTCGATGGCCACCAACCTCGCCATCGTTCTGGCAGCGTCGATCCTGATATGGTTCGTCGGTATTGGCGCTTTTCTGGTCGTCCACCTGCCGATCGTCATCCTTGCCGGATCCGCCGGCATCTGGCTGTTCTATGTCCAGCACCAGTTCGAGGAGACCGAATGGGCGAAGGACGATGAGTGGGAGTTCCAGCGTGCCGCCTTGCACGGATCCTCCTATTATGACCTGCCGCCGGTGCTGAACTGGTTCACCGGCAACATCGGTGTCCATCATGTCCATCACCTCTCCGCGAAGGTGCCAGGCTACCGCCTGCAGGAAGTGCTGCGCGATTATCCGGAACTGCGCGGCATAGGCCGCATCACCCTTCTTGAGAGCCTGCGCTGCGTCAAGCTGGCGCTGTGGGATGAAAACAGCGGCAAGCTGGTGTCGTTTCGCCAGGCACGGATGGCGGCGTAGCCATCTTCTGCCTGGCTCTGCTGTCCCCGATCCGCCGGCGGCACCTCCTGTCGTCGTGACGGGAGAGGACAGGCGGCCGCAAACCTGTCGCTGGAAGTGTCGTGACGTCAGCCGGCACGCAGCCGACGCCAGGAGTATTTTGGTCCCTTGGGCTTCGGCACGGCGGCAGGCTGGTAGTAGAGTCCCAATCCGCCGGTGCGGCCTTCGTCCAGCCGCTTCAAGAGCACGGGATTGGAGATTTCGAATTCATCGAAACCGAGCCGCAGCATATGCGGCAGTTGGTCGACCAGCACCTGGCCGGTGGCGCGCACGGCACCTTCGAAATGATGTCGGCTGCGCAGCAATTCGCCCTTTGAGAAGGAGCGGCCATCGCTGAACGACGGAAAAGCCAGCGCCACCAGCGACAGTTGGTCGAGCAGGCCAGCAATCCTTTCGAGCTGATCGCCGGGTTGCAGCACGACACCGATCCTTTCCTTGGCCGACCGGCGCACCTCCGGATCGAGATCGAGAAACGCCTGCAGCGGCAGGATGAAGCGGCCATTGCCGGACAGCGCTTCCGCGCCTTCGGCATGAGCCCACTCATCCTCCCGAAAACCCGTCGGGGTCCAGAGGCGGGTCTCCGGTATCGTCGGTTCAGTCATCGAAATTTCCTAAAATTCAAAGAGCTCAAGGGGGTGTGGAGATTCAAGCAGGCCCGAGTCGAAAACGGTAGCTTCCGAGAGCCGGAGCGGAGCGTACTTGTAGTACGTGAGCCCCCGAAGCCGCCGTTTGCAGGCCGGCCTCACCTGAATATCAGCATACCCTATAACGATGCGTCGGTCAGCGACTTCTCCAGTCCCGACAGGTGAATGCCGCACTCGGTCTTGGCATGGCCGGCCCAGCGGCCGCTGCGCGCGTCCTCGCCCGGCTGCACCGGCTGGGTGCACGGGAAGCAGCCGATCGACAGATAGCCATAGGCGACCAGCGGATTTTCCCGCAGTGCATGCGCGCGCATGTAGTCCGCCTGGTCCGACGTCGTCCAGTGCGCCAGCGGATTGATGCGGATACGTGGGCCGACCGCCTCGAACACCGGAAGTGCTGCGCGCGTCGAGGCCTGGAAGCGTTTGCGGCCGGTGAACCAGGCGCGGAAAGGCGCCACGCCCCGTGCCAGCGGCTCGACCTTGCGCACGTCGCAGCAGGCGTCGGTGTTGGTCTGGTGCAGATTGCCGGTCGGATCGATCCGCTCGAGTGCTGCCTCGTCGGGCTTGATCACCTGGATGTTGGTCAACCCGAAATCGGCGACCAGGGCGTCGCGATAGCCGAGCGTCTCCTCGAAATGCTTGCCAGTATCGAGAAAGATGACCGGCAGCGAGCGATCGACTTCGGAAATCATGTGCAGTAGCACGGCCGAATCGGCACCGAAGGAAGACACCGCGGCAATCTCATCGTGAAACAGGTCGCCTGCCGCGCGTTCGATGATGTCGAGCGGATTCAGGTGGCCGTAAAGCGCGTCAAACCCCGCCGCTTTGGCGGCGATGCCGTCATCGGCGTCGACGATAGGGTCAAGCGGCCTTGGCTTCGCCAGCATAGAGCGCCTCCTTGAACGGCGCGGGACCGACACGGCGGTAGGCGTCGATGAATTTCTCTTGTGAGTTGAGCCGAAGGCCGAGATAGGTCTCGACGATCTGCTCGATGGCGTCGGTGATCTCTTCCGACGAGAAGCCGCGGCCGATGATCTCGCCCACCGAAGTGTTCTCGTCGGCCGAACCGCCAAGCGTCACCTGGTACAGCTCGGTGCCTTTCTTTTCGACTCCGAGAATGCCGATATGTCCGACATGGTGATGGCCGCAGGCATTGATGCAGCCGGAGATCTTCAGCTTCAACTCGCCGATCTCGCGCTGCCGCTCCAGCGAGGCGAAGCGACGCGAGATCTCCTGCGCGATCGGGATCGAACGCGCTGTGGCCAGCGCGCAATAGTCGAGGCCCGGGCACGAGATGATGTCCGATATCAGGTTCGAATTGGCGGTCGCCAGGCCGATATCGACCAGCGCGTCATAGACCGCCTTCAGGTCGGCGCGCGCCACATGCGGCAGGATCAGGTTCTGCTCGTGGCTGACGCGCAACTCGTCGTATCCATACTTCTCGGCGATATCGGCAATCGCTTCCATCTGGCTGTCGGTCGCATCGCCCGGCACTTCGCCGATACCCTTCAGCGAGATGGTCACCGCCGCATAGTCGGGGTGGCGATGCGTCACCACGTTCTGGTCGAGCCAATCCGAGAAGCCCTTGGAATCGAGGCGTGCCAGCTTTACAGCCTCGTCGCCGTCCGGCCGCGCGGTCAGCGCTGGTGGCGCGAAATAGGCGTCGATGGCGCGGATGTCTGCTTCCGGCAGCTTCAACTCGGCGTCCTTCAATTGCAGCCATTCCGCCTCGACCTGGCGCGTGATCTCCTCGACGCCGGTCTCGTGGACCAGGATCTTGATGCGCGCCTTGAACTTATTGTCGCGGCGGCCATGCAGGTTGTAAACGCGCAGGATCGCCGTGCAGTAGGACAAAAGGTCGGCTTCCGGCAGGAAATCGCGGATCTTCCTGGCGACCATCGGCGTGCGCCCCTGGCCGCCGCCGACATAGACGGCGAAGCCGAGCTCGCCGGCCGCGTTCTTCTTCAGGTGCAGGCCGATGTCGTGGGTCTGGATGGCGGCGCGGTCGCGCTCCGCGCCGGTTACCGCGATCTTGAACTTGCGCGGCAGGTAGGAAAACTCCGGATGAACAGATGACCACTGGCGCAGGATTTCCGCATAGGGACGCGGATCGGCGACCTCGTCGGCCGCCGCACCCGCGAAATGGTCCGCGGTGACGTTGCGGATACAATTGCCGCTGGTCTGGATGGCGTGCATCTCGACACTTGCCAGATCGGCCAGGATCGCAGGAATGTCGGACAGCGCCGGCCAGTGGAACTGGATGTTCTGGCGCGTGGTGAAATGGCCGTAGCCCTTGTCGTATTTGCGCGCGATGTGGCCGAGCATGCGCAACTGCTTGCTGTTCAGCGTGCCATAGGGCACCGCGATGCGCAGCATATAGGCGTGCAATTGCAGGTAGACGCCGTTCATCAGCCTGAGCGGCCGGAACTGGTCCTCGGTGATCTCGCCGGCGAGCCGGCGCTGGACCTGGTCGCTGAACTCGGCGACGCGGGCCTGGACAAAATCGTGATCGAACTCATCGTAGCGGTACATGCTTCGTCTTTCAGGGCGCGTCCGCCCGTGTTCACTTCTGGTCTGGGCTTACGCCGCCCGGGAGGCCTGCTTGCCAAGATCGTTGCGAATGGTCGGGCCCGCGGCGCGGATCTTCTCGCGCAACCGCACCGGCTCGACAACGCCGTTCACGATTTCGGCATCGATGAGGTTGACGTCGAGGACTTCGTTGTCGGCGTGGGCCTTGGCACCGATCGCTTCCAGGCGATCCTCGGCCGCCTTGTCATGGGCGAGGTCGGCATGGTCCGCCCTCTCGGCCCAGCCGCCGTCTGCGTACCAGACGGCGATGCCGTCGGCGAGCCGGTTGGCGGTCAGTATCTTCATTGCTGAACTCCCTCGGTGGCAGCTATGGGCGCACCTTCATGCCTGTGTGCGGCGAGCGGTTCGGACCGTTCGAAATTGGCGCCGGCGACCGCATCGCCGATGATGGTCATGACCGGACCTGAGAGATCGGCGCGCGCTTCCAACGACGGCAGGTCGGCAAGCGTGCCGTGGAAACGGCGGCGATTGCCGAGGCTGGCATTCTCGACCACGGCTACCGCCGTATCGGGCGAAAGCCCGGCCTCGATCAGCCGGCCGGCAACCTCCGCGGCCACCGAGCGGCCCATATAGACAGCAACGGTGGCACCCGAAATGGCAAGCTTGGCCCAGTCGGGCAGCGAATTGCCCTTGAGATCATGACCGGTGGTGAACACCATCGAGGAGGAAACCCCACGCAGCGTCAGCGGCAATTCGAAATCGGCGGCGGCAGCGAAAGCAGCGGTAACGCCCGGAACCACCTCATAGGCGATGCCGGCATCACGCAGCGCCGCCATCTCCTCGCCGGCCCGGCCGAACACCAGGGGATCGCCCGACTTCAGCCGCACCACACGCTTGCCTTCGCGGCCAAGCTCGACCAGCAGCGCATTGATCTCGGCCTGGCTCTTGGTGTGACAGCCCTTGCGTTTGCCGACCGCCAGCCGCTCGGCGTCGCGTCGGCCCATGGCGACGACAGCCTCCGGCACCAGCGCGTCGTGGACGATGACATCGGCCTCCATCAGCAGGCGATGCGCACGCAGCGTCAAAAGATCCTCGGCACCGGGGCCCGCGCCAACCAGGGCGATATGGCCTGAAGCGGATGCAGCCGAACGCAGAAGATCGGCGGCTGCGTCATGCGCCTGCGAAAGCTTGCCAGCTTCGACGGCGCGCGCCGGCGCACCGCCGAAGAACTCGCTCCAGAACCGGCGGCGCGAATTGCCCCTGGGCAGGCTTTCAGCGGCGGCCCGGAAGGACGCGGCGAGAGCCGCCAACCTGCCCAACGAGGGCGACAGCATGCGGTCGATGCGGGCACGCAGCATCTGCGCCAGCACCGGCCCAGCGCCTTCCGTGCCGATGGCGATCGCGACCGGTGCGCGATTGACCAGCGCCGGGGTGAAAAAATCGCAAAGCTCCGGCCGGTCCACCGCATTGACGGGGATGCCGAGCCGGCGCGCATCCTGGACAACGCGCCGGTCGAGCGCCTCATCGCCGCTGGCAGCGAACACCATCACCGAGCCTTCCAGCCGGCTCGCCTCATAGGCCGCGATGTGGGTGGCGCCGCTCTGCGCGATGAAGCCGAGCATGTCCGGTGAGGCGCTCTCCGCGACGATGCGTAGCGTAGCGCTGGACTGCCCAAGCAATCGTGCCTTGGCCAACGCTTCGTCGCCGCCGCCGACGATCGTTACGGCTTCGTCCTCGACCCGTACGAAGACGGGGAAGGCATTGAGCTTGGGGGCGGGCTGCGGCATGGATACGAACGGAATCCTGATCTGGTCTTCACTTCTACGCGTGGGCGCGAAAAAGCTGAAGAAACCCACTCGCGCATCACCTTCCGGGATGCAATCGCTTTTTCTAAAGGGCCGCAGCCAAGAGAAAAATATTCCACCTTGTTGCGGAGACCGGCATCAAGCCGCTGTCGCGGGCCTTGATTTCTCCTCTTTTTGGGCCGAACGCGCTTTATGACAAAACCGTTTTTTCTAAATTCTACTAATTTAGTAGATTAAAGCTGCCTGGCGGTCGTGCGCGCGCCTCCACCTCGACGGAGCGCCCGTATGACCTGGCTTTTTGGCTGGAACATTACCGGATCGAGGCGCGTTCCTTCCGCATGCGCAATTCAAAATCATACCTGGCCGCGGCGTGAAGCCAAGCGTGGCGGCAGCGAAGGAAGGAGCCCGGCGTCATGAGCGCGATCAAGTTGAAGCACGGCATCTGGATCATGGTGGCCGACGGAGAAAAAGCGCTCTTCCTCAGAAATGCAGGTGACACCAAATTTCCGAACCTCGAAGTGGTGCAGGAAATGAGGCAGGACAACCCGCCAACGCGCGAGCAAGGCAGCGACAGTCCCGGTCGCTACAATGACGGCCCCTCGGTTCATCGCAGCGCGGTTGAGGAGACGGATTGGCATCGGATCGGCAAGGAGCGCTTTGCCGACGAACTCGCCGAACGGCTCTACAAGCTGGCTCATCGAGGCTCTTTTGACGAAATCATCCTCATCGCGCCGCCGCTCGTGCTCGGCGCGATGCGCAAGATCCTGCACAAGGAAGTCAGCGACAAGGTCAGCGCGGAAATTCCCAAGACGCTGACCAACCACGCGGTATTCGAGATCGAGGCCCTGTTGCGGGCAGCTTGATCGTTGGCGATCGAGCGCCGCCGTTGCGGCGCATGATTTCGGCTGACCTCGAATTCCGGCTTGCTTGCCCACCGGCGAGGTATTTGTCGCTTCACCGGCAATTCCCGGTTTAGCGGGGTTGCGTGGCCGACACCCAATCCACCATATTGCAAACAGGCGGCGGCTTCGGGCGGCGCATATCCTGCATCGCTGGCTTGAAAGGCGCTCCATAGACAATGCCGCATGACACTCCCCTTATCGCCACCATCGTAGCCGGTCTGGGGCTCGCTTTCGTCTTCGGCGCTCTCGCCAACCGCTTCCGCATTCCGCCGCTGGTCGGCTATCTCGTGGCCGGCGTGCTGGTTGGGCCGAACACGCCCGGTTTCGTCGCTGACGCCGGCCTTGCCAATGAGCTCGCCGAAATCGGCGTCATCCTGTTGATGTTCGGCGTCGGCCTGCATTTTTCGCTGAAGGATCTCCTGTCGGTCCGCGCCATCGCCGTGCCCGGCGCCATCGTCCAGATCGGCTTTGCCACGGCACTCGGCGCGGGGCTTTCCTGGATGCTCGGCTGGTCGGCTGGAGCAGGACTGGTCTTCGGCCTGGCGCTGTCGGTGGCCTCGACCGTGGTGCTGCTGCGCGCCCTGCAGGAGCGCCGCCTGATCGAGACCGAGCGCGGCCGCATTGCCGTCGGCTGGCTGATCGTCGAGGACCTGGCCATGGTGCTGGCCCTGGTGCTTTTGCCGGCGCTTGCCGGCGTGCTTGGCGGCCAGGAGCAGGCGGATGCCCATGCGAGCGGCCTGCTGTCGCTGCCCGCGAGCTACGGCATCTGGGGCGTCGTCGGCATCACGCTGGCCAAGGTCGCCGCCTTCGTCATCGTCATGCTGGTGGTAGGCCGCCGCGTCATTCCCTGGATCCTGCACTATGTCGCCCATACCGGCTCGCGCGAGCTGTTTCGGCTTTCGGTGCTGGCGATAGCGCTTGGCGTCGCCTTCGGCGCGGCCAAGCTGTTCGGCGTCTCGCTGGCACTGGGCGCTTTCTTCGCCGGCATGATCATGAGCGAGTCCGAACTCAGCCACCGCGCCGCGGAGGAATCGCTGCCGCTGCGCGATGCCTTCTCGGTGCTGTTCTTCGTCTCGGTCGGTATGCTGTTCGACCCGTTCAGCCTGTTCAGCAACGGCTTGCCGATTCTGGCAACGCTCGCCATCATCGTCGTCGGCAAGTCGCTGGCGGCCTTCCTCATCGTCGTCGCCTTCGGTTATCCCCTGGCGACGGCGCTGATGATTTCGGCGAGCCTTGCCCAGATCGGCGAGTTCTCCTTCATCCTGGCCGAACTCGGCGTCGGGCTGAAACTGCTGCCCGAACAGGGGCGCGATCTCATCCTGGCGGGCGCCATCCTTTCGATCGTGCTCAACCCGGTGATGTTTCTGGTCATCGACTGGATGAAGCCATGGCTCGAGGCCCGCGCCGCCAGGACGGCGCCGCCTGTGGAGCCCAAACCGGTCGGCCCGGCGACGGAGCCCGGCCAGGTGGCTTCCGTCGCCTCGGCGGCGAAGCAGGAAGATGGGCCGCCGCCAAGAACAGCCCTTAGCGGCCACGCGATCCTGATCGGCTACGGCCGTGTCGGCAGTCTCGTCGGCGCTGCGTTGAAGGAAGCCGCCCTGCCCTTCCTGGTGGTCGAGGATGCCGACAAGACACTGGTGAAGCTCAGGGCCGAGGGCATCGAGACCGTGGCCGGCAACGCCGCCAATGCCGAAGTGTTTGCAGCCGCCAACCCCGAAGGCGCGAAACGGCTGATCCTGGCCATCCCCAATGCCTTCGAGGCCGGTCAGATCGTGCTGCGTGCGCGCGCCGGCAATCCCGCCATCAACGTCGTCGCCCGCGCCCATTCCGATGCCGAGGTCGAGCATCTCAAGGGGCTCGGCGCCGATACGGTGATCATGGGCGAACGCGAGATCGCGCGCGGTATCGTGGAAGAGGTGCTTGGTCACAAGCCGCGGGCGGCTGAACCGTCCGCCGCCTGAGCCGATCCTGCACGGACCTAATCCGTGCTTAGCGAGAACGCGGCCGATTGTGGAGGGCTGGACCTCGAACAGGTGGGGCGGCCTTGGACGCCCCCGCTGACATCGGTCACTCCTGCCATTTGTCTTCGTATCGCGCTCAACCGAGTTCTTGGGCGAGTCCGATGAGCAACCCCTCAGGCCCACGGATGTAGCAGAGCCGGTACACGTCTTTATACTGGACTACTTCGCCTACGAGCTGCGCGCCGCGCGTGCGGAGCCTTTCAAGCGTCTCGTCGATGTCATCCACGGTGAACATGACGCGGAGGTAGCCTAGGGCGTTGACCGGGGCGTTCCGGTGATCTGCGACGACAGGCGGCCTGAGGAACCGGGAGAGCTCGAGCCGGCTATGGCCGTCCGGTGTGCGCATCATGGCAATCTCGACATGCTGATCGCCCAGTCCGGTGACACGTCCGGCCCATTCTCCTTCGATCGTGGCCCGTCCTTCGAGCTCGAGGCCGAGTTCGCGAAAGAAATCAACCGCCTCTCCGAGGTCTTCGACGACGATTCCTACGTTGTCCATTCGCTTGAGCGCCATGTTTCCAATCTCCAAGGTGTCGTTCGAATCTACAAGGCGTCGCCTGGTCCAACAATGTATGCTCGAGGTGCTCCGCCTGGAGCCAGGTTGATCACGCCACGAAGGCAGAGCCGCCATTTTGCGCGACGCTGCCGAGGTATTTTGCCGGGGGCTTGCCAAGCGCCTTCTTGAACATGGTGATGAAGGCGGTGACGGAATCATAGCCGAGATCGCCGGAGACCTGCTGCACGCTCGCACCGGAGGCCAGTTCTCGAATTGCGACGATCAGATGCAACTGCTGGCGCCAGCGTCCGAAGCTTAGGCCAGTCTCCTTCACGACGAGACGGGCGAGACTGCTCTCGCTGAGCGCAACCCGGCTGGCCCATTGCGACAATGTGCTGCGGTCGGCGGGATCCTGCGCCAACGCTTCGGCGATCCGCCTCAATCGCGGCTCGGATGAGATCGGCAGATGCAGCCGCTGGACAGGCATGCGCGGCAGCTCGGCAAGCAGCGTCATGATCAAAAGCGCATCCCTCGCCTCATCATCCCCCACGCCATCGGACAGTTCGATGATCAGTTCGCGCAGCAGCGGCGAGACCGAAAGGGTGCAGCACCGGTCCGGCAATTCGGCGGCTCCCGGCTCGATGTAGACGAAGAAGATCCGGGCGTTGGCGGTCGCGATATTGCTGTGCTCCATGTCGCCGGGAATCCACACCCCGCAATGCGGCGGCACCATCCACAGGCCGCTCGGGACGCGGCATGTGACGCCACCGCCGAGCGCGAAGACGAGTTGGCCTTTGCGATGCCGATGGGAGGGGACTTCGGCCCTGGTTTCGGTAACGTCGACGCGCACGGCGATTGCCGGTGCGAGGACGTCATCCACATTGAAATCGAGCCATGGGTAACGAAGAGGTTGTCTCATGATTGACGGCTTTTAGCGATTAAACGCCACGATAGCTAAATTCTTCAAGCTGGGAAGTCGATAGGTTCCAGCTTGCCCATGCACCCGGTTGATCAGGATGCCACCGCGCTTTGCATCCACAAACCAGCAGGAAGGTACGTCTCATGCTCGCCCTAGTCATGTCTTCCGACAGCCCCGCCGGACTGACGCTTGCCGAGGTCGAGGACCCACGGCCTCTCGCAAACGAGGCGCTTGTCTCGGTCCACACAACCTCGTTGAATCGCGGCGAATTGCGCCTGCTCACCATACGCCCGGACGGCTGGATACCCGGCCAGGACCTCGTCGGGATCGTCGAACGGCCAGCGGCCGACGGCTCCGGGCCAGCCGTGGGCGCCCGGGTCGCGGCTCTGGTCGACCAGGCGGGCTGGGCCGAACGCGTCGCGGTTTCGACTGACCGCCTCGCCGTCCTGCCGGATGACGTCAGCTTCGTTTCCGCGGCCACGCTTCCGGTCGCGGGCACCACCGCGCTCAGGACTTTGCGCCATGGCGGCGACCTTGCCGGCCAACGGGTCCTGATCACCGGCGCAAGTGGAGCGGTCGGCCGTTTCCAGATCCAGATCGCGCGCGAACAGGGCGCGAGCGTGACCGCGGTCGCGGCCTCCCGGCATGGCGAGGATCTCCGCCGCCTGGGTGCCGGGCAAGTCGTCGAGGCGATCGAACTGGCTGAGGGGCCGTTCTCGCTGATCACCGAATCGGTCGGCGGCCAAAGCCTTGCCCACGCGATCGAACGCGTCGCGCCCGGCGGGACGATCGTCATGTTCGGCTCAAGCAGTGGCGAACTCACGCCAATTGGCTTCCGCCAGTTCGTTCCGGGTCACGAGGGGGCGAGGCTTCAGACTTTCGCCTACTACACGTCTGGCGCGGGCATTGGCTCGGACATCGCCTCGCTGCTCGCTCTCGTTGCGGCCGGCCGGCTGGAAACCCGCGTCGCCCTGACCATGCCATGGACCGACATCGCCCAAGCCCTGGATGCGCTGCGACAGCGCAGCTTCAGCGGCAAGGCTGTTCTCACCATGACCGGATGAACGATCCCTAGCCTGAGGTCAGCCCATCACACGTGCTGGCCGCCATTGATGTGGATTTCCGAGCCGGTCACATAAGACGCCTGCCCGGAGCACAGGAAGAAGATGATGTCGGCGACCTCGGCCGTGGTACCCAGCCGCCTGAGCGGAATGGTCTCGACGATCTTGTCCGTGCCCGGCGACAGGATCGCCGTGTCGATTTCGCCCGGCGCAATGGCGTTGACGCGGATCCCGTGCGGCCCGAAATCATGCGCCATCTCGCGCGTCAGCGAGCCGAGCGCCGCCTTCGATGTCGCATAGGCGGTGCCGGCGAAGGGATGCACCCGGGTGCCGGCGATCGAGGTGACGTTGACGATCGACCCTTTCGCCGATGCCAATTCCTTGAACAGCCCGCGCGCCAGCATGATCGGCGCGAAGAAATTGACCTGGAACACGTCGCGCCAGACATGCATCGGCGTGTCGATGGAGTTCATGCGGCTGTTGCCGTCCTTGAGCTTTGGCGAAATGCCGGCATTGTTGACCAGCGCGTGCAGCTGGCCGCCATGCGCCTCGAGCCGGTGGCGGATTTCGGAGACGGCGATGCCGACATCCTCCTGGTCGGCGAGATCGACCTTGATGTGGTCCTCGGGCCCGGCCGGCCACGGGCAATCCTCGGCAAATGCCTGGCGCGAGCAGGTGATGACGCGCCAGCCCTCGCGCGAGAAACGCTTGACCGTGGCATGGCCGATGCCACGGCTGGCGCCGGTCAGCACAATGGTCTTCCTGGTGTCGATCTCTGCCATGTCGGGAGGTGTAGCCGAACGGTGTGGCGCTGGCGAGAGGCGAGTTGCCGCTAGCCTCCGCCGAGAATGTCGAGGATCGAGGTCTGCCGCTTCTTGAGCGGACCGCCGACACTGCCCGGCGGCACCGGATGTCCGACCGACGCGGTGGTTCCGGAATCGCCCGGCATATCGAAACCGTCGGCGTCGACGGTCTGGGCCGGGCGGGGCGCGCGAACCGGCGCTGGCTGCGCCGCGACGGCAGCGGGCGCCGACTGGCCGACAGGCGCTTGCGGCTTCGGAGCCGGCTGCGTCGCATCGGCCGACGGGATTTCGTCCGGCACGATCCTATCGGCCGGCGTCGACTTCCAGGTACCAGGCAGCGGCCGCACGGGCACGCCCTCATGCGCGGCGACCATGAACTCGTGCCAGGCCTGCGCAGGCAGCGCGCCGCCGGTGACCTTCTTCATCGGGCTGCCGTCGTCATTGCCGAACCATACGCCGGTGGTGAGATTGGCGGTGTAGCCCACGAACCAGGCGTCGCGCGAATTCTGGCTGGTGCCGGTCTTGCCGGCCGACGGCCAGGTGAAGGCCGCCTTCCTGGCCGTGCCGATCTCCACCGTCCCGGTCATCATCGAGTTCATCATGCCGACGATCTCGGGCTTCACCACGCGCGGCGCGCTGCCGCTGCCGGCGTCGTACAGCACCTTGCCCTCGGCTGATGTCACGCGGCGGATGAAATGGATGTCCGGCTTGTAGCCGCCATTGGCGAAAGGCACATAGGCCGAGGTCAGCTCCAGCGGCGTCACTTCCGACGTGCCGAGCGCGATCGAGGTGTTGGCCTGCAAATCGGACTGGATGCCCATGCGATGCGCCGCCTCGACCACTGCGTCCGGCCCCACTTCCATGGTCAGCTGGGCCGCCACCGAGTTCAGCGACTTCGCCAAGGCGGTTGCCAGCGTCACCTTCCCGAAATACTTGCCGCCGTAATTGTCGGGTGTCCATTTGCCGATCTTGATCGGCGCATCGTTGCGCACGCTGTCGGGCGTGCGGCCGGCCTCGAGGGCGGCCATGTAGACGAACGGCTTGAACGCCGAACCGGGCTGCCGGCGCGCTTCCGAGGCGCGGTCGAACTGGCTGGTCGAATAATCGTAGCCGCCGACCATGGCACGCACCGCGCCCGAATCGTCGATCGACACCAGCGCGCCCTGGGTGACGTTGAGCTTCTTGCCGCTTTCGTCGATCAGCCGGCGGATCGATTGTTCCGCGAGCTTCTGCAGGTTCAGGTCGACGGTGGAATCGATGACGATGTCGCCGCGCACGTCGCCGATCAGATCGGGCAGTTCTTCCATGATGGTATCGGCGACGTAGTTTTCCGAGCCTGTCCAGTAGGACGGCGCGCGCGTTGCCGGCGCGCTCATCGCCGTGGTCAGCTCCTTGGCGCTGATCTTGCCCTCGTCGCGCATGGCGGCGAGCACCAGCTGCGCGCGGTCCTCGGCGGCCTTGGGATCGCGCGCCGGCGACAGTCGCGACGGCGCCTTCAGGAGACCGGCAAGCAGCGCCGCCTCCGACAAGGTGACATCGCGCGCGCTCTTGCCGAAATAACGGCGCGAGGCCGCTTCGACGCCATAGGCGCCCGAGCCGAAATAGACCCGGTTGAGGTACATTTCGAGGATCTGGTCCTTGGTGTGCTTGTGCTCCAGCCACAGCGCCAGCAGCACCTCCTGCACCTTGCGCTCCAGCGTCCGGTCTGGCGTCAGGAACAGGTTCTTGGCCAGTTGCTGCGTCAGCGTCGAACCGCCTTGCGAGAAATGCCCGCCGGCGAGATTGGCGACCATGGCGCGCGACAGGCCGATCGGGTCGACGCCGAAATGCGAATAGAAGCGGCGGTCCTCGATGGCGATGACCGCCTCGGGGATGTAGGGCGACATTTCGTGCAGGCCGACCGCCTCGCCGCCGCTCATGCCGCGATTGGCGAGCAGTTGGCCGTCGGCGGAGACGATCTTGATATTGGGCGCGCGATCGGGGATCGACCAGGTCGTGGCCGCCGGCATCTTGGCGCCGTAGTAGACGACGACTCCGGCCACCGCGATGCCGCCCCAGATGGCCAGCACGAAGCACCAGTAGACCAGCCGGCCGAGCACGCCGAACAGGCCGCGCCGGCTTCGGTCGCGCCTGGCACGCGACGATTTTGCCTTCGGCGGTTTGCGTTTGGCGGAGGCTTTGCGGTTGCTGGGCACGACGCGATCCTCCTCGCTCACCGAAAGACCGGTCTGGGATCTCGCTTGTGGCGGTCCCTCGAAACTGGGTTCGATGCGGCTGTCTCTGCGGTTCGCCATGCGCTGCGCTTGATATCCCGATGCCTATGGCGTTCGGGTTGCAGAGTAGATGCGGCGGTTTAAAGGCGGGTTAAATCCGGCAGGCAGCGATAGTCAGGCGTGGGGAGCAATGCGGAGCCGGCAAGCCCGGGCTCCGTTCAGTTCTGCTGGATCGAGATGCCCTTGTCGTCGATCTTGAGCTCCACGCCTTTCGGCTTGGTCTGTTCGCGGTAGACGTAGACGCCGAGCGCGATGACCACGACGACGAGCGCGCCAATGACGAGATAGAGCGTATTCTGTTTCATGGCGCGCTCCTCGGTGCCCGGCCTCAGGCTCGCTTCAGGACCCTGACCAGGATCAGCAGGATGATGGCGCCGATCGTGGCGTGGATGATCGAGGCGAGGATGCCGCCGCCGATGGACAAGCCGATCCGCGGGAACAGCCAGCCCGCGATGAACGCGCCGATGATGCCAACGATGATGTTGCCGATCAGGCCGAAGCCGAAACCGGAGACGATGAGACCGGCGAGCCAGCCGGCGATGGCACCGATGATGATGAAGACGAGCAGGCTTTCGACGCCCATGGCGATTTCCCTCCGAGCAAGAGGCGAGCGCGGAGCGGAAAGCCCCGAATCGGCCTCGATATCAACGGCTTCAGGCTATGCGAAAGCCGCCGCCCTCGCCAGCGGCCTGCTCATTGGTCGCCGTCGTCGCTCGCGGCGGGCCGCCAGCTCGTCGGCTCGACCTTCTTCTGCGTATCGCTGTCGATGTAGACCCACCAGCCGCCGTCCCGGTATTGCGCGATGGATTCGTTGAGCACGCCGTCGCCGTCCTTCCAGGTCACGGTGACCTTGGAACCGTCGGTGGGCGCGGTCGATATGGGCTTCCTGTCCGTCATGTCATCCCTCTTTTCGAGCCGACGGAACACGACGGCCGGCATCTGGTCCCGGACGGAACATCGGCGGCAGCGCCGCGACGCCGTCAGCTATGAGCGAAAATATCCTCTTCGTCCCAGCCCATGAGGTCAAGCTTGGCGCGTGTCGGCAGGAAGCGGAAACAGGCGTCGGCCTCTTTCGTGCGATCCTCGCGCGCCAGCCGCGCCGCCAGCACGTCGCGCAGCCGGTGCAGATAGAGCACGTCGGATGCGGCGTATTCGAGTTGTTCGGGCGACAGCGTTTCGGCCGCCCAGTCCGACGATTGCTGCGCCTTGGACAGGCCGACGCCCAGAAGCTCGAAGCAGATGTCTTTGAGCCCATGCCGGTCGGTGTAGGTGCGGGTCAGCCGTGAGGCGATCTTGGTGCAGAATACCGGCTCGGGCATCACACCGAACGCATGGTAGAGCACGGCAAGGTCGAAGCGCCCATAGTGGAACAGCTTGGTCACGCTGTGGTTTCCCAAGAGCTTGACGAGGTTCGGCGCTTCCCTTTGGCCCGGCGCGATCTGGATGACGTCGGCGCTGCCGTCGCCGGGTGAAATCTGCACCACGCACAACCGGTCGCGATGCGGGTTCAGTCCCAGCGTTTCCGTATCGATGGCAACCGCCCCGACATTGTAGCGGGACAGGTCGGGCAGATCGTTTTTGTGGAAACGGATATCGCTCATCGTCTTCTCCGGGGTCGCGCTTTCGGCATCGCGCATCCATCGAGCGGACGCGCGCGCTCCAGCACGTTGCGCTGGCAACCCGTCCTTGCCGTGATCGGTGGAAAAATCAACATAAACTTGATTTTCCCGCCTTTCGTGAGTTCCCGGCTCAGCGCGTCAGCGCGTCCAGAATGCGTGCCCAGGAGCGCTGGCCCTTGTGGAACGAACTCAACTCATACTTTTCGTTGGGCGAGTGGATGCGGTCGTCGTCGAGGCCGAAACCGACCAGCAGCGATTCCATGCCGAGATAGGTCTGGAAATCGCCGACCACGGGGATCGAGCCGCCGCTGCCGATCGTCACCGCCGGCTTCGGCCATTCGTCCGACAGCGCCGTCTTGGCCTTGGCCAGGAACGGCGAGTCGTAGGAAAGCTGGATCGCCGGCGAGCCACCATGCGGGTGGAACTCCACCGAACAGTCGGCCGGAATGCGCTCCTTGACGAATTGCTGGAAGGCGGCGCGGATCTTCTTGGGATCCTGCTTGTGGACGAGGCGGAAAGATACTTTCGCCGAGGCCTGCGCCGCGATCACCGTCTTGAAGCCCTTGCCGGTGTAGCCGCCGGTGATGCCGTTGAACTCGGCCGTCGGCCGTGCCCAGGTGAGTTCCAGCAGCGAACGGCCCTTTTCGCCCGACGGGATCGAAAGGCCGACAGGGCCAAGGAACGTCTCGGCCGTTTCGCCCAGCGTTTCCCATGATTTCAGGATCTGCGACGGCGTTTCCTCGACGCCGTCATAGAAGCCCGGGATGGTGATATGGCCGTCCTTGTCGTGAATGTCGGCCAGCACCTTGGCCAGGATGCGGATCGGGTTGGCGGCGGCGCCGCCATAGAGGCCCGAATGCAGGTCGCGGTCGGCGGCCTTCACGGTGATCTCCTCGCCGACCAGCCCGCGCAGCCCCACGCAGATCGACGGCGTGTCGCGGTCCCACATGCTGGTATCGCAGACCAGCGCGAAATCAGCCTTGAGTTCATCGGCATTGGCTTCGAGGAAGGGCTTCAGCGACGGCGAGCCTGACTCCTCCTCGCCCTCGAACAGGATGGTGATGCGGCACGGCAGATTGCCATGCACCTGCTTCCAGGCCCGGCAAGCCTCGACGAAGGTCATCAACTGACCCTTGTCGTCGGCCGAGCCGCGCCCGGTGATCACCTTGTGGCCGGGCTCGATCTCCTTGACCGCCGGCGCGAACGGGTCGTTTTCCCAAAGCTCGATCGGATCGACCGGCTGTACGTCATAGTGGCCATAGAACAGCACATGCGGTGAACCGGCCGGCCCATCATGATGCGCAACCACCATCGGGTGGCCGGGCGTGTCGCGGACGCTGGCGTCGAAGCCGATCACCTTGAGTTCTTCCACCAGCCATTCAGCCGCCTTGCGGCAATCGGCGGCATAGGCCGGATCGGTGGAGATTGACCTGATCCGGAGCAGACCGAAGAGGCGCTCCAGGCTGTGGTCGAGATTCTTGTCGAGACGGTCGAGAACGGGGGAAATTGACATTGGCGAGCCTTTCGATTCAGTGCCGGAACCGTAAAGGCAGAGCGGGCAAACGAAAAGCCCGGGACCATTGGACCACGGGCTCAAGCGCGTATTCGAAACAAAAAAGACCGCCGTGGTGGAGGGGGAACCACGGCGGCCCTTCTACTCGAAACGATGCGGCAGCCCGGAGAGGGGGGATAGGCTGCCGCAGGTGTCCGGGATAGGCGGGGGACGGGCCTTGCTCCGGACGTCGGCGAAAATTGCCGATGGCATTTATCTGTGTCCTCGAACGTGGCGATTCAAGGGCACGAATATTACACTTTTGTAACATGGCCGTGAGCTGCCGTTCGACAGGCGGGACCAAGCCCTCCCGCGGGCGAAAATAATGCCGATTTCAGCTCTTTCCAACCAACCCGTCGCCTGCCTGTCAGGGTGTTGCTGGAAGCGGTGCCTTTGGCATGGACCAAGCCGCCGCGCCGCGCTATCCCTGCCGGCATGAAAAAAGGCGATCATCTCTTTCTTGTCGACGGCTCCGGCTACATCTTCCGTGCCTATCATGCGCTGCCGCCGCTGACCCGCAAGTCCGACGGCCTGCCGGTCGGCGCCGTGTCCGGCTTCTGCAACATGCTTTGGAAGCTGATGCAGGATGCCCGCAACACCGATGTCGGCATCGTGCCGACGCATTTCGCGGTCATTTTCGACTATTCGTCGAAAACCTTCCGCAACGATCTCTATCCCGAATACAAGGCCAACCGTTCGGCGCCGCCGGAAGACCTGATCCCGCAATTCGGCCTCATCCGCCAGGCGACCAGGGCGTTCAACCTGCCCTGTCTCGAGATGGAAGGGTTCGAGGCCGACGACCTCATCGCGACCTATTGCCGGCTGGCCTGTGAGGCCGGCGGCGACACCACCATCATCTCCTCCGACAAGGACCTGATGCAGTTGGTCGGCCCGACGGTGAGCATGTACGATCCGATGAAGGATCGCCAGATCGGCATTCCCGAGGTCATCGAGAAATGGGGCGTGCCGCCGGAGAAGATGATCGACCTGCAGGCATTGACCGGCGATTCCGTCGACAATGTTCCCGGCGTGCCGGGCATCGGACCGAAGACCGCGGCGCAATTGCTCGAACAGTTCGGCGACCTAGACGGACTGCTTGAGCGCGCCGGCGAGATCAAGCAGGAGAAACGACGCGAATCCATCATCGCCAATGCCGACAAGGCGCGCATCTCGCGCCAGCTGGTGACGTTGAAGAACGATGTGCCGGTGGCCGAGGGGCTGGACGAATTCGTCCTGCACGCGCCGGACGGGCCGAAGCTGATCGGCTTCCTCAAGACCATGGAATTCTCTTCGCTGACCCGCCGCGTGGCGGAAACGACGGGAACCGAGGCAAGCGACGTCCAGGCGATCGCTGTGACGGTCGAACGCGCCGACTCCGCGCATGGGCCGGATGTCGGCGCCGGCGCGCTGGTCGCGCCCAGCGCCGAGGCGAAGCAGGACGGCGAGACGGCCCTGGAAGCAGGCGGCGGCACGAAGGAGGGCAACACCCCTTCGCTTCTGTCGGCGCTTCGCCTGGAGGCCGCCACCGCCCGCAAGATCGACATTTCGGCCTATCAGTGCATCCGCGACGTCGCCAGCCTGAAGGCCTGGGTCGCCGAGGCGCTGGAGACCGGCATCGTCGCCTTCGATACCCGCGCGACGTCGCCCGATCCGATGCAGGCCGAACTGATCGGCTTGTCGCTGGCGACGGCGCCAGGTCGCGCCGCCTATGTGCCGTTCGCCCACAGGAGCGGAAATGGCGACCTGCTCGGCGGTGGTCCGATCGACAACCAGATCCCGCTGCGCGAGGCGCTGGCCGTGCTGAAACCGCTGCTCGAGGACAAGTCTGTCCTCAAGATCGCGCAGAACCTGAAATACGATCTCGTCATCATGAGCCGCTACGGTATCGACGTCGGCCCTTTCGACGACACCATGCTGATCTCCTACGTGCTCGATGCCGGCACCTCGCATGGCCACGGCATGGACGCGCTTGCCGAGAAATGGCTGGGCCACAGTCCGCTTCAGCTCAAGGACGTGACCGGCTCCGGAAAAAATTCGGTCGGCTTCGACCAGGTCGATGTCGACAAGGCGACCGCCCACGCGGCCGAGGACGCCGATGTGACGCTCAGGCTCTGGCTGGTGCTGAAGCCGCGGCTCGCCGCCAAGGGCCTGGTGTCGGTCTATGAGCGGCTGGAACGGCCGCTGGTGCCGGTGCTGGCGCGCATGGAACAGCGCGGCATCTCGGTCGACCGGCAGATCCTGTCGCGGCTGTCGGGCGAACTGGCCCAGGGCGCAGCCCGGCTCGAGGAAGAAATCTACCAGCTCGTCGGCGAGCGCATCAACATCGGCTCGCCCAAGCAGCTCGGCGATATCCTGTTCGGCCGCATGGGTCTGCCCGGCGGCTCCAAGACCAAGACCGGCCAATGGTCGACCTCGGCGCAGCTTCTGGAAGACCTCGCCGCCGAAGGCCACGAACTGCCGCGCAAGATCGTCGACTGGCGCCAGCTGACCAAGCTGAAATCGACTTACACCGATGCGCTGCCCGGCTTCGTCAACCCGGACACCAAGCGCGTCCACACCTCTTACGCGCTCGCCGCGACGACGACGGGGCGGCTGTCATCCTCCGACCCGAACCTGCAGAACATCCCGGTGCGCACCGCCGAAGGCCGCAGGATCAGAACGGCCTTCATCGCCGACAAGGGCAACCGCCTGGTTTCGGCCGACTACAGCCAGATCGAATTGCGCGTGCTCGCCCATGTCGCCGAGATCCCGCAATTGCGGCAGGCCTTCGCCGACGGCGCCGACATCCACGCCATCACGGCCTCGGAAATGTTCAACGTGCCCGTGGAGGGCATGCCTTCGGAAGTGCGCCGCCGCGCCAAGGCGATAAATTTCGGCATCATCTACGGCATCTCGGCTTTCGGCCTTGCCAACCAGCTGTCGATTCCGCGCGAGGAGGCCAGCAACTACATCAAGAAATATTTCGAGCGCTTCCCCGGCATCCGCGACTATATCGAAGAGACCAAGGCCTATGCCCGCGAGCACGGTTTCGTCGAAACCATCTTCGGCCGCCGCATCCACTACCCCGAGATCCGGTCCTCCAATCCCTCGATCCGCGCCTTCAACGAGCGCGCCTCGATCAACGCGCGCCTGCAAGGCACCGCCGCCGACATCATCCGCCGCGCCATGGTGCGCATGGACGAGGCGCTGGAGAAGGCCAGGCTTTCGGCCCGCATGCTCTTACAGGTGCATGACGAGCTGATCTTCGAGACGATCGAGGCGGAAGTGGAGGCGACGATCCCCGTCGTGCGCCATGTCATGGAGAATGCGGCCATGCCGGCGGTGTCCATGTCGGTGCCGCTGCATGTGGACGCTCGAGCGGCGAACAACTGGGACGAGGCGCACTAGCGCCGGGCCGGCATCACCTGAATATCAACACACCTTAGACTAGGCAGCTTGTGCCCGGCACTTGGCACAGGTCCCGCGGAACTCGATCACCGCCTTCTTGGCGGCAAAGCCGGTGGAGCGCACCCATTCGTCCAGCCGGTGACCGACATCATGGTCGGACATTTCGCTCACCTGGCCACATGTGTCGCAGATGGCGAAGGCGGTCATGGAATGGCTGTGATCGTGCGGCTCGACGCAGGCGACGAAGGAATTGAGGCTTTCCAGCCGATGCACGAAGCCGGACTTCACCAGCGTGTCGAGCGCGCGGTAGACCTGCAGCGGCGCGCGGAAACCCCGCTCGCGCAGTTGGTCAAGCAAGGTGTAGGCGCTGAGCGGCCCGCTGGCGGCCTCGAGTTTCTCGAGCACGCACAGCTGGTTCTTCGTCAGCACATCCCTTGCCGCCATGATCCTGTTTCCGACCTGCCTTGTGTCACATACAAGCCGTTTCCACATGCAAACGGCCCGTCCCATTCAGATAGCGACGAACCGCTGTCTTTGCTACTCCTCTATTGAAACGCGCTGGCGCGGCATTCCGCGAACGACAACGACGGGAGGGGCTCCCGCCGTCGTTGTCTACCGGCTTCCATGCCTACTTCCTCGGCGGGCCGTTGCGCTCGGCCGAGGCTGCCCACAGATTGATGTCGGACTCGCGCGCGTAATTGTCGATCTCGGCAAGCTCGGCGTCGCTGAAGTCGGGCGCCTTCAGCGCGCCGACGCAGTCCTCCACCTGCTCCGGCCGGCTGGCGCCGATCAGCGCCGATGTCACCTTGCGTTTGCGCAGAACCCACGCCAGCGCCATCTGCGCCAACGTCTGGCCACGGCGGCCCGCGATCGCGTTCAATGCCTGTATATTGGCGATGGTCTTGTCGTTGATGAAGGCCGGCCGCAGCGACTTGCCCTGGGAGGCACGGCTGCCCTCGGGGATGCCGCCGAGATATTTGTCGGTCAGCATGCCCTGTGCCAGCGGCGAGAACACGATGGAGCCGACGCCCAGCCCATCAAGCGTATCGAGCAGGCCATCGTCCTCGACCCAGCGGTTCAGCATCGAATAACTCGGCTGATGGATTACGCAAGGCGTGCCGAGCCGCTTCAGTATATCGGCCGCCTCGCGCGTGCGCTGCGAATTGTAGGACGAGATGCCGACATAGAGCGCCTTGCCCGCGCGCACCGCATGGTCGAGCGCGCCCATCGTTTCCTCCAGCGGCGTATCCGGATCGAAGCGGTGCGAATAGAAGATGTCGACATAGTCGAGCCCCATCCGCTTCAGGCTCTGGTCGAGGCTGGCCAGCAAATATTTGCGTCCGCCCCATTGGCCGTAGGGGCCCGCCCACATCTCGTAGCCGGCCTTGGTCGAGATGATGAGTTCGTCGCGGTAGGCGGCAAAGTCGGTGCGCAATATCTCGCCGAAAGCAATCTCGGCCGAGCCGGGCGGCGGCCCGTAATTGTTGGCGAGGTCGAAATGCGTGATGCCGAGGTCGAAGGCCTTGCGCACGATCGCCTGCTTGGTCGTGTGCGGCGTGTCGTTGCCGAAATTGTGCCACAGCCCCAGCGAGATCGCCGGCAGCTTCAGGCCGGACCGCCCGCAGCGGTTATAGACCATTTTTTCGTAGCGGTTTTCGGCGGCGACATAGGGCATGGGGAAATCCTCGAAGCTGGATGGACTGGGCACTGTCATCGCGAACGCGACGCGCAGGCCCTGCGCCCCAACCCTTACCCTCTCCCCGCGAAAACGGGGAGAGGGTTCATCAAAATTATCGATAATCCGCGATCTAGCTCTTCTTCGCCATCAGCGCCTTGGCTTCCTTGATGCCGAGCGCGGCTGGACGTTCGCAGGTGGTCTGCATGGCGACGAACTTGCCGGTTTCGCCCGAGCGCAGGATTCCCGTCATGACGTCGACGGCGTGCAGCGCCAGCTCCATCGAGCAGCGGTGCGGCCTGCCCTCGGAGATCGCAATCGCCATGTCGGCGAGGCCGGCGGTGCGATAATTGGCCATCATGCCCTGCGAATGCATCTCGTTGGGTACGCCGAACGGATGCTGCCATTTCGGCAGCTTCTTGACCGGCTTGGCCGCTTCGGTGAAGCGCACGTCGCCGCCGAAGAAGTTCGGATCCGGCACGAACACGCTCCCCATCTCGCCATAGAGCTCCATCGGCGCATGGCCGTGGCTCCAGACGTCCCAGCTGGTGTTGAGCGTGATCACGGCTCCGTTCTCGAACTCCAGCAGGCCGTGGATGGTGGTCGGCGTGTTGACCGGGATCCTTTCGCCCGCGCGCGGCTTCGAACTGATCGTGCGTTCCTTGGCCGGGGTTGTGGCGAAGGCCGCCACCTGCTTCACCGGTCCGATCAGCTGGATCAGATTGGTGATGTAATACGGCCCGATGTCGAGCACGGGGCCGGCGCCCGGCTGGAAGAAGAAGTCCGGATTGGGGTGCCAGTGCTCCATGCCGTGCCCCATGACATGGCAAGTGCCGCTGGTGATCCTGCCGAGCTTGCCGGTATCGATCAGGTTGCGCACCAACTGATGCGCGCCGCCGAAGAAGGTGTCGGGTGCCGAGCCGATGCGAAGTCCCTTCTTCTCCGCCCGCTTCTTCAAGTCGAGCCCCTCCTTGACCGAAAGCACGAAGGGCTTTTCCGAATAGACATGCTTGCCCGCGTCGAGCACCTGTTTCGACACTTCGTAGTGCACGGCCGGAATGGTCAGGTTGACGATGATGTCGATGTCGTCGGCCTTGAGCAGGTCCTCGACCGTCTCGGCGCGCAGCTTGAACTCCTTCGCCCGCGCTTTCGCGGCGTCCATGTTGATATCGGCGCAAGCCCGCATCTTGATGCCGCGAAACAGCGGCGCCAGCGAGAAATATGCCTTCGAGATGTTGCCGCAGCCGATGACGCCGACGCCAAGTTTGTTTGCCATGATGCTTGTTCCTAATAGGCCTTTACGGTTGCGATCGAACGGCGGGCGAAGCGCTCGATGTCATTGGGATTGTCCTGTTCCATGACGAAGTATTTGGCCGCGCTCTTGGCCCGCAGCGCCTCGATCAGGCCGGCCCAGTCGATCGTGCCGTGGCCGACATCCGACCAGCCGTCCTCGTCCAGCCCCTCGCCCGGCCTTGCCATGTCCTTGACGTGGACGGCAACGATGCGCTTGCCGTGCTGTTCGATCCAGGGCAGCGGATCGGCGCCGCCGCGCACCACCCAGGCGACATCCATCTCCCAGCCGATGTCGGGCGCGGAAGCCAGGATGTGAGCCTGTGGCAGCGAGCCGTCGGCGAGCTTCTTGAACTCGAAATCATGATTGTGCCAGGCAAAGCCGTAGCCGGCCTTCTTCGCCGTCTCGCCGACCTTGGCCAGGCGCTCGCCGAAGCCGCGCCAGCCGGCAGCGTCCGAAGGCCTGGACTCAGGCATGAGGTAGGGGCAGATCAAAAGCTTGATGCCGAGCGCTTCAGCTATCCTGCGCACGCCGTCGAAATCCTTCTCCAGTGCGTCGATCGAAAAATGCCCGGTCGGCATGGCAAGGCCGTTTTTATCGAGTTCGGCCCGGAAGGCCTTGGGATCGTCATAGACGCCGCCGAAGCCTTCGACCTCTGTGTAGCCGAGCTTGCCGAGCATCTCGAGCACGCCTTCCCAGGGCTGGAAATTGCGCGCGCTGTAAAGTTGGAATGACCAGTTCATCGTCTTTGTCCGTTCTGCTTGGGGGATGGTTATCGGGCTTTAGATGCGGCTGCCGGTTTGGGCATCGAAGAGCGAGGCGCGCATCGGGTCGAAGCCCACCGTCACCGCCTCATCGTTCTTGGGCGTCCGTTCCGAGGTGACCCGGACGCTGAAATTCTGCTTTGCAAGCTTCAGCCACACCAGCGTGTCGGACCCCATCGGTTCGACCACCTCGACATTGGCCGCCGTCGAGAATGGCCAGCCCGTGCCGCTGTTCAGGCTGACATGCTCGGGCCTGATGCCGAACACGGCAGGGCCGGCTTCCGGTTGCTTGTCGAAATGATAGGTGCCGAGTGGAACCTTGAGATTGTCGGCCACGAAAAACCAGTTGCCAGCGTCTTTCTCGAGCCTGCCGTCAATGAAGTTCATCGCCGGCGAACCGAGGAAGCCGGCGACGAAGCGGTTGACCGGTTTGTTATAGATGGTCTGCGGCGCGTCGAGTTGTTGGATGACGCCGCCGCGCATGACCGCGATACGGTCGGCCAGCGTCATCGCCTCGATCTGGTCATGCGTGACGTAGATCATGGTGTTCTGCAATTTGCGGTGCAAAAGCTTGATCTCGACGCGCAGTTCGGAGCGCAGCTTGGCGTCCAGGTTCGACAGCGGCTCGTCGAACAGGAACACGTCGACGTCGCGCACCAGCGCGCGCCCGATCGCCACGCGTTGGCGCTGGCCGCCGGAGAGCGCTGCGGGCTTGCGCTGCAACAGCGGCTCGATCTGCAGGATCTCGGCGGCGCGCGCTATGCGCTTCGCGATCTCGTCCTTGGGCACGCCAGCGACGCGCAGCCCGAAGGATAAGTTCTTCTCCACCGTCATCTGCGGATAGAGTGCGTAGGACTGGAACACCATGCCGATGCCGCGGTCCTTGGGCTCTTCCCAGGTGACGTTCTTGCCCTTGATGAAGATGCGGCCGTCCGAAATGTCGAGCAGTCCGGCGATGCAGTTGAGCAAGGTCGACTTGCCGCAACCCGAGGGTCCGAGCAGCACTATGAACTCGCCCTCGGCGACGTCGAGGTTGAGCGTCTGCAGCACCGAGACCAAGCCGAAGTTCAGCGACAGGTCCTGGATCGAAACGCTGGTGCCGTTTGCCGCCATCGACATCACCCTTTCACCGCGCCGGCGGCAATGCCGCGCACGAACAATTTGCCGGAAATGAAGTAGACGACCAGCGGCACCAGCCCGGTCAGGATGGTGGCGGCCATGTTGACATTGTATTCCTTCACCCCCTGCACCGAGTTGACGATGTTGTTGAGCTGCACCGTCATCGGATAGGTGTCGGGGCGCGTATAGACGACGCCGAACAGGAAGTCGTTCCAGATGCCGGTCACCTGCAGGATGACGGCGACGACGAAGATCGGCAGCGACATCGGCAACATGATGCGCAGATAAATGCCCCAGAAGCCGGCGCCATCGACGCGCGCAGCCCTGAACAGTTCCTCCGGCATGGAGGTGAAATAGTTGCGGAACAAGAGCGTCAGGATTGGCATGCCGAAAATGGAATGCACGATCACCAGGCCGCCCAGGCTGCCATAGAGGCCGATCTCGCGCAGGATGATGACGATCGGATAGATCATCACCTGATAGGGGATGAAGGCCCCGACGATCAGGATGACGAAGAACGTGTCGGCGCCCTTGAAGCGCCAATTGGCCAGCGCGTAGCCGTTCACCGAGGCGATTGCGATCGACAGGATCACCGAGGGGACGGTGATGCGCACCGAGTTCCAGAAGCCGCGAGAGAGACCGTCGCAGTTGAGACCGGTGCAGGCCTGCGACCATGCCTTGACCCACGGCTCGAACGTGATCTCGACCGGCGGCGAGAAGATGTTGCCGAGACGAATTTCCGGCATGCCCTTGAGCGAGGTGACAACCATCACGTAGAGCGGCAGCAGGTAATAGAGCGCCACCACGATGAGCGTGCCGTACAGGAAGATGCTGCGGCGCGACAACATGTGCCGGGGCTTCGGTCCGCTCGGTCCCGAGGCATCGGCGCGAATGGCGGCTTGGGACGCGGCCAGGGAGACGGCATGATCAGACACGCTTGCGGCCCCCGAATTCGAGATAGGCCCACGGCACGATGACGATCATCACCGACAAGAGCATCATGGTCGAGGCGGCAAAACCCTGGCCGAGGTTCTGGGCGAAGAACATGTAGTCGTAGACATATTTTGCTGGCACTTCAGAGGAAATACCGGGACCGCCGCTGGTCTGCGCGACGACGAGGTCGTAGACCTTGACGATGCCCGACGCGATGATCACCAGCGTGGTTATGAAGACCGGTCGCATCATCGGGATGATGATGAAAAGATAGGTCTTCCAGGTGGGGATGCCGTCCACCCGCGCGGCCTTCCAGATGTCCTCGTCGATGCCGCGCAGGCCGGCCAGCATCAGGCACATGATCAGCCCGGTGCCTTGCCACAGCGCGGCGATCAATATGCCGTAGATAACGATGCTCGAATTGTAGAGCGGATCGAAATTGAAGCTTGTCCAGCCGAGGTCGCGAACCACTCCCTGAATGCCGAAATCGGGATTGAGCAGCCATTGCCAGACGAGGCCGGTGACGATGAAGGAAAGCGCGAAGGGATAGAGAAAGATGGTGCGGAACGTGTCCTCGAAACGGATCTTCTGGTCGAGCAGGGCGGCGAGCAGGAAGCCGATTACCAGCGAGAAGACGAGCGACAGCACGCCGTAGATCAAGAGATTCTCGATCGAGACGAGCCAGCGCGGCGTCGCCCACAGCCGGTAGTACTGGTCGAGCCCGACGAAATGCAGCCGCGGCAGAAGCTTCGAATTGGTGAAGGAATAAAGCACCGTCCAGGCTGTGCCGCCGACGAACACCACCAGCGCGGTGAGGATCATCGGGATCGAGGCGACCTTCGCATTGAGGTTGCGGAAGAGTTGGCTCGGGCGTTCGCTCTTGCTCATCGGTGCAGCCATGCTGGATCGGGTAAGGGCGACAAGGTCGGCACGCCTCGCTCCCGGCCCTGAGGTGGCCGGGAGCGAGGCGGCTTGTCGGCGGTCAATCGGCCGAGGCGATGATGTCGGCGAAGCGCTTTTGCGCTTCTTCGAGCGTCATGTCGGGCTTGGCGAAGAACTCCGAGAACAGGTCCTCCTTCTGCTTCTGGCTGTCCTGCGAGAGCAGTTGGTCCGTCCAGGGAATGACGGCCCCCTTGGCCAGGATGTCGAGCCCCTTCTTCATGCAATCGTTGGCAGCGTTGAGGTCGACGTCGCCGCGCACCGGCAGCGAGCCTTTCTTGAGATTGAAGGCGACCTGGGTCTTGGGATCGAGCAAGGTCTCGGCCAGCACTTCCTGCGCCTTGGACTTGTCGGCGTCCTTGAGCAGCGGGAAGTAGAAGGCGTCGCCGCCGGTGGCGATGACCTCGTTCAGGCCAAGCCCGGGAAGGCAGGTATAATCCTTGCCGGCTGTCTTGCCGGCGACCTGGAATTCGCCTTGCGCCCAGTCGCCCATGATCTGGCCGCCGGCCTTGCCGGTGATGACCATGTTGGTCGCCTGGTTCCAGTCCTGCACATTGGTGTTCTTGGCCATCTTGCGCGCATCGTCGGCGGCCTTGAAGACCTTGGCGACTTCAGGACCGGCGGCGAACGTCGCATCCTTGTCCTTGTAGACCTTGAGGAAGGTGTCGGTGCCGCCCACCGCGGCGAGCAGCACGTCGAATGCGCCCGACGCCTGCCAGGCCTGCCCGCCGACCGCGAGCGGGACGATGCCGGCCTTTTCCAGCGCCGGGGCGGCGGCGACATATTCGTTCCAGTTCTTCGGCACCGGCACGCCCGCCTTCTCGAAGGCCGCGTTCGACAGCCACAGCCACTGCCAGGAGTGAATATTGACCGGCACGCAATAGATCTTGCCGTCGATGGTGCAACCGTCGAGCAGGCTCTTCGGCCGCACGACCTCGGTCCACTTGCCCTTGATGGCGACATCGGTGAGGTCGCGCATCAGGCCTGCCTGCACCAGCTCTTCCGCCTGCCGGCCGTGATTGAACTGGGTGGCGCCCATCGGGTCGCCGCCGGTGATGCGGCTGATCATGATCGGCCGCGCCGTGCCGCCGGACCCGGCGATGGCGCCGTCGACCCAGTGGTTGCCGGTTGCGTCGAAGGCCTTGGCGAGTTCGGCGACCGCCGCGGCCTCGCCGCCGGATGTCCACCAATGGGTGACTTCCAGATCGGTTGCGGCCGCCGGCCCGGCAAAATTCAACGCCACCGTCGCCGCAAGCGCGGCGGTCAGGAATTTGTATCGCATTTCGGTTTCCTCCCAGAATCTGAAACGTTACAGATTTTCGATACGGCAATTGTAAGACATGCGCAACCCTTCCCTTGAAAGTCAGTTCGATATTTTTCGAGCCGCGAACAAAATCCTTTCGGGATGGAGCCCGTTGTGCAGCGCAATACGCAAAATCCCACATGGCAAGACAGAACGCTCGCAAGAAGCTTGCTCCCAATGCCTTTCCTGCTGATTCCCAACGCTTTTCGGCGGCGAGCCCATGCGGACTTTCGACCTCGGCCACAGCCTGGTCGAACACCGGTCGTGACAATCTGTAACGTTTCAGTATAGGCTTGTTCAGCTAAGGAGACGCGCCATGGGAGCGACGGCGGCATTGCCGGCCTGGCCGGCGGCTGCTAAGCGCCTGACGGGGCGGGACGAATGGACAGACGGCGCACGGACAGCGATGACGAGACGTCGGCCAGGGAGCGGCCGACGCTGAAGACGCTTGCCTTCATGACCGGGCTCGGCGTCACCACCGTGTCGCGGGCGCTGAAGGACGCGCCGGAGATCGGCGCCGAGACCAGGCGCCGCGTCCAGCTCGTGGCCAAGCAGATCGGTTACCGGCCGAACCGCGCCGGCGTGCGCCTGCGAACCGGCAAGACCAACGTCATCAGCCTCGTGCTCAACACCGAGCACGAGATCATGAGCTTTGTCTCAGACATCATCTACGGCGTCACCGAAGTCATCGCCGATACGCCCTACCATCTGATCGTCACGCCCTACTCGCGCTCGCAGGATCCGCTGGATCCGGTGCGTTATCTGGTGGAGACTGGCTCCGCCGATGGCGTCATCATTTCGCGCACGCAGCCCAACGATCCAAGGGCCCGCTACATGCTGGAGCGCGGCATACCTTTTGCAACGCACGGCCGCACCGATATGGGGCTCGTGCACCCCTATCATGATTTCGACAATTACGCCTTCGCGGCCGAGGCGGTGCGCCATCTGGCCGGCTTGGGCCGGCGTCGGCTGGCTCTGGTGACGCCGCCGGTCGGCCTGACCTATCACGGCCACACCGTGAACGGCTTTGCCGACGCGCTGAGCGAAGTCGGCGCCTCGGAGGTGCCGTTCAACACCGTTTCGATCGACCACTCGATCGAGCAGATCAGGATGAGGACCGCGCAGCTGATGCGGCGCGACATCAGGCCGGACGGCATCGTCAGCAGCGCCGCGGCCGCCACGCTTGCCATTGTTGCCGGCATCGAGGACGCCGGGTTGAAACTCGGCCGCGACATCGACGTGGTGTCGAAGCAGTCGTCGGAACTGCTGCATCTGTTCCGCCGGGAACTGCTGATCGTCAACGAGAACTTCCGGCTGGCCGGCTCCGAGCTCGCCCGCGCCGTGCTCGGCTGGATCGGCGGCGCGGCGCCCGGCTCGCTGCAGTCACTCAGCGCGCCGGGCGAAGTTGTGGCCTATCGCGGCTGATTGAAGCCCCGCCGCCAGAGCAATTCCCGCGTAGCTTTCCTAAGGCATTGCCCAAAAAACAAAGAGATAGAGCGGTACGCCGTTCCGCGAAACGCTGAACCGTTAGCCGGCGGCGCCGCTCCCCCAGGGTCCATGGAAGGCGCCCTTGTCATCGATACGCTCGAAGCCATGCGCACCGAAGAAATCACGCTGTGCCTGGATCAGGTTCGAGGTCCCGCGGCCCTGGCGATAGCTGTCGAAATAGGCAAGGGCCGAAGACAGCGCCGGCACCGGCGATCCGGCTTCGGAAGCCCTGGCCACGACGCGCCGCAGTGACGGATGCGCCTCCTGCATCATGGTGATGAAGGCCGGCGCCATCAGGAGATTGGTCGAAGCGCCGCCGCGGCCGAAGGCTTCGGCCATGGTGTCGAGCATCTGCGATCGGATGATGCAGCCGGCACGCCAGATCTTGGCGATGGTCGGCATCGGCAGGTTCCAGTTGAACGCCTTCGAAGCGCCGCTCATCACGGCGAAGCCTTGCGCGTAGGCTGATATCTTGCCGGCGAACAGCGCCAGTTCCAGATCCTTGAGCAGGTCTGCCTTGTCGCCCGAAATCCTGGTGACGCCGATGTTGCCATAGGCTTTTTCCGCCGCAAGCCGCTCGTCCTTGATCGATGACAGGACGCGTGCCGCCACCGCCGCCTCGATGGCGGTCGCCGGAATGCCGAGTTGCTGTGCCTCGATAACCGACCATTTGCCGGTGCCCTTCTGGCCGGCGCGGTCGAGGATGATGTCGACCACCGGCTTGCCGGTCTTGGGATCATCTGACGCCAGCACCTTGGCGGTGATCTCGATCAGGTAGGAGTTGAGCCGGCCCTTGTTCCAGCCGGCGAATACGGCGCCGATCTCCTTCGGCGCCATGCCCAGGCCATCGCGCAGGATGCCGTAGATCTCGCCGATCATCTGCATGTCGGCATATTCGATGCCGTTGTGGATGGTCTTGACGAAATGGCCGGCGCCGTCGGTGCCGAGCCAGGCCGCGCATGGCTCGTCCTTGAACTTGGCGGAGATTGCCGTCAGCACCTTCTCGACGCGCTTCCAGGACTCCTCGGTGCCGCCGACCATGATCGACGGCCCGTGGCGCGCACCCTCCTCGCCGCCGGACACGCCCATGCCGATGAAGGTGAGGCCGGAGCCCGCCAGCTCGGAAAAGCGCCGCATCGTGTCGCGGAAATTGGCGTTGCCGGCATCGATGACGATGTCGTCATGGGACAGCACGCCGCGCAATGCGGCGATCTGTTCATCGACCGGCTTGCCGGCCAGCACCATGATGATGATCGGACGCGGCGGCCGGATCGCGGCGGCGAGTTCTTCCAGGCTGTAGCAGGGGACAACCATATCCCTGAGCGCGCCGGCATTCTCGACAAAGGCATCCGTACGCGCCTTGGTGCGATTGAACACAGCGATGCGGTGCCCGTGCTCGGCGATGTTGAGCGCCAGGTTGGAGCCCATCGTGCCAAGGCCGATCAGGCCAATTTCGGCTTTTTCCATGTTTCTTCCCTGCTTTCGGATCTTGTTTGTTCGAGCCCGCGATTGCCCGGGTTTTTGCCAAGATGCATCCTGCCAGGATGATTGACGGGCCTTCAGGCTCGCGTCAACCGCCTCGCCGAATTGTGTTGGAGAGCCATCACGGCCTGATGTCTACCGGCGCCTCGATCTTCACCATCTCGAAATCGGAGACCAGTATGTCGATGCGCGCCGTCCACCGGCCAGGGACCGGGATGACGAGATCGTCGACACGCCAGCTGCCGTCGCCGGGCTTTGTCGCGGCCCGCTTCAGCGGCTCGATGCCGGAGTCCGGCTTCGACAGCACCAGCGTCACCTCCTTGGCGTCGAGCGGCCCGAAATCGCCGGTCATGATGATCATCGAGGCGGCGACCGGCCCGGCATGGCCGGGCGTGATGCTGAGGTCGGCCATCGCCTTCAGCGCGTGGATATGAACCGACACCGGCTGCGCCGCGGCAATCGCCAGCGCCCGTGGCGGCGGCGTGAAGCGCCAGCCGGCGGCAACACCGAAGATGGCGAGTACGATCAGTATTTCGACGCCGATCGAACGGGTGAGCCTGCGCCGCACTTCCGTCGCCCCCGCCTCGGCCATTGCCGTCAACCTCCAGCGGTTGACGGCGGCGAGCGTGAACAGGAAGACCAGCAGCGCGAGCTTGACCAGCAGCAGCCGGCCATAGGCGGTGTTGACCAGCGCTGCGGGTGTTTGCACCTGGATGACGGCCAGCACCACGCCGGCGGCGGCAAGCAAGGCCACCACCGGCATGATAGCGGCGGAGAACCGGCGAAGGAACGTGACGGCTTCGGCATCCTGCCGTTTCAGCGCGAGTCCGAGCGGCGCCAGCGCGCCGGCCCAGAAGGCAATGCCCGCGCCATGCAGGAACACCATCGGCCGCGTCAGCCATTGCGGCTCGGCGGCACTTGCGTGGCCGCTGGCGGCGAGCGCGAGACCCGTTCCGGCCAGGCCGGCGAGCGCGAGGGGCCTGGCGGCCGCGCGCGGCCCGGCCAGCGACAAAAGACCGAGCCCCAGCGCGATCAACGCGATCAACGCCGTCCAGCCGAAGCTGGTGCCGAGACCGGCGGTCCAGATGGCCGGCTGCGCCATATGCGAGAGCGGCGCGCCGAGCGCATCCAGCCCTTGAAAGCCAAGCGACAGGGTTGCCGCGACCAGCCCGCACAGGATTGCGGCGGCGACGAAGCGCTGTCCGGCGCGGCCACCCCGCGCCAGCCAGGCGAGAGCGAAGGCGCCGCCGACCCCGAGGAATAGGCCGATATAGAGGCAGACCTTGCCGATCCAGATCGCCGAGCGCAATTGCCAGTCGACGGCTTCGGAAACAGCCGGCGGCTGGCTCGCCGCGCCGATGGAAAACAGCAGAGAGCCGCCGACCGGATGACCGTCGGCGGAAATCACTCGCCAGCTCAGCACATGCGTGCCCGATCCAAGTGCCTGCGGATCGTCGATCACGACGGTCTGGTCGCTGAGGCGGAAGGACGTCAGCGGAACGGGCGTGCCGTCGGGCTTCACCAGCGTCAGCACCAGTGGCGAGACCGGTTCGCTGAAAGTCAGCGCGAATTGCGCCGGGGCCTGCGACAGCACGGCGCCGTCGGCCGGATCGGTCTTGATCAGCGCGGCGTGCGCAAAGGCCTGATTTGTCGTGGCCACGGCAATCAGCATGGCCAAGGTCAGCAGCCCTATGGCAGCTCGGCCGATGAGCTTGCCGGTCGCGCGAACCGTCCTGGAAGGGAATATCACCGTCATGTCATTGCCATAAATGCGGCGCGCTCCGGACAATGGAGCGCACCGCGAGAGCTTACTTTTTCGGCGTGAGCTCGATGCCGGGCGCGGGGTTCTCCAGGGCGTCTTCGTCCTGCCCGGCCGCCGGGATTTCGATCCAGCGGTCGGCGGCGCCATCGCACTCCTGCACCACCGGGAAATAGAGTTTCTGACCCGCCGGGAGGTCTGCCGTCAGCATCGCACGGAAGACGAACTCGTCGTAGAATTCGTCTGGCAGATTGCCGCCGCTCCAATCGACCTCCTTGACGCCGTCGGCCACCGCCTGGCCGTAGAGCTGGTAGGATTTCTCGTACTTGCCCTTCTTGGTCTGCAGCGTCCAGCCGGGCTTCGGCATCGGCTTCACCGCGATCACCCCTTCCGGGATCTGCACGCGCACGGCGGTCGTCGCCTTGCCGTCACAGCCATGCGGCACCCGCAGGATGGCCTTGTAGGTCGAACCGACCGCCGCTTCCTGTGTTTCGAGCGTGACATGCGCAAAGGCGGCACTGGTCCCCAGCGCCAGAAGCGCGCCGGCCGACAGAAGATACTTGTTCATGATGGTCCCTCTGAATTCAATAGTTGTGGATGGCGCGGTCAATTGGCGTGGTCGTCCATGCCACCGCCCATGCCTTCGACAGCGAACTCGACGTTGACGGCGCCAGCCTTTTCGAAGGTCAGCGTGGCTGCGAATTCTTCGCCCTGCTTGGGTTGCCGCTTCAGGCCGATGAACATCAGGTGATAGCCGCCGGGTGCTAGCGCCACCTTGCCGCCGGCCGGGATTTCCAGGCCGCCCGTCACCGGCCGCATGGTCATGACGCCGTCCTTGACGCCCATTTCATGCAGCTCTGCTTTTTCGGAGACGTCGGAGGAAATCGACAGCAGCCGGTCGGGTGCATTGCCCTTGTTGGTGATGGTGAAATAGCCGCCGGCCACCTTGGCGCCTGTGGGTGTCGCGCGCGACCAGGGATGCTCGATCTCGAGATCGCCGGCCTTGAATTCATGCGCGCAGACGGCCTGGGCACCGAAGAACAACAGCACAAACGCCAGCACGGCAAGGCCGACACGTTCATTGAAACGGCGCAGGAATTTGGTGCGGCCGCCCGAAGGAGGCGCCGCGATATGAAAAGCTTGGGACATGGTTTGCTCCATGAATAGGGGATCGCGCCGTTGGCCGGTCGCGAACGATTCGTTCTTTGGATGAAAGCACCGGCGGAAGGTTCCGCCGGGCGTACAGCAGGCTCAGGCCGAAAGCGGCGGCGCGCGCGGGTTCGACGGCGACCGCTGGCGCGCGAAATTGAGATGCGTGGCCGCCGGAAAGATGAAAACGACGGCTTCGAACGAAAGCGAGGCCAGCGCAAGCCCGGCATCGGGTGGCGGCGCAAAGGCCGCTGAAACCATGCTGCAGCCCAGCATGCAGCATGCCGGCAGATGCGACGGATGCGGGCCGCCATCGGGAAGCTGGGCAGTGCCCTCGTGGGTGCAGATGACGTTGCCGAAGGCGTCGATTTGCGAGGCGGCCGGTCCGGTGGCGAAGGCGAATGCGCTCAGCGTCGACTGAAGCAGCAGCAGGTAGGCCGCGACAAGCGCGACCGGAATGCTCCACCGTCTCCCCTTTTTGGTCAAATGACTTGCCTGTTCAAACCATCTGCATCTTCAAGCGATCACCGGAAGATGTCTACCACGGCAGCAAGAGACGGAAAATCGGCAAATCGGTGCTGCGGCAACGCGGCGCGATCAGGGCCTCTGTGGGTGCCGGCTCTCGGGGATCGAGGTCAGCAGCGTCTGGCGCGCCGACTTCAAATGCTTGCGGCAGGCGGCATCGACCTTGCCCAGGTCGCGTGATTTGAGCGCCGCGATATAGGCCAGATGCTCGCCGATCGCGATTTCGTTGCGCTCGCGCTCCTGCGCCTTGTTCCACTGGTAGTGGTAATGGAAGATCATGGCGATGACATCATAGAAATCGACGATGAAGCGGTTGTGCGAGGCGCGGTGGATCAGCCGATGGAAGCGCTCGTCGAGCTCCGAGAATTCGTTGAAGCGCGTGGCGATGTCACGGGCGAGGCCGCGGTGTTCCTCTTCGAGATTGTCGAGATCGGCCCACACCGCGCTGTCCTGCGGCAGTGCGGTGAACGCCGATGCCGAGCGCAGCTCGAACATCTCGCGGATTTCCGTCAACTCCAGCGCGAAGGCGCGGGTGAAACCCTTCAGCACCCAATGGCTGTTGCGGCGCTTCTCGATCAGGCCGAAGCGGGAGAAGCGGATCAGGAACTCGCGCACGCTGGTGGTGCCGACGCCGATCTCGCGCGCCAGTTCGAGCTCATTGATCTGCATGCCGGCCTCGGCGCCGCCGGCGAGCAGCCTGCGCATGAACGACCGCTCGATGATCTCGGCCAGCGTGTCGGTCTCTTCCTCGGGAAAGAAATCATCGGGGCGCGTTTCGCGCAGCACCGTCTTGGCGCGCTTGTTCCAGGCGATCAATCCGGTTTCTTCCATGCGCGCAAGGATGCTGCGCACAGTGGTGCGGCTGACGCCGAGCAGCGTACCCAGCTCCGGTTCCGAAGGCAGGCTGCGCGTCTCGTCGAGCAGCCTGAGGCACCTGTTATAGGCATCCTTGTAGACGTTGTTGCTCTTCGACATGCCCTGACCCATCGCTGGCCGGCGCTTGCGGCGGCCGGCTTGAAGCGCAATATGACGTTCCTATCGCCCTCGAAAGCGGAATCGCTTTGCCGAGGGGCTCGCTTACCGGTTGCAGCGCCGCTACTCATCCAGCCGCACAGGAACTGCCGGAAAAAACAATTGACGCAAAACTGTTTTTTCACGATAAAAGACATTAACTCTTAACAGGCGCGTGTCAATCCGCGCCTCCCAGGATCACCCCAGGAAACGCCCGTGAACGCCTCCAACTCAATTCTTCTGTCCCCAGCCGACAATGTCGCGGTCGCCAATGGCCGCATCGAGACCGGCACCGCGCTGCCCGGCGGAGCGCTTGCCGCCGCCATCATCGAGCCCGGCCACAAGGTGGCGATCAAGCCGATTCCCGCCGGGTCCGCCGTGGTCAAATATGCCCAGGCAATCGGCCGCGCCACGCAGGACATCGCGCCCGGCGAGCATGTCCATTCGCACAATCTGGTGTTCGAGGCCGGCCGCCTGCCGGTGGTACCGCCAAGCGAGGCCGAGCATGCGACCGAGGCCGACCGCGCCCGCACCTTCATGGGTTATCGCCGCGCCGACGGCCGCGCCGGCACGCGCAACTTCATCGGCATCATCGCCAGCGTCAACTGTTCGGCCACCGTCTGCCACGCCATCGCCGACGCGGCCAACCGCACGCTGCTGCCAAAATATCCCGGCATCGACGGCTTCGTCCCGATCGTTCACGGCCAGGGCTGCGGCATGAGCGCCACCGGCGACGGCATGATGGTGCTGCACCGCACATTGGCCGGCTATGCCCGCCATCCCAATTTCGGCGGCGCGCTGATGGTTGGGCTCGGCTGCGAGGTCAACCAGCTCACGCTGTACGGCCAGAAGGGTGCGGCCGCCGGTAAGCGCCATTTCAACATCCAGGACGCCGGCGGGTCGCGCAAATCGGTCGAAAAGGCCATGGGCGTACTGGCCGAGATCGCCGAGGAAGTCGGCGAGCTCAAGCGCGAACCGATCCCCGTGAGCGAGATCGTCGTCGGCCTGCAATGCGGCGGCTCCGACGGCATGTCGGGCATCACGGCCAATCCGGCGCTGGGCGCTGCGGTAGACATTCTGGCCGGCGTCGGCGGCATCGGTATTCTCTCCGAGACGACGGAAATCTACGGCGCCGAACATCTGCTCGCCTATCGCGCCGCGACGCCCGAGATCGCCAAGAAGCTCGATGGCTACGTCAAGTGGTGGGAAGACCACGTCGCCAAGCACGGCGCCTCGATCGACAACAACCCCTCGCCCGGCAACAAGCGCGGCGGCCTCACCACCATCCTGGAGAAATCGCTGGGCGCGGTAGCCAAGGGCGGCCAGACGCCGCTCAACGGCGTCTTCGGCTATGCCGAAAAGGTCACCGGCAGCGGGCTGGTGTTCATGGACACGCCCGGCTACGACCCGGTGTCCGCCACCGGCCAGGTGGCGGGCGGCGCCAACATCATCGTCTTCACCACCGGCCGCGGCTCCTGCTTCGGCTGCCGGCCGACGCCGTCGATCAAGGTCGCCACCAACTCGACCATGTATCATCAGATGGAAGAGGACATGGACGTCAATTGCGGCGTCATCGCCTCCGGCGAGAAGACCATCGCCGGCATGGGCCGCGAGATCTTCGAACTGATCGTCGAGACGGCCTCCGGCCGCAAGACCAAGAGCGAGGATTTCGGCTACGGCGACAACGAGTTCGTGCCCTGGCATCTCGGCGCGACGCTCTAGCTCTTTGAAGTCGCGCAGTCCGGAAAGTGGCCACGAACTTTCCTGGAATGCTGCGGCTTGAGGTCTTGGAATCTGCCGCGCCGGATAATGGCGGGCAACGGGGAGGTTGTGCATGGAAAAACGCCGCATCGGCCAGACGGCGCTCGAGGTCACCGAAGTAAGCTTCGGCGGTGCCGCGATCGGCGGGCTCTACCGCGCCTGTTCGCGCGAGGCGGCGATGGAAACGTTGCAAGGCGCGTGGGAGGCGGGCCTGCGCTATTTCGACACCGCGCCCTTCTATGGTTTCGGCCTGTCGGAGCGGCGTTTCGGCGACTTCCTGCGCTATAAGCCGCGCGATTCCTATGTGCTGTCGACCAAGGTCGGGCGCCTGTTCCGGCCCGTTCCGGAGGATCAGGTTCCCGATCACTCCTATGTCGATCCGCTGCCCTTCGCGCTCGACTACGACTATTCCTATGACGGCATCATGCGCTCGGTCGACTTCAGCTATGCGCGGCTTGGTCTAAACAGGATAGACATCCTGTTTGTGCACGACATCGGCGTGTACACGCATGGCGTCGAGAAGACCAAAATGCACTTTCGCCAGTTGATGGACGGTGGGCTCAAGGCGCTCGAAGAACTGAAAAACTCCGGCGTCATTTCCGCCTACGGGCTCGGCGTCAACGAAGTCCGGATATGTCTCGACGTGATGCGTCGCGCGCCGCTCGATTGTATCCTGCTCGCCAGCCGCTATTCCTTGCTCGATCGCAGCGCCGAAGCCGAACTTTTGCCGCTCTGCCGCGCCCGACAGACTTCGCTGGTCATCGGCGGTGTGTTCAACTCCGGCATATTGGCGACCGGACCGGTGCAGGGCGCCCATTTCGACTACAAGCCCGCCAGCGGTGACGTGCTCGACCGCGTCGGCGCGATGGAGCGGATCGCCGCCGAAGGTGGTTACCCGCTCGCCGCCGCCGCGTTCCAGTTCCCCCTCCAGGAATCCTCGGTCGCCACCGTGCTGACCGGCACCGCCAAGCTGGCGAACCTGACCCGCAATCTCGAACTGCTTGATGTCGACGTGCCTCAGGCGGACTACGCCAGATACCGCCCCTACACCGTAGTGCAGGAATTGGCATGAAGTGCCCGATCCGCCCGGGCGAAGGCGTGCGATCGCGGGGCTTCACGATCCCGCGAACCGAAGAAGGAACGGGCATTCTATATTGACTAATTTATGGAATTAATATTCCATACGTTAGTCACACGAAACGGAAGCGTCGGGCAGCGTGGGGAGAGCAAGGCGCCAGTGCTGTCATGACCGCCATGCCCCGAGGATGGCATAAACACCGCTTGCATCGACCGGATCGATGCACTATCAAAATACTGCAACTGTTTTTTATTGATAAAGTTCTGTTTGGCTACGCCTATCCGAACCGAGCTTCCGTATCGTTCACCGGGCGACCTAGGGAGGAATTCCATGAAATTCGTGACCAGCATTCTCAATCGCCGCGCTGTCATGGCGCTGGCGGCCGCGTCGATGCTTGCCGGCGTCATGCACTCGGCGCCGGTTTCGGCGGCGGACGTGACCATTCCGATCATCGTCAAGGACACCACGTCCTTCTACTGGCAGATCGTCCTGGCCGGGGCCCGCAAGGCCGGCAAGGATCTCGGCGTCAACGTGCCGGAGCTCGGCGCCCAGGCAGAGACCGACGTAAACGGCCAGATCTCGATCCTCGAAAACGCCGTCGCCAGCAATCCGGCGGCGATCGTCATCTCGCCGACCGAGTTCAAGGCGCTCGGCAAGCCGATCGACGAAGCCGCCGCCAAGGTCAAGGTTATCGGCATCGATTCCGGCGCCGACTCCAAGGCCTTCACCTCCTTCCTGACCACTGACAACGTCCAGGGCGGCCGCGTCGCCGCTGACGGCCTCGCAGCGGCCATCGGCGAAGCCAATGGCGGCAAGATCGAGGGCGACGTTGCCCTGATCACCAACACGCCTGGCGCCGGCTCGCTCGAACAGCGCAAGCAGGGCTTCATCGAACAGCTCAAGGCGAAATATCCGGGCCTGAAGCTGGTCGCCGACAAATATGCCGACGGCCAGGCCACCACCGGCCTCAACATCGCCACCGACCTGATCACCGCCAATCCGAACCTCAAGGGTATTTTCGCTTCCAACCTGATCATGGCGCAGGGCGTCGGGCAGGCTGTCGCCGAAAACAGCCTCGGCGGCAAGCTGGCGCTGGTTGGCTTCGACAGCGACGAGAAGCTGATCAAGTTCCTCAACGACGGCGTCATTTCCGCCCTCGTCGTCCAGGATCCCTACCGGATGGGCTATGACGGCATCAAGACCGCGCTTGCCGCCTCCAAGGGCGAAAAGGTCGAGACCAATGTCGACACCGGCGCCAACCTGGTCACCAAGGCCAACATGAAGGATCCCAAGATCGACGCGCTGCTCAACCCGAAGCTCAACTGAGCATCGGCACGCGCAACTGTTTCCGGGGCCTCTGCGCCCCGGAAACAACAGGGAGGATTGCCATGACGTCGACCGCGCAGGAACTGCATCCGGCCCCCGTGCTGGAGCCCGGCAGGACGATCCTCGAGCTGCAGGGTCTGGAAAAGCGCTATCCCGGCACGCATGCGCTGAAGCCTGTGACCCTGGCCTTCAAGGCGGGAGAGATCCACGCCATCGTCGGCGAGAACGGTGCCGGCAAATCGACCCTGATCAAGCTCCTGACCGGCGTCATCCCGCGCACCTCCGGAGAGGTTGTGTGGGAAGGCAAGCCGGCTGCCCTGGCGACGCCGCACGAAGCCATGGCGCTCGGCATCAACGCCGTGCACCAGGAAGTCGTGCTCTGCCGCCACCTGACCGTCGCCGCCAACATGTTCCTCGGCGAGGAGAACTCGCGCTTCGGCATCCTCCAGCAACGAGCCATGGTCAGGGAAGCGCAGAAGATCATCGACGGTCTCGGCTTCGACCTGCCGGCGCATGTCGTGCTCGGCGATCTCACCATCGGCCAGCAGCAGCTGATCGCCGCCGCCCGAGCCACCGTGCGCGGCACCAAATTCCTGATTTTCGACGAGCCGACCGCCTACCTCACCCGCAAAGAGGCCGACCAGCTGTTCACGCTGATCCGCCGCCTGAAGGGTGAAGGCGTCACCATCATCTACATCAGCCATCGCATGGAGGAGGTGTTCGAGCTCGCCGACCGCGTCTCGGTGCTGCGTGACGGCACGCTGGTCGGCACCCGCAACATCGCCGAGACCAATGAGCCGGAGCTGGTCAAGCTGATGATCAACCGCTCGATCGAGCAGATCTATCACAAGGAGCATTTCACGCCGGGCGCCGTCATCGCCGAGGCGCGGAACCTGTCCGGCAAGGGTTTCGAGAATGTCTCTCTGTCGGTGCGCGCGGGCGAGATCGTCGGGCTCTACGGCCTGATCGGAGCCGGCCGCAGCGAATTCGTCACCACCCTCTACGGCCGCCACCGCAAATCGGCCGGCCAGGTGTTGTGGGAAGGCAAGGAGGTGCAGGTCAACTCCGAGCACGACGCCATCAAGCTCGGCATGGCGCTGGCACCGGAAAGCCGCCGCGACCAGGGCCTGTGCCTCAACCTGCCGGTTGCATTGAATCTCAACCTGCCGATCTACAAGCGCATATCGAAAAATCTGCTGATCTCGTCTGCGCAGGAGAAGGCCGAGGCGGACCGGCAGATCGCCGACCTCAGGATCAAGACGCCGACGCGCGGCGCGCTGGCCTCCAGCCTGTCGGGCGGCAACCAGCAGAAGATCGTCATCGGCAAGTGGCTGGCGCACGGCGCCAAACTGTTCATCTTCGACGAGCCGACGGTCGGCGTCGATGTAGGCACCAAGGCCGAGATCTACCGGCTGTTCAGTGTGCTGTTGTCCAAGGGCGCGGGCATCATCCTGATCTCGTCCTATCTGCCTGAGGTCTACGAACTGGCCGACACGCTGCATGTGTTCCGGCGCGGCAAGCTGGTGGCCACGCATGGTTTCCGCACCGCCGATCACGAGGACATTCTGAGCCAGGCCCTGGCCGAGAAACAAGAAAAGACGGGAGGACAGACATGAGCACCGAGGCGATCCCTGCCGAAAAGCCGAAGCGCAACTACAATGCCCTGTTCGGGCTGACGCTGCTTGGCCTGCTGCTTCTGATGTGGGTCATCCTGGCGGTCGCCACGCCGTCCTTCGCTTCGGCGCTCAATATCACCAACCTGCTGCGCCAGGGTTCTCTGATCGCCATCCTGGCCGTCGGCCAGACCTTCGTCATCATCACCGGCGGCATCGACCTTTCCGTCGGCGCCATCGTCGGCTTCGCCACCGTCATCGTCGCACTGCTGATCAATGCCGGCTGGCCGGTCTGGATCGCGGTTCTGGCGACGCTGCTGGTGGGGGTCGCCATCGGCCTGTTCCACGGTTTCGGCATCGTCAGGATGGGCCTGCCGCCCTTCATCATCACGCTGGCGACCATGACCTCGCTGCGCGGCATCGGTCTCCTGATGACCAATGGCAATTCGATATCGATCAACAGCGACGCGTTCCAGGCGTTTTCGCGCGGCTCGCTGCTGGGGATCCCCTATCTGTTCTGGATGGTGATCGTGGTTGCGCTGCCCTCCTACGTCTTCCTGCACCACACGCGATGGGGACGCTATCTCTTCTCCGTCGGCTCGAACGCGGAAGCCGCGCGCCTCTCCGGCGTCAACGTGCCGCGCACGATCTACATGGCCTATGTGCTGTCCGGCCTGTGCGCGGCCTTCGTCGGCGTGCTGCTCGCGTCCCGCATCGGCATCGGCAATCCGACGCAGGGCGACACCTACGAGTTGCAAGCCATCGCCTCGTCGGTGATCGGCGGCACGTCGCTGTTCGGCGCCATCGGTTCGGTGCACGGGCCGCTGATCGGCTCGTTCATCCTCTCCACCATCAACAACGGCGCCAACCTGCTCAACGTCAACACGTTCTGGCAGCGCGTCATCACCGGCATGTTGATCATCGTCATCGTCTACTTCGACGGCCTGCGCCGCCGAGGTGGCAAGTAAAATCGATCGCCGGCCGGGTCGAAAAATCGGCCGGCGATTCCATGAACCGACTGGATTGAAGCATGAAAGCCGTTGTCTGCCGTTCGCCCGGCGACCTTGTCGTGGAAGACCGTCCCGCGGCTGGCTCGCCGCCTCCCGGCTGGGCGCTGGTGGCGGTCAGCCATGTCGGCATCTGCGGCACCGACTACCACATCTTCGAGGGCAAGCATCCCTTCCTCGCCTACCCCCGCATCATGGGCCATGAAGTGTCGGGGACCATCGTCGAGGCGGGCGAAGGCGTTGGTCTTGCCACGGGCGAGCCGGTCATCATCAATCCCTATCTGGCGTGCGGCAAATGCATCGCCTGCCGGCACGGTAAACCCAATTGCTGTGTCCGGATCGAAGTGCTCGGCGTGCATCGCGACGGCGCCATGTGCGAACAGATCCTTATCCCGGAACAAAACCTCTATCCAGCCAACGGCCTGTCGTTGGCCGATGCCGCGGCCGTCGAGTTCCTGGCCATCGGCGCCCATGCGGTGCGGCGCTCGCGTGCCGATCCCGGCGCACGGACGCTCGTCATCGGCGCCGGACCGATCGGGCTCGGCACCGCCATCTTCGCCCGCATCGCCGGGCTCGACGTGACGCTGCTCGACATGAGCAGCGAAAGGCTCGGCTTCGCCGCCAATGAACTCGGCTTCAAGACCCTCGACGGGTCGCGCGGCGCGGCATCCGATCTGGTCAGCGAAGCGACATCAGGCGAAGGCTTCGACGTGGTCTTCGACGCCACCGGGAACACCGGCTCGGTGCAGTCGGCCTTCGCTCATGTCGCGCATGGCGGGACATTGGTGCTGGTCAGCGTCGTGAAGGACGACATCGCCTTTTCCGACCCCGAGTTCCACAAGCGCGAGATGACGCTTGTCGGCAGCCGCAATGCCTTGAGGGCCGACTTTGACCACGTCGCCGCTTCGATCCGCGATGGCGCCGTGCCGCTGGCCAAGCTCGTCACCCACCGCACCACGCTTGCCGACACGCCACGTGATCTCGCCCGCTGGGCGCATGAGAAATCCGGCCTGATCAAGGCCGTGATCGAGGTGGGGGCATAAGCTGGCAGATCGTGAACCCGGCCCGTATTGACCACGCCCCGCGCAGGGCGACCCCCAAACCGCCAAGCCGCTGACAACCGAGCTGGTCTGGTACCAGCGTTGGTATAAGGCCGACACGCCCTACAGCGCCGACAGTTTCAGCTCCACCCGCTCCGCCGGGAAGCGCGCCTCGGCGAATTGGATCGGCCGGCCGTCCGTCGTCATGTTGACGGCCATCGTGACCAGCACGATGCCGCCCGGCTGCAGATCGAGGTCGGCAAGGTCGGAAGCATCGGCGTGACGCGCCGACAGCACCGTCGATTGCCTGAGATAATCGTCTATGCCGAAACGCTTGAGCGATGCGGTGATCGACCCGGTCTCGGCCATGGCCACATCGATGCCGGCGAAGCGCCTGGCGTCGAACCAGCCGGAAGCGCGCGACACCGGCTTCCCATCGGCCTCGCCGCGCGTCTCCAGGCGAATCACATCCGATCCCCTGGCAAGGCCCAGGGCTTCGGCGACGCGCCGGCTGGCCGGCTCGACCGATGAGGCCAGCAGCACGATATGCCGCTCCGACGCCTGGCCCTGCAAGCCGGTTGAAAATCGCGTGCGCGCGCCGATCGGATAGGACAGCCGCTTGCGCGACAGCACGAAAGTGCCGCGCCCCTGCTCGGCCCGCAGTACCCCGTCCTGCACGAGCGCCGCGATGGCGCTGCGCACCGTGTGACGGTTGACGCCATAGCGCTCGGCCAGCGCCACCTCCGGCGGCAGCGCGGCATTCTCGGCGAAATCGCCGGCAGCGATCGATTGCAGGATTCGGTCGGCGATCTGGCGCCACAACGAGACGCCGCTGCGCCGCTCGATACCGTCAGCCACGTGTTTTCCGTTCACGGTTTCGCCCCTGGCCGGCCCCTGTCACGCACCCGTCATGGACTCGCGTCAGGTAATGGGTATAATTCGTATGGTTGTCTATATCAATAGACAAATTAGAAGCAAGGATGTTGCTCATGCGAGGACAGGAAGCGCGCGACCAGGCCGAACGCAAGGCGGCCATGGCAACCCTGGCGCAGTCCAGCGGCGACGACATCGTTCGCCTCTGGAACGAATCCGGCCTGCCTGCCGAGGCCGAACTGCTGCGCGGTCCCGAGACCGGCCTGGTTACCATGCGCGGCCGCATCGGCGGCGGCGGCGCGCCGTTCAATGTCGGCGAGGCCACCGTGACCCGCGCCACAGTGCGCCTGCCGTCCGGACAGGTCGGCCATTGCTATGCGCTCGGCCGCGACAAGCAGAAGGCGAAGCTGGCGGCCATCGCCGACGCGCTGTGGCAGGACCCCGCCCACCGAGAGGCGGTCGAAACGGGCCTTCTCGCGCCGCTGCGGGCTGCCTTGACCACGGCACGAGAAAGGCGCCGCGCCGAAACGGCGGCAACGAAGGTGGATTTCTTCACCATGGTTCGCGGAGAAGATTGATGGATATCGCAGCGCAATCGATCGAGGGCGGGTTCGCCGATCCGGTGTTCAACGCCCAGACGGTGTTTCGCGCCGTCATGGACGCAATGGCGCGGCCGGGCAGCGTGCAACCCTTGCCGGCCCTGGCCCGCCCGCCGGCGCCGCTTTCGGCGATATCGGGCGCGGTTGCGCTGGCATTGTGCGACAACGACACGCCGCTCTGGCTGGACCCGGCCCTGCACGCCTCGGCAGCGGTCATGTCCTGGCTCGGCTTTCACAGCGGCGCGCCGCTGGCCAACACCCCGGCCGACGCGCATTTCGCCTTTGTGGCCTCGCCGGCCGAGATGATGGCGCTCGACGGTTTCTCGCAAGGCACGCAGGACTATCCCGACCGCTCGACCACATTGATCCTGCAGGTCGGCGATCTCACGTCAGGCACGCCGCTGCTGCTCGAAGGTCCTGGCATCGAGAAGACGGCGACGATCGCGCCGGCCCTCATGCCGCGTCATTTCATCGAGCAGTGGAAGCAGAACATCAACCGCTTTCCGCGCGGCGTCGACATCATCCTGGCGGCACATGACAGCCTCGCCTGCCTGCCGCGTACGACACGCATCAAGACGACGGAGGCCTAGCATGTATGTCGCGGTAAAAGGCGGCGAAGCTGCAATCGCCAACGCCCACAGCCTGCTCGCTGACCGTCGGCGCGGTGACCGCTCGGTACCGGCACTGCGCCTCGACCAGATCGTCGAACAGCTGGCGCTCGGCGTCGACCGGGTGATGAGCGAAGGCTCGCTTTACGATCGCGAACTCGCCGCACTCGCTATCGTGCAGGCGCGCGGCGACATGATCGAGGCGATCTTCCTGGTGCGGGCCTACCGCACCACGCTGCCGCGCTTTGGCTATACAAATGCCATCGACACCGCCACCATGCTGGTCGAACGCCGCGTTTCGGCGACCTACAAGGACCTGCCCGGCGGCCAGTTGCTTGGGCCCACCTTCGACTACACGCACCGGCTGCTCGATCCCGAGCTTGCCGCCGGCGCCGATGTCGCCGCGCCCTTGCGGCGCGAGACGGAAGCGCAGGCAATGCCGCGCGTCTCGGCGATCCTCGCTCGCGATGGGCTGATCGAGCCGGACGGAGACATGCCTCAGGACCATGTCCCCGGCGACATCACCCGCGAGCCGCTGGAGTTCCCGATGGCTCGCGACATCCGCCTGCAGGCGCTGTCGCGCGGCGACGAGGGGTTCCTGCTGGCGCTCGGCTATTCCACGCAGCGCGGCTATGCCCGCAACCATCCCTTCGTCGGCGAGATCCGCATCGGCGAGGTCGAGCTGGAGCTCGACGTGCCCGAACTGCCTTTCGCCGTGCCGCTCGGCACGGTGCGCGTCACCGAATGCCAGATGGTCAATCAGTTCAAGGGCTCGGCAAAGGCACCACCGCAATTCACCCGCGGCTATGGCCTGGTCTTCGGCCAGAGCGAGCGCAAGGCGATGGCCATGGCACTCTGCGACCGCGCTCTTCGTGCAAGCGAACTCGGCGAGGACATTGTCGCCGCCGCCCAGGACGAGGAATTCGTCATCTCGCACTCCGACAACGTCCAGGCGACCGGCTTCGTCGAACATCTGAAGCTGCCGCATTATGTCGACTTCCAGGCCGAACTCGACCTCGTGCGCCGCATGCGCGCCGAGTACGACGCTCGCGAAAATCCCAGCAAGATTGAAGAGAAGAAAGAGGCCGCGGAATGAGCGCGCAACCGACCGACATCGCCGCCTATAACTTCGCTTATCTCGACGAACAGACCAAGCGGATGATCCGCCGCGCGATCCTCAAGGGCATCGCCATTCCCGGCTATCAGGTGCCGTTCGCCTCGCGCGAAATGCCGATGCCCTATGGCTGGGGCACCGGCGGCGTCCAGGTTACCGCTTCGATCATCGGCCCCGACGATGTGCTGAAGGTCATCGACCAGGGCGCCGACGACACCACCAATGCGGTCTCGATCCGCGCCTTCTTCAAGAAGGTCGCCAATGTCGCGGTGACGACCGACACGGCCAGCGCCAGCATCATCCAGACCCGCCATCGCATTCCCGAACATCCGCTCGCCGCGGGCCAGGTGCTGGTCTATCAGGTGCCGATCCCCGAGCCCCTGCGCTTCCTCGAGCCGCGCGAGACCGAAACGCGCAAGATGCATGCGCTGGAGGAATACGGCCTCATGCATGTGAAGCTCTACGAGGACATCGCCAAGCACGGCCGCATCGCCACCACCTACGCCTATCCGGTGAAGGTTGAGGGCCGCTATGTGATGGACCCGTCGCCGACGCCGAAATTCGACAATCCCAAGATGCACCGCTCGCCGGCTTTGCAGCTGTTCGGCGCCGGCCGCGAGAAGCGCATCTATGCGCTGCCGCCCTTCACTGATGTGGTCAGCCTCGACTTCGAGGATCATCCGTTCGAGGTGCAGACCTTCGACCAGCCCTGCGCGCTATGCGGAGCCGAGAACGTCTATCTCGACGAGGTCATCCTCGATGATCACGGCGGCCACATGTTCGTCTGCTCCGACACCGACCACTGCGAGAAGCGGCGCAGCACCCCTACCTCCCCCTTGTGGGGAGGTCGCGCCGAAGGCGCGGGTGGGGGTAGCGACCCATCGGCAGCCCCCACCCCGGCGCTGCGCGCCGACCCTCCCCACAAGGGGGAGGGTAAGGAGATACAATGACCGACGAACCCTTGCTACGCGTTTCGGCGCTCTCGAAATTCTACGGCTCGCGCGTCGGCTGCGACAACGTCACCTTCGATCTGTGGCCGGGCGAAGTCCTGGCTGTCGTGGGCGAATCCGGCTCCGGCAAGACGACATTGCTCAACTGCCTGTCGACGCGGCTGCTGCCCTCATCCGGCACCGCCAGCTACCGCATGCGCGACGGCCAGTTCCGCGAACTCTACCGCATGAGCGAGGCCGAGCGCCGCTTCCTGATGCGCACCGACTGGGGCTTTGTCCACCAGAATCCGGCCGACGGCTTGCGCATGACGGTGTCGGCCGGCGCCAATGTCGGCGAACGCTTGATGGCGGTGGGCGACCGCCACTACGGCAAGATCCGCGCCACCGCCGTCGACTGGCTGTCGCGCGTCGAGATCGAGGAAGATCGCATCGACGACGAGCCGCGCGCCTTTTCCGGCGGCATGCGCCAGCGCCTGCAGATCGCCCGCAACCTCGTCACCGGCCCGCGGCTGGTGTTCATGGATGAACCGACAGGCGGCCTCGACGTCTCGGTGCAGGCGCGCCTGCTCGATCTCTTGCGCGGCCTCGTCACCGATCTCGGCCTCGCCGCCATCGTCGTCACCCATGACCTCGCGGTGGCGCGGCTTTTGTCGCAGCGCATGATGGTGATGAAGGACGGCCGCGTCGTCGAAAGCGGCCTCACCGACCGCGTGCTCGACGACCCGCGCGCGCCGTACACGCAATTACTTGTTTCCTCGATTCTGCAGGTTTGACGATGGCGCCAAGTCACCCCCCTCTGTCCTGCCCGCAAACGAATAACGATTGGAGTACCTTCTGATGCCGACGCCTCTCGTTGTTTCCGACGTCGCCAAGAGCTTCACCATGCATCTGCGCGACGGCATCAAACTGCCTGTCGTCGCCGGTGTCTCCTTCTCGATCCGCGCCGGTGAATGCACCGTGCTCGGCGGCCCGTCCGGGGCCGGCAAGAGCTCGATCCTGAAGATGCTCTACGGCAATTACGCCGTCGACGAAGGCCAGATCATCGTCACGCACGAAGACGGGCTGATCGACCTTGCCAGCGCCAGCCCGCGCACCGTGCTTGCCGTGCGCCGCCAGACCATCGGCTATGTCAGCCAGTTCCTGCGCACCGTGCCCCGCGTATCGGCGCTCGACGTCATCGCCGAGCCGCTCGTGGAGCGCGGCGAGGATCGCGAAACAGCAAGAAGTAAGGCGCGCGCCTTGCTGGCGCGGCTCAATCTGCCGGAAAAACTCTGGGCATTGCCGCCGGCGACCTTCTCCGGCGGCGAGCAGCAGCGCGTCAATATCGCGCGTGGCTTCATCACCGAGCACCCGATCCTGCTGCTCGACGAGCCGACCGCTTCGCTCGACGCAAGGAACCGCGATGTGGTGATCGAACTCATCGCCGCCAAGAAAACGGCAGGCGTCGCCCTGCTCGGCATCTTCCACGACCATGATGTGCGCGAAGCGGTGGCCGACCGCATCATCGACGTCACCGCCTTCGCCCCGGGAAAGCTCGCCGCATGAGCAGGAAATTGTCGGAGACGCCGCTGGTCCACCCGACGGCGGACGTGGAGAATTCGACGCTTGGCCGGTGGACCGAAATCGCCGACCGCTGTCGGGTTTCGGAAAGCGAACTCGGCGACTATTCCTACATGATGCAGGACTGCGCCGTCTGGTGTGCGACGATCGGCAAATTCTCCAACATCGCGGCAAGCGTGCGCATCAACGCCACCAACCACCCGACCTGGCGGCCGACGCTGCACCATTTCACCTACCGCGCATCGGACTATTGGGACGATGCCGAACACGAGAGCGAATTTTTCGCTGAGCGCCGCGCCAGGCGCGTCACAATCGGCCACGACACATGGCTTGGCCATGGCTCGACAGTCCTGCCCGGCATCACCGTCGGCGATGGCGCCGCCGTCGGCGCCGGAGCGGTGGTATCGAAGGATGTCGCTCCCTACACCATCGTCGCCGGCGTGCCGGCAAAGCCGGTCCGCGAGCGCTTCGACCGCCGCACCGCCGAGCGCTACCAGGCGCTTGCCTGGTGGGATTGGGACCATGCGAGGCTGCGCGCCGCACTCGACGATTTCCGTCAGCTCGAGGCCGAAGCTTTCCTGGAAAAATACGGTGGATGACGGTGGTGAATGGAATAGGGCTGCTCACTATTCGCATCCCTTACACAGAGTTCGGGCAGGGGGCTGTCTTCTCGAGCCGCCTGCCTTCCGCAGCTTCAGGGACATGGAAGCACTTCGAGGAACTGATTGGTCCTGGCCTGATCGCGCACGACACGGCTGTGGGTGGTAACAAAACTGACATCAATCCGACACCGCAGGTTCATGGCGCTGCGCTAGCGAGGGTCAACAGGACCTTCAACCGCGACTGGACGGGAACGCACCATGTCAGCCACGCTCGAAATCCGCGGCGTCACCCGACGATTTGGCAAGAACACCGCCGTTAACGATGTCAGCATCTCGATCCCGCAGGGTCAGATGGTCGGCGTCATCGGCCGTTCCGGCGCCGGCAAGTCGACCCTTCTGCGTATGATCAACCGGCTCATCGATCCCAGCCATGGATCGATTTTCTTCGACGGAGCCGAGGTCTCGCAATTGCGCGGTTCGCCGCTCAGGCGCTGGCAGCGCGACTGCGCCATGATCTTCCAGCAATTCAACCTTGTGCCGCGCCTCGACGTGCTGACCAATGTGCTGCTCGGCCGGCTGAACCATCGTCCGACCCTGTCGAACCTTTTCGGCATGTTCTCGCGAACCGAATGTGCGCAGGCGGTCGCCGCCCTCGAGCGGCTCGATATCGCCCGTACCGCGCTGCAGCCCGCAGGCACCTTGTCGGGCGGCCAGCAGCAGCGTGTCGCCATTGCCCGCGCCATGATGCAGCAGCCCCGGGTGATCCTGGCCGACGAACCGATCGCTTCGCTCGACCCGCTCAACGCCAAGGTGGTGATGGATTCGCTGCAGGACATCAATTTGCGCGAAGGCATCACCGTGGTCACCAACCTGCACACGCTGGACACCGCCCGTACCTATTGCAACCGTATCATCGGCATGGCCGCGGGCAAGGTCGTGTTCGACGGGCCGCCGGAGGAGCTCAACCGCGAGGCCGTCCGTCTCGTCTATGGCGCCGACAGCAATGGCGGCGAAATCTCCGAGGCCATCACCTCCACCAGCGTTGCCTTCAAGCAAAAGATCGCCGCATCCGCCGGACCGCTCGAACCCGCGTTCCCGGGTTACTGAGAGCGGACATGGATCGCCAGCCCGCGTCAGGGCACCCGTCAAAATCACCAACGCCGCCGGCGCGGGGCCGGAACCTACAGGAGAGAAATCAGATGTTCAGGAAGATGGTTTTCAGCGCCGTTTCGGTGCTCGCAATGGCCACCGGCGCGGCGCATGCCGCCGATATGAAGGAATTCCGCGTCGGCATCCTCGGCGGCGAGAACGAAACCGACCGGCTGCGCAACTACCAGTGCCTCGCCGATCACCTGAAGGCCGAATTCGGCTTCGAGAAGGTCTCGCTGTTTCCGGCCGCCGACTATGACGGTGTCATCCAGGGCCTTCTCGGCGGCACGCTCGACTTCGCCGAACTCGGCGCTTCCGGCTATGCCAGCGTCGTCCTCAAGGATCCCAAGGCGGTGACCCCGATCCTCACCACCCAGCAGACCGACGGCGCGACCGGCTACTATTCGATCGGCCTGGCGCTGAAGTCTTCCGGCATCACCGACATCAAGTCGGCCAAGGGCAAGAAGCTCGGCTACGCCGATCCGGATTCGACCTCCGGCTATCTGATCCCGCTGACGCAGATTCCGAAGGACACGGGGGCGTCGAACGAGACCTTCTTCGCCTCGACCCAGTTCAATGGCGGCCATGAGAACAATGTGCTCGCCGTGCGAGACGGCAAGGTCGACGTGGCCGTGGACGATTCCTCCGGCATCGGCGACTTCAAGGACGGCTACACCTCCGGCACCTTCCACAAGGAAGTCGCCAAGGGCGCCGTCGACCCCAACGACTTCGTCGAGGTCTGGCGCTCGGGCCTGATCCCGAACGGTCCGCTGGTCGTGCGCACGGCGCTCGGCGACGAGATGACGGCCAAGCTGGCGGCCTTCTTCACCGACCTGCCCAAGAAGGACAAGGCCTGCTTCGAAGGCGTCGAAGGCGGTGATTTTACCGGCTACGTTCCGGTGAAGGCGGATTTCTATAACGTCATCGTCGAAGCCCGTAAGGCAGCCATCGGCGGCTAAAGGCAGAAGTCAGGAAGGGCGGCGTCGAGAAAACGCCGCCCTTCTTGCATCTCCGACCATGACCCTTTCCCTGACAGCTCCTTCCGGCGCCACGCACCAGATGGCCGACGCCTGGCGTCGCCAGACCTCCTTGCGCCGGCTCTACACCGCCATCGGCGTCGGCCTGCTGTTGGTCGCACTCGGCGGCACCATGTGGTTCGCCGACGATGCCAATGCCGGACACTTCTTCGACCGGCTTCCGCACATACTGGATTTCCTGAGCTGGCTCGTTCCCAAGGACTGGAACGATGTCTGGCGGGCGCTGTTCGACATCGCCTCCCCGCATGACACCGGCACGCAGGAATTCAACTTTCCGCTCGGCCGCGCCTATGTCTGGGGCGGCTTCTACATCCCCGAATATTTCGAGCTGATGCTGACCACGCTTAACGTGGCGCTGGTCTCGACATCAATTGGTTTCGTCTTCGCCGTGCCGTTCTCCTTCATCGCGGCGCGCAACCTGACGCCGCATCCGCTGCTGCGGCTTGTCGTCAAGCGCTTCATGGAACTGCTGCGGGCTTTTCCCGAGATCGTCATCGCCGGCCTGTTCGCGGCCATCGTTTCGATAGGTCCGATCGCCGCCATCATCGCCATCGGTCTGCATTCGATCGGCGCGTTGGGCAAGCTGTTCTATGAGATCAACGAGAACATCGACATGCGCGCCGAGGAAGGCCTGCGGGCCGTCGGCGCCAACTGGTTCGAACGGGTACGCTTTGCCGGCCTGCCGCAGGTGCTGCCCAATTTCATGTCCTATACGCTGCTCAGGATCGAGATCAACGTGCGCATCTCCACCATCATGGGCGCGGTCGGCGGCGGCGGCATCGGCGAGGAGCTGAAGCTGTCGATCTCGCGCGGCTTCGGCGCCAAGACGATAGCCTTGGTGCTGCTCCTGTTCACGACCATCTTCATCGTCGACCAGTTCTCCGCCTGGCTGCGCCGCAAGCTGGTCGGCGAACAGACCTTTGTGATGAGCGCTTGATCATGACCGCCGCCGAAATTCAGTCGATCGAGGAACGCTTCCCGCAAGTGTTCCGCCGGCCGTTCCACAAGCGTTTCGGGCCGCTGCTGCTGCTTGGCGGCATCTTGCTCTACCTGCTCTACGCGCTGTGGTTCTTCAATCTGCCGCAAGTGCTGCGGGAATCGCATTGGGAGCGGCTGCCGCTGTTCCTGACCCAGTGGATCAGTTACGACGTGCAGCCGATCTTCCGCCTCGACGAGCCGCAGATAACGGCCAAATACCCCCGCTTTTCTGTACTCGGCCCCAATCCCCACCCGGATTGGGTCAAGACCAACGCCGACGGTTCGGTGACGGTCCTCATCGACGGCACGGCGAAGTCGGTCACCTTCGACAAGGCACGAGCAACGATCGTCGCCGCTGGGACGAGCGTGGCGGTGGCGCTGGACAGCGGCAAGCCGCTGGTCTCGGGACCTGTTCCCGACTGGGTCACCGTGCATGAGGATGAGGTCGTCGCCGACATGGGCTTCGCCGGCGAGGTCCGCGTCGCCCCCGATCGCGTCAGGATCCGCAAGCGCTTTCTCGGCTGGGCGAACTTCGTCTTCGACACACGCTCGCCCTTCTTCGGAAAATCCGCCGGCGAGGTGGTGTCACTGATCACGTCGGGCCCCGAGCTGAAAGCGGGCACCTCCAATCTGGCGCTCGCCGGCAACAACATCTGGAACAATGCGCAGTGGCAGCATGGCGATGTCTGGACAAAGCTGTTGCAGACCATCGTCATGGCCTTTCTCGGCACCGCGCTCGGCGGCATCGTCGCCTTCCCGCTCGCCTTCTTCGCCGCCCGCAACATCACCCCCAACCGGCTGGTAAACCAGCTGCTCAAGCGCTTCTTCGACTTCATGCGCTCCATCGATATGCTGATCTGGGCACTGTTCTTCACGCGCGCCTTCGGACCGGGTCCGCTGGCCGGCAGCGCCGCGATCTTCTTCACCGAGATCGGCACGCTCGGCAAAACCTATTCCGAGGCGCTGGAGAACATCGATGACAAGCCGCGCGAAGGTGTTGTGTCGACAGGCGCCAACCGTCTTCTGGTGCAGCGCTACGGCGTACTGCCGGAAGTGGTGCCGGTGTTCATCAGCCAGACGCTCTATCAGTGGGAATCCAACACCAGGGGCGCAACCATTATCGGCGCCGTCGGCGCCGGCGGCATCGGCTTGAAACTGTGGGAAGCGATGCGCACCAATTCGAACTGGGCCAACGTCTTCTACATGGTGCTGCTGACGCTGGTTGTGGTTTTCATCTTCGACAACATTTCCAATTTCCTGCGCCGCAGGCTGAGCCGGACGATTCACGACTACAACAGGTTGCAGGCCGAGCAGGGCTAACCTTGTGACGCATAAGCGCGGGCATCGTATGGTGCCGCGCCAAGGGTCGACCCCCACTCCGTCGAGCTGCGCTCGACACCTCTCCCCCGATCGACGGGGGAGAGGAAAGCGCCAGGGCGTCCTGGCCGATCCTAGGCGGAGGCTCCTTTCTATCCCGAGCCACCGGGGCCCTTTCCTCTCCCTCCGGAGGGGGGAGAGGTGGCTCGGCGAAGCCGAGACGGAGTGGGGGAACCACCTGGAAACCGCCGCGAACGCAACTGGAAAATGGGCCAGGCGCAATCAACGCCTCGCCTTGCGCCAAGGGTCGCCGACGCAGGTCTTGTCGCGTCACTATCGCCCGACCAAGGCACCTAGGCGGCCTTCTTCCACCCGTTCTTGATATGCTTATATCCATCCCGATAAACCGCTTCCGGGCTCTCGGAAAAATCGCGCCACACCTTGGTCGCCGCCGCGAGATCCTTCAGCGAACGTCCAAACGCCTCGATCGTCAGCCAGTCGTCGTAGCCGCTCTTGCGGATGGCCGAGAATGTTTCCTTCCAGGGGATGTTGCCGCGCCCCGGCACGCCGCGATCGTTCTCCGATATATGGATATGCACGACATTCCTGCGATGCTTCGTATAGGCGCCGATCGGGTCGGCCTCCTCGATATTGGCGTGGAAGGTGTCGTACATCGCCTTGATGTGCGGCCGGTCGATGGCGTCGATATGCTCCGACAGGTCGGCCATCGTGTTGAGGAGGTAGCATTCGAAGCGGTTGAGCGCCTCGAGCCCGATGGTGACGTTCCTCTTGCCGGCATGATCGCCTATGGCGCGCTGCGAGGTGACGGAGCGTTTCTTCTCGGCCGCGGTCGGGCCGGATCCGGAAAAGGCGCCGAGCGTCGAATGCAAGGGGCCGCTCAGCGTTCTGGCCCCGAGGGCGTCTGCGCAATCGATCGCCCATTTCATGTAGTCGACACCGGCCTTGCGCGTTGCCGCATCGGCCGAGATCAGGTTCATCGCCGGATCGCCCATCGCTGAAACGGCGGTCCGTTCAAGCCCTATGCGATCGAGCAGCTCGCCCAATTTCCTGTAGTCGTCCGGCATGCCGGCAAAGATCGGTATCTCGACGCCGTCGAAGCCGGTGGCCTTGATGTCGCGAAGCAATGGCTCGTGCTTCTTCGATACGGCCGTCGTCCACAAGAACATGCACATGCCGATTTTCATCGACGCCCCTCCCCCAAATGATCCCCCCGCGAGATCAAATTTAAAGTTTCGTCCACACTCCATTCTTTTTCGACGATTTCACGCAGGCCTCGATGAAGGCCATGCCCTCGACGCCGTCCTGAATGGTCGGGAACACGACGTCCTTGGCAGGTTTGCCGCCCTTGCGCCGCGCGGCGCGGATGGCGCGTGCGGCCTCCTGGTAGATGTTGGCGAAGCCTTCGAGATAGCCTTCGGGATGGCCGGAGGGAACGCGGCTGACACGGCCCGCCACCGGCAGCGCGCCGGCGCCGTTGCGGGTGATCAGCTGCTTGGGCTGGCCGAACGGCGTATACCAGAGATAGTTCGGATCGGCCTGCACCCATTCCAGCCCGCCCTTCGAACCATAGATGCGCAGCTTCAGCCCGTTCTCATGGCCGGGCGCCACCTGGCTTGCCCAGATCATGCCTTTTGCCGCATGCGTCTTGCCGACCGGCTTGAAGCGCAGCATCACGTTGACATTGTCGTCGAGCTGCCGTCCCGGCACGAAGGCGTCGAGATCGGCCGACAGCGTGTCGAGTTCCAGCCCGGAGACAAAGCGGGCAAGATTGTAGGCATGCGTGCCGATGTCGCCGAGCGCGCCGCCGGCACCGGCCTGCTTGGGGTCGGAACGCCACGCCGCCTGTTTTTGACCGGTGGCGGCAAGGTCCTCCGTCAGCCAGTCCTGCGGATATTCCGACTGCACGATGCGGATGTCGCCGAGCACGCCCTTGGCCACCATCTCGCGCGCCTGGCGGATCATCGGATAGGCGGTGTAATTGTGGGTCAGCACGAACACCTTGCCGGTCTTCTCGACGATCGCCGCGAGCTTCTTTGCCTCGGCCAGCGTCGTCGCCAGCGGCTTGTCGCAGATGACATGGATGCCGGCTTCAAGAAACGCCCTGGCCGCCGGCACATGCACATTGTTCGGAGTGACGATGGCCACCGCCTCGATGCCATCCGGGCGCTTTGCCTCGGCCTTGGCCATCTCGGCATAGGACGCGTAGCTGCGCGAAGGGTCGAGCCCGAGCTCGGCGGCAGAGGCCTTGGCGCGCGCCGGATCGGACGACAGCGCGCCGGCGACCAGCACGAACTCATTGTCCATGCGCGCCGCGATCCGGTGCACCGCGCCGATGAAAGCGCCTTGCCCGCCACCGACCATGCCATAGCGGATCGGGCCGCCTCCCGTTTCCGACTTCGATGCACCGACCATGTCGTCTCCCTCGTGTCTGAGATACCTCCCCCTCGAGGGAGAGGGAAAACCCGCGCTAGATTCCCATCATGGCGCGCAGCACCTTCTTATCCGTGGCACCGCCGGCGAAATCGTCGAACGCCTTCTCCGTCACCCGGATAATGTGGTGCTGGATGAAGGGCGCGCCTTCGGCCGCGCCATCTTCCGGATGCTTCAGGCAGCACTCCCACTCCAGCACCGCCCAGGAATCATAATTGTACTGCGTCAGCTTGGAGAAGATGCCGCCGAAATCCACTTGTCCGTCGCCCAGCGAGCGGAAGCGGCCGGCGCGGTTCGTCCAGCTCTGGTAGCCGGAATAAACGCCTTGCCGCCCGGTCGGATTGAACTCGGCGTCCTTGACGTGGAAGGCCTTGATGCGCTCGTGGTAGATGTCGATGAATTCGAGATAGTCGAGCTGCTGCAACAGGAAGTGCGACGGATCGTAATTGATGTTGCAGCGCTTGTGGCCGCCGACCGCGTCGAGGAACATCTCGAACGTCGCCCCGTCGAACACATCCTCGCCGGGATGGATTTCGTAGCCGACGTCGACGCCATTGTCCTCGTAGACATCGAGGATCGGCTTCCAGCGCTTGCCTAGTTCTGCGAACGCCTCTTCGATCAATCCGGCCGGCCGCTGTGGCCAGGGATAGAGGTAGGGGAAAGCCAGCGCGCCGCTGAAGCTCACCGAGACGTCGAGCCCGAGATTGCGCGACGCCTTGGCCCCGAACTGCATCTGTTCGACCGCCCATTGTTGCCGCGCTTTGGGGTTGTTGTGCACCGAAGCCGGCGCAAAGCCGTCGAACTGCGCGTCATAGGCCGGATGCACCGCCACCAATTGCCCCTGCAGATGCGTCGATAGTTCGGTGATCTCAACGCCGGCGTCGGCACAGATGCCCTTCACCTCGTCGCAATAGGCCTTGGAAGACGCAGCCTTTTGGAGGTCGAACAAGCGCGCGTCCCAGGTCGGGATCTGCACGCCCTTATAGCCGAGGCCGGCCGCCCATTTTGTGATCGATGCAAGCGAATTGAACGGCGCTGCATCGCCCGCGAACTGCGCCAGGAACAGTCCAGGGCCCTTCATCGTCCTCGGCATCGGCATCCTCCCTCATTGTTGTCGCGCCCGAGCATAGCGCCGATTGAAGACAGAGCCAGCCACTTTGGTCTGTTCTCAACGGTCACTTGCGTGCATTGTCATTCTGGTATTACCAAACGTGGCGATTTGGTCAAGCCTTGCCACTCACATTCAGAGCCCTCCACCGTGCCACGGGAGGGCAGCATAGTCCAATATAATCAATGGAGTAATCCAGACATCAAGTTGCCATCGCACAGTTCTTGCCGCGCGTGGGAAATTGCTGTAGACCTCGTCTTGGGCCCAATTGGTCGAACCAGTTTGCGAAGAAATGCTGGAACGCCTTGGGGAGGAACCGTCCGTCACATCCGGTGACGGCATGTTGCAGGCGAACCATTAGGGACGATCCGGGAAGGACAGACCATGCATCTTTCGACGCACAACTGGATGCGCGCGGAACCGTTGGAGACGACGCTCAAGCGCATCAAGAAATTCGGCTATGAGTCGATCGAGATTTCCGGCGAGCCCGACCAGTACAAGACCAAGGAGACGCGCGCGCTCCTGAAGGAGCACGGCATACGCTGCTGGGGCGCCGTGACCTTGATGCTTGGCGAACGCAACCTTGCCGCCCGGGACCAGGGCCAGCGCGAGCGCTCCGTGCAATACGTCAAGGACGTGTTGACCATGGTCAGCGAACTCGACGGCGAGATCATCACGCTGGTTCCCGCGACCGTCGGCAAGGTCGTGCCGGACGGCACCGAGGAAGAGGAATGGAAGTGGGTGGTCGATGCCACCAGGGAGTGCTTCACCCACGCCAAGAAGGTCGGCGTCAAGATCGCGGTCGAGCCACTCAACCGTTTCGAGACCTACCTGTTCAATCGCGGCGCCCAGGCCCTGGCATTGGCCGACGCTGTCAGCCCGGAATGTGGCGTCTGCCTGGACGCCTACCACCTCCATATGGAGGAATTTAACGTTTACGACGCGATCCGTAAGGTCGGGAAGCGCCTGTTCGACTTCCATGTCGCCGATAATAACCGCTTCGCCGCAGGCCTTGGCCAGATCGACTGGCCGAAGATCGTCGCGACCTTGCGGGAGGTCGGCTATGACGGGGCGCTGACCAACGAGTTCGTCGCGCCTGTCGACCGCACCCCGGCCGCGCCCTACCCCGACATGGTCGAACGCCACCCGGTCGACATCTCGCCCGAGCAGCTCAAATTCATCCAGGATCACGGCTCCAGCGTGCTGACGGAAAAGTTCTACACCGACCAGATGCGGATCACTGCCGAAACGTTGCTGCCGCTGATCAAGTAGCCGATCCGATTGGGAATGAGCCCTCCCGCCATCCGGCGGCAGGGCCGGGGAAGACCATGCGCATCAAAAGCGTCCAGGCCTGGTGGATTCGCATACCGATCGAGGCGGCCAAGCAGCACCGCAGCGATTTCGGTCAGGTGACGACCTTCGACGCCGCCATCCTGCGCATCGAAACCGATGACGGGCTGGTCGGCTGGGGCGAAGGCAAGAACGCCGCCGGCAGCGCCGGCAGCTATGGTGCGCTCGTCCATATGCTGAACCGCGAGGTCGGGCCGCAGCTCGTCGGCCGCGATCCGGCCGATATCGGCATCATCTGGGAAATGCTCTACAACGGCGTGCGCCACGACAGCGCGGCGCGCGCCGGCCATGCCATGCCGCAGCTGGCGCGGCGCGGCATGAGCGTGGCCGCCATCAGCGCCGTCGACATCGCGCTCTGGGACATACTGGGCAAATCGCTCGGGCAGCCGGTCTGGCGGCTGATCGGTGGGCGCAAGCTCGATCGCATGCCGGCCTACGCCTCGGGTGGCTGGGCGTCCGCCGACGCGATCGGCGACCAGCTCAAATCCTATGTCGCCAGGGGCGGCTTCAAGGCGCTGAAGATGCGCATCGGCGCCATGGATGGCGCCGCGCATGTGTCGGCCGCTCGCGTTCGCGCCGCCCGTGAGGCGCTCGGCCCCGACGTCGAGTTGATGGTCGACGCCCATGGCACCTATACGGTGGCGGAGGCCAAGCGTTTCATCCATCTCGCCGGCGATCTCGACCTTGCCTGGTTCGAGGAGCCGGTGATCGCCGACGACAAGTCCGGTCTTGCCGAAGTCCGTGCCTCCGGCGCCATACCGATCGCCACCGGCGAAAGCGATGCGACCCGCTATGCCTTCCGCGACCTCGCCGTGCTCAAGGCCGCCGACATCTTCCAGCCCGATCCCGCCTTCTGCGGCGGCATCAGCGAGGCCATGAAGATCGGAACCATCGCCAGCGCCTTCAACCTGCGCTTTGCGCCGCATCTATGGGCCGGCGCGCCCTGCTTCTTCGCCGGGCTGCATGTCTGCGCCGCCTCGCCGTCGAGCTTCACCGTCGAATATTCGCTCGGTGCCAATCCGATGATCCACGACCTTGTCGAAGAGACTGTCGAAGCCAGGGACGGTATGATAGCGATCCCCGAAAAACCCGGATTGGGATTCACCATTTCGGAGCGGTTCCTGGAGGCGCACGCGCAACGCAATTGACGATGAAAGAAAACAACCTTCTCGCGGAGCTTGCCGCCTATCTGTTCTCCCATTCCGACAAGGAGACGGGCCGAACCCCGTCGGAACGCGAACTGGCGGAGCATTTCGGCGTCAGCCGCGGCCAGATCCGCGAGGCGCTGGCCATTCTCGAGGCCATGCGCATCGTCGAGCGCAGGGCCAAGTCCGGCATCTATATCGACACCAAGCAGGCCAGCGTCGAGGCGCTGGCGCTGTTCGCGCGCGCCGGCCTGCCGCTCGATCCCTTGCAGATCTACGAGACGGTCGAATTGCGCAAGATCCATGAGATCAAGGCGGCCGAACTTGCATGCTCGCGTGCCACCGAGGAGAATTTCGAACGGCTGCGCGAGATCCTGAAGGCCTCGGAAGAACGCATCGCGGCAGGCGAAGGCCTCGCCAAGGAGGACCGCGAATTCCATCTCGAGATCGTGCGCGCCACCAAGAATGGCGTCTTCCACAACATCTGCAGCGTTTACTATTTGATGGGCGAGCAGCGCCTGCCGATCTACTTCAACGATCCGGAGCGCAGCGTGCGCTCGCATGCCGAACACATCCAGATATACGAGGCGCTGCTGCGGCGCGACGGCAATCTCGCCCAGGCGCTGATGAGCGCCCACCTGCAGGGCGCGGAAAGCTACTGGAAGGGGCTGATCGAAGGCCTCGGGGCGGCGCCGCAAAACCCGACGCTCGAACAGGCCTGACGGGGATGACGCGCATCCTGTCGACGCACAGACTGCATCCGCGCGCCGCGGCCATGCTGGCGGGGGCGGGTGAGCTTGTCGTCGCCTCGGCCATCGATCCGGGCACGCTGGCCGCCGAGGCGAGGAATGCCGACATCGTCATTGTGCGCGCGCCCCTGCCGCCACTGTTGTTCGAGGGTGCCACCAGGTTGCGGGCAGCGATCCGCCATGGCGCCGGGCTCGACATGATCCCGATGGAAGCAGCGATCGCGGCAGGTGTGCTGGTCGCCAACGTGCCGGCGGTCAACGCACGCTCGGTGGCCGAGCATGTGATGTTTGCAGCCCTCGCCCTGCTTCGGCAGTTTCGTGTCGTCGACCGCGACCTGCGCGCCAAGGGCTGGCTTGCCGGTCGCGAGCACGCCAATTCCAACATCGAGCTCGCCGGCAAGACGATCGGCATCGTCGGTCTCGGCGCCGTCGGACAGGCCGTTGGCCATATCGCCGCGCATGGGTTCGACCTGAAAGTGGTCGCAACGATCCGCAGCATGCAGCCGGCGCCGGACAAGGTCGGCTTCCTGTCGATCGACGCGCTGGTCGAGCAGAGCGACATCATCGTCCTGTGCTGTCCGCTGACGCCGGAAACGCGCGGCCTGATCAGCCGCGAACGCATATCGCGCATGAAACCCAACGCGCTGCTGATCAACGTGTCGCGCGGGCCCGTCGTCGATGACGACGCGCTGATCGAGGCCTTGCGGGAGCGCCGCATCGGCGGTGCCGCGCTCGACGTGTTCTCGACGCAGCCGCTGCCACCGGATCATCCCTATTTCAGCTTCGACAATGTCGTCATCACCCCGCACATGGCCGGCATCACCGAGGAATCGATGATGCGCATGGGCGTTGGCGCGGCCGGCGAGGCCCTGCTGGTGCTGGCAGGCAAATTGCCGGTCAATCTGCGCAACCCGGAAGTGGTCGGGCACTATCGGCGACGGTTTCCCGCCGACAGCTAGACCATCGCCGTTTCGCCCCAATTCTTCGCGACGCTGGAGCCATGTCCGTTCTCCGCCTCGCATTCCTTTGCCTTGCCACCACTTCAGCGGGCCTGCTGCCCTCGCTCGCCGCGGCCAAAAGCAGCTATGTCTATTGCGACAACGGGCTGCGCTGCTTCAAGGCTCCCTGCCCATCGAACAGCGTGCTCGACCTCGCCACCGGCAAGATCATCAAGGGCGTGTCGATCGACACCGGCGGATTGCCGACGAAGGACAAGGCGATGGTCGAGGCGTCGGATGCGCTCTCTGCCGGCAAGATTGTCGTCAGGGGATCGATCGAGCGACGCACCCAGACCATCACCGGCAAGCAATACAGCCTGCCGTGGCTGATCGCGACGGCCGTCGAGCGCGCCGCCAAGGACAGCGAACGCAAGCACTGCTCTTCACACTGACATTCGGTTCAGTCCCGATCAGCCGCCCAGCAATCTCTCCACTTCAGCGGCGATGCTCAGCAGACGGCGGTCATGGCCGTGGCGCGCCACCAGCATCAAGCCGGCCGGCAGCGCCATGCCTGGTATCGGCAGCGAGATCGCGCAGAGATCGAACTGGTTGGCCACCTGCGTGTTGCGCAGCAGCAGGCCCTCCGTGCGATCGCGCAGACCGGCATCTTGCGCCAGGGAGACGAGGGTCGGCGCCGTCACCGGCGTGGTTGGCAGGGCCAGCACATCGACCGACGTCAGCCGCTCATCCGTGGCGGCGGCCAACGCAGCACGGCGACGCAGTGCCCTGATGTAAACCGGGGTCGGCAGCATTGCCGCCCGCGACAAGGGTCCGCTCACATGCGGGTCAACCGGCACCGGAGCGCCTGCCGCCAACCAGTCTGCATGCACTTCAGCCCCTTCCATCGCGGCGATCGAACCACGTTTTGTGACCGCGCGAAGGTCCGCGATCAGGTCGTCGATCGACAGGTCCGCGACCCGTGCGCCGGCCTGCTCGATCTTGCCGAGGCAGCGCTCGAACGCTGCTGCCACCGCGCCTTCAGTCTCTCCGAAAAGCACGCCGCGCGGGAGACCGATGCGCAACCCCGCAAGGGCGAGTGGCGCCGGCAGCGCCAAGTCCTCGCCCGCCATCACCGCATCGGCTGCGGCGCATTGCGCCACGGTGCGGGCGAGCGGGCCGACCGAGTCCAGCGTGGCCGACAGTGGAAAGGCGCCTGTGAGCGGCACCCGCCGCGCCGTCGGCTTGAAGCCGACGACGCCGTTAAGTGCCGCCGGAATACGGATCGATCCGCCAGTGTCGGAACCGATGGAGATTTCGCTCGTCCCCTCGCCGACGGAAACGCCGGCGCCGGAGGAAGAGCCGCCGGGAATGCGGTCGGCATCGGTCGCGTTGCCAGGCGTGCCATAGTGCTGGTTGTCGCCGATGGCGGTAAAGGCGAACTCGGTCATGTTGGTCTTGCCGATGATCACCGCGCCGGCTTGCCGCAGCCGGCGCACAATCATGGCGTCGCCAATTGCCGGCGCAGCATCCTTGAGCAGCAGCGATCCGGCCGTGGTCGCCTCGCCGCAGACATCGAACAGGTCCTTGATCGAAATGATCGTTCCGTCGAGCGGTCCGAGCCTCACGCCGGCCCTCCGCCGCGCGTCGGCGGCATCGGCTGCGGCTCGCGCGGCCTCGGTATAGAGTTTCGTGAACACACGTTCTTCACCGGCACGGGCGGCCAGGCGCGCAAGGATAGTTTCCAGGTGATCGCGGACGGATTGCATCTTCGGTGTCGGACTCCGGACCTCTGGGACGTCTTAAGCTTAGCAGCCGGCGCGTGGCGTGCCGAGACTTAACCCGGTGCGGGCGGTTTTGCACCCCTGGCGGACGCAAGGAAGAAAACGATGCTTTACAAAGGCAGCTGTCATTGCGGCAAGGTCGCTTTCGAGTTCGAGGCGGAACTGACCGGAGCCGTGCGGTGCAATTGCTCGATCTGCGCGCGCAAAGGGGCCTTGCTGTGCGCCGTTCCGCATCGGGCGCTGCGGGTACTGGCCTGGGGCGACGAGATCGGCACCTACACATTCGGCAACCACGCCATCGCGCACCGCTTCTGTCGCACCTGCGGCATCCATCCTTTCGCCGAGGATGTGCGCGAGGGGAGTGAACGCAGCGCCTATATCAATATCAACTGTGTCGCCGATGTCGATCCGTCCGCCCTGTCGATCTTCGACTTCGATGGGCGTTCAGCCTGAATTTCACCAGCAGCCTGCCGCGTCTGCCTGTCAGCGACGCCGCCATCGCAACGACAACGGCCCGAGAACCTTGATGGTTCTCGGGCCGTTGCCCGAGTCAGGGATGATTGTCGGGAGAGCCTACCCGGCGCGTTTTGGGCCGAGCGGGAACACCACGACGGCGGCCAGCAAAGTCGCCGCGCCGCAATAGGCGAAGGCACTGGCGACGCCGGCATGATCGACCAGCAGGCCGCCAAAGACGGCGCCGAGCGCAATCGCCACCTGGAAGGTGGAGACCATCAGGCCGCCGGCGCTCTCGGCTTGATCGGGCGCGGCCCGCACCAGCCATGTCTGCAGCCCGACCGGCACCGCGCCGAAGGCAAAGCCCCAGGCCGCCACGGCGGCGGCGGCGATCGCCGGCGAGGCGCCGAAGACCAGCATCGAGGCGGCGGCCACTGCGATCAGCAGGGGTGCCAGCGCGACGGCGGCCTTGAGATTGCGTTCGGCCAGGATGCCGCCGGCGATATTGCCGAAGAAGCCGCCTATGCCATAGGCCAGGAGCACCAGCGAGATTGTCTCGATGCCGAGCATCGGGATCTTCTCGAGGAAGGGGCGCACATAGGTGAAGCCGGCAAAGTGCCCCGAAGCGACCAGCAGCACGACCAGCAGCGCCACCCTGATCGACGGGCGCTCCAGCACCTCGAGCAAAGTGCGGAAACTTGCCACGCCCATCGGCGGCAGTTTCGGAATGGTGGCCACCTGCACCAACAACGCCAGCGCGGCGACGACCGTGGCGATCATGAAAGCCGTGCGCCAGCCCCAGATATCACCGACATAGGCGCCGACAGGGGCGGCGGTGACGGTGGCCAGCGAAACGCCGGTCAGGATGATCGACATGGCGCGCGGCATCAACCGCATCGGCACCAGCCGCAACGCCATGGCCGCCGACATCGCCCAGAAGCCGCCCAGCGCAACGCCGAGCACGACGCGGGCAAGCAGAAGCATGGACAGCGACGAGGCAAAGGCGGCCAAAAGGTTCGAGGCGATGAGGAATGCCGTCAGCATCCACGTCACCAGCCGGCGGTCCATGCGCCGTGTCATGATCGCCATTGTCGGAGCGGCAATGGCGCCGACGATCGCGGTCGCGGTGACCGCCTGTCCCGCAACGCCTTCGCTGACGCCGAGATCGCTCGCCATCGGCGTCAACAGGCTGGCGGGCAGGAATTCCGCCGTAACGAGACCGAAAACACCAAGCGCCAGCGAGACGACGGCGCCCCATGCCGGCTCTGTTCGTTCCTCCTGATCGACAGTGTTCAATAGGGCGGCGTCGACGACGCCCGTCGCGGGTTCGGCCATGGTCAGTCTCCGATGAAGTTGCAGCGCAACATTTGGCTGCACTGCAACATAGGGAGTGACGGCCTGGAGTTTCCATGCTAGAAACACCATTATGTTTGACCGTTCGTCCAAAATTTCGACCACTGGCGATCCGCTGACCGACATATTGCGCGGGCTGCGTCTCGACGGCGTCGACTACGCCCGTTGCGAAATGCGGGAGCCTTGGGGCATCCAGTTTCCGGCCCAGGCAGCGGCGCGATTCCACTTCATCGGCCGCAAGGGCTGCTGGCTGATGCAGCCCTCGGGCGAGTGGGTCGAGCTCAAGGCGGGCGACGCGGCGCTGCTGCCGCGTGGCGCAGCGCATGTGCTGGCAAGCGAACCGGGCACCAAGGCTTGGCCGATCCAGGGCTACGCGGCCGAAGAAGTCTGCAAGAACGTCTATTGCATGTCCAATGAAGCCATGTGCCCCGATGGTCGCTGTCCGGGCACGCTGCTGTTTTTTGGCAGCATGTACTTCAACATCGATGGCCTACATCCCCTGCTCGGCATGATGCCTGATGTCATGCGCGCGCATGAACTCGAAGCTTATGAGCCGGGTATTCCGCATCTCCTGGACTCGATGGCGCGTGAAGTGACGATGGAGCGCGTCGGCTCCGGCGGCATTCTGGCGCGGCTCGCCGACGTCCTTGCCGCCACCGTGATCCGCTCATGGGTCGAGCGCGGCTGCGGCGATTCAAGCGGTTGGATCGCGGCGGTCAGGGATCCCGACATCGGGCGCGTTCTGGCCGCCATCCATCTCGAACCGGACCGCGACTGGACCGTCGAGGCGCTCGCCAGGATGATGGGCGCCTCGCGATCGGGCTTTGCCGAGCGTTTTGCCACCATTGTCGGCGAGACGCCGGCCAGGTACGTCACCCAGGTGCGCATGCACCAGGCCCGACAATGGCTGGTGCGCGATCGCCAGAAGATTTCCGTCGTCGCCACACGCCTGGGTTATGAGTCGGACGCCGCCTTCAGCCGGGCCTTCAAGCGCGTCATCGGCTCGGCTCCCAGCCACCTGCGTGCCGAGGAACATGCTGAGATCCGCCAGGCCGGCTGAAGCGGCAGGCCGTGACTCCAGGCTGGATCAATTCCGTCCGGAATTGCCCGAAGAGATACAGCAGTTCAGCGTTTCCGTGGGACGCTGAACTGCTGTAGGAATCGGCATGGACTTGACCTCGCCCAACGACACTGTGCCGGCCCCGGGGGGTGCGTTGACCGAGATGTTGCGCGCGCTGCGCCTCGAGGGCGTCGACTATGGCCGCTGCGAACTGGGCGCGCCTTGGGCCGTGCTCTTTCCGATGCAGAAGGCGGCGCGGTTTCACTTCATCGGCCGTGCCGGATGCTGGCTGCTTTCGCCACCAGGCGAATGGATGGAACTGAAAGCCGGCGATGCATTGCTGTTGCCGCGCGGCGCCGGGCATATCCTTGCCAGCGCACCCGGTGTACAAGCCGAGCCGCTCGAAAGCTACAGCGTCGAGCCCCTGCAGGACAATGTCTACGCCGTCTCGAACGGCGGCCATGGTGCAAAAACGCTGCTGTTCTGCGGCAGCATGCACTTCAACCACGATGGCTCGCATCCACTGCTGGCCATGATGCCGGATATGCTGCGCGCGAAGGAGCTGATGGCCGGCGAGCCAGGCATCCCGCATTTGCTGGAAGCCATGGCCGACGAGGCGACGAGGAACCGGGCCGGCTCCGGCATGATGCTGGCGCGGCTGGCCGATGTATTGGCCGCAGCCATCATCCGCTCCTGGGTGGAGAACAGCGCCGGTGACATCACGGGTTGGATCGCGGCGATCAAGGATCGGGACATCGGCCGCGTGCTGGTCGCCATTCATCGGCAGCCTGACAGGAACTGGACCGTCGAAGCGCTGGCCCGCGAGATGGGCGCCTCACGGTCGGCTTTTGCCGAACGTTTCACGGCCGTCGTCGGAGAGACGCCGGCAAAATATGTCGCCGGGGTGCGCATGCATCAGGCAAGACGGTGGCTCGAGGAAGAAGGGATGCGGGTGTCGGTGATCGCCGCCAGATTGGGCTACGATTCGGAAGCGTCGTTCAGCCGGGCCTTCAAGCGCATCGTCGGCAGCGCGCCCAGCCATTTGCGCGCCGCGGGCGGCGCCTCGGGAAAAGGCTAAATCAACGCTGTTTGCAGTGGCGATTTCCGGCCTGGATGAATTGCCAAGTGTTCCGGACAGAATGCCATTCCCGGCTTGGCCATTTGCAATAGCTTGTCATCCAACAGACGAGCGCCGGCGGCAAGTCGGCCCGAAGAGGAGAAGCGATGCCAAATCACTTAAAAATCCTGACGCTGGCCGCAATGCTCACTGTCCCCGGCCGTGCCTTCGCCCTTGAGGACAGCTATCTGCCGGCCAGCAAGATTCCCTATGTTTCTGAGGCGCCGGACCAACCGCAGCGTCTCGGACCGCTATGGGGAGAAAGGGCAAGGGCCCCGCGGGTACCTTGCTGAAAGTCCCGGGCAACTGGCACGCCCCTGTTCATGCGCACACCGCCGATTATCGCGCCGTGGTGATCCAGGGCCTATGGGCGCACTGGCAGATGGACGGCGGCGAGGCGAGCAAGGTCGAGCTGCCTCCCGGATCCTACTGGACCCAGAAGGCCAATGAGATGCATGACGACGCCTGCCTCTCGGAGACGGAATGCGTGATCCTGCTGATCAACACCGAGCCCTATGAGACCTATCTGCCGAAGTAGAGGTGCGGGACGGCTGTCCGGCCGGCATTGCTGCGGGGGCTCAGAACTCGGGTTAACAAGACCTGACCACAGCCAGTCCCGCTGTGCCAGTTTCCCATGATAGGAATTTTTTCTTGACTGGGTGAAGGCAACTATGGTAGATATTTGGTTATGGTGCTGAGTTGCGCCAGGGACCCGCCGCACAGGCGGGTTTTTCCGTTCAAATGCTTCATCAACAGCGCACCGACGAAGGCTCCGGAGGGACCCGTTAGCCCGTATTCCTTGCCCTGCCGCAAGTCGGGCTTTTTGTTTAGGGCGCTGTCCGGAACATCGCATTCGCGATATTCGCCTCATCCGGCGTGCCGCAAACTCACGCCGCTGCCCTTGTCGAACAGCACCACCTTGTCCGGATTCCAGGCAAAGCGCACCGGCTGCTCGATCGCGACATCGGTCCGCGCCGGCACCGTGGCGCGCAGCGTGGTCTCGCCCACGCGCAGCGTCAGGATCTTTTCCACGCCATGGTTTTCGACGTCGTGGACGCGCGCCTCGACCGGCGCACCGCTCTCGAGATAGACGTCCTCGGGGCGGATGCCGAAGACGAGCGGGCGACCGTCGGTCGCCGCACTCGCCTTGGCTCCCCCTGAAAGCGGCAATTCGAAATTCAGCGGCGCCATGACCGCATGATCGTTGACCACCCTGCCGTCGATGAGGTTCATCGGCGGCGAGCCCACGAAGCTCGCCACATAGGTGTCGCGCGGATTGTTGTAGATCTCATGCGGCGTGCCGGTCTGGACGATGCGGCCATGGTTGAGCACGCCCACCTTGTCGCCCATGGACATCGCCTCGATCTGGTCGTGGGTGACGAACAGGAAGGTGGCGCCGAGCTGCATCTGCAGGTTCTTCAGTTCCGTGCGCAGCGCCTCGCGCAGCTTGGCGTCGAGCGCCGACAGCGGCTCGTCCATCAGGAACACGCGCGGCTTGCGCACGATGGCCCGGCCGATCGAGACGCGCTGCATCTCGCCGCCCGACAGCCGGTCGGTCTTGCGGTCGAGCAGATGCTCGATCCTGAGCGTCCGCGCCGCGCGGTCGACGCGGTCCTTGATTTCGGCGTCGGGCAGCCGCCGGATCTTCGGCTTCAGCGGGAATTCGAGGTTTTCGCGCACCGTATAGCGCGGGTAGAGCGAATATTGCTGCAGCACCAGCGCCACGTCGCGCTCGGCGGCGCCCCAGTCGGCAACGTCGATCCCGTCGATGAAGACCTGGCCCTCGCTCGGTTTTTCCAGTCCGGCGATCAGCCGCAGCGTCGTTGTCTTGCCCGCGCCCGTCTCGCCGAGCAGGACGAAGAACTCGCCATCGGCGATGTCGAGGTCGAGCCCAGTCAGGGCCGTGTGATTGCCGAACGTCTTGGAGATGTTCTTGAGCTGGATATGGGCCATCAGAGTCTCACTCCGAGCGACTTGCCGCTCGCCGCGTCGAAGAAATGCGCCTGTGTCGGATCGATCCTGGCGAACACCCTCTCGCCGGGACCTGAAATGAAGCCGCTCTTGGTGCGGGCGCGCAGCATCTTGGAGCCGACTTTCAGGTCGACGATGTCGAACGAGCCGAGCGGCTCGACGATCTGCGTCTCGACCGCCATGAAGCCCTCCGCCGCCTCACGGCTGATGAGGACGCCTTCCGGCCTGATGCCGAGTGCCAGCCGGCCGCCCGCATGGCCGTTCAGCTTCGACAGGAGCGCGCGCGGGAACTCGAAACCGGTTGGCGCATCGCCCACCGTCACCGAGGCCGACGAGGCTTTTTCGGCCACCGCCGCGTCGGCCACGTTCATCACCGGACTGCCGACGAATTGCGCGACGAAGAGGTTGGCCGGGTGCGAATAGACCTCGTCGGGGGAGCCGACCTGCTGGAGAACCCCCTCATGCATGATGACGATGCGATCGGCGAGGCTCATCGCCTCGATCTGGTCATGGGTGACGTAGATGGTGGTCGAGCCTTGCTTGATGTGCAGCCGCTTGATCTCGGCCCGCATCTCCTCGCGCAGCTTGGCGTCGAGCGCGCCGATCGGCTCGTCCATCAGCATCGCTTTCGGCCGCCGCACCAGTGCCCGGCCGATCGCCACGCGCTGCATGTCGCCGCCCGACAGCGCCGACGGTTTCTTGCCGAGCAGGTCCGTGATTTGCAGCGTCTTGGCGACCGAGCGAACTTCCTGGTCGATTTCGCTCTTGCTCTTTCGCGTGGCGCGCAAGGGAAAGGCGATGTTCTCGTAGACGCTCATATGCGGGTACAGCGAGAACGACTGGAAGACCATGGCGATGTCGCGATCGGCGGCCTTCAGATGCTGGATGGGCTTGCCGTCGATGAGGATGTCGCCCTCGTCGATCGTCTCCAGCCCGGCAATGGCGCGCAGCGTCGTCGTCTTGCCGCAGCCCGACTGACCGAGCAGCACGATGAACTCGTTGTCTTCGATCTTGAGGTTGAGGTCCTTGATGACCTGGACGGCGCCGAAGAACTTCTGGACGCCGCGAAGCTCGATCTGGGTCAATGCTGCGCTCCCGGATTTCGCTGCGGATCGCCTGACTGGCCGGTTCCGGCTTCCTCTTGCGGTGCGATCTTGGAGGTGATGTTGAAGCCGATCAGGCCGATCAGGATGATGGTCAGCCCATAGCTGTGCAGCAGCAAGTTCCAGGGCTGGCAGAGCGCAACGATGCCGAGCACCATCAGCACCTGGCTGCCTGGTTCCAGATATTTCTGGTTGATGGCGCGAAAGCTCATTTGCGGATCGCTCCGAAGGACATGCCGCGCAACAGGTGATTACGAAGCAGGAAGGTGAAGATGGCGACAGGAAGCAGGAACAGGAAAGTGCCGGCGGCGATCACCGTCCAGTCCGGCAGCCCGGAGCCGACCTGGCTCGGGATGAACGGCGGTGCGGTCTGGGCGCGGCGATTGGTCATGATCAGCGCGAAGGCATATTCGTTCCATGCCGTGATGAAGCAGAACACGGCCGTCGCGGCGATGCCGGTGGCGGCTTCGGGCAGCACGATCTTGAAGAAGGCTTCCATGCGCGTATAGCCGTCGACGAGCGCCGCTTCCTCGTACTCCTTCGGGATCTCGTCCATGAAGCCCTTCATCAGCCAAACCGAGAAGGACAGGTTGAAGGCGGTGTAGAGGATGATCAGCCCGATATGGGAATCGTTGAGGCCGACCGCCCGGTACATCAGGAACATCGGGATCGCCACCACCACGGGCGGCAGCATGCGGGTCGAGAGGATGAAGAACAAAAGGTCCGCCTCGCCTTTGACCCTGAAGCGCGAGAAGCCATAGGCGGTGAATGTACCCATGCCGACCGCCAGCACCGTCGAGGTGATCGCGACGATCAGCGAATTCATGAAACGGTTCGGATAGCCCGACCATTGCACCTGGCCCTTGCCGTCGCGCACGATCTTTTCGCCGCCGTCGAAGACGACGCGTTCCCACCAGGGCGCCGCCGCGTATTCTTCGGGCGAAGGCGGGCTGCGCAATTGCGAGCGCTTGGTGAACAGCTTCACGAAGGGCGATATCTCCGGCTGGAACACGACCGTCGGCGGGATGGTGGTGGCAAGGTTGCGCGGCTTGAACGCCGTCGAGGCGATCCAGTAGATCGGTGCCAGGAAGATCACTGTCGCCACCAGCACGGCGACGATTGCGACGCGGTTGAGGGCGATCTCGGAAGAAGTGCGGACGGCGGCCATCTCAGCGCTCCTTCACTTTGTTCAGATATTTGACGTAGATGTTGGTGATGGCCAGCACCATGATCAGCACGATGTAGGCGAGCGCGCAGGAGCGCCCGGTCTGCCATTCCTGGAACGCCATCTTGTAGAGCCGGATCGAGATCAGTTCAGCCGTCGGCTGGGTGGTCAGGATGTAGGCCAGATCGAAGGTCTTGAACGCTTCCATGGTGCGGAAGATGACGGCGATCATGAGGATCGGCGCGACCAGCGGCAAGGTGATGCGGAAGAAGGTGTAGAACGGACCGGCGCGGTCGATAGCGGCGGCTTCGTAGAGGTGCTTCGGCACCGCCGAGAGGCCGGCCAGCGACAGCAGCATGACGAAGGGCGACCACATCCAGATGTCGGTCAGCGCCACCGCGTAGAGTGCCATCTTGGGGTCGGCCAGCCACTCGAAATTGCCAAGCCCAAGCGCATAGTTGATGACGCCCCATGACGGATCGTAGAGCAGTTTCCAGAACAGGCCGACGACGGCCATCGACAGCATCATCGGCAGCAGCAGCAGGGTCGTCAGCAGCCCCTTCAGCGGAATATCGCGGTTGAGCAGCATCGCCACGCCGAAGCCGACCAGCAACTGTCCGGCGACCGAGATGATCACGTATTTGGCGGTGATCGCGAAGTTGGACCAGACATAGGGGTCGCTGAGCAGGTCGCGGTAGTTCTGCAACCCGACGAAATTCGCCGGCGCGTTGGTCGAGGCGCGGAAATCGGTGAAGGAATAGCCGAGCGAATAGATCAGCGGAAAGATGTTGAAGACGATCAGGAACAGGATCGTCGGGATGATGAAAAGATTGCGGATCGAAATATCGCTAAGGCCACGCGCGGCCGCGCGTGAAGATCTGTCCAGCGTGGTGATCATCGTGGTCGCCAAGACCCTGCTCCCGCTTGAAGAAAAAGAAACGGAGGAGGCATGAGCGCCCCCTCCGTGGGACATGAACGATTATTGGCCGCGGCCGTATTTCTTAAAGGTCGCGTTCCAGTCGGCGGCCAGTGCGTCGAGCGTTTCCTTGGCGGTGCCTTCGCCGCCGATCATGTAGGGATAGACGCGCTGGTTGAGCTGCTGGAGCAGTTCGGCGTATTCCGGCACCGCCCAGAAATCCTTCACCTTGAACATGGTCTCGTAGAAGGCCTTGTTGTAGGGCGTCGCATTCTGGAACTCTTCCGACTTGAGCACGGCTGCGCTGCAGGTGTAGCCGCCGAGTGCCGCCCACTTCTTCTGGGTCTCGTCCTTGATGAACCATTCGAGGAACTTCATCGCCTCGTCCTGCTTCTGCGAGTAGGAGACGACGGAGATGCCCTGACCACCGAGTGCGGCGAACTGGTCGCCGTTCGGCCCGGGAGGATTGGCGAAGAAGCCGGTGTTCTTGGCGTTCGGGTTCGACGCCTCGTTGATCAGCGAGGGGAAGAACGCGAAGTAGTTCATGCTCATCGCGGCCAGGTTTTCGGTGATCGCCTGGTTGTCCTCGACGAAGAACGACTTGGCCCAGCCCGGAGGCGTGAACTTGTAAAGCTCCTTATAGGCGTCGAGCGCGGCGACAGCCTTGTCGGAGTTGATGAAACCGTCGACCTTGTAGGTCGAATAGTCACCCAGTTCGCCGCCATAGGAGAACAGCGCGTTCTCGAAGCCCATCGCCATCGCGTCATAGGAATTGTCGGTGTAGATGGCGATGCCGTATCTCTTCTGGTCCGGCCGGTGGAAGAATTCGGCGATGTCGCGCAGCGCCTTGAAATCCTTCGGCACGTCGAGGTCGTAGCCGTATTTGGCCTTGAAGGCTTCCTTCTCCTTGGGATCCTCGAACCAATCCTTGCGATAGGACCAGCCTACGGCGTCGCCTTCGAGCGGGATGGCCCAGTACTTGCCGCTGTTGCCAGGATATTCGGCGTAGTACTTCACCGTCGCCGGCGCCATCACCTCGCCGAGCTTGTGCTTGTTGAAGAAGTCGGTGAGGTCGACATAGTGGCCACCGGTCGACCCGGCGCCGAGCCACTGCGAGTCGCCGACGACCAGGTCGTAGGCATCGCCATGAGCGTTGAACTCGGTGAAGGCCTTGGTCTGGAAGTCGGCCCAGGGCGTGGTTTCCACCGTGATCTTGACGCCGGTTTCCTTCTCGTACTCGTTGCCGAGTTCCTGGAGGTAGTTGGCAGGATCCCATTCCGCCCAGAAGATGGTGAGCGATTTGTCCTGGGCGTAGACGGATGTTCCGCAGGCAAGTGTCAAGCCGATACCAGCAAGCAAGCTGGTCACTATCTTGCGCATGATGTTTCCTCCCTTGTGCGCATTCTACCGTATCAAGCGAGCCGGCAAACGGGGCCGGCCCTGGTAGTTCCTCCCTTGGTCGCGCCTTCCGGTTTGGAGCCTCCTCGCCCGTCCGGAAATGGATCGCAGCCCTCACTTTCGATCCGCTTTTCTCCTTTGATCTGGTATTACCAATTTTGAAGCTTCGTCAAGCCCTTTCTTGAGCAATGGTGACAGCTCGAAGTCTCGAATTCCAGCCTTATCTGCCTGTTTTTCCTAAATTTTCCTACTCATTGATAGACATCAGCCTTGTTCATGCTTCAGCATTGCGGTTAATATCAGCAGCCGGCATGCAAATCTGGTAGAACCAGATACCTGCTATTTCGTGACCCTTGTTGGTTCGATCGCTTGTGCTTCGGAGACTGATTCCGCGATCGCCGCGCGCACCAGGGCGACCGCCGCCCACTGGGCGACAGACATCATCCGGCGACCGTCCAGTCCCCAGATGTCCTTCAGCACGATAAGCACCTCGACGCCGAAGATCAGCGACAGCGCCTGCGCCAGCCGCTGAAGGTCGCGCGGCGGCAGCCGGCCCTTGAGCGGAGCGAGCGCGTCCTGAAGCAACTCGACGCGGTGGCCGCGCTTGAAGGTCGGTTCGCTGCCCAAAGTGCCGGCCTGGCGCCGCGCCCACTGATCGAGCGACAGTTTCAACGCCGCCTTGAATGTGGCCTCGAAAGCCTCGATGCGCGGCATGGCCGTATCGAAGAGCTCGGCGACGCGGCGCTCGGCATCGGCAGAGGTGGATTTCCACGTGAGGATCGGTCCGAGCCCCTCGTCGACCACCGCCTGCACCAGTGCCGCCTGGCTCGGAAAATAGCGATAGGCGGTGGCGCGGGAAACCTGCGCCGCCTCGGCAACCTCGCTGACCGAAGGTGTCGCGCCCGCCTGCATCAGCCTCGTCGCCGTCTCCAGCATCAGCCGTTTCGTGCGCGCGCGCGGTCCACGTTCGGGTCCCCCGGCGGTGTCGTCGCTTGTTGCGGCGTGTTGACGTGAGACATCCATATCAATATGATACGCGCGTCTCAAAAAATTACAATGACCTCCTCATTTTTGGAATGGCTAGGTTGACGCTCTGTAGAGCACTGAGCCTTGGGTGACTTGGACCGGCAGAGGGAGGCATCGATGAAGCGCATTTATGTGGTGGGCACCGCGGACACCAAGGGTGAGGAACTCGCCTTCCTGGCCGACGCGATCGCCGCCACGGGTGCCGCTGTCTGCCGGGTCGACGTCGGAACGCGCGGCGCGAGCGTGCCGGTCGACATTGCCGCTGAGGATGTGGCAGGCCACCATCCCGGCGGGCGAGACGCGGTGCTCGCCGGCAACGACCGCGGCACCGCGGTCGCCGCCATGGGCATCGCCTTCGCTCGCTTTGCCCAATCACGAAACGACATTGCCGCCATGATCGGCATCGGCGGCGGCGGCGGCACGTCGATCATCACCGCAGGCATGCGCACGCTGCCGCTCGGCCTGCCCAAGATCATGGTTTCGACGCTCGCTTCCGGCGACACCGCGCCCTATGTCGACATCTCGGACATCATCATGATGCCGTCGGTGACCGACATGGCCGGGCTGAACCAGCTCTCGCGTGTCGTTCTGCACAATGCGGCCCAGGCGATATCGGGCATGGCCGCCGGACCGCCGCCGCCGCCCGAGGGCAAGCCGTCGATCGGCCTCACCATGTTCGGCGTCACCACGCCCTGCGTGACGGCAATCGCGGATCAGCTCCGTTCGACCTATGACTGCATGGTCTTTCACGCCACCGGCACCGGCGGCCGCAGCATGGAAAAACTGGCCGACAGCGGCCTGCTGTCCGGCGCCATCGACATCACCACCACTGAGGTCTGCGATCTCCTGTTCGGCGGCGTGCTGCCGGCGACGGAGGATCGTTTCGGTGCCGTTGCCCGCACCGGCCTGCCTTATGTCGGCTCGGTCGGCGCGCTCGACATGGTCAATTTCTGGGCGCCTGCGACCATTCCGGACCATTATCGCGGGCGGCTGTTCTACGAGCACAACCCGAACGTCACGCTGATGCGCACGACGGCGCAGGAATGCCGCAAGATCGGCGAGTGGATCGGCACAAGGCTCGCCCGCTGCAAGGGGCCCGTGCATTTCCTTGTCCCGGAGAAAGGCGTCTCGGCGCTCGACATCGAAGGCGGCGCCTTCTTCGACCCGCAAGCCGATGCCGCCCTGTTCGAAGCCATTGAGCGCACGATTAAGCCGAACGCGACGCGCCGGCTGACACGCCTGCCGCTGCACATCAATGATCCCCGATTCGCCAAGGCCGCGGTCGCGGCTTTCCTCGAAATCGCCAGACAGTGAGATCCAAGACATGCCGGCAATACCGCGCAAGGACATACTGAAGAAATTCAGGGGGATGATCGACAAGGGCGTGCCGATCGTCGGCGGCGGCGCTGGCACCGGCCTGTCGGCCAAGGCCGAAGAGGCCGGCGGCATCGACCTCATCATCATCTACAATTCCGGCCGCTACCGCATGGCCGGTCGCGGTTCGGCCGCGGGCCTGCTCGCCTATGGCAATGCCAATGAGATCGTCAAGGAGATGGCCTACGAGGTGCTGCCGGTGGTCAGGAAGACGCCGGTGCTGGCCGGCGTCAACGGCACCGATCCGTTCGTCATCATGCCGCTGCTGCTCTCCGAGCTGAAGACGATGGGTTTTTCCGGGGTGCAGAATTTCCCCACCATCGGCCTGTTCGACGGCAGCATGCGACAGAGCTTCGAGGAGACCGGCATGGGTTTTGGGCTCGAGGTCGACATGATCGCCGAAGCCCGCAAGCTCGACCTTCTGACCACGCCCTATGTCTTCAACCCGGACGAGGCGCGCGCCATGACCAGGGCCGGCGCCGATATCGTCGTGGCTCATATGGGCGTGACGACGGGGGGCTCGATCGGCGCCACCTCTGCCAAGTCGCTCGACGATTGCGTGGTCGCCATCGACGCGATCGCCGAAGCGGCCCGTTCGGTGCGCAAGGATGTCATCCTGCTTTGCCATGGCGGACCGATCTCGATGCCGGACGACGCCCGCTACATCCTCGAACGCTGCAAGGGCCTGCACGGCTTTTATGGCGCGAGCTCGATGGAGCGGCTGCCGGCGGAAGCGGCGATCGCCCGGCAGACCGCCGATTTCAAGGCCGTTACGCTTGGCGGCCTGAAGACGACCACGAAGAAAAAGAAGGGATCATGAGAATGACCGACAAGAGCAAGGTGTTCGTCTACCCGAAGGATGTCAGCGCCTTCGGATTCGACTGGGGAAAATTGTCGCTGACGGTCGCTCCGGAAGTGAACGGCGCGACCCGCTTTTCCGGCGGCGTCGTCGACCTGCCTTCCGGCAAGGGCCATACCCGTCATAACCATCCGGGCGCGGAAGAAATCATCTTTGTCATTTCGGGCCATGGCGAGCAGATGGTCGAGGACGAGCAAGGCAATCCGGTGGTCGAGAAGGTCGGCCCCGGCTGCACCATTTACGTGCCGGAGAGCCGCTTCCACTCGACGCTCAACACCGGCGACGGGCCGATGCAGCTGTTCGTCGTCTATTCGCCGGCAGGGCCGGAACTGGGATTGCGCGAACTGCCGGATTTCAGGTTGCTGCCGGCCGGGAACTCCCCTCCCTCGCGACTTTGAGGCGCCCTTCCGATATGCTATCCAGCATGCCTCCTTGAGAGAGAAGCGATGACGCGTTTCAGTCCCCAGGAATTCGTGGAAAAGCTCGCAACGGGCAGCCTGCCGGATGGCAACCCGGCCATGACGGTTGGCGGTATTGTCAAGGCCAACGACGCCGACCCGTCAACGCTTCTCTTTTCGACCGATTTGTCCTGCGAATCCTGGATACCCGTGCCGCTGAGCTTGATCCAGACGGTCGAGCAGGTACGGACGGTCAACTGCAAAGACCATAAGCATCCGCTGGTCAAGATCGCTTTTACACCGCCCTCGCCGGATCAACGTGACATCAATGCCCTGCTTATGATCATGGCCGGGCTTCAGAGCCAACTCTCCTGGTTCCATCGCAACGCCAAGTCCGGCAGTCCGTGGGCGTCAACGTTTGCATCCGATTGCGCCGTCGTCTCCGCATCCGAGGGGCTTACCATATGCTGCACCCAGACGATCGACGGAAGATTGGAAGTCGTCTGCACTGGAATGGTTTAGTGCCTGTCGCGCAAAAGTGACTTCTGTTTAGCGGCAACGGCAAAGCGCCGCGCATGAATTCGTTTCGACGCGACGCGCCTTAGAGACAATCGAGACCGGCACGCTCATTTGTAACGTGGCAGGTTACATGCCACCCCGGTTCCATGCCCGACCCCGATCCCCGAACATCACATAGCCGGTATCGGTAACCGCCACCGTATCCTCCAGCTTGATGAAGCCGCGCGTCGGGTGAAGCATGGTCGTCTCCACCGATAGCACCATGTTCCTCTCCAGCGGCTTGCCCGCATAGGTGCCTTCATAGGTCACCGGATGGTTGGTCATCAGGAACGGCGCCTCATGCGTGATCAGCCCCATGCCGTGAGCGAAGAAATCCGTGTAGGGCGCGACCTTGGATTTTTTCAGCACGCCTTCGGCATGGGAAATCATGTCACCACCCAGCGTACCCGCCTTTACCTTCGAGAACGCCGCCTGCTGCACCGCCTCGACTTCGGCCAGCAGGTCCTCCAGCTCGGCATCCGGGTCTCCGAGAACCCCCATGCGGCAGAGGTCGCCGATATAGCCATGATAATTGCCGCCGGAATCGATCGACAGCACTTCACCCTTTTTCCACGCCTGCGGCGACGCCGCGCGGTTGTGGCTGGAGCCCAGCGTCAGCAGGCAATATTCGAAATGCGCGCCGCGATTGGTCTCCTCGCGGCGAAGCTGTTCGATCATCTCGCTCTTGGTCGTGCCTTCGCGCGCCCATTGGATGGTGGCCAGCATGGAATCGGTGATCAGTTCGGAGGCGATCCGCAGTTTCTCCAGCTCGGCCTCGGTCTTGATGGCGCGCATGCGCTCCAGCATGTCGGTGGCATCGACCAGCTTGGCGTCGGGGAGCGCTTTGCGGATCAGGGCATAGGCGTCCGACGGCAGGAAACCCGGCTCGATGCCGATGCGAGCGTCGCCCTTGCCGATCTTGCGCACATGCTCGACAGCGAGATTGGCGGCATCGAGCGTGCCCCAGCAGGCGGCATGCAGCGTCGGCGTCCAGAACGGGTGGTTCTGGTGTTCGCCACCCTCCATGCGGTTGCCGATATAGGCGGCGTGGTCCGGTCCGCCTTTTTCGTAGATCACGATCGGCAGGTACCGGCTGTGGCCGATCGCATCCATGGCGGCGAAGAAGATGAACTTGTAGCCGCCGAGCAGATATTGGGTGTTGTGCTTGGATGTCGCGAGCAGGACGTCGATATCAGCCTCTTCCATCAGGCCATCGACCCTGGCGTGGTCGAATGGGATGTCGCCGACGGCACTCTTCCCCGGAGCTATGTTCATTGTCTCTCTCCCTGAATGTCCGCGCGGATCGGCTGGACCGCCGGATGCCCGATCCCGTTAGGTCTTCCGACTTCGGGTCAAATCTGCACCATTTTCGCCCATCTGGTCCAGCCAGAAACAGGCTCGCCCAGCTGAATGGCCGTCGCCGGTGCCGATAATGTGAGGTGCATCGGATGACCTGGTCTTACCAAGTCAGGTTTATCGACCACTCTCCCGTAACTGGTCCAGCGAACAAAAATTTCAAAGCCACGCCACGATGCGCCAATTCCGTCTCTGGCGAAAGCCACGGCAAGGCCCATAATCAAACGTGCATGGAAACGCCCGAAAGGCCTCCGTGCAAGATATGAGATAGAGGGGGAATAGGATGATGTCGGAGTTCAGGATTTCACGCCGCACGGTGCTTGCGGGCTCTGCCGTGCTTCTGGCCTCCACCGCGATGCCGGCCTTGAGCTGGGCGCAGACGCCGAAGAAGGGTGGCCGCCTGGTGCTCGCCGCCGATTCCGAGCCGCGCAACCTCAACCCGGCCATCGTCGCCTCGAATGGCGTCTTCTTCATCTCCAGCAAGATCGTCGAAACGCTGGCCGAAGCCTCCTTCGATGGCAAGGACGGGCTTGCACCACGCCTGGCGGTCAGTTGGGAAGGCGCCGCCGACGGGCTGTCGGCGACCTTCAAACTGCGCGAAGGGGTCAAATGGCATGACGGCAAGCCGTTTACCTCGGCCGATGTCGCCTTCTCGGCGCTGCAGATCTGGAAGCCGCTGCAGAATCTCGGCCGCACCGTGTTCAAGGATCTGGCCGCGGTAGATACCCCTGATGAATTGACCGCCGTGTTCAAATTCGCCAAGCCGACGCCCTTCCAGCTGATCCGCAACGCTCTGCCGGCGCTGAGCAGCGTGGTGCCGAAGCACGTTTACGAAGTTGGCAAGATCGAGGACAACCCGGCCAACAACGCGCCCATCGGCACCGGCCCGTTCAAGTTCGCCGAATACAAGGCCGGCCAATACTACCGGCTGACGAAGAACACGGATTATTGGGGCAAGGGCGAGCCCTATCTCGATGAGATCATCTACCAGGTGTTGCCCGACCGCACTTCGGCGGCGAGCGCGCTGGAAGCAGGAGAGATCCAGCTCGCCGCCTTCTCCGCCGTGCCGCTGGCCGATCTTGACCGCATCTCGAAAGTGCCGGGCCTGAAGGTGATCACCAAGGGCTATGAGGGGCTGACCTACCAACTCGTCGTCGAGATCAATCATCGTCGCAAGGAGCTCGCCGACCTGAAGGTGCGCCAGGCGATCGCGCATGCCATCGACAAGGATTTCGTCGTCAAGACGGTGTTCCTCGGCTATGCCGCCACCGCCACCGGCCCGGTGCCGAAGAACGACCCGCAGTTCTATACCGCCGACGTCCCGACCTATGCCTTCGACGTCGCCAAGGCCAATGCGCTGCTCGACGAGGCGGGTTACAAGAAGGGCGCCGACGGCAAGCGCTTTTCGCTGAAACTGTTGCCGGCTCCCTATTTCAACGAAACCAAGCAGTTCGGCGACTATCTGCGCCAGGCGCTCGCCGCCATCGGCATCGACGCCGAGCTCGTCAACAACGATTCCGCCGCGCATATCAAGGCCGTCTACACCGACCACGCTTTCGACCTCGCCGTCGGCCCGCCGGTGTTCCGCGGCGACCCGGCGATCTCGACCACCATCCTGGTGCAGAGCGGCATTCCGGACGGCGTGCCGTTCTCCAACCAGGGCGGCTACAAGAACGATGCGCTGGACGCGCTCATCGCCAAGGCGTCCGAGACGCTCGATGCATCGGCCCGCACCGATCTCTACAAGGAGTTCCAGAAAGAGGTGGCCGCCGACCTGCCGCTGATCAATGTCGCCGAATGGAGCTTCATCAGCGTCGCCCGCGACACGGTCGGCAACATCGCCAACAATCCGCGCTGGGCGGTATCGAACTGGGCGGACACATATCTGGAATCGTGACAGTATTTCGCGGATGAACGTTCGCGAAATCATCGTAGGCGTTGAGTTCTACGAGGCCCCCCTCTGTCCTGCCGGACATCTCCCCCTCAAGGGGGGAGATTGGCAACTTGTCTGTCCCGCGAATTTTCCGACGTTGGGGATTGGCGAAGCCAAAAATGACAGCCAATCTCCCCCCTTGTGGGGGAGATGTCCGGCAGGACAGAGGGGGGTGCCCAGGCGCGGTCCTAACCAACGTATCGCCAACCCATCGAGGGCCGCATGAACCGCGCCCTCGCGCTCCTCCGCCGTCGCCTCGTCGGCAGCATCTTCGTGCTTTTGATCGTCGTCATCGGCACGTTCCTGCTGCTCGAGGCCGCCCCGGGCGACGCGGTCGATGCCTATATCGTCTCTACCGGCGGCGATGCCGGCATGATCGAGCTGTTGCGCCATCGCTGGGGCCTCGACCAGTCGGAGCTGACGCGGCTCGCCAACTATCTCTGGGCGCTGCTGCATCTCGATCTCGGCCAGTCCGTCACCTTTTCGCGGCCGATCCGCGACGTGATCCTCGAGCGCCTGCCGACCACGCTGTGGTTGATGGGCAGCGCCACCGCGCTTTCCTTCGGCCTCGGCTCGGCGCTGGGCATCTATGCCGGCGCCAGGCCGGGCAGTTTTCGCGACCGTTTTCTCTCCATCGGTTCGCTGGCGCTCTACGCGGTGCCGGGTTTCTGGCTCGGCCTGGTGCTGATCGTCGTCTTCGCTGTCGACCTGCGCTGGCTGCCGATCGGCGGCATCGAGACCATCGCCTCCGGCAAGGCCGGCCTCGACCGCGCCGCCGACATCGCCATCCATCTCGTCCTGCCGGTCTCAGCCCTCGGCTTCATCTACCTGGCGCTCTATTTGCGGATGATGCGTGCCGGCATGACCGAGGTCTGGCGGCAGGATTTTGTGCTGGCCGCCCGCGCCAGGGGCTTGTCGCGCCCCCGCATCGTGCTTGCCCATGTCGCCCGCAATGCGCTGCTGCCATTGGTCACGATGCTCGGCCTGCAGTCGGCGCAGATGCTGGGCGGTAGCGTCGTCATCGAGAGTGTCTTTGCCGTGCCCGGTCTGGGTCGGCTGGCGCAGGAGGCAGTGGCCGCGCGCGACACGCCCTTGCTGCTCGGCATCATTCTCGTCAGCGCCGTCCTGGTCATCGTCATCAATCTTCTCGTCGATGTCGCCTATGCCTTTCTCGACCCGCGCGTCGGCGCCAGCGAGGCCGGCACATGAGCACGCTCCGCCGCTTTCTGCGCACGCCGGAGGCGGTCGCCGGCGCCATACTCCTGGCGGCATTGTGCGCCATGGCCCTGTCGGCGCCGCTGCTGTTTCCGGGCGACCCGCAAGCCATCGCCGGCCCGGCGCTGCTGCCGCCCTTCCAGGACTGGTCGCTGCCGCTCGGCACGGATCGCCTCGGCCGCGACGTGCTGGCCGAGCTTTTCCACGGCGCCCGCACGTCGCTTGCCGTCGGCCTTGCGGCAGCGGCCGCCGCACTGGCCATCGGCTCCGTGGTGGGCACGGTGGCCGGGTTTGCCGGCGGCCTCACCGACGAGGTGCTGATGCGCGTCACCGATGCCTTCCAGACCGTGCCGGGCTTTTTGCTCGCTCTGGCCTTCGTCAGCGTGGTCGGCCCTTCGATCGGCGTCGTCGTGGCGGCAATAGCGCTCGGCACCTGGACCGGGCCCGCGCGCGTGGCCCGCGCGGAAGTGCTGTCGATCCGCGAGCGCGACTACGTCGCCGGCGCGCGCGTCATCGGCATGCATCCGCTGGAAATCGCCTTTCGCGAGGTGCTGCCCAATGCCTTGCCGCCGGTGTTGGCGCTGTCCTCGGTGATCGTGGCAGCGGCGATCCTCACCGAGGCGGCTTTGTCCTTCCTCGGCCTTGGCGACCCCAATCGGGTCACCTGGGGCGGCATGATAGCGGAGGGCCGCGCGGTGCTGCGCACCGCGCCCTTCCTGTCGATCGCGCCCGGCATAGCGCTGGTCCTGACGGTGCTCGGCGTCTATCTCGCCGGTGAAGGCATCGTTGAAACCACGGCGGTCAGAAGAGGCCTGTCGTGACCGCGCTGGCTTCGATCCGCAACCTCGCGGTGACCTACCGCCGTGACGACGGCGAGGTGGTGGCGCTGAGGGACATCAGCCTCGACATCAAGGCTGGCGAGCGGCTGGCCGTCATCGGCGAAAGCGGTTCGGGCAAAAGTACGCTGGCTTTGGCGATTGCGGGGTTGTTGCCGGCGAGCGCCAGGATTGACGGACGTATCGATTGGGTTTTGCGACCGTCGATGTTGGGTGCCAAGGCAGAACGCCTACCTTCCCGTTTTCTCGAAAAGGCACCCCTCCTCGGCCGCGATATCGGCTTCATCTTTCAAGACCCGTCCGCCAGCCTCGATCCTGTCATGACCGTCGGCAAACAGATCGCCGAAGTCTCCCGAACCCATCTCGGTCTCACATGGCCTCAGGCATACGCCAAGGCGAAGGATCTGCTCGAACGCGTCCGTCTGCCCGACCCGGACTCCGCCCTGCGCGCCTATCCGCATCAGCTGTCCGGCGGTCAGAAGCAGCGTGTGGCGATTGCAGCCGCGATCGCAGCCGGCCCGAGACTTTTGATCGCCGACGAGGCGACCAGCGCGCTCGACACCATCGTGCAGGCCGAGATCGTCGCACTGATCCGGCGGCTGGCGACAGAAGACGGCATGACGCTGCTGTTCATCAGTCACGACATCGCGCTGGCCGCCGAGCTTGCCGACCGCATTGCCGTGTTCCGGGATGGCGAATTGATCGAACTTGGCGCCACGCAGCAGATCGTCGGTGCGCCAACTGAAGCCTACACGCGCGCGCTGCTCGAGGCCCTATCGGCCTCGACGCCGAACCGCTGCACCACGGTATGATGGCATGAGCGCCCCTGTGCTGGCGGTTTCCAATCTTACCAGGCATTACCGCCGTGGCGGCAAGACGGTTACCGCGGTCGACGACGTTTCCTTCGAAATCGGGCCCGGCGAGACGCTGGCGCTGGCCGGACCCTCCGGCAGCGGCAAGTCGACGATTGCGCGGCTGGTGCTGCGGCTGATCGAGCCGGATGCCGGCCGGATCGAATTCGAAGGCCATGATTTCCTGGCTCTGGGCGGCGCCGGCTTGCGTGCGCGTCGCGCTCGCTTGCAGATGGTGTTCCAGGATCCGCTTGCCGCCTTCAATCCGCGCGCCACGGTGGCGCGCGTGCTTGACGATCCTTTGCGCATCCACGGCGTCGCCTCCCGTTCCGAGCGCCCGCGCCGTATCGCCGCCCTGCTGGAGCGCGTCGGGCTTACGGCGGAGCTCGCCTCTCGCGCCATCCACGAAATCTCGGGCGGCCAGCGGCAGCGGGTGGCGATTGCCCGCGCCATGGCCACGAAACCCTCGCTGATCGTGCTCGACGAAGCGGTGTCGGCACTCGATGTTTCGGTGCGCGGACAGATCCTCGATCTTTTGCTCGACCTGCAACGCCAGGAACGGATCGCTTATCTCTTCATTTCGCATGATCTCGGCGTCGTCAGGGCCGTCGCCCACCGCGTCATCCTTCTCGACGGCGGGCGGATTGCCGAGAGCGGCGATGCCCGCGCCGTCATCGATGCGCCGCGATCGGCTATCGGCAAGGCGCTCGTGGCAGCCGCACCAAAGCTCAGAAGAACCACGCAGGAAGCATCATGATCGACCCCGAAGCCAGAGCCGAGAAACTGTCGCGCGAACTCGATTCCGCATTCCGCAACCGGGCCGACCTCTATCGCCTGTTCCTGGATGAGTTGACCGGAGAGCTGGGCGCCGAAAGAGCCGAGGCGATAATGACCCGGACCATCGAGCAGCGCGGCAAGGAAGTGGCAGCAGCCGCCTTCGCCGCATTCGGTCCCAACGACGCGCGCTCAATCGGCGAAGCTTTCCTGTCGGTCAGCCCGGATGACGGCCGGATGTATCCGACCGATGTCGAACGCGGGCCCGACCGCATCGCCTTCAAGGTGAAACGCTGCCCCCTCAAGGATGCCTGGGTCGAGGCCGGCGTCGGCGAGGAAAAGCTCGCCACGCTCTGCCGCATCGCCGGCGCCTTCGACCGTGGCCTGTTCGAAGCGACCGGCGTGCGTTTCGACAATGTCACCTGGACGCCCGGCCACGGCAGCGGCTGCTGCCATATCGCGCTGACCAACCGCGATGCCGGCTAGCAATTGACGGCCTTAGCCGCCGACCATCAGCCTGACGACCTCGTCATGGTTGGTCTCGGAAATCTTGCGCTCGCCGGCCTGGATCCCACGCCGCAGCACGACGATGCGATCGGAAACGGCGAAGATGTCCTGCAGATTATGCGAGATGAAGATCACGCCGCGCCCTTGCGCCTTGAGCTGATGGATGAGCGAAATCACCTTGCGCTGCTCCGGCACGCCGAGCGCGGCCGTCGGTTCATCCATGATCAGGATCTGCGCATCCCAGTAGACGGCGCGGCCGATGGCCACGGCCTGGCGCTGGCCGCCGGAGAAATTGCTGACCGGCGCGTTCAACCGGCTGACGTGGAAGTCCAGCCGCTTCATCGTCTCCCTGGCGGCCTCTGCCATGGCCTTGCGGTCGAGCACCGGCAGGAAGCCGAACGCCTTGCGCATCGGTTCGCGGCCGAGGAAGATGTTGGCACCGATCGACAGATTGTCGGCCAGCGCGAGATCCTGGTAGATCGTCTCGATGCCCTTTTCGCGCGCCTCCTGCGGCGTGGCGAAAGCCACCGGCTGCCCTCTGAGCAGGATTTCTCCGCCCGTCGGCTGGAACACGCCCGATATTGCCTTGATCAGGGTCGTCTTGCCGGCGCCATTGTCGCCGGCAAGCGCCACCACTTCGCCCGGCCGCACGGCCATGGAGAAATCGTTGAGCGCCCGTACCGCACCGAAGTGCTTGGAAAGGTTCCGGACTTCGAGGAGGGGCTCGGTGCTATTCATCCTGACGGGCTCCACTGAACCGGCGCTGCGCCTGGTCGATGAGAACGGAAATGATGATGACGACGCCGACGGCGATGAACTGCCAGAACGGCTCCACATTGACGAAGACCAGCCCGTATTGGATGACCGCGATCACCAGCGCGCCGGCGACGGTGCCGAAGATGGTGCCGGAGCCGCCGAACAGGCTGGCGCCGCCGATCACCACCGCCGCGACGCTGTCGAGCAGCAGCGGTTCGCCGGCCTGCGCTGCCCCCGCCGTGAAGCGCGCGGCATAGAGCGCGCCGCCAAGGCCGGCGCACATTGCCGACAGCACATAAAGCCGCAGGATATGGCCCCTGATGTCGATGCCGGCGCGGCGCGCGGCCTGCACATTGGCGCCGATAGCGTAATTGTGCTGGCCGAACCGGGTCTGGCTGAGCAGATAGTGCATCACGACGACGAAGACAGCGGCGATCATCACCAGATAGGGCACGCCATGGAACTTGCCGTTGCCGAGCAGTGCGAACCAGGAATTCTGTACCGGCACCGTCGTGCCGCCGGCAAGCAGGAAGGCGACACCGCGGGCGACGCCGAACATGCCGAGCGTGCCGATGAAGGGCGGGACCCTGAGCCGCGAGATCAGCAAGCCGTTGATGACGCCGGGCACGCCGGCCACGATCACCGCGGCAAGGATGCCGGCCAGCATGGCCAACGGCAACGGAATGGCGGCGCCCGCCATGTTGGTGGCATGCGCGGCGATGACCGCCGCAAGGCCCATGATGAAGCCCAGCGACAGGTCGATGCCGCCTGAAATGATGACGAAGGTCTGCCCGGTCGCCAAAAGCAGCGGCGCCACGGCGAAGATCGCGATGGATTGAAGATTGAACGGATTGAGCACGAAAGTGGCGCCGAAGGCGCTCCGCGACCAGATCTCGAAACAGATGATCAGGCCGGCGAGAAACAGCCAGGCGCGCCCCTCGGCGATGCGTGCGATCCAGCTCCTGGCGGGATCGCCGTGGTCAGCCTGGGGGGCGACATGCTTCTCGGCTGGCTGTGCTGGTGATGTCGAGGTCATGAGTACTCCGCGGCGCGGCTGCCTTCAAACAGGTCCCGCCCTGGCGGGACCGGCACAGGCTCCTCCCGGCGCACCGGGAAGAGCCAAGCTGGTCCGGACTTACTCGGAGTAGAGATACTTCGAGATGTTCGGATCGGCGATGTTGGACTTGTCCATGATCGTGAAGCCGGTGCCGATCGTGACCGGGATGGATTGGCCGGTCAGGTGGGCATAGGCCGAGACGACGCCGAAATAGCCGATCTCTGCGGGATGCTGGGCGATCGCCACATCCACAAGGCCGGTGTTGATGTTGTCGACGATGCTGGTCGGAGCATCGAAGGCAACCACTTTGACGGTGCCCGTCTGCCCTGCCTGCTTGACGCCATTGGCGGCGCCCAGCGCCGAGAACAGATTGGCGCCGAACACGCCGACGAGGTCGGGGTTGCGCGCGAACACCGCCTGCAGCTGCGAGGCCGCCTTGTTGGCGTCGTCGTCATTGAACTGGGTCTCGAGAACGGTGATGCCGGGATGGTTGGCCATCTCCTTCTTGAAGCCTTCCTCGCGCTGGTCGGTGGTCGAGATGCCGGGCTTGACGTTGGAGACGTAGACCTTGCCCTTGTCGCCGACGGCCTTGGCAAGCGCCCGCGCCGCGATTTCGCCGCCCAGCACATTGTCCGAAGCGATGTAGGCCAGCGGGAAATCGGCGTCACCCGCTCCGGTCTGATAGGCGCCGGTGCCGATGAACGTATCCACGGTGATGACCGGAATGCCTGCGTCATTGGCCTTGCGCAGCGGCTCGACCAGCTGGACCTTGTCGGTAGGCGCGATCAGGATCGCGTCCGGCTTCTTGGCGATGACCGCGTCGAGCACCGGCACCTGGGTGACCGGATTGAACTCAGGAGCGCCCTGGAAGACCAGGTTCACGCCAAGGGCGTCGGCCGCGGCCTGGGCGCCCTTGCGCATGGTGATGTAGAAACCGTCGGTGGTCAGGCCCGGAACGAGCGCGATGGTGTATTTCTTGTCCTGCGCCTGCGCGGGCGCGATAAGCACCGTCGCGCTGACGGCGAGAGCCGCAAGCGCGGCAACGATCTTCTTCATGACATCCTCCTCATTGTGTTGGCAGATCTGCCGTTGCAAGTGACATCGAATGGCCGTCGTCCGCTTGGGACAAGACGGCCGGGAACGCCTGTTTGCTTTTCGCGGGCAGCTCCTCCCAAGCGCCCTCCAGTCGATATGTCAGCCGGTCCAGCCGACCGGCACGATAGCCACGGTCACTTCCTCGCCTCCGCGAGGTCAGAGAACCACAGCACCCGGCATGCGTTGCACGCCAAGTTCACAAACTTGTAACACTTTGCAGAAATAAATTGCAACTCGGTTTTCCGGGTCGCAACGCCGGATTTTTCACGCAACATCCGACTGCTCCACAAAGTCCCGCCGAACTATTGCCTCGACTTCTCGGCGGCACAACCGATTTCGTAAAATCGCCCTCGCGAACTGGAATGCGGCGGCGGGGCGGCGGGCGGCACTATCGCGGCGGCAGGGTAGCGAGGATGGCTTGCGCCGTCTTCGTATCCGTTATCACGGCGTTGATCAGCTGAGCGCGAGCGGCGCCGATGATGGCCGTCGCCTTTTCCGGCGACGCCGCGACACCGATCACCAGCGGCACGGCGCGGAGCTGCGCCGGCGACATAGCGATCATCCGGCCCTCTCCTTCCCAGGCGATCAGCGCGCCATCGGCATCGAAATAATGCCGAAGGACATCGCCGGCCGCATGGACCAGCGCCTGCTCGCTCGGCGTGGCGGCGCTCGCCTCGGGTGCATTGATGGCATGCGGCAGGCCGATGCCGACGATCGCCACATCGGTCCTGTCCCACAGCGCGACGGCATCGCTGATGGCGGCATCACCAAGGAAGACTTCACGCAATTCACTGGAAGGCAGATAGGGCGCATGAATGAAGTGCGGTGTCCCGCCGAACTCCTCGGCGGCGAGGCGGACGAATTCGTTGACCTGAAAATGCGCCGCGTGCTGCTGCATGCCGCCGGTGGCGGCAACGGTCAGCACGCCCGGAATGCGCGGCAGGCCGGCGCGGATCACCTCGCGCACCGCGCGCCCCCAGCCGATGGCGACCACGGAGCCGGCCACCAATTGCGCCTGCTTGAGAAGGCCGCCGAGCGGGCCGGCCAGCGCCGTCAGCGCGCCTGCGGCCGGCGTCTCGACCACCGCTGCGTCACGCAGGCCTAGCCTATCGATTAGCTGTCCGGTGATCTCCTCAGGTGCCGCCAGATCGAGAACCTCGATACGGACGATCCCTTCCGCCCGCGCCCGCTGCAAGAGGCGCGATATGGTCGCGGTGGAGACGCCAAGCTGCCGCGCGATATCGACCTGCGACATCTCCGCCTCGTAATGCAGTTTGGCGACCGTGTGCAGCATCGTGCGCGATGCGGTCGCATCCTGAATGGGAGGGACAGCCAGCTTGCAATTCCTTTCAGCAACGTGTTACACACGTATACGCCGATGGGAGTTATCGCGCAAATCCGGCGAACTCGCAACTTGAGGCCGTCCTGCCCAGGCGCCGGCAAGGTGTGCTTTTCCGGGCAATGGACGGCGCATCAAGACGGCAATTCTCCCCTGCCGGCAGGCGGGCAAAAACTGAACATTCTTGTTTCCACGGGATCCGCGCCCTCGGCCAGAGAGCGCCAACATCGGACAGAGACCATGACAAAGATGACCACCGCGGAGCTGCGCGGCTATCAGCAGATATGCGGCAAGGACGGGGCCATGCTGGCCATCGCCTGCGACCAGCGCGGCGGCATGCGCACCTTGCTGGCGTCGGATCCGGCCGAACAGGCCAGGATCACCAACGACATGCTCGGCGACACCAAGGCCGACATCACGCGCTACCTTGCAAGTGCCGCGTCCTGCGTGCTGCTCGACCCGCTCTGCGCGGTGCCGCGGGTTGTCGAGGAGGGCGTGCTGAACCGCGATACCGCGCTGCTTATCGGCCTCGACGCCTCGGGTTTCGACGTCTCGCCTGAAGGCTATCGCCTGTCGCGCCTTGTCCCCGGCATCGATGCGCGCCGCGTGCGCGAACTGGGTGGCACGGGCGGCAAGATCATGGTGTATCTGCGGGCCGACAAGCCCGAAGCGAATGAGCACAACATCGCCATCCTGCGCCAATGCATCGCCGATTTCGGGCAGGAAGATTTGTTGCTCGTCGTCGAATTCCTGACCTATCAGCTCGAAGACGAAAGCCCGGAAGATTATGCGGCGAAGACCCCCTGGCTCGTCGAGGAAGGCACAAGGATATCGCTGGAGTGCGGGGCAAAGGTGCTGAAGCTTCCGTATCCCGGAACGCCGGAAGCCTGCGCCAACATCACCAGAATGGCTGGCGAGGTGCCGTGGGCGGTGCTTTCGGCCGGCGTCAACCACGCCACCTTCCTCGGCCAGGTCGAGATTGCCATGCAGAACGGCGCCTCCGGCGTCATCGCCGGCCGCTCGCTGTGGAAGGACTGCATCTCGCTCGATCGTGACATTCAGCGCGAAAGGCTTAAGACCATCGCGGTGCCGCGATTGCGTGAGATCCAGGCGGTAATCGGGCATCACCGGCGCAAGGCCGCCGCCTGATATCCGCGTTGGATCACCGACACGTGCAGGACGTCATGCCTCTCAGCATAGGGATAGATATAGGCGGCACCAATCTGCGGGCCGCCCGCATTTCGGGCGCCGGCGAAATCCTCGAACGTCTGTCCGAAAAGAGCGCGCCGGACCCGCAGGCTGTGCTCTCGCGGATCGCCGGGATGGTGCGCCGGCTCGACACATCGGAGGTTTCGGCCATCGGCATCGGTGTTCCCGGTCGCGTCGACGCGGATCGCCGCGCGGTCCTGTCCGGCGGCTACGTCAATCTGGCCTCCGTCTCGCTGGCGCAGCGCCTGGAAGACATGGCCGGCAAGCCCGTCGTCATCGACAATGACTGCAACATGGCACTGGTCGCCGAGATGGCGCTCGGCGCCGGCCGGGGCCATCACGACGTCGCCATGTTCACCATCGGCACCGGCATTGGCGGGGCCGTCGCTCAACATCGGCGGATCGTGCGTGGCCGGGCAACGGCAGGGCAGCTCGGCCACATCACTGTCGACGTCAATGGCGAGGTCTGCGCCTGCGGCCGGCGCGGTTGTGTCGAGACCACCAGTTCGGGCACCGCGCTTGGCCGTCACATCGCGCGGGCCGGCTTGCGTACCGACCTTTCGGTCGACCAGCTCTTTGCCCGCGACGCCGCCGGAGACATCCAGGCGCGCACTATACTCGAAGCCTGGGCAATGCCCTTACGTGCCGCCATCGATACCAGCGTCGCCATGTTCGACCCCGGTGTCGTCCTGCTCGGCGGCGGTCTTGGCTGGGCGGCACACAAGGCGCTCGGCCGCGCGCCGGCCCTGGCGCCGTGGTACCAGTGCCCGGTCGAGCCGGCGCAGCTCGGCGACGACGCCGGCGTGATCGGGGCGGGATTGCAGGCGCTGGCCGGAACAGACATGGCGACAGCGCCGATTTTTGGCCGGCATTTTGTGCAAGCCGGCGCGGCCAGGCGCGCCGTGCTGGTCAACGGCATCCCGGCCAGCGGCAAGAGCACGGTGTCGCGCGGCATCGCCGACCGCATGGGATGGCCGTTGCTTGCGCTCGACACGATCAAGAATCCGTTTCTCGAGGTGCTCGGCGGCGGCGACCGCGCATTCAACCGCACGCTCGGCCGCGCCAGCTATCGGGCGATCTGGTCAGTCGTCGGCGAAGCCCCAGCGGGCTCCACATTCATCGTCGACGCCTGGTTCGGTTTCCAGCCGCGCGAGCTGCTCGATGATCATCTCAGGAATGCCGGGGTCGAACAGACCGTCGAAATCTGGTGCCATGCGCCCGGCGAAGTCCTTGCCGAGCGTTACGGCGCCCGGCTCGGCCAGCGTCTCCCCGGCCATCCAGGCGCGTCCTATATCCCCGAACTGATCGAACTCGCCAGGCGCGCCGAACCGCTGCGGCGCGGTCCGCTCTTCGACGTCGACACGACGAAACCGATCGACCTCGATGCCATCACGGCATGGCTGCGAGCGATGATGACGGGCGACGTTTAGAATGTTGGTGGACAAGAAGCAGCTGGCCTGGCCTGCCTAGTCAATAACCGACGGTGAAGCGCTGCTTTATGTGGGCGGGCTTCTCGATCTCGTCGACCATCGCGATGGCGTAATCCTCGAAGGAAATGCTGCTGCCCTTGTCCGAAGCCAGAAGCGTGTCCTTGCCGAGGCGGAACTTGCCGGTTCGCTCGCCCGGGATGAACATGGCGGACGGCGACAGGAACGTCCAATCGAGGTCATCGATGGTCTTCAACTTGTCGAGGAAGTCGGCGCCCTTCTGCGCCTCGGCCTTGTAGATGTCGGGAAATTCGGGCGTGTCGACCAGCCGCTTGCCGGGCGCGACCTCAAGGCTGCCCGCACCGCCGACGACCAGGTAGCGCTTCACGCCGGAGGCTCGCACCGCGGCGATCAGCGTGTCGGCATCGCTGTCGAGGAAATGCACCGAACTGATCACCACATCATGGCCGCGGATCAGCTTGGCCAGGCCTTCCATGTCGAAGACATCGCCCTTCCTGGCCGTCACGCCAGGCAGCGCAGCGATTTTTTCAGGATTGCGGGCGATGCCGGTGACGGTATGGCCACGGTCGGAGAGTTCCTTGAGCAGGCGCGAACCGACTGCGCCCGATGCGCCGATGAGAGCGACTTTTGCCATATCTTTTTCCATTCCTTGTTGGAGGTCGGTTGGGGATCACGCGGCCGCGATATGAGCGAGGAGATTGTCGAAACTGCCGAACAGCGCGTTCGAACCGATGAGGCGCGGCGCATCGTTGCGGATGACGGCGAGCGAAGGCACGCCATTGGAATGCAAGCGCTGGAACAGCGCGCGGCCTCGGCCGACCAGTTCGCGGTGAGCTGTCAGCAATCCTTCGGTTGGCGCCTTCACCAGTTCGCCGGCATCGGCCATGCCGGCGGCGGCGAGCACCTCGGCGACACCGCCGACCGTGACGATATCGCGCCCATCGACATAGCGCGCGTTCTGGATCGCCTTCAGCGCGGCCAGCCGGCGGCCGGGATTTTCCAGGCCCGCTGCGGTGATCGCGAGGGTCGCGGCATGGGAATCCAGCAACGTGCCGCGAACATTCAGCACGTTGTCCCGATAGCCCTGCGTGAAAACCTGTCCGGTCAAGCGCTCGATGCGCTGGTCGTTCGCCCAGGCATGGGCGGCAAAACCGTCATCCATCGGCCGGGCGCCTGCCCCCGAAAACAGGCCGGTCGGCAAGAGCTCGATGCGGACGCCGCTGCCGGACAGTTTTTCGAGCATCGGGCTTGCGCCATAGCACCAGCCGCAGAGCGGATCGAAAAGGTAGGTCACTTCTGGATTGCCCACGGTCGTCCGGTCTCCGTTGCCGTGGCGTTGGCTGCCGCATCCGCCAGACTTCTTGGCCACATGTGGCAGGTGACGGTCTTGCAATAAATAGCGTCCAATAATACAAACTGTCTGATTCAATCAGACAAAGCGCATGACCGAACTCCTGAATCTCAATCGGCTCGTCTATTTCACCACGGTGATGGAGACAGGCTCGTTCACCACGGCGGCGGACCGGCTTGGCGTAGCCAAGGCCGTGGTCAGCCACCAGGTCGGCAGGCTTGAACAGGAATTGGGCGCGACGCTCATGCGGCGCACGACGCGGCGTGTCACGCCGACCGAGGAGGGTCGCCTGTTCTACGACCGCGCGATGATCATCCTGCGCGAAGCCGAAGCGGCCTATGGCGAGATCTCGCACGGGGCGATCGAACCCAAGGGAATGCTGAGGCTGACCGCGCCGCTCGACTATGGCACGAAGATCGTTGCGCCGGTCATGGCCGCCTATCTCCGAACTTATCCGCATATGCGCGTCGAGGCGATTTTCGATGACGCCGTCAGCAATCTGGTGGACGAGCAGATCGACCTCGGCATCCGCGTCGGCTGGCTTGCGGATTCGTCCAATCAGGCGCGGCGCCTGGGCACGATACAGCAGGTCGTGGTGGCGAACCCGAGCTTCGCCGCAAGCCTGCCGCCCGATGTCACCCCGCGCCAGGCAAGATCGCTTGCCTGGGTCGGCAACGCCCAGCTGCGCGGCGTCGGCCAATGGCTGTTTTCAAGAGAGGGAGAAACGGTGTTGACCGAACTCAACCCGGTCATCATGTGCGACAAGAGCCCGGCGGCTCTTGCCTGCGTGCTCGCCGGTATCGGATTGGGCGTATTTCCCGACTACAGTGTCGGCGACGATATCGCCGAGGGACGTCTCGTGCCGGTATTTGCCGACTGGATGTTGCCTGTCGGCGGCATCCATGCCGTTTTCCCTCCGGCCCGGTTCCGGCCAGCCAAGGTCCGCGCCTTCGTCGAGTTGCTGGCGGCCGCCGAGAAGAAACGCTCGCGTCTCGTCGAAACGGCCTGAGGCGACGAGACAGCCCGCCAGCTCGAGGCTGACGGGCCGATCATTTTGGATCGCCGGGGCGCTCACCGATAGGTCGCAAATAGATACTCAATCCGCTCGCACGGCGCGGCCACCGGATGCGATACTGGCAGGCGAGATCATATTCGGCACCAGAATGTCATTGCGGCGCGCGAAGGCGATCAAGGTCGCCCGCACGGTTTCCGCATCGATCTCGCCGGCAATGCCGGCTTTGCAAGCGTTGAGGGCGACGGCATGGGCGCCGTTCCGGCTGGCAACGGGCCAGTCCTGCAGCATGGCATATGCTTCCATCGCAGTCTCGATCGTCACCGGAAGCCCCATTCCGACCAAGATGGTCACGGGTTCTTCAAAGCGCATCTGTGCCATGGTTTAAACCTCCATTCGATGGCAAACGAACCGAAGCATGTCGGGCAGCCTGGTGCGCGAAGACAGGTCGGCGCGGATAGGGCGGGTGCGCCGGTGTCGTCGGATTTCCGGCGGCCGCGAGCCTGATCTCGGCTGGCTCGACCGGGCTTGGCTTGAGCACCGGCGAGCCTCGGCCGGGCGCCGGTAGCGCCTTATGCGCCTTGGCGAGCGCCTCGAGCCAGGCAAGGACGGAAAGCGGCGGCCGCGCCCGCCCATCGAGCCAGGCGGCGACCTGGCCTTGCGGCCAACCAAGCTCGTCGACGAGGTCTGCCGCTTTCCACCTCAACGTTTTCAGGCATTCACGCAATTGGCCCACGATCATGTCGGTCCTCTCCCCAACCGGACATCGGTCCATCATTCGCTGTGGGGCTCAGATGATCGCGCCCTCCATCCCTGGTTGAGCCGCCGGAGCCTTCCGAGGCTGCCGACACATGCTGCGCGGCCAGGAACATCAGCGTCGACGCCGCCGTACGGCGGCTCCAGCCTGCGGACTCGGCCATGTCGAGAACGCGCATCAACAATGGCCCCAGCACGCTCCTGCATTCTGCCTCGTAGGCGAGAAATTCGTTTGCCGGATGCGTGGGCGCCGAAACGGAACCGATACCGGTCATAGTGGTCTCTCTCCAAACTTTCCCCGGGAAGCGCCCGCTCCCACTTGTGGGAGCGGGCGGCCTCCCGGCGTCCTAGAAGTCCATGCCCGCGCCGGCGGGCATGGCAGGGGTCGCGGCCTCCTTCTTTGGCTTCTCGGCCACCATCGCCTCGGTGGTGACCAGCAGGCCAGCGACGGAAGCGGCATCCTGAAGCGCGGTGCGCACGACCTTTGCCGGATCGATGACGCCTTGGCCGTAGAGATCGCCGAACTCGTTGGTCTGGGCGTTCCAGCCCCAGCCGAACTCGCTCTTCTCACGCAGCTTGCCGACGATGATCGAGCCCTCGGCGCCGGCGTTCTCCGCGATCTGGCGCACCGGGGTCTCGATCGCACGCCGCACGATCTCGACACCGGTCCTCTGGTCGGCATTGTCGATCGGCAAGGCATCGAGCGCCTTGGCGGCCCGGAGCAACGCGACGCCGCCGCCCGGGAGTACGCCTTCCTCGACCGCCGCACGGGTCGCATGCAGCGCGTCGTCGACACGGTCCTTGCGCTCCTTCACCTCGACTTCCGTCGAACCGCCGACACGGATGACGGCGACGCCACCGGCGAGCTTCGCCAGCCGCTCCTGCAGTTTCTCGCGGTCGTAGTCGGAGGTAGTCTCCTCGATCTGCGCTTTGATCTGGGCGATGCGGCCCTGGATCTCTTCCTTGCGGCCAACGCCGTCGACGATGGTGGTGTTTTCTTTTTCGATCACCACTTTCTTGGCGCGGCCCAGCATCTGCAGCGTGACGTTCTCGAGCTTGATGCCGAGATCCTCGCTGATCGCCGTGCCGCCGGTGAGGATGGCAATATCCTCCAGCATCGCCTTGCGGCGATCGCCGAAGCCGGGCGCCTTGACTGCCGCGACCTTCAGGCCGCCGCGCAATTTGTTCACGACCAGCGTGGCGAGCGCCTCGCCCTCGACATCCTCGGCGATGATCAGCAGCGGCTTGCCCGACTGCACGACTGCCTCGAGGACGGGGAGCATGGCTTGCAGGTTGGACAGTTTCTTCTCGTGGATCAGCACATAGGGCTCTTCGAGCTCGACGCGCATCTTGTCCTGGTTGGTGATGAAGTACGGGCTGAGATAGCCGCGGTCGAACTGCATGCCTTCGACCACCTCCAGTTCGGTCTCGGCGGTCTTGGCCTCCTCCACCGTGATGACACCTTCATTGCCGACCTTCTCCATCGCCTCGGCGAGGAACCGGCCGATCTCGGGATCGCCATTGGCCGAAATGGTGCCGACCTGGGCGATCTCATCGTTTTTCGTCACCTTGCGAGCGTTGGCCTTCAGTTCGGCAACGACCGCCTCCACGGCCTTGTCGATGCCGCGTTTCAAATCCATCGGATTCATGCCCGAGGCAACGGCCTTGGCACCTTCCTTGACGATGGCTTGGGCCAGAACGGTCGCGGTTGTGGTGCCGTCGCCGGCGATGTCGTTGGTCTTCGAAGCGACTTCGCGCACCATCTGCGCGCCCATGTTTTCGAACTTGTCTTCCAGTTCGATCTCCTTGGCCACCGTCACACCATCCTTGGTGATGCGCGGCGCGCCGAAGGATTTATCGATAACGACGTTGCGGCCTTTGGGACCGAGCGTCACCTTCACCGCATTGGCCAGAATGTCGACGCCGCGCAGCATCTTCTCGCGGGCTTCGGTATGGAATTTCACTTCCTTGGCAGCCATTGGATCACTCCTTCAATTTAGGCAGCTTTCGTTGACTGGTAACTTGGCAAGAAGCCGTCAGGCGGCCTTCTTCACGGTCGCGGTCTGCTCGATCACGCCCATCACATCGCTTTCCTTCATGATAATCAGGTCTTGGCCGCCGAGCTTGATCTCGGTGCCGGACCATTTGCCGAACAGAATGCGGTCACCCACCCTGACGTCGAGCGGCTGTAGCTGCCCGGCTTCGTTGCGGGCGCCGGGGCCGGCGGCGATCACCTCGCCTTCCTGCGGCTTTTCCTTGGCTGTGTCGGGAATGATAATGCCGCCAGCCGTTTTCTCCTCGGCTTCGATGCGGCGGACCAGGATACGGTCGTGCAATGGGCGGAACGTCATGTCGTTCTCCTTCAAGGACAAACAGTTTTTGAGGTTCCTCCGCGCCGGACCGGCAATATCGGCCCGGCAAGAGGTGCCGCGACCCTTGTTCAGGCATCGCGCGCGCATATCGAGCTAGTTTTGGAATTTTCCGGTTTCAAGAGGTCCGCGCAAAAATTTTGGCACTCGTCGCATGAGAGTGCCAACGCGTTGTTATCATGCAGGGATTCTCGCCAGGTCGACGATTTCACCGCTTGAATTTTGGTGAAGAGCCAACAAGATTATCCTGGCCGGCGCTGCCGAAGCACAGCCGGAAACTGGACGCTATCGAGGAGTTTTTGCAGACGGAGGACAGCGATGGACCGACATAAATTTTCGCCGATCATGCCTTCCCTGACTGACACGCCCGACACCTCGCTTGACCGGCTGCTTTCGCCGGCGAGGCACTTCAAACATCCTGACGAGGTATTGGAAGACGGCGCGCTCGACCTCTGGGAAAAGCGGGCGATCCTGTCGTCTTGGGCCTCGGATGCCTGCGCGGTGGAGTCGATGCCGGAACTGCGCCTGCCGCCGGGAGTCGAGCGGCCGGTTTCCTTCGACCACATCATGGAGGCCTTGTGCAAGCTCGACATCGACGTGCCGGCGCCGCGGTCCACGCCGGATGAATTCCGGCACGACTTCGCCAGGATGAATGCATAAGGTCGTAAGCGAAAGGAGAAACATATGGTGACTGCGGTCAGCAGAGAATTCCGCCTGCAGATGGATGGCTACGGCCTGACCACGGCCGAGATTCACTATCATATGCCTGACTACCCCAACCTGCTGCAGCTCTATGTCTGGCAGGAATACGACCTCGCTCCCGATTTCCCGGAGTTGAAGGGCTTCCTTGGCTATTGGGAAAGCGAACTGGACGGCGCGCTGCATTCCGTGCGCGTCGCACATCATCATCTAATCACACCGTCGGAATGGCGCGCCGTTGACGGCATCGTTGCCATCCATTGAGCGGATCACATTGAGCGGATCAAAAAACCTGAAGCGCGTCGCCTGCAACGCGGCGCGCTCAAAGGCTCGATTGAGCATACCTAAAATCAGAGTTCCCGAGCAGGATGAGTGATGGGATTCGTGTCATCCTGCTCTGACAGCCATCGGCTGGGCCGTCCTTGACATCGCCGCGGAACGGAATTGCTGGGGCGAAGCGGAGCGGCCCCTCGTCAGGCCGGCTCGCTTGGCCGCCTTCAAGAAGGCCTTGTAGGCGGCACGCCCGCTGCGCCAGCCATCCAGCGCATCACGGCATGCACGGCCGGCGGCGCGCCAGCTTGGTCCGCGCGCCCATTTCGGCCATTGTTGATCCAGGCATTCCAGAGCCTCGAAGCTGCTGGCGACCTTGCGTGGGGCGTCCGACAATTCGAGGGTAATCGGCTGGGGAAACCGAATATCGTTCATCACTTCCTCCGTTTTTTGACGTCTTTTTGCGAGTAAGCAATCGGATGGCGTCACCGGCGACCGTCCATCCGTGATCGAGATGGTCAGCCGTTCAGGCCGCGTCAAGGGCCGCCGGAATCTCGACGAGACGTTCGATCAGGCCTCTTGACGCCACGCCCGTCAGTTCCCAGATCGATTCCGCCGGCGCCGGAAGGGCCGGCAGGTCAAGGAGTGCCGCATCCTTGGCACTCCTCGTACCCATGTTGCTCAGCGAAGGAGGATATGGCTATGAGAACCGCTTTCGACTTTTCACCACTCTATCGGTCGAGCATAGGCTTCGACCGTATTTTCGACCTGCTGGAGAATGCCAGCCGCACGGCGAACGTCGACAACTGGCCGCCCTACGATATCTCCAGGACCGGTGACGACGCCTACCGCATCACCATGGCGGTAGCCGGCTTCAGTCAAGACGAATTGAGCATCGTGCATGAACCCAACATGCTCGTCATCGCCGGCGAGCGTGCCGGAGAGGACAATGGCGAATACCTGCATCGCGGCATCGCCGGACGGCCGTTTGAGCGACGCTTCGAACTTGCCGACCATGTGAAGGTGACCGGCGCCGGCCTCGTCAACGGTCTCCTGACCGTCGATCTTCAGCGTGAGATTCCCGAAGAGATGAAACCGCGCAAGATCGAGATCGGCACCAGCATGGCCAAAGCCAAGGAAAAATCCGCGGCAAAGCCCGTGCAAGTGGAAAAACAGGCTGCGTGAGGCAATTCGGGTCAGGGCTTCCACCAACCGGACGCCGGTCGCCCGGTGGTGGAGACGCAAGCAAAGAGGAGAAAGACAATGAGCGTACGTGATCTCATTCCTTTTGGCCGGGAACGCGGACAGGTGCCCAGCCTTTTGCGCGATGGCGAACGTGATCCGTTCATGTCGTTGCACCGCGAGGTCAACCGTCTTTTCGACGATGTTTTCCGTGGTTTCGGTTCGGGGCTGCCATCCTTGTCTTCCGTTGCCGCCGAGGGCGCACGCTGGCCAAGCGTCGAGATCTCCGACACTGGAAAGGAGGTCCGTGTCACGGCCGAAGTGCCCGGCATGGAGGAAAAGGACATCGAGGTCCTGCTCGATGACGACGTGCTGACCCTGAAGGGCGAAAAGCGGTCCGAGACCGAGGACAAGGAGCGCCAGTTCTCCGAGCGCTATTACGGCCGTTTCGAGCGCCGCATTCCGCTCGGCGTCGAGGTAGAGCAAGACAATGTCGAAGCGCGCTTCAGGAACGGCGTCCTGACGGTTACATTGCCGAAGACCGCGAAAGCGCAAGCGCAGGCAAAGCGGATCGAAATCAAGAGTTGAACCACCTATGCCGGCGGTTGGACAAACCCACCCGCCGGTTCAGGTCGAGATGTTGACGGCTTACACTGCGGACGCCATTGCTTTGCCGGCTGGATTATTTTCGGCGACAGGTCTGTCTTTTGTGCGGTGGCCCGGCTTGCCCGCCCCCCTGGTCGCTTTGGCTTGGCTGGGCTTTGGCGGGCGGATTGTGTTTGGTTTTGCGGGCTTTGTTTTTGACCTTGGGCGTCGGCTTTGGGTGTTTGCTGGGCTGTGATGAGGGTTCTCAAATCAGCGGGGGGCCATCAGCCGGATACAAGAACAGCCCGGGGTGAGCCGGGCTGTTTTGATTTGGTTGCGGGGACCCGCAACGCCTTTTGTCATAACATCGTCAGACCTTGGAATTTGGTCGGGTTTGACTAATTCGAGGATGCCGAACAACTCACCGCGTAGCTCGGCATGGACCTCGCCGCGCTTGTCGCCGGGCGTGAGCACGATCTGTCCGATCAACGAGCGCAACGCCTCGGCGGCTTGGCGTCCGTCCTCGTGATCGGCAAGCGCTTGCGTGAACTGCTCGACCCGCTTCTTATAAAGAGTGGCGATGTTGGGATGCAGGTCGGGCACGTCAGTGGGCGCCATCGCCAGACGCGCGGTGGCCTCCGCCTTCTGCCTCTCCAGGTCTTCCATTCTCGCTTTCATCGAAGCTTGGTACAGGCCATCCTCGATCGCGGCCATGATGCCGGCGATGGCGCGCTCGATCTTGTCGAGGGCTTTGCGGTCCTGTTCGCCTTGCGCGCGACGCTCCTGGTTGAGGCGGTTGGTCTCCTGGGCATAGGCTCTGATCGCCTCGGCCACGGCATCGGCCGAGACCAGCCTTTCCTTTAGGCCTGCGAGGACGCGCTGCTCGATCTTCTGGCGGGTGATGGAGCGGCCGTTTTCGCAGATGCCCCGGCGCTGGTGGTTGAGGCACGCATAGCGGTCTCGCGTGAACAAGCCGTAGCGCCCGCCGCAGCAGCCGCAGGAGAGCAAGCCGGACAGGAGGGAGACCGGCCGCTTCATGGTGTGCAGCTTCCTCGCCCGGGCCTTGCGCGTGGCGATCGCCACCGCCTCGAACTGGCTGGCGATGGATTTCTGCCTCTCCTTCACGGCCTGCCACATTTCATCCCCGACGATCCTGAGATGCGGCACCTCGGTGCGGATCCATTTTGCTGGCGGATTGACCCGCGACACGCGCTTGCCGGTGGCGGGATCCTTGACGAAGTGCAGCCGGTTCCAAACCAGCACGCCGGTATAGAGCTCGTTGTTGATGACGCCGGTACCCCGGATGACATGCCCGCGCACGCTGGTGTCGCCCCAGTGCCGGCCGAGCGGACCAGGAATGCCTTCCTTGTTGAGGTCGACTGCGATCGCCTTGGGGCTCTTGCCGGCGGCGAACTCCCGAAAGATGCGGCGCACGATGGTCGCTTCCTCCGGCACGATCTCGCGGTCGCCGCGAACCGGTTCACCTGCGGCATCCAGTTTCTTTACCACCCGGTAGCCGTAGCACAGCCCGCCTCCGGCCTTGCCCTTCTCCACCCTCCCCCGCAGGCCACGATGGGTCTTGAGGGCAAGGTCCTTGAGGAACAGAGCATTCATCGTGCCCTTGAGGCCGACATGCAGTTCGCTGATCTCGCCCTCGGCCAAGGTGACGATCGCAACGCCGGCGAATTTGAGATGCTTGAAGAGTGTGGCGACATCTGCCTGGTCGCGGCTGATGCGATCGAGCGCCTCGGCCAGCACCACCTCGAAGCGGCCGCGCTGGGCATCGCGCACCAGTTGCTGGATGCCCGGCCGCAGCACCGTGCTGGCACCGGAGATCGCCGCGTCCTCATAGGCTCCGGCCACGCTCCAGTCCTCACGCGCCGCCTGCTCGCGGCACAGCCTCAACTGGTCCCCGATGGAGGCATCCCGCTGGCTATCGGAAGAATAGCGGGCATAGAGTGCTACACGGGTCATGGCGGCAGATCCTCTCTCCTGTCCCCGAGGGGTTTATCATCCGGCCCCCTGCCCTCTCCCTTTCGGCGGTCCGGCCGATTGTCGTTGGCTGCCTGACTCGGCTCGAATGCCTCGCGCGCCATCTGCCGGCCGATCAGCCGGGCGATGTCCAGCACCACCCGATCCAGCTTGGCCGCCGCCATTTTTTCAGGGCGACCCTCAAGGCTGGCGGGATCGCCGTTGTCGTTCGCCGGAACCAATTCCTGTGGCCCGGTCCCGGTTTCCTCTGCCATCGTGGTCGGTCTCCCAATGGTGGATCGACCTGCCATCAAAGGCGCCCGGACGGCGAAGAAAAGCACGAAATTCATGTCGTAGGGCCACAGCGTGCAACGAATTGCGTCGTGCGGTTTCGTCTCAATCGTTGAGTTCGGGCTGCAGGCGAGAAGTTGTAAGGGGCGCATGTCAGAATACATTTACATCGCCGCGGTATTCGGCCTCGTTTTCCTCCTTCAGCGCTGCGACCAGCTTGACTGCGGACTCCCAATGCCTGGCAACGTCGCTCCGCGTCCGTCCCCGGCTCCGGCGACCAGCCGGCAAGTCTCCCGCGATCGCCTTTAAGTCACGCAGTACGGAAGCCATGTGTGGCCAGGGGAAGTCGGTAGGGTCACCAATATCTCGATCGGCGCCGACGATCATTTCCAACTTGGCCACAATCCCGGCGAGCGACGTAGCAGCGACTTCGGGGATAGAATCTTGAAGTTTTAGAGCTTCGGTCATCGCAAAGACCTCGGCCTCACGCGCAACCGCATACTCCCGTGGATCACCGTGTGAGCGCGCCGCTTGGTTTTCAGCTCGCGCTGGGGAATCTGCGGTCAATCCCTGAATACCGGGATTGACCATGATTTGGGACTCCAATCGCTGCTGCACGCGGCATAACAGCGTGGAGACGTGCCGAGCCATGCGCCAGTCGCTCACTAGAAGAAGTGCGGGATCGCGTAGGGCTCCCGGTTTCAATTTCGGCTCGTTGAGGCTTGTGGCGAGAACACTCGGCTTTTTCGCTGGCACGGCATGGTCTCCTCCCGTGACGTGGACAAGTTCCCGCTGAGTGGGCCCAACTCCAGCCCGGAAACCGGTTCAGAATGTGATTTGTAGAGAATACTCCGTGGTGGAATACTCTGCAAGGCACTGTTCTCGGGGACATGGAAATCCGAGAAGCGTTTGCGCAAAATCTAAGAGCCTTGCGGCGGGCTAGAGGCCTGTCTCAGGAAGAGCTTGCGCATCATGCTGGGATCGATCGCACCTATATCAGTGCGTTGGAACGCAACGTGTACAACGCGAGCATCGATGTCGTTGACCGGCTGGCTGAAGTGCTGGGTGTGGATGTCGCAGAATTGCTTAAACGACCCTCAGCTGATCCGCAGAGATCGCGGTCTGAGCCTGATGAGTAGAAACGCACAAACATCCCGTCAGCCAGCTTCGCGCGTATTCGGCGAAAGACTGGCCTGACGCAGGAAGACGTCAAACCGCGCTCTGGCTTCAGGGTTCACGAAGTTGGTCGGCTGCAGCGGTGCGACATCATTCCCTGCAGTCGACCGGCCCGCGCTTTCCCTGGGTTGCGTGGAGCTTTCAATCACGCGACGAGGCTTCCGCCGTATCTTGCACGAGCCTGAACGCGTAGTGGTTGCGGATGTGGTTGTTAAAATAACGGCCCTTAGCAAATGCAGATCGAAACGCGGCAACGGCCTCAGGCGGTACGGCCAAGAACTCATAGTGCTTACCGCTGCCAACAAACCAGACTGAGAGAACCCTCGTATTTGGGTCGTAGTCGAACTTGCGTATCGAGGTTGACGGCATGTAGAGGTACTTCAGTCACTCTCCTAATGGTCAAGTTCCAGCGGCTCGTGATCCGGCTGCTCGTGCTATATCACCTGGCGTAAGTTGGTCTTGTCGACCTGTTGGCCGCATATCGGGCATCATGAAAGCGATCGTGCCCGTCCTTTCGCTTATGAGGCTTACCGGCGATGATTGGTCCAAGGTCCGAGATTCTGGTCATGCTTGTTTCACGAAATCTGCGCCCGCGTCGTCGTCAAGGCTGAATTCGTGTGTGCTTCTCGCATCCTCATCGACGACACGGAACCGGGAGCGACAAAGGCGGAATGGCTGAAGCCAGGTCTCGTTGGGCGGGTGCGGTTCCTGAAGGGTGAGGAAAAGCCACATCATGCCAAGCTGCTGGATTAAGGGAGGCGACGAAGAAAGCAGCCAGCTTTGATCATATTGTACGATTGTTACCCAAGCCCCGGCCGGGGTTGCCTCTCATCGTCGTGGAACTACGTTTTTGATCATGGCACAGCCCCTCCCGTCCGCGCCTGTGAAGGCTTCGTATCAATTGATCGTGGACCACTACGAGACAGCGGTTTCACTCCAGGAGCGCATTGTGACTCGCAGTCGGCAAGTCGGATTGTCAACGAAAAGAGATGACGAGTTTCTCGAGCATTTAACTGCCGCGCTAAGGCGGGCGCGCCAAACCTTGGCTCGTGCAGTGGAACGCTCTCAATAATATACGGGACATCTAAGCTCGGCGGGCTTAGGATGCACCATCGGCGGCAACTGGAAGGGCGCCCGTCGGCTGTGAGCGATCATCATGCTTCCGCCCCAACCGGGAGGGAGCCATGACAGGCCCAAATTCGCAATCCTATAGTGCCACGCGGTCCAACATTGCCACAAACTCCATCTATCGCAATGCGCTGCTGCTCCGTATGTGCTCGGCAGATTTGGCATTGCTGCACCCTCATTTGACGAGCGTCTCCCTTGGACTGAAGACGCATCTCGAAGTGGCGGGCTCACCGATCAAAACCGTGTACTTCTTCGAGAGCGGTCTCGGATCCGTGGTGGGCGAATTGCGGCCCGGCATCGAAGCTGAGATCGGAGTTATTGGGTCCGACGGCATGTCCGGCTCAGCCCTTGTGATGGGCGATGACCGATCAACGCATGATTGTTACGTTCAATTGGAAGCCCGAGCCTTTGGTATCGATGCAGGCACGTTCACCAACGCGCTTTTGACGAGCCCAACGCTGCGCACTTTCCTGCTCCGCTACGTCCACTACTTTCACCTCCAGGCAAGCTTCACCGCACTCACCAATGCCCGGATGAACATCGTAGACCGGCTCTCGAGATGGCTGGTGATGTGCGATGATCGCGTCGAAGGGAATCGCTTGTCGATTACTCACGACTTCTTGTCGGTCATGCTCGGTGTCAGGCGGCCCGGCGTCACCATCGCGCTCCAAACTTTGGAAGGGCAGGGCTTGATACGCTCCAATCGCGGAGAGGTCGTCATCCTTGACCGTGCGCGCCTTATTGCGCTGGCCGACGGGTCATATGGCAGGGCTGAAGCCGAATACGTTCGGCTAATTGGCCAACTGCACTAACCATCGATGGCCCGCCCTATCGCCGCGTAGGCCCGATCGCTCGATATTCGAAAACCGTATCCCGCTTTTTGTTGCGGCTATTCCGAACGGAAACTTGCGTGACTCTGATCCAATTGGCCTCGCCCCACCGCAATGTGACTGCCCGATGCACTGCCTTCGCCGCGGCTTCGAACGGGGCGAGCGCATCAACCTGATGCGTCGCCTTGACAGCATCGTTTTCGATTTCTTCCACACAATACGAGTTCATAGCCCGGCCGAAACTTTCATCCGCGCATAAACAATATCTCCGAAAGGCCGGCCGCGCTGTTGTATGAAAGTGCAATAGGCGAAACTTCACCAATTTCGCTTGTGCCACTATGAGCACACGCGGCATCATCAACTTTCTCGACAGATGATTCTGGCTCCGCCACCGAGCTCGCTGACAGGGCAATACCGACAATTTGCAGAGAGGGTTTTCCGCCCGGCCGGCTTCGCTTGCGACCGCCGTTCATAACCCACAGTGCCGATGCGGCCTATACCCCCGATAAAACCCCGGGCCGCATCGCCAACTTAAAGGACGGGTCCTTCGCAAATGGCCGAGCCACAACATCGCAACACCGGAAGCCCGTTCGATATCGTGGAACTCGCCGTCTTTCTATTGATGGCGCTTGGCGCCATCATCGAGCGGCTGGTCAAAGAGACCGGGATTGCCGAGAATCAAGCCCGCGAACCAATATCGTTCCTTGGGTTCAATTGGTCGTCCCTGGTCCGGAAACCAAGTCTATAAGAAATCCTGCCCGCAGATGATAGCGGATTGCAGAGGCGTCTCTAACTTCCATGCGGACTTGAGCAAGCTCCTGATGCAAGGCGCGCATCGCGGCGGATATCTCAGGTCTTCGGCTGCAACGACCGACTGGATCACGCGGCCTCTCTCATGTTTGCATAGTTGTTGCCACTAATCTGGTTGTGGGCCGCAGGCCGCGTAGCCCAGTTCCTCTCAGCATCGAGCAGTTCACTCGCCCCAGTCAGGCCATTCATAAACAGCCGGAGTACGTGCGCTGCTATGAGCTCCCCGTTATGCGAACCAAGAGGTACCCCGCGCTCTTTGCAGATCGCGTGACAAACTCGAGCCAGCATCTCAATATCGCTCGGCTCCAAAAACCTACCCGGATACAACATATCGTCTCCTTGTTGGACAGCTACGATAGCTGTCCCTTACGCAAGGTAACCGGCAGCCACAATCAACTATGATAGTGACATCTCGCCTCTGGCAAAAAACAGTGCGCTCCCGAAAAGTGGTCGCTGGTGCCAGAGTGATGGATACGTAAATGTCCGCCGCAGCGCTTGCCGCACCCGCTGGTTCTTGGAACGCGGTCAGAACTAACTGAATTACGCTTTCAAGCCGCTTGCATCTAACGCGACCCGGGGCACAATGCGGTATTGCTCCGATAGGCGTCGCTTACGATCCAACTGCGCAGAAGCTCTCGTCATCCATAGTGAAGACGCGGCTTGGGTAACGTTCCTATGAACTGAACGCCGATCCGCTCGTTCCTGCGCCATCGCAGGACGGCTTGGTAGGCGACGCCATCCGTTGGCACGTAAAGCACAAACTGCTCGGGAACACGGGCTTCCACCGGACACTTTGAGCTCAGCGCCGCCACTCGTCTGGTTCCGGATCGTACAGCTGATTTCCGAGTTTGTAATTCCGCTGATGATTGCAGCGCCCTTCAGCACACGCTGCCGCCGTTCTCGGCTTTGCTCTCCATCGACCATTGTGACCTCCGTCGGCCACCCCACGCAATGGTACGCCCATCGACGAACAACGTCCATCTACGTCATAGCATGCACGTCATACCCTCTTGCGGTGGATCACGGGGCGGAGTGGGTTATGGCCATCCGGAGCGGGGCATAGGTTTGCCAAGCCGGGCAGCGACATCCTCCCCTTGCGTCCAGATAGCGCACTGCATTGTCTCCGGGCCCTTTCGAAGGACCTGTGTAAGCTAGCTCGAAATGCCAACCTATCCTGAGGCTGGGCGCTGCTCCGCACCCTGCTGATGATGGGCGTTGCCAGCCCGGCAATAATCTGTGGCATGACAAATGGCTTGGTGATCATCTGGCTGTTCGGCACTCCAAGCGACCCCAGTCGTCGGCGCTATCTCCGCTCATGTACATAACAGGCATATTGGGATTGGCCCTTCGCAGGTGCCGGGCCACGTCCCACCCGGTAGGTCCGTTCCCAAGCCTGATATGCGTCAATAAGGCTGTAACTCGCTCCGGATCACGATCAAAAGGCTGCGATGGCGTCGAGGCCCCTGACGGCGATCACCTCGAACCTGCTTCGCGAAGCGAGGTTTCGAGGTCCCTAGGCGGCCGCTTGCCCTCAGCGAAATCAGAGGGATACGGGGGAACTTATATCAAATGTTATAGTTGGGATGGATAACAGGAGCCGCCTATGAACTCTGAATACGAGCGCCGCCTTGCCCAACGGCTTTGCGAAGAAACCGACCTCACCGAGGCGCAAGCCTTGGAGTTGGTCTCGCTCCTAGGGGCGAATTGGTCGTCCCTGATAAGGGAGGCGAACACCATTAAGAACGGTGCGAGGTCTTCAAGCCCGGCGCCCTCTTGGGCGCCCTCTTGGATGTAGTGCAGGCCGCTGGTACCGTCTGCGCTCGGAGCCGCAGCGGAACATTAGCGCCCCCTGCAAGTTGGGCGCCAACCCCAACAGGTTCTTGATGGCACAGAATCCTTCCTCGAACATTTTGATCCGTAAGCTGCAGACGATCTCTAACCTCGGGCCATCGGACATTGCGATCTTGGAAAACGTCGCAATTCAGGAAAAGCAATTTCAGGCCAGTGAAGACATTCTGAACGAGGGCGACCGCCCGACCCTTTCCTTCGTCGTTCTGGATGGCCTGGTAGGCTCTACCAAAATGACAGGTGACGGCAAACGTCAGATCTCCTCCTTTTTTGTTCCGGGCGACATTCCCGACCTCCATGGTTTGCATCTATCGGTGATGGATTGCACCTTTACAGCTCTCACCCCCGCCTGGGTTGGTTTCATGCGGCATGACGCTCTTCGTGCCATGTGTGACCGGCAGCCTTCGATCACGACCGTGTTTTGGCGCTCGACGGTAATCGACGCCGCGATTTATCGAGAGTGGGTCACCAATGTCGGAAGGCGCGATGCTTATGCTCGGATGGCTCACATCTTTTGCGAACTCATTGTCCGTCTGCGCGCCGTAGGCCGCATTGAAGATCATGTGGCCCATCTTCCGATAACGCAGGCCGCACTTGGCGATGCGCTTGGCCTTTCCACCGTGCATGTGAACCGGGTGCTCCAGGAACTTAGACGCGACGGTCTGATCTCCACCGCCGGTTCCCGTTTTCATGCAACCGACTGGGCAGGGCTCATCCGCGCTGGTGATTTCGACTCTACCTATCTGCACCAAAAGGCCCGCTGAAGCGTTGTGGCAATAGAGGTGTCCCATGGCGCGATATTTCTTTGACAGCGGCGACCGTGACGAGCTCGTGAAAGACGAGGTGGGAATCGAATGCGATGGCATCGAGGGAGCATGTCGTGAGGGCATAGAAGGGCTAAAAGATTTGGCGAGAGAATTCCAAGAGGGAGTCCAAAGCCAGCAACTATCCATCCACGTCCGGGATGAGGCTGGTGAAAGGCTGTTGAGCTTGAGCCTCACCCTTCAGCTGAAGCTGAGCAGACAGCGGGGTTAGCGGCCAGTGCAGCGACTGGCTGCTGGCACGTTTGGATCAAGGAAGTCGTCAGGTTGTTGCCCGTTCTTCACCGGCGGGTCCGTGATAGCTCAAATGTCACCTTTACCACAAACAGTGGGTTGCTAGCATCGTCATGCACATGGAAGGCGACTTCCCGGAGAGTTCCGTCGGGCATTTGATCTTTTGCTATCTCAAGCAGCGCCCTTGACGCCTCATCTTCAGCGGCTTCCAAGCTGGCAAGCTCGGTCCCTTCACGGTCAGGGGACAATTCGCCGTTGTCGACGAGATCGATGAAGAAGCGGTCCATGGGCTCCTAACTTTGCAGTCCGCGAAAAGTTCACTGTTCTGCTTTTACCGCGGCGCGAGTAGGCAGCTGGACATCCGAACAGATCCCGAACTTTCTGGTTCATCGCGCGAGCTAATCCCCTTTCATGGGGCCTGAAACTCAACTCTTAAGCCCATCGAAATGGAGATTGATCCCGCGCAAAATAGCGTAGTCGCACACCATCGCCTCGATCTCCATGTCGGTTAATCGGCACGGGCCGACCGCAGTCTTGACTTCAGATACGAGACGGCTGACTCGGATTGGAGATTGGTTTACGCGGCAGTGCTTGAGACTGCGATTGACGGCGTTGTGAAAACGCGAAAAGACAGGTGAGACGTTCAATGCGGAACTCATAGATCGCTCCCTAGCTAGAAAAGCTGCTGTAGCAGGTAAACGAGAAATGACTCGCTTCCGGAAAGAAGTCATTAACCTAAGTCAGTCCCCGGCAAAAACTGCGATGATGTGGTCGGCGGCATCTACCCGGTCTATACCAGGCGGAGTCCCAGGCGGTCAGTCTTGACATAAACGGGAGGGTTGAACCAGCGCTGGAGCATCACGCTTCTCGAACGTCGAAGGCGATTAACAGCCCCCAAATCGGGGCCACACGAACGATCATTTCGACCAGCTGATAGTCAGTCTCACGAAGATACCGGCCGCCCTCGCGCACCCCTGCAATGGTCGTTTCACAGAAAATAAGTCGCCCTATTGAGAGCCCAACAAGACCTCGCGAACCAGTTCCTTGGCGGTTGCTGCGCAGGGCGCGCGATGCCCACGGAAGACCGCCGCGAGACAAGCACATTGTAGATTGTCTAGATGGTACAATTGTTTAGCATTGGAGTGCACATTGCGGCGAAACCTCGCAATGTGCCGAGGACGCAAAAAATCCAAGCAAAAACAACCAACCGATCGTCGCGCAATGTGCGCCCTTTTATCCTGCCGTCTTAATCGGTCGTATTTTCCGCGACTTTCTCTCCATCGTCGTTCCTCTTCCAAACTACGATAATACACTATTCTATGCTCTAAACCACGATCCCGTACTCTTGCGTCGAGTTCCGATGCGCCGTGCAGTCTTCCGCGCTCTGCGACGGGGTCTACCGGCTGCATGAAGGCAGCACTGGAACCGTCGTGGCGCACTTTTCCATCGGACTGACGGAGCATCGTCACAGGCAATCCGGCGCGGTCCGGCCGTGTGTCGCCGGCGCGGCCGCAGGCAGGATAATTTGCGTTCCGTCGTTCCTGGTCTGCATCGGTCCTCATCCGCCGGAGCGGATCTCGTTGTTCTATTCACGTCCGTCTGCGTGCGGATGTAATGCATTTAAACCGCCGCCACACGGCTCATCGATGTGCACCCAGAAGCTTGCGGGCCTTGCCATGCGCGCGCCATGCGGCGTCGCCCTCACCCACGGCCGCATCACCGAGGTAGAACGTGCCGTCGGTCCAGATAATGGTATGGGCCGGCCGCGCTCCGACGGCGCGACGGCCATGCTGTAGAAGCGCAAACGCAAAAGGAGCACGCCATGATAGAAACCGTTGGGCATCGCGATAGTATCGCCACGATCGGTATGGATCTCGGCAAAAGCAGCTTTCATCTCATCGGGATGGACGCGCGTGGGAAAATAAGCTTTCGGCAGAAACTGTCACGTGGACGATTGGAAGGCCATATTGCCAACCTTCGGCCTTGACTTGTGGGCGTTGAAGCTTGTGCAGGCGCGCATCACATTGGCCGTCGACTGAGGGCATTCGGCATGACGTTCTGCTGATCCCGGGACAGTACGTCAAGCCGTTCCGGAAAGGGCAAAAGAACGGCTACCGCGACGCCGAAGCGATCGCGTAACGAATTCGCAGCAGCCTCGTCGGCCAACGCAACACGGTCATCAATCAGCTCCGCGGCCTTCTTCTCGAGTGCGGGGTTATCGCCCTGCGAAGGCCTGAGAGACTGCGCGAGATGCTGCCACCTGTGCTGGCTGAGCGCACCGACGTGCTTTCGCCGCGCATGGGCCGTCTTGTCGAGGGATTGGCGCAGGACTGGCGTGGGCTGGACGATCGGGTCGATGCAGTCACGGGTGAAATCCAGGCGCTCGCGCATCAAGACGAAAGCTGCCAACGGCTGATGAGCGTTCCAGGGATCGGCCTTTGACCGCGAGCGCGACGATTGCGACGATCGGCTATGGCACCGCGTTTTCGAAGGGACGCGACTTTGGCGCCTGGCTCGGACTGGTGCCGAAGCGGCTCTCCACCGGCGATAGAACGGTTCTTGGTGGGCTAGCAAGCGCGGCAAAAGGTATATGCGCCCGCTCTTCATCGTCGGTGCGCGCGCCGTACTGGCGAAGCCTGCGAGTTGGACCAAGTTTGGCCTTGAGGGATGGCCGAGTGCTGCGGCCAGGCGGCTCCATCACAACGTCCCGGCTGCGGCACAGGCCAAAAGCTCGCGCAGTTTTCGGTAGCCGCGGGCCTACAGCATCGCCTCCATCAGCTCCTCGGGCAGCGGATCGCCGGACATCACTTCGCGCATCGCCGCAGCAAAGCCGACGTGTGCCGGTGCGCTTGAGAAGGTTGCCGAGTGCCTTCAGCGAGTGGCGGATGGTGTTGTCGAGTCCAGGAACTTGCGCCTCCTCTGCGTCGGCAGCAGCCACGGCCTGTAGCAGCCCGCGCTCCTCACATGGGCGCTGCGGAACCAGTCGATGCGCATGGTGAGCGATCCCGAGCGCGTCGGCGGCGTCGGACTTGTTGCGTTGTGCCGATATCGCGGCGCGCGCTTCCTTCGTGAGTCTGCTTTGAGCCCCCATTTGAGACCGCCTAGCTGGCATCAGAGGTGGGAGGCATGCTATCGGTTGCGGGACCGACACGTTCAACGCCAAGACACGACTTGCCGAGTCAAATTCTTTTGACCTCCTGTTCGCGTAGGCGATTGGCTCAAAGGTTCGCCTTGAAGGCCCTCCGAGATGGTCGGGCGGCGGCTAGGGGAAGATGGTTGCCGTCCCCAAGCTTGATATTTGAAATGCTTGATTCAAAACTTAGGTGGTAAAATATACGCGATACTGGGACAAAAGACATAAACTTCTCAATTCTAGAGGACGCAAGATGGGTAAGACGAAAACATTTGTAAGCTATGACCATTCGGAAGACGTGCACTACAAGCGGCTCCTGCAGGCATGGGATGCCAATCCGGAGTTTGATTTTGATTTTGATAGCCGCGGCCCTGACGTAGCCATCAACAGCAGCGACGCCCCTGTCATTAAAGCTGCGCTTGTAAAAAAGATGAAAGAGGCAACGCACTTGCTCGTCCTTGTTGGGGAGAAGAGCGCCAATAGCTCTTGGATGGAATGGGAGATCGAACGGGCGAAAATGGACGACACCAAATTGAAGCTCGCTGCTGTAAAACTAGGAAAGTCAAATACGACGCCCTCCGGTCTCCTGGGTGTTGGGACATCTTGGGCAACAAGCTTTGAACGAGATCGAATCGTCGAAGCACTCCGCAGCGCGACTAATCGCTATTGATGGAAAGCGTCGCGGCATTAGCTGGTAGGCGTATCGACGCGGTGGGGGCAGAGCGACGATTCCCTCTGAGCAACCTGCCCGCTGTAAGAGCGCGGATCGGCAAGGCCTTTAAGCAGCTAAAGGTAAAACGGCTGGTCTGCTCCGCCGCATGTGGCGCGGATTTGACTAGTTTGCAAGTTGCATTGGCCCATAACATTCCCCGCAGAATTCTGCTCCCGTTTGATCCAATGACCTTTAGGACGTCCTCGGTTGTCGACAGACCCGGTAATTGGGGGGAAATGTTTGACTACGTTTTGGCAAACACTCCCGTCGAGGATGTGGTAAATATGGAACTCCAGAACAAAGACCCCGATGAAAGCTATTCGCTGGTTACGAGAGAAATTGTAAGACAGGCTTCCGAGATTGCAATTACATCCGGCCTGAAGCCAATCACGCTATTGGTCTGGGACGGTCATCCTAGGGCTTCAGGTGATGCCACACAGGACATGCTTGAGGTATCCGAGGCGGCCAGTTTCGAAGTCCATCACATTCATACTGGCAACGCATCTTAGGGTCAAAACTGCACTTAAGGATCCACGTCATTGTCAGTAGAGTCGCTGATTGCCCCTTCCGTCCTGGCCACTCGCAAGAGACTCAAACCTTGCCAATTATCCCAGGCATGTATCTCAGCACCCTGTCGGCTGTGTCCTCCGGCGACAGACTGAAATCAGCAATCACAGGCTCACGTGATGCGAGCAAACTATCACCAGCAACACTCGCTTGGGGCGAGACTATCGGTATTATCTCAACATCGTTTCTAACCAGCTCGGTTACCTCTCTAGCCTGCCACTTACTTAAATTTTCTCCAACGAACACTAATGCAACATCCGGATGCAAGCTATCGAGCTTGTCCTGTAGTGCCTCTCCGGATGCAACGCTAGAGTTTACCGCGTTGACTACCCTTGCTCCCTTGTTCCTCAGAGCGTTTGTAACTTTTTCGACTGCTTCAGTATCTGAAAATGCATAGGAGATGAAAACACGAAGTTGGTTGGGTGCGATTACCCCCTCAAGTGGTCGGGAGCTTAATCTTAACCAATGAGCAAGTCGCAAATCATCCCCGCTAGTTTTGAACTTGATCGAAGCGTGAAGCAGAAACTCACCCCACCCCGAAGACGCCAATGAGAACTTACTGGAACGATCCCGCACTGTCCGAACGGGTTCCGGAAATGTCGGGTGCAACTCGTATCGGACCATCTCAATTCGGTCGAGTTCTTCTGATGATGCATCAATCCATACCCGCCAGCGCCAACGATCATCCGGGTACTCGGGCTCGACTGCCACGGCCTGCTCAATGCGGTAAGTCACGAATTGACCCTTTCGAGTTTGACCGAAATGTATTGACGCGATACGGCGCATATCCACTGCGCTCGGTCGGCAGATATCTCGACTTCCACGTGATGATCCCTGCTCGGAACTGTTGGCAGTGTGATTACCAAGCCTCCTGCATCTAACATAACACGGTCTGTGTCTCTGAATTGGGAGAAGCGGGCTTCACGGCCACAACGGTATCGCACCTGAAAACTCCTCCGATTTGTAAGGAACGCCCGAATAATTTCCTCATCATCAATCAGCAGTTGGATCGGTGCGCCCGCGTCGGCCCTCCAAACACCTAGATGCTCAACCATATCCAACAAGGCCAGGTATGGCGCTCCCGCATCGAACGGTATGTATTCACGATCTGGGTAGGGCGTCTTGTCCCATGCAACTCGGCTATCGACCAAGGCAATGCAAGGCTTATTTAGTTCAAGAGCGAAGCCAAACTCAGCCAATACCCACGGGTGCGTAGGCCAGCCACTCTTGTCCTCGCGATAAGTACAGAGCGCGATAAGGGCATCGGCATCTGATATTCTTGATTTGATCTCTTGCGTCAGCACTGCCCCGCCAAGGCGGCGTCCCGTCACCGGGGTTGCGCCAAAAGCATGGACGATGTCGCCGAGGCGTTGGACCAGAGGACGGTCGGCATCAGAAAACGAGTGAGCGATAAAAACTCTATCCATTGATTGACCGCTTGCTATGGCCTGCCCGAACAGGCAATTTAACACCATAGATATAGTTTTGGCAGCGAAGCATATTCGATGCTTTCTTGACGCCAGGATCGACACCCCTGTGCAGGATTCTTTTCAGCAGCGAGAACAAACTCATGCCCCATGTTACGTTCATTCACGGGATTGGCAACAAACCGGCACCCGATCCCCTGCTTAATATTTGGCGGAACGCGCTAGGTTCCGGCCTCGACGGGTTGGATCTAGGAGCCGAGGGAGTGTCCACGTCAATGGTTTACTGGGCGGATGTAATGTATCCGGAACCGGACGCAAACGTCGCTGCCTATGAGAGCGTCGGAGAACTAGTTCCCTCAGATGTGGATGCATCATCATCAGCCTTAGTCCCTGGGACAGAGACCCCTAGCGAGGCGCTTTTCTTAGCTATGATCGCGGCGAAAACCGGAGGCCTCCTCGCAGCCGCTGAAGCTGCCGAAGCCGTTCCTGAGAACCGCATGCTCGACGGTGTAAGCTTGGAACGGGTGCCGTTACCCTGGGGGTTAAAGGCAAAATTTTTGGAAACCTATCTCAGAGACGTTCACCATTACCTATTTGATGCGGACTTTGAATGCAGGCCAGGAAGCCGGTTCCACGTTCAGCAGGAGATACGCTCACGCTTTGTCTCAGCTCTTGCTGCCGCTCCGAATGGCGAGCGCCATTATGTTGTCAGCCACAGCATGGGTACCGTTATAGCATATGACTGCCTAATGCGGGTTCCTGAGTGCCCTCCCGTTGACGGGCTAATTACTATCGGAAGCCCGCTCGGCCTTGACGAAATTCAGGATAAGCTCGCTCCCGAGTGGTCTAGGGCAATGGGATATCCTCTAAAATTGAGAGGTGATTGGGTTAACATATTTGACAGATTGGATGTTGTTGCTGGATTTGATCCATTTATAGCCAATGATTTCCTTAAAGATGGTATCAAGGTTGTTTCCGACATTGCGGTCCGCAATGATGGCGCTTGGAGACACTCTATCACGAAGTATATGCGGCAGGCATCACTCCGAAAAGCATTGACTTCTATGCTTGGCTTCTGACTTTAGCCATACTAGGAGCCAAAGTGATTATATCACATTTGCATAAAGAAGAGGCTCTACGCTTTATCCACGAGCTGGCTGTGGGGAATCCCCCTCCCGCTAATGACACCGCCATTGTTGCATTGCGCTTAAGAGATTCTCGGGATTTCGGTTTATTGATTGATCTCGCCAAAGCCGCCAGGAACTACCACTCAGATTCACCAATTCTTCAGACGTACCACGCGCAGGCGGCGATCGAATTGGGCGACTACCAAGGCGCACTAGGTATTCTCTCAACCGTCGAACTTATGCCAGGACTGAACAGCACGATATCTTCGGAAATCTACGGCCTTCGAGGCCGAGCTCTGAAGGAGATTTTCCTCCATCTTCCTGACAAGTCTTCCCAAATCGGTCACGCCTATCTTTCTGGCTCAATTGCGGAATATAGAAAGGCGTTCAGGCTTGGGCGAGATTGGGCCGCCGTCAATATATTGGCACTTTCGCGGCTGGGTCAACACAACTTCGGACAATCGGACCCGGCTTTTCAATCTGAAGTTGAAGGCCGGGAATTGCTGACAAAGCTTGATCAGGCTCCCCACACAACTCGTGACCTTTGGTATCACGCTACACGCGCAGAACTCCGAATAGGGTTCGATGACATTTCTGGTGCCCTTGACGAGATCGCTGCGTATCTGAGCGATCCTAGCGTTACCAGCTTTGCTGTCGCGGGCACGCTCAGACAGTACACCGAAGTTTGGAACCTGCCAGCCGTGAGCGACGAGGGCGCGGGAATAGTCGAGGCCCTACAGGCGCGATTGTTGCAGATGAATTACGGCCAACTCAGACTTAACCATACTGTGGATGCGGCGGCAGGTAAGGCAGAGGCACTCGGAACCAGACATCTAGAGGCCTTACTTGGCCCGGAGGGAGTAAAGTCTATACAGTGGATGAGGCGTGGTACCGAAGTGGCCCGTTCGGTATGCGCAATTCGGCAGATCGGAGGAGGAAAGATTGGCACAGGATTTGTAGTCGCTGGCGGCGATTTCATTCCATCTCTCGGCGCTGAGCGTGTCGTGCTCACGAACTCTCATGTGGTCAGCGGAACGCAACCAGGGTCGTTACATCCGGACGAATGTGAAGTAGTATTTGAAGAGATCGGTGAGCTCTCTAACACACCGATTCGAATCAAAGAGCTGGTTTGGAGTTCACCAATCGAGAGGCTCGATGCGGCCATCATTAGATTGGTTTTACCCATAGTTGCCAGCCCACTTTTGCTCGCCCCGAGACTGCCACTGGCCGATGGCCTGCAGAAAGTCTACCTAATCGGCTACCCACGTGGTGACAACTTGAGCATCTCAATCGACGGCAATGTGTTGCTAGACCACGAAGGGCCGACTATCGGAACTCCACCGGAGCCGACTATCCGAAGACGTTTACACTATAGCGCTCCTACGGAAAAAGGCAGTTCAGGCAGTCCAGTCTTCAATGCCTCGAAATGGGAAGTCATAGGATTGCATCACGCGGGAGGGCAAATACCACGCCTAAACGGGAAGAGCGGCCTTACCAGTGCAAATGAGGGCCTATGGATCCAAGCCGTTGCCGAGGAGGCAAAGCTCACCTCTGACATCTAGCTGGCAGTTGAGGGAACGCGCCTGCGAACAAAAATGGACAACCGGAGGTCGAGAAGGTTCATCCGAAACTCCCTCGCCAGCCAATCTTCACGGCGTCTTATGTTGTACTCATTGAATAATATTTCTGAGTTGATAGATTTCAAGCACGGATCTGAATGTCTTACATTTTAGCGGCGGCGGAGGGGAACCAATGGGGTATAGAAATAAGACGTACGTCATTTTTGACGGCGACAACGACATGTGGGCATATGCCTACATGAAAGGTTGGAAGAAGAGTGAGCACATAGATTTCGATTTTCACGACGCTCATGACATAAACGGCATCCGCGACGGATCGAGTGAGGATACCGTCAAAAGGAGACTGCGGGAGAGGCTTAAGAATACAAAGCAAGCAATAGTTCTTGTCGGCACCAGCACGAAGAACCTTTATAGATATGTCCGATGGGAAATTGACATGTGCTTGGAGCTCGGCATCCCGGTTTTGGTTGTGAACCTTAATGGAAGCAAAGCAATTGACGAATATTGCCCCCCGCTTCTTCGAAAGAAGGACGCAATGTTTGTATCGTTTAGGGCAAAGATAATCTCGTACGCGATGGACGACTATTTCGATAACTATCGGGTATCTTATCATGGCCACTCAGACGACTGGCATTATCCTGATAAGATATACAAGAATCTGGGCCTATGAATTCGGCATATTTGCCAGCTTTGCACCTTATAGGAACATCGTTCGATGTGGTCTCACGGCAGATGCGGATGCTTATAGCTTCGCTTCAAAAGGCACGATGTAGGTGCGAATCGGCGAGCAAAATTGGACGCCGATCCATGGTCAATTTTGGAAGCCATTGGACATTCGGCTAACGCCGGCCGGTTCGAGACTGCTGCGTAGTCTTCGGCGCGTCCTGACTGACCTTGATAGTACGTTGGCCGCGGCTGGAGGCGCCACAGGGGGACAAGGAGGGTCGAAGCTTCGAGGCATCCATGCCCGCTAAAGAATCTCTCGATGCTACAACCGAGGAAGCAGGCCGGATCTCAGCCTCCGTCTCGTGGGCGGCTTCAGGCCGGGGCCAGAATTCTGCCGGGACTTTAAGGGCATCGTTGCGCTGTGTCATTTCGCGGAAGTAGTCATTGGGAGTGGGCTTGGGTCAAACCCGACCACAGCATTGAGCAGGCGTATCAAATTAAATAGGTACCGCTATGATATAGACTACCACAACGTTACTCCGCTGGATTCAGACACAGGCACAATTTTTTACGAGGGCGTATTGGCGGGCGTATTCTTCTCATATTCTCACGCGGACGAGGCCCTCAGGGATCAGCTCGAAAAGCAGTTGTCGATGCTCAAGCGCCAGGGAGTAATCGATACCTGGCACGATCGCAGGATCGGAGCCGGCCAGGAATTCGCCCAGTCGATCGACGAGCAGATCAACCGCGACGACATTGTCTTGCTGCTCGTCAGCGCTGACTTCCTAGCCTCCAACTACTGCTACGACATCGAGATGAAGCGGGCGATGGAACGCCATGAGGCCGGGGAGACGATCGTCATCCCGATCATCCTGCGGGCTTGCGACTGGCATCATGCGCCATTTGGCAAGCTCAACGCGGTGCCGCGCGACGGTAAGCCGATCACCCAGTGGGCAGACATCGACGAGGCATTCCTTCAGGTCGCGAAAGCCATCCGGGAGGCAGCGGTTCGACGAAACAAGGCAGCGCCATCACAAGTATCTGCCATTGATACATCGGCCATCGCCCAGCCAGCGTCAGGTGCCGCTGAAGGGCCCCGTTCCAGCAACCTGCGCTTGGCCAAGTCCTTTACACAGCGGGATAAGGACCGCTTCCAAGAGGAAGCATTCGAGTTCATGGCGCGCTTCTTCGAGAATTCACTGGCCGAGCTCGCAGAGCGCAACCCGGGCATCGAAGGAGTGTTTCGACGGGTCGACGCAAACCGTTTCTTCGCGACCGTCTACCGTGAAGGCAAGGACATTGCCAAGGCAACCATCTACATGGGCGGCGACAGCTTCGGAGGGGGCATCAACTACGTCCAGGGTCACACGACGGCCAGCAACACCATCAACGAGTCCATCAACGTCGAAGCCGACGATCAGACCATGTACCTGACGACTATGGGCATGATGCATTTCGGCGGCCAGAACGAGAAGAAGCTCTCCCACGAAGGCGCTGCGGAACTCTATTGGGAGAATCTGATCCGCCCGCTGCAGGAAAGGTAGTCAATGCTTGCACCCGAAGAGTTTACGGTAGGGACGTTTGCCTCGGCACCCGCCGGATGCCTTATCCTGCCCCGCAACAAGCACGAGGCGACCGCCATTGTCGGGCTACTCAACGAGGCACCGACAGCTGTCTTTCTCGGCGAGCGGTTCCAATTCCACTATTTCCCAACTGCCGGCTCGCAGAATTGGTCCGGCCTGATCATTCCGAATGTCCGTGTTGAGGTCGATGAGTCGACTGCCTTCGATCCCGCGTATGGCAATTCATCGTTGGGTACCATGGTGAGGGCGGCCACCCAGTTGAGTATCTACGCCAGGACAGAACGATCTTTTGGCCGGCACACAGCGGTGCCGTTGGTGTCAAACCTGCCGGCTACCTATGACGGCGAAGTCGGGTTCACGAAATGGCAAGTCGTGCTTGGGTCAGGTCCCGAGAAGCGGATACTCCTCAAGATCGACGTTCAGACCGCAGATCAATTGACCTGAGACCCTTGTGTCCTCTGGTTTGGATCGGCAGCTCATAGTCCGTGTTTCATTCGGCCCGGGGAGCCATCGCAAATCAAAACGGCAAGCGTCGTATATCGCCCTTTGAAGCCCGGCTCGCCTCCAATGCGAGACGCGCTGCATAGCACTGGCATGAAATGCTAGTCGCGCGTCCACTCGCTTGCCGTCACGAGCGGAAGCAACTGGTAATGGCTAAGATAAAAACAGGCACTTTACCCTTTAAGGCTGATTACCCCAGCCTCGCGTGCAAGCGAACGCAAGTCGGCTGGAGGTGCTAGGCAGAAAGTTCGAAAAACCTCGAGGAACTCCAGCCTAACTGGATGCGGCGGTGAACAATGAGGTTCGCGGATATCCCTGCGAAGCCATTTGAGCGGTCAATCGGGTTAGCAAACGAATGGCCGCACTGTACGGCGGTATACCGCTTTTGACTCGTACCATCCGAGTCGGGAGCGAACGCGCCATAGTCATGGCAGGAAGCTCGCTCGGTAGACGCTCGCCATCAAACTCACATGGGCCTCAATCGGTGGCCGCAGTTCGAATGCCCGGGGTTCGCGCGCGAAGTTCCACAGCCTCATCAGCAGCCAGTCATTGCGATGACGATCGGAGGCCGTCAGTTCGTTTCGCGTAATGTGGAACGGTGTGCGCTCCCAGCCATTTGTCGTCTTCACCTCAATCAGACGATCGCGGCCATCTACGTCGAAGCTCCGAATATCATAGCCCGCCCCATCGCCATCGACGTGCGACACCCAGCGGATGTGATTGGCAAGGTCGGTGCGTCCCGCAGCAAGCAGGCTAGTGCGCTCGTGGGCGAGAATGCGCTCCTCTCCTGCGCGGCCGAGGGCCTGGTTCTGGGCGTCCCGCTGGGCGACATCGTACTTGCGGGCGATAGCGGCCATCTGCTCGGTCTCGTCGGGTGGCGGCGCGTTACTGTGCGTCGGCGGCGAGCCGATCCACAGCATCGGCTCCTCCTGGAAGGCTGACGGCGCGCGGCGCGCGGCGGACGCTAGCCACTCCGGGTGACGATCGAGCCATCTCACCACGGCGTCGACGAGCGACGCCTGAAAATTAAAGGCCGGCTTGTAGCCGGGGATCCAGGTTTCACCGAGTCCCTTGAGGACCGCGCTAACATTCTGGTGCTTGTACTCTATCGAGCCGCGCGGGCGGCCGATCGCCGCCTGAAGGAGACGATTATGCCCAGCCTTGCTGTAAGACTGCCCCGTGACGTCATGACCCAGCATCGCGAAATAGTCCGCGACGATTGCGTCATTCTGTTCGTCCGACCAGTCAACAGGCATTGGAGATTGTTGCTTCACCTAACGAAGAAGTATCAAAGCTTTATCATAACAGCAGCTGCCGCAGCGCGACCAGTCCAGAGTATGTGTACGATCGCGGAGGGGTTGCCTTCTTGGGCACGCAAGGGCCGTCTACACGTCATTTGCAAAATACAGCCTGATCGCGTCCTGCTGCTTGCCGAGCGTGCCGTCCTTCCGGAAGCGAGTTCCGTCGACCGCAAAGATGATGCCTTTCTCACTGGAGTAGACCGCCGTGCTCGTTACAGAAATGCGGACGCTGCGGCCTTGAACCTGCCCGGTCACGATATCACCGATATCGATCCCGAGGATTGATTTTGCCACTGCCGAGCGTTCGACCTCGAGCTCCGTCTCCCATTGATCCAGCTCTTCTTCGATCCGCGTCCAGGCATCGCGGGCCGACCGAAACGGGTGGGCGGCGCCGAACCAGATTATGTCGGCTAGCGCGAGGGTATCGTTGGGCACGTTTCGCTCCATCGCGCGCGCGGCTCCAGACAGCATTTCGCACACCTGCTCCGCGTCCATCAGTGCTTGGAGCCGACCCCGGTAGGGCGCAACGGTCGCTCTGGTGATGGAAGGAGGCAGGGGTACTTCACGAGTGGGCATGTAGTCGATTGGCATGATTTCGCGCAGCGCCAATCTTGCAGTACCGATGCGCTCAGGCGGATCTTCCTCTCTCCAGGCGCGTCGCGTGCTTTCCACCCAAATTTCTGAGGCGGAGATGCAGAGGGTGCTGTCCAGAAACATGCGCGAATCCGGAGTGTGGATGTAGCGGGTAGACCAGGAATGGTCAGCCGACGTCAGCGGCATCACCACATGGTGGAGCTGGTGTTCGCGAACCATGTGCACCAAAGAGGCAATCCGCTCCTGTAAGGATACGGTCAGGCGGACAAGAACGGCGGGACCGTTCCCGCTCGACCACCGGTTTCTTTGCTCGCTCTCAAACATGAGAAGCTGCGGCCGGGCGAATGGAAGCAGCTTTCCGACGAGACTCGCAGCGCTTCCCTGCAGCGAATGGCTCCAATTGGCATCGATCTTTCCCTGCTTGATCCACTCATGAGCGCGGTTTTGGATCAGTAGCAGAAGTTGTGCCGCAAGGTCCGGATCGAGGTTCGGGAGTCTGTTTCCGGTAACCGCGGCAGCGTCGACGCCCTGCGCCTTCAGGTCAGCTATCGCGGCGCTGTAGAATTGCTGTTGGAGATTGGAGAGAGTTCCGGCTGCCTGGACGCGCGCGGTCTCACGCCGGCGCCGATCGATCTCTTCACGGAAGGCACCCAACGGTGGGCGCCGGGGACCACCTCCTGCCTGAACCTTGGCCCAATAGCCTCGGGGTGGCTTAGGGACCTGCAGGCGCCTGCAAAGCTTGGCGAGTGCCACATCGGAGATGCCGAGTTCCTTTGCGATCTCGCTGGTCGGCCTTTCCCAGACCAGCGCGAAGAGTTCCTCGCGGGAGAATTCTCGTCGTGTCATGCATGTGCCTCTTGCCGGTGCTCCCATATGTCACTCATTGGGATCGCTTTCAAAAAAGCGATGGGGCGACCGCGCTATTGAGCGTGCAAGAGGATCGATGTGGCGAGAGACGAGGGAGTTCGTCTGTCAGCGACAGGAAGACCCTTGTGCTTTCGTTGCGGCCGGTGGCTAGCTGATCTCCACACGACCGAAGATCACTGCCTTCACAGGATATATGAGAAGCCGGCATTCCTCTCAAACGCAAAAACCGCCCCGGTTAGACCGGGACGGTTATTGATTTATGATAGAATTGGTTGCGGGGACAGGATTTTGAGGCTGTCGAGCCTGTTTGCGCAGTCCGGTCAACAGACGAACTCGGTTGCAGCGCTGTATTGGCTGTAGCCCTCTACCGGCTCGAACTCCCAGAACGAGAACTCCGATCAAAGTTTGTACGCTTCGGAGAGACACCCAGCGTCCACATGTGCACGCGCAGGCCGGAGAGCAATGCAGGGTAGGTAACGTGCACCACGAGACAATTGACGCCACCGTGTTCGACCGATGGCGCGCTGATCCCCCATACCCCCCGGCCAACCTTATCGAATGGGCACAGCGCAAGAAGGTGGATCCTACGCAGTTGCAGACTTCGGTCCGGGCAGACGATCCCCGGGTGGACGTGCCTGACTAATCAATCGCGATCTGGTGGGCGCAGTACGCAAGGATCACGCCGAGCTGGCGCGGCCCTCACATATGACCTCCATCTAGCCGCCGCCGGAGAGGCACCCCCTCGCCTTGCATTCTAGTAGTTCGCGGTTTCATTCGACTCGGCTTAGCGCCAATGGCCGACGCTCACGCCGAGGCCATTGGCGAAAGTTTGAATTGTTTCACGTCCCGAAACCAACTGTAATCGCTATCAAGTTAGCTTCAGAGAGACCAAGGCATGTTCTTTGAAAGCGTTAATAGCCGTGCTTGCGGAAATTTGCCAACGAGTTTAGTGTAGAACAAATATCAACCCGCCGAGTTGTCGCCATGAAAGATTCACGCATACTTTCATTACTTTTCGTCTCGATGCTAGGATTGACACTGCTCGGAACGGGGATAGGCCAGGCAAATGCGGTAGACGACGGCATCGTGCTCAAGTGGATAGTGGCGGCCTTACAAAGCAAGACCGACTACGGGGGGAACGCGGACGATGATGCCACTGTCGGTAAGGTCCAAGACCAAACCTTAATCGGTGATGCTTGGTCGCGACTACAAGCTTGTCGTAATGCAGGTCAGTCTCTTGATCTCAATTTGGCGGCGGCCGAACACTACTTGTTTGCTCGTACCATCGCATCCGACCAAGGAGATACGGATTTAAGAGAATTGCCAAAGAAGTATGCCAATTGGAAATCCTACCTCCAAGGAAAGGGCTTTGAGCAACTTCTTAGGACGACCTCAGAGCCGGTCTCTCCAGTGAACGACAAAGTTACCGCTTGGGGATCGAAGGGTATTGAAGCCGGATTGGCCGATTATAAAGCTCGGGAAAACAAGGATCCGCAGTCAAAATCCGCAGCGTGGAAGGAATCATTTGGAGTCCTTTATGCCATTGCGACGCGTTATTTAGCTGACAGCCGCCCCTGCGTCGTATCGATACAATGAATTGGGCTGCAAGATTAGTCCGTCTGTCTTCGAGTGGATTGGCACGTAATTTACGAATCCCTGCGGGCTCGGATTTATGACCAAATCGATAGGGTTGGCGTAGGCTGCGCTTGCGAAAGCCACTCCAAACAACACGGATATCGCCACACCCTTCAATTAAACGCCACACCATTCAATTAAACATAGCTGCGGTGCCCTTACTGGTTACGGTGCGCCGTATATTTTATTTCTCCCGGCCAAATCATCGGCCGCCAGCTCACGCAGATACTTACCGGAATCAAGCTGCTCCTGCATGACAACACCCTTTGTTTTGACGTGATCGAGCCCGAGGCAATGACCAAACTCATGGAGCGCAACACTAAACAGGTCGTTCTCGTCTGCACCCGGATCAGCGTTGCCTAGGTACCAGAATTTGTCCTTGTTGAAGCGTACCTTGCATCGCTTCATCTTTGTGGTTGCTGGAATGTTGGGCGTATCAGCCTCAGCAGTTTTCGATGGGTTTTTAAGCTCTCCAAACTCGACGTAATTGAGCGGCGGATTCGCCGGGCAATCATCGTCGTCGAACACGAATTTGAGCTTGGCGTAGTTCCATTTTGCGGCCGCTTCCTTGATCCGTTTTGAGGCCCCCGCCGGGGCGTCGTTCTCACAGATCACAAAATGGGTCTCGATCGGATTTGCCTGATATTTCCAATCCCAGCCCAACACTTCATAGGCTGCCGCGCTGTTGCTGGAAATCGAGCCAAACGTGAGGATTGCGGCCAACAACATCGATCGCAACCGCAACGTTGATTGCGGGTAATTTCGTAGTCCGCTCCGCCAGTCCATTGCTTGCCACCCCTTATTTGCGACTAACCGAAGTTCGGCCATCCATTACTATTGCTGAACGACCTCCGTGCAATACCAAAGCGGCTTCGTCTCGAAGCCGATCTTGCAGCCGTAGCAGAAGCCTGAATTTTTGGAATCTACCTGGATATCCCAGTTGCAATTGGCCAACCGCACCATCTCCTGGCCAGAATCGTCAAGGCAATGGAGCTGGTTGTAGGCACTGTCGTCGACCGTTCCCTTATTCGAGTTCAGCGGCGAGGCATCCTTTTTGACATCGAGCCAGGTTTTGTTCTCCTTGTAGAGACGCAGCGTCGTCAGAACTGAACCGTCGGTGTTCCTGAGTTCGATTGTCAGTCTCGGGTTCGCGGCCTTTGCCGTGTTGACGCCGGCGCCAAACAGCGCAAGCAGCGAACCGAGGTTCGCGGTGAACGCTCTGCGATGGATCATTCCTATCATGGCTCCCTCCATGGATGGTCTATCGTTTCTGGCCTTGCTTGCCGTCATCGCGCAGCGGGCTCGTGCAGCCGAGGTTTGCCGCGGCGGTAGCCGTCGGCATCAGTCTTCCAAGGCGGACGGGCTTTGCTCTTTGGTCTGGCGGTCGACGCCGGCAACGGCTGGAACGCCCTTTCGGCTTGGGCCGCCTCCAAGAACTTCGCGGCGAAAGATACCCAGGCCCTTGCCCATGTCGCCCATCAACGACGATACCCGCCCGCGGCCAAAAATCACAAGCATGACCGCTATTACAATCAACCAATGCCAGGCACTCATAACGCCCATCGTTTGCCTTCTCCCTTAAGGTCGGCCGTCTGCGAGACGGTTTGCTATTTCACCCCGGTGTCCACATCGAGCAGATCCTGCAAGTTCAATCGGGCAGCGAATCTGGGGCCAGATTGGATGAAGGTTTTTGGATCGAATATGTCCTCGATATAGGCGGGTTCATTTTTGTAGGTCGCAGGCATGAAGGTCTCGACCTCTTCGGCGTAGACATAGACGACGCCAGGTCCCAGCGCCTCGACGTCGGCCTTCATCACGTCGAAAGTACAACCGCATTCAGCCAGACTGTTGTCGGGTGTGCTTAGGAGTGCAGTATCGACGCCCATCGTAATGCGCCGCAGATCGGCATCGTCGCCGCTTTCATGCATCAGACGAAAACGCACCGTCGGGTATTGAAGCGCGCTTAGATCGAGGTCAGGCGTTTTCTTTTGTACAGGTCTTTGCGGAATGCGGGCGCCCTTGTGGCTTGGACCGGCCACGGTGGCGGTGATCGCGATCTTGACCGGCTTTTCTTTCGCCTTGTCTTTTGGCTCGCTTTTGTCGTCGACGAGGGTTCGGGTGATCTTGGCTGTCAGGGTCCGGCGCGGGAACAGCTGGCTCCACACCACCACGGGTTCGGACGCTCTCAGGTCCTGGTCAATGGCATTTTCCTGGTAGCGGACGACTCCAAAGCGTATGAACAGGTTCGGCGCTTCGGGAGCCTGCACATCGAGGTCGACGAACCATTGTTCTCGATCGACATCGAAGCGTGGCTCGTAGGTCAAGATGTCAGCTGTCTCCAGAACGGTAATGTTGTCTTGGGCGCCAGGCGGCCTGGGGATTTGCACTGGGACAGCGACATTTCGCACGAGCACGGGAGCTGCGCTCGATGGCGACCCGAAGAAGGATCCGACCGTCAAATTTGTGGCCAGCGACGCATAGTCCTCGCGGATTGGGTCGCCACCCCAGCGGGTAATGTAGCGTCCGATCGGCCCCAGGCGATCATCGGGCAAAAACTCTGTTCCGACTTCCGCAACCTTGTCGGTTGCCAGCAGAACGATGCCCAGACGCTCGCCCTCGCCGGAGGAAAACCAGCCTCGCTCCAGATACAGTCGTACCAGGCTCAGGCGCTTGGTGAACGGATTGGCTCCTTCCGTCCCGGGCGTGAAGCGAAAGACTGGAACCGGTGAGAGAGAGGCACATTTGGCCGGTCGACCGCTCGAGGGTAGCAAGGCGAGCCGGGTCTTTCCGTCCGCACTGGCTTGCCAGTCGTCAAGCGCAGTGTCGGCGGGCGTGCTGTCGACAGACTGTTCGGCCGGCGCCAACGCCTGGCGCAGCCGCACGACCGGTTGCGAGATGCCGTCAGCCCCGGTCCAGCGCGCGGCGGTCTCGAAGTCGGCTCCAAAGCGCGATATCGCTCGCAGGCGCAGCCGCAACTGTCGCGCCTTGCTGTCTGGGAAAACATGTAGTTGCGAGGCGGTGAAAAGCGTATCGCCGGAGGAATTTGTCACACGCCGGCCGATCTGCGCCGCAATATGGGCCAGCGACAGGTCGATCGTTTCTTCAGCGCCGTCCGGGAGCCCAGATACCAAGGGCCCCATGCCCGGTGGGGCGATATTGTCGATCCGCAAGAGACTGACCTCGGAGCTGTGCAACGTGACCGCACCGGTCTTTACGTCGATGTGCTCAAATCCATAGACGTCAAGGTCGCGGGCTGGCGATCTCTGCGGCGTGATCGGCTTGCCGTCATCGTCGGTAACCACCGTTCTCCAGGGCCACGCGCCCGCGACGCGCGCCTTTGGAGGTCGTCGTCTCGCGGGATCGTCGATCAGCACGTCGCGGGGCGAGACGCAACTGGCCAGGATCTCGATGGCCGCGGTCGTGCGGCGGTCAAAGGTGATGTGGCCGGACAGGATGTAACTGTGCGTCCCGTTTGAATCCTGCAGGTCGGCGTCCCTGATTTTTTCAAGATCCGTCAGGTTGATCTCGGTTGGGCCGAGCCCGGTCGGTCTGTGGCGCGATTCAGCGTCGGGACTCTGGCCGGCAGGCGGCGGCATGCCATCGAAATCCGGGTCGATGGCATATTTGGGAACGTATTTCGAGGTGTCGAAAGCCTTTCGATAGATGCGGTAGTCTACTGGGCGGCCCGGAAACGACGCCGCGGCCAGCGGCCTGTTCACGGCGTGGGCGACACGTATGGAACACAGGCCAGCAAGATCCTCGATCGGGCCGCCGGCACCGTCGTACTTACCCACGCCGCAGGCAAAATCGAAGAGCTTGCGAGCCAGGAGGCGCAGGCACTTGTCTGGCGGCACATCGAAGAAGCCCGTCGTTATATGATCGGCGACGGGATAGGTCCGCTCGCTGCCGGACCGCTCCAGGGCAAGCTCATAGGCGCCTATTGTTTCGGTCAGGGCGAAATGGGTGGCAAGGCTGTTCACGTCCTGCGTGAGATAGAAGGCCTCCAGATCGAAATCGTCGCCCCGAGGCAAGGTCACCTCCACTCTTTGTGCCCGCTGTCCGCTTGCCGCCTTGAACGAGATCCCATCGGTGAGGATTGTCGAAGGCGCGCCTATCGAAGCCCGGTCGGTATCCACCTTTGCCTTCTTGATCGCGATCACGGTTGGCATGGCATGGGGATAGACGGAGATTTCGTCATAGACAGACACTTTGGTCGCCGGCCCGGCATAGGCGCCGTCACTGCGCCGGCGAAGGCGCAGGATCAACTGCCTTGCATAAGGATCGGGATAATAAGGACGCGGCGTCAGTGGCGGGCCGCCCCGCGCCTCGAAGGCCTTTCGTCCGATGAAAATGGCGGCGCCGCGGACTGCCTGGTCGTTGTTTTCCGAAGGCGGCGCGACGAAGTTCGGCATCAGCCTGCGTCTGGTCGGATCCTGGCCGAACGCGCGCTGTTCATCAATCATCGCGATCGGAAAACTCCCTTGGCTGGAGATCGGATCTTTGGTTTTGGCCAAGGGTGTGGCGACGCCGAAGCAGATCGAGCGCAGGCCGCCGAGCGCAACATCAGCCGGCCTGTTTGGGCTGTCGAACATGCCGGCGCGCAAAAGGTCGTCCAAGGCCACCTGCGGCGGGACGATAATACGCACAATCTCATTGGGTGTGAGACGGTCGTTTGCCCGCACATAGGGTCGGCCTATCACCGTTGGAGGCAGCTTCGGTTCGATATATCCCTCAGGCAGGCTTCGAAGAACGGCGGACTGGATGGTGCCGAAATCCATCTCGTTGATTTTCGCCCCTAGAACAGAGCCGGGCAAAAGGATGACGGGTGTGCCGATCGCCTCCTGGCGCGCGCATCGGCGCGTCGGGGCTTGGGTCTTTTTGTCGGGATCGCGTGGATAGGTGAAAGATTGGGTCGGGTGCTCATAGAGCTTTGCTGCATCCTCGATTTTCTTTGACTGGCCGCCCAGGAACACCGCGCGCATGCCAAAGCGATAGCCGCGCCCGTAGCGCAAGGGCGGCGCAAGCCCATCGGCCTGGACGCCGGCCTCCGGCAGGGACTGTTTTTGCAGGAAAGACAAAAGCACAGGGTCATTGGGCCCCAGTTTTGGCGCCGTGTTGACGCCCATGGGAGCGCCGGTCCAGGTCACGAACGCTTCATCGACAAAGACATCCTTGTCCGTCGCGGCGTTGCCGCCTGGCGTCGGCGTCAATCGCGACGACGGGTTTACAATCGCCTCGTCAAGCGTCCTGACACCGGTTCGGCTATCTTGCGGGAGGATAATGTCGGTCAGGGCCGCATCGATGGGCGCGAAATCGTCCGGACCTTTCGTGTCGCTCCGGCGAAGTCCGTAGGTGACGACCTTGCTGCCAAGGGCGCGCCATTCGATCTTGTCGCCAATCTTGGTTCCTGCATCCAGCCGGCGGCCGATGACCAGGTCCTGGGCGAACAGTTGGATGTCACCCTTGCCCTTCTCCGCAGCGGTTCGACGAACCTGGGCGCGCACGTCTTCAGCCCGTCGCCGATCGAGAAGGGTCAAGCCGGCGGTCAGGAAGCCGCGGTGCTGCGGGTCCGATCCGCTGAGCGGACGAACCAAGGCCTCGGTGGCGTGGCGAACATCTAGCGTCACCGCATCGTAGCGCGGCATGGCATTGCCCCCGACGCAATCGTCGCCCATCAGGAAAAGACCACCTTCGAGGCCACCCTGCGTCGGGTCGGGCCTTGGCCACCCGTCTTGATCGACGGCTGTCCAGGCCCGGCCTACCGATTGCGGCTTGTCGGCAAACTTGAACGTCACGGGAAACTCACCGGCGGAAATCCACGACGGTACTTCGTTAGCCACAAGCATCTCGACGTCGAATGCGAAGCCAAAGAAACGCGACCACGCAGGTGAGGATACAATGGCCTGGTAGCATTGCGCGACGCGGTCGAGATCGCTGTTGGTTTGAGTTGACGCTGACTGTTCCCAGGTCGCGGCGGTGTGACTGGCAAGGGCGGTGTTGCGCGTTGCCTCATCATCCCCAAGGACGGTCAGATCGGGCTTTTTAAGATCGCTGCAGCTACCGGCGACGGACTTCGCGCGTTCCGCGGCCAGAGTATCGATTGCCGCTTGCAGTTCTAGCCGCTTGCTGTCAGCTATTTGGCTGCTCAGGTCTTGCTTGACGGCATCGTCCTGGCTGGTCTTGTGTTCGACGCTCGGCGCGATCGCTGTGGCATCCTGGTCGCTGACGAGAGAAAGGCCGCGCGGTCTGCCTTGCCGGGGATCGATTGCCCCCTCGATCAGATCGTGCACGCGCTTGGCGCGCTCGAACTCCAACAAGAGCGCAAGATCCCCATGCTTGACGGGCATCACCGCCTTGACGGTCAGCTGGGCATGCGGATCGAGTGCTTGCTGCGACTGATAGGACCCATCAGCCTGAAGCGCCACTTCGTTCGACTGCCCGGGGTTATTCAGTCCATTCTGGAAGGCCTGCGAGGCCAGCGACCGGTGTATGGTGTCGAGCAGTTTTCCCCACAGTTCCTCCTTCCCGGGAGGAACGATCGCCGCCCAAGCCTCGCCGAGCCTGGTTTGCAATTCATCCAAGTGAGACGGCTGCAATATAGCAGCAAGTCGTCTCTCGCTCTTGTCCTGGGAAGGCTCGCTGGCAACGAGAACCGAGATCAGATCGCGGGTCGGATCCTGTTGCTGCGAGGCAGCTGCCACGATTTTTGTCCTGACCATGGCTGGCCACTTGTCGATCGTAAAGCCGTCATCTGCAGCGACCGGCGTTGCAATCAGCGTCATGCGAAGGTGGCCGCCGACGACACCGTTCGGTATGAGCCGCAACACCGGCTTGACTTTGGGCGCGTCGATCATTTGCTCGCCTCCGCCTTGAGCAGTTCCGGGTCGAAATAGGCCAGATAGTCGGCAACGGTCGCCTCTGAGAGCGAGATCGTGTTGGCGTGTATGTTGGGTGCCGTCGATTTGGCCTGCGCTTGCGGGATGGCGCGCGTGACGAGCGACCGCTCGACACCGTCCGCGGCGTCATCGCCGGATGATCGGCCGGCGATCGAGTTGGTGCCCCCGCCGCCGAAAGCCTCGCGCTTGTAGCTCACCGATACGTGGAAGTCATAGTCGACGATGCCCATCGAGAAGGAGAAGGTGAATGTAGCCTCACCCTCCATCTCGCCGCCCGACTTCATGCCAAGCCGGACATAGAGCGACGCATAGAAGCTGAATATCCAGATGCTTGCCTCGCCGCCGACGAAGAATGTTCCGTAGATGTCTGTCAGTGTGCGGCGGCTGCCATTGGAGACAACCTGCATCGACCGGATATAGAAGCCGCTGGTAAGGCGGCCCTGGGCCACGAGCGGTCCGGTTGAGAAGTCCGCGACCCCGCCGAACTCGAACGACGCCTCGAACCCTCGAAACCCTTGCGCATCCGCGTAGATCGCAACGAAGCCGCCGCCGCCATAGGGCGGTACAGAGATGAGGAAAGGCGCCAATGGGCGGCCGAGCGCGAAACGAAACAGCGCCGCGTCCCCATCAAAAGGCAATTCCGCCGCGGCGTTGAGGAGCACGTTGGAAAAAGCCACGCCACCCAGCTGGATCGTACCGAGATTGATGCCGTAGCCTGCCAGGATGCCGGGCCTGCCCTTCATGGGCTCGATGAAGAAGCCGCTGCCATCCTTGGAAGGCGTCATGTAGGACTGCAGCTTTTCTACGAATTTCAGTTTTTCACCGATCTGGAAGTCGCGGTAGTGGACGTCGAAGCGAGGCGATCCACCCAGTTCGAAACCAAAATCGACGCCGTCGAAGATCAAGGTCACTGCGTCAAAGACATTTCCGATCAGCTTGACGTCGAACGGCCCAATGCGACCCTTTGCCTTCATCTCGGCCTTGGCGGTGAGCAGATTGATCGTGGCCGTCATTGCCAGCTCGAACCTGCTTGGCGGTCTTGGCACAAAGACGCCGCCCGTCAGCTTCGCGAGCTTGTCGCCGTCGAAATCAAAACCCAAGGCATAGCTAAGTGTCCGTTTGACCGGCACCAGTTCGGAAATGAGTTCTTCGACCTGGTCTCGCAGCGCCCCGATGTCGACCAGGGATGCCAGTTCCCCGCGCGATATGTCGTCCCAGATCTTCTGAACGTTGATGAAAATGTTCTCAATGGCGGAGCGCCCGCCAGAGATGGAGTCGCAGAATGCCTGCAACTGCTTGCGCGCCGTCGTAGTCGGCGTAGGCACATTGGCGAGCGATCCGACCGCCTTGGTTTCCACGGTCAGTCTGTCGTCGCAGCCAGGCTTGAGCGGGTCGCAGTCGCGGGCCAGCGGCTCAATCAGGAGCGCCCGTAGGATGATAGGTCCTGCGGTGGCATAGTTCGGGGCATCGGCGGCAATCTTGTCGCGCAGAGCCTTCACCTTGACATAGGCTTCGCTCAGAACCTGGAGCAGGTCATGCACCGGTCCATCGAGGGCTTCTTCGGCGAGGATCTTTGACAATCCCGTGGCGCGTGCGAGAAGTGCTGCATAGCTTGTTGATACGCGCTGAAGCGCCAGTTCGATCTTGTCAGTCCTGGCGAGACTGTCATCGTTCTCGAACAGGTCGCGCACCGTGACGGTCGTGTTCGCGAGTTTGGCGTCAAGCAACTGCGCGACTGTCTCGTCGGTCACCGGGGACGGCAAGCTCAGATTGCCGACCGTTGCGGCCAGCCGGCCGCACTCGTCGTCAAGTTTCTCCAGCGAGACCGCCAGGTTCTCACGCTCTACATCGAACGCGTTGGGGATCTGATCGCGAACGATCTTGGCAGCCAGGCCAAGAATGGCGCCAACCGAAGGCGCACCGACGGTTTCCACCACCCTGGTCCAGCGAAACAGAGTGTTCAGTGAGACCCTGAGCGCCGAAGCGGCCGATAGATCCCATTGTTTGAGCTCGCTCTTCAAGTCATCGCCGAACGCGCTCGCCAAGGCCCCGGCAGCGGCCGCCGCCGCGATGACATCGAGATGGTCCGCAAGCAGGGTGACAAGGACGACAATGCGGCTGCGCATGCGCAGCAGACCTTGCTCGATCTCGTCGGCAAGAACACGCAGCCGCATTGCGGCCGCGATAATGTCCTCGCCCGTCATGACGGGCGGATTTCCGTGACCTTGCGCGAGTTTGGTCAATTCCGCATGCGCGGATTGAGCATGCCCGGCAATCGCCGCTGTCTCGCAGAAGAGTTCGCGATAAGCTTGAAGTGCCTTGACGAAATCGTCGATGGCCGCGCGCACGCCCTGGCTTCCATTGATCGCCGACAGCTGCGTCTGCGCGGTGTGGAGATCGTCGGCAAGCTTGAATGTGTCGGCCGCGCTTCTCGCGAAATCCGCGAGGAAATGCTTCGGCGAGAGGCTAGCGATGGTCGTCGCGGCGAGCCCGGCCTGGTCTTTGTCCTTGACGGGAAGCTGCGCGACACAGGATGCCACGACGGCGGCGGGCAGCTTCGGGTTGATGTCGGTGTTTGAAGTGATTGCGCCCGCTGCGACCGCCACCAAGCGGCTGAGGATGGCGTCAATCCACTCCTTGATCTGCGCCGCTTGCGCCTGAATGGCATTCTCGAGCTCTTTCTTGCCTGCATCGAGGTCAACGCCCAGATAGTCGCGACCCAGTTGCACCAGTATGGCAAAGACGCGTGGCTGACTGTTTGAACTCGCCAGTTCCCGGAGCAATTCGATCAGGCGGAGAATTGCGCGTACACGCGCGACCCATGCCGCCCACTCGGGCGGCGGCGAAGCACCGTCAAGCCATGCGCCGGCACTTGCCTTGGCCTCGTCGAGGCGGCCTTTGTAGCTTTCGACGGCGGCTTTCAGTATCGCTTTTGCTTGCGTCGTCTCGGGAAGTTCGTAGTAGTAGTAGTAGGGTTCGCCAAGCTTGTCGGCTTCAACCTTGTTTGCTGCGTCAATCGCCTTACCGATCAGTTCCGCGACGATTTTCTTGAGCCCGGTCGCGGGATCGGTGGTGCCTTTGGCAAGCTCGCCAAGTTCCTTCGACAAGTCGACATCGATCGCCAGGAGCCCATCGAGCGTCTCCTTTGCCAGGTTCGCCAATGTCGAGCCCTGTTCGGCGACCTCAACGATCGCGGCGATTTCCTCCCATGGCAAATCCTCGGCAACGTAGCCGATCAATGCTTGCGCCAGGTCGTGCTTGGTCGCCTTCAGGCTTGCAACGAAATCCCGCGCCTTTTGTTGATATCTGATGACCTGCGCCTGCATGTCGCCGACGACATTGTCAAACTGGCCCCGGGCGGCCTGTTCGATGCGCTCAACCGGGTTGGCCGCAAGCCTTGCCAATTCGCGCATGAACTGCCGGCCTGCCTCATGAACGGCGGCGAGACGGCCCACGAGAGCTGCGGCGTTCGTCTCACCCATGGCATCGAGCAGCGCGGCCTCGAGATTGTTCAGGCCAAGATCGATCTCGGGATAGAGCGTGCGCAGCGAGGTCGCCTGGAACTTCGGCAAGACCTTCTGGAACTCATCGATGACATTGTCCTGAGCCCCGATCTGGCGGCGATCGATCTTGGACCATTCCTTGCGAGCGGTCCGAACCAGATCCAGCAGCGGCGCGAGGATTTCGCCTTGAAGCAGTTCGATCGCCCCGGCGGCCCCCTGCTCGAGTTGGGAAAGCGCTTGCGAACCGTAGTCGACAACCTCGTTCAAGGCTGGCATGACGTCGACGCCGCCCGCTATTTTCAAGAGGCGCATCAGCGATTGAAATGAGATGACGCCCAGCAGCTTGGCGTCAGCGCTGAAGAAGCTTTCGAAGACCTTGGAGGTGGTGGCTTCGCTTGCCTGGCCCGCGACGACCTGACCGCCTCCGGACACCGGCTGCCGGGGTGGCGGCAGCGAAAAGTACTTCGCGACCGAAGCCAAGGCGGGCGAGGCCACATAGCCCTGTCCCGCGGCCTTCGCGGGGCCATACTGGTAGATGGGCTGTCCGGGTTGGGCACCGAGTATGCCTTTCGATCGGCTGAGCGCGACGATGTCCATGTTCGGCCGCCCGACACCACCAGACTGGTTGCCGTTTGGACCCATGCTCATCTTGGGCGGGCTGGGCATGTCGACGTATAAAAACACCTCGGCTGCATTATCTATGGCTGCGTCGCCGCCCGGTTGCTGGGCCGCCGTGTCTGGCGCCGTCTCGGTTGGCGCAGGCGCAAACCCGCTGCGCACATAACTGCCATCGAAACGCACCCTGACAGCGCCCATGGCAGCGCCAGACATGCTTTCGGCCTGTGCGAGGTGGATTTCGGCCGAAGCCATTACGGGATAGAATGGCGGCTGGTCAGCCCCTTCCAGAACGCCCGTGTTGATCACCACGTCGTTCTGCCCTTCCCAGCGCTGTCCGTCGTCACTGGCTCGTCCGTCGACAGCAAGGGCGATGCTGTCGGCGGCAAAGGATGTATCGCCTTCCTGGACAGGCTCGGCAAAACGCAGCGTCTGGCCGCTCAGAAGGCAGGTCCGCCAGTCTTCTTCGCTCAAGCCGCGATAATAACTGAGCAGCGCATTGAGCGATGTCTTGTTCTTGGCCGCGATCCGGTCGACGAAAATCAACGGCATCTTCGTGCGGCGGCCGTCTAGCGTGAATTCAAAGTGGAATCGCGCCTCTTCCGTCATCGCCGTCTGCGGCCAGAACGCCAAACCTGGCTGATTGTCGAGGAATATGCGGCCGCTCAGGCTTGCGCGCTCCGGCCGCGTCTCAAGTTCCAGGGTGGGGTCGACGATGTCGGGTGTCTCGCGCGTGAGCATTGTCACGTCTTCGGCGCACCATTGCCGGCCCTTGTTGGGCTGCCCCACCGCGGGGAACTTTTTGGAGGGTGCTGAGACCCTGACGAACATGCGCTGGCGAAGCACAGCCTTGACGCCGAAATCCTGCGCCTTGGCCTGGTCGCCCCTCATTCGCACAAATATGCGTTCGGTGATCTTCACCAGCGACGCTTTGTGCCCCAGGGGGAACAGGTATCCCGAATAGACAACCGTCGCCAAAACGTCGCGGCCAAGCACAATCAGATGCTGCCACCGCTCTATCGACAGGCCGTCGAACAGGGACCTGCCATCATATGTGACAGCTGGAGCCGGCGGCAGGAAATTCGTATCGTGATCGAGGAAGCCGCCCAGCGCGCTCAGCGACAATTCGCTGACATCAAGGGGCTTTGGACGATAATAGGCGAGATCCGACGTTGCATCGATGAGGTGAAAATCCTCGCCGGGCTCGAACTGACCCGATTTTTCAATCAGGTCTCCCGCATTGCTGTCGCTGTTGCCGATCTGCCGCCGGCGACCGGTGACAGGCAGGCCGTAGGCTGAGGACAACAGAACCAGTTCGTGCCTGTCATAGGCGTCGAGCGAGGTACGGAAAGTGTGCAGATCCGCCTGATTGTTGTAGCGGGCACGAAGCCTGAAAATGTCGCATATCCGCTCGAACATGGACGGGGTCCGATTGCGATCGGACAGGCTGTCCGGCGCCGGAACAGGACAGACTTCCTCGTCGGTCTTACCGCCGGTCTGGCTCTGGGCGCCCTGCGCCGGAGGCGCGTTAGGGTCGGTGGCCTTGGAAGATTGCGAGGCCTCCAGCACCTTCGATGGGACCAGCCGCACGCCGTCGACTTGCTCGCGGCGCAATATCCATGGTGACCAGGGACCGCGCGGCGGCGGCCCGGCAATGCGTGGAACCTTGTCGTCGCCGATCGCGAGAAATCCGATCGCCTCGGGCCGGGCATCAGGCGACCAGATGGCCCTGAGACCAGGTTCGGCATCCTGCGTGATCAGGCGCGCCGTCCATAGCTGTTCATAGGCCTCATAGTCGATGTCGGCTTCGGGCAAAACAGGGTCAGTGTCGAAGACGTCCGCCTCTCCCTCCTTCGGCGCTTTGCGGCTGACCTTGCGCGGCGATTGCCAGATTGCGTTTTGCGCCGTCGACAGTATCAGTCGAGAGGGGATTTCAATCTGCGTCTCCAGTCCTTTGGGACGTCTGGTCAGACTAGCCCGGACCTGACCAAGATGCGCCTCCGATGACTTGGCGCCGGCTTCGAAACCCTGCTGTATGAGAATGGCGTGATCGTCGACACTGGCCACGCGCCCCATCACAGGCGGGATGGCGCCTGAGGCCAGGGGTTCGTAAAGTTTGCGCGCTCGTTGGGTCACATGCGGTTCATGGCGTGACCAGTCCGTGAGCGCGGCAAACGTAAATGGCATGGCGCCGAACCGCTGTACGCCGGGACCAGGCGAGTTAATATTGTCGCGCGCGTAGCGCGGCAGGCCGTTGACCTCGTCCGAGTCGCCGGGCGCCGCCTCGAAATTCACCCGGAACGCTAGCAGGCTCTTTCCGGAAAGCCTGGCCATGGCAAGCCGGTCGAATGGCTCGCGGCCTGATATCTGTTTGATGAATGCGCCGGTAAACTCGTCCTCAAGCGCCTTCGAAGGCAAGTAATCGCTGGGAACGGGTTTTCTGTTGCGGTTGATGAATTCGGCGAAGCTCTTGTCCGGCTCCGGCTGGCCGGTGGCAGTAGCCGCCGTCGTCTGCCCACGCGTTTCGATGACATAGGCGCGAAACGCGTCGCGCCAGAGCTGGTAGAGCGGATAGACCTTTTCGGCGTCTGACTCGGCCTGCAGCAAAGTAGACAGCTGCCAGGACCCGATGTCTGGCGGCTGAACCTCGGCAGCCTTGGCGAGCATACGAGCAACTATCTGAGTAAGGTACTTCTCACTCTGTGCCGATTGGAAATCGCGCGCGACCTTGATCGCCTGGAGCGACATTGCATACGGACCAAAATACTGTCGTTGGTCAACCGGCAAGTCGGTTGCCGCAAGCAAGGCGTTTCGCAAGTCCGCAAAAAGCTTGGGATCATTGGTATTCGAGGACCGCTTGGCTTCCTCAGCCACCTTTTTCTCACCAATTCCCCGGCGTGCCGCCTCTCGATTGGCAGCGCTGGGCTCTTTCCTGAGCATCTCAAGGAAAGACTCGAGATCGGCCTCGTGCTCGGGCCAGTCCGTATCGGGAAGAGGCTCGGCATCCTGGCGAAAGAATGCTTCCTCCATGACATGCTGCGGCGGAAATTCGACCGCCAGAATTGGTCTGGAGTCCGCAAAATCGTCGTCAGGGCCGCTTTTGCCCGCATCTTCCCCTAGCTCGGCGAAGCGCCGTCGCACGGCTATCTGACGAGCGTCATCGCGCGCGGGTCGCAACGTGCGGGCAATGCCGCGCACAGTCCCCTGCTCATCCGTGTCCAGCGAAAAGCCCAGGACAAAATCGGCGAAGCGAAAGCGAATGTCGACCAGGTCATAATCGCGGCGCGCATGAAGCGTCGATCCGCCAAGATCGAGCCAGGCAAATTCTCTCGGCCTCCTCAGGTCTCCCAGCCAAAGATAGCCGTCAGGCGTGTTCCACGCGACTTCCGGCAGGATGAGGCCAGGGAGTTCGTTGCCGTCGCTGTGGATGAACCTGAACTGACTGCCGGCGACGGTCAGGACGCTGTCGCGCGTATCCGGCAGCGCGGTATCGAGCCCATGCAGGGCCACGTCGGCGTAAAGTCTACGCAGGATATTGAAGTCTGCCGCGGCGTCCGTGCTTTTTTTGCGCTCTGTCGCGTCGCCCTTGCGCGGGCGATCGGCGAGCAGGAAGAAAGTCCGCTGCGTCACACCGGCGCGATCGCCGATGGCGGCGGCCGAGACCGCGTCGAACTTGCGCCGGGCCTGCAAGGCGGCATCATCGTCCTCTTGCGCCTGGTTGACGGCCAAAGCCGCATCGAGCGGCAAGGCGGCGACCTCCATGCGGCCAATCAATGTGTTGATCCAGACCGGTTTTGGCGGGCTCGATGCGACTGGCGTCTGCTCCTGTCCCTTAGGCGCAGCCCCGGCTGGCGCCTGAGCGCCTAAGCGCTTGCCGCCGGCGTCGGCAATGATGACGTCGCGCCATTGATCGTCCGCATTTCCCATCGCCATGCGCGTGATCGTCACGTCGTCCAGCGGAATGCCAGTGCAGATTGGCGCTATGGTCTCGGTGCTCACCCGCAAACGGCAATCCAGAACCGCGCCAGGCGCCGAGAAGAGGGCGATGAGCGATGTGGAATCGGCTCCGCCCTCGTTGACGACCCTGGACTGCGGATCCAACTGGCCGACAAACAAATCGCCAAGATTTGAGGCTTTGGGATCTCCTTCGAGCGGCCTGATCGACACCAACGGCGCGTCATCGTTGCCGGCAATCTGGAATGGCGAAGTCCACAACGCCGCACAGCGCGCACTGAGACGCCTACCCGGGCCCGCGGCTTCATCCGCCTGCGCTTGCCATTTAATAACCAGCGCGGCCGCTTCCTTGTCCACGGCCACGGGTGCGCTGACTGATCCGTCGAACGCCGCAATAGGGCGGTCGCCTGACCTGACCGGCTCCAGGATCCATTCGAGATTGGCGTTGAAGCTCACGGCCATCTGGTCGTCGACCGAGACGTGCCTGTCGAGCATGACGTCAAGGGCGGTTTGGATACGAGGCTGCGACAGCAGCTCCGTCAGCTTGACCTGAGGGTTGGCGATAAATGCGTGAAGCGGCTGGCGGTTTTCCGGTTCAGTGTGAAATCCCGCGGCACGGGTCGGGCTTGGCCACACATTTGTCGAAAGACCGACTGTCCATGGATCGCCCTCCACACATTCGAAGACAAATGTCACACTGAGCAGATCGCCTGAAGTGTCCTTGGCATGCCCGCCCCACGACGCTCCGCGCGCCGTCAGGCGGCGGCGCAACACGCCGTCTTGCAACTTGAGCGCCTGGGCCCTCGCATCCCACGCCGCATATTCATCCTCGTGGAGGTCGAACCATGCGCCCGGGCCGAACGCGGCTGCGTCGAGCGTCCAGTCCTGATGACTGCCGGAGCCGCTTGGCGGGACCCGGCGGACAACAACGCTGCGCTCATCCGGGGCCAGGATGAAAAGCAGGTCGGCGCCAGAGTCCTTGTCCGGGAGATCGCCTGCAAATGCCAGACCGTTGGTTGCCGCGATGATGACCGGCGTCGAGGCGACGCCCAGAAAATCCCGGCGCGTGATGCCAGGCTGTTTCTTGCCGCCTGAATGTCGATTGGTCCGCCAGCGCCCGCCCATTTCGCGCCCCCGCACTTCCTAGACGGTAACGCCTCCGATCGGCAGCCGCGCGTGAAAAAATCGTGAAAAGAACGCTCTTCAAGCATGGCAATTCTCAATCGTGCGACTATTGAAGGCTCGCCGGCTCCAGCACGGCTCTCGCATTCTTTAGCTGTCACAAATATTTACCTGCCGGAGCGAACAAGTGCTTTTCAACCTGTCAGGCTGTTGCTACCAATTCTGCCTGGGGATTGAACGACGCCGTTTCGCATAACCATAGCCAAAGTAGATTTTAATGGCGAGTTTGGGGGTCGCGCATGCTTAGACTGCGTGCGGTGGGACAATTTCGACTTTTGGACGCGGCCGGTGTCGACTATAGCCCGCATTCGCAAAAAGCGCGCGGCGTGATCGCTTTGCTGGCCCTTTCGCCGACGCTTTCCCGGGGCAGGACCTGGTTACAGAACAAGCTGTGGAGCGACCGCGGCAGCGATCAGGCGGCAGCCAGCCTTCGTCAGGCTCTTTGCGACATCAGGCGCAGCCTGGACATCCACGCCAACGCGCTTCGCTCCGACAGACAATCCGTGTCACTGGACGCCCGGCTGTTTCGAACCTGCTTTGAACCGCCGGCTTGTTCGGATCCAAGTTTTTCGAGCGCCGAACTGTTTGAGGATCTGGACATTCCCGACTGGCAGTTCGCAGATTGGATTCGCAGACATCGCAGTGCTGTCAGCGCCTCATTTGACCACGACATTGACTCTGTCGCCAAACCGTTGGCTCCGCATCGAAGGAACGTCTCTTTCACGGCGGATCTGGACCCAAGCCACCGAGCCCGCCAACTTGCCAGCAAGTTCTTCGCGTTGACGTCGAGAGCCGTAAGGGCACATGTCGACGCGGTTTTCTTTCGCGAGGCGGGTCCAGTTCCACAAAACAAGCACCCTCGTCGCCACGATGCTGATCGATCCGTTGCAATTCGCGCGATCATCCGTGACTGTTTCTCGATCAATTCGCTTTCTGTCACCGTCAGCGATACAGACAGCGGATGCGTTTTGTGGGCGGACAGGGCGCAGATCGCGGGCCACGCAAACGACTTTGATGCTTCGATGGGTTTCCGATCGATGGTTTCTCGGACGGCGGATGCTGTGCTCGATGCCCTGGCGCGGCGTCCGGCCGACGTGCACGAGATGGCGTTCAGGCTTTTTGACAGCGCGCGCCTTCTCCTGATCACCCAGGATAAAGAAAACCTTGCCCTTGCCGATCGCCAATGCGCCGAGGCCTTCGAGATGTCCCGGCGATCGCGGGAGGTCCTGCAGGCCGAGATAGAAGCACTGCGCAAGCAAGAACAGATACAGGTCAATCGATAGCGGCTTTCACCGCAATGGTCGCTTCCGCGATTTTTCTTCTTCCGGAGGTTTCGTGCGGATGATGCGCGCTCAGCTTGGTTGAGAGTGTAATTCCAAGCTGAACTACGCTGTCCCCGCAACTGCGCCAGAGCGACTGAAGTGGGGGCGCAAAGCTGTCTTCTCCGACATCAGGCCTTGGTGCTCTATTTGTCCCAACACCTACAACCGGTAATCGTCAACAATAATAGCTCCCCCTTAGGCCTGCGGTACACCGCGCCTAGGCGCACTAACTTGCTCCCGCTCCCGTTTCGCACGACCTTCTCGGAGCCGTGATGCGCCCTATGGTGCGCCGCGGCGATTGCGTGCCCTTCCAAACGCAAAAACCGCCCCGGTTAGACCGGGACGGCTAGAGAGTTATGATAAAACTGGTTGCGGGGACAGGATTTGAACCTGTGACCTTCAGGTTATGAGCCTGACGAGCTACCGGGCTGCTCCACCCCGCGCCACCTATGAGCAAGCGTGAGCTTGCTTCGACCTCTGGAAGCAGGTGTTTCTGCTTCGATGTTTGGAAGCGGGCGATTGCCTGCTTCGCGCCGCCAAATTGAAAGGGCCGCTTACGCGGCCCGTTGTCCCGTTGGCGGGCCTGTTCGTGAAGAGAAGATTTCACATCTATCCGATTGGATGTGAGTTTAACGTGCGTTTGGCAGACCTGGCAGCGACCTACTCTCCCGCGTCTTGAGACGAAGTACCATCAGCGCTGGAGCGTTTCACGGCCGAGTTCGGAATGGGATCGGGTGCAGCCGCTCCGCCATAACCACCAGGTCGGCAAAACGCACGTTATTCGAGAAGCTGGGTTAGGGATTGGGCAGAAGGCAATAGTGAATAGGGGATGCCTATTCACTATTGGCTCGTTGCTCTTCACCTGTCTTTTTGTGCCTGAGCGACATCCACAGTTTGCTTTCGGGCAAAGCCCGCAAGCGCGACTGCGCGTCGCCGGTCGTCCGGCGCCCTCGCGGAGCATAGGCCCGTAAGGGCCGCTCATGCGTGAGCGCTGGCCAGACCATCGTGTTTCACGATGGGCATAAGGAATGAGAACGATCAAGCCGATCGAACTATTAGTACCGGTAAGCTTCAAGCGTTGCCGCTCTTCCACACCCGGCCTATCAACGTGGTCGTCTTCCACGGTTCTCAGGGAATACTCGTTTTAAGGTGGGTTTCCCGCTTAGATGCCTTCAGCGGTTATCCCGTCCGGATATAGCTACCCTGCTATGCGGCTGGCGCCACAACAGGTCCACCAGAGATCCGTCCATCCCGGTCCTCTCGTACTAGGGACAGATCCTTTCAATATTCCTACACCCACGGCAGATAGGGACCGAACTGTCTCACGACGTTCTGAACCCAACTCACGTACCGCTTTAAATGGCGAACAGCCATACCCTTGGGACCTGCTCCAGCCCCAGGATGCGATGAGTCGACATCGAGGTGCCAAACAACCCCGTCGATATGGACTCTTGGGGGTCATCAGCCTGTTATCCCCGGCGTACCTTTTATCCGTTGAGCGATGGCCCTTCCACGCGGGACCACCGGATCACTATGACCGACTTTCGTCTCTGCTCGACTTGTCAGTCTCGCAGTCAGGCAGGCTTATGCCATTGCACTCAGCGAACGATTTCCGACCGTTCTGAGCCCACCATCGCGCGCCTCCGTTACTCTTTAGGAGGCGACCGCCCCAGTCAAACTACCCACCATACATTGTCCCGGACCCGGATAACGGGCCGCGGTTAGACATCCATAGTGATAAGGGTGGTATTTCAAGGGTGGCTCCACCTGAGCTGGCGCCCAGGTTTCAAAGCCTACCACCTATCCTACACATGCCACTACGAATGCCAATGTAAAGCTATAGTAAAGGTGCACGGGGTCTTTCCGTCTAACCGCAGGAACCCCGCATCTTCACGGGGAATTCAATTTCACTGAGTCTATGCTGGAGACAGCGGGGAAGTCGTTACGCCATTCGTGCAGGTCGGAACTTACCCGACAAGGAATTTCGCTACCTTAGGACCGTTATAGTTACGGCCGCCGTTTACTGGGGCTTCGATTCAGAGCTTGCACCCCTCCTCTTAACCTTCCAGCACCGGGCAGGCGTCAGACCCTATACGTCGCCTTGCGGCTTCGCAGAGCCCTGTGTTTTTGATAAACAGTCGCTACCCCCTGGTCTGTGCCACCCTCCTCTGCTTGCGCAGAAAAGGGTCACGCTTCTTCCGAAGTTACGCGTGCAATTTGCCGAGTTCCTTCAGCATAGTTCTCTCAAGCGCCTTGGTATACTCTACCAGACCACCAGTGTCGGTTTCGGGTACGGTCTATAAGGAGGAGCTATTTCCTGGAACCACTCCGCTGCCCGTTCAATCCGATAAGATTGGACAACTTGTGTGATCCGTCACTACCTCCAGGCCCACGAATATTAACGTGGTTCCCATCGACTACGCGTTTCCGCCTCGTCTTAGGGGCCGGCTAACCCTGCTCAGATTAGCTTTAAGCAGGAACCCTTGGTCTTTCGGCGGGGGAGTCTCTCACTCCCCTTACGTTACTCATGTCAGCATTCGCACTTCTGATACCTCCACCACCCCTCACGGGTATGGCTTCATCAGCTTACAGAACGCTCCGCTACCGCTCGTGATTGCTCACGAACCCTAAGCTTCGGTGTATGGCTTTAGCCCCGGTACATTTTCGGCGCAAAGACCCTTATTTAGACCAGTGAGCTGTTACGCTTTCTTTAAATGATGGCTGCTTCTAAGCCAACATCCTGGTTGTTTTGGGATCCTCACATCCTTTCCCACTTAGCCATAACTTGGGGACCTTAGCTGTAGGTCAGGGTTGTTTCCCTTTTCACGACGGACGTTAGCACCCGCCGTGTGTCTGCCGACTAGTACTCCCAGGTATTCGGAGTTTGGTTAGGTTTGGTAATCCGGTGAGGACCCCTAGCCCATCCAGTGCTCTACCCCCTGGGGTATTCGGTCGACGCTCTACCTAAATAGATTTCGCGGAGAACCAGCTATTTCCGAGTTTGATTGGCCTTTCACCCCTAGCCACAAGTCATCCCGAACTATTGCAACAGTTATGGGTTCGGTCCTCCAGTAAGTGTTACCTTACCTTCAACCTGCTCATGGCTAGATCACTCGGTTTCGGGTCTAATGCGACGAACTGAACGCCCTGTTCAGACTCGCTTTCGCTGCGCCTACACCTAGCGGTTTAAGCTTGCTCGTCACACTAAGTCGCTGACCCATTATACAAAAGGTACGTGGTCACCCTTGCGGGCTCCCACTGTTTGTAGGCAATCGGTTTCAGGTACTCTTTCACTCCCCTTGTCGGGGTGCTTTTCACCTTTCCCTCACGGTACTAGTTCGCTATCGGTCATGCACGAGTACTTAGGCTTGGAGGGTGGTCCCCCCAATTTCAGACAGGATTTCACGTG